>DATGIF010000017.1:0-195547 GCA_035295845.1 Xanthobacteraceae bacterium
CCGAGCTTCGCAACTGGATCGAGCTGAAGGTGAAGCCCACGCGCTCGGCCCGCGGCCGCGGTGCCGCACTGCTTCTACGACGAAGTGCTTAGAACTCCAGCCTGCGTTTCACCGCTTCGTGATCATTAATTACTGGACAATGCAGTACACAATTCTCATATTAATTGTACGATACCGTCCATGAACGTTTCTACGCTGAGAAGGAGCATCCTATGAAAAAGACCGTCATCAGAAGGGGCATGTTCATCCGCTCGACACTCATCGCAATAAGGATCGTCGCGGCATTCTGCTTAAGCTCGCCGGCAATGGCTATGCACGGCGGAGGCGGCGCCGGACACGGCGGCGGTTTTGGTGGCGGCGGCGGCTGGCACGGCGGCGGTTTTGGAGCCGGGGGCATTGGCAGCATGCATGGAGGCGGCACAGGAGTAACGATAATGAATCATGCCGGAGGCGGTGTAGGCCGAACGGTCACAACGCCAATGATCGGCGAGCGCATTCACGGTTGGAGCGGGAATGTTCAGGGTCGTGCCAACTTAACCTGGGGGCGCGGCCACGATCACGGGCACGGCCACTTCCACCACCATCATTTCGTCGCCTATGGCTTTGGCGGTCCCAATCTCGACTACGGCTATGACTCCTGCTGGACCTATAACGGCTGGCGATGGATTTATGTCTGCTCCGATTATCAGCATTAGCAATGTCGAAAAGCATTCAGTTGGAGAGAACAATGCTTGCCGCCGGAACTGGCAAAATCGACGTGAACGAGAACGGGCTGTCCCTGTTGCTGGGCGAGTTCGATCACCGCGTTCGCAATCTTTTGGCGATGGTCGAAGCGGTGGTCCGGCAGACGGAATCGACGAGCGTCGGGGATTACCGGTCCAAGCTATTGGGTCGGCTCTCCGCCCTTCACCGCCACTACCAGCTAACGAGTTCCTACCGCCACGCGCCCAAACTTGCCGAATTGCTTGAACAGGCCGTGCATCCTTACGCCGGGAACGCCGGTCAAGTCGTAACTACCGGGCCCGATTTTGATCTTGAACCTTCCTTGGCGTTGGCGCTGCACCTTGTCTTTCACGAGCTTGCCACGAATGCAAAAAAGCACGGCGCGCTCAGCTCGCCGCTCGGCCGCGTCAGCATAGCGTGGAAAATTCGAGACATTCCGGACGCCCCCCGCAAACTCACGATCGTATGGATTGAGCAAGACGGGCCGAAGGTGAGGCGTCCGCAGCATCACGGCTTCGGTACGCGGCTGATCAGAACTGCACTCGGCGGATATGGCGGGGTGCGGCTGGATTTCCACCGCACAGGTCTCGCCTGCTTTATATTGATCGATCCGGATGGCCGTGACGCGCGATGAGAACGAAGCGTGCCAATTTGTCGGAATGACGAACGATTGCTTGTCGGAATGATAGGGCGGCTGTGCCGCTAAGATCCTTGATCTAGTGGTGGGCGCAGTAGGACTCGAACCTACGACCCGCTGATTAAGAGTCAGCTGCTCTACCAACTGAGCTATGCGCCCGCACCAACATGCCGGACTTCGGCACCTGGCCTCCGCGCGGGAAGCCCGATCGCCGAAGCCCGGGGCGGCAACTTCTAGGCCATGACGGCGCCAATTCCAAGCGCCGCCAAGAATAAAGAGACCGGGCCATCGCCCGCGCGTCAGCTGCCCGGCGCCTTCGGCGCCACGCGGCCCGGCATTGTCGAGAGGCCGGTAGTGAGGCTGTCGACCATGCCGGTCGGAATAAGAATGGTGGCGCCGCGCTCCTTGGTGGTCTCGTAGATGATGTTCATCGCGCGCAGGTGAAGCGCGTCGGGATTGCCGGCATAGTTGTTCGCCGCCTGCACGAAATTCGCGGCAATCTCCACCTCGGCCGAGCCGAGAATGACGCGCGCGTGTTTCTCGCGCTCAGCCTGCGCCTCGCGCGACATCGCGTCTTGCAGCGCGTCGGGGATCGCCACGTCGCGGATCTCCACGGAGCTGATGGAGATGCCCCAGTCGGCGGTCTTGGAGGCGATTTCTTCCTTCAGCCGCTCGTCGGATTCCTTTCGCTCGGCGAGCAATTGCGTCAGCAGCGAAGTGCCGATGATCTCGCGCAGCGTCGTTTGCGCCACGCGATCGACCGCTTGCAGATAATTGGTGATCCGGAGCGCCGCGCGCTCGGCGTCATGCACGTACCAGAAGATGACCGCGTCGACGTTGACCGGCACCGTGTCCTTGGTCAGCGCCCGCTCGGCGTTGAAGGGCGAGGTCTGGATGCGGTTGTCGATCACCGCGATCACGTTGTCGATGATCGGAATGATGAAGAAAAGCCCGGGGCCTTTGACGCCGTTGAAATGGCCGACGCGGAGCACGACGAAGCGCTCCCAGGCGTTCGCCATTTTCAGCGCCCAGAAAATGAACAGCGCGATCGCGAAGAAGGCGATCCCGACGATGAAATACCCGGCCGAGAAGAAAAGTCCTCCCACGGCCGCGAAGACCACCGTGAGCGTCAGCGTAATCGGATTCATGAGAGCCTCCGTGTCGATGATGGTTTGATGTGATGGAAGCAAAACCGCCGGGCATCGTTGCACGCGGCCGCGCGGCTGTCAGTACAGGCCTGCCGATTGAACGTCGCGAACGTTCCCGCGATCCGCGGCGCTTTCAATGCATGCCGAGCGCGTGCGGCAGCCACAGCGACATTTGCGGAAGATATGTGACCATCGCGAGGAAGACGAGCATGGCGCCGAGCCACGGCAACACGGCGATGGTGATTTCGGAAATGCCCATCTTGGCGATGCCGCTGCCGACGTAAAGGTTCAAGCCGACCGGCGGATGGCAAAGCCCGACTTCCATGTTCACCGCCATCAGAACGCCGAGATGGATGGGATCGACGCCGATCCGGGTTGCGAGCGGGAACAGAATCGGCGCCATGATCAACAGGATCGATGACGGGTCCATGACGTTCCCCGCCATCAACAGGATGACGTTCACGACCAGGAGGAACATCCACAGGCTGAGATGCCGGTCGACGATCCACGCCGCCATCGCCTGCGGGATCTGCTCGCTCGTCATCAGGAACGAGAACAGCACCGCGTTGGTGATGATGTAGAGAAGCATGGCGCTGAGGCTCGCGGCGTTGAGCAACACCTTCGGCACGTCGGTGAGCTTCAATTCCTTGTAGACGAAGACGGTGATGAAGAAGGCGTAAACCGCCGCGGTGGCCGCCGCTTCCGTCGGCGTGAAGATGCCGCCGTAAATTCCGCCGAGCACGATCACGACGAGCATGAGGCCCCAGATCGCCTCGCGGAACGCCTTGAAGCGTTCGCTCCAGCTCGCGCGCGGCAGCCGCGGATAATCGTTGCGCCAGGCGATGAACCAGGTCACCACCGCGAGCATCACCGCGAGGATCACGCCCGGCATGATTCCGGCCATGAACAGGGCGCCGATCGAGGAGTTGGTGGAGACGCCGTAGAGAACGAGAATGATCGACGGCGGCACCAGGATGCCGAGCGCGCCGGAGGTCGAGATCACGCCGGCGCCGAAGCGCTTGGGAAATCCCTGCTCGACCATCGCCGGCATCAGGATCGAGCCGATGGCGACGACGGTGGCGACGCTGGAACCCGCGATGGCCGCGAACATCGCGCAGGAGGCGACGCCCGCGAGCCCCAGGCCGCCCGGCCAATGGCTCACGAGCGAGGTCGTGAAATGAATCATGCGCCGCGCCACTCCGCCGCGCGTGAGAAACGTGCCCGCGAGGATGAAGAACGGAATCGCCATGATGCCGAAATTATCGAGGCCGGTGAAAAGCTTGAGCCCGACGCTCGTGATCGGTACCGTCGTCATGGTGAAAAGAAACGCGAGCACCGTGAGGCCGAGCGAGATCGAGATCGGCATGCCGGTCAGCATCAGGCCGAACAACAGCCCGAAAATAAGCGCCGCGTTCATTGGAGGTGATCTCCAACGAGCGTCTTGTCGTGGCCGTCTTCGGGCAACCCCTCGACATGGCCGGGGTCGTGGTGCGGCAACTGGTCGGTCTTCCAGAAAACCCACGCCACTTGCAGGAAGCGGAAGCACATCAGATACGAGCCGAGCGGAATGCAGAGGTAGACGAACCAGCTCGGGATCTCGAGATCGGGCGTCGTCTGATCGGTGCCGTAAAGGCCGATCACGAATTTCGCGCCCATGGTGCCGACGATCGCCGTGAACAAGGCGCCGCAGAACAGTCCGAACAGGATCGTGAGCTTGCGGCTTGCCGGCTTCAGGTGATTGATCAGCACATCGACGCCGACATGGATGCCGGTGCGCACGCCGTAAGCGGCGCCGAACTTCGCCATCCAGATCAGCATGTAGATGGCGAGCTCCTGCGCCCACGAAATGTGGATGTCGTGCAGGTACGGATAGAGCACGCGATATCCGATGCCGAAGCGATGCACGACGGAGATGAAAATAACCAGCGTCGCGGCGGCCATCAGGCCCGCGATCAGGATTTCTTCAAGCCGGTCGAGGATGCGGAGGAACATGGAAAGAGCGGGCCTCCGTGTTCATCGGAAGCCCGCCCGTTCTTTCAGTGCGTGGCGCCGCCGGTTTCTTTCAGGAATTCGTCGATGACGCCCTGCCCGAGCCGGCTCGCCATTTCCTTGTAAACAGGCTCCATGGCCTGGCGCATGGCGGTCTTCTCGGCGGCGGTGAGCTCGAGGATGGTGGAGGTGCCGGATTTCTTGATCGCCTCGAAGGCGTCGGCGTTTTCCTTCTGCGAGATCTCGTTGGTGTAGTCGGTCGCTTCGTTCATCGCCTTCTCAAGCTGGCCGCGGATGTCGGCCGGCAGGCCGTCCCAGAACTGCTTGTTCACCACCACCACATAGCCGATGTAACCGTGATCGGTGTGGGTGATGTACTTCTGCACCTCGTTCATTTTCTGCGTGTACATGTTCGAGGGCGTGTTCTCCTGGCCGTCGACGACGCCGGTCTGCAGCGCTTGGTAGACTTCCGAGAAGGCCATCACCTGCGGCACCGCGCCGAGCGCGCGGAACTGCGCTTCCAGCACCTTCGAGGATTGAATACGGAACTTGAGGCCCTGGTAATCCGCGGGCGTGCGCAACGGCTTGTTCGCGCTCATCTGCTTGAAGCCGTTGTCCCAATAGGCGAGCCCGATCATGCCCTTGGGCTCGAGCAGCGTCAGCAGCTTCTTGCCGAGCGGACCGTTGGTGACCTTGCGGAGCGCGGTTACGTCCGGGAGGATGTAGGGAAGGTCGAATACTTCGAATTCCTTCACCCCGATCGGGCCGAACTTCGAATTCGACGGCGCCAGCATCTGCACCGCGCCGAGCTGCAAGGCCTCGAGCTCCTCCTTGTCCTTGTAGAGGGTCGAGTTGTGATAGACTTCGACCTTCACCCGGCCGTTCGTGTATTTCTCCGCGAGTTCCTTGAATTTCTCGCTGCCCTTGCCCTTGGGCGTGTCGGGCGCGACCACGTGGCTGAATTTGATGACGATCGGATTGTCCGCCGATACGGTGACGGGCGAGAATGCGAGGGCGCAAAGCGCCGCCGCGAGAAACAATTTACGCATGATCACCTCCCCTGCGAGTACAGTTGTCCGCGTCGCGGTTTTTGTTTCCGGTGGCGCCGCCGGCGCGCGTATTCCGGTACCTTCCCCCGTGCCGTAGCATGATTGCCAATACGATGCACCCGTCACGATAGACGCAACCAAGAACTGCATATTCAATATGCCGCATTGCGGCATCGCTGTGTTCGCGTCTGCCTATTTTTTGTTGACCGGCGCAGAAGCCCGGTAAAGCATGCATTCGGATCGCCGCGACGGCCGTAAGCCGTCCAAGAACGGCGGCCATGGGAGGCGTCCATGACGATTTCACGGCGCGGCGTGCTGCAAGCCGCCGGGGCCGGCGCCGTGCTTGCCGGTTCCGGCTATGCAATTCCAAAAGCTTTGGCTGATGCGCTGAAGCTGCCCGGCGGCTTGTCCGAGGGAACGCGCGCGGAGGCGGTGCTCGACGCGCTGCCGGGCAAGAAGCCGCTGATCAAGCTCGCCTATCGCCCGCCGAATTACGAGACGCCGGTGGCGCTGATCGGTGACGGGATCACGCCCAACGACGCCTTCTTCGTGCGCTATCACCTCGCCGACATTCCCGAGGTCGACGCCAAGACCTGGCGGCTGAAAATCGGCGGCGAAGGCGCGAACGGCAGCGCGGAACTCACGCTCGACGATCTCAAGCGCATGCCCGCCGCGGAAATTGTCGCCGTGTGCCAATGCTCGGGCAATCGCCGCGGCCTCTTTTCGCCGCATGTGCCGGGCGTGCAATGGGGCTATGGCGCCATGGGTTGCGCGCGCTGGCGCGGCGCCCGCCTCAAGGACGTGATCGCCAAGGTCGGCCTCAAGAAGGAGGCGGTCGAGATCGTCCTCGACGGCGCCGACGGCGCCATTGTGCCGAAGACGCCCGACTTCGTGAAAAGCATTCCGGTGGCGAAGGCGATCGACGAGAACGCGCTGGTCGCCTACGAGATGAACGGCGCGCCGTTGCCGCACTTCAACGGCTTTCCCGCCCGCATCATCATCCCCGGCTGGACCGCCACCTATTGGGTCAAGCACGTCACCTCGATCAACGCGGTGACAACGCCCTTCGGCGGCTTCTGGATGAAATCCGCTTATCGCATTCCGCTCGACAAATTCCCGACCGAGGTGTTCGCGACGCAATCGAGCGACGTGAACACGCCGATCACCGAAATGGTGGTGAACTCGCTGATTACGAGCCACACCGACGGCGCGCCAGTAAAGGCGGGCACGGCCGTGACGCTGTCGGGGCTCGCCTGGGACGCGGGCTACGGCATCGCCAAGGTCGAGGCCTCGTCCGACGGCGGCGCCAGCTGGCGCGAGGCCAATCTCGGGCGCGATCTCGGCCGTTTCGCCTTCCGCGCCTTCGACTTCACGACGCCGACGCTCGCCGCCGGCGCGCATAAAGTGTCGGTGCGGGCGACCAACAAGAAGGGCCAGACGCAGGTCACCGAGCTCGTCTTCAATCCCGCCGGCTATCACCACAACGTCGTGCAGACGTTGACGCTCAACGCGGCCTGAGGAGGAAAACGATGCGCACAATTCTCGCCGCCCTCGCCGCGACCCTCCTTGCTGGCGCCGCTTTCGCCGACGAGCCGGATATTCACCTCAAGCCCGGCGCCGGCCTCGACAAGGTGGAGGCCAACTGCAACGCCTGCCACAGCCTCGACTACATCCAGATGAATTCGCCGTTCCCGAACGCGGCGACCTGGGAGGCCGAGGTGAAAAAGATGGTCGGACCTTTCGGCGCCCCGATCAGCGACGAGGATGCGAAAGCGATCCTCGAATATCTGAAGGCGAATTACGGCAGCTGAGCGCGCCTATCCGCGATAGCGCCGCAACAGCCGCATCAGCATGCCGGGCTCGCACTTGCCGTTGCGCAGCCAGCTCGCATTGGCGAGCTCCGCGAGGCATTCGTTCGCGAACTGCGTCTCCAGCCCGTTCGCCCCGATCGCGCAGACGCGGATGCCGCCCTGGGTGCAGGTCGTCTTCGCCACGCACTTGCCGTTATGCAGCACACGCGCGCCGGCAAGCACCGCCTGACAGGCGTTCTTGAACTCGAGGCGGTCGCCGCTGTCGTCGACCGCGCAGACCGCGGGGCCCGCATCGGCGCAGCTCGACGGGCAATTGTCGCGCAGCATCACCGCGGCGCCGGCTTTTTCGGCGATGCAGGAATTCGTGTAGTTGGCGTTCTTGCCGTCCTTGCGCGCGCACACGGTCAATTCCGCCGGCGGGCACTTCACCTTGTCGCAGACGCCTTTGAGAATGATCGCCGCGCCCGCCTGGCCCGCGGCGCAGTCGTTGGTGAAGGTCGTAAGCACGCCTTTCACCGTGCGGGCGCAGACCGGGTCGTATTTCGTCGAGCAATAGACCGGCGGGCCTTTTATCCTTTTGGGCTCCTGCGCCGCCGTTGCCGCGGGAAAAAGAGCGCCCGCCGCCAGCGCAGCCAGCATCGTCGCGCCAATCATCTTCGCGGATTTCATGGCAAGGCCCCTTACGCGGGCATCATAAAGCAATCGGGGGCCGAAGCCCCCGACTTTTTCATTAAATCTGCTCAGCCATAGGCTGTTTGCGGATTGAGGCTTTGCCGCTTCTGCGCGAGCTTGTTTAAGGCGTTGATGTAGGCCTTGGCGGAAGCAACGAGCGTATCGGGGTCGGCGCCTCGTGCGGTCACCGTCTTGCCGTCCTCTTCCAGCCGCACCGAGACCTCGGCCTGCGCGTCGGTGCCCTCGGTCACCGCGTGCACCTGATAGAGCGCGAGCTTCGCCTTGTGCGGCACCAGCTGCTTGATCGCATTGAAGATCGCGTCCACCGGACCGTTGCCCGAGGACTGCGTGGTGAGGTGCCGGCCGTCGACATCGAGGACAAGCGTCGCCGATTGCGGGCCGAGCGTGCCCGCGATCACCTGCAAGGACACGATCTTGACGCGGTCGTGCGCCTTCGCGATCTCGTCGTCGACCAGCGCGACGATGTCCTCGTCATAGACGTGCTTCTTCTTGTCGGCGAGATCCTTGAAGCGGTTGAAGGCGTCCTGCAACGCGTTGTCGCCGAGCTCGTAGCCCAGCTCCTTCAGCTTCTCGCGGAAGGCGTGGCGGCCCGAATGCTTGCCCATCACGAGCGAGGTCTTCGATACGCCCACGTCCTCGGGCTTCATGATCTCGTAGGTCTGCGTGTGCTTGAGCATGCCGTCCTGATGGATGCCCGACTCGTGCGCGAAGGCGTTGCGGCCGACGATCGCCTTGTTGTACTGCACCGGAAACGACGTGACCGCCGAGACGAGCTTCGACGCGCGCGTGAGCATCGTCGGATCGATGCCGGTCCAGTAGGGCAGCACGTCGTTTCGCGTGCGGATCGCCATCACCACCTCTTCGAGCGAGGCGTTGCCCGCCCGCTCGCCGATGCCGTTGATGGTGCACTCGATCTGCCGCGCGCCGCCCTCTACGCCGGAGAGCGAGTTCGCCACCGCCATGCCGAGGTCGTTATGGCAATGGACCGAAAACCGCGCCTTGTCCGCGTTCGGCACGCGTTCGCGCACCATCTTGAACATCGCCGCGTATTCGGCGGGCGTGGTGTAGCCGACCGTGTCGGGAAGATTGATCGTGGTGGCGCCGGCCTTGATCGCGGCCTCGATGCAGCGGCAGAGGAAATCGTGCTCGCTGCGCGTTGAGTCCTCCGCCGACCATTCGACGTCCTCGACGTGATTGCGCGCGCGCGTCACCTGCGCGACCACCATCTCGAGGACTTCCTGCTCGTTCTTCTGCAGCTTCCACTTCATGTGCACGGGGGAGGTGGCGAGGAAGGTGTGGATGCGCGGGCGCTTCGCGTGCTTCACCGCTTCGGCGCAGCGGTCGATGTCGTTCAACGCCGCGCGCGAAAGCCCGGCGATGATAGCTTTCTTGGTGCGCTTGGCGATCGCGGCGACCGATTCAAAGTCGCCTTGCGAGGCGATCGGAAAGCCCGCCTCGATGATGTCGACACCCATCTCGTCGAGAAGCTCGGCGACTTCGAGCTTTTCCTCGAGGGTCATGGAAGCGCCGGGGCATTGCTCGCCGTCGCGCAACGTCGTGTCGAAAATGAGCACGCGATTCTGTTCGCTTTGCTCGTGCGTCTTGTCGGTCATGGGATGGTTCCTCTCCTCGCTTTTGCGCCCGTCTCGGGCACCCTGGGGTTCATTCATTCGTTCCCCTGAGCGCCAAGGCGCGAAGCGCCCGGCCGGCCCTCAGGGGCGGCGAAGGAGAAGAAGCCCAGCGAGAATGAGAGCGCGGCCCGCGAGCACTTGCGTGCGCGCGGCGGCAGAACGGCCCTGAAGAATCTCGATCATCGGCGTTCGCGTGGCTCTCGAATCAGCCGCCAGTCTTCGCCCGAACATTTAATCGAAGGTGAAGACGGCGGTGCTGCGCCGTTCTAGCGGGACCGGCCTTGGGGGGCAAGCGGGAGCTTAGGGCAGCAGCCTTGCCCGAATTCCATCGAGATTTCCGTATTCTCAGGATACCTTGTTACAATCGCTTTCGCGGGGAACAGCATGCGGATCTCTCTTCTATGGGTGCCATCGGCCGTCCTCGGCCTGTTGCTGCTTAGCGCTTGCGCAGGCACCAATACGCCCGCGCCCACCGAGCCGGTCGCGGCGACCCCCGGCACCGCCGCCCAAAGGAGCCCCCTCACCGGGCCGCCCGGCTGCACCAAGCCGATCGCCGAATACGAGGCGCTCGTCGATCGCGACGTGACCACCGGCTATCTCAGCCAGAGCGTCTACGACCGCATCAATCAGGAGATCGCCGCCGGTCCACGGCCCGCCTGCGCCGCCGGCCGCGACGCCGACGCGCGCGGGCAACTCGCGCGCATCCGCACCTCGCACGGCTACCGCTGAGGCATGACCCCGAAAAGCGGGTGCCGGTTTTCGGACAAGGCCACGCTTCAGAAAAAATGTAAGGAGGCCGAAGCAAAGATTTTCTAGCGCTTCGCGCCCGGTTTCCTGGCGAGCGCCAGGCGCAACTTTTCCGCGTTGGAAGGCGCCTCCGCGAGCAACGCCTTGCGCACGGCCTTCATTTCCTTCAGCGCTTCGCCCCTCACCGCGGGATATTCGAGATCGAGCCGGTCGAGCGCCTTGATGATCGCCGCCGCCACCACGAGCTGCGTGAACCATTTGTGGTCCGCCGGCACCACGTGCCACGGCGAATGGGGGGTCGAGGTGTGGCGGATCATCTCTTCATAGGCGGTCATGTAGCGGTCCCACAGCTTGCGCTCTTCGACATCGTGCATGGAGAATTTCCACCGCTTGGCGGGTTCATCCAGCCGGTCGAGAAAGCGCTTTCGCTGTTCTTCCTTCGACACGTAGAGGAAGAATTTGAGGACGACGATGCCGTTATGGGCGAGATAGCGCTCGAAAGCGCGGATGTCCTTGAAGCGCTCCTGCCAGATGCGGTTGCTGACGAGCCTCTTCGGCAGCTTTTCGCCTTCCAGGATCTCGCGGTGGACGCGCGCAACCAGCACTTCCTCGTAATACGAGCGGTTGAAAATGCCGATGCGCCCGCGCTCGGGCAGCGCTTTCGCCGCGCGCCACAGGAAATCGTGGTCGAGCTCCTCGGCGCTCGGCGCCTTGAACGCGGTGACGTGGCATCCCTGCGGATTGATCCCCGTCATCACGTGCTTGATCAGGCTGTCCTTGCCGGCGGCGTCCATGGCCTGAAGGATCACGAGCACCGCCCAGCGGTCCTGGGCATAGAGCTTTTCCTGCAATTCGGCGAGGCGGCCGATGTCTCCCGCGAGCAAATCCTGCGCGCCTGATTTATCGAGCCCTAGTCCGCCGCGGTCGCCGGGCGCGTAATCGCCGAGCCGGAATTTCTCCGGATCGCCGACGCGGTAGCGTTTAATGAGCTTGTCGCGATTCATGAGTTCCACTCGCTTTCGAGATAAGCGCGCACGAAGTCGGGCATCGCAGGCAGGAAATCCGCGGGGCTCCGTATTACCACGATGTCCTCAAGCTCGGCCTGTTTTTCCCGCGCGATGAAGGCGCGGATGCGGGCGACGAGTTTTTCCGCGGGTTCAGACGAACGCAGCGGCCGCATCAATGCGATGCGCGCGCCGGCGATCACCGCGCGCCAGCCGGGAGCGGGCGCTATTTCACCGGCTGAAATCCCGGTTTCCTCGGTCAATTCGCGCAGCACGCTTGCCGCAAGATCGACCGCGCCATCGGGCCGCACGTCGGAGGGATCGGGCGTGCCGGCGGGAAAATAAATCTTGCCGGCATTGGCCGTGTGCTTCGCCATGCGGCCGAGGAGAAAGGCGCCGTCGGCCGCGCGCAGCGCGCCGGCGGCAAAGCAGTTCTTCACCGACGGGTCGGCAAAACCCTCGTCGCGCCAGGTGAGGAAGCTCGCGAAATCCGTTTCGAGATAAGCGCCGCGGAAGGTCGCCGCCTCGATCGCGAAGCGGTGCAGGATGAGCACGCGGCCGTTCCACAGCGCCGGACGTTCCGCGCGCGCTTTCGCGAAGTGCCGGTCGATGCGGGCCCGGTTTTCCTCGGCCCACGGCCAGGCGCGCGGCTCGTAACGCAAATCGAGCCGCTCGACCGCGACAACGCGAATGCCGCCTTCGCTCACGAGACGGCTTCCGCCTTGAAGACGCGCGAAGGCCGCACGAATTCCTCCTGCGCCGCCACCAGGAGAATTTCGCGCGCACGGGCTTCCTGCGTGCGGGCGAGAACGCCGAAGATCGAGGACGCCGCCCGCGACAGCGCCTCCGCCGTCGATCCGCCGGCAAGCGCATGAAAAAAGAAAAGTGCGGCGATCGCATCCCCCGCGCCGTTGACGGAAAGATCGAGGAGCGGCGTGCGGACGCGGAAGCGGCCGTCGGGTCCGGAGGCGAGCATGTCGATCGCATCGCGCGGCATGTCTTCCAGGTGCAGGCTCGTCACCAGCACCTGCTTCGGGCCCATCGCATGCAGCGCGTCGCACGCGCGCACCGCCTCGGCGATCGTCCTGCTCGCCATTCCCGACAGGTAATCGAGCTCGAACTGGTTGGGCGTCACGATGTCGGCCGCGGGCAGCGCGCGCGCGCGCATGAATGCGGGAATGCCGGGCCGCACGAACACGCCGCGGCCCACGTCGCCGATCACCGGATCGCAGCAATAGCGGGCCTTGCCATTTGCCGCCTTCACGCGGACGGCCGCCGCGAGGATCGCTTCGCCGATCTCGGCCGAGCCCATATAGCCGGACAAGACGCCGTCACAGGTGGGAAGCACGCCGCGCTCTTCGATCCCTTGCACCAGCTCATGGATGAGCGGCGCGCCGAATACCTCGCCGCGCCAGGCGCCGTAGCCGGTATGGTTCGAGAACTGCACGGTGTGGATCGGCCACACCTCGACCCCGAGCCGCTGCAACGGAAAGACCGCCGCGGCATTGCCCACATGGCCATAGGCGACGTGCGATTGGATCGAGAGGATATTCATGGTCGGCCGGCCGCTTGCTTATAACGCCCCCGCGAATTGAAACCGCGCGCGGCGAGATTACCCCAATACCTGCAAGCATTTGAGCGGAAATCGCGGGCGCGCGAGGCCCAAAGTAAAAGGGCGCCCGCCGGGACGCCCTCATTCGAAGATCGGTGGAACGGCCGGCGCTATTTCTTCTTTTCTTCTTCCACGTAGAAGCGCTGCTGGATGTACCACACCAGCAGCATCAGCGCGCCGACGCCGACGAGCGTGGCGCCCGGTACGGCGTTTCCGAAAGCGACGAGATTGTCGTAGACGCCTTGCACGAAGCCTCCCGAGTTGGGGCCGAGCACGAGGTGCGCGAGAACGCTCAGGAGGACGACCAGAAACGCGATCTCGATGATGGTCCACAGATAGCGCCTGGCTTTGTCTAGATGTCTGATCATGGCTACCCCCGGATTGAACGGGTGGAAGGCTTGGCCTTCCACCCGATATTGTTTCATCGCGTCAATCGGCGAACGAAGCGAACTTCGTCCGAGATTAGCACGCGCGGCTCACGACATCTGGCGCTTCGAGAACAACCAGAGGATCAGGCCGAGCGCGATCAAGCCGACGAGACCGTTCTGGCCAAGGTCTTTCACCATGCCGGTGATATTGCCGACGACCTGCCCGAAGAACGGAACGTTTCCGCCGACCAACAGTGCGGCGACGATGGCCAATGCCAAGAGCATCAGACCGACTTCAGTCAGTGCGCCGATCAGATGCTTTAACCCTTTCAGTGCGTCCATAGTGCGGTTCTCCCATTGCAACGGCTTTGTTGACGCAACACGATTCGACGAATGTCCTAGTCCCGGCGCTATTTCAAGACGCGCATCCGGCGCTCGTGCTGCATAGCGAAATGAAAACGGCGCTATTTCCGCGCCGCGATGGGCGAAATGGCGGAAATACGGGCCTCCGCAGCGCGCCGCGATTGTCGTCGCGGCGACTTGTCTCGCTCACCGTCCACCACTGAATCGCGCGAGCGCCCGCTCGTGCCGCCGACGCCGGGCGTTTGATGCCGAATCAACCGGACGCCGGCGGCGCGCCGGCGCCGGGCCGGTCAGTGCGTGGGTTTTCCGTTCGCCTGTTCGACGAATTTGTTGGTGTAGGTCTTCGAAAGATCGATCTTCGCGTTGGCGACGTCCGGCGAAGACTGGCTGAACACCGCGAGCACGGCCTCGGCGCCCTTGGGGTCCATCGCGCCCGTCTCCGAATACATCGGAATCGTATTCTTCAACGCGGCGAGATAAAGCTCCTTGTTGGGTCCGACGAGATCGGCCGGCATTTTCGCCATCACTTCTTCCGCCGAATGCGCGTGAATCCACTTGAGCGTCGCGACGATCGCGCTCGCGAGCGCCTGCGTCTCCTTCGGATGCTCCGCGATCCAGCCGCTCTTGGTGTAGAGCGCGCCGCCCGGATACTCGCCGCCGAACACCGCGAGCGTGTCCTTGGCCGTGCGCGTGTCGCTGAGGACTTTCAGCGGCGCCTTGCCCGATAGAAGCGTCGGCGTGGGGTCGAGCATCACCGCGGCATCGACGGTTCCCTGCTCCATGGCCGCGACCGAGGTGGGCCCGAGGCCGACGCCGATCACCGCCACCGCGTTGGGATCGACTCCGGCCTTGGCGAGGAGATATTTGAGGAAGAAATCGGTCGACGAACCGGGGGCGGAGACGCCCACTTTCTTGCCGGCAAGCTCCTTCAGCGAGCCGATTTCGCCCGCGTGCTGCGGCGAGACGCCGAGCACCATGCCGGGATAGCGGTCGTAGACCACGAAGGCGGTGAGCGCCTGGTTCTTGGCGGCCAAATTCACGCAGTGATCGTAGTATCCCGATACCACGTCGGCGCTGCCGCCGATCACCGCCGTGAGCGCCTGCGAGCCGCCCTTGAAGTCGACGAGTTCGACTTCGATTCCGGCCTTGTCGAATTCGCCCAGCTCGCGCGCGAGCACTGTCGGGAGATAGCAGAGGCAGCCGGCGCCGCCGATCGCGATCGTGACCTTGGGTTTTGCGCCTTCGGCCGAGGCGGCCCCGGCGAACAGCGAAAGAACCGCAAGCGATAGAACGAGCCGCCGAACGCGCAAGCGCACCATCATGTCCTCCCGGGCGTATTTTCGTTATTGGCGGCGACCTTAGACCAGCGCGCGCAAGGCCGCAAAGATCGCCTCAGTGGCCCGTCTCCGCCGCCACCGGCTGCCAGACGAGCAAGCGCCGCTCGACGAGCGACACGAGCGCATCGATCAGAACGACGAAGACGCCGAGCACGAACATGCCGGCGAAGACGCCGGCGACGTCGAAGACGCCTTCCGCCTGCTGGATGAGATAGCCGAGCCCGGCCGCCGCCCCGAGATATTCGCCGACCACCGCGCCGACCACGGCGAATCCGACGGAGGTGTGCAGCGACGAAAACATCCACGAGAGCGCCGACGGCCAATAGACGTGGCGGAGCAACTGGCGTTCGCTCATGCCGAGCATTCGTCCGTTCGCGAGCACCGCGGGGCTCACTTCCTTCACGCCCTGATAGACGTTGAAGAAGACGATGAAGAAGACGAGCGTCACCCCGAGCGCCACCTTCGACCAGATGCCGAGCCCCAGCCACAGCGTGAAGATCGGCGCCAACACCACGCGCGGCAGCGCGTTGATCATCTTCACGTAAGGGTCGAACACGGCGGCGATGACGGGCTTCCTCGCGAACCAGAAGCCGATGCCGACGCCCGCGAGCGAGCCGATCGCGAAGGCCAAGAGCGCTTCGGTCAAGGTGACCGCAAGGTGCCACCAGATCGTGCGTTCGTAGAACCATTTGAACACGCGCGCCGCGACGTCGACGGGCGTCGAGAAGAAGAAGGGATCGAGCAGGTAACGGCCGAAGAATTGATAGGTCGAACAGATGTGCCAAACGAGGAGGACGATCGCCGCGACGAGGATCTGCAAGGCGAGGATCTTCGCGCGGCTCATGCGGCCGCTTCCGTCTGCGCGTAGGTCTTTTCGACTTCTTCCTTCAGCCGCACCCAGATTTCGCGATGAATTTCGTGGAAGGCGGGCGCGAGCTTCACGTCCATGGTGTCGCGCGGCCGCGGCAAGGAGATGTTCCAGTCGCCGATGATGCGCGCGTTCGGCCCCGCCGACATCACCACCACCCGGTCCGAGAGCGCGATCGCCTCCTCGAGATCGTGGGTGACGAACAACACCGCCTTCTTTTCGGCGTGCCACAGATTGAGCAACAGATTGCCCATGATCTGGCGCGTCTGCGCGTCGAGCGGCCCGAACGGCTCGTCCATCAGAAGAATCTCCGGGTCGCGGATCAAGACCTGCGCAAGCGCGACGCGCTTTTTCTGGCCGCCCGACAGCATATGCGGATAGCGGTCGGCGAAGGCGCCAAGGCCCACGCGCGCAAGCCAGCCGCGCGCCTTCGCGCGCGCTTCGTTCGGGGCAATGCCCGCGACGTCGAGCCCGATCGCGACGTTCTCGAGTACCGTCTTCCACGGAAACAGCGCATCGGCCTGAAACAGGTAACCCGCGCTTGCATTCAGGTCCGCAAGCGGCGCGCCGAGAATTTCGACCCGGCCTTCGCTGGGCGCGATCAACCCCGCCGTGAGATTCAGGAGCGTGGTCTTGCCGCAGCCGGTCGGCCCGACGATCGACAGAAACTCGCCCGCCGCAACCGAAAGATTGACGCCCTCGATCGCCGCATAGCTTCCGCCCTCGAAGAAGTAGGAGACGCCAACGCCGTCAAAGCGAACAGCGGGCGCTTGCTTCGGCGCGGCATTGGTATCGGTCGTCGGCAACGGCACGTTTCGGCTTCCCCTCGCGCCCCTCTTTTTCGGTCTTTATCGGCGGGCGGCGGAGACTAGCGGCGGCGGCGCGCGGCGCAAAGCCAAAGAAGGCGCGGCGATTTTTATCGTTGCATACGACAGCCGAAGGCCCCACAAAGGCGCGCCCCGCCGCCTTGCTCCATTCACCACCGCAACGGTACCGCTCCTATGAGCCTGGAACAGCTTGTCCAACAGGTCCTTGATTTCGTGAAGGAGCACCAGGCCTGGGCGCCTTTGATCGCGGGCGCGCTCGCTTTCGGCGAGTCCTTCGCCATCATCTCGTTGCTCATCCCCGCGACCATGGCTCTGATCGGCGTCGGCGCGCTCATCGGCGTGACCGACATCTCCTTTATCCCCGTGTGGATCGGCGCTTCGGTGGGCGCCGCGCTCGGCGACTGGATCTCCTACTGGATCGGCCTCAAGGTGGAAAACGCCGCGCACCATCTCTGGCCGCTTTCGCGCTATCCGCAAATGATCGAGCGCGGCGAGGCGTTCTTCAAGCGGTTCGGCACCTGGTCGATCTTCTTGGGGCGGTTTTTCGGGCCGGTGCGCGCGGTCATTCCGTTGATCGCCGGCATGTTCGAAATGCCCTTCATCCCCTTCCAGATCGCGAACTGGGTTTCGGCCTTCGCCTGGGCTTTCGCGCTGCTCGCGCCGGGTTTCACGCTGTTCAAATACTTTTCGTGAAGGCGGACCCGCCGCCGTGCTAATCATGGGCGCGCCATGCCGCGCGCGCCGATCATCGAATTCAGCGACGTCTCGAAAACCTACGGCGAGGCCCACGCCCTTGAACATGTGAGCCTCGTCGTCGGCGCGGGCGAATTTCTCGCCATCGTCGGTCCCTCCGGCTCGGGCAAAACCACGCTGTTGCGCCTCGTCAACCGGCTCGCCGAGCCTTCGAGCGGGGAAGTGCGCGTCGAGAACGCGGACGTGCGCCTTGCCGATCCGCCTCTGCTCCGGCGCCGCATCGGCTACGTCTTCCAGGGCATCGGCCTTTTCCCGCATCTGACCGTCGCCGAGAATATCGCGATCACGCCGCGGCTGATCGGCTGGGAGAAGGATAAGCGCGCGGCGCGCGCCGACGAATTGCTGAACCTCGTGCGGCTTGATCCCGCCCACTACCGCGACCGCCTGCCGGCCGAACTTTCCGGCGGCGAGCGGCAGCGCGTGGGCGTCGCGCGCGCGCTCGCGGCCGAGCCGAAGATCGTCTTGATGGACGAGCCCTTCGGCGCGCTCGACGCGGTGAACCGCGACGCGATCGGCCGCGACTATCGCGCCTTGCACGCCGGCCTCGGCCTCACCACCGTGATGATCACCCACGACCTCACCGAAGCCGTGCTGCTGGCCGACCGCATCGTGGTCATCCATGAAGGCCGCCTGATCGAGGAAGGCACGCCGCGCGAATTGATGATCTCGCCCAAGAACGCCTATGTGCGCGAACTGATCGAGACGCCGCGCCGCCAGGCCGAACGGCTCGGCGCGTTGCTCAAGGGCGGCGCATGAGCCTCGATCCGCGGATCGACGACGCGCTCGCGCGGCTTCCCGATTATCTCGGCAACCACGTGCTGGTGAGCGTGAGCGCCCTTCTCCTCGGGCTCGCAGTGAGCCTGCCGCTTGCGATCCTCTCGATCCGGCGTCCGGTGCTGCGCAATGCGCTGCTCGCCTTCTCGAGCATCGTGCAGACGATCCCCGGGCTCGCGCTGCTCGCGCTCTTTTATCCGCTGCTCCTCGGCCTCTCGGCGCTCACCGGAAGAGCGTTCGGCGCGAGTTTTTCCGCCCTCGGATTCCTGCCCGCGGTCCTGGCGCTCGCGCTCTATTCGATGCTGCCGGTGGTGCGCAATACCGTCACCGGCATTCTCGGCATTGACCCCGCGGTGAACGAGGCGGCGCTCGGCGTCGGCATGACGCGGCGGCAGGCGCTTCTGATGGTGGAATTGCCGCTCGCGCTTCCCGTAATCATGGCCGGCATCCGCACGTCCGCCGTGTGGACGATCGGCACCGCGACGCTCGCCACCCCCGTCGGCCAGACGAGCCTCGGCAATTACATCTTCACCGGCTTGCAGACGCAGAACTGGATTTTCGTCTTGTTCGGCTGCGTTGCCGCCGCCGTGCTCGCGCTCGCCGTCGACCAGTTGCTCGCGCTCATGGAGAACGGCGTGAGCACGCGCAAGCGTGGACAAATCGCGCTCGGCGCCGCGGGGATCGCTTTCATCGTCGCGGCGGCGCTGGGGCCTGGCTTTGCGGCATCGCGCGCGACCTACATCGTCGGCGCGAAAACGTTCACCGAGCAATATATTCTGGAAGCGCTGATCGAGGAGCGGCTGCAAGCCGCGGGACTTTCGACCCGGCGCCGCGACGGCCTCGGCTCGACCATTATTTTCGATGCGCTGAAGGCCGGCGACATCGACGTTTACGTCGACTATTCCGGCACGCTGTGGACGACGCAGATGCAGCGCACGGACACGAAGCCGCGCGAGGAAGTGCTGGCTGAGCTGAAAACATGGCTCGTGGCGCGGCGCATCGACTTGCTCGGCGCGCTCGGCTTCGAGAACGCCTATGCGCTGGCGATGAGCCGCAAACGCGCGGAATCCCTCGGCATCCGCTCGATCGCGGATCTAGCGCGCGTCGCCCCGGGACTTTCCATCGCCGGCGACTACGAATTTTTCGCGCGGCCCGAATGGAGGGCGCTCGTCGATGCCTACGGCCTTTCCTTTCGCAAGCAGATGCTGGTGCAGCCGGAATTCATGTATCCGGCCGCGGCCGCGGGCGAAGTCGACGTGATCTCCGCCTACACCAGCGAAGGCCGCCTCGCGCAATTCGATCTCGTCGTCCTCGACGATCCCAAGCACGTGATCCCGCCGTATGACGCGATCCTTCTGCTCGCGCCGGGCCGCGCGGGTGACGCGAAATTCGTCGAGGCGCTGAAGCCCTTGAGCGGCGCGATCGACGTCAAGCTCATGCAGGCGGCGAACTTGCGCGCCAACGGCAAGGGCGGCGATTCATCGCCCGAAGCGATCGCGCGCTGGATGTGGGGCGAGATCGTTCGCTCCGGAAAATAAGCGCGCCCGGAAGCGGCCGCGCGCTACCCCGGCTGCTTCACGATCATCCGGTCTAGCGCGGGCCTCCGTTCGCCGGCGCCACGTGCTGCACTGACGCGGCGATCGCGCGCAGGTCCGCCGCGACCGCCGGATATTTGCCCGCCAGCTCGTCGAGATTGCCGATTTCGACATCTTTCGCCGGCACCACGCCGGGCCACTCGGTGCTCGCGCCCAGAAACCAGCGGCCGCCCGGCAGAAGCCGCGCGGTATGGAAGGTGTTGCCCGGGATCAGGAGCTGCACGCGCTGGCCATTGCCGAGATCCGGCCCGACGACGACCCGCTCATGCGTGCCGTCGGCATGCAGCAGGAACAGTTCAAGCGGATCGCCGAGATAATAATGATAGAGCTGGTCGTTGCGGATGCGGTGTAACCGCACCGGCGCGCCCGGCGTCACCAGAAAATAGAGCGCCGAGCCCAGCGGGCGGCCGTCGGCGAAGGGCGGCGGCAAGCCGCCCGGCGCGACCGACTCCTTGCTGAGGAACGTCACCCGCACGAAGCCGCAGGTGGCGTTGGGCTCGAGTTTCAGCAGGCGCTGAACCTCCTCCGCGGAGAGATCCTGGGACATGGGCGTTACCTTCGGCTCGTTAAACGCCTTGGCGGCAAGCGATGGCGTCAATGCGGCGGCGCTAACGATAGCGCCTCCCTGCAAAACCTGCCGCCGGTCCACTTTCGCTGGCTTGCGCTTTGGCATGGGCGGCCTCCCGCAATTGTAGCGCGTCTAATTTGTCTATTGATACGGCGCCGGAGGCAGCGGCGATGAATGCGGGTGGGCGATCAGCCGGTCGGCCCCGCGCGATTCGATACGTCTCCTGCATCGGGCGAGTTTCGCCCGATGCAGCGTGAGATGTTACGGCGAGCGCCGAAGCGTTCGTTTATTCCGGCTTCGCGCCCTTCGACGGATTGGTAGTGAAGAGGCCGAGCAGCTCGCCTTCGGCGAGCGCCTTGCCTTTGGCCGCTTCCATCGCCGCCGCGCCGTCGAACTCCTTGCCGAGATTGAGCGAGGGAACGCTCAGCGCGTAGACCGTGAAGTGATAGTGATGCACGTTCTCGTCGTTCCACGGCGGGCACGGCCCGTCATAGCCGTAATACTGGCCCTTCATCGCGTCGTTGGCCGCGAGCACCTTGGTGAAATCGTTGAGGCCGCGCACGCCGGCCGCGGCGGGCGTCGCCGGCTTGCCATGAGCGACGCGGCCTCCGGATTCGGCGCCTTCCTTTAGCGAAGTGACGTCCGCCGGAATGTCGACGAGCGCCCAGTGGAAGAATTTCCGCCGTGGAACGTCGGCGCCCAGCACCATGCCTTCCTTGTTCATTTTCTCGCGCTGCTCCGCCGGCGAGTCGGTGTCATAGAGGATGACGGCGTAGGATTTGGTGCCGCTCGGCCCCTTCGACCACGAAATCGCCGGGCTGATGTCGGGGCCGGCTTTCACGTGGTTTTCGACCGCCGCCGTGCAGAACGAATATTTGCTCGGGATCATCTTGCCGCTTTCGACGCCGGTGACGCTCACCTTGAGCGCCTCGGCTGAAGCCGGACTCGAAGCGAGCCCAGCGACGGCGCCCGCTGCGAGCATGGCGGCAGCCGCGAACTTGGTCTTTTGCATGTGTCTCCTCCCTTGATCCAGTTTGGTTTACTTACGCATTGAACCCCGCCTCTTTAGGCAGGAACGTACGTCAACCTGATCGTACGCTCGCTGACTAAATCGCTAGCCACAAGGCGGAGCGGCGGCCGGGGGCCGCCGAAGAATGGCTTGCCGCGACCAAGCACGACGGGGGCGCAAATAGAGTCGATACTCATCGATAAGACCAAGGTCGCCTAAGCTTCGCGCCAGGTCTGGCCCGCCAACTTCAATCTCGCCGACGAGCTTGGCCTTCAGCCCGCGTATCACCGCCTCGAGGTTATCCGCAACAAGTGTGGCATTGGGGCCGACGGACTTCAACGAACGCGACACGACCCACTTCGGTTGGCTGCGCCACACCGCCGCGTATTCGCGTTCCTCGGCGTCCCAATCAGAATGGTCTTCGTCCCAATACCGCATCACCTCGTACATGCGGCGGCCGTACACGCTGGCCGCCGCGCTGCGCACGTGCTCGATGAAGTGACGAAAGAGTCCGGCATCAGGCCCAAGTTCCTGATGGTCGACGTACCCGTCCAGGGACTGGTTCAATCCAAAGACGAGCTTCGCCATGCTACTGACACTTTCTTTATTGATACGGCGCCGGCGGCAGCGGCGATGAATGCTGGTGGGCGATCAGCCAGTCGGCCCCGCACTTGACGATGACGAAGGTGAAGCGCACCGATCGCGGCGTCGGCGTTCTGGACGAGATCGAACCGGTAGACGCCGGCACCGACGACGGCCGCGTCGGAAACCGCGGCCATCCGCCGCTCGGCGATCTTGATCGCATGGCCGCTTTCGGGCGCGCTCTTGAAATATTCGCGAATGGCGTCGCTGCCCTGAACGAGCTTCGCGCTCTCGACGCCGTAGACGGACGCGTCGGGCGTATAAAGCTTCACGGCCGCGTCCGCGTTGCCCGCGCCGACGGCGGCCGCCCAACGATCGATCACGGCGCTTGCGTCCTCGGCCGGACCCGCGAACGCATGCGCCGGCCACCAGAGCAGCAGCGCCACGAAGACGATCCGCGATCGCGTCATGACGCGGCCTGTTTTTCCTTCGGCAGCAGGCCCAATCGCTTGGCGATCATCCGGTCCTGCACGCGCTTCGGCAGGAACGACATCAGCATGCGCGTCGCGTGTCCCGGCGTGATGGTGTAGCGCGTCCACGGCTTGCGCCCGGTGAGCGCGTGCAGGACGAGCTGGCCGACGTCTTCCGCCGGCAAACCCGAAGCGCCGGCGCCCTGCATCATGCCGCGCATTTTCTTCAGCGCCTCGAAATAGGGCGTGTTGCCGAAGCGGGCGAGGTCGGCCTTTTCGCCTTTTTCCCAGATCGCGGTCTTGATCGGGCCGGGGCCGATGACGATCACGTCGATGCCGAAGAGCATGAGTTCGCGCCGCAAGCTCTCGGACAATCCCTCCACCGCGTGCTTCGACGCCGCGTACGGCCCCGCGAAAGGCAGCGAGCGCTTGCCCGCCACCGACGAGATCATCACGATCCGTCCCTTCGGCCCTTTCAGCGAGGGGTCGACGCCGAGGAGCGGCGCGAAGGCCTGCAGCACGATCACCTGGCCGATGACGTTGATCTCGAGCTGGCGGCGGAAATCGGCGATTGGAACCTCAAGCACCGGCCCCGGCACCGAGATGCCGGCGTTGTTGACGAGCCCCGCGAGCGTCTCGCCGTTGAGCGCCGCCCGCACCTGCGACGCCGCGTTCTTCACCGCCTGCTCGTCGGTGACGTCGAAGATGAGCGGCGTGAAATTCGGACCCAGCTCCTTCGACACGCGCTCGGCGTCGGCTTTGTTGCGGACGCTGCCGAAGGCGCGAAAGCCGGTGGCGATCAAGGTTTTCGCGGTGGCATAGCCAATGCCGGTGGAAGCACCGGTAACGACGACGGATCTCATGCTCTCACCTCTTCAATGCGTTTCGCCCGCGTCTTCCAACTCGAGCGCGCGGCAGGCGGTCATGCTGCGCATGCATTCGCTGCCCCAGATGCGGTGGATCGTTCCCTCGCCCGCCTCGTACCAGTCGCAATTGACGTCGCGGTATTTCAGCCACGCTTCCTGCGAGAGCTTCAAAAATTTGAGGCGGTCGGCCTCCTTCTCCATGCCGAGGAGCTTCTGGTAGGCGGCCTCGACGCGTTTTTGCCAGCCTTCATAGAGCTTGCCGACGCACATGACGATGTCATGCGTGTTGCGGTCGCCGCAGGTTTGATATTCGTCGCCATACGCCTGGCACGCGGTTTCCGCGCGCGCGGGTAAAACCGCCGCGCAAAAGGCGATCACGAGGCCGGCCCGCGCGCGTCTCAATTCTTCGCCTTGTCGACCAAAGCCTTCGCCTTGATCCACGGCATCATGGCCCGGAGCTTCTCGCCCACCTGCTCGATCGGGTGTTGCGCGAGCTTGGCGCGCGTCGCCTTGAACGAGGTCTGGTTGACCTTGTTCTCGAGCATCCAGTTCCGCGTGAAGCGGCCGGACTGGATGTCGTCGAGGATCTTCTTCATCTCGGCGCGCGTCTCGGCGGTGATCACGCGCGGGCCCGAAATGTATTCGCCGTATTCGGCCGTGTTCGAGATCGAGTAATTCATGTTGGCGATGCCGCCTTCATAGATGAGGTCGACGATCAGCTTCACCTCGTGCAGGCATTCGAAATAAGCCATCTCCGGCGCGTAGCCGGCTTCGACCAGCGTCTCGTAGCCGGCCTTGATCAGCTCGACGAGGCCGCCGCAGAGCACCACCTGCTCGCCGAACAAATCGGTCTCGCATTCCTCGCGGAACGTGGTCTCGATGATGCCGGCGCGGCCGCCGCCGATCGCGGCGCCATAGGAGAGGCCGAGATCGTGGGCGTTGCCGGAAGCGTCTCTAAAAATCGCCAACAGGCACGGCACGCCGCCGCCGCGCAGATACTCCGAGCGCACGGTGTGGCCCGGCCCCTTCGGCGCGATCATGAGGACGTCGAGATCCGCGCGCGGCTCGATCAGATTGAAATGGATGTTGAGGCCGTGCGCGAACATCAGCGCCGCGCCCTGCTTCATGTTGTGATGCAGATGCTCGCGGTAGATATCGCCCTGCAATTCGTCGGGCGTGAGCATCATCATCACGTCGGCCCATTTGGCGGCGTCGGCGACTTCCATCACCTTGAATTTCTCGCCTTCGGCCTTCTTCGCCGAGGCCGAGCCCTTGCGCAGCGCCACCGCGACTTCCTTGACGCCGGAGTCGCGCAGGTTCAGCGCGTGCGCGTGCCCCTGGCTGCCGTAACCGACGATCGCGACCTTCTTGCCCTTGATCAGATTGAGATCGGCATCCCGGTCGTAATAAACGCGCATCGACGCCCCCTGCTTATCGTTTTCGAGATTGAAGCCGGCAGCCTTTAGCACATCTATTTAGGCGGGGCATCCGACACTTGTTTTCCCTCCCCCTTGCGGGGAGGGTCGGCGCGAGCAAAGCGAGCGCCGGGGTGGGGGTCATGCTCACCCCACCCCGACGGCTTCGCCGTCGACCCTCCCCATCGAGGGGAGGGAAATATCAATGCCACGCCTCCGCGAACACGGGGTAAAGCGAGGCGACGAGAAGAAGCGCCATGGTGATGTTGAAGGCGCGTACGTGCGAAGGCGCCTTGAGGAAGCCGCGCAGGCCCGAGCCAAAGGCCGCCCAGGTCGCGCTCGAGGCCGTGCCAAGGACGATGAAGATCGCCGACAGGAGAATGACGTTCAGCGGAAAACTCGTGAGCGCGGCATAGGTGGTAATGGCGCCGAGCGCGATGATCCAGCCCTTGGCGTTGATCCACTGGAACGCGGCACCCTCGATGAAGGTGAGCGGCCGGCTCTTTTTCCTGCCTTCCTCCACCTTGCGCGAGGTGCCGATCGCGCAGGCGAGATAGAGGAGATACGCCGCCCCCGCATACTTCAACACCGCATAGAGCACGGGAAAAATCTTGAAGATCGCGCCCAAGCCGATGCCGACCACAAACACCATCAGCCCGAAGCCGATGGAAACGCCGAGCATGTGCGGCAGCGTGCGGGAAAAGCCGAAATTCAGCCCCGAGGTCATCAGCATGATGTTGTTCGGCCCCGGCGTAAACAGCATCACGACCGCGAAGAGAATAAAGGCTGCGAACAACTCAAGCGACATGAAAGCTCCTCAGGCGAAACGTCGCACGCGCCTAAAATGCCCTGCCATTAAGCATTCGTTAACCAGCAATTAACCGCAATAGAACGCTCGGCCGCTAGTTTCCGCCAATTCGCACGGCGGAACGCATGCTCAGAACACTTCTATTCGCCATCCGGCGCGGCTGGTGGCTGGTCATGCTGGTGGGGCTCGTTGCGTTCGCGGCAAGCCTCGGCGCGCTCGCCCTCGTCGCCCGGAGCTGGCCCGGCGAAATCGCCGTCCACAAAACCGTTCTTGTGTTCCTGATCGCCGCGGTCATCGCGCAATTCGCGATGTCCCTGACCGCCTTCTTTCTGGTTTGGTCCATGCGCCGCCAGAACGCCGACATGCGCATGGCGCTGGACAGCATGGCGCAGGGCCTCTGCATGTTCGACGCCGCCGAACGCCTGATTGTCTGCAACAAGCAATATTACGAAATGTACGGCCTCGCCGCCCACGATGTGGAGGCCGGAACCACGCTCTCGGAAGTGCTCGCGCGGCGCGTGGCCAAGGGCACGTTCACGCGCGACCCCGAGCAATATCGCCGCGAGTTTCTGCAAGAGGTGCGCCAGGGCCGCACCATCGTGCACGAGGTGAAGTCGCATGACGGCCACGTCCGCCTCGTGATGAACCATCCGATGAAAGGCGGCGGCTGGATCGGCACCCACGAGGACATCACCGAACGCAAGCAGGTCGAGGAGCAGCGCGCGAGCCTGCAGCACAAGGAAGCGCGCCGGGCGCTCGTCGAAAGCGCGGTATCCGAGTTCCGCCAGCACGCGGAAAACCTGTTGCAAACCGTGGTCAGGCGCGCCGGCGAAATGCGCGCGACCGCGGCGAACCTCTTTACCATCTCCGGACAGACCTCGCAGCGCGCCGAACGCGCGGTCGAAACCTCGAACGAAACCTCGACCAATGTCGAGAGCACGGCGCTCGCCTCGAACGAGCTTTCGCATTCGATCAACGAGATCGAGCAGCGCGTCGGCCTGACCGCCGCGGTCGTCCGCTCCGCCGTCGTCGAGGCGAAAACGACCAACCGCGATATCGACGCGCTCACCGCGCTCGCGCGGAAGATCGGCGACGTGGTCGCGCTCATCCGCAGCATCGCGGGCCAGACCAATCTTCTGGCGCTGAACGCTACCATCGAGGCGGCGCGCGCCGGCGAGGCCGGCCGCGGCTTCGCCGTCGTCGCCTCCGAAGTGAAATCGCTCGCCGTGCAGACCGCGAAGGCGACCGAGGACATATCGAGCCAGATCGAGGAAGTGCAGAATTCGACGACGCTGGCGGTGGAATCCATCGGCCGCATCACGCATCGCATGGGCGAGATCGAAAATCACACCTCGGCCGTGGCGGCTTCCGTGCAGCAGCAGAGCGCCGCCACCAGCGCCATTTCCAGAAACGTCGCGAGCGCCGCCGACGGCACCAGGCTCGTCGTCTCGGTGTTGAGCGAGGTCGCGGGCGCGACCAGCGAAACCCGCAAGTCGGCGGAGCAGGTGGTGAGCGCGTCGGAATCGGTGGAAGTCGCGGCCTCCGAAATGCGGAACGAAGTCGAGAAGTTTCTCGCCAAAGTCGCGGTCTGAGCGCGAAAACATTCCGTCGATCGCGCGTTCCCCGCGCGGAACCATGCGCGCGCTCGGTCGTTGCCGCGTGGCTGCGGGGTAACGGACAGCGAGGTGTAATGCGTACGCGCAAGATTCCTGCGATCATCCTCCTCTGCGCAATCGAAATTTTCGCCGATCCCGTCCACGCCACAAATCGGAGACAGCTTCGCCAAAATCCCGCCGCGGCGGAAACGCAACCCGCCGCATTCCCGTTTTTCAATCCGTTCGTCTACGCCGCCGCGAACGGAAACAACGCGGGCGTCTTCAACGCCTTCGGCGGCGGCGCCAAGCCCGCCTATGCCGGCGGTCCCGGCGGACGGCCGCGCGCGTGGTGCGGCTGGTGGGCGCGCCAGCAGGTCGGCCAGGACCCCGGCCCCGAATTCAATCTCGTCGCGAGCTGGCGGAAATGGGGAACGCCGACGGGTCCCGTTCCCGGCGCCGTCGCCATCTGGCGCGGCGCGCGGCACGTGGGCAAGGTCGTGTCGATCGACGGCGGCGAGGTCTGCACCGTCTCCGGCAATTCCGGCGGCGGCGGCGTGAACTCGCGCTGCGAGCCGCTGTCGCACTTCGAGCAGTTCCGGATGTGAGCGAAACTAGATCCGCGCCGCCACCGTCTCGCCGAGCCGCACGAAGGTTTCGATGCCTTTTTGCGTGTTGGCGAGGATGTCCTCGCTCGGCCGCCACGCGCCGGGCTCCCCGAAGACGATGATGGCGGAGCCGCCGAAGCGGAACACCGATTTTTCCTTGCCGCGCGAGAACGGCGTGTCGTCGCCGTGCAGCTCGACGATGCGTCCGACGGTGAGCGCGCCGATCTCGACGAAGGCGAGACGGCCGAAATTCACGGTCGCCAGCTCGCTGATCTGGCGCTCGTTCTTGAACAGGATGTCGTCCTTGTTCTGCAGCGCGTGCCAGTTCACGGTCCACAGGCGGCCGCCGATCCAGCGCTGGTCGAGGATCATTCCCGCGTCCGGAAAGTGCGCGTGGTGGTAATCCATCGGCGAAAGCCGCGCGAGCAGGACCGGGCCGCCGAGGAACGGCCGCGCGTCCTCGTCGCTGCCGAGAATGCGCGCGGCGGAGAGCGAATAGCCCTTGACCGGAAACTTCAGGCCGGCGGCGAGCGTCTCCCAGCCGAAATAGCGCGCTTCCGCGAAGGCGCCCATTTCGCCCGCGCGCTTCGGAAAGGCGCGCGCGCCCGGACGAAACCGGCGGTCGAAGAACTCGGCGAAGGAGCGGTACTGCACCGGCTCGAATTCGCTCATGTCGATGCGGTGCGCGCGGATGAACGGCGCGATCTTGCGGGCGCTGAAGCGGCTGTTCTCGAAGGCCGCGTACAGCCGGTCGATGAGCGGCTGCGAGCGGATCCACTGCTGGAGCGAGTGCGTCGGCTCGCTCGCGTAGGTTTGCGGACTGTCGTCCATCCACTCTTCGACGAGCGCGGCGCGGCCACGGTCCCAGATCGGCAATGGAAGCGGCTTCGACATTTGCCGGGATAACCCGCGAGCTTGCGCCCGAGTTCCCACGACGGCGTCCACCCTGTTACAATCTTTGCCCGAAAGAGCTTCCAGCAAACCTGCAAGCCCCGCATGCGCATTTTCCTGAATGGGACGCTCACGAGGCATCTTCCCGCCGCGGCGCTGCTCCTCACTTTCGCGGGGCCCGGTCCGGCCGCGGCGCAGACGAGCCACAGCTGCGAAGGCGCGCCGCCGGGCTCCACCGACCAGACGCTCGCGCTCATTCCGAAATGCCTCGCGGTGTTTTGCCTGCCGAACGTCGACCCGAAGGTCAAAGAAAACCTCAAGCACATCGACGACAAGCTCGGCGAGCTGCAGCTCGCGATCGCCGAGGTGCGGACCGCCTACGACAAATTCGTCCGCGCCTGCACGGCGCTGCACGGCGACATCAGCGAACGGCCGGCGATGGACGTGTTCCGGGACTCGGTCATGCAGCTCTCGCTCAACAAGGGCAAGCTTTCGGACATCTACGATTCGCTGCAGCACTCGCCCGAGGAGGACATTTTCGCCAACACCAGCACCGCCATCGCGATGCAGTACAAGCAGCCGGCCTGCATGAGCGACATCACGCAGCAAATGATCGACGGCCTCGACGCGGCGCTGATCCTGCTCGAGAAAGCCGAGATCGAGTGCGACGCGTTCAACCCGAAGCGCAAGTGAGCGCAGAAGCCGGATCGAGCCGGCCTCGGCCGCGGAAATATCCCGTCAATTCTCCAGATGAATATTCGCCGCGCGGACGAGGTCGCCGGTGCGCTCGTATTCCATGCGCATGAAGGCGGCGAAATCCTCCTGCGAGCTGCCGACGACCTCGTAGCCGAGGTCGGTGAGCTTCTTCCGGAGCGCCGGATCGTTCAGCGCCATGACCGCGGCGGCATTGAGCTTGGCCACGATCTCCGGCGGCGTCTTCGCCGGCACCAGCAACGCCGCCCAGGTGCCGAAGCTGAATCCGGGCACGCCGGATTCGGCGACCGTCGGCACGTCCGGCAGCTGCGGGAGGCGCGCGGGCGTCAACGCCGCGAGCACGCGAATGCGGTGGTCGGGGAGAAACTGCGAGATCGTGGAATAGGCGGTGAACACGATCGGGGCGTTGCCCGCGACCACGTCGGTGACCGCCGGCGTGACACCCTTATAGGGCACGTGCGTCATCTCCGCCTTGACCGCGCGCGCGAACATTTCGGCGGCGATGTGCTGCGGGCTGCCGTAGCCGCCGGAGGCGTAGTTGATGCTGCCGGGGTTGGCGCGCGCGAGCGCCACGAGGTCGCGCACGTTCTCCACCGGCAGCGAGGGGTTCACGGCGAGCACCCACTGGATGCCGACGAGCTGGGTCACCGGCACGAAATCCCTGAACGGATCGTAGCCCGCGTCCGACCGCACGTTCGGCAGCATGGTGATCACGCTGTCGTTGACCGCGAGCACCGTGTAGCCGTCGGGCTCGGCGCGGGCGCCCGCCCGCATGCCGATGAGGCCCGCCGCCCCCGGCTCGTTCTCGACGTAGAGGTTCTGCCCGAGGATCGTGCTCATCTTGTCGGCGACGATGCGGGCCACCACGTCGACGGCGCTCGCCGCCGCGAGCGGGATAAACAGCCGGATCGGCCGGTTGGGATAGGTCTCCGCCTGCGCCGCCGGCGCGAACAGAACAATCAGCAGAAAAAGCCACCGCCTGAGCATGGGCTTCAGTCTAGCCCCCTCTTCGGCGGCAGCAAGGAAGGGCGGCTTAACCATGTCATGGCCGGGCTTTTATCAGGCATCCACGTCTTGGCGGCAAAGAAAGGCGTGGATGCCCGGCACAAGGGCGGGCATGACGTGGAAGCAAGGTGCAACTTCTTCCCGCCTGCCGCGTTTAGTCCGACAAGCGCACAAGAAAACGGGTGCTCGCCGTGTTCGGACGCCGCCGGTGGAATTCCCTTCGCACAGCCGCATTCGGGCTGGCGCTGATCGGGCTGATGGTGTCGGTTTCCGCGCCGCCGGCGCACGCGCAGGGCATTTTCAATCTCCTGAATCAACTGTTCGGCGGCATGTTCCGGCCGCCCGAGCCGCCGAAGCCCGCGCCCGCAGCGCCCGCGGTCGCCTATTGCGTGCGGCTTTGCGACGGCCGCTTTTTTCCGCTGCCGACGAGCACGGGCTCGGCGAATTATTCGCCGGAGAAGACCTGCAATTCCCTGTGCCCGGCGAGCGCGACCAAAATCTACGGCGGCAACACGATCGACGACGCGCGCGGCCCCGACGGCGCGCCCTATACCAAGCTCGACAACGCCTTCGCCTATCGCGAGCGCGTGGTGGACGGCTGCACCTGCAACGGCAAGGACGTGATCGGCACCGTGTCGCTCGACGTCTATGCCGACCCGACGCTGAGGCCCGGCGACATCGTCGTCACCCGGGACGGGCCCAGGGTGTTCACCGGCAAGGACGAGGCGGAGCACCGCGCCGCGGACTTCATTCCGCCGGACGATTTCAAGGGGCTCTCCTCCAGCGTGCGGAAGACGCTCGCCGAGATGCGGGTGGCGCCGGAGCTCAGCGTCGCGGTGCAGGAATTCGCGGCCTCGCAGCAGCAGGCGCTGCCGCACCCGCCTTCGAGCTTCGCGCAGGACACGGGCGCGCCTTCCGAGTATCACCCGCGGCGGGTGATGGATTTGATGATTTTTTAGATGAATACAAATGACAAGTACGCGTTTTAACGTTTTAATACCGTGATTTCTTCCTTAGCAGTCAAATTTCACAGCTCCGTTTCATGCCTTTATATTTTCCGCTTTCAGAAAATCTACGAACTTATAATGTTTGATGTCCTCCAAATCACAGATGTCGGGGATACGTTTCTTTTTTGGCGAAGGATACGCTGAACTTTCCATACTAACGAGTGGGATCTGAAGAGTCTTTGCAAGTGCAATTATCGTCATATCATTTAGGCAAACCGTGTCGTCCGTTTTCATGTCCGTATACTCGGCAATAAAATCCTTATGTTCTTCAAGCATTCTAATTCCGTGATCGACATAAGATTTCCAATTCCAAGACTCGTCCTTTAGCTCCATTAAAAGCCTAGCTTTTTCGTGAATAATGCAGGAACCCAATCTACCTGGAATATAGGTTAGCTCTTCATATATTTCCGCCGTCACTCCTATTGATCCGTTCTTAATGCGATCCATAACCTGATCCCAAAGCGAAGGAACCACGTCGTCAGTCCATTCAAGCCACGGATTAGAAAATCCAGAAGTATCGAAACAATACTTCTTCATGGCTTTTCAAAATTTGCTCGAATATCGTGAAGATGAGAAAAATTCTTGACGCCCATATATTCTGCGGCGTTGTGATTTGTGATCTTGCCGCTACTCCAGGCGCCAATGACAAGACTCGTATAGAGATCACCCATCGAAGATTGAAATCGGCGTCCATAAAATTTAGGCTTGCCATACTGTGGTTTCTTATCTTCCTCGTCGAATTCCGGCTTCTTTACCGACCAATAGAAATCAGCATCTACATAATGAAGATGCACTAGACGAATGAGCATCGCATGTGGGCTAACACGAAATGCACTTGCATAATGCTTTAGTTGTTCATCGGAAATTTCTGATGCCGGCACACTTGGCGGCTTACCTGCAATGGCGAGTACCGACTCTTGAGGCATAAGGAAAGCGCTCGAAAATCTATCACACCAATCCTCGACGTCTCCCGCATCTTTGTGTCGTGGACCGCTCACTCCACTTTGTTTCAGCACAATGTGCGCGAGCTCGTGACCGATTGTGAAAACTTGCGCCGTGACAGTCTCGCTAGCGAAAAGGATGACCGGAAGCGGAAACTTCACGACGCACATTCCGCGCATTCCAAATTTACGCAATCCGGAGCGCCGTATGGTCAGAATGCCGATCGCCTCAAGTTTACGCCTTAGTATGTCGGGTAGACGATATTGCTCGTTACTGGACAGCCCAGTTTGATCCGTAACTTTGAAGTCTACTAGTTCACGAGCGCGTAGCGCGGCAACTTCTGGGTTTTCTCTAAGAGAAGAAAAAATTTGCTCCGGGATTGTTGGAATATCTACATCTAGCTCCTTCGCAAGCTCGATCGCGTTCGCGCGGCGTGATTCAAGCCACATTTGAATTATTTTTATCTCACGCTCTTCCAGCGGGTCTGGCGCACCTTTGTGCATCCGAAAATCCGGCACCTTCGCGGGCTCGGGGATTACGGGCTTTGTTTCTCTAAAAAATTCGAGAATAGAACGATCGAAAAGTTCAGCCAGCTTACGGGCCTGAACTACGGTGGGGCCATCCCCGCGCTCCGTTTCCCACCGCAGGTAACGCTCAACAGTCTGTCCAACTTCGGTAGCGGCTTCCTCTGCCGAAATACCGCGCCATTCGCGCGCCCAAGCGAGCATCTCGGGATTTACGGTCAGTCTTTTGGCAGAAGACGCAGCCATAATTCAATTACGGTATCGCACGAGTGATTAAAAAAATAGCATATCTATCTTACGTCTTATCGTTTCGTGATATTCCGAAACGCTCCAGTAAGACGGGTTGTGACTTAGGCCAGTCTGAGCGTCGCGAAATATACAATTCGAAGCTGAGTGCTCACACCTCCTCGCTCCCCCTCGCGATCGCGCAGATGCCGGTGCGGGAGACTTCGACCAGGCCCAAAGGCGCCATCAGAACGACGAATTGGTTGATCATTTACGAACGACGCGCGCCACGAACATGTCGAGGTCGCGATCAAAGACGCGTTTTCCGCCGTCCGGCGGCAAATCAACGATCGCAAAGCCGCGAAGTGAAACAATCGATCTTCGATGGAAAAAATAGTAGGCTCGCCGGACCCCTACACGATCAAAAAACCGAAAGACGAGGTTTGAAATGAGAAAGAAAAATCACATGCCGCCGGTTCCTCCGGGGAACCGAAACGAAGCGTTTCCGGGCAACGACACCAAGCCGAAGCCCGACACCACGCTCAGGCATGCCGAGCCAGAAAATTCCGCCGAACAGGGCGAGACCGCGAATATCAAACAGAACACGACCAACGCCGGGTTCTTCCATGGCAGGCGGGTTAAGTAACGTAGATCCGCCTTCCGGCGTCATGCCCGCACTTGTTGCGGGCATCCACGTCTCGCTTGCTGTAGCCTAAGACGTGGATGGCCGGGACAAGCCCGGCCATGACAACAACGAATTCACACCTCCTCCGCGCGCCGTGACGCCATCAGCGAGGGATAACGAAAGCGCGCACGGAACGGCCGCCTATTCGTCCGGGCGCTGCGCGAGGAACAGGGTTTCCAGCCGCTGGGCTTCGTCCGCGAGCTGGGCGCTCAGATCCTCGAGTTCCCGGGCGACCGTGGCGTTCGGCGCGACGCGGTGGGCGCGCGCGCAGTACAAAGATACCTCGCGAAGCAGCGGCGCAATTTCGCCGGGCGAAATCGCCACCAGGAGACGCGGGGCCGCGTCCTTCGGGATGTCCATCACCCCCGCCTGCTCGATAATACTTTCAACGATGAGCGTGCTGAGCCGGATCACGAGCCGCCGCAAGCCGTCGGCTTCCTGCTGCAATTCAGCGATGGTCGGATCGGCCACGGCGTTTCACGTCCCCCAAGCCGGGCTAATCGATCCCGCGCGCGAGGGCTATTGTGATTTATACCGGTGCCGGCTCAGATATTGATCAAGCGCTCGCGCACGGCGATCGCGATCGCCTGCGCGCGGTTGGCGGCGCCGAGCTTGCGGAACGCGCTCTGCGCGTGCTCGTCGACCGTGCGCTTGGCGATCCCGAGAATCTCGCCGATCTCCCAGGCGGATTTCCCCGCCGCTGTCCACGCCAGCACCTCCCGCTCGCGCGCCGTGAGGCGCGGCCGCGGCGCCGGCAGAAGCCCGGCCAGCCGGTGCACCCGGTCAAAGGCGTAAAGCGCCATCAGGTGCAGCGCGGGCTTGATCCGGCCGGAAAGATCCGGCTGCGGCCCCGCCATCCATACATTGCCGATGTTCCCCGCCGGCGACGGGATCGGCACGAAGAAACCCTCCGCCAATCCGAAATCCGTCACCAGCCGCGCCAATTCCGCGGCCTGCGGCTCCCGTTCGCCGTCATGCGGCACATCCAGCCACTTGAACGGCTCGGTGGTGCGCCTGAGCTGCCGCATGGAAGGATCAATATCGGCATAGCGCCGCTCGACATAAACCTTGAAGAGTTCGGCCGGGATGCAATGCGCGAGCACAACCCCGGGTAAGGAATCGCTGCTCTGCGGAATGCCGCTGAAGGCGAAATTCGCGAAGCCGTGACCCCCGAGCATACGGCTGGTTGCGTCCATTACCGCACCGATGGTGGGGAGCCGCTCCAGATTTTCGATAAAGTCAAAGACGTCTTGCGCGAATTTCATCGCGCAGTGTCGGGCGGAAATTTGTCGGCGTCAATCGGCCCGCGCTTGTTGTCCATCGTCATTGCCGGACTCGCAGCCAACTTTAGGCAGGCTCTGCAAGCCAGCCTGCCCGGCAATCCATGATGACGTGCTGCGCGTATTGACGGTCAGTACGGATGCCCGGGTCAAGCCCGGGCATGACGTTTTTAGACTTCCTCCGCGCCCCGGGCGATCGCGCAGATGCCGGTGCGCGAGACCTCCACCAAGCCCAGCGGCGCCATCAGCACCACGAACTGGTCGATCTTGTCGGGCTTGCCGGTGAGCTCGAACACGAAGCTCTCGGTGGAAGCGTCGATCACGCGCGCGCGGAAGGCGTCCGCCAAGCGCAGCGCCTCGACGCGGTTCTCGCCCTTGCCCTTGACCTTGACGAGCGCGAGCTCGCGCTCGATCGCCTTGCCGGTGGCGGTGAGGTCGACCACGCGATGCACCGGAACGAGCCGCTCCAGCTGATGCTTGATCTGCTCGATCACCATCGGCGTGCCGGTGGTGGCGATGGTGATGCGCGAGAGATGCTTCTCGTGCTCGGTCTCGGAAACGGTGAGCGAATCGATGTTGTAGCCGCGGCCGGAAAAGAGCCCGATCACGCGCGCCAAGACGCCGGGCTCGTTGTCGACGACGACCGAGAGCGTGCGCCGCTCGATCGCTTCTTTCGCCGGCGCGGCGGGATAGTGGGAGGTGGTGGCGTCTGGTTTTGGGGGCATTTTGATTTTCCGTCTAAATTACCGTCATGCCCGGCCTTGTGCCGGGCATCCACGCCTTAAGTCACGGCGTCGAACAAATCATCCCAATCCGGGTTGAACCCATGAATCATTCGCACCTTCCAAGCGCGTGACCAGTGTTTGATCACCTTTTCACGTTGAATCGCGCTCCGCATCTCATCGTGACGCTCATAGTAGACAAGCCGCTTCAACCCATACCGTTTGGTGAACCCATCAACGAGCCCCTCGCGGTGCTCATGCACGCGGCGAACTAAATCGCTCGTAACGCCGACGTACAAAACGCCGTTCCGCTTGTTGGTCATGATGTAGACGAAGCCCCCGCGCATGATGAAACTCAGCCATATTTATTCTCTTCGCCAACCGCCTTTTTTATCGTCATCGCCAGGATTTTCTTTCTTCGTCATGCCCGGCCTTGTGCCGGGCATCCACGCCCTTACATCAAGGAAGGCGTGGATGGCCGGGACGAGCCCGGCCATGACGACGTTGGCTCACACCATCACTTTCCCTTCCTCGGTAATCGCGCTCTCCACGCTCACCCCGGCGTCGCCGAGGATCATCTCGTTGTGCGCGCGCCCCGAGGGAATCATCGGGAAGCAGTTCTCGGTCTTGTCGACCACGCAGTCGAACAGCACCGGCTTCTTCACCTGGATCATCTCCTTGATCGCGGCATCGAGTTCGCCCGGTTTCTCGCAGCGGATTCCCACCGCGCGGTAGGCCTCCGCGAGCTTGACGAAATCCGGCAGCGCCTCCGAATAGGAATGCGAATAGCGCCCGCCATGCAGCAATTCCTGCCACTGGCGCACCATGCCCATGTATTCGTTGTTCAGAATAAAGATCTTGATCGGCAGCTCGTACTGCACGGCCGTCGACATTTCCTGCATGGTCATCAGCACCGACGCTTCCCCCGCGATGTCGATCACCAGCGAATTCGGATGCGCCATCTGCACGCCGACCGCGGCCGGCAGGCCGTAGCCCATGGTGCCGAGCCCGCCGCTCGTCATCCAGCGGCGCGGCTCCTGGAAGTGGAAAAACTGCGCCGCCCACATCTGGTGCTGGCCGACCTCGGTGGTGATGTAGACGTCCTTGTCCTTGGTCAGCTCGTAGAGCCGCTGGATCGCGTATTGCGGCTTGATGACGTCCTTCGAGTTTTTATAGGCGAGCGATTTTTTCGCCCGCCACTGGTCGATCTGCTTCCACCAGTCGGCGAGCGCTTTTTTGTCGGGCTGCGCCGCGGTCGCCCGCCAGATGCGGACCATGTCTTCGAGCACGTGCGCGCAGTCGCCGATGATCGGCACGTCGACCTTGACGTTCTTGTTGATCGACGAGGGATCGATGTCGATGTGGATCTTCTTCGAGCCCGGCGAGAAGGCGTCGAGCCGGCCGGTGATGCGGTCGTCGAAGCGGGCGCCGACGCAGATCATCACGTCGCAATCGTGCATCGCCCAGTTCGCCTCCCAGGTGCCGTGCATGCCGAGCATGCCGAGCCATTGCGGATCGGCGGCGGGAAACGCGCCGAGGCCCATCAGCGTCGAGGTGATGGGAAAGCCGGTGAGCTTCACGAGCTCACGCAGCAGCACCGAGGCCTCGCCGCCGGAATTGATCACGCCGCCGCCGGTGTAGAACAAGGGGCGCTTCGCGTGCCGCATCAATTCGATCGCGGCCTTGATCTTCTCGATGTCGCCCTTCAGCCTCGGGTGATAGGTCTTGTGCTGGTTGGTGCGCGGCTTTTCGTACATGCCGCTGGCGAACTGCACGTCCTTCGGGATGTCGACCACCACGGGGCCCGGCCGGCCGTTGGCGGCAATGTAGAAAGCTTCGTGCAGCACGCGCGGCAGGTCCGCGACGTCGCGCACGAGATAATTGTGCTTGGTGCAGGGCCGCGTGATGCCGACCGTGTCGCATTCCTGGAAGGCGTCGTTGCCGATGAGATGCGTCGGCACCTGGCCGGTGATGACCACGATCGGGATCGAATCCATCAAGGCGTCGGTGAGGCCGGTGACGGCGTTGGTGGCGCCGGGGCCCGAGGTGACGAGGACGGCGCCGACCTTGCCGGTGGAGCGCGCGTAGCCTTCGGCCGCGTGCACCGCGCCCTGCTCATGGCGGACGAGGATGTGCTGCAGCTTCTGTTGCTGGAAGAGCGCGTCATAGATCGGCAGCACCGCGCCGCCGGGATAGCCGAAGATGTGCTCGACCCCCTGATCGACGAGCGCCTGGATCACCATTTCCGCGCCGGTCATTTCCTGTTGCATCGTCCGCTCCATCTCTCTTCAAGTCGTCCCCCTTGCGGGGAGGGTCGCCGCGCGAAGCGCGGCGGGGCGGGGGTCGTTGTCGTTTGATTTATTCGTTCTCCGTTGGCCGCCGCCTAAACAAAAAGGGGCCTCCACAGAGACCCCTCGCGCGCCACCAGACAATGAATAGCCGTTAGGCCATCCGCCGCTAGGCGCGCCCTCCTACTACGATAATAAGGCCGAGAAACTTGCGCATTTCGTGCCGTTTCGGTTCCAATCGTGCGGCGGAACGTACAGTCTCGCCCGGTAAAGGTCAAGGAGCCCGCCAGCGGGGAGAAGATGCCGCGGGACCGGTAAGGATCGGGTAAACGGCCTCTCCCTCCCGTCATTTCCCGGGCCTGACCCGGCCGCTCCATTCTGATTGCCGGCGGGCGATGGCGTCATTTTGGTTTTTCGCGCACGGACCCCTCACGAAACTTTGCGCGCGGGCCCGATCCGGGCAAGTTATGCAGGTTTCGCGCCTGCGCGAAAACGAATAGGTGCTTCCGGAATCATGCCCTTTCTGCGCGAAAAAACCGGCCGCTGGTCAGGCGAAAAAATCGCGGCCTTCCTGTTCTCCATCGCGCCGGCGCTTTGGCTCGCCGGCCTCGTCGCCTTCAACCAGCTCGGCGCCCGCCCGGTCACCGAGGTCCTTCATTATTCCGGCCGCTGGACCATCCGCCTCATCCTCGCCGCGTTGCTGATCACGCCCGCGCGCCGCATTTTGAACTGGGGCAAGCTCATCAACGCGCGCCGCACGCTCGGCGTCGCCGCCGCCTGCTACGCCGGCTTCCACTTCATGCTCTACATCGTCGACCAGAAATACGATCTCGGAAAAGTCGCGAGCGAAATCGCACTCCGCTTTTACCTCACCATCGGCTTCGTCGCGCTTCTCGGCCTGATCGCGCTCGGCGTCACCTCCACCGACGCCGCCGTGCGCCGGCTCGGCGCGAAATGGGGCACGCTGCACAAAAGCGTTTACATCATCGGCGTCCTCGCCATTATCCACTTCGCCCTGCAAAAGAAGCTCGATATCTACGAGCCGACGCTGATGATGGGCCTCTTGTCGTGGCTCCTCGCCTATCGCGCGCTCTACAAATGGCGCCGCGAGGTGGGCCTCGCCGGGCTTTGCGCGCTCGCGATTTTCGCCACGATCTTCACGATGCTGTTCGAAGCCGCCTGGTACGGCGTGCTCACCGGCGTACCTTTCGCACGCGTGCTCGCGCTCAATTTCATGTTCGATGTCGACATCCGCCCGGCCTGGTGGGTGTGCGCGGCTTCGCTCGCCGTCATCGCCTGCTATCTCGCGGCGCAATGGCTATGGCCGCGCGAGCCCGCGCGCGTGAAATTGCGCCCGGCCGAGTAGCGCTTCGAGCGCGGATTCCGGCGCGAGCCGTTCGAATTGCGGCAGTTGATGCCGGAACCAGGTTTCCTGGCGCTTGGCGTATTGGCGCGTGTCGGCCTTGCCGCCCTTTGCCGCCTCTTCCAGGGAAATCTCGCCGGCAAGATGCCGCATCAGCCACGGCGCGCCATGCGCTTTCATCGCGGGCAAGCTCGCATCGAGCCCGCGCGCGGCGAAGGCGCGGACTTCCTCCAGCGCGCCCGCGGCGAGCATCTTGTCGAAGCGCGCATCGATGCGCGCCCGCAACTCCGCCCGCTCGACGGCAAGAAAAACGGCGGCCGTATCGCCCGGCTCGATCAACGGCTTGCCGGGCGCGGCCTGCCATTCCGCTAGCGGCCGCCCGGTCGCCTCGAAGATTTCCAACGCGCGCAAAATCCGCTGCCGGTCGGTGGGGCGCAATCCCGCTGCCGTTGCCGGATCGCAGGCGGAAAGCCGCGCATGCAGGTCGGAGGCCGCGACCCCTTCCGCTTCGCCGCGCACCTTCGCGCGAACTTGCTCCGGCACCTGCGGCATCGAGGACAAGCCCTCGATCAACGCCCGGAAATAAAGCCCGGTGCCGCCGACGAAGACCGGCAAGCGCCCTGCCCGCTCGACCTCCGTCAGCGCGCGGCTCGCATCCGCAAGCCACCGCCCCGCCGAATAATTTTCGGCCGCGTCCACATGGCCATACAACAAATGCGGCACGCGCGATTCTTCCTCGGGCGTCGGCCGCGCGGTGAGCACGCGGAAATCGCGGTAGACCTGCATCGAATCGGCATTGACGATCGTGCCGGAAAGCCGTTCGGCCAATTGCAAGGCAAGCGCCGACTTGCCGCTCGCCGTCGGACCTGCAATCAAGATCGCGCGAACCATCCTGCTTCCCCGGTGAACTCATAGCATGTCGCATGTGGCGACCCTGATCTCGAACCCGTCCGCGCCCGCCCTCACCCGGACGGTCGTCGATGCCGCGCGCATTCTGCTGCCGGTCGCGGGCAAGCCCGCCATGCTCGCCGAGGGCGTCGCCTGCGATATTCCCTTTGAATTCGCCGCAAACGGCGACGCATCCGCGCTGCTCGCTTCGCTCCGCGCAGCAATCGAGCCGGCGCCGATCGATGTGGTTATCCAGACCGCCGCGCGCCGGAAAAAGAAGCTTTTCCTCGCTGACATGGATTCCACCATGATCGCGCAGGAATGCATCGACGAGCTCGCGGACTTTGCCGGCTTGAAAGCGCACATCGCCGCCATCACCGAACGCGCGATGAAGGGCGAGATCGATTTCGTGCCGGCGCTCCGCGAGCGCGTCGCCCTCTTGAAGGGTCTCCCCGCAGGCGTAATCGATGAGGTCATCGAACAGCGCATCCGCCTCACGCCCGGCGCCCGCGCGCTGGTGATGACCATGAAGAAGCACGGCGCCTATACCTGCCTCGTCTCCGGCGGCTTCACGCTGTTTACGAGCCGCATTGCGGCGATGATCGGCTTTGACGAGAACCGCGCGAACAGGCTCGTGATCGAAAATGGCAAGCTCGCGGGCAGCGTTGAAGAGCCGATCCTCGGCCGCGAAGCGAAACTCGCAACGCTCAAGGAATTAACCGCGAAATTGAAGCTTGATCCCGCCGATACGCTTGTCGCCGGCGACGGCGCCAACGACATACCGATGATCGAAGCCGCGGGTTTAGGCGTGGCCTATCATGCGAAACCCGCGGTCGTCGCCGCCGCGGCCGCGCGCATCGATCGCGGCGACCTAACTGCGCTCCTCTATCTGCAAGGCTACAAGCGGAAAGAATTTGTTGAATAATTGCGAATTACATCCTCAACCTGAGGCGGGAGGGCTTGCATGCCAGAAGAATGGAATCGTGATCCGGTCAAGGACTTCCTTTTCGTGCGTCCGTTCTTCACGCCGCGACGGCTCAGGCTCGTGTGGTTGTTGTTTCTAATCTTCTGGACGTTGCAATTCGTAGTTCAGATCTACGTCAGTTTTGGTACTTTCGCATTGCCGACGATCGGCACCGTAATTTTCCTCATAAGCGAATTGCTATGGAGGATTTTCTATCTAATTTTCGTGCGCCTATTGCTTGAGGTCGCGCTTGTAATCTTTTCTAGACCGCCTCAGCAGAGCTGACACAAATAAAAAGGGCGGCCCTTTGCCGCCCTTCGATAAATTGCTCACCCTCTAGGGAATGGTGACGGGCACGAAACGCTGTTCGTCGGCGCGTGTCACCAGAAGAAGCGTCGACTTCTTGCCGTCCTTTTTCAACGCTTCAAGCCGCTTCTGCACGTCGGCCGGGTTTGCCACCGCTTCCTGACCGACCTCGACGATCACGTCGCCGGGCTGAATGCCGCGCTCGGCCGCCGGCGAATTGGGATCAACCGTGACAACCAGCACGCCCTTGGCGCCATCCTTGATCTTGTAGCGCTTCTTGAGATCGTCGGTGATGCCCGAAAGCCCAAGCCCAAGCGAGGTTTTCGCGGCCGGTTTTGCTTCCGGCGGCGTTTCCTTGCTGAGCGAGGCCTTTTGCGGCTTTTCCGCATCCTCGAGCCGGCCGAGCGTCACCCGCGCGGTCTGCTCCTTGCCTTTGCGGATGAAGACAATGTCGACGGTCTTGCCGACGGCGGTGTCGGCGACGCTCTTCGGCAGGTCGCGCATCTCCTTGATGTCGCGGCCGTCGAACTTCACGATCACATCACCCGACTGAATGCCGGCCTTCGAAGCGGGGCCGCCGTCGGTGACGCCGGCAACGAGTGCGCCGCGCGCGTGCCCGAGCGAGAGACTCTCGGCGATCGCATCGTCGACGTTCTGAATCTTGACGCCGATCCAGCCGCGCCGTGTCTCGCCGAATTCTCGCAGCTGCGCGATGACGCCGGTCACGCTCTTCGAAGGAATGGCAAAGCCGATACCGATCGAACCGCCGGAAGGCGAGATGATCGCTGTGTTGATGCCGATAACCTCGCCGTCCATGTTGAACAGCGGCCCGCCGGAATTGCCGCGGTTAATCGCGGCATCGGTCTGGATGAAGTTGTCGTAGGGACCGGCATTGATGTCGCGGTTCCTCGCCGAGACGACACCGACCGTGACCGAGCCGCCAAGGCCGAATGGATTGCCGATCGCCATCACCCAGTCACCCACGCGCATCTTGTCGGAATCGCCGAAGATAACCGCCTTGACCGGATTCTCCGGCTTCACGCGCAGAATGGCGATGTCGCTCTTGGTATCGCGGCCGACAACCTCAGCTTTCAGCTTCGTGCCGTCGTTGAAGTTGACGAAAATCTCGTCCGCCTCCGCAATCACGTGATTGTTGGTGACGACGATGCCCGACGGATCGACCACGAAACCAGAACCGAGCGAAGAAACCTTGCGCGAGCGCCCGCTGTCGCCGCCGCGATTTTTGAAGAATTCGTCGAAGAATTCCTCAAACGGCGAGCCGGGCGGCACTTGCGGCATTTGCATGCCCTTTCCCGCTTCGATCGTCTGCGAGGTCGAAATGTTCACGACCGCGTCGAGCACGCGCTCCGCGACGTCAGCGACCGAGTCAGGCCCCTTGCCCTGAGCGGCGTGCGCGGGAGTGAAGGCAACAAGCGCGCTCAGCCCAAGCGCGAGCGCGGCGGCCGCGGCGCGTAGGGAGAGAGCATAAGAGGCGGCGTACATGGTCATTCCTCGAGAGCTTAAGCGGGATTAAAAACAAGCTGCCCCTGATCAATGGGCGAAGCAAGGCTTACCCGGCCCTTGCCGGTGGAGTTCTATATCATCCGGTGCGTGTCAATTCCGGCGGAAAAGCGACCATAGCGCGCACCTCGCGGCCTCTTGATCAGCCTTTGCCTAAAAGCCTCCGCGGCGCACGAACCACAGCAACGCGAGCCCGCCGATGGCGGCAACGATGCCGCTCACACGCAGAACCGTCTCGGGTGCCTCGGAGACGGCCGCGGCGGCCCGTTTGGCTGCGCTCGGAAAGGCCGCGAAAGTGAGTCCTTCAATTGCAAGCAAAAGGCCCAGCGCGGCAAGAAAGTCGTGCATGGGCCTGTAATTTCACTTCGCGCCGGGCGCCTTGCCGGTGGGGTCGCCGAAATAGCGGAAAAAGTCCGAGTCCGGCGATATCAGAAGCCGCGTATCGTTGTGCTTGAGGCCCGCTTCGTAAGCCTGCATCGAGCGATAGAACGCGAAGAAATCGCGATCCTTTTCGTAGGCCTCGGCATAGATACGGTTGCGCTCGGCATCCCCCTCACCGCGGATCTGCTCGCCACGGGAGGTCGCTTCCGCGACCGTGACCGTGACATCGCGATCGGCCCTGGCGCGGATGGTTTGGGCGAGCTGATTGCCGCCGGCGCGGATTTCCGCCGCTTCACGTTGACGCTCGGTCTGCATGCGCTGGAACACGGCCTGGCTGTTCGCATCGGGAAGGTCAGCCCGGCGAATGCGGACGTCGACGACATTGATGCCGAAGTTCATGCCTTCGCGGTTCACCTGCTCGCGAATACGCGACATCAACACCTCGCGCTCATCGCGCACGACCTGAATGAAGCTCGCCTCCCCCAAGACGCGGCGGAGTGCCGAATTGAGAATGCTGGTGAGGCGGGAATTGGCGCCGTCGACCGTGCCGAGTGACTGATAGAATTTCAGGGGGTCGACAATCTTGTAGCGCGCGAAGGCATCGACCACGAGCCGCTTCTGATCGGAAGCGATCACTTCCTGCGCCGGGTTTTCAAGATCGAGAATGCGCTTGTCGATATAAACGACGCCGTCGACGAGCGGATATTTGAATTGCAGACCGGGCTCGGTCACGATGCGGACCGGCTCGCCGAATCGCAACACCAGCGCCTGCTGGTTCTGATGCACGGCAAAAAGCGCGCTGTAGGCGACGACCGCGGCGATCGCGACGAGCACCGCGAGAAGTCCAGTGATGCCCTTCATCATCGCGTGCCTCCTGGCTGCTGTTGCTGCGGCGGTTGCCGCCGCGCGTCCAATTCGCCAAGCGGCAAATAGGGCACGACGCCTGGGCTCTTTGGATCGACGATCACCTTGTCCATGCCGCCCAGCACGCGCTCCATGGTCTCCAGATACATGCGCCGGCGGGTGACTTCCGGCGCTTTCTTGTATTCGTCGAAAATCTTGAGATAGCGCGAGGTCTGACCCTTCGCTTCCGCGACGGTTTGCTCGCGATAGGCTTCCGCCGATTGCTGGATTTGCGCCGCGCGTCCGCGCGCCTCCGGCACTACGCGGTTGGCGTAGGTTTGGGCCTCGTTTTGCACGCGTTCGGCGTCGGAGCGCGCGGCCTGCACATCACGGAAGGAATCGATCACCTGCGCCGGCGGATCGACCTTCTGCAACTGCACCTGGGTAATTTGCACACCGGCCTGATAGGAATCGAGCGTCCGCTGCATGAGGTCATGCACGCCGAGTTCGATGTTCTGGCGCGCGCCGGTGAGAATCGGCTGGATCTGCGAGCGGCCGATCACCTCGCGCATGGCGCTTTCGGCGACGGCCTTAATCGTGCTTTCCGGATTCTGCACGTTGAACAGAAAATCCGCGGCGTTCTTGACGATCCACAGGACGGTGAAATCCACGTCGACGATGTTCTCGTCGCCGGTGAGCATTAGGCTTTCTTCGGGCACGTCGCGTGTAGCGTTATTGCGCCGCGGGTCGTCGATCATGCGCATGCCAACGTCAATGCGGCGATAGCTTGTGACTTTCGGGGTCAGCGCCTGCTCGACCGGATAAGGCCAGTGGTAGTTGAGGCCGGGCTGCGTGAGCTGTGTGAACTTGCCGAAGCGGAGCACGACCCCCTGCTCGTCCGGTTGCACCCGGTAAAAGCCGGACAACATCCAAAACACGACCGCCGCCACGACGAGGAGAAGCCCACCCCAGCCGCCGAACGAGCCGCCGGGCAACACGCTCTTCAACCGGTCCTGACTGCGGCGGATCAGTTCTTCAAGATCGGGCGGTGTCGGACCACCGCCGGGTTGCGGGCCCGAACCCCACGGCCCACGGGGTCCGCCACCACCCCACGGTCCGCCGCTCTGATTCTTCCAAGGCATGCCTCTTCTCCGCCCGCGCCTGGGGCGCGGAGGTTATAGGGTAGTCGCCCCGCGGCTTCAACGCGCGGACTTTACCGCGCAGATCATAGCAATATTGCGAAGTTAGATCGTGTCGGGTGCGCGGAAATCAAGCCGCGCGCGGCGCGCGGTAATGATCGAGCACAAAGAGCCGGATGGCCGATGAAAGGTTGCCTTGGCTGCGCGAAGCATCGATGCCCGCGACCACCTCGGAGAGCGTCGCATTGCGCATCGTCGCGATTTCCTTCAGCGCGTCCCAAAATGCGTCTTCTAGACTGACGCTCGTCTTGTGACCCGCGATCACGATCGAACGTTTGATCACCGGACTCTTGATCATGAATCATCCCCGGTTTCCAGGCGCTGACCATCAAGGACGCGCACGCGTTTCAGCTCCACCGCCTTTGCGAACTCGCGTTCCGCGCGCTGGCGGCCGAAGCGCACACGGTTGAAAGCCGCCTGCGCTGACCGCTCGGCGCGGGCTTTTGCCTTACGGCGACTACGCAAATTGACGACTTCGCCCATCGCTTGCTCCAGCCTCACTTCAGGAAACGCGCCAACGTAAGCGGTCACCGGTTACCCAATGAGCGATAACTTCAGCCGAAAGTCGCAGGAGGTCCGGGCAGAACATAATACCACAACCCCCCATCGGCACCGCTCAGGCTAGGACCGGCGGCTGGTAACGTTCCAATGGTGAGTCCCGGAATTCGCCCCCAGCTACCCTAGGTTACCGCTTGAAATTGGCTTGAGGCTGCGACACTTCGTCCCCAAATGCCCGAAAACGGCTGTATCGCTCCGCGGAAAAGCCAGTCTTTTCGAAGGGAATGGCCCGCGTGTTAAAAGCTTGCAGCGCAAAAAGGCCACCCCCCGATGAACGCCCCCCCGCAGGCTCCCAAAACCACCACCCGCAGCGAAACCGACTCCTTCGGCCCCATCGAGGTGGTCGCCGACCGCTATTGGGGCGCCCAGACCCAGCGTTCGCTCGAGAATTTCAAGATCGGTGGCGAACGCATGCCGAAACCCATCGTGCACGCGCTCGGCATCGTGAAGATGGCCGCGGCGATGGTGAACAAGGAGATGGGGCTGATCGACGGCAAGCTCGCCGATGCGATCATTGCCGCCGCGAAAGAAGTCGCCGACGGCAAGCTCGACGATCATTTCCCGCTTGTCGTCTGGCAGACCGGCTCCGGCACCCAATCGAACATGAACGCCAATGAAGTGATCGGGAACCGCGCGATCGAAATGCTCGGCGGCGCGATCGGTTCGAAAAAGCCGGCGCACCCCAACGACCACGTCAATTTGAGCCAATCCTCGAACGACTCGTTTCCGACCGCGATGCACATCGCCGCCGCCCAGGAGATCACCCATCAGCTGATTCCGGCGCTCCACCATTTGCACGCGGCGCTCGAAAAAAAGGTCAAGGAATTCGCCCACATCATCAAAATCGGCCGCACGCACACGCAGGATGCGACGCCGTTGACGCTCGGACAGGAATTTTCGGGGTATTCCGCGCAGGTGGCGTCCAGCATCAAGCGATTGCAAGCCGTGATCCAGGAATTGTGGCCGCTGGCGCAGGGCGGCACCGCCGTCGGCACCGGGCTCAATTCCAAGAAAGGCTTTGCCGAGGCCTTCGCCAAGAAAGTGGCGGAGATCACCAAGCTTCCGTTCGTCACGGCGCCGAACAAGTTCGAGGTGTTGGCGGCGCACGACTCCTTCGTATCGGTGCAAGGTGCGCTTGCTGCCTGCGCCACGGCGCTGTTCAAGATCGCCAACGACATCCGCCTCCTCGCCTCCGGCCCCCGTTCCGGTCTCGGCGAGCTTTCGCTTCCCGAAAACGAGCCCGGCTCCTCGATCATGCCGGGCAAGGTGAACCCCACCCAATGCGAGGCGCTCACGATGGTTTGCTGCCAGGTGTTCGGAAACCAGACGACGGTGACGGTCGCGGGATCGCAGGGCCATTTCGAGTTGAACGTCTATAAGCCGGTCATGGCTTACGCGCTGCTGCAATCGGTGAAGCTCCTTGCCGACGCCGCCCGTTCGTTCACCGACCACTGCGTGGTGGGTATCAAGGCGAATGAGAAGCGGATCGCCGAACTGATGGAAATGTCGCTGATGCTGGTCACGGCGCTTGCCCCCAAGATCGGCTATGACAACGCCGCCAAGATCGCCAAGACCGCGCACGCCAAGGGAACCTCCTTGCGCGAGGAGGCAGTCGGCGGCGGCTACGTCACGATGGAGGAGTTCGATGCGCTGGTGCGGCCGGAAAAAATGATCGGGCCCGGCTAACAGCCCTGGCGGCAGCCGTCGCTCGCATTACCGAAGCTTAAGCTTTGCATTACCGAAGTTTAATTTGCGAAGGCGGCGGCGCCTTCTCATCATCCGCTCGACTTCGGAAGGAGACACCTCATGAAGAAATCCATTATCGCCGTGTCGGCGGCCGCCGTCATCGCAGGATCGGTCTTCGCCTATACCGCGCTGGCGCAGCAATCGCCGCGCAGCGAACAGCCGATCTGGCATGCCACCCCCGCCGATATCGCGGCGTTTTCCGACGCCCGCATCGCGGCACTGCACGCGGGCCTTGCGCTCACGCCGGATCAGGAAAAACTCTGGCCGCCGGTCGAGGGCGTCTTGAAGGACATGGCAAAAAAGCGCGCCGAGCGCTTCGAACAACGGCGCGCCGAGCGCGAACAGAACAAGGGGCCGGTCGATCCGATGGTGCGGCTTCGCCGCGGCGCCGAGTTCATGACCGAGACCGGTTCCGATCTCAAGCGTCTCGCCGATGCTTCGCAGCCGCTCTATGAAAAGCTCGACGATGCGCAGAAGCAACGTTTGCAGATCATGGTCCGGCACGGCATGCACGAACGCTTCCGCGAGCACATGATGCACCGTTTTGGCGAATGGAACGAACGCTTCCAGCACTGGCGTGAAGGCTGGATGGATCACGGCCATGGCCCCGATCTTCCGCCGCCGCCGGCAGGCAAAGAGAAGCTCTGAGGTTCATCTGAGGCAGGCCCAAGCCGGCGGAAACCGGCTTGGGCATTTATGTTGTCGGAATTGCCGAGTCTTGTGTTGCTCCTGCAACAAAATCGCTCCTCGTTCGTTATATCCGGCAGGAGAAATGCCATGAGGAAAACGCTGCTTTGGGCCGCGGCCCTTGCAACGAGCGCGATGTTCGCGGTCCCGTCTTTTGCGCAATCGCCGATCCCCGATTATCAAGCCACCACCCCTAAAGATAAGAGTGACGCGCGCGAGGGCCCGACGGTCAATCAGCTCACCGCCATCGATGATGCCCGCATCGCCCGGCTGAAGGCCGATTTGAGTCTTACGCCCGATCAGGAAGGCTACTGGAGCAAGTTGGAGACGGCGCTGAAAAGAATTTCCAAGCGCCGCGCCGACCATTTCGTCGCACGCTGGAACGAGGAACGCGACGCGCGTGACAAAGGCGATAAGGACAAGCGCGCCGAGCAAATGACGCCGATCGAGCGCATGCGGCGGACCGCCGAAGGCATGAGCATGCAAGCGGCGGATATTAAGAGCGTCGCCGACGCCGCCGAGCCGATTTACGATAAGCTCGACGAGGGGCAACGCCGCACGCTGGACACCGGACTGCGCGAACAGCTCTCGCGGCCTGCCGCCTTCGAGGAAGGCCGCCGTTTTCGCCGTTCAGCGGATTGGTGAAACGATAAAGGGCGCGGGCTCCCTGCCCGGCTAGATATCGTGCCCGGGTGGGCGCTCCTTATAGAGTCCGCGCAGCGTGCCCTCGCGCCAGTGAATGTCGTCGATGCGCCAGCCGGCCTCGAGCTTGACGAGGTCAAGCTCGACCTGTTGCGGCTCTCCCTGATTGAAGAAGCTCACGATCGCGACCGCCTTCTGAGGTGAATCGTCGCGCACTACGATGGCGACGTTCTTGACGTCCCATTCCTGCGCATCAACGAAAGGATCGCCGTCGAGGGCGGGCGGACGGTTATCGCGTTCCGCCGCCGCGATGTCGGCATCGATTAATTCCGCAAGATCCGGCACGAAGTATTTATCGAGCGCCTCACGCGAGTCGAGCACGACACCCGGCGTTTCCGGCGCGCCGTATTGCGCGTAGATCGAGGCAATGAAGCGCTGCGCCTCTTCGTCGGCGGCCGCCGACCGGAGCGCCAAAGCAACCAGCGCAAACACGGCAAATCCGATCAGCGCGATCCGCTGGCGTTGCATGACACGCATTCCTTTCCGCGCGCGCTTAAACCGCGACCTTCGCCTGAATCGCGGGATGCGGATCGTAACCCTGGATCGCGATATCGGCGTAGCGGAAGGCGAAAAGATCCTTGACCGCGGGATTGAGCTTCAGCGACGGCAACGCGCGCGGCTTGCGCGTGAGCTGCAATCGCGTCTGTTCGAGATGGTTGAGGTAAAGGTGCGCGTCACCCAGCGTATGGATGAATTCGCCCGGCGCGAGCCCCGTCACCTGCGCGACCATCTGGGTGAGCAACGCGTAGGAGGCGATATTGAACGGCACGCCGAGGAAGACATCGCCCGAGCGTTGATACAGCTGGCAGGAAAGCCGGCCGTCCCCCACCCAGAACTGGAACAGGCAATGACAGGGCGCGAGCGCCATCTTCGGCAGGTCCGCCGGATTCCAGGCGCTCACGATCAGGCGGCGCGAACTCGGATTGGTGCGGATCTCGGAAATCACTTCTTTGATCTGGTCGATGGTGTCGCCGTCCTGCGTCGGCCATGAACGCCATTGCTTGCCGTAGACCGGCCCGAGCTCGCCGTCCTTATCGGCCCATTCGTTCCAGATCGTGACCCCGTGCTCTTGCAGATATTTGACGTTGGTGTCGCCGGCAAGAAACCACAGGAGTTCGTGCACGATCGACTTCAGGTGCAGCTTCTTGGTGGTGACGAGCGGAAAGCCCTCGGCGAGGTCGAAGCGCATCTGGTGGCCGAACACCGAAAGCGTGCCGGTGCCGGTGCGGTCGTCCTTGCGGACGCCGCTTTCCAGAATTCGTTCGACGAGATCGAGATAGGGGCGCATGGCTCTATATAGGGTGCGACTCGAAGCGCCCCCTTACGCTAGGGCGAAGCAGGGAGTGATGCCACCCCGAAGGAGGGGACCGGGCGTTTCCAAGGTCCGCTATCCCGAAGTCGCCTGTGAATTGAAATAAAAAAACCCAAGCCGGAAATGGCCGGCTTGGGCACGCGGCAATTCCGCAGGAAAGTTCACAAGGGGGGATATAGAACGCCGCGGGCAGATCCGAACCGGGCCGCTGCGGCAAGCAATACAAAGCAACTCATTTCTCGTCCCCGCACCGGCCAAGCCGGGCCCGCCGGAGCCCCTAACGCTGAAACTCCCCGCAAGGGTTCCGCGACGAATGAGTGCGGGCGAATCAGTCGGAATTCGAATCGCATTCCGCCGTGTTGCCCTCGTCGCTGCTCAATTCGACCTCGTCGATGACCTGCAATTGGGCACAAGTGAACGGCGGATAGGCGTCGGCCGCGTCGTCATCCTGCGGCGAATTGACCCGGACAAGCACCGGCGAGCCGTCCGGCGCACGGCGAACTTCGACGCGCTCCGGAACGCGCGCGGAACTGTACTGGTTCGACTGAAAGTGACTTTCAACGTTGAACGCGGCATCACCTGCGGTTTCAGTCAGCGCGAGAAGCCCCAGTGCCGCGCTGAAAACCACCATTGGATGAGTTATCACCGTCATTTCATCGACCCCTGTTTTCTCGCCTTCCGCCGCGGCCGCCTTCGAGATGACAAGCTGGAACCGGAGAGGTTCCGAGCGCTGATTTCCTTCTCTTCACCCAGCATCGTTGCCGGCCTCGAAGCCTCGCAGCGTCGCGATCACAGAATTTGTATGCGAATTGCGTGCCAGCTTTTGTGCATGGCACAAGTTTGGGCATAGTATTTGAATATATATTCTAGAACTAATAGAATAATACTTTATAAGCTTTCTCCGCACAATGAGGATGAGTCGAAAAGTATTAGAATCAGAGTATCAATATGCTGGACTAGCTATGGGACGTCCCGCCCGCTTCACAAAAACCGGCCTGATCGACGCCGCGACGACCCTCTCCGCCCGGCTGGGCCCCGCCCGCGTCACCGTTGCGGGCATCGCCCGCGAAGCCGGCGCTCCGGTGGGCTCCGTCTATCACCGTTATCCTTCGCAGGGCGCGCTGCTCGCCGAGGTCTGGCTCGCGGCGGCGGAGCGATTTCAGTCCGCCGCCCTCGCGCTCGTGGCCAAGGCCCGCAACGAGGATGACGCGGTGGAATGCGCGCTGGTGACGCCGCGCTTTGTTCGCAGCGACCACGCCACCGCGGTCGTGCTGATGACCCATCGGCGCGACGATTTTCTGAGCCCCGGAATTCCCAAGGAATATCGCGACCGTGCCGCGAAGCTCGCCGCCGACATGCGCACGGGGCTTGCCACCGCGGCTGCTCGCCTTCTGCCCTCCGATCCGCGCGGGCGCGAAAAGCTCGCCGTGGCGCTGATCGGCATTCCGCTGGGCGCCGTCCGCATCTTCCTGCCGCAGGCGGTTCCTCCGCCCGAAATCGACGCGACCATCGCGGCCGCCGTGCGCGCGGCGCTCAAAGCGCCATGACGGTCTATGTCATCGCGCAACTGGCATTCACCGATCGCGCGGCCTACGGGCGCTATCAGAACCGCTTCATGGACGTGATGAACCGCTGCCAGGGACGCCTGCTGGCTGCTGACGAAAAACCGCGTGTGCTTGAAGGCGCGTGGGATCGCGACAAGCTCGTTTTGGTGTCATTCCCCGACGAGACGGCCTATCGCGAATGGGCTGAATCCCCCGCCTATCAGGAGATATCGAAAGATCGAAAGGCCGGCGCCGAGGCGGTGGTTCTTTTGGTGCGGGGAATTCCCGCGCCTGAACCCCATTGAACCGCCGCGCGTCTGGGTCCACATTAGTCCTGTTCCGAGGGGTGCCCGGGCTTGTCCGGGCTGAGATACCGAAAGGTGACCCTCCGAACCTGATCCGGGTCATGCCGGCGAAGGGACAGGGACATGCAGAAATCGATCTTCCTCGCCAAGCTCATCGGGCCGTTTCTCGCGGTCTGCGGCGTCGCAATGATCTTCAACACCGACGCCTTCCGCGTGATCGGCGAAGAAATCATCAAAAGCCCGGCGTTTATCTACTTCGCCGGCTTGTTCGCGCTCGTCGCGGGTCTTGCGATTGTCAACACCCATAACGAATGGGTCGTTGACTGGCGCGTCACGATCACGCTGCTCGGCTGGCTCTGCCTGATCGCCGGCGTCGTTCGCCTGGTGTTTCCGCGCTTCGTAGAGACACTCGGCACTTCAGCTTTGGCATCGATTTCCAACAGCTGGATCGCCGGCGAGGGCGTCGTCATCCTCGCGCTCGGCACCTGGCTCTCTTTCAAAGGTTACGGACAGCAATCGGCGGGGTCCAAACGTAGAGGTGGCAAATGAACGTCCATGACCGCGACATCAAGGCGCCGAAGGTCACCACTGGCCCGCTGCCGGCCTCGCGCAAGATTTATTCGCAGCCCGAAAGCGCGCCGGATCTTCGCGTGCCGTTGCGTGAGATCGCGCTCGACGCTTCCGCCGGCGAGCCGCCGCTGCCCGTCTATGACACCACCGGTCCCTACACCGATCCCGAGGTCGGGATCGACGTCGACAAGGGCCTCGCCCGCACGCGCATTGAGTGGGTGAAGGAGCGCGGCGGCGTCGAGGAATATGCTGGCCGCGCCGTCCAGCCGGTCGACGATGGCAACGTATCAGGCAAACACCGTGCGCGCGCATTCGCCAATACGCCAAAGCCGCTACGCGCGCTTGAAGGCAAGCCCGTGACGCAAATGGAATGGGCGCGCTTGGGCGTCATCACCAAGGAAATGATCTACGTCGCCGAGCGTGAAAACCTCGGCCGCAAGCGGCAACTCGCGCGCGCGGAAGCAGCGCTCGCCGACGGCGAAAGCTTTGGCGCGGCCATCCCCGCCTTCATCACGCCGGAATTCGTGCGTGCGGAAGTGGCGCGCGGCCGCGCCATCATCCCCGCCAACATCAACCACGCCGAATTGGAGCCGATGATCATCGGCCGCAATTTCCTCACCAAGATCAACGCCAATATCGGCAATTCCGCTGTCACTTCCTCGGTGGAGGAAGAGGTGGAGAAGCTCGTGTGGGCGATCCGCTGGGGCGCCGACACGGTAATGGACCTTTCCACCGGCCGCAACATCCACACCACCCGCGAATGGATCATCCGCAATGCGCCGGTGCCGATCGGCACAGTGCCGATCTACCAGGCGCTGGAAAAAGTGCATGGCGACCCGGTCAAGCTCGACTGGGAGGTCTACAAGGACACGCTGATCGAGCAGTGTGAGCAGGGCGTCGATTATTTCACCGTGCACGCCGGCGTCCGCCTCGGCTACATCCACCTCACCGCGAACCGCGTCACCGGCATCGTCTCGCGCGGCGGCTCGATCATGGCCAAGTGGTGCCTCGCGCATCACAAGGAAAGCTTCCTCTACGAGCGCTTCGGCGACATCTGCGACATCATGCGGAAATACGACGTCTCCTTCTCGCTCGGCGACGGCCTCAGGCCCGGCTCGATCGCGGACGCCAATGACCGCGCGCAGTTCGCAGAGCTGGAGACGCAAGGCGAGCTCACCAAAATCGCCTGGTCGAAGGGCTGCCAGGTGATGAACGAAGGCCCAGGCCACGTGCCGATGCACAAGATCAAGGTCAATGTGGAGAAGCAGTTGGCACTTTGCGGCGAGGCGCCGTTTTACACGCTAGGGCCCCTCACCACCGACATCGCGCCGGGATACGACCACATCACCTCCGCGATTGGCGCCGCGATGATCGGCTGGTTCGGCACCGCGATGCTCTGCTACGTCACGCCGAAGGAGCATCTGGGCCTCCCCGACCGCGACGACGTGAAGGAAGGCGTGATCGCCTACAAGATCGCGGCGCACGCCGCCGACCTCGCCAAGGGCCATCCGGCGGCGCAACTCCGCGACGACGCGCTCTCCAAGGCGCGCTTCGAATTCCGCTGGAACGACCAGTTCAATCTTTCATTGGACCCCGATACGGCGCGCGCGTTCCATGACGAGACGCTGCCGAAGGAGGCGCACAAGGTCGCGCATTTCTGCTCCATGTGCGGGCCGAAATTCTGCTCGATGAAGATCACCCAGGACGTGCGCGACTACGCGGCGACGCTCAACGAGCAGCAAACCGGCATGGACGAGATGTCGAAGAAATTCCGCGAGATGGGCAGCGAGGTTTATGTGGACGCGGATGAGGTGAAGGCTTCAGGATCATCGAGCTAACCTCCGAGGGTGCGCGCATGTCTTTCTGGAAAAGCATGGCCCTCGGAATCTTCATGGCCGCGACGGTCCAGGCGCGTGCCCTCGCTTTTTCGATTGCCGTCGATTGGACGGGCACGGCGCCCTGCTTTGATCCGGCCTCGCCGATCATTCGTCTCACCGACGTGCCGAAGGGAACGGCGAAGATCAAATTCCACATGACCGATCTAGACGCACCCAACTATCCGCACGGCGGTGGCACCGTCGCTTACAACGGCGAGGCGTCACTTGCGAAGGGCGCCTTTTCCTACAAGGGCCCATGCCCGCCATCACCGCATCGCTATCGCTGGACGGCGGAGGCCCTCGACGCGGCGGACCGTACGGTTGGCCAAGCCGAGACGACATTGCAATTTCCGAAATGAACCGGGGCGGGAGGCTCGCGCCTCCCGCCCCGGTTCGCTTCAAAAAATCCGCCGCTTACTTCAGCGTAATAGCAAGCCCGCTCAAATCCGCGTTGATCTGCAAGCCGACCTGCCGGCCGGTGAGGTTGAGCACGGCACCTTTCTGGTTCGTCAGCACGATCGCCTGCGCGCCGCCGCCGATCGCGCCGCCGGCGCCGGCCGCGCCATAGACGCCCGCGACATCGGAAGGCCGGTTGATGTGGCTCACCGTGCCGCGAAACCAGGTCTCGGACCCGCCGAACACGATGCCATAGCTGATGCCGCCGATGGAGATCGGATAGGCGCGGCCCTGGAAGTAGAGCGTGCCCGACCCGGCCGACCCCCCGACCACCCAGCCGCCTTTGATCACCCTGAACTCGATGGTGCCGCTGTCGGCATTGGCGGGCGTCACTGCTGAGGACGCGAGCCCCAAGCCGATCAAGGCTGCGAGCGCGAACAGCATAGTACGAAGCCGAGATGAAAATTGCATTGAGCCCTCCTCCGAATCGTTGGGAGGTCATGCATAGCAATTGCCGAAAGCCAAAGCACGCCGCACGGGTTTGCTGCCTCCGGCCGGTCCACATGCTAGGATGCGCTTGAAACCTACGCAGGTGCAGCAATGAGCCACGTAACCTATCAAATCGTCCGGCACGACGAAGGCTGGGCCTACAAGGCAAACGGCACGTTCTCGGAGCCGTTTCCCACCCACGCGGCGGCGCTGAAAGCCGCGCGCCGCGCCGCACGCGAAGAGCGCACGCCCGGCGATACCCACGTGATCGAATACGAGGACGAGAACGGAAAATGGCACACGGAAACCGCTTCCGGCAGCGACCGGCCGGAGACCGACGTGAAGGACAGCCGCTAGCTCAACGCGGCCCGACGATCAGGTATTTGGCGAATTTGAACACGCTGTAGAACGTGAGTTCGACTGCGGCGGTCAGCAGCAGCAAAAACAGCGAGCGCTGGCCGAGATCGTCGGTCACCGCGGCGCGGATTTTGTATTTCACCTCATCGGGGAAATAATTGTCGACGAGCGCATAGAGCGCGTTCGTGAGTGGAAAGAGCTTCGTATAGAGCCAGCCGAGCCAGTCGAGCCGGAAGGCGACGAGATAGGCGTAAAGAAGCCACACGGTCACAATCGTGAGCGCCAAAAGAACGAACTTGCCGAAAAACAGCCAGGCAAAATGCGGCTCCCGCCGCATGGGTCTTGCGCCAATGTCAGACATGGAATTATCCGCTCGAGGTAAGCGTATCGCTCAGTAGCTCCCGAGATAGTCCATCTTGGCGAGCTGCACGCCTTCATGGCGCAAAATGTCGTAAGCGGTCGTGACGTGAAAGTAGAAATTCGGCAACGCGAAACCAAAGAGATAGTCGAGACCGGTGAATTTCAATTCGCGCCCGCCCGCCTTGACCACGATCTCGCGCTGTTCGCCGCCATCGATCTGCCCGGGCTTCACGCCTTGCAGAAAATCGACCGTCTTTTTGATGCGCGCATGCAATTCGGCGAAGGTTTTCTCCGTATCGGGAAAGCTTGGATTGTCGAGGCCCGAAAGCCGCGCGGCCGCCGACTTCGCGGCGTCGCTCGCCCGCTGCACCTGGCCCGCGAGCGTCAGCATATCGGGCGCGAGTCGCGCATCGACAAGCGCGGCGCCGCCATGCGCCTCGCCCTTTTTCAAGATGGCGGAGAGATTGCCGAACGCACGGACAAAAACGGGAACGGAAGCGCGATAGAGGCTAATGGACATGGGACTCTCGTTTCGCTGGGTTGAAGGAAAAATTTCGGCCTATATGCGCTTTGGCGGCGACACAGTCGAGGGCATGCACGTATCATTCTCGTGATCCGCGCATCTCTTGCGTTCGCAGCGTGAGCTTCCCAAATAGGCGGCACAAACTCCGCTCGTGACGAGGCCCCCGCCATGTCCATTCGTCCCGTCAAACGCATCGTCCAATCCCAGCCCGCGATCGAGGGCGCCGGCGTAAAGCTCAGGCGCGCCTTCGGTTTCGGCACCACCTCCGAATTCGATCCGTTTCTGCTGCTCGACGATTTCCGGAACGACCGTCCGGAGGACTATTGCGCCGGCTTTCCCTGGCATCCGCACCGCGGCATCGAGACGATCACGTACGTATTGGCGGGCTCGGTCGAGCACGGCGACAGCCTCGGCAATCGCGGCGCGCTCGGCGCCGGCGACGTGCAATGGATGACCGCAGGCAGCGGCATTCTCCACCAGGAGATGCCGCAAGGCGACGCGCAAGGCCGCATGCACGGCTTCCAGCTGTGGGCGAACCTGCCGTCATCGCTGAAGATGACGGCGCCGCGCTATCAGGACATTCCCGCCGCCGCCATTCCCGAGATCATCGACGACGACGGCACGCGCGTGCGCGTCATCACCGGCGATTTCTGGGGCAAGCGCGGCCCGGTCGACGGCGTTGCCGCCGACCCGCGCTATCTCGACATCTCCGTGCCGCCCGGCAAGAAGAAGACGCTGAAGGTCGAGACCGATCGTCACGCCTTCGCCTATGTGTTCGCGGGTTCCGGCACCTTCGGCAGCGCGTCGCAACCCTTCGGCGTGCTGACGGAGAAAGAAGCGCCCGATGGCAGCGAATTGCTCGTGCGCGAGCGAACCGGAAACCGCTCGCTCGTTGTCTTCGATTCCGGCGACGAGGTGACCGTGCAGGCCGGCGACGAGGGCATTCGTTTTTTGCTGGTTTCAGGCAAGCCGATCGAGGAGCCGGTCGCCTGGTACGGACCGATCGTGATGAACACCAACGCGGAAATTCAACAGGCCGTGCGCGAATTGCAGGACGGCAGCTTCATCAAGCATCGCTGAGTGGCGCGCGTTAAGCGCTCTTCGGCTCGCTCTCGTCGAGCAGGCGGTAAATCTCGTCGGCTAATTCCTGGAATGTCTTGCGGTCGCCGATAACGTCGAAGCCTTCGGTTTTCGTCTTCAGAAATAGCGTGAAGACGCCGGCGGTCTCGCCCTTGCCCACCTCGAATTCCACGATACGGTCCACATCCGGATCTTCGGCCATCGTCGTCTCCTTTTGGGCGGCATTATTCGGCAAGCCGCCGGTTTTGCATAGCTCTGTGACGGCAACGGGACGCTTGCGCGAAATCCGTTCTACGATTTTGGAATGAGCCGCAGCCAGGCGAAATAACCGAGCAAGAGCGAAATCGCGCAGCCGGTGAGCGTCGCGGCGAGACGGTCGATGAGCGTCGCGGCGCTCGGCGCCTGGCCAAGATCGAGGAGAAGAATGACCAGCGGCGTCATGATGATGGCGTAGGCGGCGTAATTGCCGCTCTTGAGAACCGGCCGCGCGGCGGCAAGAACGGCGATGATCGCCACCACGCCCCACACCGGCGGCGACCAGACAAGCAGCGCGCCCGCGAGCACGACACCAAGGAGCGTGCCGGCCGCTCGCTGCACGATGCGCGCGGGCGAGGCCGGCAGCCGATAGCCGAGAACGATCGCCGCCGTAAGCGCGATCCAGTATCCGTGTGAACGCGGCCAGAAGAGCGCGGCGAGCTCCGCCGCAGCAAGGCATAGGGTCAACCGCAACGCATACTGCCAGCCTTTCAGATACGCGAGCGATTTCCACCAGCGCCGCATCCGATCGCGTCTGGCCTGCGGCGGCGAAGGCGCCACCGCGGCGGCAGCAACCGCGGCGCGATCAAGCCGCAAGGTCCGGAAAAGCGGCGCCAGCACCAGCGACAGGCCCGCGGTCCAAAGAGCGCCGAGCAGGAAAAGAAGCGTCACGCCCGAGGGGCTCGCGCCATGCATGTCGATGCCGGTGGCGATGATGACGAAGAGCACGAATTGCATCGCCGCCCGCGCCACGCCGCCGCCCAGGCTGCTGAGAAGTCCCGCCACCATCGCAATTACTGGCACGCCGACGCTCGTCAACGTGGCATTCCGCGCGAGCATGGTGCCGATCAAAACCGCCGCCGCGCCCGCAAGCAACGCGTAGATCAAATCAAGCGCGTGCTGGCGGACCGTTTCCCGCGCGACCACGCCGCTCAAGGCAAGGCCGCCGATCGCCGCCGCCATTCCATCCGCGAGATGGCCGGTGATTGCGCCGACCGCGACCGGTCCGGCAAGGCCGAGCATGGCGGTGACGATCTGCGACGGCTCCGGCGCGTTTTTGCGCGACCAGCCCAGCACTTCGCTGAAGAAAGTTCGCAGCGCGTTCAACCCGCCCCACCGTTCGGCCAACGACATTCTCGCTGGCTGGAATATCACAGCTCAAAAACGACTCGGCGGAAAATCACCGAGGCGTTTCGCATGCTTGACCGCTCGATGAAATGCACGCGACAATACGGTGGTTTTGATGTGGCAGCGCAACATTCGTTCGAGAATTGAATCAAATCTTTTGATCGCTTTTTGCACGGCTGAATCTATCTGAAACTAGGATTTGCCATCTTCGCGTCGAAAAGCGCCCGCATGGTCTTTCGCGTGCATGGCGTCATACGCCTGTCAATGGTAAGGGCTAGGCCTGAAGCAACGAGACGCTCAAACAAAAAAGGGAGAGCGCCATGTCCCGATCAAAAGCCGAACGCTACCGTGCAATGGCCGCCGAATGCGAGCGGCAGGCGGAGCTTGCTTGCGAGGAGCCCGAGTTTCGCGACCTGCAAAAACGACTCGGAGGCGCCTACACGGCGCTGGCGGAGGCCGAAGATTGGCTGGAAGGCCGCGCGGATACCGAAACGTATTTGGCGCCCCAGCTTTCCGCTGCGGAAACCGAGGTCGTCGCCTGAATCGGCGCAAAACTTGAAACGCTAGAATCCTGCGGCGAGCGCCCCGCGCGAGCGCGGATCAGCCGCACCTAGAAGGCCGTCCTTCGTCACCATGATTGAGGCCGCCGAGCCCCAGGGAACGCCGGTAACGACCCGGTTTCCGCGCGACTGCAAGACCGACACGACATCCGCCTTGAAGCCCGACTCGACCCGCACTTCGTCCGGCAGCCATTGATGATGAACGCGCGGAGCGGCCGTCGCCTCCGCAATGTTCATTTTGTAATCGATGACGTTGACGAGCACGTTCACGACCGTGGAAATGATGCGGCTGCCGCCCGGCGAGCCGGTGACGAGAAACAGCTTGCCGTTCTTCAGAACAATGGTCGGCGCCATCGACGAAAGCGGCTTCTTGCCCGGTCCCGGCGCGTTGGCGAGCCCGCCGACGAGTCCGAAGGCGTTGGGCGCGCCAGGTTTCGCCGCGAAGTCGTCGAGCTCGTTATTGAGCAGAATGCCCGTTCCCTCGGCGACAAGACCGGCGCCGAAACGCAGGTTCAGCGTATAGGTATTGGCGACCGCATTGCCGTCGCCATCGACGATGGAATAGTGCGTCGTGTGATCCCCTTCATAGGCGGCCGGGTTTCCTCCCGGCAGTTCATCGGCGCGGAGCGCATGTTCGGGTTCGATGTGCTTGCGCAATTCCGCGGCGTAGGAGCTCGACAACAGCCCCGCGACCGGAACCTGCACGAATTGCGGATCGCCGAGAAACCGCGCGCGGTCGGCGTAGGCAAGCTTCATCGCCTCGACCATGAGGTGTGTTCCCTGGATCGAGGCGGCGCCAAGCACGGAAAGATCGTAACCCTCCAGAATATTGAGGATCTGCAGAAGGTGGACGCCGCCCGAAGAGGGTGGCGGCATGGAAAAAATATCATAGCCGCGATAGTTGCCCGCAACCGGCGCGCGCTCGAGCGCCTGGTAACGCGCGATGTCCTCGCGTGTCATGACGCCGCCGGCGGCCTGCACGCTTCTGGCGATTTGTTCGGCGATACGCCCGGCATAGAACGCCTCCGGGCCTTGGCGGGCGATCTCTTCCAAAGTACTGGCAAGATCGCGCTGCACCAAAAGCTCGCCTTCGCCGAACGGCGAGCCATCGGGGTGGAGGAAAATCGCCGCGGTCGAAGGCCAACGCGCAAGCAAGGGCTTTGCCTTCGCGAATGCGTCCGCAAGCTCCACATCGACGACGATCCCGCCGCGCGCGAGTTCGATCGCGGGCGCGATCAGCTCCGCCAGCGTGAATTTGCCCGAGCCGTATTGGCGATGCGCGAATGCGAGCCCCGCCACCGTCCCGGGCACGCCGATTGCAACTCCCTCTTCGCGCGACTTTTTCGGATCGGCTTCGCCGCGGACGTCGAGAAACGTATCGGCCTTCGTTCCGGCAGGCGCCGTCTCGCGATAGTCGATGGCGGTCATTTTGTTTTCATGCGCGAGCCGCACCAGCATGAAGCCGCCGCCGCCGAGATTGCCCGCATAGGGCAGCGTCACGGCAAGAGCGAAACCGACCGCGACCGCGGCATCGACCGCGTTCCCGCCCCGCTTGAGGATATCGACGCCGATTCTTGCCGCGCGCGCTTCCTCGGCAACCACCATACCGTTTCGCGCTGCGACGAGGCCTTGCACGGGCGCAATTGGCGCCGCCTTTTGCGCAAGCACCGGCGGCTCCGTGGCGAGCAACGAAAGCAGCGCAGCCGCGAGAATACGCATCCAGGCGGGCAAGGCGGCGTTTGTGCGTTTGGGGATGAAACCCTCCGTTAATGAACCGGCCCTTTTTTCGCCGCCCGCAAATGCATATATTCGGTGCGTCGGCGCAAGCCGACTATGGCGATAAACGCTCGTCGCAATAAACCCTTCGGACCCGGGGGCAGTACCCGGCGCCTCCACCAAAATTCGCGCGGAGCATGCGAGTTTCGGCGGGGGCGAAACAGGATCGACGAGGGTGTAAAGGACGCTGGCTTTCGCCCGGGATGGTTCCGTCGTTATCGGGCCATTACATAGTTGCCAATGACAACTATGCTCCGGTTGCTCAGGCCGCGTAACGCGGTTTGAAAAACCGATTCTAAGCCCTGGGGGTTAGCACCTTCAGGCGGGGTCCGGGGGCACCTGGCAACAGAAGCCCCCACTTGTTTTTCGTCTACTGCATTTCGACTCTTGGCGAAGACGGGCGGAATCGGCTTCACTGGCACCCATGCCTGACCTTATCCGTTACGATCTCCTAGCCCAGGACGCCCTGCGCGGCGTCGTCAAGAAGGTATTGACCGACGTCGCCAAAAACGGCCTACCCGGCGAGCATCATTTTTTCGTCGCCTTCGACACCCGCGCCGACGGCGTGAAGATGTCCGACTGGCTGCGCGAGAAACACCCCGAGGAGATGACGGTCGTCCTGCAACACCAGTTCTGGGATCTCATCGTCGGCGACAAGCAGTTCGAGGTCGGACTTTCGTTCAAGGGCGTGCCGGAGCGGCTCGTCGTGCCGTTCGAGGCAATCAAGGGCTTCTTCGATCCTTCGGTGCAGTTCGGCCTGCAATTCGAAACCATCACCGAAGCGCAGGCGATCCCGACCGAGGCTGCGAACGAGTCGGAAGCGGGCAAGGCGGCCGAGGCCGGCAGCGGCGAGCGGCAAGCCTCGCGTCCAACGCCGCGCGGTGCCGCCTCCGAGCCCGATGAGCGGCCAGCATTGCCCCGCTCGAGGAAAAAAGCCGAGCCCGCTACTGCTGAAACACCACCCGCCGAGAAATCGAAGAAGTCCGCCGACAAGCAGGCCGGCGCCGAGGTCGTGAGCCTCGACAAGTTCCGCAAGAAGTGAGTGCGGCTCCCAAGATCACGCTTGTCGTCGCCGTCGCCGAAAACGGAATGATCGGCAACGGCAATGATCTGCCCTGGAGCCTCCCCGGCGATCTAAAGCAGTTCAAGGCAAAAACGGTCGGTAAGCCCGTGATCATGGGGCGCAAGACTTATGAATCGCTCGGCGAAGCATTGCCCAACCGCCCGAACATCGTGATCTCGCGCAACCCGCTTTACCACCTCAACGACGCCAAGGTCGTCACCACGCTCGACACCGCCCTCGCGCTCGCTCGCGAAGAGGCGGAGCGGCTTTCCGCCGACGAGATTTCCGTCATTGGCGGCGCGCACGTGTTCGCTGAAATTATGCCGCGCGCGGAACGAATGTATTACACCGAGGTCCACGCTTCGCCCTCAGGCGACACCCGCTTTCCGCCCTTCGATCGTAGCGAATGGCAAGAAGTCGCGCGCAAGGGCCCGCTGCAGGGCCCTGGCGATCAATATCCTTATTCTTTCGTGACGCTCGAACGCAACAGCGCGCGCTAACGCTGCGGCAATTGCGGCAGTTCGGCCGCGGTCGGCGGCGGCGCTTCAGGCGGCCTCCGCTTCGGCATCGGCATGGGCGCGGTGGCAGGAACCGTGTTCAGGGAACCTCGTGCCGGAGCAGTCGCCGGCCGGCCTTCGAGTTTTCGCATCTCAGCATCAATCGTCTGCAAGGAAAGCGCTGCGACAACCGCGCTCGCATCGATGCTGCGCTTGGGATCGGCGAGCGGCCCGCGCCAGCGGATTGTCGCGGCGGGCCGTGGCGCGCCGGCTTCGGAGGCGGCAGCCTCATAGACGACGGCGGCATCGAGTTCGAGTTTGGCGAGGTCGAGGCTCGCTCCCGATGTGACCTCGATCGGCCCAAGAACCGTGCGCGGCTTGCCCGTGCGGGCAACGCCGGAAGTCACGATGATCGGCGTTTCCAGCTTCGTGATACGCAAGGGCGCCTTCTGCAAGCCGAACGCAAGGAGCCCCGCGGCTTCTGTCTCCGTGAGCGGCGGCGCATTCGGGGCCGGAGCGACCTTTAACAGCGCCTCGGGATCGAGCTTGTCGATCTCGAATCCTTCAAGCGCGAGGTTCCCCTGTCCCGTGACGCTTGCCGCGATTGCCGCGGGTGTGTCGCCTTGCGCGGTGAATTGCAGCGCAAGGCTCGTGCGCCCGCGCATGTCCGCGCGCGCGATACCGGGCGCTACGAGCCGCGCGATATCGCCCGCGGCGAGCGAAAAACTGCCATCGATAAAGAGCGGTTTCGCGTGCACAATTTTTACCTGACCGGAGAGTTTCCCGCCGGCGAGTTCGCCGGAAAGACCCTCGATCGCGGCCTCATTACCCGCGAAACGCAATTTCAATCGCGCGCCGGTGGCAACAAAAGGGCCGGTGAGAATGAGCGCCGTGCTCTCGATATCGACCGCTCCGCTCGCACTCTCGAGGGCTGCGGGCCCAAGCGGCTTGTCGGACCAGGGAGATGGTCCGCCATCGCTGGCGCGGCCGAGTCCGAACGCGAGCAAAATCGGAAGCTCGGCCCGGTTCATGGCGAGTTTTCCCGTCACCACCGGCTGCTCGACGCCGTTCAGCACGAGGCGCCCGCGTACATGGATATCGTTCAAGTCGAGCACGATATCCTCGAAGGCGAACGCATCGTCCGTCCGTACAAGCCGTACGGTGCCCGTGGCGGGGACAACGGCATTGGCCGTGCGCGCCGCCGCGAGCAAAAGCGCCCGTACATCGGTTGCTTGCAGCCGCAAATCGACGCGCGGTTCGATGCGGCCCTCGCGGCCGGCGCGGAGGTCGCCCTCGCCCGCAAGGTTGATGCCGGGGAAGGTCAGATTCGCCTTGAGCGGATAGACGTCCTGTTTCGGACGCCCGATCATTGCCTCCAGATGGCCCTGGCCGGCATGCGGCTCGGGCATTGGAAGCCCCAGAAGCGCCACGAGCCGGGCCGCATCCGGCGCATCGGCGACGATACGCGCTTCACCGAGCTTCGCCGCCCGCGGATCGAGGCGCGCCACGAGCGTTGCCTGCGCATCGCTGATACTTCCGTTGATTTCGACGGCGACTTCAGGACTTGCGCCATCGCCGGCCAGGATACCCGTCATCCGGAGCGGGATGGCAGCGGCGGTGATCCTGCGAATAAGCGCCGCGGCCTCGTTTGTGCCCGCGTAATTCTGGACGAACGAAACGAAAGCGTCCGTTTTCACCGCCTCGGTTTCGACATCGATGCGGCCGTTCGGCCGGTCGCGCCACGCGGCAAGCTCGCCATGGGCACGAAGATTGAACCCGCCGAAGTCCTCGAGCGACAACCGCTCGATGGAAAGCGCGCCTGCCGCCAGCGTGAACGCGGTGTCGAAACGCCGCGCGGTTCCTCCCAGAAGCTTCGGCGAGCGGGCATCGAGCGAGGCGGCAACATCAATGCCACCGAAATCGGCCGCACGTGGCACCAACGGGAAAAACAGCGCGAGATCAGGCTTTTCGGCTACAAGCTTGGCTTCAAGGCGCGCCGCCTTATCCGCTTCTTCGGCGCGATAGGCGGCGCTGCCGCTCAATTTCGTATCGGCAAATGTGAGCGTGAACGGTGCGAGCGCGATCCCGTTTGCGAACGCGTGCATATCGCCGTCAAGCCGCAAAGGAGCGCCGTCGTCGAAGGAAAAGCCAAGCCGGTCAAGACCGATCCAGCGCGCAAGCACCGCCGGCTCCTCGGCCGTGAGCGAAAGCCCGCCCGTTACCTCATCGCGGCCCTCGCTCCGGGCGACGAAATTGACGCTGGCAAGACCCGGCAGGCGGGCTTCAAACCGCTGCGGCGCGAAGCGGCCCTCGCGCAATAATAGCGCACCCTTGAGATCGCGAACCACGGCGCCACCGGCGACGAGATTGTCGATCGTGACGGCGAGGCTGCCCGTGAACGAAAGCGCCGAGAGTTGCGCGAGCGCTTCGCGAAGGGGCGCGCTCGCGGAGATCAAATCCTGCTTCGCGTTGCCGCCGCCAAACCGGTCGAGATCAGCGCTTTTTGCGGCGATCGAAGCCACGAATTTTCCCGCCTCCGGCTCAATCCGCGCATTGCCCGTAAACTCGATCGCGTTCTCGCTGCCGCCGAGCGCAAGCTCAATCTGATCGAGCGCGACGACATGCACATCCGCTTGGGCGCTGGCGGAAAGCTTCCACGGCAGCACGCCCTCGGCGCGCCGCAAGAGACCGATCTTGCCCTCGAAACGCGGACGCGCTTCGGCAAGCGTGAGATTGCCGTCGGCGTCGAGCGCAGCTCCGTCCTTGATACGGGTCAAAAGCAGGCGAGCCTTGGCCGCGCCATCGCGAAATTCGCCCGTGCTCGTGCGGACAGCAAAATTCTCTTCGCCGGCCTTGTAAGCGAACTCAAACTTGAACGGGCCTGCGCGTGACTGCAACGCGCCAAAGCCGGAAACGTCCTCAAGCTTGATCTCGTTGCCGGCCGGACGGCGGATAACGATCGCGCCGGCATCAAAGGAAATGCGCGAAACCGAAAAATTCTCAAGACCCCCCTGACCCCCCGCCGGCAGAACCACTTTGCCGTCGGCACCATAGACAACGCGCAGCTCGGGCTTGGTGAATGCGACTTCCTCGGCCTCTAGCCGTCCGCGAAGGAGCGCGCCGAGCGAAAGCACGCCGCGAATTTGCCCGGCATCGAGGCTCGTAGTCTGCGCATCGCCGATGGTGACATCGCGGAGCGTGAAGGCGGGTAACGGCAGGATCGTCGCATTGATCGGGCCTTTGATCGACACCGGCGCGTTGACCAGCACCGTCGCGCGTTTCTCAAATTCCGCGCGCCAGGCGTTCCAGTCGACGAACAGGGGTGCCGCGAGCGCGGCGACGATCGCCGCGATCAGCGCAAACCCGACGGCGAGAAGGGTGTGTTGCAATGAACGCTCCGGAAGCTCCCGCAATGGGCAATAAACTCAAATTGAAGCAAAAAGTTCTAGTGGGAACTTGCAGCGTTTTCAGGGCAGTCAAAAAGACCAAGCCCTTGCCGCCAAATGCGATTCAGACGGCGACGATCTTGCCTGGGTTGAAAATATTGTGCGGGTCGAGCGCGCGTTTGAGCGCGCGCATGACTTCGACGCCCGCCTTGCCATGCTCGATTTCGAGATATTTCATCTTGCCCTGCCCGACACCGTGCTCGCCGGTGCAGGTGCCATCCATGGCGATTGCGCGCTCCACCAGCCGCTCGTGGAACTTGCGGCCGCGCGCGGCTTCGTCGGGGTCGGACATATCGACCATGACGCCAACATGGAAATTGCCGTCGCCGACATGGCCGACGATGGGCGCCACGAGTTTCAGCTCCGCGATGTCGCGCTGGGTCTCCGCCACGCATTCGGCGAGCCGCGATATCGGCACGCAGACGTCGGTGGCGAAGCCCTTGCAGCCGGGACGAAGCGCGAGCATCGACCAATAAGAATCGTGCCGCGCCTGCCACAGCCGGTTGCGGTCCTCGGCTTTCGTCGCCCACTCGAACGGGCCGCCGCCGAACTCGGCGGCGATTTCCCCAAAGCGCTGGGATTGCTCGGCGACGCCGGCCTCGGAGCCGTGAAATTCGAGAAAGAGATTGGGGCTCTCTTTCAACGAGAGCTTGGAATAAGCGTTTGACGCCTTCACCTGCAATTCGTCGAGAAGCTCGATACGCGCGACCGGAATGCCTGACTGAATGGTGGCGATCGTGGCGTTACAGGCGGCGTCGACCGACGGAAACGGACACACGCCGGCGGAGATTGCTTCCGGAATGCCGGCGAGCCGCAAGGTGATTTCCGTAATCACGCCGAGCGTGCCTTCGGAGCCGACAAAAAGCCGCGTGAGGTCGTAGCCGGCGCTTGATTTCTTCGCGCGATGCGCCGTCGAAATGATCTCGCCGCTGGCGAGCACTGCCTTCAGCGCGATCACGTTGTCCTTCATCGTGCCGTAGCGCACGGCATTGGTGCCGGAGGCGCGCGTCGCGGTCATGCCGCCGATCGAGGCATCGGCGCCGGGATCGATCGGAAAGAAGAGCCCCTGGTCGCGCAGGTATTCGTTCAACTTCTTGCGGGTGACGCCGGGCTCCACGACGCAATCGAGATCCTCGGCGTGCACCGCCAGCACGCGGTTCATCTCGGAAAAGTCGATCGACACGCCGCCGAACGGCGCGTTCACGTGGCCTTCGAGCGAAGTGCCGGTGCCGAAGGGAATGATCGGCACCTTGCGCTCGGCGCAAATCCCCACGATCGCCTGCACGTCCTCGGCGGAGGAGGCATAAACGACGGCATCCGGCGGCTCATTCGCGAGCCACGTGGTGGTGTTGGCGTGCTGCTCGCGCACGGCGTGGGAAGTGACGAGCTTGTTGCCAAAGCGGGCGGCCAGCGCGCGCTTCACATCCTCAATCGAATCCGGTTTTTTGCGAGCGGCCGCTTGAGCCATTTTGATTGCTCCTCCCTTTGGCTCCGACCTTAGCAGATGCTCCGCCGAGCGTCAGGCCATTGCCTGCGAAAGAGCCGATGTGCTTTATTTGAACAATCAGTTTCGGATGCGCTGACCCGAAATGTCTGACCGGATCGATTTCGAGCCCGTATTCTTCGCCCCGTTCGTATCAACGGTGATGACGGTCGATTCCGCGTGGATCGATTATAACGGCCACCTCAACATGGCCTATTACAACGTGCTGATCGACCGGGCGGTTGACGAGGCGTTTTTCCTGGTCGGCCTCGGGCCGGATTACGCGCGCAATCGCGGCGCTTCCTTTTTTACCGCGGAGGCGCATGTGCGCTATCTGCGCGAATTGAAGGCCGGGGATCCGGTGCGCGTGGCGCTGCGCCTGATCGATTATGACGAGAAGCGGCTGCACCTCTACGCCGAGTTGCACCATGCGGCCGAGGGGTGGATTTCGGCCACTTCCGAACAGCTGGCGCTGCATGTCGACCTGAAAACGAAGAAGGTGGCGCCCTTTCCCGACGATGTTTTGGAGCGGCTCGCCTCAATGAAATCGGCGCACGGCACGCTGCCGCCGCCTTCGGCGCTCGGCCGCGCCATTGGCATGCGCGCGCGGAGCTGATCCTCGCGCGGCCCGCCAATTCTCTGGTTAACAGTTACTTAGCGGCGATCATGCGCGGCTTGCATGCGAGTCATGCAGGCCGACCCACTTCTATCGCAGCGCAATAAGCGTATTTTGCAATGCGAAAGGCTTCGCTCGAAGGGTGTCTCGGGCACGGCCATTGAAGGAGATCACCCATGACTGCGCTGGCTTATCTGTTTTCCCGCCTCTTCAACGCGCTCGCCGAAGCGCGCATGCGCCAGGCCGAGATCGAGGTGCGCAAGCACCACCTTGCCCTCATTCCGAATTCTTCGCTTGCGCGTGCCGGGCTAAGGGCGAACTACACGGGCTCGAGCGGGCTGCCCTTCGTGAAGTGACGGCTGCAAGGCGGCTTGGAAGGTTATCGCCGGACGCGTGCGCGCGCCGGCGATTTCTTTTTGGATGGCCGCGCGAGCGTCAATGTCGCCCAGCCATCGACAATGTCCCGGCGCAAAAGCGTAAATCCTTGCGTCCGCCACACGGCGAGCGCGGCATTTGCCTGTTCCGGCAAAAGGCCTGAGAGAATGACGGTGCCGCGCCGCGCCGTTGAGAATCGCACGGGCCGCGCAAGCCGCTGCAACACCGGCAGAAGGATATTGGCAAGAACGAGATCATAGCGCCTGCCGCGAAACGCGGGTGCGTTGACACCGTTCGCGCCTATGACGCGGACATGGGCGCCAGCTCGATTGGCCTCGGCATTCGCCCGCGCGACAACAACGGAAGCCGGATCAATCTCGCCCGCCATCACCCGACGATGAAACGCGCGCGCCGCCGCGATCGCCAGCACGCCGGTGCCCGTGCCAATATCGAGGATGTGCCGCGGCCTCCGGGTCTTCGCGATCCGCTCGATCGCGGCAAGCGAGCCCTGCGTCGTGCCGTGATGGGCGGTGCCGAAGGCGAGCGCCGCCTCGATCTCAATGCCGACCTTGTTGGGGGCGACACGCACCCGGTCATGCGCGCCATGAACGACAAAGCGGCCGACAGGAACAGGCCGCAGCCCTTCAAGGCTCGCGGCGATCCAATCCTTGGGTTCGAGAATTTCGAACTTCGCTTCGCGCGCTAGAACTTCGCCGGCGGCCGCACGCACCAGGTCAACGACCGCTTCTCGATCGGGCGTAAGCGCGAAATGCGCCTCTACCGCCCAGCCTTCCGGTCCCTCAAAGGCGGAAGCCGCAGCGGCGGGATCGAATGTCTCGGCAAGGATGCTAGCGAGCCGCCTCGCGGTCGTTTCATCGGCCGAGACGCGCATCACGTAAGATGCGCCACGCGGCACTGAATCATGCAAGCGCTTCACGCCCGCTCGACAAAGGAATCGATCACGCGCTTCTCGCCCGCTTTGTCGAACTGCACGGTGAGCTTATTGCCATCGACCTCACGCACTTCGCCGTAGCCGAATTTGACGTGAAACACGCGCTCGCCGAGCCCAAAAGCGGCACTCGGCGCGGCCGAGCCGCGATTGACGACCTTGCCGTCAATGGTCACGGGGCCTTTGCCTTTAAAGCCGCGCTGACGCGTATCGGCAAAGCCCTTGGCATTGTTCTCGCTCCGCTGTGCCCGTCCGCGTTGCCAGCCGGGCGTGCCATAGGTCGAGGAAAACGGCTCGACGCGGTCGAAGCGGCTCGCGGGCTGACCCCAGCCGCCTTTCGCCTCGGCCACTTCGACGTTCGCCTCCGGCAATTCGTCGATAAAGCGGCTTGGCACAGTCGAATTCCAAAGACCATGGATACGCCGGTGCGAGGCGAAGTAAATGCGGGCGCGGCGGCGCGCGCGCGTAAGCCCGACATGGGCAAGCCGCCGCTCCTCTTCGAGGCCGGCGCGGCCTTGCTCGTCGAGCGAGCGCTGATGCGGCAGGAGACCTTCCTCCCAGCCCGGTAGAAATACGGTGTCAAATTCGAGTCCCTTGGCCGAATGCAGGGTCATGAGATTGACCGCATCTGCTTCCATGCCGCTTTCGGCGTCCATCACGAGCGAAATGTGTTCGAGAAAGCCCGGCAGATTGTCGAAAGCTTCCATCGAGCGCACGAGTTCCTTGAGATTTTCGAGGCGGCCCGCGGCGTCGGCCGAACGTTCGTTCTGCCACATGTCGGTGTAGCCCGACTCTTCGAGCACGATTTCGGCAAGCTCCGTGTGCGGCATCGCTTCCATCTGCCCGCGCCAGCGGTCGAACGAAAGCACGAGATCGCGCAACGCGCCGCGCGGCTTCGGCCTCAATTCTTCGGTTGCCGTGAGCGCGCGCGCCGCCTCCATCAACGGCGTGTTATTGGCGCGCGCGTAATCGTGCAGCGTCTGCATCGTCGAGTCGCCCAAGCCGCGCTTCGGCACATTGACGATGCGCTCGAAGGCAAGATCGTCGGCGGGCGAGACGATGCAGCGGAAATAGGCGAGCGCATCGCGGATTTCCGCGCGCTCGTAAAAGCGCGGGCCGCCGATCACGCGGTAAGGCAGCCCGAGCGTAACGAAGCGGTCCTCGAACTCGCGCATCTGAAACGAGGCGCGCACGAGAACCGCGATTTGCGAAAGCTTGTGGTCCTGACGCCGCAGCGTTTCGATCTCATCGCCGATTTCGCGCGCCTCTTCCTCGGAATCCCAGGCACCGGTGACGGTCACCTTGTCGCCCTCTTCGCCTTCGGTGCGCAGCGTCTTTCCGAGCCGGCTTTCGTTGTGCGTGATCAGGTGCGCGGCAACGGCGAGGATATGGCCGGTCGAGCGATAGTTGCGCTCGAGCCGGATCACCTTGGCGCCGGGAAAATCGTGTTCGAAGCGCAGGATGTTGTCGACCTCGGCGCCGCGCCAGCCGTAGATCGATTGATCGTCATCGCCGACGCAGCAGAGATTGCGCTGGCCCTGCGCGAGCAGGCGAAGCCACAGATACTGCGCGACATTGGTATCCTGATATTCGTCAACGAGCATGTAGCGAAAACGCGACTGGTACTGCGCGAGAACCTCCGGCTCTTTGCCGAAGAGACGGATGTTCTCGAGCAAGAGATCACCGAAATCGACGGCGTTCAGCGTTTTCAATCGCTCCTGGTAGGCGGCGTACAATTCGCCCCCGCGCCCGTTGCCGAAGGAAGCGGCCTCGCCTGCGGACACCTTGTCGGGCAGAAGCCCGCGGTTTTTCCAGCCATCGATCATGGCGGCGAGCACGCGCGCGGGCCAGCGCTTGTCGTCGATATCGGCGGCGGAAAGAATTTGCTTCAACAGCCGAATCTGGTCGTCGGTGTCGAGAATGGTGAAGTTGGACTTGAGGCCCACGAGCTCGGCGTGGCGGCGCAGGATTTTCGCGCCGATCGAGTGGAAGGTGCCGAGCCACGGCATGCCTTCGACCGCTTCGCCGACCATGGCGGCGACGCGCTCCTTCATCTCGCGCGCCGCCTTGTTGGTGAAGGTGACGGCGAGGATCTGCGAGGGAAATGCGCGGCCGGTGGCGAGGATATGCGCGACGCGCGTGGTCAACACGCGCGTCTTGCCGGTGCCCGCACCCGCAAGCACGAGCACGGGGCCGTCGAGCGTCTCCACCGCCTCCAGCTGCTCGGGATTGAGCCCCTCGAGATAAGCGCCGCCCGCCGCGGCGCGGGCGCGCGCGGCAATGCCGCCGGGCTTCAGCGCCGGCGGATCAAAGGGATCGGGGTTCTGTTTCAGCGGCTCGGCCACGGGCGATCTTTCTCGAATCTCTTTGAGAACAAAATGGCATCGCCCGCCCGGTTTGGCGAGGGGATCAAGCGCTAAAAAGCCGCGATAGGTCGGGCATGGACGAGGTCTGGCGCGGGCCCTAGAACACGCCTGATGTTTGAAGCGAAGTTCCAGACCTTCGATGCGAAGACCGATCCCGCGAAAGGGCGGGAGCGCGTCGCGGCGCTCCGCGCGGAACTCACCAAGCGCAAACTTGACGGCTTCATCGTGCCGCGCGCCGACGAGCACCAGAACGAATATGTGCCTGCCTGCGAGGACCGGCTTGGCTGGCTCACCGGATTTTCCGGCTCCGCCGGCGTCGCGGTGGTGCTCGCGGACAAGGCGGCGCTTTTCGTCGACGGCCGCTATACGATCGAGGCACGCGAACAGGTCGATGCCTCCCTGCTTGCCATCGAACACCTGATCGAGCATCCGCCGGAAGAATGGATCGCGAAGAATCTGAAGCCGGGTGCGGCCTTCGGCTATGACCCCACGCGCACCACGATCGACGGCGCCGAGAAGCTGAAAAAAGCCTGCGAGAAGGCAAAGGCAACGCTTTATCCGGTCCCCACGAATCCGGTCGATGCAATCTGGACCGACCGGCCGCCACCGCCGCTTTCGCCCGTCACGCTGCGCGATCTAAGCCTCGCCGGTGAGACGAGCGAGCGGAAACTCGCGCGCATTCGCGAAGCGCTGAAGAAAGATCAGCTCGACGCCGCTGTTCTGTCCGATCCCGCCTCGGTCGCCTGGGCCTTCAATATTCGCGGCAACGATGTGTTGCATACGCCGCTGCCCCTCTCCTGGGCGATCGTGCCGCGCGAGGGGATGCCGTCGCTCTTCATCGACGGGCGCAAGCTTTCGAACACCGTGCGCGACGCGCTCGCAAAGCTTGCCTCCATCGAGGAACCAATCCAATTCACCGCCGCGCTTAAGAAGGTCGCAGCCGGCGGCCGTACGATTCGGCTCGATCAAGCCACGGCATCAAGCGCTCTTGCCGATGCGATCGAACAAGCGGGCGGCATCGTGTCGAAGGGCGCCGACCTGGTAACGCGCCTGAAAGCCGTCAAGAACGACGTCGAAATTTCCGGCATGCGCGAAGCGCACAAGCGCGATGGCGTCGCGCTCGCGCGCTTTCTCGCCTGGCTCGACGAGGAAGCGCCGAAGGGCGGCGTCGACGAAATTCTTGCGGTCAAGGCGCTCGAAACCTTTCGCCGCGAGACCGGCAAGCTCAAGGACATTTCCTTTCCCACCATTGCGGGCTCCGGGCCCCATGGGGCGATCGTACATTATCGCGTGACCGAGAAGACGAACCGGAAGCTTTTGCCCGGCGATTTGTTCTTGATCGATTCCGGCGCGCAATACGAAGACGGCACTACCGATGTCACCCGCACCGTCGCGGTCGGCGAGCCGAACCATGAGATGCGCGAGCGCTTTACTCTCGTGCTCAAGGGTCACATCGCGATTGCGAGAAGCATCTTCCCTGAAGGCACGGCCGGCTCGCAACTCGACGCCTTCGCGCGTGCGCCGCTGTGGATGGCCGGCCTCGACTACGACCACGGCACCGGTCATGGCGTCGGCAGCTATCTTTCGGTGCATGAAGGCCCGGCGCGGCTCTCGAAGCTCGGCACCGCGACGCTCGCCGCCGGCATGGTTCTTTCGAACGAGCCCGGCTACTACAAGACGGATGCCTACGGCATCCGTACCGAAAATTTAGTGCTGATCGTTCAAGCCGCGCCGCCGGCTGGCTCCGAGAAAAAACTGCTCGCCTTTGAAACGCTAACATTCGCGCCGATCGACCGGCGTCTCATCCTACCGAGCCATCTCACGCTCGAAGAACTCGGCTGGCTCGATCGCTATCATGCGCGCGTGCGCGAAGAGATCGCACCGCTCGTCGATGCGAAGACGTGTGCCTGGCTCAACGCCGCGACCACACCGCTCATCCGACAAGCTTGAACCACTCATCCTCGGAGAGCACCTTGACGCCGTGCGTTTTCGCTTCCGTAAGCTTCGAGCCCGCGCCCGGCCCCGCCACGACGTAATCGGTTTTCTTCGACACGGAACTTGCGACCTTGGCCCCTAACCGCTCGGCCATCGCCTTTGCCTCGTCGCGGGTGACTTTCTCGAGCGTGCCTGTGAACACGACAGTCTTGCCGGCGACCTTGCTGTCGGCCTTCGGCTTCTCGGCATCAAGGATTTTGACCTCCTTGGTGAGCCGCTCGACGATGCCGCGGTTATGCTTCTCGCCGAAATAAGCCTTAATGCCTTCGATCACGGTGTCGCCGATCTGATCGATCGCATCCATATCGGCGGCAGCCTCCTTGTCGCCCTTGGCAACCTTGAGGCTCGCGGCATGAAATGCCTTCCACGAGCCATAGCCGCGCGCGAGCGCGAGAGCCGTGGTCTCGCCCACATGGCGGATGCCGAGCGCGTAGATAAAACGGTCGAGTGGAATCTCGCGTCGGTTGCGGATAGCCGTGAATAGATTGCGAATCGAGATTTCGCCGTAGCCTTCTTCTTCCTCGAGCTTGATCTTGGCGTTGCGCTTTTCCAGCGTGAAAATATCGGCGGGCTCCTTCACCCAGCCTTTTTCGAAAAACAACTCGATCTGCTTCTCGCCGAGGCCGTCGACATCGAAAGCGCGGCGCGAGGCGAAGAGCTTCAAATGTTCGATCTTCTGGAAGGGGCAGGCGAACTCGCCGCTGCAGCGGGCGCGCGCGCCTTCCTCCCCGCTTGCGGTCGTCTCGCGCACGATGTCGGTATGCAGCGGGCACGGGCACTTTTTCGGAAAATGATAGGGCTTGGCCGATTTCGGCCGCTTGTCGATCACCACATCGACCACTTGCGGGATGACATCGCCGGCGCGCTGGATGATTACGGTGTCGCCGATGCGGATGTCGCGCCCTTCGCGCAGCTTTTCGCCATCGCCGCCGATGCCTTTGATGTAATCCTCGTTGTGCAAAGTTGCGTTCTGCACCACCACGCCGCCGACCGTGACCGGCTCGAGTTGCGCGGTGGGGGTGAGCGTGCCGGTGCGGCCGACCGTGATCAAAATATCCTTGACGCGCGTAATTGCCCGTTCTGCCGCGAACTTGTGCGCGATCGCCCAGCGCGGCTCGCGGCCGACGAAGCCGAGCCGCTCCTGCCAGTCGATGCGGTCGACCTTATAGACGACGCCGTCGATATCGTAGTCGAGGCTCGCGCGCCGCTCTTCGATCTCGCGATGAAAAGCGATGAGCTCGTCCACCGAGCGGCAGAGCCGGGCGAGCGGATTGGTGGTGAAACCGCAAGTCTTGAACCACTTGATCATGCCGGATTGTGTTTCAGCCGGCATTTCGCTCATCGCGCCCCAAGCATAGGCGAAGAAGCCGAGCGGGCGCGAAGCCGTGATCTTCGGATCCTTCTGGCGCAATGATCCCGCCGCGGAATTTCGCGGATTGGCGAAGATCTGGCCGCCCGATTCTTTTTGCCGCTCGTTCAATTTCAGAAAGTCGGTCTTGGTCATATAGACCTCGCCGCGCACCTCGCAGGCGGCGGGGACACCATGACCCTTAAGCTTGTGCGGCACGTCCTTCAGTGTGCGGATGTTGGCGGTGACGTCTTCGCCCACGCTGCCGTCGCCGCGGGTGGCGGCGGTAACGAGTTCGCCTTTTTCGTAGCGCAGCGACATGGACAGCCCGTCGATCTTGGGCTCGGCGGAAAAGGCAATGGGCTCGTTGGCCGAGAGCTTGAGGAAGCGGCGGATACGCTCGACAAAATCGCGCACATCCTCTTCGCTGAAAGCATTGCCAAGCGAAAGCATCGGGAGGGCATGCCGCGCCTTGGCGAATTTGGCCGCGGGCGCGGCACCCACACGCTGCGAAAGGCTGGTGAGGGTTCGCAGGTTCGGAAAGCGCGCTTCGATCGCATTGTAGCGGCGGCGCAGTGCATCGTAGTCGGCGTCGGAAATCTTCGGCGCGTCTTCTTGATAATAAAGCCGGTCGTGTCCGGCGATCTCGGCTTCCAGCCGCGCGTGCTCGGCTTTCGCCTCTTTTTCGTTGAGGTCTTCGACCGCCTTCGGCGTGGCCCGTTTCTTCTTCGCGTTCATCGCGCCGCTCCCGCAATCAGCCGCTCGGCCGCCGCCCGCGCCTCTTCCGTCACTTCGGCGCCCGCGAGCATTCGCGCGATTTCTTCACGCTTCTGCTTTCGATCGAGTACCCGCATGCGGGTAACAACGCGATTGTTACCTGCCGGCTCCTTGCTCACCAGAAAATGATGGGTGGCGCGCGCGGCGACCTGCGGCGCGTGCGTCACCGAAAGCACCTGCACCTTGGCACCAAGACGCGCGAGTCGCGCGCCGATCGCATCGGAAACGGCACCCCCCACCGCCGTGTCGATTTCATCAAAGACGAGGGTCGGCGCCGAGCCGCGATCGGCAAGCACGACCTTCAGCGCCAGCAGAAAGCGCGCAAGCTCCCCACCCGAGGCGACTTTCATCAACGGCCCCGGCCGCGCGCCCGGATTGGTGCGGACCCAGAATTCCACGCGGTCCTGGCCGTCCGCGCCCGCAAGCTCGCGGCTGCTCTCGATCTGGGTATTGAATTCGGCTCGTTCGAGCTTCAGCGGCGGAAGCTCGGCATTGACCGCTACATCGAGCGCAGCACCCGCTTTCTTGCGCGCCGCGGAAAGCTTGTCCGCCGCCACACGGTACGCTTCCTCCGCTTCCTTTTCCGCCGCTTGCAGCGCCGCGAGCCGTTCCGCGCCCTTGTCGATCGCTTCCGCATCGGCGGCAAAGCGCGCGGCCATGGCCGGAAGCTCATCGGCCGTAGTGCCGTACTTGCGCGCCGCTGCCCGCAGCGCGAAGAGCCGCTCTTCGATGCGCTCCAACTCCTTCGGATCGAAATCGGCGGCGGTAAGCGCGCGCTCGAGTCCGTCGCGAGCCTCTTCGAGTGCCGCGAGTGCCGCTTCCAACGCCTTCACCGGGGCACCGACGAGGTCAGCCGCGTCGGCAACCCGCCGCTCGAGCCGCCGGAGCGCGGCCGAGAGCGAAGGCACGGGCGAGGCCGCGCCCGCAATCGCTTCATGCGCGTCCTTCAAATCTTCGGCGGCTTTTTCGGCGCGCATCAAGAGCGCGCGGCGGTCGGCAAGCGCTGCTTCCTCGCCGGCTTTCGGCGCGAGCGCGGTCAATTCATCGAGAGCATGACGCACATAATCAGCCTCGGCGAAAACCTTGGCAACGCGGTCGCGCTCGGCGGCGACCGCCACGGTCGCCGCACGCCAAGCCTCCCACAGCCTGCCGACCTCGGCGACCCGGTCGAGATGCCCCGCAAAGGCATCGAGCAACAGGCGATGCGTGGCGGAATCGACAAGCGCGCGTTCGTCGTGCTGACCGTGGATCTCGACGAGGTTGCGGCCCACCTTGCGCAGCACCTGCACGCTCACCGGCTGATCGTTGATGAAAGCACGTGTCCGTCCGTCGGCGAGCTGCGTGCGCCTGAGAATCATCTCGCCTGCATTGTCGAGGCCATTCGCCGCAAGCACCTGTCGTGCTGGATGGTTCGCGGCAATGTCGAACGCCGCGGTGACCTGGCCCTGTTCCGCCCCCTCGCGGACGAGAGAAGCGTCCCCGCGCGCGCCGAGCGCGAGCGAAAATGCGTCGAGCACGATCGACTTCCCGGCCCCGGTCTCGCCAGTGAGCGCCGAGAGCGCGCGCGAAAAATCGATGTCGAGACGATCGATCAGAACGATGTCGCGGATGGAAAGCTGGACCAGCATCTGGGCTGGATTCTATCTCAGGAGGCGCCGCCTATCGCAAGCCGAAGGGCGAATCAGCCCAGCGTGAATGCCTTGAACGCCTTGCTGATCCAGGAATCCTTGTTCTCGCGCGGCTCGCTGCCGCCCGATTGCACGAGTTTATAGGCGTCCTGATACCAGGGGCTATCGGGGAAGTTATGGCCGAGGACCGCGGCCGCGGTCTGCGCCTCGTTCACGATGCCGAGGGACATGTAGCACTCGGTGAGCCGCATCAGCGCTTCCTCGACATGGCGGGTCGTCTGGTACTGGGTGACGACTGCCTTGAAACGGTTGATAGCGCCGATGAAGTTCCGCTTCTCGAGGTAGAAGCGGCCGATCATCATCTCCTTACCGGCGAGCTGGTCGCGCGCGACCTCGATCTTCTTCTTCGCGCTTTCGGCGTATTCGGTCTCGGGATATTTGCGCGCGACTTCGGCGAGCGCCTGCATTGCTTTTTCGGTGCGGCCCTGGTCGCGGCTGATGTCGGGGATCTGATCGAAATAGGCGGACGCCATCAGATATTGCGCGTAGGCGGCATCCGAGCTGCCGGGGTGCAGCGTGACGTAACGCTTCGCCGCCACCACCGTCTCGTCGTATTTGCCGCCCTCGTAATAGGCGAAGGCCGCCATCAAGAGCGACTTGCGTCCCCAATCCGAATAGGGATGCTGGCGGTCGACCTCCTCGAATTTCTTCGCCGAGTCGACGTATTCCTTCTGGTTCAGAAGCGTGAGGCCTTCGTTGTAAAGCTTGTCGGCCGGCTCGTCGGGAGGGATTGCGTTCTTGTCGTCGGCGCAGCCTACGAGCAGGGCTGCGGCAAACGCAAAGGCAAGAAGCGCGGGAGAAAAGTGCCGACCTGCCCTCTGGAAGCGCTCGACCGGACCCATCATCGACTGAAACCCGTCCCCACATCGCTCAGCCGCGCCGGCTTTGCCGGCGCCGGGAGGCCGTTTTTCTAAAGGTAAGACGAAGACCCCGCTACCGCGTTAATGCGCGATTAGGCCGCGATTATGGCAGTTGGTTAAGGGCTTAGGACTCGGCCCGGTAGGCGGGAACAGGGAGCGAAACGCCAAGATCGGCGTGTCCCCGCGTGCGCTTGCGGCTGGCTTCGACCACCGTCCAGGCCGAACGGTCGGCGGCGAGCGCTGATACGATCGCGGCATTCAGCTTGTGGCCGCCGCAGACCGAATGATAGCGGCCGAGAATCGGCAGACCCGCGAGCGCGAGATCCCCGAGCGCATCGAGCGCCTTGTGGCGGACGAACTCATCGGAATAGCGCAGGCCACCCGGATTGAGGACGCGGTCGTCGGCAAGGCAAATGGTGTTGTCGAGGGAGGCGCCGAGCGCGTAACCCGCGCTCCAGAGCTTGGCGACATCGCTCATGAAACCGAAGGTGCGGGCGCGCGCAAGATCGCGGCGGAAAACTTCAGGCGAGAGCGTCGCCGCATAACGCTGGCGGCCGATAAGGGAGTGGGTGAAGTCGATCTCGACCTCGAGGCGGAAGCCCGCGTCATAGGGCAGAAGCTCCCCGGTCGCGCGGCCTTCGGTCACGCGGATGGGCTTCAAAACCTTGAGATAACGGCGCGCCGCCTGCTGCTTTTCGATGCCGGCGGCGTCGATCGCTTCGACAAAGGCGGTGGCGCTGCCGTCGAAAATCGGCACCTCGCCGCCCTCGACCTCGACGATGACGTTGTCGACGCCAAGCCCGCTGAAAGCCGCGAGGAGATGCTCGACGGTCGAGCACATCAGGCCATGGGCGTCGCCGAGAACGGTGGCAAAATCGGTATTACGGACGGCGTGGGGAGCAACGGGAATTTGGCGGATCGTGCCGTCGGCCAAGCGGTGAACAAAAACAATGCCGGTGCCGATCTCGGCAGGAAGGAGCGAAACCCGGGCCTCGGCACCGCAATGGACGCCACGGCCCATCAGGTCGACGCGCTCGGCGATCGTAGTTTGGTAAGCCGCCCGCATTCCCCACCGCTCTGGGTACCGTCGGCGATTGCCCCCGGCCCCTGTCCCGAAACGCACCCCTTATGCGTCCCGAAAAACCAAACGCGAATCCGCGCCAGTCTGTCCGAGGCACACGATACCGGGGGCACCTCAGGCGGCAAGTCACGGTTTTTTACCATTTGTTACCTATTCCCGGCCCGTTCTGGCCAAGTTTGCGCCATCTTTCGGGGCCCGGCGGTACGCCGGCGAACCCGATAAACAGGGGCGAATTATTCTCCCCCTTATCCACAGGGCCAAAAAGCAAACGCCCGGGCTTTGAAGCCCGGGCGTCTTTTCAAGGGTTTAGGCCCTTAGCGAGCTTGTCGGCGGAGAAAGGCCGGGATCTCCAGCTCATCCTCTTCGCCGCGGCCGGGGGCTGGTCGCGGGCTCTCCAGGGAGGGGCTGTAGGAAGCAGGGCGCCGGACGTACTCGGATACCTGCTCCGCCGGGCGACGATCCGTCGCGGGTCGCGATTCGGCTTCGCGAGCCTTCAGCACCGGTCGCAACGAATGCGACTCGGCCGGGCCCTCGCTCTCCGAGCGATGGAAGCGATTGGCAAGGCGCTCGAGGAGCGTCATCCGCTTCTTCTCCACATCCGCCTCTCTCGATTCCTCACGCCGATCGCGCAGCTGTCTCTGGGCATGCGGCGGGAAATCCTCGATCCGCGGCAGGCGAGGTCGCGCGGCCGGCCGTGCGGCCTGCGGCGGGATGAAAGGCTCGATCGGCTCTTCCTCAATACCGGCCGGCTCAGTGCTTTCTTCGATGGGATGGAAGAACGAGGGCCGCAGGAGGGGCCTGAGCGTAACTTCATCGACCTCGACTTCCGGTGCCGTCGGCGCCTCGTCGGCAAAGCCGTTCGCTCGCAACGCCGCTTCCTGACGCTGCTCGATCACGGCGCGCGCCGCGCCGATTCCCATGCGCAGAGACTCGCTGCGTGAGCGCTCCGCCACCGGCGCGGAAGCGACCCGCGGCTCGATGCCGGTCGCGACCACGGAAACGCGAACGAGACCGTCGAGGCTCTGATCGAAGGTGGCACCGAGGATGATGTTGGCCTCGGGGTCGACTTCCTCGCGGATGCGGTTGGCGGCTTCGTCGACCTCGTAAAGCCCGAGGTCCTTGCCGCCAGTAATCGAAATGAGCAGGCCCCGGGCGCCGCGCATCGAGACTTCGTCGAGAAGCGGATTGGCGATCGCGGCTTCGGCGGCGGTGATCGCCCGTTTTTCGCCGGAGGCCTCGCCGGTGCCCATCATCGCCTTGCCCATCTCGCGCATGACCGCGCGCACGTCGGCGAAATCGAGGTTGATCAGCCCCTCTTTCACCATCAGGTCGGTGATGCAGGCGACCCCCGAATAGAGCACCTGGTCGGCCATGGCGAAGGCGTCGGCGAAGGTGGTCTTTTCGTTTGCGACCCGGAAGAGGTTCTGATTGGGGATGACGATCAACGTGTCGACGAGCTTGGCGAGTTCGGCGATTCCCGCCTCCGCGAAGCGCATGCGCCGCTGGCCCTCAAAATGGAAGGGTTTGGTGACGACGCCGACGGTCAACAGGCCCATTTCTTTTGAAACGCGCGCGATCACGGGCGCGGCTCCAGTGCCGGTGCCGCCGCCCATGCCAGCGGTGATGAAAGCCATATGCGCGCCCGAGAGGTGATCGCGAATTTCGTCAAGCGCCTCTTCGGCGGCCGCCCGCCCGACCTCGGGATGCGAGCCCGCACCGAGGCCTTGCGTTGCTTCAACGCCAAGCTGGATCGCGCGTTTTGCCTTCGACGAGGCGAGCGCCTGCGCATCGGTATTCGCCACCACGAACTCGCAGCCCATGAGGCCGGCGGAGATCATGTTGTTGACGGCGTTGCCCCCTGCGCCTCCGACACCGAACACGATGATGTGCGGCTTCAGTTCGCGAAGCTCAGGCATCTTGAGATTGATCGTCATGTCATCACCTTCTGGGCACGCGCCCGTCCATTTTCCTTCGGAACCGGCTCGCGCCGGGTTTCACTGTCCCTCGACGTTCAAAAACTCTCCTGCAACCAGCGTCCGACGCGAATGAGATAGTTTCCATCGCGGCTCAAGCGACGGCGCGGCTCGAAATGTTCATGGCCTGCGAATTGCGGATAGACGAGAAGACCACTCGCGACCGCGAAGGCGGGCGTACGCGCTTCGTCGCCGAGCCCCATGACGCCGAGCGGCCGTCCCAGGCGCGCGGTGGTCTTGAACATGCGGCCCGCGAGCTCCACGAGGCCGGTGAGTTCGGCGGCGGCGCCGGTGAGTACGAGGCGGCGGCTCGCAGGCCCGAGCATATCTGCTGCGCGCAGACGCTCGCGCAGCATTTCCAGGATTTCCTCGGCGCGCGGAGAGGCCATGCGGACGATCTGGCCCAACGATGTCGCGTTGGGCGCCTCACGTCCGGTTCCTTCGATCACGGGGGTCGTGATCATTTTGTGCTCATCTGAAGCACTCGCAAGCACCGCCGCGTGCAGCGTTTTCAGGCGCTCGGCCTCCGGAATGCGAATCGCTAGACCGCGCGCAAGGTCCATAGTGATGTGATGGCTGCCAATGGCAATACCGTCCACGTGCAGGCAATGGCCGCCGGCAAAAACGGCAGCGGTCGTGGTTCCCGCCCCGAAATCGACGACCGTAGCGCCGAGTTCCGCCTCGTCGCCGGTCAGGGCTGCAAGCCCCGCCGCGTAAGGGGCTGCAATCACGCCTTCGATCGATAGGTGGCAGCGCTCGACACAAAGCATGAGGTTTTTCAGCGCCGCGAGTTCCGTTGTGATCACGTGCAGATCGACGGAAAGGGCCTTCCCGAGCATGCCGCGCGGATCGCGAATGCCGCTCGTCTGGTCGAGCTTGTAAGCGACCGGCAGTGAGTGCAGCACCGCGCGGCCGCCGCGCACCGAGTGCTGGCTCGCGGCATCGAGCACGCGGCCGATATCGCCTTCCTCGACGCGCGGACCATTAAGCCGCACCGAAGCCGTGAAACTCTCGCTGCCGAGGCGGCCGCCGCCGAATGCAACCAATACCGCGGCGATCTCCATACCCGCCGCGCGCTCAGCCATATCGACGGCGTTGAGGATCGCTTCTTCCGCCGGCGCGAGATCCGCGATCATGCCGGCCTTAAGACCTTCGGCGCGCGTGTATCCGAGACCGAGCACCTCGACCGCATGGCTGCGGCCGGCCATCGCCTCGTCTTCCGCCACGGGCTTCAGCCGCCCGATCAGGCAAGTGACCTTGCTCGTGCCGATGTCGAGAACCGCGACGATTGCCGAGCGCCGCGGCGAAAGCGGACGCAGGCGCGGCGCCACTCTGCGCAGAAGCGCGTTCATGTATCGGCTCCCTTGCGCTTCGGCGCGCGGGACCTTGCTGCATCGCGCGCCTGCGCCGCTTCATCCGAGAGGCGCACCACGACGCGATCGGAAAGGCGCATGTCGATCACGGAAACATCGCGCGAGAGAATGTGTTTGTCGCGATCGAGCGCGGCGAGGCGCATGAGCGCGACATCAGCGTCTTCCTCGGGCAGCCTTACGTCGGTTCCGTTCTTGAGCCGCAGGTTCCAGCGCCGCTCGGCGATCAGCACCGCCGCCGCGGTCTCCTCGCGCACCGCCGGGAAGCGCTCGAGCATCGCGAAGAAATCCTGCGCCCGGCTTTCCGCCCCCTCGCCCACCACGAATGGCATGCCGGAATCACGCACCCGCTCGCGCGTGACCTGGTCGATAACCGTGCCGTCCTTGGCGATGACGAAGAAATTGCCGTGGCTCTGCCACACCGCGAACGGCTTCTTTTCGACGATCACGATCTCGAGCCGGTCGGGATAAAGCTTCGCGACTGAGGCATCGGCAATCCAGGAATTGCGCAGGAGCCGCGTGCGCGTTACATCGGCGTCGATGAGAAAGAGCGTGGAAGATTCCGTAATGCCCGCGATGCGCAAGACATCGGCGCGGCTCAACCGCGAGGCGCCTTCAATCGAGATATCCGCTGACTGAAAGCCCACGCGCTGGGCGAGACCATCGGCGGTATCGTGCAGTGACTCCAGAATCGCAGCGGCATGGCCGCCGCGGATCGCACCATAGAGCGCGGTGAGCGCCAAAAGGATCGCCACGAAGACGATTTCGATGCCGCGCAAGATGCGCCATCTTCCGGTGCGGACGGCGACGCGATGGACGAAGAGCGTGAAACGGCTGGGAGGCGGCGTGAAATCCTCCGGCGGTTGCCGGAGATTCAGCGTTCCAGAGAGGCGTCCTCTACGATCCATTTTACCAGCCCGCCGAACGAATGGCCCGCATGGGCCGCGAGTTCTGGCACCAGCGAAACCTCGGTCATGCCGGGCTGGGTGTTGACCTCAAGACAAACGAGGTCCCCATCCGAGCCGGGGTCAAAGCGGAAATCCGCCCGGCTGACCCCTCGACAGCCAAGGGCGCGGTGCGCCGTAAGGGCCAGATTCCGCGCCCGCTGGTAAATATTTGGTGAAATTCTCGCCGGCAGAATGTGGCGGGAACCCCCGGGGGCGTATTTCGATTCGTAATCGTAAAACCGCGTGGTTGGCTCGATTTCGATGACCCCAAGCGCCTCATCGCCCATGATCGCGCAAGTGAGCTCAAGGCCCCCCACGTAACGCTCGACCAGAACCTCTTCCCCATAGGGCCAATCAGGCCGGGAAAGCTCCTGCGGGGGGTGGGCATGGTCGGCCTGGACGATGAAAACCCCCACGCTCGACCCCTCGGCCGGGGGCTTGATCACATAGGGGGGCTTAATCGCGTGGGCCTTGGCCGCCACCGCCCGCGGCACCACCACCCCCTCGGGAACCGGGACGCCCGCCGCCGCCATCACGATTTTGGCCGCGGGCTTGTCCATGGCGAGCGCCGAGGCGAGCACGCCCGAATGGGTATAGGGGATCCGGAGGATCTCCAGGATCCCCTGCATGGTGCCGTCCTCCCCCGGCCGGCCGTGCAACACATTGAAAGCCGCATCAGGTTGCAAGCGCGCCAGCACTTCTGCGACGTCACGCCCGACATCGACGGGCGTGACCCGATAGCCTTGCGCTTCGAGCGCCGCGGCGCAGGCCTTGCCCGAGCGCAGCGAGATTTCGCGCTCGGCCGACCAGCCTCCCATTAATACGGCGACATGTTTCGCGGCCATCTAGGATTCCTTCGCAATACCGAGCCGCACGATTTCCCATTCGAGCGTAACACCCGAGTTTTCGCGCACACGGCGCCGTACTTCCTCGCCAAGATTTTCGATATCGGCACCCGTCGCGTTACCGCGATTGATCAGAAAATTGCAGTGCATTTCGGAAACCTGCGCATCGCCCACGACAAGGCCGCGGCAGCCGGCGGCATCGATCAGCTGCCACGCTTTCTTTCCCGGCGGATTCTTGAAGGTCGAGCCGCCGGTGCGGCTCTTGATCGGCTGCGTCGACTCGCGCGCGTCGGTGATCTTGTCCATCTCGGCGGCAATGGCCGCGGCATCGCCCGGCTCGCCGCGATAGACGGCTTCGGTAAAAATGAAATCCTGCGGCGCTTTCGAATGGCGATAGCTATAGCCGAGGTCGGCATTCTTCAAGACGTGCAGCTTTCCCTTGCGATCGATCGCGCGCGCTTCGAGAAGGGCGTCCTTGGTTTCGCGCCCATAAGCGCCCGCATTCATGCGCAAGGCACCACCGATCGCGCCCGGCACGCCGCGATAAAAGGCGAGACCCGCGAGACCCGCGTCGGCCGCGGCCCGCGCGACCTTTACATCCGGCACCGCGGTTCCGACACGCAGCCGATTTTCTTCGATGGAAATTTCGTTGAAGCCGCGACCGAGCCGGATCACCACGCCCAGCACGCCGCCGTCACGCACCAAGAGGTTCGAGCCGAGGCCGACGACGGTCACCGGAATGTTGTCGGCGAGGTTCGAAAGAAAATAGGCAAGGTCTTCTTCGTCGGCGGGTGAAAACAGGACTTCCGCCGGCCCGCCAACCCGGAACCAGGTGAGGTCGGCCATGGGTTGACGGGAGAGTAGCCTGCCTCTGAGCTTGGGCATGGCGGCGGCAAGGCCCGAAGCGGTCTCTGGAAAGGTCGTCGCGCCCATGTCAGGCGCCTTCTTTGGCAGTGAGCGCGCCGAGTTCAGCCGGCAGCGCGTAGGCCCATTGCGTGATCGAGCCCGCGCCGAGAAACACCACATAATCGCCTGGCCGCGCGATCTTTTTCACGATTCCGGCGAGCATTTCGGGGCCGTCAAGCGCAATCACGTCGCGATGGCCGCGCGCGCGCAGCCCCTGCACCAGCGCGTCGCGGTCGATACCCGGAATCGGCGCTTCGCCCGCGGGATAGACCGGCGCCACGATGACGTGGTCAGCATCGTTGAAACAGGTACAGAACTGCTCGAACAAATCGCGGAGCCGCGTGTAGCGGTGCGGCTGCACGACGGCGATGACATGACCCTTGGTGGAGGCGCGCGCGGCCTCCAGGGAGGCTGCAATCTCGACCGGATGATGGCCGTAATCGTCGAAGATCGCGACGCCGTTCCATTCGCCGGCGCGCGTAAAGCGGCGCTTCACGCCGCCGAAGCCAGCGAGCGCCTTGCGGATCTTGTCGTCCGCGACACCAAGCTCACGGGCAATCGCGATCGCCGCCGCGGCATTAAGCGCGTTGTGATGGCCGGGCATCGATAGACTCAGATTCTTGATCTCGTGCGCCGCCACGCCATCGCGGCCGCGGATCAAAATGTTGAATCGCGAAACGCCGCCGTCGAGCTTCACATCGAGGAGCCTGACATCGGCCTGCGGATTGACGCCGTAGCTGATCACGCGCCGGTCCTCGACCCTGCCGACGAGATCCTGCACCACCGGATGATCGAGGCACATCACTGCGAAGCCGTAGAACGGCACGTTCTCGACGAAGGTGTAGAACGCGTCCTTCACCGCTTCGAAGGTGCCGAAGTGGTCGAGATGCTCGGGATCGATATTGGTGACGATGGCGATATCGGCCGGGAGCTTGAGGAAGGTGCCGTCGGATTCGTCGGCTTCCACCACCATCCAGTTTCCGGCGCCAAGATGCGCGTTGGTGCCGTAAGCGTTGATGATGCCGCCGTTAATCACGGTGGGGTCGAGACCGCCGGCCTCAAGGAGCGCCGCCACGAGCGACGTCGTCGTGGTCTTGCCGTGGGTGCCGGTAATCGCCACGCACTGCTTCAGCCGCATCAATTCCGCGAGCATTTCCGCCCGCCGCACCACCGGCAGGCGCTTGGCGCGCGCGGCCGCAAGCTCCGGATTGTCGCGCTTGACCGCCGAAGAGAAGACGACCACCGCGGCGCCGTCGATATTTTTGGCGCTATGCCCGATGCTGATCGCAATCCCTTTTTCGCGCAGCCGTTTGACGTTTGCGCTCTCGGCGATGTCGGAACCGCGCACCTGATAGCCGAGATTGGCGAGCACCTCGGCAATCCCGCTCATGCCGATGCCGCCGATGCCGATGAAATGGATGGGCCCGAGTTCGTGCGGAAGCTTCATGCGGGGGTGTTTTGGCCCATTTGCGGGAGCCCGGCAATGCGGATGGCAAGATCCGCGAGCCGTTCGACGGCGTCCGGCCGGCCGGTGCGGCGCGCGGCGGCCGCCATGCCGGCAAGCGTTGCCGGTCTTGCGGCGAATTGCGAAAGCTCGTGCATCAGCCGTTCGGTCGTGAACTCGTCCTGGCGGATAAGGAGCGCCCCGCCCGCGGCCGCAAGCGTCATGGCGTTGGCGAGCTGATCCTGGTCAAGGGCGTGTGGAAGCGGCACGAGGATCGACGGCCTTCCGATCGCCGCGAGTTCGGCCACGGTCGAGGCGCCCGAGCGCGCAATCACGAGATGGCTATCGGCGATGCGGGCGGGCAGATCACTGAAGAAGACCGCAAGCTCCGCCGGCACGCCAAGGCGCGCATAAACCGTCCGCACCTCGTCGATGTCCTCCTGCCGGCATTGCTGCACGACGCGGATCCGCGAGCGAACCGGCGCGGCACAGCGCTCGATTGCGCCAGGGACAATCTCGCTCATGATGCGCGCGCCCTGGCTGCCGCCAAAAACGAGGAGCCGAAGCGGCTTTCCTTCCACCGGATCCTCATAGGCGCGGGCCGCAGCCTCACGCACGGCGGCGCGGACCGGATTGCCGGTATGCACCGCCTTGATCGCAAGCTCGGGTTTCTGCGCGAGGATATCGGGATAGCCGGTGGCAATCGCGCTCGCGCGCGCGGCAAGCAGCCGGTTGGCGCGGCCCATCACCGCATTCTGTTCGTGAATGATCCGTGGAATGCGCAGAAGCCAGGCCGCGAGCACCGGCGGCAGCGTCGGATAGCCGCCGAAGCCGACAACCACCGCAGGCCGCAGGCGAAGAAGGAGAAGCGCCGCCCGCAACACGCCGAAGCCGAGAATCGTCATCGTGAGCGCGAGCCGCAATGGATTGCGGCTGCGCACGGTGTCGGACGGAAGCACATGGATCGCGCGGGCGGGAAATTGGCCGGCATAGGCGGCGGCGCGGCGGTCGGTCGCAAGATCCACCGCGACGCCGCGCTGCTGAAGCGCTTTGGCCAGCGCCTCGGCGGGAAACAGATGGCCGCCGGTGCCGCCCGCCGCGAGCAAAACGAGCGGCGGATTGCTCATGCCGGCGCGCGCTCCAGGCTTTCACGTGCCGCCGCATGCTCGATTTCGGCAAGGCTCTCGGCGCGCGAGCGTTTGCGCGTAAGCGCAATCAGCATGCCGATGCCGAAGGCGAGCGAAATCAGCGATGAGCCGCCATAGGAAACGAAGGGTAGCGTCATGCCCTTGGCGGGGATCAGATAAAGGCTCACGGCCATGGCGATCGCCGATTGCAGGCCGAACAGGAGCGCGAGACCGGCAATCGCGAGCCGCGCGAAGGCATCTTCCTCGCGCAGCGCATGCGCGAGCGACCGCAAAACGATGAAAGCGAACAAGCCGAGCAAAATCAGACACAGGATCAGGCCGAATTCTTCCGCCGCCACCGCGAAGATAAAGTCGGTGTGACCGTCGGGAAGAATGCGTTTGACCGTGCCCTCGCCCGGGCCGCGGCCAAACCAGCCGCCGCGCATGAAGGACTCAAGCGAGGTATCCATCTGGAAGGTGTCGCCGGACCCGCGATTGAGAAAGCGCTGAAACCGGCTCGCGACATGCGGGATCAAATGATAGGCCGCGAACACGCCGATCGCCGCCGTGCTCCCGAGGCCGATCGTCCAGATCCAGCGAAGACCCGCGAGAAAGAACAGTGCGCCCCAGATCAGCACGAGCAGGACCGTCTGGCCGAAATCGGGCTGCTGCACGAGCAGGAGCATCGGCAGCAGGAGCAGGACGAAAGCCGAAAACGTTGCCGGCATTTCCGGCCGCCGTCCGCTTTCGGAAAATGCCCAGGCGGCGAGCACGACAAAAGCAGGCTTCAGGAATTCCGAGGGTTGCAGGCTCACGCCGAAAATATTGAGCCAGCGGCGCGCCCCTTTAATTTCAGGGCCGATCACGAGCGTCGCGGCGACGAGCGCGAGGCTAAGTATGAAAACGATAAGCGCGACACGCCGCACCTGCCGCGGCGACAGCAACGAGGTCGCGAACAGGACGAGGAGCGCGGGCAGGAGAAACAGCGCCTGCCGGTGCACGAAATAGAAGGGATCGAGACCGAGCCGGATCGCGACCGGCGGGCTTGCGGCGAGCAACAGCACGATCCCGATCAGGATCAGCGCGAGCACGGCGCCGATCATCAGCCGGTCGACGGTCCACCACCACTCGCTGAAAAGCGTTCGTTTGGCGCGCGAGATCATGCCGCGGCCTCATGCAGCATTTTGATGCCGGGAATTGCGCGCACGAGCGCGCGGAAATGGTCGCCCCGCACCTCGAAGTTCGGAAACTGGTCGAACGAGGCACCGGCCGGCGACAGGAGAACGACCGGATGCGATTCCTTCGATTGCACGGCGTCCTCCGTTGCTTTCGTCACCGCGACGTCGAGCGTGCCGCATTTGGCATAGGGCACCTTGCCCTCGAGCGTCGCGGCAAAAGCGTCGCTCGCCTCCCCGATGAGGTAAGCCTTGGCGATCTTCGGGAAAAAAGCTTTCAAAGAGGTAATTCCGCCCTCTTTTTCCTTGCCCCCGAGAATCCAGAAAATGCCGCCTGCAAAGGACGAAAGCGCCTTTTCGGTCGAATCGGCATTGGTCGCCTTGGAGTCGTTGACGAAAAGCACCTTTCCCTTATGGCCGAGTTCTTCCATGCGATGCGCGAGACCGGGAAACGTGAATAGCCCCTTGCGGATCGCCTCGGGCGAAACGCCGAGAGAGAGCGCCGTCGCGATTGCGGTAGCCGCGTTCTGCGCGTTGTGTCGTCCCCGCAGAGAGCCAATTCCGGCGAGATCGGCGACACTCACAGCGCCGTCCTTGTCGGCATGGACGATACTTGTCTCGTCTAGGAAAAACCCTTCTGCAAGCTCCTCTTCTGCCGAAACCCTGATCACACGCTGGCCTGATTTTTCCAGCCGCACCGCCGCAGCGCACGTGAATTCATCATCAACCGCAATCACTGCAGTATCGGAGCGCGCGACCAGCCGCTCCTTGACCGCCGCGTAATTCTTCATCGTGCCGTGGCGATCGAGATGGTCTGGCGTGATGTTGAGGAGAATGCCCACCGTCGGGTCGAGCGTCGGCGCGAGATCAATCTGGTAGGAGGAGCATTCAATCACGTGCGTGCGATGCAGCGCCGGCGGCGGCAGCGACAGGATCGGCGTGCCGAGGTTGCCGCCGACCGCAACGTCACGGCCTGAACTTTTCAGAATATGCGCGACCAGCGCCGTGGTCGTGGATTTGCCATTGGTGCCGGTGATCGCGACGAACGGCGCGTTGGGCACGCTCGCGCGGCGCTCACGGCAAAACAATTCGATGTCACCGATGATCTCGACCTTGTGCTGGCTTGCAAGCGCCGCCGCCCAATGCGGCTTCGGATGCGTGAGCGGCACGCCGGGCGAAAGAACGAGGGCCGTGACCGCGCTCCAGTCGAGCGCGCGCAAATCTTCCGCCGCATAACCCTTTGCCTTTGCTTCGTCGATCTTCGCCGGCTGATCGTCCCAGGCGACGACTTTGGCGCCGCCCGCTGCGAGCGCGGCGCAAGTCGCGAGCCCCGAAGCGCCGAGCCCGAAGACGGCCACCGTCTTGCCGCGAAACGTCGTGACCGGCGTCATCCCGGCGTTCACCGCAACTTGAGCGTCGAGAGTCCGATCAGGGCCAGCACTACGGCAACGATCCAGAACCGGATCACGATCTGCGCTTCCGTCCATCCCTGCTGCTCGAAATGATGGTGGATCGGCGCCATCTTGAACACACGTTTGCCGGTGAGCTTGAAGGAGACGACCTGCACGATCACCGAAACCGCTTCGAGCACGAACAGGCCGCCAATGATCGCGAGCACGATCTCGTGCTTGGTCGCAACCGCGACCGCGCCGAGGAGCCCGCCGAGCGCGAGCGAGCCGGTGTCGCCCATGAAGATGGAAGCAGGCGGCGCGTTAAACCATAGGAATCCGAGCCCTGCCCCGATCATGGCGCCGCAGACGACCGCAAGCTCGCCCGCGCGCGACACGTGGCGGAGCTGCAGGTATTCGGCGAAGACGAGATTGCCGACGAGATAGGCGATGAGGGCGAAACTCGCCGCCGCGATCATCACCGGCACGATCGCAAGCCCGTCGAGACCATCGGTAAGGTTCACCGCATTGCCCGCGCCGACGACGACAAAAGCACCGAGCAGGACGAAAAACCAGCCGAGATCGAACACCGCGACTTTGAGCAGGGGAAACGCGATCGAGGTCGAAAGCGGCGGCCGGCCGATCACCACCATCGCTGCCACGGCAGCACCCGCGATGAGGAACTCGGCGCAGAGCCGCATGCGGCCGGAAAGGCCGTTATGCGTGGACTTCGTCACCTTGAGATAATCATCGTAGAAGCCGATCAGCGCGAAGCCGAGCGTAACGCCGAGCACGGCCCACACATAAGGATTGGTGAGGTTCGCCCACAAAAGCGTCGAGACGAAGAGTCCGGCGAGGATCATGATCCCGCCCATGGTCGGCGTGCCGGTCTTGGTGAGGAGATGCGAAGGCGGGCCGTCGCCGCGGATCGGCTGGCCCTTGCCTTGGCTGAGCCGCAGGTACGCGATCATCTTCGGCCCGAACAGAAAAACGAACAGGAGCGCCGTCACCACCGCTCCGCCGGTGCGGAAGGTGATGTAGCGAAACACGTTGAGCGCGCTGATCGTGTCGGAAAGTCCGGCAAGCCAATAAAGCACTCAAGCACCTCCTTCAGGCCGTTGCGTCCTCGGCGGGCTCCCCGAGGCGGAACCGCTCCACGAGCTTCTTAGCGAGTGGCCCCATACGGCTGCCGTTCGAACCCTTGATCATGATGGCATCGCCCGGCCGCAACGCGGCCACAAGCAGCGCTTCGATTCGTTCCGTGCTCTCGGCATAGCCGCCGCGCCGGTCCGCGGGCAAGGCTTCCCACAGATTCTGCATCAGCGGTCCGGCGGCAAAGACAAGATCGATGCCCGCTTCCTCGACCGCGGCCGCAAGCGCACGGTGAAGCGCCGGCCCCTCGGGACCGAGTTCCAGCATGTCGCCGAGGACCGCAATCCTCCGACCCTTGGGCCCGACCGGCGCCCGGCCGAGCACATCGAGCGCCGCGCGCATGGAAGCGGGGTTCGCATTATAGCTTTCGTCGATGAGCAGCACCTCGCCCTTGCCGAACGTGAGGCGGAAGCGGTCGCCGCGGCCTTTCGGCGGCTGCAACCGGGCGAGCGCGAGCCCCGCTAGCGCAAGATCGGCGCCGACAAGCTTGGCCGTAGCAAGCACCGCGAGGCTGTTCACAGCGAGGTGCCGCCCCGGCGCGCCGAGCTTGTAGGCAATGTCGTCGCCGAGAATGACCGCGCGAACCGTGGAGCCTTCCGGCCCGAGCGCGGCATCGATGAGCCGCGCTTCGGCGTCTTGATGCGCGCCGAAGCCGACGACCCGGGCTCCCGTCTTGCGCGCGGCCGCGGCCAGGCGCTCGAACTGGGAGTTGTCGCGATTGATCACCGCGGCGCCGCCGGGCGCCAGGCCCGTAAAAATTTCCGCCTTCGCGTCGGCGATCGCTTCGATGCCCGGGAAGAACTCGAGATGCACGGGCTCAATCGTGGTGATGATGGCAACGTGCGGATGCACAAGCCGGGCAAGTGGCGTAATTTCACTGGCGTGATTCATGCCAAGCTCGAATACGCCGAAGCGCGCGCTCATAGGCAGCCGCGCGAGCGAAAGCGGCACGCCCCAATGATTGTTGTAGGAGGAGGCCGAGGCGTGGGTTTCGCCATCCCGCGACAGCACAAAGCGCAGCGCCTCCTTGGTGCCGGTTTTTCCGACCGAGCCGGTCACGGCAACGATCTTCGCGGCGGAACGCGCGCGCGCGGCGCGCGCGAGCGCACGAAGCGCATCCAATACGTCTGGCACCACGAGGAGCGCACCCTTCGGCATTTCGGCAAGCTTCGCCTCGGCAACGACGGCCAGTGCCGCGCCGCGGCCGAGCGCATTCCCGACATAGGCGTGCCCATCGACGCGTTCGCCCTTGATCGCGAAGAAGGCCTCGTCAGCGCCGATGGTGCGACTGTCGATGGAAATTCCTTCGATTGCCGCCGGCGGCGAGCCGAGCAGACGGCCGCCGGTCGCGGCGACAAGCGCCGGCAGCGCCCATAGCGCTTTCTCGCTCATGAACCGTCCCCGAGTGCTTTCCGCACTGCCGCCTGATCCGAAAAAGGCAAGGTCCGGTCGCCTACGATTTGGCCGCTTTCGTGACCTTTCCCGGCGACGAGGAGGACATCGCCTCTTTTCAATTCGCCGACCGCCGTCTTGATCGCTTCGGCGCGATCGGCGATTTCGATCGCGCCAGGCGCCGCAGCCAGGATCGCCTTGCGGATCGCGGCCGGATCCTCGCTCCTGGGATTATCGTCAGTCACGATCACGCGGTCCGCATGCTCCGTGGCCGCCGTGCCCATCAACGGGCGCTTGCCCGCATCGCGATCGCCGCCGGCGCCGAATACCACCAAAAGCCGGCCGCTGACATAGGGCCGGAGCGCTTGCAGCGCATTCGCGAGCGCATCCGGCGTATGGGCGTAATCGACGAAAACCGGCGCCCCCTTCTTCTCGCCGACGAATTCGAGCCGGCCGCTCGCGCCTCCGAGGGAAGCTAGCGAGGCGATTACTTTCTCGCTGGCGCCGCCGGTCACGATCGCAAGACCCGCGGCCACGAGCGCGTTCGAAACCTGAAAAGCGCCGACGAGCGGCAGCTTTACGCGCTGCTCCTTGCCGGCAGCGCGCAGGCGCAAGGATTGCGCAAAGCCGTCGCGCGCCGCCTCGACGAGCGCGAGATCCGCACCGCTACGGCCGACGCCGAATAAGCGCAATTTTCTTTTCGCGGCAATCGCGGCGACGGCCGCCGCTTCCGGCTGGTCCGCATCGACGACAGCCACGGCCCCTTCCGGCAAGAGCGTCTCGAACAGCCTGAGCTTGGCGGCGCGATAAGCATCGAGCGTCTTGTGATAGTCGAGATGGTCGCGGGTCAAATTGGTGAAGGCAGCGGCCGCAAGCCGCACGCCGTCGAGCCGACGCTGCTCCAACCCGTGCGAAGATGCCTCCATCGCAAGATGCGTCACCCCTTCGCCCGCGAGCTTGTCCATCAGCGCATGCAAAACGATCGGATCGGGCGTGGTCAGATTGCCGGCCGTCTCGCCCGAAGGCGCGACAAGGCCGATCGTGCCGATGCTCGCGGCGGCGTGACCAAGCCGCGTCCAGATCTGGCGCACGAAGGAAGCGACCGACGTTTTGCCATTGGTGCCGGTGACCGCGACGATGGTCGCGGGCTGGCGCGGATAAAAGCGCGCGGCCGCGCGCGCGAGCTTAAGCCGCGCATCGCTCACTTTGATATAGGGAATGTTCGCGGCAAGATCGCCGGGCCGCGCGCCTTCGGCCACGAGCGCTACCGCGCCGCGGCGGACGGCATCGGCCAGGAACTTGCGGCCGTCCTCCTTGCTTCCGGCGAGCGCGAAAAAAATATCCCCCGGCTTCACCGTGCGGCTGTCGGCGGAAAGGCCGGTGATGGCGATGCCCGCCGGCACGGCGCCGCCATCGGACGCGAGCACTTCGCGAAGATCGAAACTTCTGCCCAAGACCCGGGCCTCTCCAACAGCTTCAGTTCGCAATGCGCCGCGAGGCGAGGATCAGATGATCGGCGGACGGCAGATCGCGGCGCGGTTTGACACCCAACATCGGCGCAATCCGGGCGATGATGCGGCCGGTGGTGGGGGCCGCATTCAGCCCCGCCGTGGCCTGGCCTTTTCTGTCGCCCCAGTTCTTCGGTTCGTCGACCATCACCAGCACAAGATACTCGGGCGCATCGCAAGGGAACACGCCCATGAATACGGACAATAACTTGTCGTGTACATAATGCCCGCGCACGACCTTTTCGGACGTGCCGGTCTTGCCGCCGACATAATAGCCCTCGACTTCGGCGCGCTCCGCGGTGCCCTTCTCGACATTGAGCCGCAGGAGATAGCGCATCTTATCGCTCGTCTCCGGCTTGATCACGCGGGTCGCGAGCGCCTGCGCCTCGGCTTCGCTCCGCTTGAGAAACGTCGGCGGAATGAGAAGACCGCCGTTCACGAGCGCGGCGGTCGCCATCACCGCCTGCAGCGGAGCGACTGAAAGGCCGTGGCCAAAGGCAATCGTCGCGGTGTTGATCTCGCCCCATGCTTTCGGCACGAGCGGCCTTCCGCTCTCGGGAAGCTCGGTTTTCAATTGATCGAGCAGTCCCGTCTTCTTGAGGAACGCCCGCTGCGCATCGGGGCCAACGGCGAGCGCGATTTTCGCCGCGCCGATATTCGATGAATAAGTGAAGATCTCCGGCACCGAGAGCACGCGATGCTGGGCGTGAAAATCATTGATCGTGAACTGGCCGTATTGCAGCGGCATGCGCGCGTCGAACTGCGAGGCAAGCGTCGCCTTGCCGGAATCGAGCGCCATCGCAATGGTCAGCGCCTTGAAAGTCGAGCCCATTTCATAGACGCCGGTGGTGAGGCGGTTGAGACGCGTGGGGTCGATGGACCCCGCCGGCACGTTCGGATCGTAATCGGGCAGCGACACCATCGCGAAAATTTCACCGGTCTTCACATTCAGCACGAGGCCGGAGACCGAATTCGCCTGATAAAGCTCCTTCGCCATGAGCAATTCATCGCGCAGCGCGTGCTGGACGCCGAGGTCGAGCGCGAGGTTGACGGGCTCAAGCGCGCGGCCGGAGGCGAGGCCTGCCAGATGCAGATCCGCGAGGCCGCCGGTATCGATCCACTTCTCAAGGCCGGCGATGCCCTGATTGTCGACATTGACGTGGCCGAGCACGTGCGACGCCTCGTTGCCGTCGGGATAGACGCGCTTCGCCTCGCGCATGAAGCCGATATGCGGAATGCCGAGGCGATGAAGTTCGAGCTGCTGCTGCGGTGAAATTTCCCGCTTGATGCGCACAAAGCCCTTCTTCGAGGAAAGCTTCTGCCGCAATTCGCTCGCGTTCAGGTCGGGCAGCACCGCGGTGATCAATTCGGTCGCTTCATCCACGTCGCCGACTTTCTTGTTCGGCTCGGCGTAAAGCATCGTGGATTCGACATCGGTCGCGAGCAACCGTCCCTGGCGGTCGAAGATGTCGGGCCGCGACGAGGTCATGGAGTCGGCGGCAACCGCGCGCCGCTTGTCAGCCAGCTCCGGCATCATGCCAAGCATGGCGAGCCGGCCGGCGATCACGCAGTAGATCAGCGCAAAGCCGCAGACCATCATGCCGATGCGAAGCCGCGAAACCCTGCCATCCGCGAGGCGAAGCGCGGCGAAGAACTGGCCGAAGCGCGGCAGGTCGAAAAAGAAGCGCATGTCAGGGGCCCTGGCCGGCCGAGCCGGTCACCGGCGCCTCCGTGGGGGCGCCGAGCGTTTCGATCATGTCGCGGATGGGATCGCGCGGTTTTCGAGGATCGGCCGGCAGCGTTTCGATCAGATCGCCGAGCGGATCGCCCACCGGCGCTGGTTTTTCCGGCAGCGCCGAGAAATCGTCAATGCGCGAGACATCGAGCGCTTTCATGCCGAGATAACGCTCGGAAAGCGTCTGAATGCGGACGGGCGACGAGAGCCGGCTCCATTCGGCGCGCAACAGCGCGATCTTTTCCTGCTCCGCGCGAATCTCGTTGTTGAGCCGCGCCACCGCCTGCGCCTTGTAGGTCGATTGATACTTGACGTCATAGACAATCACCGCCGCGACGATCAGGCATCCGATCACGAGGACGTTGAGAATGCGGACCATCGCCTCATCCTTGTGTCGCCGCGCCGATACGCGGCAGGCCGGCGATCATCCCGGCCAGCGGATCGTCCGCCCGCGCCGCCACATCTGTGCGCTCGGCGGCACGCAGCTTTGCCGAACGCGAACGCGCATTGACGGCGACTTCCTCCGTGGAAGGCGTGAGCGCTTTCTTGGTGAGCACGCGAAAAGTCGCGGGCAGTGCCTCGGCTTTTGGCTGATGTCGCGAGCCGGCGGCGGCACGCGAGCGCGCGGCGAGGAACGTCTTCGCCAGCCGGTCTTCCAGCGAATGAAAGGAGACGGCCACGAGCCTGCCGCCCAGCGCGAGAATGCGCTCGGCGGCGATAAGCGCGCCGGCGAGCTCCGCCAGCTCGTCATTCACATAAATGCGGAGCGCCTGAAATGTGCGCGTGGCGGGATCAATGTCCCCGGGCTTGGCGTGCACCTTGCTGCGGACAATATCGGCGAGCGCGCCTGTTGTACGGATCGGCGAGTGCTTGCGTGCTTCCACGATCGCCCGCGCCACGGCCCGCGCACGCCGCTCTTCGCCGAGCACGGCGATGACGCGTGCAAGCTCGGCCTCCGGCAATTCGTTGACGGCGTCGGCCGCACTCCGGCCGCTCCGTTGCATACGCATATCGAGCGGCCCGTCGGCGCGGAAAGAAAATCCGCGCGCGGGCTCATCGAACTGCATGGAGGAAACGCCGACATCGAGCACGACGCCATCAACGGAAGCAAAACCGAGATCGCGCGCGACCCGGTCGAGCCGCGAAAAACGATCCTCGGCAAGCACGAGCCTGCCGCGGAACTCCTCGACCAATGGCGCGCCCGCCACGATCGCACTCTGATCGCGGTCGATCGCAACCACCTTGCAATTCGCGGCTTCGAGGATCGCGCGGCTGTAACCGCCAGCGCCGTACGTGCCGTCGAGATAAACGCCGCCGTCGCGGGGAGTGAGGTGCAAGAGAACCTCACGGAGCATGACGGGAAGATGACGGGCCGGTCCGCCAGCGGCATCTGGCCCGATGCCGCGGCCCGCGATCATCCCGACGCCCCGGGAGGTTCCTTGCTGGAGCCGAGCGACTTCTTCAGGGCGCGCACCTTGTTGGTGGCCTCTGTGAGATGTGCGCGAAAGCGCTGCGGCTCCCAAATCTGAAATTTGTGACCCAATCCGACGCAGGTGACGGCGTCGGCGATATGCGCGTGCGTCTTCAGTGTTTCGGTCAGAACAATGCGGCCTTCCGAATCGAGCTTCAGCGTCTCGCTCTGGCCGTAGAGTGCCGCGGCGAATTCCTCGCGCTCGTCCGAATAGGGCGGATAGCGATCGATGAGCGATTCGATCTCGGCCAAGAGCGCATGTCCGCCCGCGTCGAGCGCCGGCCGGTCGAGCGCCGGATGACAGTAAAGTCCCTCGAAGCCGTCGCGCGCGAGCACCGCGCGATAGCTCGCCGGAATCGAGATTCGGCCCTTGGCGTCGAGGCGCATGGTGTAAGTCGAGACAAACCGGTTCATGGGGCCGCCCGACGCGTGAACACGGACCTTCCCGCAACGCGGACGACGATTTGGGCGAACGCGACGAAGAGCCCCGCCCAACCGGGAAAGCTCGATACCGGAACGGGATGATTTGGGATATCATGGGATTAGATGGTCGTCAATTTGTGCATCCAGCTATCCACCGTTTTGGTGGCCAAGGGCCGGGCCGATTAACGCAAGGTGAAGCTTAAGAATTCCTTGCCGGACGCGGCGGTCGCGGCGAGGTCACGGAAGTTCGGATAAGTTGGGCCGCAAGAAGCCGATGGAACCGTTCTCACCCGACTTTGCGGCTGCGAGAGTCGTGCCTTCCCCCAATTTCGGGGATCGCAAGGGCGGCGCCCTGCCCGACCTGCTTATTCTCCATTACACCGGCACAAAGACCGCCGACGAAGCGCTCCGCCACCTCTGCAATCCAGCCGCCGAGGTCTCGAGCCATTATCTCGTGTTCGAGGACGGCGGCATCGCGCAGCTTGTGCCGGAGGCCCGCCGCGCCTGGCATGCCGGCGTTTCGTCATGGGAAGGCACGACCGACATCAACTCGCGCTCGATTGGCATTGAGATCGCCAATCCCGGTCACGACTTCGGCTATCCGGACTTTCCACCGAAGCAGATCAAGGCCGTCATCGCGCTCTGCCTAGACATCGTCCTGCGCCATCGCATCCGCGCCGATCGCGTGCTTGCGCATTCGGACGTCGCGCCCGCCCGCAAGCAGGATCCCGGCGAAAAGTTCCCGTGGCGTCAGCTGCACAAGGCCGGCGTCGGCCACTGGGTGATGCCCTCGCGCGGCGGCAAGGGAGCCGCCCTCAGGGCGAATGACGGCGGCGCCGAGGTGTTTGCTCTGCAAGAGGAACTCGCAGCCTATGGCTACGGAATCTCGCCAACGGGAGAATTCGATCAAGCGACGGCTGAAGTTGTCACCGCGTTCCAGCGTCACTTTCGGCCGGCGCGCGTGGACGGCATCGCCGATGCTTCCACTCGAATCACTTTGCAGAAACTTTTAGTAACACGTCCGATGGTTGCCGCCTGATCGCCGTGCAACGGCCGCACTTGCAACATTTATTCTTTTTTTCGCGCGCGCCTGAAGGATGATTTCACTTCGGGCATGAAATTAGCCCGATAGAAACCGGAACAATTAACGACTTGTCGGATTGTCGACCCTTTTCATCGCCCTTCTCCCGCAACGCAAAAAACGGAGAAGGCGACGGATGCAGATCAAAAAAATCGTAACCTGCGTACTCACTCTACTGGCATTTGGGATGGGGTCCCCTGCCGCTATCAAAGCCTCCGCAAGCAAGATCATCGACCGCACGCCGCGCACCAACGGCAATCCACCGGACTGGTGGACGCACCTGGAACTGAGCGCGATCGTGAATCGATATGCGGCGGAGGCTGGAGTTCCGCTTGCACTTGCGCGCGCCGTCGTGCGCGTAGAGAGCGATTGGGACCAGAGCATGACGGGGCTCGCCGGCGAGATCGGCCTCATGCAGATCATGCCTGAGACCGCCCGCGAAATGGGCTTCGCCGACAATGACGATGAGCTCTACGACCCCGAGACGAACATTCGTTGGGGCGTGCGCTATCTTGCCGAAGCTTGGCGGCTCGCCGAGGGCGATGTCTGCCATACCGTCCTCAAATACAACGCCGGTTATCAAGCGACCAAGATGACCCAGGCCGCGAACGAATACTGCTCTCGCGTCCGCGAATTGATGGCCTCAAGGACAGGCATCTAACAAACCCACCACGGCAATAGCTGCGTTTAGCCCTCTCTTCGTACTCGGTAAGAGGGTGAGGGTGAGGAGGATCTGCTAGTGTTTGCGTTCCTCCTCACCCTTTTTCTAGGTGTTCCGCAGCCGATTGTCCGGACGCTAACCGCGTTCGGCTCCTTGCCTTGACGCCGTCCTATTGAGCGCCCATTCCTATCGGCGTCAGTCGGCCGGGCGGCCGCGGCGCCTATCGCGTCGAGGAAAGTCCGGGCTCCACGGAGACACGGTGCCGGCTAACGGCCGGCGGGGGTGACCCCAGGGAAAGTGCCACAGAGAAGAGACCGCCCGCCGCAAGGCGAGCAAGGGTGAAACGGTGCGGCAAGAGCGCACCGCGCTTTCGGCAACGAAAGCGGCACGGCAAACCCCACCGGGAGCAAAGCCGAATAGGAATGGCAGCGGAAGCAATTCCGCGATCCGTCTTCGGATCCGCTATTCGGGTTGGCTGCTCGAGGCGGCGCGCAAGCGCCGTCCCAGAGGAATGGCCGCCGCGCGGGAGAAATCCCGCCCTACAGAACCCGGCTTACAGGCCGGCTGATGATTGAAGTGAGAAGGCCCGGCGGGACGACCGTCGGGCCTTCGCCCTTTCAAAAGCATCGACTCGACGTCCGTAAAATGCCGGTAAAATGAAACAGCCGGCCTGCGTAAGAAAATTACCTTTGCACAAGCAATCCACGCGCCCCGACGCAGGCGCAAAAGGCCGAATCCAGTAAACAAGCCGAGTTCCTTGCGCCAGGCCCTGAAATGCATTGTGCCATGCACAACAGAGGAACTTCCGCACCCCCTCGGGCGTTGCTAGAGTCGATTTAGCTCGTAACGGGAGGCGACGTTGACCATCAGCCATCCGCTGAACGTGCTGGCAGTGTTTGCCGTCTTTGCTTTTGTCGGAGCGGTTCTGCTCGGCATGTTCTGATAGTGAGCAAGAAATCGAACGCGACGCGCCGGGGAGAAAAACTCCCCGGCGTTTTGATTCCGGTCAATGTCATGCCACTTGCCGGCCTGCCCCCGCGATTACACGGCGGCGGTCGCGGCCAAGCCACAGCGAAACGGTGAGCGCGTCCCTGCTTTGGCGCTCGGGCGCAAGCGTCCGATGAAGGACGAGTTCGAGCCCGGCCGCGGCCATCCACTGCGCCACCGTCTCCTCGGCAAAGCCGAGCCGGCGATGCGCATGTTCTTCGCGTACAAATTCGAGTTCGTGCGGGGCGAAATCGACCACGAGGAGCCGCCCGCCCGGCCGCAATACGCGCGCCGCCTCCCGGATCGCCCGCGCGCCATCCTCGAGGAAGTGCAATACCTGATGCACGATCACCACGTCGAAGGCGTCGCGGCCAAGCGAAAGATTGTAGATGTCGCCCTGCCGCACGCTGCAATGCTTGAGGCCCGCGCGCTCAAGATTCGCGCGTGCAATCCCAAGCATTTCAGGATTGAGATCGATGCCGACGCCGCGGTCTATTTCAGGGCCGAACAATTCCAGCATCCGGCCGGTGCCGGTGCCGAGATCGAGGAGGCTCTCGATGCGGACGCCGGAAAGCGCCTCCCGGATCGCGGTCTCCACTGCCGCCTCGGCGACGTGAAGCTTGCGCAGCTCGTCCCAGTGGCGGGCATGTTTGCGGAAATAGGCTTGCGCCGCGGCCGCCCTGGCCGCCCGCACCTGATTGAGGCGCTCACGGTCGCGCGCCAGCACCCGGTCGGCCGGATCAAGAAGATCAAGGAGCGCCTGGCCGAGCTTCGCGCCCGGCCCTTCGGATACGCGGCGGTGGAACGCCCAACTCCCTTCACGGAAGCGTTCGACCAAACCCGCCTCGGAGAGCAGCCGCAAATGCCGCGACACCCGCGGTTGCGATTGGCCGAGAATCTCGATGAGGTCAGAAACCGTGAGTTCCGCTTCGCCGAGGAGCGCGAGCAAGCGCAGGCGCGTGTCCTCCGCCGAGGCCTTCAGGCCCGTGAGCAGCGTTTCAAATCCCAACCGGTCGTTTTCGGGCGCCAACCTCTTCTCCCGCCTCGAATTGCCCCTACCTAGCCGCATATGAAGGCGAATGACCATTTCTCGCCTTCATGTTCAGCTAGCAGCCTAGTTACTATGATACCTATATTGTCTGGGCTGATTCACGATCCAAGCAGACAGAGAAACCTCAACTGAATGCGCATTCTCAAGCCGTGACCGCGCCCCTACTATCCCGGTTACACCCACCGTCCGTTGCGGCAACAATGCACCAAGTCTCGCCCGCCGGCCGCGACCTCAGGCTCGACTTTTTTCGCGGGCTGTCGCTCTGGTTTATCTTTCTCGACCATGTGCCGTCGAACATCGTGTCCTGGTTTACGGTACGCAATTACGGCTTTTGCGACGCATCCGAAGTCTTCGTGTTTATTTCCGGCTACACCGCGGCTTTCGTTTATGGCCGCGTAATGAAGGAGCGCGGCTTCGTCATTGGCGCTGCCCGCATCCTCAAGCGCGCCTGGCAGATTTACGTCGCCTTCGTATTTCTCCTCGTTTTCTACTTCGCCGAGATTGCCTACGTCTCGAGCCACTTTTCGAATCCGCTCTATACGGAAGAGTTCGGCATTTTCGATTTCTTCCAGAAGCCGGATGTCGTGCTCATCGAAGCGCTGATGCTTCGCTTCCTGCCCGCCAATGTGGACGTCTTGCCGCTCTACATCGTGCTGATGACCTTTTTCCCGCCGGTCCTGTGGCTGATGTTGCGCAAGCCAGACTTCGTACTCCTGGGCTCGATCGCGTTTTACTTCGTCGCCAAGGTATTCGACTGGAACCTCGTGCTCTATCCCTATGATCACAGCTGGTTCTTCAACCCGTTCGCCTGGCAGCTTCTGTTCGTGATTGGCGGCTGGTGCGCGCTCGGCGGCGCGAGGCGTATTTCGCCGCTCATCAATTCGCGGCCGGTGCTGGCGCTTTGCGTGCTCTATCTCGCGCTCGCCGCACCGCTGCAATTGAGCTGGCTGTTTCCCGGGATCACCGGCCGCCTGCCGGGCTGGCTGATGATCCTGCCGCTCGACAAGACAGGGCTTTCGGGCTGGCGGCTCTTCCATTTCCTCGCCATTGCGATCCTTGTCATCCGCTTCGTTCCCTTCGATGCGAAATTCCTGCGCTCGAACTGGGCACGGCCGCTGATCTTGTGCGGCCAGCATTCGCTCGAGATCTTCTGCCTCGGCGTCTTTCTCTCCTTCTCCGCCCATTTCGTGCTCACCGAAGTTTCGAGCCTGATCGCGATGCAGATCTTCGTCAGTTTCGTCGGCATCGCCGTGATGGTGACCGCTGCCGCGTTGATGGCGTGGTATAAGGATGTCGAACGCCGGGGCGGCAAGCCTCCGCCATCGGCGACGCAAGAAGGCTTCGAGGGAGTAACTGCGTCATGAGGACGTTTTCCGTCCCGCTCTTGCTTGTTCTTTTGGCCGCGAGCCCGTATGCCGCCGCGGACGATTGCGACGTGCCCGACAATCTGGTGGAGACCTTCGCCCGGCTTCCGCACGTCGATTTGTCGGCCAAGCACGATCATAAGCTCGAGATCTTGGTGCTCTCAGCCGCGCCCAAGCTTTCGGGCGAGGCGAGCACGCTGAAAAGCTATCCCTATTATTTGGAGAGCGAGCTTCGCGAACGGTTGAAAGGCGTCGACGTCCATGTTTTCGCGCAGTCGGAGCCACGGAAGACCATTGTCGAAGTCGCCAAGGACTTGCCCCGGTTTTTATCCGAGCGGCAGCCGGTCCTGGTGATCTGGCAGACCGGCACGGTTGAAGCCATGCGCGGGATCGATCCCGATGGTTATGGCCGTGCGCTCGATGCAGGGGTTGCTGCGCTGCAACGCGGAGGCGCCGACGTTATATTGGTAAATCAACAATTTAGCCCGCGCACGGATTTCATGTTTGATGGTGCGCCGTACACTGAAAACATGCGTTGGGTTTCACAAACGCGTGACATCCCCCTGTTTAACCGCTACGAAGTGATGAAGTACTGGGGGGAAACCGGGGCTTTCGATTTAACCGCCCTTAAAAACGACGGGACCTATGAAAAGGTTCATAGGTGTATCGGCAGGTTGATCGCCGACCTCGTCATTCGGGCGGCCTCGCTTTCCGGAACTGTGGAGCGCTGATTGAAACGCCCTTTTGCGTGCCTTGCTGCCGTGTGCCTCGCCGCGTCCTTCGCGGCGGCTGACGCGCGCGCGCAGGAAACGCCGCGCCCGCGCGCTAACTGCCCGGCGCCCGCCAATATCGTTCATCTCGACGAGGCACTGCCGCATCTTGCCGCGCGCATCGCGCAGAGGGAGGCGGTGACGATCGTGGCGCTCGGCTCCTCCTCGACCGCCGGCGCCGGCGCGAGCTCTCTGGCTTTTACCTATCCTGCCCGGCTCGAAGTCGAACTCAAGGCGCAATTTCCCGGCATTCCTATTCGTGTCCTCAACCGCGGCGTCGGCGGCGAGGATGTCAAGGAGATGCTCGAACGCATGGATACCGACGTTGCGGCGGCGAAGCCCGATCTCGTGATCTGGCAACTCGGCACCAACGCGATTTTGCGCGATAACGGCGTCGAGCCCGAGCAAGCACTCATCCTCGAAGGCCTGAAGCGGCTCGTGGCCATGGACACCGACATTGTTCTACTCGATCCGCAATACGCGCCGAAGGTGCTGAAGGACCCCGACGCCTATCCGATGGTCGACCTGATTTCTGACATCGCGCGCGAGAAGCACATCAATCTCTTCCGCCGCTTCGCGCTGATGCGTTATTGGCACGAAACGAGCGGCGTGCCGTTCGAGACGTTTCTTTCGCCTGACCTTCTGCACATGAACGACTGGAGCTACGGCTGCACCGCACACTATATCGGCGCGTCGATCACAGAAGCCGTCTCGCAGGAGCTTGCCGAAAAACCGAAGACGAAGATCGACACGATGCATGCGGCAATGCCGGTTCCCGCCACCGAGCGATAAGCGCCAGCGGTCCCTTTCATCCCGCCTTTTAATCTTACGTCTTGAAAGCTTGCCTTACGCTGACGGCGGGCGGCGCGCTTGACATTCTTCCGATCGAGTTTTGTAATCGGCTCATGGGGAATGCGATCTCCCCACGAGGCGACAGGCCGAAGCATCGCGTCCCATTTCATCGAAAGGACGCGCCATGTCGTCAATCAACACGATTTCCGCCGAAAAACTCGCGCGCCTCATCGGCACGCCGAAATGTCCTGCTCTCGTCGATGTCCGCACCGACGAGGACTTCGCTGCTGAACCGGGGCTGATTCCAGGGGCGGTCCGCCGCCCCAATGGCGACCCCTCGCGCTGGGCGGTCGAGTTCGACGGCCGCTCGGCCATCGTCATTTGCCGGCAAGGGCTGAAACTGAGTGCAGGCGTCGCGGCCTGGCTCCGCCACGCGGGCGTGCCCGCCGATCTTCTGGAGGGCGGCGTTGCCGCTTGGACGAAAGCCGGCCTGCCGCTCGTGAACGCGAAAAGGCTGCCGCCGCACGATAAGCAAGGCCGCACCGTGTGGGTCACCCGCGCCCGCCCCAAGATCGATCGCATCGCCTGCCCGTGGCTGATCCGCCGTTTTGTCGATCCGAACGCCGTATTCCTCTTCGTGGCGCCAGCCGAAGTCTTGCCGGTCGCCGAGCGCTTTGCGGCCGAGCCTTTCGATATCGAAGGCGTGTTCTGGAGCCATCGCGGTGAGCTTTGCACCTTCGACATGATGCTCGACGAATTCGGCCTTCGCACCGAACCGCTACTGCATCTTGCAAAGATCGTGCGCGGCGCCGACACCGGCCGCCTCGACCTCATTCCGGAAGCCGCGGGCTTGCTCGCGGCATCACTCGGGCTTTCGCGCATGTACGCCGACGATCTCGCCCAGCTTGACGCGGGCATGGCGCTTTACGACGCCTTCTATCGCTGGTGCCGCGACGCCACCGACGAGACGCATGGCTGGCCGTCGCACAAGGCGAGCTCGTGAGATGGATAGCGTGAGCCCGGCGCAGCGCGTCGTCGGCACCGCGCGGCCGTTTCCATCTTTCGCCGAGGCGTTCCGGGTCTGGCTGAAGGTGGCCGCCCTTTCCTTCGGCGGTCCGGCGGGACAAATCGCGGTCATGCACCGCATCCTCGTCGACGAGAAGCGGTGGGTTTCCGAAAGCCGGTTCTTGCACGCGCTCAACTACTGCATGTTGCTGCCCGGACCCGAGGCGCAGCAGCTCGCGACCTATATCGGCTGGCTGATGCACCGCACCGCAGGCGGCATCATGGCCGGCGGCCTGTTCATCCTGCCCGGCATCGTTTCGATCATGGCGCTGAGCTACGTCTACGCGGCCTATGGCAAGGTCGGCGCGGTCTCGGCGCTTTTCTTCGGGCTGAAAGCGGCTGTGCTCGCGATCGTCATCGAAGCCGTGGTCCGCGTCGGCAAGCGCGCGCTCAAGACCGACGCCATGCGCCTTCTCGCCGCCGCAGCCTTCATCCTGATCTTCTTTTTCGGCGTGCCGTTTCCGCTCATCATTCTCGCTGCCGGCATGATCGGATTCATCGGCGGCCGCTCGGGCCACGCGGCGTTCCAGGCGAGCGCGGGTCACGGCGCGAGCGGAAAAAGCGGGGATAGCGAGAGCCTGCTCGGCGATCAGCTTCCTCCACACGCGCGTCCCACGGTCGCGCACACGCTCGTGGTCGCCGCCATCTGGCTGTTGTTGTGGCTCGTTCCGGTAGCGGCCCTGCTCGTGTCGCTGGGAACCGGCAATGTCTTCAGCCAGATCGCCGTCTTCTTCAGCAAGATGGCGTTGGTGACCTTCGGCGGCGCTTATGCGGTGCTCGCCTATGTGGCGCAGCAGGCGGTGGAGCATTATCACTGGCTTCAGCCCGGCGAGATGCTCGACGGGCTCGGCATGGCGGAGACGACGCCGGGGCCGCTGATCATGGTGTTGCAATTCGTGGGCTTCATGGCGGCGTTCCGCGACCCTGGCGACCTGCCGCCGATGCTCGCGGCGACCCTCGGCGGCCTGCTCGCCACCTGGGTTACGTTTACGCCCTGCTTCCTGTGGATTTTTCTCGGCGCGCCGTTCATCGAGAAGCTCCGCGGCAACACGGCGTTGAATAGCAGCCTGTCGGCGATCACCGCCGCCGTTGTCGGCGTGATCCTGAATTTGGCGATCTGGTTCGCAATCCACACGATCTTTCGCGACGTGTTTCGCGTCGATCAGTTCGGCCTGTCGTTCGACGCACCGATCTTAAGCAGCGTGAATCTGTGGGCGCTGCTTCTGTCGGTCGCAGCAGCGTTCGCGATTTTCTGGTTCAGGATCGGGATGATTCCGACGCTCGCGGGCTGTTCCGCTGCTGGGCTTGGACTCTACCTCGCCGGAGCCATTGCATGAACTGCGAGGCTACGAATCCCTGAAATCGACCGGCGGCTGCGCAGCGCGATTGACTTCGAGCTTGAAGATATCGGGCCGCGAATAATGCCCGGCGACGTCGAGCGAGCGGCGCGGTCGAGCAAGACGGGGGGCTTCTGAATGACGGCGACCTTCGCGGCCATGGCCGCTTTCCCTCGCGACTAGAGCTTCATGATCATACACGTCGTCGTGCCGTGCGCGTAGATCTTGCCGTCCTTGTCGATGAGCTTGCCTTCGGCCGTGCCCACGCGCGAACCGCTGTGGATGATCCGCCCCTCGGCGCGCAAATGCCCGGTCTTGTCGGTGATCCCGCGCACGAGATGCACTTTCAATTCGAGCGTGGTGTAGGCCGAGCCTCCCGGGACCAGCGTCTGGATCGCGCAGCTCATCGTTGAATCGAGAAGCGTGCAGGAGAGCCCGCCATGCACCACCCCGATCGGATTGTAGTGGTATTCGGCGGGGTCGCATTCGAACAACGCATAGCCGGGCTCGACCTTGGTGAGACTGAACCCCATCAGCTGCGCGATCGGCGGTGGCGGAATTTCGCCGGTGACAATCTTTTGCAAAAACTCGATCCCGCTCATTCCCTTTTGCACCATGCTTGCGCCGATCATCGGATCGGCCCAGCTCACGGTGCGGGTGCGGGATTTTGATTCGGGCACGGCAGCGCTCTTGGACACGGAAATCTCCTGAGGGAAAGAACAAGCGGGGCGTTCCGCAGTGCGTCGAAGATGAACGCCGGATGAATGCGCGGCGCATTGTTCAGCGCCCGCGTGTTTTGTCCATCACATTTAAAACATGTTTGGCATTCCTATTTGACGGGGCTGAATTTGCCCCTAGAAGTCATCTGTCAGTCGATCGATCGGCGATTTGGCTGGCCGACTGTCGAGGAGAAATCCATGAAGAAAGCATTGCTTGCTCTCGCCGCGGCGTCGTCGATCGCCGCCGCGACCGTCGCGATCCCAAGCACCGCCGACGCGCGTTGCGGCTGGGGATGCGGCGTTGGTATTGGCGTCGGCGCTTTCGCGCTCGGCACCGCCGTCGGAGCCGCGGCCGCGCCGCCTCCGGGCTATGGCTGGGGCCCGACCTACTATCCGGCACCGGGCTACGTCGCTTATGGCGGTTATTATGCCCCGGGGCCTGTAGGCTGCCCCGGCGGCTACTGGGCCCGTCGCCCCGTCTACGATCAGTGGGGCAACCAGATGGGCTGGAGCCGTCCGCGCTGGTTCTGCCCGTAATCTTGTAGCGAAGATCTCGAATTCTCGAAGCCCGGCGGCGCGAAAGCCCGCCGGGCTTTCGATTATTTCCGGCCTAGTCCGTGAGCCGCATCTGCTCAAGCAACGCGGCCGTCGGCCAGCAATCAAGCGCGAGGCCGTTCGCCTTCTGGTATTGCCCCACGGCCGAGCGCGTGAGCATGCCGGCCTTGCCATCGATCTTGTCGCGGTAGATTCCTTTTCCCGTGAGATAGCGCTGCATCTTTTCCACGTCGGCGGTCTTCAGCATGGCGACCTTCGCCCACGGCGTCTCGAACGGTTTTGGGTCACTCATGCGGTCGGCGAGATGGCCGACGAAGAGAACATAGAGATCGGAAAAATTATATTCCTTCAGCACGAAATAGTTTTGGGTGGCGAGAAAGGCGGGGCCATAGGTCCCTTCGGGCAAGAGCAGCGAAGCCTGCTCGGTGAGATCCTGGACCGCGAATTTGCGTCCATAGGCCGGCAGATAACCCGCCGCGATCCACTCGAGGATCGATTTCTTCATCTCCGGCACGCCGATGGTGCAATCGATCGTCTGCGGCCTGCGCACCTCATAGGCCCAGCGGATGCCGGGCTTCCAGCCCTTGCCGGCGAGTTGCTTCGCCGCCGAGGCGAGCGCATCCGGCACTGAGCTCCAGATATCGCGCTTGCCGTCGCCGTCGAAATCGACCGCGTATTTGTAGAACTCCGACGGCAGGAATTGCGTAAGCCCCATGGCGCCCGCCCACGAGCTTTTCATGTCGGCGAGCTTCACGTGGCCCTCGTCGAGGATCTTGAGCGCAAGCAGAAATTCGTCGCGGAATTTTTCCTTGCGCTTGCCGATATAGGCCTGCGTCGCAAGCACCCGGACGGCGCTATACGGAAGCTTGTAGGTGCCGTAGGCGGTTTCGCGGCCCCAGATCGCGAGCACGACATTGCCGGGTACGCCGAACTGGCGTTCGATCGCGGCGAGTGTGGCGCGTTGCTCTGAAGCAAGTTGTTTTCCCTGCTCGGCCAGCCGCGCAATCGTCGTCTCCGACAGATACTCGGCTGGCGACTGCAGGAATTCTGGCTGCCCCGGCGGCGCACGGCCGGGAAGATCGAGATCCGGTAGAGAAAGATCGGGTTCAAGACCGCGCGTGGCCATCTCGAAGGTTTGCCGCGAGACGCCGAGAGCTTGTGCCGCGGGCCACAGTCCGGCAAGCCATTGCTGGAATTGAACGTCAGCGGCGAAAAGCGGAGAAATACTCACCCACAAAAACGCCACCGCGAGGACAATCGGCATGAAAGGCAGACGGGAGATGAAATTCAACCGCATCGGCTTCGCATCTTAGCGGGTGAACTTTTTGTATTTGATCCGGTGCGGAATTTCGGCGGCAACACCCAGCCGCCGCTTCTTGTCCGCCTCGTAATCCTGGAAGTTGCCCTCGAACCACTCAGCGTGGCTGTCGCCCTCGAAGGCGAGAATATGAGTCGCGATACGGTCGAGGAAGAAGCGATCGTGGCTGATGATGACGGCGCATCCGGCGAAATCCTCGAGCGCCTCCTCGAGCGCGCGCAAGGTGTCGACGTCGAGATCGTTGGTGGGCTCGTCGAGAAGGAGCACGTTCGCGCCCGATTTCAGCATCTTGGCGAGATGCACGCGGTTGCGCTCGCCGCCCGAAAGCGCGCCGACCTTCTTCTGCTGATCGCCGCCCTTGAAGTTGAAGGCCGCGACATAGGCGCGGCTTTGCACCTGCCGTTTGCCGAGTTCGATCTGCTCGTCGCCCCCCGAGATTTCTTCCCACACGGTCTTCTTGCCGTCGAGCGAGTCGCGGCTCTGATCGACATAGCCGAGCGTAACGCTTTCGCCGATCTTGATCGTGCCGCTGTCGGGTTTCTCCTGGCCGGTGATCAGCCGGAACAGCGTTGTCTTGCCGGCGCCGTTCGGCCCGATCACGCCGACAATGCCGCCGGGCGGCAGCTTAAAGGCGAGTTTTTCGAACAGAAGATTTTCGCCATAGGCCTTCGCGAGCCCGTCGGCCTCGATCACGTTCTGGCCGAGCCGTTCGGCGACCGGAATGATGATTTGTGCGGTCTGCGGCGCCTTGTCGGCCGACTTTTTCACCAGCTCTTCGTAGCGCTGGAAACGTGCCTTGTTCTTCGCCTGGCGCGCGCGCGGCGAGGCCTGAATCCATTCGCGCTCGCGCTCGATCGCGCGCTGACGCGCCTCTTCCTCGCGACCTTCCTGCTCGAGCCGCTTCTGTTTCTGCACCAGCCACGATGAGTAGTTGCCCTGATAGGGAATGCCGCGGCCGCGATCGAGTTCGAGGATCCAGCCGGTGACGTTGTCGAGAAAGTAGCGGTCGTGGGTGACGATGAGCACGGCACCCGGATATTGCCTGAGATGCCCTTCGAGCCAGGCAACGGTTTCGGCGTCGAGATGGTTGGTTGGTTCGTCGAGAAGCAACAAGTCGGGCTGTTCAAGCAAAAGACGGCAGAGCGCGACGCGGCGCTTTTCGCCGCCCGAAAGCGTCTCCACTTTGGCTTCGTCCGAGGGGCAGCGCAGCGCGTCCATCGCTTGGTCGATCTTCGAATCGAGATCCCATAGCCCCTTGGCCTCGATTTCGTCCTGTAATTTGGCCATTTCTTCGGCGGTCTCGTCGGAATAATTCGCCGCAAGCTCATTGTAGCGGTCGAGCAATGCGCGCTTCTCGGCAACCCCATCCATCACGTTTTCGCGTACGTTCTTGTTCGGATCGAGTTCAGGCTCCTGCGGCAGATAACCCACGCGCGCGCCTTCCGCGGCCCGGGCTTCGCCGGTGAACTCCTTGTCGAGGCCGGCCATGATCCGCATCAAGGTCGACTTGCCGGCGCCGTTCACGCCGAGGACCCCGATCTTGGCGTCGGGATAAAACGACAGGTGAATGTCGTCCAATACCTTCCGGCCACCCGGATAGGCCTTGGAGAGACCGTTCATTTGATAGACGTATTGCCAGGACGCCATAGCCGCGGGCGCGCTCCATCTCGACAAATCAGGAAGACGGCGCGTATGTAGCGGCCGAATCCGTCCTCGGCAAGCCGCCAACCACTTCTTTCAGGGACATTCTGGAATGAACATCGCTACCATCTCTGATCTCCGCGCGCCCGCGAAACGGCGGCTGCCGAGCTTCGTGTTCGATTATCTCGACGGCGGCGCGGGCACGGAGGCGGGCATGCACCGCAACACCGCCGCCTTCGACGAAATTCGTTTCAAGCCCCGCATGCTCGTGAATATCGAGAAGCGCGATCTGTCAACGAACTTGTTCGGACGCCGCTGGTCGCTCCCCTTCGGCACCGCGCCGATCGGCTTTTGCAATCTTATGTGTCCGGGCGCCGAACAAGCGATCGCGCAAGCCGCGCTCGAGGCCGGCATCCCCTGCACGCTATCGACAGCCGGCACTACCGCGCTTGAGGACTACGTCCGCTTCGCCCCGCAGAATGCTTGGTTCCAACTCTATGTTTCGCGCTTCGACAACATCACTCACGACATCATCGACCGCGCCGACCGCTCCGGTTACGAAACGCTCGTCGTCACCGTCGACATTCCGCTCGCCGCCCGGCGGCCGCGGGATCTGCGCAATAATTTCAGCGTTGCCCTGAAGATCAGCCCGAAATTCGTGTGGGAATTGGTGAGCCATCCGACTTGGTCGTTTGCGACGCTGTCGGCCGGCATTCCGAAATTCGAGACCATGCAACGCTATATGGAGGCGGCCGGCACCAAGGCGGTTGCCGGATTCGTGTCCTCGCAAGTGAGCGGTAGTTTCGATTGGGACGCGTTGAAGCGCCTGCGCGATGGCTGGAAGCGCCGCTTCGTGGTGAAGGGATTGCTTTCGGCCGAGGACGCCGTGCGTGCGCGCGATCTCGGCTGCGACGGCATCGTGATTTCCAACCACGGCGGACGCCAGCTCGACTCGCTGCCAGCGCCAATCGAGGTCGTTTCCGAGATCCGCGCCGCAGTCGGTGAAAAGTTTCCGCTGATCCTCGATAGCGGCATTCGTTCCGGCGAGCACATCGCCAAGGCACTCGCGGCCGGCGCCGACTTTTGCCTCGTCGGCCGCGCGGTGATGTATGCGGTTTCAGCCCTCGGCAAGCGCGGGGCGAAAGTCGCGATCGATCTCCTCGCGGACGAGATCTCCCGTACCCTCGCGCAAATCGGCTACACCGATATTGGGAGCTTGAAGGCAGCATCCCCGCTCATCAGACCGCACTGACGATTGGCTCAGGCCACAACCGGACCACCGTGTCCGCCGATCATGTCGGCGATCCGCTTGCCGGAGCCCGCGGCGAGCGTCCAGCCGAGCGTTCCGTGGCCGGTATTGGTCCACAGGTTTTGATAACGGCGCGTGCGGCCCACATAGGGGATATTTGACGGCGTCGCCGGCCTGAGACCGGTCCAGAATTTCGCCTCTTCGAATTTTCCCGCGCGCGGGAATAACGCCTTCGCATTACGCAGAATGGCTTGGCAGCGCGCGAGGTTGAGCGAAAGGTCGTATCCCGAAAGTTCGGCGGTGCCCGCGACGCGCAAACGGTCACCGAGATTAGAATAGACGAGTTTGTATTGATCGTCGGTGAGGCTCACCACCGGTGCGTGGTTCGCGCCATTGAACGGAATAGTCACCGAATAGCCCTTCGCCGGATAGACCGCGAGCGAAACGCCATAGGGCCGCAAGAACGGCGCTGAATAGCTGCCGAGGCTCACGATCACGTCACGCGCCTTGATCGATTCATAGCCTTGCGGCGTCCGCAGCTCGATCGAACGCACGCTCGAAGCGTCGGCCTCGAGCGCAACCACTTGCGCGTCATAAAGGAAGGCGACCCCCATGCGTTCGCAGACCGCTGCCAGCGCCTGGGTGAATTTTTTCGCATCCCCGCTTTCATCGGCCGCGGCGTAAGTGGCGCCGACAATCTCGCGCCGATTGTCCTCGAAGGCCGGCTCGATTTTCACCACTTCGTCGGCGTCGACCACGCGCAGGTCACAGCCATGCTTTCTCATCAGCTCGGCCGCATGCGTCGCGTGTTCGAGCTCGCGGCGATCGCGATAAAAATGCAGAATGCCCTTCATCCGCTCGTCGTAACGGATGTTCTCACGCGCCCGGATTTCTCGCAGCCGCGCGAGGCTCTCCAACGCGAGCTTGACGATCTCTGCCGTATTTCGATCGGTGCGCTGCGGCAGGCACTCGATCAGAAAACGCGCGATCCAAACCCATTGATGCACGTCGAGTTTCGGCCGAAACAACAGCGGGGCTTCGCCGTCGAACAGCCACTTTAGAACTTTGGACGGCGAGGACGGATTGGCCCAAGGCTCCGCGTGACTGACGGAAATCTGTCCGCCATTGGCAAAGCTCGTCTCCAGCGCCGCTTGCGGCTGACGCTCGATCACGCACACCGATTTGCCGCTGCGCGCGAGCCAATAGGCGCCGGTGACGCCGATGACGCCCGCGCCCAAGACCACCACATCGAAATCCTGTTTACGTTGCATGGACATGACAGCTCCTTCGCCCATTTGGGCTCGTGTCATGCCCCCTCCGTCCTGAACCTGAGAGTTTCGCGCCGGAAAATCGATAGCGGCGCTTGCTCCTTCGGTGGGCCTTTACGGCCGCTCTTCGGAGTATGGGCTCGGCACCGGTCCGTGAACCTGAGAGTTTCCGGGGCGGTTGCTCCTTCGGTGCCGCCTTCGGAGAAGGCGGGCTCTCCCGGTGCTGAGCGGAAATGCTTTCTCTTGGCCACTCCCTTCGACCCATCCGGCTTCGGATGAGCGATTCGCATGAAACAAAGATAGTGCGGTCCGAAGGCTTTTTCGAGGACGCTCGAAAGCCATTCAGCGCCGCGATTTCGATCTTTTCCGCCCCTTCGCCTTCGCCCGCTTTTTCGCCTTGGGCCGGCTCTTCGCTTTCGGCTTGGGCTTGGGCTTTGAGCGCTTCTTTGCTTTCGCGGCGGGTTTGGGTTTTGGCTTGGCGGCCGGACGCGCTGACGCCGGCGCCGCCACCTTTGCCGCCTGCGCTACCGCGGGCTTCGGCCGCGCGGCGCCCAGCGTTTTGGCGAGGAAGGCGAGCGTGCGCTGCCAGGCAAGCTTCGCCGAATTCGGCTCGTAGGCGGCCGGACTCTCGTCGCGGTTAAAGGCATGGCCCGCGCCGGGATAGGTGAAGATTTCGCACTCTGGACGCTTTTGCCGGATCGTCTCCACATCGCCCATCGGAATGCTCGCGTCTTTCTCGCCAAAGTGCATTTGCACGGGGCAACGCGGCTTGCTGTCGGCGTAGCGGATGATCTGGCCGCCGTAATAGCAGACGGAGGCAGCGAGCCCGCCGAGGCGCGTCGCCGCGATAAAAGCGACGGTACCGCCCATGCAGAAGCCGATCATCGCTACCGGCCCGCCCTCTTTCTTGAGGGCATCGACCGCAGCCGAGGCGTCGAGCATCAGCTTGGCCCAGTCGAGGCGCGGAAGTAATTCGCGCGCTTTTGCGATTTCGGTTTCCGAGTAACCCGATTCAAAGTTGGGAATCATCCGGTCGAAGACCTGCGGCGCCATCACGCGATAGCCGACATCCGCGAGCCGATCGCAAACCGCGCGGATGTGATGATTGACACCGAAGATTTCCTGAATGACGACGACGCCGCCACGCGGCGGCCCTTTGGGATCAGCCCGATAGGCGCCGAGCTGGAAGCCATCGGCGGCCGTGAGGGTAACTTTCGTTCCCATATGTATTCTCCCCAACCCAATCCTGGTGGGCCCGGGAGGACTCGAACCTCCAACCAGACCGTTATGAGCGGTCGGCTCTAACCATTGAGCTACGGGCCCGAAGGCGCCGGAACCTAGCAAACAAGCCAGCCTCAAAACAGCCTGTGGTGGACTGCCACGATTCAACGCCTAATTTGGAACCCCCTGCCGGGCGGCAAGTTTCTGGTCTAGTATTCCGAGAGTGAGGGGTAGTCCGCCATTGGCGGTAACAGGAGAGTGGAATGCGTCTGTCCGTTGGTGGCGTGCTCTTGGCATCGGTTCTGTTGGGTTCCACCGCCTTGCCGGCGCAGACGCCGACACCGGCCAAGACCGCCACAACCGCCCCCGCCACGCCCAAGGTTGAACCCGCGCCTGCGGCGAAATGCGCCAACCCCAACGCCATGGGGCTATCGCGCACTGTCGAAATCGACACCACCGGCGGACCCGGCTTCGGCTTCGAGCATTTCAAGAATCACGATTTCCTCAAGAACGGCGAGGTGGTGCTCACCTTCGACGACGGCCCCTGGCCGGAAAATACCCACATGGTGTTGAAGGCGCTCGCCGACGAATGCGTAAAGGCGATCTTTTTCCCCATCGGCAAGCACGCCACCTGGCACCCGCAAATCCTGAAGGACGTCGCCGCCGCCGGTCACACGATCGGCTCGCACACCTGGTCGCACAAGAATCTCGAGAAGCTGCCGTTTGATCAGGCGAAGGAAGAAGTCGAAAAGGGCATCGCTGCCGTTCAATGGGCGCTCGACGGCGCCGAGAATGCGCCCTTCTTCCGTTTCCCGCAGCTGAAGCACCCGCCGGAGGTGGTTGAGTATCTCGGCAAGCGCAACATCGCGATGTTCTCGACCGACTTCGATTCGTTCGACTTCAAGATGCGCAAACCCGAGCAGGTCATTAAATCGGTGATGGACAAGCTCGCCAAGGACGGCAAGGGCATCATCCTGATGCACGACTTCCAGCACGCGACGGCCGAGGCAGTGCCCGAGCTCCTCAAACAAATGAAGGAAAAGGGTTACAAGGTCGTGTTCGTGAAGCCGAAGTTCACGGTGAAGTCGCTGCCGGAATACGATGCGATGGTCCTGAAGGAGCAAAAGCTGCCGACCGCGAACACGCAGCCGACGTCCGACATCGTCAAGACGATCCAGGAATAATTCTGCTTCTCGTGAATGCGTCTTCGGTGGCTGCAACAGAGTTGCGGCCGCGAAGGAACAAGCTGATATCGAGGCCAGGGGGCGGGCGTTTCAATGCAGCAAATTCAACCGGCACAGCGCGACCAGTTTTATGGCCCGCTGGTCGTCGCGCTTGTTTTCTTGCTCCTGTTTGGGCTTCCGTTCGCGGCCTGGCTCGACATGCGCGCGCTCTCCGAGCGCATTCTCAACCGTCAGGCCGACGAGATCCGCCGTATCATCGACGACATGCGCGGCTTTTATGCCTCCGACGTGGTCGCGCGCATCATCGCCCACCCCAATGCGGTTCCCACCAGCAAATATAAAGAGGTTGAGGGCGGCATTCCGATTCCGGCAACCCTTTCCATCGAACTCGGCAAGCTGATCTCCGCCCGCAACGACGCGGTGAAATACCGCTTCGTGTCGGATATGCCGTTCAAGGGGCGCGAATCGCACAATCTTGACGGCTGGGAGACCACCGCCCTTGCTGCTCTCCGCGCGGACCCCAAAACGCCGGTCATTCAGGTTTCAGGATCGATCTTCGATCGCGACATTCGCCTCGCCGGCCCCGTGGTGATGGGCCAGGCCTGCGTCGCCTGCCACAATACCCATCCCGACAGCCCGAAGACGGACTGGAAAGTCGGCGACGTGCGCGGCATTCAGGAAATCATCATCCGCCAGCCGATCGCCGCCAATATCCTGTCCTTCAAATATCTGCTTCTCTACTTCGCGCTCGCGGCGGCGAGCGGGCTTGCGTTTATCCTGATCCAGCGCCGCCAGGCGGCGCAGATCGCCGGCGCCAATCGCGAGCTTGCCGAATCGAACGATTTTCTTGCGACGATTTCCATGAAGATCGCGAAATATATCTCGCCGCAAATCTACAAGAGCATCTTCTCCGGCCAGAAGGACGTCGCGATCGCGACCGAGCGCAAGAAGCTCACGATCTTCTTTTCCGACATCAAGGATTTCACCGCCACCACCGAGCGGCTACAGCCCGAAGATCTCACCGCCCTGCTCAACGAATATTTCACCGAAATGTCCGCGATCGCCCTTCGTCACGGCGCCACGGTCGACAAGTTCATTGGCGACGCGATGCTCTTGTTCTTCGGTGACCCGGAAACCAAAGGCGTTGCCGAGGATGCGCGCGCGTGCCTATTGATGGCGGTCGACATGCAACGGCGGCTCACGCAACTCAATACCGAATGGCGCAATCGCGGCATCGAGCAGCCGTTTCGCGCCCGCATGGGCATCAATACCGGCTTCTGCAATGTCGGCAATTTCGGCTCCGAAGACCGCATGGACTACACCATCATCGGCGCCGAGGCGAACCTCGCCGCGCGCCTGCAATCGATCGCCGAGCCCGGCGGCATCGTCGTGAGCTACGAAACCTATGCGCTCGTGCGCGACATGGTGCGCGCGCGGCCGCTCGAGCCGATCACCATGAAGGGCATCAGCCGCGAGGTCGTCCCCTATGCGGTCGAAGGGCTCGTCGAGGAATTGCAGCAGCGCGCCCATGTCATTAGCGAGCACGCGACCGGCGTCGACTTTTTCATCGACCTCGACGTGATCGACAAGGCCGCCGCCGAGCGCACGCAACGCCTGTTACTGCAGGCGCTCGCTGCCCTCGAGCAGAAGGCGAAAGCAGCGGCGTCCTAGGCGCGTCGTCAGCGCGCCGCTGCAATAGCATCGATCTCCAGAAGGAATTCGGGCCGCACGAATGCGGGCGTCACCAGCATCATCGAGGCTGGCCTCGCATCGCCGAGAAAACTCGCCCGCACTTTTGCGTAGGCGGGAATATCCTCGGCGCGCGTGAGATAATGCGTGACCTTCACGAGGTCGCGCTTCGTCATGCCGGCCGCTTTGAGCATGGCGCCGATATGCGCCCAGGCGATCTCGGCCTGGCCGATGATGTCGGAGGGCAGTTTTCCGCTTTTCTCCAGCCCCGGTGTGCCGGACGTAAACAGCCAGCGAAGGCCGGGCGCGATTTCGATCGCGTCGCTGTAGAGGCCGATTTGTTTCGCAATTCCGATATCGTGGATTTGATGCGTCATGCATTGCTCCTCGCTCGCCCGAAGAGCCTAGCAGCTTTACATCGGTGCATTATTCGGTGAAGGTCGAACTCTGCAAGGCCGGGCATCGGGCCTTACCGCCGCGCGCAAAGACAAGATAACCGCCCAGCTCCCGGAACAATCAGCCGCCATGCACGGAAAGTCGCCGCGACCCGCCTCGCCAGCCCGCCGCACTTTCTACGGCTGGTACGTCACCTATGCGCTGATGGTCATTTCGACGATGACCGCGGGTTTTCTGTTTTACAACGTTTCGGTGCTGCTGGAGGCGTTCGTCGCCGAGCGCGGCTTTCCGATTGGGCTTGCGAGCTTCGCGACTGGAATCTTCTTCGTTACGTCCGGTATCGCCGGCCTCATCGTCGGACAGATCATCAACCGCATCGACGCGCGCAAGATCATCATCGCGAGCGCTTGCGTGACCGCGCTCGCACTTGCTTCCGTCGGCTTGCTGCGCACGCCGGCGCAACTGGTTGCTTTTTATGTCGTGCTCGGATTTTGCTATGGCGGTTGCGGGCTGGTCACCGCGAGCACCATCGTCGCGCGCTGGTTCGATGCGAAGCGTCCGCAAGCGCTTTCGATCGCAAGCACCGGCCTCTCGCTCGGCGGCATCATCATCACGCCCTTTGTCGCCTACATCATCAAGACCTATGGCCTCGCCGCCGCCGGACCCTGGCTCGGCGCGAGCTTTTTTCTTGGCGTCGTGCCTGTGACGTTTCTGATCGTGCGCGCGAGCCCGCTCGACATGGGGCTCCGTCCCGACGGCGCCGAAGCAATGCCCGGTATTGCCGGCGTTGCGCCGCTTTCAGGCGTTTCCTTTTCCAAGGCGTGGAAGAGCCGTTTTTTCGTCGCGGTGACGCTCGCCTACGTGTTTTCGCTCGGCGCGCAGGTGGGCGCGATCGCCCACCTCTTCCGGCTCGCGGTTACGCGCGCCGACGCACAGTTCGCCGCCGCCGTGGTCGCCTTGCTTGCGAGCGCAAGCCTCATCGGCCGGCTGATCGGCGGCCAGTTGCTTGCGAAAATTCCGGCGCGCGCCTTCACACTCGCGCTGATGGCGAATCAAGCGGTGGCGCTCGCCTTCCTCGCCTTCGCGGTGACGAAAGTAGCGCTGCTCGCGGGCGTCGCGCTCTTTGGCTTTACCATTGGCAACATCCTGATGATGCAGCAGCTATTGCTCGCCGAGGCCTTCGGTTCGCGCGAATATGGCCGCATTTATTCCGCGAGCCAGCTCGTGACCGTGATCGGCGTCGCCACATGGCCTGCGCTCATCGGGTTCATTTTCGTCGCGAGCGGCGGCTATGAGTGGCCGTATCTTGTCACCGCGCTGTCGACGTTGATCGGCGCGACGATCCTCTCGCTTTCCGGCCCTTCGAAGCACTGAAAGCCTAAGCCGCCGCGAGACGCGGCGCTCTGGTTCTGAGCAAGAGCCAGGTCATGATCGAGACATTCAAGAGATTGAACGCAAGGCCGTTGAGGAACGCCACCCGATAAGAGCCGGTGAGATCGAAGATCCATCCCGATACCCAGCCGCCGAAGGCCATGCCGACGATGGTGGCGAAGATCGCGATCCCGACGCGGGTGCCGGCTTCGCGCGGCGCAAAATATTCGCGCACAATGATCGCGTACATCGGCACGATGCCGCCCTGAAAGAGGCCGAACAGCGCCGAGATCACATAGAGCGAGACGAGTCCGTTGAAGAACAGATAGAGGAACAGCGCAACGCCCTGCAGCATCGCGCCGACGAGCAGCGTCGCCACGCCGCCGATGCGGTCGGCGATGTAGCCCGAGGCCACGCGGCTGATGACGCCGAAGCCGAGCATGAGGGAAAGCATCTCCGCGCCGCGCGCGACGCCATAACCGAGATCGCCGCAATAGGCGACGATGTGAACCTGCGGCACCGACATCGCCGTGCAGCAACCGACACCGGCGACGCAAATGAGCGTCATCAGCGTCCTCGATGAAATCCCAAGCCGCGCGAGCGCGCCCGCCGCCGCGGCACCCTCGGCCGCCTCCGTCCGCGTCTCGATCCGCCGCAACAACACCAAGGCAAGCGGCGAGGCCGCGGCGCAAAAGAGGCCGATACCGAAATGCGTCGGCCGCCAGCCATCCGCAGCGATGAAGTGCTGCACCACCGGCGGCCATACGGTGCCGGCGAGATAATTGCCGCAACCCACGATCGCCACCGCGATTCCGCGCCGCCTCACGAACCAATGTGACATGTCGGCAAGAAGCGGCGCGAAGGTGGCCGAAGAGCCGAAGCCGGCGACGCCCGCGGCGAGCGCGAACATCCACAAATTCGGCGCGAGGCTTTCGGCGATGTAGCCGACGCAAAGCGCAGCCGCGCCGCCGAGGAGCGAAACTACGATACCGAAACGGTCGGCGAGCTGGCCCAGGATCACCGCGCCGATGCCGAAGCCGATCATGGCGAAGGTAAACGGAAGCGATGCCTCAGCGCGCGCAACAGCGAATTCAGCCTGCACCGCCGGCAGCGCCACCACCACCGACCACATTCCGACCGAGCCAACGGTGCCGAGCGCAAGTCCCGTGAACAACCGCACCCAAGCGTAAGCGGATTCGACCTCGCCGGGTTTACGGCGCGCGCGCTCAACGATGGCGGTCATGGCGCGGCACCATCCGCGGCTCTGCCGGTTTGGTCAAGTTCGGAATGCAGAAGGGCGCGGAATGGAGATCACAAATTTCAGTGATGTTTTGCAGCCGCTTAAAGACACCGCCTCACTGCCTTATGCCCGTCCCCCATCGGCGGTGCAAAAAACGCTCCCACGGCGAGAAAAGAATTTTATCGGCCAATAGGCCGATGATCACAATGACCAGCATGATGCCGATGACCTGATCCATGTCGTTCAACTCGCGGCCATAGTGCAGGAGATGCCCGAGCCCGAAGCCGGTGAGGATGGTGACGTAAATCTCTGCCGCCATCAGTGAACGCCAAGCAAAAGCCCAGCCCTGCTTCATACCGCTCACAAGGAAGGGCAGCGACGCGGGTAAAATCACGCTCACCCATTGGTCGAGGCCGCTCGACCCCATCGTACGGGCGGCGCGGGCATAGATCGGCGGGATGGAGCGCGCGCCGGCGTCGGTCGCGATCACCACCGACCACACCGTGCCCATGATGACGACGAAAAGCATCGCCTGCTCGGTCTGGCCAAACCACAACAGCGCGAGCGGCACCCAGCACACGCTGGGCAGCGTTTGCAGGCCCAGCGCAAGCGTGCCGATCGTGTCTTCGAGAATTTCGTAGCGGCTGGTGAAGAGGCCGACCGGTAGTCCGATCGCAACGCCGATGGCGTAACCGACGAGCAAGCGCTTCAGCGTCACGACCGAGGCGCTGAACAGCGTACCGTCGCGCAACGCGCTCCACAGATATTCGGCGACGCTCCACGGCGAGGGCAGCAACACCGGCGACCAGCGGCCGGTCGCCGCCGCGGCCTGCCAGACGAGAATAAGTGCCGCGAAAAACAAAGTGGCGACGAAGGCACGCCTCATGCCGCCAACCCTTTTGAGAGATAGCCTTTGAGCGCCGCGGAAATTTTTTGCGCGTAGCTTGCAAGTTCCGGCGAGTTGATATCGCGCGGCCGCGGCAGCGAAACGAGAAACTCGTCGCGAATGCGGCCGGGGCTCGACGACATCACGATGACCCGGTCGGCGAGACAAATCGCCTCGCGCACATTATGCGTGACGAGCACGATCGTCTGCTTGCGGTCTTGCCAGATGTCCTGGAAATCGCGGTAGAGCTGGTCGCGTGTAATGGCATCAAGCGAGGAAAACGGCTCGTCCATCAGGAGCACGCGCGGATCGGGCGCCAGCGCGCGCGCAAGCGCGACGCGCTGCTTCATGCCGCCGGATAGCTCATGCACATAGGCGCGCCTGAACGCCTTAAGACCGACGAGATCGAGATGCGCTTCCGCAATCTCGCGGCGCTCGCGGTTGGAGAGGCCGGGAGTGCGCTTGAGGCCGAACATCACATTGCCGAAGACATTGAGCCACGGGAAAAGCGCCGCTTCCTGGAACATCACCAGCCGGTTTCGCCCCGGCCCCTCGATCGGCGCGCCGTCGACAAGCACGCTGCCTTCGTCCGGTTTGGTGAGGCCGGCGGCGATGTCGAGGAGCGTCGACTTTCCGCAGCCGCTGGGGCCCACGAGGCAGACGAAGTCGCCCTCGTTGACCGAAAGCGTGATGTTCTCGAGCGCGTGCACGCTCGTGCGCGGCGTCCGGAACCATTTGGAGACGCCTTCAACGGATAGCTTGGGGACGGCTGCCGGAGATTGGGAGCTTGCGGCCATCAAGGCTTCTCGATCAGGCGCGCGATATCCGGCGCGCCCCGCAGAAAGCCGACGGATTTCGCGCTTGCAACCAGCGCCGCAAGCGTGTCCGGCGACACCTCGCCCGTCGGCACGATCCGGCTCCAGGCGCGGGCGATGAGCTCATCCGGCATTTCGGCGCGCGTTTCCGTCAAGAGCTCCTCCTTCGCGATCCGTTGCGCTTCCGCCGGATTGTTCTTGATCCAGTCGGTGAGTTCAAGGTGGGCGGCGACGAACTTGCGCACGAGTTCCCGGTTCGCGGCAAGAACGTCCGCCCGCGCAACGAGAATCGTGGTGATCGCGGAGGAATCGTCCACCAGGACCTTGCCGTCGGCTTCCAGTTCGAGCCGCGAAACCCACGGCTCCACGGTCCACACGGCATCGACGAATTTCTGCTTGAACAACACGAGCTGATCGGGGTTCGCCGTCGGAATCACCTGCGCATCGCCGCCGGTGAGCGTGATGTGCAAGCCGCCGCCCGCGAGCCAAACCCGCGCAGCCACGTCCTGCGTGTTGCCCAACTGCGGGGTTGCGACCTTCTTGCCGCGAAAATCGGCGGCCGTGTTGAGCCCGGAATCCTTCTGCACGACGAGCGCCGAGCCGCCTTCGGCGGCGCCCGCTACGATGCGCACATCCTCGCCGCGCGATTTCACATAGCCGTTGAGCGCGGGATTGGGGCCGACATAGGTGAGGTCGATGGATTTCGCGAAGATCGCCTCGATCGCGCTCGGCCCGGCGTTATAGACGAACCACTCGATCTTCACGTCCGGACCGAGCCGCTCCTCGAACCAGCCCTTGCCCGCGCGCGAAAGATGATGCGCGACCAGCGCCTGCACATGCGTGATGTTGGGAAAATGACCGACGCGTAAGGTGATGGATTGCGCGATCGCCGAAGATGAAAAGCACGAAAAAATAGTCGCCGAGATAAAACAAGCGGGCGAAAACCATCGGTAGCGCGAGTAACGTTTCGCCGCTGAGCGGAGCGTCATGGCCGGTTCTGCCTGTTCAAGAGCTGGCGCGAGGTGGCAAATTCGCGTGTGCCTTACACAATCCCTTGATAGGGCGGCGAAGACAAGAGGCCTAGACGAAAGTCCTGTCTGAGCCCGCCTTCAGCGGCGGACGGCGCCGATCATCACGGCAACAACGGTTCCAATGCAAACAGCCGCGGCAAGGCCGCCGGCCAGTAACGCAAACGCTTCGAAGGCAACCATACGCCCGCTCCCGGATTTGATTGTTGATAAGAGATTGGCGGAAGCCGGCGCCGGCCGCTGGGACGGATGTCACACTGCAAACAGAAGATTTCCGCGCCCGCAATGCGCTTCACGGGTTGAGCGGAAAGCCGCGGAAGATGCCATCCTTGAAGAAAATCCGGAACGGCGTCGTTCCATTGGTGCTGCCGTCCATCGCCCGCCACTTACCGTTCTGGCAAAGCATCCCGCCCTGCACCGGCACCGCTTCGAACTCGATGTAGTTGGGGTAGACCTTGCTGCCGGGCGTGAGCGCCATGAAGGTCGTCACGCACTTGTCGCCGACGATCACCGGATCATAGCCCTTGATCATGATGCCGTTGCCGCCGGTCGAGGGAAAGGTGCTGCGGAGCACGCTTTGGGCGTTACACGCGAGAAACGGCTTTGGATGCACCTCGGAAAAACAAACCCGTAGACTGGCTGCCCGCCGTTCTTTCAACTCTCCCCTGCCGAACGTCCCGCTCGTGGACTCTTGCATGGCGCGCGTGAGACTTTTCTGTGACGGCGCGAGTTCCATGCGTGTAACGAATCTTCTGGCGCAAGGATTTTGACGAGTTCCCAATTTCATTTTTGTTTTTTCAAAGTTCCATTTTATTCCGCCAATCTGTGACGCGCGTCACTGTGGTTCCCGATCACGGACGGCATCATGCGGACAATCTCAAACGAGGAGGATCCCATGAACCACTCGCAAGCAACTTTGCAGACCGTTCGCCGCACGAACCCGTTGGGCATTCAGATACTGGTAGGCCTCGGCCTTGCGGCTGTCGTCGTGATCTTCGGGCTCATCATTGCCTCGCAGGCCACGAGCCAAGAAAGCATGATGAAGAAGGAACACGCCGCCACGGCGAACGTGTTGCCGCAGCTTTTCATTTCGGACGAGGCGCTGAAGCCGAATCTGAACGGCGTGCTGGCCACCGGCGACGGCGGCGCCATGCTTCCAGCCGAGGAGACGATCGGCGGCATCAGCCGCGGCCGTTTCGACCGTCGCTGAGAGCAACGATCGGGACTATCGGCCGGGCCAAGAGCTCGGCCGGTGGTCGGGGGCGAAATCCGGATTTCGTTTTTGCCGTATTAGCCGCTTCACAAAGGACAACTAGGACCGCCGCACCATGCGGATGTCCATTCAAGAGGAGAATGCCGTGAACTCTTCAGCCTCCCTGACCGCCGGCCGCCTCACGAAGACCGACACTGCGCCGCGCGCTCGATTCAGCCGCGCGACGGCCGAGCTTCTGATGGTGATCGCCTTTTCCGTCTTTGGACTTCTGATGTCTGTCTACACGGCCGGGTCCGCCACAGGCCAGGAAAAATCCGGATGGCGGGCCGCCATCATCATCGATGCGAACGTCCTGCCGGCGCTGATGATCGCGCCCGAGGCGCTTGCGCCCAATCTCGATTGGATGCCGACAACCGGCGACGGCGGCGCCGTGATTGAGCCGAAGGAAACCGCGCCCGATCGCCGCTGAATCAACGCCAATTCGATAAAACAAATCGGCCGGGCAAATGCGCGGCCGATTCTTTTCTTGGCTTATCTGTTGAACGGAGAACCGCACATTAGTTGTCGAGGAAGCTCCTGAGCTTCCGGCTCCGCGACGGATGCTTGAGCTTACGCAGCGCCTTCGCCTCGATCTGGCGGATGCGTTCGCGCGTCACCGAGAACTGCTGGCCGACTTCTTCCAGCGTGTGGTCGGTGTTCATGCCGATACCGAAGCGCATGCGCAACACCCGCTCCTCGCGCGGCGTGAGCGAGGCGAGCACCCGCGTCGTGGTCTCGCGCAGGTTCGACTGGATCGCCGCTTCGATCGGCAGGATTGCGTTCTTGTCCTCGATGAAATCGCCGAGATGCGAATCTTCCTCGTCGCCGATGGGGGTTTCGAGCGAGATCGGCTCCTTCGCGATCTTCAGGACCTTGCGCACTTTTTCCAGCGGCATGCCGAGCTTCTCGGCAAGTTCTTCCGGCGTCGGCTCGCGGCCGATCTCGTGCAGCATCTGCCGGCTCGTGCGCACGATCTTGTTGATCGTCTCGATCATGTGCACGGGAATGCGGATGGTGCGCGCCTGGTCGGCGATCGAGCGGGTGATTGCCTGCCGGATCCACCAGGTGGCGTAGGTCGAGAACTTGTAGCCGCGGCGATACTCAAACTTGTCGACCGCCTTCATCAGGCCGATGTTGCCTTCCTGGATGAGATCGAGAAACTGCAGGCCGCGGTTGGTGTATTTCTTGGCGATGGAAATGACGAGCCGGAGGTTCGCCTCGACCATCTCCTTCTTCGCCTGCCGCGCCTCGCGCTCGCCGCGCTGAACCATCTGCACGATGCGGCGGAACTCCTGGATCTCGAGCCCGGTTTCGGTCGCGAGCGCATGGATCTCGCCGCGGATCTCCTTGATACGGTCTTTCTCGTGGGCAACGTAGCCCTTCCAGCCCTTGGAGCCGAGCTTGCCTACGCGAAGAAGCCACTTCGGATCGAGCTCCGAACCCTGATAGTTTCTCAGGAAGTCGTCGCGCTCGACGCCGTGGCTCTCGCCAAGCCGCATCAGGCGGCCCTCGAGCGAAACAAGGCGCTTGTTGATGTCGTAGAGCGTCTCGACGAGGTTATCGATCCGCGCCTGGTTGAGCGAGAGCGACTTCACGTCGGCGACGATCTCGTCGCGGAGCTTCTTGTAGCGGCGGTCCTGGTGCGGGGAGAGCGAAGAGTTCTTGAGCTTGTTCTCGACGTTCTGGTCCTGCAGCCGGCGCAATTTTTTGTAATTGTCGGCGACCTTGTCGAAGGTCTCCACCACCTTCGGCTTCAGCTCCGCTTCCATGGCCGCGAGCGACATCGCGTTTTCGAGATCGTCCTCGTCCTCGTCGGGCTCGCCTTCCGGTTCGCCCGAAAAACCGGGCCGCTGTGGCGGCGCATCGCGCCGCTCCGGCGGCGCCATCATGCCGTCGTCGGCGGCCGCGGCCTCCTGCGGCGTATCGGTGCTCGCGGGGGCCGCAATCTGCTTCGCCTCGGGGCCGGCATAGGTCGCTTCGAGATCGATGATGTCGCGGAGCAAAACTTTTCCGGCATTCAGCTCGTCGCGCCAGATGATGATCGCCTGGAACGACAGCGGGCTCTCGCAGAGGCCCGCGATCATCGCCTCGCGGCCCGCCTCGATGCGCTTGGCAATCGCGATCTCGCCCTCGCGCGACAAGAGCTCGACCGAACCCATCTCGCGGAGATACATGCGCACCGGATCGTCGGTACGCTCGGAGGGAACCGACTTCGTGCTCTTGGCGAGCGATTTGGTGGCGCTTTCAACGAGTTCGCCGCCGGAATCGTCGTCATCATCCTCTTCGTCGGCTTCCGACTCTTCGGCTTCTTCCGCCTCGACGACGTTGATGCCCATTTCGTTGAGCATCGCGAGCACGTCCTCGATTTTTTCCGAGGTCACTTCCTCGGAAGGCATCACGTCGTTCAGCTGGTCATAGGTGACGTAGCCGCGCTTCTTGGAAAGGCGGACCATCTTCTTGACGGCGGCATCCGAGAGGTCGAGGAGCGGCCCCGCTTCGGACTCACTCTCGGCGACCTCTTCTTTCTGCGCCTTCGCCATCGCCGCCTGGTCCTTGGGCGAAGCCGAGGCGCCGGTGCCGGCCCCGAGCGCCACTGCGGCGCGGCGGATCGCTTCGACGCCGGCAGCTGCGCGCTGCTGATCGTTGGCCTTCGGCGCCGCGCCATTGCCCTTTGCGGCCTTCTTCGTGAGCGGCGCCGGCGCCTTCGGCGCCGTGGGAATGGCCTTGCCGGATACTTTCGCTACCGGAACGTCCTTCGCGGGTGCCTTGACCGGTTGTTTTGGCGCCGGCGCGGCCGCTTTGCCCATGGGCTTTGCAGCCATTTCTTTGGCGGCGGGTGCCGCGCCCTTGGCAGGCTTCTTGTCCACGGGAGGTGGAGGAGCGGCCTTCGATTCCTTGCCGGGAGAGCCCAAAATGGCACGGAACAGCTTGGCGCCGAACCCTTCTTTGGCCTGGGCCGGGGTGGCGGCCGCGGGCTTCTTGGGAGCGGCCTGCTGACGGGTATCCTTGCTGCGGGCCGACTTCTCCGGCTCGCGGACCTTGGCGGCCGCGGCGGGCTTCTTGGCGGAACTTGGCTTGATCTTTGCTTTCTTCGAACTCACCGGAATCTGCTCTCTCTCAATGCGCCCCAACGGAAAAACATCCCTCTACCCTATGCGGGATGAATCGGTTTTCTGCCCCTATACTGATTCGGCCTACCGTAACGCTCACATTGTACGGGCCGGGCGGCCTGACGGCTCGCCGAACCCCTCGATCAGCGCCTCCGTGCCGTCGAGGTTGGCCAGTTGCTCCTGAATGTCCTTCAGGCGGGCGAAATTGGCCTCGGTCATGTCGGCGCTATACGCGCGCTCGGCCTCTTTCAGCTCTCTAGATAGCGTCCTCTTTTGGCGTTGCAAGCTAACGATTTGGCGCCACCAGACGAGGACATCCTCGGGCGCGGTCTGCAGCGCCATCGGCCAGTCCGCCTTATGGGAGATGGCACGTTCCATGCGTATGCGAAGTTCCCCGTTGCCGGTGTTCTCCAGACGACCCTTCAGCGCCTCGGGGTCCTGCGCGTGACCGGAAGCAGCGGCGGCCAGGATCGCCTTGCGGAGCGCTTCCGCATCCCGGTGAACAAATTCCACTTCGACAAATTCCTCGGCGTGCTCCGTGAGCAGCCACGGATGGTTCAGCACCGCAAGCAAGATTAGTGCCTCCCGCGCCGGGACGGCCGAATGATGACCGCGGATGATCGGGCTCATGGCCAGCCGGCCGCCGCGCGGCGCGAGCGAGGTCTTTGGCTCCGGCAGCCGGTTGCGCGGGCCGCGGCGGAACTCGATCGGCGAGCGGGCGACCGCCCGCACCTCCGACGGCGCCAGCAACCGGGCAAGCCGCGTCTTCAGGTCCTCGCGGTAATAGCGGCGGACGGTCTCGTCTTCGATCATCCGCGTGATGTCGGAAAGCCGCGCCTCGAGCGCGGCGCGGCGCTCGGGTGTATCGAGCCGCGCGTTTTGCGTTTCGCGGATCCATAGCATCTCCGCGAGCGGCCGCGCGCTCGCGAGCACGTCTTTCATCGCCCCGCCGCCGCCCGTGCGAATGAGATCGTCGGGATCCTGGCCTTCGGGAAGCGTCGCAAACAACAAGCTCTGGCCAGGTTTCAAGAGCGGAAGCGCGAGATCGACCGCGCGAAAGGCCGCGCGCTGTCCGGCGGTGTCGCCGTCGAAGCAGAGGATTGGTTCCGACTGCATGCGCCAGAGAAGCCCGAGTTGATCCTCGGTGAGCGCAGTGCCGAGCGGCGCCACGGTGGCCTCGAAGCCCGCGGTTACCATCGCGATCGCATCGATGTAACCCTCGACCACGATGAGCGGCTCGTCTTTTTGCGTCGCCGCCCGCGCGCCGGCGCCGTTGTAAAGGAGCGAGCCCTTGTGAAAGAGCGGCGTCTCCGGCGAATTGAGATATTTCGCCGGCACATCATCGGCGAGCGCGCGGCCGCCGAAACCGACCACGCGGCCCCTGAAGTCGGCGATCGGAAACATCAGGCGCTCGCGGAAGCGGTCGAACGGCACCGGCACGTCCTCGCCGGAGACGAGGAGCCCGGCTTCGATCATGTCTTCGTTCGAAACGCCTTTGCCGCCGAGCTGCTCCTTCAGCGCAAACCGCTCGGCCGAGGCATAGCCGAGGCGGAAACGCGTTTGCATCTCCGGCGCAATCCCGCGATCGGCGAGATAACCGCGTGCCCGCGCGCCCGCGCGCGCTTGCAGGCTTTCCTCGAAGAATTTCGCCGCGAGCTCGACGATTTCATAGAGCGTCTTCCGCCGCGCCTCGCGCTTCTCTTCATCGGGCGAGGTAACCGGCATTGGCAGGCCCGCCATTTGCGCGAGCCGCTCCACCGCCTCGGGGAAGGAAAGCCCCTCCGTTTCCATCAGGAAGCGGAACTGGTCGCCATGCTTGCCCGAGGAAAAGCAGTGATAGAAGCCCTTCTGGTCGTTGACCGTGAAGGATGGCGTCTTTTCGGGGTTGAAGGGCGACAGCCCCTTCCATTCGCGCCCGGCTTTTTTCAATGGCACGCGGCGGCGCACGACCTCGGATACGGGTATCCGGGCCCGGATTTCGTCGAGAAACGATTGCGAAAAGCGCATGAGACGATCTAGGCGGCCACGATCGCCGCCGCCAGCCCTACCCATCCAACTCTTGAATAGTGCGGCATGTCCGGCACGCCGGTCCGCCGCTTCTCCCGGTTATCCACAGGCGACCGAGCCGCCTCCAATCCCCTGTTCAGCTGAACGACTCGATCAGCGCAATCATCCGCTGGCGCGTGGCGGGATTGGGCATGAGGGACCGCCCGGCGCCGAGATTGTCCTTCATGTGCTCCGCCTTGTCGGTACCGGGAATCACCACCGTCACCGCGTCGTTGGAGAGCAGGAATTTCAGGAAAAACTGCGCCCAGCTGTCGGCATAGAATTCCGCCGCCCAATCGGGCAACGGCTTGCCGCGCACCTTGCGGAACAGGTCGCCGCGGCCGAACGGAAGATTGCAAAGCACCGCGGCGCCGTTGTCTTTCGCGGCCGGCAGCACGCGCTTTTCGGCGTCGCGGTCGAGAATCGAATAGTTGACCTGCACGAAATCCGGCTTTTCGCGCGCCGTTACCGCCGCCACCGCATCCTGGTCGCCGTTGAACGACGTCGTGATGCCGATATAGCGGAACGTGCCTTGCGCCTTCCAGTCGCGGAGAAGACCGAGATCGGTTTTCGGATCGCTGACGTTGTGCAGCTGCATCAAATCGATCTTCGGCGTCTTTAATCTTCGAAGCGACTCCTGCATTTCGGCAATGGTCGCCGCGCGGCTCCGCACCTCGCATTTCGTCGCGAGAAAAATCTTGTCGCGCACGCCCGCTTCCGCGACGAGATCGCCGACGACGCCTTCGGCCGTGCCGTAGGTCGAGGCCGTATCGATCAGGCCGCCGCCGGCCGCCATGACCATCGCCTCGATGACCGCGCGCCGCTGGGCGCGCTCGCCGGCGTCAGCGCCGATCTGGAAAACTTGCGAGGTGCCGAGCCCGACGACCGGGAGCAACTCGCCGCTGCTGGGGATCGGCCGCCGGATCGACCGGCTCGAATACGGCGGCAGCTCGAACTCCCCGCGCGCAGGCGCCGCGCGCGAAAGCCCGCCCAGCATCGCGCCGGTCACGGCGCCGGCGCCGGCCGCGAGCACGTCGCGCCTGGAAGGCGAAAAATCGGCGGGCGTTTTCGGGTCGCTCATGGGGATTTCTCTCTGCGAAATATCCGTTCCGCTGGCCGCTCCACGTTTCTTGAACACAGCCGGCGCGTCCCCGTCTAAGATTACCCGATCAAATCGCGCAATTTTGCGGCCCCCGGGGAGATACGACCATGAACATTCCCGCGAATTTCCAGCCGATCGAGCGGCTGCGGACAAGTCCGTTCCTCGAACGCGTCGGCCCGCTCTACTTTGAATGGCGCGGGAAGAAGCTGGTGCTGGGCTTGCGCATCGACGCGAGCCACGCCAACGCCCGCGGCACGGCGCATGGCGGGCTTCTGCTCACGCTCGGCGATGTCGCGCTCGGCTATCAGATGGCCTTGTCGCAGGACCCGCCCATCCGGGCGACGACGATCAGCATGAGCGCCGACTTCATCGGCGGCGCTTCCGTCGGCGATTGGCTAGAAGCGCATGTGGACGGGCATCAGGTGGGCTCCCGCATGGCCTTCGCCAACGCGTATCTGATGGTGGGCGAGAAGCAGGTCGCGCGGGTGAGCGGGGTGTTTTTGCGCCACCCCGAGGCTCGTGCCGAAGCTACGATTTCCGCCAGAACGGAATGAGCATCGAAACGCGTTCGCGATAACGACGGTATTCCTCGCCGAACAGGCTGACGAGATCCCGCTCTTCCAGGAGGGTGCCGACGAAAATATAGGCGGTGGAGATTGCGGCAAACAACAGATGTCCTGCACTCATCACCGGCACCGACCAAAACGCGACGATGAAGCCGAAATAGAGCGGATGCCGCACGACCTTGTAGAGGGACCGTATCTTGAAATGCGGCGCCGGCATCTTCTTTCCCGTCAGGTTGGACACGACCTGATGCAACCCGAACAGCTCGAAGTGATTGATGAGGAACGTGCTGAGGAGCGCGATCAACCATCCGAGCAGCGAGAGACCGATCAACGCCTGCGCAAGCACTGGGCTCGTCACCTGCCAAACGACTGTTGGCATCGGACGCCATTGCCAGATCAGCAGGAAAAGCGCGGACGTCGAGAACAACACGTAAGTGCTGCGCTCGATCGCCTGCGGCACGATCCGCGTCCATTGCTCCTTGAAGCTTTTGCGCGCCATCACGCTGTGCTGGAGGGCGAACAGGCTGAGTAGCAAGAGGTCGACGATGATCGCTTCGATGGGAGGGACGGCCGGCCCCGAGTCGATCGTCCTCGGCACGACGATGCCGGTAACGAAACCCATGGCGTAGGAGAATGTGCTCAGAAAAAAGACGTAGGACGCCACCCCGTAAAGAAATGCGATAAACCTGCTCACGAATGTCTCCTTCTTCCTTTCATGCTTGCGACCATGGGTCTGCTGTCGGCTATTCCGCCGCCGCCAATTGCGGACTCGTCTCGCCGGCGCCGCGCTGCGACAGACAATCCGCGATCACCGGCGCGACCGCGCGCGGATGCGTGACGGGCGCCATGTGCCCGAGTCCGGGAATTGCGATCAGGCGCGCTGCTGGAATGAGGTCCGCGAGAATCTCCGCGATCCGGAGGCTAGCGGGCGGCGACCGGTCGCCCCTGAGAATGGCGACCGGAAAATGCAGCCGATGGAAATCTTCGGCGTTCCACCTTTCGTCGGCGATGACGCGAAAAGCGGGCATCTTCAGCACGGCTTGGCTGAGATCGTCCTGCTGCGCCGCCGGCAGCCGGTCCCAGGTGCCCGGCCCGCTCCAGAAGTCGACGAAAATCGCAGCCGCGCGGTCGTTCGCGCCGTTCCCGATGAACCACTTCATGTCTTCGGTGACGCGGCGGAACAGCTCGAATTTCTTCCGATCCGCGCCGCCACCATCACGCAGCAAGTAGAAGGCGACCGGCTCGTAAAGCGTCAGCGTCTTGATCCGCTCGGGCCACGCCAATGCCGCGGCCAATGCGACCACGCCGCCGAAGGAATGACCGACGAGGTGCACGGGTTCATCGATCTGCGACAGAAGCGGCGCGATGAATTCTGCTTCTTCCCGAAGCCCCGCGCCCTCGCTGATGTAGTCGCGCGAAGACCGCCCGCAGCCGGCAAGGTCGGGCGTATAGAGCGTGAACTTCGTGCCGAACTCGCTGACCAGTCCTTGCCAGCTTCCGCCCGTGCATCCGGAGGCGTGCAGAAGCAGAACCGGATCGCCGCTTCCGCTCTTGCGATAGAAGAGACAAGAACCATTGTGTTGTTGCAGCATTGCCATCGTCGCGCTCCGCAAGATTTCGTTTCGGCGGCTGTAGCGGCGCGCGGGCATCGGGTCTTTGCGGAAACCTTGATTTTTTCTCCAGAAAACCGTCATTTCCCGGCCCGGCCGGTGCTTGGCCGGTGGCGAATGTGGTGAGGATCGACGGAATGCGGTTTCTGTTCAGCGACTACACGTTGGACGCCGACCGGCGCGAATTGTGCCGCGACGGCAAGCCGTTGCATGTCGAGCCGCAGGTTTTCGATCTCCTCCTGCACCTCCTCCGCAACCGCAACCGCGTCGTGAGCAAGGATGACCTCCTTGCCAATGTTTGGAGCGGCCGCATTGTTTCCGAATCCACCCTCAGCAACCGCGTCAATGCCGCGCGCCGCGCCCTCGGCGACAGCGGCGTGCGGCAGCACTTCATCAAGACGGTCGCGCGCCGGGGCCTCCGCTTCGTCGGCGAAGTGCGGGAAGAGGTTCCGAAAAATGAAACAGCCGCGTCAGGCGGGGCACGCGCGATCGAGCGCGAACCGGCTTTTCCCGTAGCGCTTCCACAGGAAGTGACGTTCTGCCGCGCGGTAGACGGCGTGAACCTTGCCGTGGGAACGAGCGGAAGCGGCCTGCCAGTGGTAAAGGCAGCCAACTGGCTGAACCACATCGAGTTCGATTGGCAAAGTCCGGTGTGGTCACCGATGCTAAACTTGCTGTCGGAAAAGTTCCGGCTGATCCGTTACGACGAGCGCGGGACTGGCCTATCCGACCGGACCGTCAAGGACCTCTCGTTTGAGGTTTTCGTACGCGACCTTGAGGCGGTTGTGGATAACCTCGGGCTTGAACGCTTCGCACTGCTCGGCATTTCCCAAGGCGCCGCGGTCTCGGTCGCCTATGCCGCGCGACATCCGGAGCGAGTATCGCGGCTTGTTCTCCTCGGCGGCTATGCCATCGGCTGGCGCAAAGACGGCGACCCCGGCCGGGAAGCACAGTTCGAGGCGCTCACGACGATGATGCGGAAGGGCTGGGACCGGGACAACCCGGCTTTCCGGCAGGTGTTCACCTCCCTCTTCATACCAGGAGCAACTGAAGAAGAAGAGAAATGGTTCAACGAGCTGGCGCGCGCCTCGACTTCGGCCGAGAACGCCATTCGTCTGCTCGAGGCATTCAGCCTGATCGACGTCACCGACTTGTTGCCGCGGGTCACGGCGCCGACGCTCGTCCTTCACAGCCGCAACGATGCGACGATTCCCTTCGAGTGGGGACGAAGTCTGGCGCGCGGCATCCCCAACGCGCGCTTGGTCGCGCTTGAGAGCAACAACCACGTCGTCCTGTCACACGAACCGGCGTGGCGGCGGTTCACCGAGGAGGTCTGCGCCTTTCTCGGCGAGGATGAGAAAAGCTGACTATTTCAGCGAATCCTTCACCGCCCCGCTCGCCTTGCCGAAATCCATCTTGCCGGCATAGCGCTCCTTCAGCGCGGCCATGACCTTGCCCATGTCCTTGACGCTCGCGGCCCCGGTCTCTTTGATGATCCCGGCGATCGCAGCCTTTACTTCGGCTTCCGACATTTGCTGCGGCAGGAAGCCCTTGATCACTTCGATCTCGTCCTTCTCCTGCTTCGCGAGCTCGGCGCGGCCGCCCTTCTCGTACAGCTCGACCGATTCCTGCCGCTGCTTGACCAGTTTCTGGAACACGCCGAGCAATTCGTCGTCGGAAAGCGGCTGCTTGCCGGCCGTGCGCGCCTCGATGTCGGCGTTCTGGATCGCCGCGCTCATCAGCCTGAGTGTCGAGAGCTTCGTCTTCTCCTGCGATTTCATCGCACCCTTGGTCGCTTCGGTAATCTTCTCGCGCAGCACGTTGTGAACCTCTTATGTCACGGCTTTGACGATTCTGAGTCCCGCCGCTATGTAGGCCGCTCATGAACTCGAAACAAGCGGATAGCGGTTGGTCGGAACCCGTTTCGACCGCCCTCCTCGTGCTCGCCGATGGCACGGTCCTCGAAGGCTTTGGGCTCGGCGCCGAAGGCAGGGCGGTGGGCGAGGTGTGCTTCAACACCGCCATGACCGGCTATCAGGAGATCCTCACCGACCCCTCCTATGCCGGCCAGATCATCACTTTCACCTTCCCGCATATCGGCAATGTCGGCACCAATGAAGAGGACATCGAAACCGTCAATCTCGCGGCCTCGCCCGGCGCCCGCGGCGTGGTACTGCATTCGGCGATCACCGCCCCCTCCAACTGGCGCGCGAGCCGCCATCTCGACGCCTGGCTGAAGGCGCGCGGCATCATCGGGCTTGCCGGCCTCGATACCCGCGCGCTCACCGCGATGATCCGCGAAAAGGGCATGCCGAACGCGGTGATCGCGCATGCACGCGACGGAAAATTCGACCTCGATCGACTGAAGCAGGAAGCGGGCGAATGGCCGGGCCTCGTCGGCATGGACCTCGTGCCCATGGTCACCACCGGCCAGCGCTATACTTGGGACGAGACGCCATGGGAATGGGGCAAAGGCTTCGGCCGCGAAAGCGCGCCCCTATATAATGTCGTCGCCATCGACTACGGCATCAAACGCAACATTCTCCGCTTGCTCGCGGCGAACGGCTGCAAGGTGACGGTAGTGCCGGCAAAGACTTCCGCCGAGGACATTCTGGCGCTGAAGCCCGACGGCGTGTTTCTGTCGAACGGACCCGGCGATCCGGCGGCGACCGGCGAATACGCGGTGCCTGTCATCAAAAAGCTGATCGATTCCGGCGTGCCGACCTTCGGCATTTGCCTCGGGCATCAGATGCTCGGCATCGCCGTCGGCGCCAAGACGGTGAAAATGCATCAGGGCCATCACGGCGCCAATCACCCGGTGAAGGACCTCGGCACCGGCAAGGTCGAGATCACCTCGATGAATCACGGCTTCGCTGTCGACCGCGCGACCCTGCCGGCCACGGCCGAAGAAACGCATGTTTCGCTGTTCGACGGCTCCAACGCCGGCATCCGCCTCAAGGACAGGCCGGTATTCTCGGTGCAGTACCACCCCGAAGCCTCGCCCGGCCCACGCGACAGCCGCTATCTCTTCGAGCGCTTCGTGGGGATGATGAAAGCGCGAAACGGAAAATAAATTCGCCGTCGGGAGTTCGAATGCCGACGCTTGAGACCGCCCGCCTTCTGTTGCGGCCGCCAATCGCCGAAGATTTCGACGCTTGGGCGGATTTCTGCGCCGACGAGGAAGTCAGCCGTTATCTCGGCGGCGCGCTCGATCGCGCCAGCGCCTGGCGAAACATGTGCACGATGACGGGCGCCTGGGCGGTGCGCGGATTTTCCGTCTTTTCGGTCATCGAAAAATCGAGCGGACGCTGGATCGGCCGCGTGGGGCCGTGGCAGCCGGAAGGATGGCCTGGAACGGAAGTGGCGTACAGCCTGGCGCGGAAGGCCTGGGGCAAAGGCTATGCCCGCGAGGCCACGTCCGCCGCCGTCGATTGGGCTTTCAAGCATCTCGCCTGGCGCGAAGTCATCCACTGCATCCATCCGAAAAACGAAAGATCGCAGCAAGTAGCGACCCGCCTCGGCTCTCGCATCCTGCGCCAGGCGCGGCTACCGCCCCCGCTCGACGTGGAGGTCGACATCTGGGGGCAGACACGCAGTGAGTGGCTGGCCCGCAATCCGGATTGAAAGCCGCGTCGAGGAAAGGGAAAGGTCCGCAGGACGTTTTCAATCCCGACGACGCCTACGAAAAGATCAAGGCGCTCGTGGAGGCCCATAACGTCTGAACGCAACGCCGGTTCATCGCGCGCGCTCCGTCACGTCCGCCTTTGTCGCTCGTCCCGCGCAAAAATCGTCGACGGCATCGAGCACGGAAGCGGCAATCTGCGATTGACGTTCATCACCCGCAAGCTGCAATTCCTCGTCGCGATTGATGATCGAGCCCGCCTCCAGCAACACGGCGGGCATCGCCGTTGCTCTCAGAACATAGAGCTGATCGAATCGATAGACGCCGACATCGGCATCGAGCAACTCGCGCCGGCGCTCGCGCATGAATGCTTCGGTGTAGTGCGGCGTGTATTGCAGGCCGCGGTCCTTCAGTTGCTTGCCGAGAAGGCGGGCGAAACGCAGGCTGGCGTTGCGATGGCCGTTTTCAAAAGAGACAAAAATCGAATGGCCCTTGAAGCGGTCGCAATAATGCATCTCCTTGCCGTCGTATTCCCATGTCTCGAGGAATCGGTCGGGCACCGAGTCATGATGAATGGATAAGAAGAGATCGACGTTCGCCTTATTCGCCGCCGCCACGCGATGCACCAATCCGGTAATGGCCGGGCCGCCGGTCGCTTGCAGCACCGTGCGGCGGAAGCCCGCGTCGACCAACGTCTTTTCGATCCGTTGCGCGAGACGAAGGTTGAAGTCGTATTCGTTGGCGCCGCGCGCGCTGACCGCACCGGGCTCCTCGGGAGTGTGCCCGACATCGAGAAGCAGGCCAAACTTTGCCCGGTCGCACTTTGCAACTTTGGCGCCGGCGGCGGGCGCCGTCTGCGCTTGGCCCTGCGCGAAATTCAAAATGCCAAGCGCGAGAACGGCCGCCGCGGCGATGGCGCAGGCAATAGCCTTTGATCCGCTCACAGGTCGACGAGCCGCAACATCGAACGGAGCCTCTATTTTTGCGCCCCCGGCCGCGCGGGATAATTATTCAGATATGCCACCACCCGCCAATAGCCGGTGGGCAGCCACCGCTGCAGCCGGTCAATAAAACGGGCATCGCCGCCGATCAGCACGCGTGGCTTATTTTGCAACATGCCTTCAACGATGACGCTCGCCGCCTGTTCCGGAGTGGTCTTGGCGAGTTCGGAAAACCGCTTCGACGCAGCCGCTTTTCGCTCGGCGTCGACGGCCTTCACTGCGCGAGAATTGTTGGCGATGTTAGTGGCAACACCCCCCGGATGAACCGAAGTCACGCGCACGGACGTCGCAGCAAGCTCATGCTGCAGCGCTTCGGTGAAGCCGCGCACGCCAAACTTCGAAGCCGAATAGGCGGTTTGCCCGACCGGCGCGATCAATCCGAAGATGCTCGATAGATTGACAATGTGGGCCTCAGGCTGGGCCATCAAGTGCGGCAGAAAATAATGCGTGCCGCGTACGACGCCCCAGAAATTGATCGACATCACCCATTCGAAATCGGCGAGCGTCATTTCCTCGAACCAGCCCTGCAGCGCCACCCCGGCATTGTTGATCAGCACGCTGAGGCGAGGATGCTGGCGTATCGCGGCTTCCGCGAAGCGCTTGATCTCGTCCTCCTCCGCGACATTGACGCGGTGCGCGCTAATATTCACCTGATGGCTCTGGCGGAGTTCGTCGGCAAGCGCCACGAGCCGCGGCTCGTCGATGTCGGCGAGCGCGAGGTCCGCGCCGCGCGCCGCAAGCTCGCGGGCAAGCGCCCGGCCGATGCCGCTCGCGGCACCCGTGAGAGCGACCGCCGCCCCCTTGATTGACGTCATAAACTCTCTCTCGCGGCTTCAGCGCCACGTGCAGGAGAATGCATCACCGCCATCGAGGCGCCAACCACGGTGCTGCGCGATGAAGGCGTCTAAACCGGCTGTACGGATTTGTCAGCGCCCCGGCGTGGCTGAAGCCCCGCCGCCGAACAAGATGCGTTGCGGATTGTGCGCGAGGTCGGTCACTGCCTTGCCGATCACCTTGACCTGATCGGTCGCTGTCGTCATCAGCTTATTGAAGTTTCCGCTCATCTCGGCGGTGCGCTTGTCGAGGTTATCCATCAGCTCTTTCGCCGACGCGGTTGCTTCCTTGCTGTTCTTCATGATCGCATCGAGATTATCGGAGTTGCGCGCCAGGGAATCACTGAAGGCCGTGACGTTCTGGATCGCCTTACGGATATCATCCTGATTGGCGACGATCAGCGCGTCGGCCTTGGCCAGGACGTCGCGCGCGGCCTGCATCATGTCTTGGCTCGCGCTGATATCGGCCTTCAAGGTCGGCGGCTCGCCCTCTTCCCGCTCCAATAACGGCGTCGTGGCCGAAATGCCCTTGAGCGACACCGAGGCGATCCCCGTGAGGCCGGTGAATTCGAGCCCCACATAGGTATCCGAGCGTATCGGCGTCGCCTTGTTTACGATGATCAACGCCGTGACCTGCGACGGCGTGTCGGGATTGAGCCTGAGCGCTGTCACCTCGCCGACGCGTATGCCGTTGAACAGCACCGAGCTGCCGACCCGCAATCCCGAAACCGCGCCGTCGAAGATCACGCGATAGGCCACGCCCTGTTTTTTGTCGCCCGAGTAGTGGATCCAGAACACGAAAGCGAACGCCGCCGCGATTGCGGCGAACGTGAACAATCCGATCAAAACGTAATTGGCCTTGCGCTCCATCGATCTACTCCAGCGTTAATGCTTCGCCACCGCTTGCCGGTCCGTGCGCGCCCGCGCACCGTGAAAATACGCCTTCAACCACGGAATCTCCGACGCCAGCATCGTATCCATCGTGCCAGCGGCGGTGATCTTGCCGTCCCCGAGCACCGCGATCCGGTCACAGATCGTATACAGGCTATCGAGGTCGTGGGTCACCATGAACACCGCCATGCTCGAGGTTTGCTGCAACGTCAGAATCAGCTCGTCGAACTCGTGCGCGCTGATGGGATCGAGCCCCGAAGTAGGCTCGTCGAGGAACAGAATTTCGGGGTCGAGCGCGAGCGCGCGGGCAAGCGCCACGCGCTTGATCATGCCGCCGGAAAGCTCGGACGGGTATTTGCGATAGACTTCGGGCTTCAAGCCGACCATCTCCAGCTTGGTGATCGCCATCTCGGTGGCGAGACGATCCGAAACATCGAGATATTCGAGCATCGGAAACTCGATGTTCTGGCCCGCGGTGAGCGAGGAGAACAGCGCGCCCTGCTGAAACAGGATGCCCCACCGCCGCTCGACCGCGCGCCTTTGGTCCTCATCCGCCTCGTCGAGATCGACGCCGAGCACTTCGATGCGGCCCGCCTGCTTCGGCAGCAGGCCGATGATCGTGCGCGTCAATACCGACTTGCCGGCGCCCGACGGGCCGACGAAGCCGAGGATCTCGCCGCGATAGAGATCGAGCGTGATGCCGTTTAGGATCCGCTGTTCCTTGAGGTCGACAATCACATCCCTTACCCGGAGGACTGCGTCTGCGGGATCTTTTGCCATCGCTACATTCCGATTGAGGCAAAAAACATGGCAAAAATTCCGTCGAGCACGATGACGAGAAAGATCGATTTGACGACCGAATTGGTGGTCTTTTCGCCGAGCGACTCGGCCGAGCCCTCGACCTGCAATCCTTCGACGCAAGCCACGATTCCGATGACGAGCGCCATGAACGGCGCCTTGATGATCCCGACTTCGAACGTTTCCATCGAGATCGCTTCTCGCAGGCGCGAAAGAAACACTTCCGGCGCAATCCCGCCATAAAGCCAGGAAACGAACCCGCCGCCATAGAGCGCCGCCATCGAGCCGAGAAAGGTCAAGATCGGCACCGCAATGACGAGCGCCACGATGCGCGGCAGGATCAAGACTTCGATAGGATCGAAGCCCATGGTGCGCAGCGCGTCGATTTCCTCGCGCATTTTCATCGCGCCGAGCTCGGCGGTGTAAGAGCTGCCGGAGCGGCCGGCCACCATGATGCAGACGATCAGGACGCCGAGTTCGCGCAGCACCAAAACGCCCACCATATCGACGACATAGATATCGGCGCCGAACTTGCGGAAATGAAAGATCCCCTGCTGGGCAAGGATCGCACCGATCAGAACGGTAATGAGGAGAATGATCGGCACGGCGCGCCATCCCACGCGCTCGAGATGGTTCACCATGGAGGTGAGGCGGAAGCTCAACGGACGGAGGAGCACCCGTTTCAACGCGACCACCAGCGAGCCGGCCATCTGCGCCATGAGAAGAAGGTCGTCGCCGACCGCCGCCATGGTCCGGCCGACGCTTTCCAGCGTGGCGATGATGGAGTTCGGCCGCCGCGGCTCGGGCGTCAATTTTTGGGTACCCGCATGCACCTTGTCGAAGAGGCCGCGGTAATGTTCGCTGAGGCCCACAAGCCGCGCTTCGCAGCCTTGGCTCGTCCAGGTACGGAGCGCTCGCTCCAGGAGCCAGGCGCCGAATGAATCAAGCCGTTCGATCCGCGCCATGTCGACGGCGACGCTGCGCACGGGTCCCATCGGGCGGGTGACAGCGTCGATCAACGGCTCGAGCGCTTGCGCGTACTCGGCCGTCCACGATCCGGACGCGGCTAGACCAATGCGGTCACCGCCCGACTGCTCACTGAGCAAGGTTAGAGTCCCTGCTGTCACGAAGCCGCTCCTTCGCCGATGCAAAAGTGCCGAACACTTTTGCCAGGCCCTGTTCGGACCGGCACGCGAGGACAAGAAAACAAGTGGAAGCGTTGCGGAGAGGCTCTGCGGTTGCGCCGCTGATCAACGGGCAAGCGATGGCCTTAGTTCAGAGGCCGAATCTCGCGCAATTGTTTACCCGCACTATGTCGTCCATCCCTCGAGTACCCCGGCGACAAAGTTAACAAATGGGTAAGAAGTCTTAAACGCGAATTACCGCATTAGGTTAATGAAAAGTTAATGTTCCGCGGATACTACGCGCCGCCCAGCGGCAGGGCGATTTCTCCCGGATTTTCAAGGTTGATGACGGCCCTTGCAGGTCAACGACCGCCGGATGCGAGCCCCGTGAGCAAGAGGAAAACGACCAGCAAAGCCACTGCGCACGCAAAACGGCTCACGCGAACTCCATCACCCCGTCTTGCAAGCCGCCGTAACGGAAGATGATGAGGTCCTTCACGTAATTCTGATGCACCCGCCACGGCTCGCGTAAGCCCTGCTTCGGCAATATCGATTGCGCGCGCGCGAAATAGCCGGAAGTGAAATCCGTCATCGGCTCGCGCGCCATGCCAAGATCGCCGTTGCGCGGCGTGCAGCTTCGATAGCCGTGCTTGTCCATATAATTGATGAGTCGGCAGGCAAAGCGCGCGAGGAGGTCCGCCTTCAGCGTCCACGATGCATTGATATAGCCGAACACCGCCACGAAATTCGGCACGTCGCCGTACATCGCGCCCTTGTAGCTGATCAGGCTTCCCGGCTCGATGCGCTTGCCGTCGACCGCAATTTCGGCGCCGCCCACGGTTTGCAGTTCGAGCCCGGTGGCGGTGATGACGAGATCGGCGTCGATATCGGTGCCCGATTTTAGCCGGATACCGCTCTGCGTGAACGTTTCAATTTCGCCGGTGACAACCGAAGTCCGCCCTTCTTTGATCGAGCGAAACAGGTCGCCGTTGGGTGTTAGGCACAGCCGCTGATCCCAGGGCTTATAGTGCGGAGTGAAATGCTTCAGCGTCTCCGGATCCGAACCAAGCGCCGCCTGTACGCCGCCGAGGATGAATTTCTTCAACTGATCGGGTTTGCGCTTGGCAAGCCCATAGAAATACCGAAGGCGAAGGATATTTTTCCAGCGTGTGAGTGCATAGGCCATTTTCGTCGGAAGAAAGCGCCTGAGGCTGTTGGCGATCGCGTCCTCGTCGGGCAAGGCCACGATGTAGGTCGGCGAGCGCTGTAGCATGGTGACGTGCGCCGCCTGCTTGGCAAGCTCCGGAATCAGCGTGACAGCGGTGGCGCCGCTGCCGATCACGACAACGCGCTTTCCCTGATAATCGACGCGATCGTTCCATTCTTGCGGATGCACCACGGCGCCTCGATAGCGTTCGATGCCGGGAAACGTCGGCGTGTATCCGGATTCGTAGCTGTAATAACCCGCGCACATCATCAGGAAATTACAGGTGAAGCGAACCCGCTCTTTCGCCGCACCGCGCACGGCCTCGATCGTCCATCGCGCGTCCTTCGACGACCAGGAAATGCGATTCACGCGATGCTCGAAGCGGATGTGACGCTCGACATTATGTTCGCGCGCCGTGTCGCGGATGTAGGCGAGAATGGAAGAGCCCTCGACAATGGATTTGGGTCCGCGCCACGGCTTGAAGGAATAGCCGAGTGTGAACATGTCGGAATCCGATCGCACGCCGGGATAGCGGAAGAGATCCCAAGTGCCGCCGATGCGGTCGCGGGCTTCGAGCAAAACGAACGTCTTGCCGGGACATTCGACGCCGAGGTGGCACGCGGCACCGATGCCCGAGAGACCCGCACCTACGATCAAGACGTCGAAGTGTTCGCTCGTCATCAGCTCAACCCGAAAAAGCGCGTCATCCTGCGCCTATTCTTGAATTCATATTGTCCTTTTTCCGCCTCCGGCACCTTGTGATAGCCGAGATCTTGCGCCTGTTTGGCCAGCGCTTCGCTTGAAAGATCATCCACGCGGATGACTTTCTGATGGCAGATCGCCCAGTAGAGGAGATGCGAGTCGGTATTGTAGCCGGCGACGCTGCTCGGATCGCCCACGTCGAGCACATGTGCATAAAATTTTCCGTCGGAATAGAACACGAAGGCCGGCCGCTCGGTCGAGCAGAATGCGTAGCTTACCTTGATGAGGCCGAAGAATTTCGGCGGTTGCACCTCGTCATATTGCGGTTCGCCGTTCTTGACCGGCGCCTTCACCACGGCCGAGCGTTCCTTGGCCGCAACCAACGCGCCGCCGGTTCGCGCGGCGACCGTCTTCGTGTTCACGATTTCGGTGAACGAGCATTCGCCCATGTGGCAACGGCCGCGCACGAGCATCGGCGCCGCAAGCGCCGCCGGGAGCGAGGCAAGAAGAAGGATCGCGGAAAAAAGAGCGTGTTTGAGCCGCATGCGAAAGCCTAAAAAGCCCGGCACAGGTCGCCGGGCCGGACTATAAGGCATGATCGGATCGAGGAACATTCGCCCGAAAGGCCGTTATGAAGGACTGGATCAGCTATTGGGACAGCGATCACCCGATCTATGTCAACGCCCGCCATTTCGACGTGCATTACCGCGCGATAGCCGCCGACATCATCCGGCTCCTGCCTTCGGCGGAGGCGCGCGTGCTCGACCATGGCTGCGGCGAGGCGATGCACGCCGATAGGGTAGCGGCACAATGCGGCGGCCTGTTCCTGTGCGAGGCGGCGCCGACGCTGCGCGCGCGCGTGGCCGCACGCTTCGCGAATGAGTCGAAAATCCGCGTGATCGGGCCCGACGAGGTCGAGCGCCTGCCGGCCGCCTGTGTCGATCTCGTCGTCGCGAACTCCGTCATTCAATATCTGAAACAAGACGAACTCAAATCCCTGCTCGCCGTCTGGCGCCGTGTCCTGAAACCGGGCGGCCGGCTCGTGATCGCCGACGTCATCGGCCCGACACAGGGTGCAGCCGCCGACACGCTCGCGCTCTTGCGCTTTGCCGCCGCCAATGGATTTCTGATTGCCGCGTTCTTCGGCATCGCGCGCACTGTCTTTTCGGACTATCGCAAGCTGCGGGCTGAACTGGGGCTCACGCGCTATTCCGAGGACGAGATGCTCACCCTACTGCGCGGCGCTGGATTTTCACCGAAGCGGATCGCCGAGAATTTCGGCCACAATCAACAACGCATGGCCTTCGAAGCAACCAAGTCCGCCTGATCGAAAGGCTTCCTCCCCGCTCGAATCTCGGCTAGAACCTCGGCGCCGCGGCGGGCGTCAACCATATCCGCTTGGCCACAAGGACGCGCGCTCGCGCGCCCTTTTTTTATGTAGTCGAAGTCGGATTTATCCAATTTCGACCAGTGTCGAACCCCGAGCCGATGCCAAAACGCACCGACATAAAGACGATCTTGATCATCGGCGCCGGGCCCATCGTCATCGGCCAGGCCTGCGAGTTTGATTATTCCGGCACCCAAGCCTGCAAGACGCTGAAGGCCGAAGGCTATCGCGTCGTGCTGGTCAATTCCAACCCGGCGACAATCATGACCGATCCGGATCTTGCCGACGCCACCTATGTCGAGCCGATTACGCCCGACATCGTCGCCAAGATCATCGAGAAGGAGCACAATGTCGTTCCCGGCGGCTTCGCGCTGCTGCCCACCATGGGCGGCCAGACCGCGCTCAACTGCGCGCTCAGTCTGCGCCGGCTCGGCGTCCTTGAAAAATTCAACGTCGAACTGATCGGCGCGACGGCCGAAGCCATCGACAAGGCCGAGGATCGCGAGCTTTTCCGCGAGGCGATGAAGAAGATCGGCCTCGAGACTCCGCGCTCGCATCAGATCAAGACGCTCGTGCAGGCGCTCAACGCTCTCGACGATATCGGCCTTCCGGCCATCATCCGCCCGAGCTTCACGCTCGGCGGCACCGGCGGAGGCATCGCTTACAACAAGGCCGAGTTCATCGAGATCGTTGAGCGCGGCATCGATGCCTCGCCCACCAATGAGGTGCTGATCGAAGAATCCGTGCTCGGCTGGAAAGAATTCGAGATGGAGGTGGTGCGCGACAAGAAGGACAACTGCATCATCGTCTGCTCCATCGAGAACGTCGACCCGATGGGCGTGCATACCGGCGACTCGATCACGGTTGCGCCCGCGCTCACGCTCACCGACAAGGAATACCAGGTCATGCGCGACGCCTCGATCGCGGTGCTGCGCGAGATCGGCGTCGAAACCGGCGGCTCCAACGTGCAGTTCGCGGTTGACCCAAAGACCGGCCGCCTCGTCGTGATCGAGATGAATCCGCGCGTCTCGCGCTCCTCGGCGCTTGCTTCCAAAGCGACCGGCTTTCCCATTGCCAAGGTCGCGGCTCGCCTCGCCGTCGGCTACACACTCGACGAGATCGCGAACGACATCACCGGCGGCGCGACACCGGCCTCCTTCGAGCCCACGATCGATTATGTCGTTACCAAGATTCCGCGTTTTGCTTTCGAGAAATTTCCCGGCGCCGAGCATACGTTGACGACCTCGATGAAATCGGTCGGCGAGGCGATGGCGATCGGCCGTACGTTCCGTGAATCGTTGCAGAAGGCGCTGCGCTCGCTGGAAACGGGCTGTACCGGCCTTGATGAAATCGCCATCGAAGGGCTCGGCCAGGGCGACGACAAGAATGCGATCCGCGCGGCGCTGGGCACGCCGACGCCCGAACGGCTTCTGAAAGTGGCGCAGGCCATGCGCCTCGGCTTTCCGGACAACGAGATCCACGATTATTGCAGGATCGATCCCTGGTTTCTCGCCGAAATTCGCGCCCTCATCGACGCCGAAGCCGAGATCAGGCAAAAAGGCTTGCCGAAGACCGCCGGCGCCTTTCGCCGGCTGAAGGCGCAGGGATTTTCCGATACCCGTCTTGCAACGCTGACGGCGTTGAGCGAGGCCGAGGTCACCAAGCGCCGCCGCGCGCTTTCGGTGCGGCCAGTCTACAAGCGCATCGACACCTGCGCCGCCGAATTCGCTTCGCCCACCGCCTACATGTATTCGACCTACGAGCCGGCCTTTGCGGGCGCGCTCGCCGACGAGGCGCGGCCCTCCGGCAGGAAGAAAATCGCGATCCTCGGCGGCGGACCCAACCGCATCGGCCAAGGCATCGAGTTCGACTATTGCTGCTGCCACGCCGCCTTCGCACTGAAGGAGGCGGGCTTCGAGACCATCATGATCAACTGCAATCCGGAGACGGTCTCGACCGATTACGACACGTCGGATCGTCTCTATTTCGAGCCGCTGACGGCCGAGGACGTGCTCGAAATCCTCGCACGCGAGCAGACGAATGGCACGCTTCAAGGTGTGATCGTGCAGTTCGGCGGTCAGACGCCGCTGAAACTTGCCGACGCCATCGAAAAGGCAAAGGTGCCGATCCTCGGCACCTCGCCCGACATGATCGACCTTGCCGAGGACCGCGACCGCTTCAAGTCGCTGATTGACGAATTGAAGCTGCGCCAGCCGGAAAATGGCATCGCCAAGAGTGCGGCCGAAGCGCGCCGCGTGGCGGAGCGGATCGGCTACCCGGTGGTAATCCGCCCCTCCTACGTGCTCGGCGGCCGGGCCATGGAAATCGTCTACGACGCGCCGGCGCTCGAGCGCTACATGAAGGAGGCGGTGATCGTCTCGGGCAAGAGCCCGGTGTTGATCGACCGCTACCTTTCCGATGCGATCGAGGTCGATGTCGACGCGCTCGCCGACGGGAACGACGTGTTCATCGCCGGTATCATGGAGCACATCGAGGAGGCCGGCATTCACTCCGGCGACAGCGCCTGCTCGCTGCCGCCGCATTCGCTGCAACCGCAAACGATCAAGGAGCTCGAGGAGCAAACACGGGCGCTCGCGCTCGCGCTGAAGGTCGGCGGCCTGATGAACGTGCAATACGCGATCAAGAACGGCGACGTTTACATTCTTGAAGTGAACCCGCGCGCCTCGCGCACCGTGCCCTTTGTCGCCAAGACCATCGGCGTGCCGGTCGCCAAGATCGCCGCCCGCGTCATGGCAGGAGAAAAGCTCGCGAGCTTCAATTTAAAGAAACGCACGCTCCATCATGTCGCGGTCAAGGAAGCGGTGTTTCCTTTCGCGCGTTTTCCGGGCGTCGACACGGTGCTCGGGCCGGAGATGCGCTCCACCGGCGAGGTCATGGGGCTCGACCTCGACTATTCGATTGCCTTCGCCAAGAGCCAGCTCGGCGGCGGGGCGGCAATCCCGAAGAGCGGCACCGTGTTCATCTCGGTCAAGGACGAGGACAAGCCGCGCATCCTCGACGCAGTAAAGCTGATGCAGTCGATCGGCTTCCGGCTGATCGCGACCAGCGGAACCCAGCGCTATTTCGCGGAGAAGGGCGTCGCGGTCGAGAAGGTCAACAAGGTCCACGAAGGACGGCCGCACATTGTCGACGCCATCAAAAACGGCCAGGTGCAGCTGGTCTTCAATACCACGGAGGGGGCGCAAGCCCTTGCAGATTCACGTTCTTTGCGGCGAGCCGCCCTCTTGCATAAAGTTCCGTATTACACCACCTTATCCGGTGCTGTCGCTGCGGCGCAGGGGATCAAGGCTTATCTGAGCGGCGATCTCGAGGTTCGTGCGCTACAAAGCTACTTCGGCAACCGGGCCTAGCGAACGGCCGGGAAAGGCGCCGATCCAAGCGGCAGTGTGTTCGTAATTGTTCGGCGGTCGCGGCGCCCCGATGAGCCGGCGCGCGATCGGCGAATTTTTGTGTGTCGACCAGGGTCTCGGAGAGAGCCATGGAAAAGATTCCGATGACAGAGGCGGGTTTCGCCGCGCTCGAAGCCGAATTACGCCACCGCCAGTCGGTGGACCGGCCGCGCATTATTCAGCAGATCACCGAGGCGCGCGGCCATGGCGACCTCGCCGAAAACGCGGAATATCACGCCGCGAAAGAGCAGCAGTCGCTGAACGAGGGCCGCATCGCCGAGCTCGAGGATAAGATTTCGCGCGCCGAGGTCATCGACGTCTCGAAGCTCTCCGGCGAGACGGTGACGTTCGGCGCGACAGTAACGCTTGTCGACGAGGACACCGACGAGAAGAGGGTCTGGCAGATCGTCGGCGAAACCGAGGCCGACGCCAAGGCGGGCCGCATCTCGATCACCTCGCCGCTCGCGCGTGCGCTGATCGGCAAGAAGAAGGGCGCCTCCGTCGAGGTCAACACCCCGAAGGGCGCAAAGGCCTATGAGGTGATGAAAGTCGAATGGCGGTGACGGCGCGGTTTGCGCCGTAACACTTCGGCTATCTGTTCAGCCAGCCCCCACGCAATTTCAAGCCTTCGCCGTTTCGGCTTCCAACGGCACGCTCGCTTCGTCCTTGGAGCGGCGAAGCGCAAGCGCGGTGCGGATGCTGCGCACGTTTGGCGTCGCCGTGAGCTCGGCGAGGAAAGCCTGAAAGGCCGCGAGATCGGGTGCCACGCACTTCAGTATGAAATCGACTTCGCCCGAGAGCATCCAGCACTCGCGTACGAGCGGCCAATTGCGGATGCGCTCGTCGAAGGCCACGAGATCCGGCTCCGCCTGGCTCACCAGATGCACCATGGCGAATACGATGACTTCGTAGCCGAGCCGCTTTTCGTCGAGGAGCGCTCGATAGCCGCGGATGATGCCGGCCTCTTCAAGGGCGCGCATTCGCCTGAGACAAGGCGGCGCGGAGATACCGACGCGGCGGGAAAGCTCTACATTGGTGATGCGCCCGTCGCGCTGTAATTCGGCGAGAATCTTCCAATCGATCGCATCGAGCCGTTCGCGCATCTTTTCGCCCTCGGCCGCCCCGCCCCCGGGGTCCGGCGACGTGTAAAGGGCGGACTTGGCCGGCGCAAGCTTGGCGCTGCTATTGCCATGGTTCATCAGTGATTTCCGCTGTGTAAGCCTGTGGAAACGAGAATGCGTTTTGCAGCCAGAGCCTGGACACGCCATATAAGGATCGATCGGTGGCGATTCCAAGTCCGCCGAAGGGGGCGCGACAAGCCATGGCGAGCGAACACGTCCGCATCGCGATTATCGGCTCCGGCCCCGCCGGTTATACCGCCGCGATCTATGCCGCGCGCGCGATGCTGGAACCCGTGCTCATTCAAGGCGCAGAACCCGGAGGCCAGCTCACCATCACCACCGATGTCGAAAATTATCCCGGCTTCGCCAAGGTGATCCAGGGCCCGTGGTTAATGGAAGAGATGCGCGCGCAAGCGGAACATGTCGGCACGCGCATCGTGACTGATACGGTGACGGCGCTTGATCTAACCCGGCGTCCGTTCCGGCTCAGGCTTGAATCGGGCGGAAGCTTCATCGCCGACACTGTGATCCTTGCCACCGGCGCGCAGGCGCGCTGGCTCGACCTTCCATCGGAACAGAAATTCCGCGGCTTCGGCGTTTCGGCCTGCGCCACCTGCGACGGCTTTTTCTTCCGCAACAAGGAAGTGCTGGTGGTCGGCGGCGGCAATACCGCGGTCGAGGAAGCGCTCTTCCTCACTAATTTCGCCTCCAAGGTGACGCTCGTTCATCGCCGCGATGCCTTCCGCGCCGAAAAAATCCTGCAGGACCGCCTGTTCAAGAATCCGAAGATCGAGGTGATATGGGACACCGTGCTTGAGGATGTCATCGGCGAATCCGATCCCCTCAAGGTGACGCACGCAAAGCTGAAGAACATCAAAACTGGCTTCGTCACCGAAAAGAAGATCGACGGCGTGTTCATCGCCATCGGCCACGCACCCGCGACCGCACTCGTGGAAGGCAAGGTCCGGATGAAGCCTTCGGGCTATGTCTGGACCGCGCCCGACTCGACCACGACCTCGGTTCCCGGCCTGTTTGCCGCCGGCGACATCACCGACGAAGTGTTCCGCCAGGCGGTGACCGCCGCCGGGCTTGGCTGCATGGCGGCGTTAGAGGCCGAACGGTTCCTCGCGGCCGAGGATGCCGGCGACCGCGCCGCCGCCGAGTAGCGCGATGGATTGGGAAAAACTCAAGATCTTCCATGTCGTTGCCGAGGCCGGCAGCTTTACCCACGCGGGTGAAACGCTCGGCCTCTCGCAATCCGCGGTCAGCCGGCAAATTTCCGCGCTCGAACAGGAACTGAAGGTCCCGCTCTTTCACCGCCACGCCCGCGGACTGATCCTCACCGAACAGGGCGAGGTGCTCTATCGCACGGCGCACGAAGTGTTCATGAAGCTGGAGGCCACGCGCTCGCAGCTTTCGGACAGTCGTGAAAAGCCGAACGGCGAACTGAAAGTGACCACCGCCGTCGGTTTCGGCAGCTTTTGGTTGGCGCCGCGGATCGGCGAATTCCTCGAACTTTATCCTGAAATCCGCGTACGTCTGTTGCTGTCGGACGAAGAGCTTGATCTTTCCATGCGTGAGGCGGATGTGGCGATCCGGCTCCGCCAGCCGGTGCAATCGGACCTCGTGCAGCGCAAGCTCTTCACCGTGCACTTCCACGCTTACGCCTCGACCCCTTACCTCAAGCGCAACGGCCATCCGCGCTCGCCCAAGGAACTCGACGGCCATCGGCTGTTGACGCTCGGCGGCCCGGTGCCGTCCTTCTATCAAAACCTGAACTGGCTCGCGGACGCGGGCCGCGACAGCGGCGGTCCGCGCGAAGTGGCGCTCACCGTCAACAATGCGATGGGCTTGCGTGCAGCCGCGGAAAGCGGCGCCGGTATTGCAACACTACCGGACTACATCGCCGAGGGGACCGGCCTCGTGCAATTGTTCGCCGATCTCGAGGCGCCGTCGCTGGAAGCCTATTTTGTTTATCCGGAAGAATTGCGCTCGGTTGCGCGGGTGCAGGTATTTAGGGATTTCCTGATTTCAAAAGCGCAGCGTTGGAATTACTGAAGAGTACGCGGAGCGAACGCTTACCCTTGCATTGACCGCATGTCGGCCATGCGAAGGTTCGCGTTGTTTGTGTGCGCGCGCGGCAGCATCATTCAGATAATTGGAGTCCGCGCCACGCGCGGATATCCATTTGTTGAGTCACCCGCCATTTAGTGACGGGATACTCGCCGGGTTCCCTCCCCCCATCCCCTGGAGCCCGGCGAGTTTTTTTATGCCGGCGCGGGGCGCGGGAAAAAATCGCTCACATTCACATATAGAGCTTTTCTTTTTCGAGACCCTTGTAGAGGCCGGCGACATATTCGCCATAACCGTTGAACAAAAGCGTCGGCCGCCGCTCGCGCGTGCCGATGTCTTCTTCGGTTGCCTGGCTCCAGCGCGGATGCGGCACTTGCGGGTTCACATTCGCCCAGAAGCCGTATTCGCTCGCCTGCAACACTTCCCATGTTCCTTTCGGACGCTGGTCGGTGAAGGTGAAGCGTACGATCGACTTGATCCCCTTGAAGCCGTATTTCCACGGCGTCACGAGCCGGAGCGGCGCGCCGTGCTGCTTCACCGCGGGCTTCCCGTAAATGCCGGTGACCATGAAGGTGAGCTCGTTGGTGGCTTCCGCCATGGTGAGCCCTTCCACATAGGGCCACGGAAAGAACGGCAGCTTCTGCGCCGGCGCCATGGATGGATCGAGGAAGGTCTCCATCCGTACATATTTGGCTGAGGACAGCGGTTTCGCATATTCGACGAGCTTCGCCATGGCAAAGCCGGTCCACGGCACCGCCATCGACCACGCCTCGACGCAGCGCATGCGATAGAGCCGCTCTTCGAGCGGCATGGCGCGGATGAGGTCGTCGATACCGACCGTCTTTTCGTTCTCGACCAAGCCGTCGAACTTGACCGTCCATGGCCGCGTCTTCAATTGCTGCGCGCGGCCGGCGATGTATTTGTCGACACCGTATTCGTAGAAATTGTTGTAGTTGCCGGCCTTGCTCTCAGGCGTGAGCCCGCGGTCGAGCGCGAATTTATCGTTGCGCTTGGCGGGATAAAGGCCGGCGGTGGGGTCATCATCGGCGTGTGCAACCGCGGGAAGCGTCGCGCCCGCAGCAAGCGCCGCGGCGCCCCCGAGCAACTCGCGGCGCGAAAGATAGATGGATTCGGACGTCGCCTGCGATTCCGGGATTTCCCAGCTGCGGCGATGAAGAATGTGCATGGCGCGACTCCGTCGATGGTCCTTGCGGGCTACAACGCCTTCGACCTCACCGACAAGTCACAATCCCGCGCTTGATGCGATCATGGGCTGTTCCCGCTGCAATTCCTCGCGTTTGTAGACCTTTCGTACCCCGCTACTATTCCCGACCGAATCAGTGGAGCGGTGAGCGCGGTGAATTCACGTCAAACAATCCCCCTCGACCGGCGGCCCGATCTCATCGATCTCACAGGGCCCGACTACGACGTAGACATCGGCGAACGCGGCAGCAAAACCCTCATCATCTGCTCGTCCCCGCGCACCGGCAGCTACGAGCTCTGCCGCTTCCTGCTCGCGGCCGGTGTCGGCATTCCCTTCGAATACATGCATCCGCAATTTGCCAACCAAATCGGCCCGCGCTGGGGGCTGCCGACCGAGCCGCTGCGCGCCGAATATATCGGACCCTATATCGAGGCGTTGCGGCTCCGCCGGGTGCAGAACGGCGTCTTCGGCGTCAATCTGCAATACTGGCACTTCACCGGTTTCCTGATGAACGCGCCCGGCGACGGGCTGTTCGACAACGCTTTCGTCATCTACCTCTTCCGGCCGGATCTCGCCGCGCAAGTCACTTCCTGGCGCGTCGCCATGGCAACCGGCATCTGGGACTTTTCCGGCCGCCGCACCAGCGAGCCGCGCCAATATCCGCCTTCGCTGCAAGAGCGGGCAGCCCAGTTCCAGGAAGACCTCAAATTCGTCTCGGGCGAGGACGCGGGCTTTCGCGAGCTGTTCGCGCTCGCCGGCATCAAGGCTCATTATCTCTCGATGGAAGAACTGTTCCGCGCGCCGCGCGAAGTCGTCGGCCGTATCGCCGAAGCGCTGCATGTGCCGCTCAATGAAAGCGCGCTCGCCCGCATGATCGCCGAGAGCAAGCCCTATCCGCGCGACGAGGCGGCTCACGCGCGCGCCACCGAAGGCTTGGCGCTCCCGCTCCGGCGGATTGCGTTCGCGCGCTGACGCCTTCCGCTACTCCGCCGCCTTGCGCGCCGCCACCACCTGATCCGCCTGCTTGCCGGTCAATTCCTGCAGGTGGTCGAAGCGGAAGGAAAGCCCGCCGACGCCCGCGGTCGCCGAACGCACCTCGACGATCAGGTCGCCGATCTCGGATTCGGGCAGCATCGCCTTCACCACGTCCCAGCCATCCCAGCCTTCGCGCGCGTCAAAGCCGAGGATCTGCCCGCGCCGCTGCGACAGGATCGCGTTGATCTTCGCCGTAGCGTCGGACGGACAGACGATCTCGACCAGATGGATCGGCTCGAGCAGCACCGGCTGGCATTGCGGCATGCCTTCGTTCATGGCGAGCCGGCCGGCGAGCTGGAAGGCCATGTCGGAAGAATCGACCGCGTGATAGGAGCCGTCAGTGAGGGTGACGGAAACGTCCACCACCGTGAAACCGAGCGGCCCCGATTTCAGGTAACTCTTCACGCCCTCCTCGACCGAAGCGAAATACTGCCGCGGCACGGCGCCGCCGGAGATCGTTTCGGCGAATCGGAAGCCGCTTCCGCGCGGCAGCGGTTTGATGTCGATCACCACGTCGCCGAACTGGCCGTGGCCGCCCGATTGCTTCTTGTGACGGCCGCGCTGGGTGATCGGCCTGCGGATGGTTTCACGATAGCCGACGCGCGGGGTGTGCGTGGTGGTCTGGATGCCGAAGCGCGAGGCAAGCCGTTCGGAGGCAACCCGCAAATGCATCTCGCCTTGACCCCACAACACGATCTCGCCCGCCTCGGTATTATGGACGACGGAAAGCGAAGGATCTTCCTCCACGAGTTTCGTCAGCGCCTGACCGAGCTTCACGTCGTCCTTGCGCTCGCGCGGCGCGATCGCAAGCCCCAGCACCGGCGAAAGGGGCACGACCTTGGCAAGCGGTGCGGCCGCCTGCTTTCCGGTCGTGATCGTGTCAAGCGTGTCGATGGAATCGAGCTTGCCGAGCGCGACCGTATCGCCTGTCTTGCCGGCGCCGCGCTTTTCGACGGCGGCACCCATTTGTTTGAAGACGCCGGCAACACGCGACGGCTCGCCCCTGGCGCCGAGGACGCTTGCGCCCTCGCCGATTTCGCCCGCCAGCACGCGCACGACCGAAAGCTTGCCGCCATGCGGCGTGTGTACGGTCTTCATCACCTGGCCGATCGCGTCGCTGCCTGGCTTCACGCCGAGCCGCGCCGCCGTCTCGGCGACGCCGGGGGCTTCATGGCGCAACGCCTTCAACAAGCGCAGCACGCCATTGGTGCGTGTCGCGGAGCCAATCAGCACCGGGCAGATCGAGCCCTCGCGCAATTCCTTGGCAAGATCGTCAAACACTTTGTCGCGCGGCGGCTCGATGTCCTCGAGCAATTGCTCCATCAGCTTGTCGTCGTGATCAGCGAGCTTTTCGAGCATGGTAAAGCGCGCATCTTTCTTGCGCGCCTGGCTTTCATCGTCGAAGTCGACGACCTCGCTCGCCGCGTGCTCGCGATAGATGAAGGCGCGCTCGAGCGCGAGATCAACGAAGCCGACCACGATCCCGTCCTTCCAGATCGGGATCTGGCGAAGCACCAGGGGCATGCGTGAGGCGGGCTGCAGGAGCGCCAGCGTCTCCCGCACGCGCTTGTCGGCCTTGTCGATCTTGTTGATGAACAGGAAGCGCGGAATCTTGCGCTCTTCCAGCTCGCGCAGCACCAATTGCAACTGTGGCACCTTACGCTCGTCGGCCTCGCACACAACCACGGCGGCATCGACCGGCGGCAGCACCGAGCGCATTTCCTGGACAAATTCGACCGAGCCGGGGCAATCGAGAAACGTATAGGCGTCGCCGATGAAATCGGTGGAGGCGACGGAAAGCTCGACGCTCATCTTATGCGCGCGCGCTTCGGCGCTCGCATCGCCTACGGTGTTGCCGGCCTCGACCTTGCCCGGCCGCTGCACCGCGCCCGTGCGCGCCAGAATCGCTTCTAGAAGCGTGGTCTTGCCCGACTGAAAGGGGCCCACGAGCGCGATACAGCGCGGGCCCTTGGAACCACTGCCGTTTGCCGTGTTTTTGTTGTCCGCCATCGACGCCTCCCTGAGAAGATCAAGGGACCTGACGCCGCACTCCCTTGCGCGAGGCCAGGGCTTGCCGGCCGGCTAAAAGGCGAGGGCCGGGGGGACTATCGTTTCAGGTGCGGGCGCGAAGCGCAAGCAAATAGGCTTATGCGCAGCAAGAGTATGATTCCGAAAAGCGGGAACCGATTTTCGGCAGGGACCATGCCCAGGGATAGCTAAAAGAAAAACCGGCCCGGGAAAGCCCGGGCCGGCTGGAATTCTCCTTGGCAATATGCGCGGAGTTTCGCGTCAGCGGAGCGACAAGGCGGTGACGCCGAGCGCCACGCTGAGGCCCACGCTGCCCTCGCCGGAAAGCGGCTGCAGCGCGATCGTATTGTTCGATCCGCCGACCATCGCATTGCCGCCAAGGCCGACGCCGATCGCCGCCCCTGCCGAGGCGCCGCCATAGGTGCCGACAAGGTCCTTGCGGTTGATCACTTTGGTGGGAGCAAAAACGCCCCAAGCCAGCCAGCCTTCGTGCGTCACACCGAGATCAAGACCGATGCGGCCGGCATTGCCCCAATAACGATGCACCGGGCCGCCCGCGTTCGGATAGAAATGGCACTGCATGTCGCGTTCCGAAGCGACGACGTAACCGACCGACGGCGCGATATGACATTTAAGAATGCCGACTTCGACGTTGGCGGCAGCGGGCATCGCCGAGGCGGCCAGCAACGCAGCGGTCGCGAAGGCGGCGGCAAGGTGATGATATTTCATGGCGTAGCTCTCCTTTGTCTTGGAGCGCACATTTGGAGGTAGGAATTTGGATTTTTCGGAGGCTGCAATTACCGCAGTGCAGCGCAAAAGCGCTGAATCCGGCTACACGCCTCCTCCAGCTCCTTGATGCCGGTTGCGTAGGAAACGCGAAACGCCGGCCCGAGCCCGAACGCGGTCCCGTGCACCACCGCGACACCTTCGGCGGCCAGGAGTTCGCGCACAAAATCCTCGTCGGTGGCGATCTTGTTGCCCGAAGGCGCGGTCTTGCCGATCGCCCCCTTGCAGAAGGGGAACACGTAGAAGGCGCCCTCCGGCTTCGCGCAGGTGATGCCCTTCGCCTGGTTCAGCATCGACACCACGAGATCGCGGCGCTCCTTGAACGCCTTGTTATGCTTCGGGATGAAGTCCTGCGGCCCTTCGAGTGCCTCGACCCCGGCCCATTGCGTGATCGAAGACGGGTTGGTGGTCGATTGCGATTGCAAGGTGCCCATCGCCTTGATCAACGCTTCCGGACCCGCGGCGTAGCCGAGGCGCCAGCCGGTCATGCAATAGGCCTTCGACATGCCGTTCAGCGTCAGCGTCCGCGGATAGAGCTTCGGCTCGACCTGTGCCGGCGTCGTGAATTCGAAATCGTCATAGACGAGGTGCTCGTACATGTCGTCGGTCAGCACCCACACATGCGGGTGTTTCACCAACACGTCGGTGAGCGCCTTCAATTCGGCGCGCGTGTAGGCCGCGCCCGTCGGGTTCGACGGCGAGTTGAAGATCAGCCACTTCGTCTTCGGGGTGATCGCGCGCTCCAACGCCGCCGGCTTCATCTTGAAGCCGTCCTCGAGTCGCGTCTCCACGGCCACGGGCTTGGCGCCGCAGAACAGCACGATGTCCGGATAGCTCACCCAATAGGGAGCCGGAATGACCACCTCGTCGCCGGGGTTGAGCGTCGCCACCAGCGCATTGAACAGAACCTGCTTGCCGCCGGTGCCGACGGTCACCTGCGAGGGCTTATAGTCGAGGCCGTTCTCGCGCTTGAACTTCTTGCAGATCGCCGCCTTCAGCTCCGGAATGCCGTCGACGATGGTATATTTCGTCTCGCCGCGCTCGATCGCGCGGATCGCCGCCTGCTTAATGTTTTCCGGCGTGTCGAAATCCGGCTCGCCCGCCGACAGCGCGATGATGTCGCGGCCCTGCGCCTTCAGCTCCTTCGCGAGGTTCGAAATCGCGATGGTGGGCGATGGCTTGATACGGCCGATGGACTCGGCGAGGAAAGCCATGTGAATCTCCGCTTGCCCGCTTCGCAGGCGTGAGTTTCCTACTGGTCCGCGGCACCAACGGCAAGGCTCAAACCCCTGATACATCGATCAACCATGTTGATGATTGCTGCCACCCTCCTGGCAAGCACTCCCGCGGGCTTCGCCCGAAGCGAGTGCGGAACGGGGATCAACGATTGGTGCCCGCCGCCGCCCGCCGACCCGTGCGGCCGGCATACCAATGTCGCGGAATGCAAGGCCGACCCCGCATGCTACGGCTTGCCCTATCGCGGGGTTTCGTTTCTGCCCTGCGTTCTCGACGCGCGAGGCTTCGGCGTGAACTGCCCCACGGTCGGCTGCACCCGCACGCCGCCAAAGGCCGAGCCGCCGCATTAGCAAGACCGCGGGACGATCAGGGATGGGGCGTTTCATCGAATCTCTGCGAACCGGAGCTTGGCTCACCGCCGAGCGAATGCGCAGCTATGCCGGGATCCTGGTCTTGCTCGGGCTGATCGCCCTCGCCGCCCTCCTCGGCACCTCGAATGGCCTCATCGACTACCAGCGCCGCCCGCTCGGCACCGACTTCTCCAACGTCTATGCCGCGGGGAAATACGTGCTCGAGGGCAAGCCCGCGGCGCCGTTCTCGCCGCCGCTGCAATACGGAAAAGAGCAGTCGATTTTCGGCGCCGACACGCAGTTCTACGGTTGGCATTATCCGCCGGTCTTTCTCGCGCTCGCGGCGGCGCTGGCGCTCCTGCCCTATTTCATGGCGCTCGCGATCTGGCAGCTTGGGACGCTTCCGCTCTATTTATGGAACGTCTTTGCGATTGCCCGCGACCCGCGTGCTCTTTTTTATGCTCTCGCCTTCCCCGCCACCTTCATCAATCTCACCCACGGCCAGAACGGATTTTTGACTGCGGCGCTCATCGGCGGCGGGCTGCTCCTGATGGATCGCCTGCCGGTCGTCGCGGGGATTTTGCTCGGCCTCCTTGTCTACAAGCCGCAATTCGGTCTGCTCATTCCGCTCGCGCTCGCAGTTTCCGCGCGCTGGCGCGTGTTCTGGATCGCGACAGCGACCGTGTGCGCGGTTTGCTCCGCGACCTACTTTGCGTACGGCGCCGAAGTCTGGGATGCCTTCTTCACCAGCCTCGCCTTCACGCGCACTGTCGTCCTGGAACAGGGCGGCACCGGCTTCTACAAAATCCAAAGTGTCTTTGCCGCCGTGCGCCTCTGGGGCGGCCCGGTGATCGTCGCCTATGCGGCACAGGCGATCGTCGCGCTCGCCGTGATCTTTTTTCTCGTGCGCGTCTGGCGAAACGAGTCGGCGCTTCCCTTCAAGGCCGCGGCGCTGATTGCGGGGTCGCTCCTGATCACGCCCTATTCGCTCGATTACGACCTCGTGGTCATGGCGCCGGCGCTCGCCTTCCTCGCCGCTTACGGATTGAAGCGCGGGTTTCTCAGTTACGAAAAATCGGCGCTCGCCTTCTGTTGGATCGCGCCGCTCTTGACCCGCTCGTTCGCACAATTTCTCGGCCTGCCGCTAGGCCTGATCGCGCTCCTGATTCTATTTACCCTCGCCTACCGCCGCGCTGTGCGGGAGGGAACCGCGGGCTAGTGCCCGCAATCCATCCTGCTACACTCGCAGGCAACAAAGTCCGAAAATCGGGATTTCGCAGGAGGACGCCATGAAGCTCACCCCGCAGCAGCTCAAGGATTTCGACGACGAAGGCTATCTCTTCTTCCCCAACTGCTTCAGCGAAGAGGAAGTCGCGGTGCTGCGCGCGGAAGCCGAGCAGATTTACCGCAGCGATCGTCAGGAAGTCTGGCGCGAGAAGACCGGCGCTCCGCGCACCGCTTTCGCCGCGCACACTTACAACGAGGCGTTCCGCATCCTCGGCCACCATCCGCGGCTCGTGGAGCCGCTACAGCAATATTTCGGCGAAGGCGTCTACGTCCACCAGTTCAAGATCAACGCCAAGGCCGCCTTCGAGGGCGACGTCTGGCAGTGGCATCAGGATTACGGCACCTGGGCGCGCGACGACGGCATGCCGGAGCCGCGGGCGATGAACATCGCCGTGTTCCTCGACGAGGTCTATCCGATCAATGGCGCGCTGATGATCATTCCGAAGAGCCACAAGCACGGCACGCTCAAGGCCGGCCACGACAAGTCCACCACCTCGTATCCGCTGTGGACGCTCGATCAGGAAACGGTGACGCGGCTTTGCGACGAAGCCGCGACCAAGGATCGTCCCGGCATCGTTGCCCCGACCGGCAAGCCCGGCTCGGTGCTCATGTTCCACGGCAATCTCGTGCATGCCTCGCCGCCGAACATCACGCCCTACCCGCGCAAGATCGTGTATCTGACGCTCTGCGCGGTTTCCAACCACATCACCAAGTTCACGCGGCCCGAATGGATCGCGCATCGCGACTTCGCGCCGCTTGCGCCGGTCGCGGACGACGCGCTTCTCGCCTACGCGCAAGCCCATAAGGTGGCGGCAGAATAACGAGCGGCCGCTCGCTAGCGTCGCAACGGAGCATGCGTGGAAGATACGGCCGAAGAAATCCACCGCGGCGGGCATCGGGCCTTCGTCGGCGGCGATGGTCAATACTGGAATCACGTTTCCGAGTTGCAGTTCGGCTTCCTCGTCAACGAAGGCCTGCGGCCAACGGATGTTTTTATCGATGTAGCCTGCGGTTCGCTTCGCGGCGGCATCAGGTTCATCGACTATCTCGAGCCCGCGCGTTATCTCGGCATCGATAAGCACATCGAGCTCGTCATCTACGGAGTCGCGGCGGAACTGGGCATCGACAAGTTCCGGCAAAAACGACCGCGATTCGTGATCTCCGACAGTTTCGAATTCTCGAAGTTCGGAGCGGCGCCGGCCTTCGGGATTGCGCAATCGCTTTTCTCGCACCTGACCGCCAGCGACATCGTGCGATGCCTCGCGAACCTGCGCGCGGTGGCGGCGCCCGGTTGCCGCTTTTTTGCGACTCATCATTGCACCGATGAAGCATTTGCGAACCCGACTGCCTCGCATTCGCACGGCTACTTCGCCTACACGCCGGCAGAGATGGAATCGTTCGGACGCGAGACAGGGTGGCAGCCGCACTACATTGGCGCGTGGAATCACCCCCGGCAGCAACACATCATCGAATACCGCAACGCGGCCTGACCGTGCGGCGCCGTTCGTCGCTGCGTCCAAATCTGCTAGCTTCGGTCACGCAATGGCCGCGTTTGCCGTCATAGTCCGCGCGCCATTGGGGAGCGCCGCGATGTACACGCTCTATTCAATGCAAATGTCCGGCAATAGCTATAAGGCGCGCATGCTGCTCGCGCGCCTCGGCATCCACTATCGCCTCGTTGAAACTGATATCTTCAAAGGTGAAAACCGCACGCCCGAATTCCTGACGAAGAATCCCGAGGGACACGTACCGGTGCTGGAGCTCCCGGGCGGCCAATATCTGCCCGAATCAAACGCAATCCTCGTCTATCTCGCCGAGGGGACGCCGTATCTGCCCGAGGACCGGCTCGATCGCGCCGAGGTGCTGCGGTGGATGTTCTTCGAGCAGCACAACCATGAGCCCGCGATTGCCGCCGCCCGCTGGTGGCTGCATCTCGTCAAAGGCGGCCGCGAGCTGCGCACCCACGAGATCGACCGCTGGATGGAACACGGCTACGAGGCGCTATCACTGATGGACCGCCATCTTGCCAGCCGGCGCTATTTCGTCGGCGAGCACACCACCATCGCTGATCTCGCGCTCTACGCGCATACGCATGTGGCGCAGGAGGGCGAATTCGAACTCGGCGGCTTCCCTCACGTCATCGATTGGCTGGCGCGCATCGCCGGCGAGGCCGGCCACATCAAAATGGATGCGGTGCCGGAAGGCGCGTTGGCGAGCGCCGGCACCGCCTGACGCCTCCCAAATTAACCAATTGCCGCTTTTCCGCCATCGGGCTACCGCGCCCCATCATCGTTCTGTCGCAATACCGCACCGATTGCGGGCGAATCCATGCAGCACACGCACTGATTCGAGGGAATGTCCCAGATGGCCTTTGAAGCTTGCGCCGAAAATGAGCCGCGTTCGATCCGAGCCGCGGTCCGCCATGGCCGCTTCGGTTCGGCCTGCGCCGCCGCCATGGTCGCGCTCGCGCTCGCCGTTTCCATTTGTGCGATTGCGTTTGCCTTGGGCATCGATAGCGCCTTCGCCCGCTGAGAAAGCTGACGCCCTACGCGCAAGCGGTTACGCTAGCGGGATGCGCACCCGCCGCCTCTTTTTTCTTCCGCTCTTTCTCGCGCTCATTATCCCGTCTGCCCCGCCGCGGAAGCCGGGCGCCGTCAAGAGCGAGAAGGTGGAATTCCGCGTCGAGACGGTCGCGAGCGGTCTCGACCATCCTTGGTCGCTCGCCTTCCTGCCCGACGGCCGCATGCTCGTCACCGAGCGGCCGGGACGGCTACGCATCCTCGAGCATGACGGAAAGCTGTCGTTGCCGGTCGACGGTGTGCCCGCCGTCGCCGCGGTCGGACAGGGCGGCTTGCTCGATATCGCGCTCGCGCCGGACTTCAAGGAGAGCCGCATTGTCTATTTCAGCTTCGTCGAGCCGCGCGGGCCCGCCGGCAGCGTCAATCCCAGCAGCACATCTGTTGCGAGCGCACGTTTTCTCGAGGAGGACGGCAAGGCGAAACTCGACGACGTGAAGGTAGTTTTCCGCAGCGAGCCGGCCGTTGAAGGCGGCCTGCATTTTGGTTCGCGCATCGCGATCGCCCGCGACGGCACGCTGTTCGTGACCACGGGCGAGCGTAACCAGAAAAGCGCGGCACAGGACCTGTCCGGCGACCTCGGCAAGGTGATCCGCATTCGCGCCGACGGCTCGGTGCCCTCCGACAATCCCTTTGTCGGGAGGAAAGGCGCAAGGCCCGAGATCTGGTCCTACGGCCATCGCAACATCCAGGCGGCGGCGATTCATCCGGTGAGCGGCAAGCTGTGGATCGTGGAGCAGGGGCCGAAGGGCGGCGACGAGGTCAACGTGCCGGAGAAGGGCAAGAATTACGGCTGGCCGGTGATCGGCTATGGCGTCGACTTTTCCGGCGCCAAGATTCACGAAAGCACTGTCAGGGAAGGCATGGAGCAGCCGATCTACTACTGGGCGCCGGCATCGATCGGACCCTCCGGCATGGCCTTCTATACCGGCGACACTTTTCCGGCCTGGAAGGGAAATCTGTTCGTCGGTTCGCTTGCGCTCACGCATCTCGACCGGCTCGAACTCGACGGCGAAAAAATCGTCAAGGAAGAACGATTGCTCGCCGATCTCGGCCTTCGCATTCGCGACGTCCGCCAGGCCCTGGACGGAACCCTCTGGCTCCTCACTGACGAACGCAACGGCAAGGTGTTACACATCGTGCCGATGAAATAGTTTCGCCGCCTTGTGCTAGAAAGCACATCATGTCTTTCCCCGAACGCTTGATCGCGGGCTATCGCGCCTTCCTCGGAAACCGCCTTCGGCGGGAGCAAGACCGCTATCGCGACCTTGCCGAGAGCGGCCAGTCGCCGGAAATCATGGTCATCGGATGCTGCGACTCGCGCGTATCGCCGGAAGTGATCTTCGACGCGCTCCCCGGCGAATTGTTCGTGATGCGCAATGTCGCCAACCTCGTGCCTCCCTATACCCCCGACGGTGCGCAACGCGCGGTTTCAGCCGCGATCGAATACGCGGTGCAGGCGCTAAGGGTGAAGCACATCGTGGTGCTTGGGCATGGGGATTGCGGCGGCATTCGCGCCTTCGCCGAGCACGCCAAGCCGCTGTCGCCCGGCGATTTCATCGGCCGCTGGATGGAACTCCTGGCGCCGGCCGCCGCTTCCATCGAGCCGCAATATCAACACGCGAGCCTCGCCGATTACCTCAATCATCTCGAGCGCGCCTCGGCGGTGAAAACGCTCGACAATCTCATGTCGTTTCCCTGCGTCCGCATCCTGGCGGAGCGCGGGAAACTGCATCTGCACGCCGCGCATTTCGCGGTCGCCACTGGCTTGCTTTCGGTCTTCGATCCGGAAACGAAGTCGTTCGCCTCGATCGCCGGCGCCGAACACAGCCGGCTGTTTGCGGAGCCAAGGTTCTGAGACGGGCGGCTCACCACTTCTCGAAGACGAAGAACGACCCCACGGCAATCAGCGCAAAACCGAGTGCGTGATTCCAGCGGAAGGCCTCGCCGAGATAGAGCACCGAGAAGACCGCGAAAACGCTCAAGGTCACGACCTCCTGGATCGTCTTCAGCTGCGCCGCCGAATAAACGGCGGAGCCGAAGCGGTTCGCCGGCACCGCGAAGCAATATTCGACGAAGGCAATGCCCCAGCTCACCAGAATCGCGAGGAACAGTGGCGAGGATTTGTATTTCAGGTGTCCGTACCAGGCGAACGTCATAAAGACGTTCGAGCAGACAAGCATCAGAATCGGCAAAAGCGTCGGTGGGATCGCGAACGGCATGGCGGACCTGTTTTGTTGAGGGTCAAAGGCGGTATCAATATCCCAGTTCTTGCAGCACCCGCTCGATGCGCGAGCCGATCGAGATTTGCGGTTGCGACGGCGGCACCTGATCCCCTACCTCTCGTACCGCCACTATATTTTGTGCGTCGTAAAAAGCAGGAATAAATTTCTTCTGCTCGGGCAGCGCGTCGACGAAATAACTCTTGCCGAAATAGGTCCACTCCGCGTCGGTGGCGCAGCCGAAGGAGGAACGGTTGGCCGCCGAGGCGGTGATCACCAGGCTGTCGTCGTTGGCGAGCGGCGTCACGAACTGGCCCGAGAAGCACGACGAAATCAGCACCACCCGGTTCTTGATGCCGGCGCTCGCAAGCACGTCCGCGAGCTGCCGCGGCACGATGTCGCCCAACCGGCGCCCGTTCAGCCTGAGCGCGAGGCCGGTGCGCCGGTCGCCATGCGATGTCATGAACAGAAACAGCACGTCCTCCTGCGGATCGAATTGCTTGCCAAGCTCGGCGAGAACGGTTTTCAGATTTTGCAAGGTCGCAAGCGGATAACGATCGAGCGTGGCGGGACTGTTAACGAGAACCAGCGAGTGGCCGCGCGTGCCGAATTCCTGGTCGAACTGCGCGCGCACGCGTTCGACTTCCTTGCGGAAAACATCCTGATCGCCGTAGCCGGCGAAGCCCACAAAATAAAGATCGCGCACGCCCGGCCGCTGCGGCGCCAGCGCATGAAGCGCCTGTTGCAGCAGTTGCGGCTGCCGCGGGAGCGCCGCCTGCACCCGCATTTGCAGCGCCGGATCGGTCCGCTTCGGGGGCGGCACGGCGAACGCCGCCGGGGCCGCCGCAAGCGCGATCGCGAGCGCAGAGCAGAAAAGCCAATGCCGCGGAAGGAGCATCGCCGAAAACCACAATCCGGCAGCGAGAAGGTCGCTGCGGCCCTCGCGCCAATCTCTCATCAATCTCCTTTTCCGGCCAGAATCTCCTTTTCCGGCCAGACCGGATAAATTGCGGCGATCGCAAGCGATTCGCGAATGCACCCGCGGGAGGCCCGCGCCCGTCCCGTTCCGTCGCAATTTCGTCCGACGGTGCTGAAATCGAAGTCCGGAGAAGCCATGCGTTCCATCCTCGCCGCTTCGTTCTTGCTCGCCTTCGCGATCCTCTTCGAGCCTGCGCCCGCGGCCGCCATCAAGAAGACGTCCTATCCCGAAGTGAAGGTGGAAGTCCCCGCCGAGGCGAAAGCCGAGCCCACGCTGGAGGCAATGCGCAAGAAGCTTGCGAACGCGATCAGCCATCGCAACGCGGGCCTCCTCTACGAGCTCGTCGGATCCACCTTCTTCTGGACCACCAATGGCGATCCAAACGAGCAATTCGATAAAAGCCGCGATGCGTTGCATAATTTCAAGGTCGCCTTCGGCTTCCGCCAGTTCGGCCACAATAGCGACAGTCAGAATACCGAGGACCAGCTGTGGGAGGTGCTCGAGGACATCACGAGCGGCCCAGGGCTTTTCCAAATGGACGAAAATCCGGGCGTCTTGTGTGGACCCTTAGGTGCCGAGCCGGCCGACGATGCCGTGATGAATCAGGCAAGCGGGCGGATCGAAAACGAGGACGAGGATTCCGAGTGGGTTTACAGCCTCACCGAGATCACGCTCACCGAAAAGCCGGGCGGCGGCGACAAGGTCGAGACAGTCTCCAAGATCGCAATGCCGATTGCCGCCACCCACCCGCCTTCGCAGGCGCTCGGGAACAACCCCCTGCCGACGCATTATCAATTGCTGCTGCCCTCGGGCAGGACCGGTTGGGTCGATGTGCACGCCGTACAGCCGCTTGCGGTCGACAAACTTTGTTACGGCAAGGGACCCGGCGGCGACTGGAAGATCGTGGGCTACGAGCAGAACAGCTGAGCGCGATTGAACGCCACGCCGCCGTCATTTTAGGATCGCCCGGACGACACCGCGGTTGTCGCGTGAGGCGGAGCGCAAGAAAATGAGCCCCTATCCCGCCGCATGGGAACGTCACGAACGCCTGCGCGATGGAACGCGCGTTTTCGTGCGTCCGATCAAGGACGAGGACGCGGCGCTTTATCCCGATTTCGTTGCCGCGGAAAGTGCCGAGGATGTGCGCCGTCGCTTTTTCGGCGCCATCCGTGAATTGAGTCACGAATTCATCGCGCGGCTGACTCATGTCGATTATGCCCGCGCCATGGCCTTCATCGCGATCGACGAGGCGGACGGCAAGATGCTGGGCGTGGTACGGCTGCACTGCCAGGATGACGATCCCGGCGCGGGCGAATACGCCGTCATCGTGCGCTCTGATTTCAAGGGGCGCGGACTCGGCCGCCTGTTGATGCAACGGATGATCGAGTGGGCGAAAGCCGCAAGAATCGTGACGATCAATGCACTCGTGCTCGCCGACAACGTCGAAATGCTGAAATTATGCGAAGAGCTCGGCTTTCGCACCAGCGATTACGCTCCGGATCGCGGCATCAAGCGCGTCACATTGCAGCTTGGCGATCGCTCGCCGTCGTAAACGCCGCCAAAAAAACCGGCTGCAATCCATGTGCGATCGTGACAAAATGACGACTTCAAGATGCCGGCGTGATTCTCGCGCCGGCATTGGCACGTTACGCCAGCAAACAGGGGGCAATCCATGGCGAAGCGCAAGACACACACCGGCGTCAGTATCAAGACGACTCCTCCCGGATCGACCACTACGATCATTTCGATGATCGTCTTCGTGCTTGGCATCATCGGCGCCATTACCTGGATCAGCATTCTCTCGCCACTGAGCTTCTGGTTGCTCTTGGCCGGTTATCTCTTGCTGCTCGCCGGCGTCTTGATGAAGGATCTCTGACGCCCGCGCTTCGCGAATACAAAAACCCCTCGCCGCGAAGCGAGGGGTTTTTGTTTGCGCGAAAGTTTTCAGCCAACGAGGCCGGTGGCGGGCCGCACCGCACTGCTGCCGGGGAAGACCTTGCTCGCGAGCGCATCGTCTGCGACGCGGAGATGATCTTTCAATACGCCCTTCAGCACGGCGCGCAGATCCGTTGTCGGCTTTAAATCGCGGCCATCTTGCAGGTTTTCGGTCTTCAGGCCCGGCCAATCGGCGATCACGCGGCCGCCCTTGAGCGCGCCCCCCGCGAGCAGCGCGACCGTGGCGGTGCCATGGTCGGTGCCGTCGGTGCCGTTGATGCGGGCGGTACGGCCGAATTCGGTGACCACCGCCGCCACCGTTTCTTTCCAGGCCGGGCCCATCTCGGTTTCGATGGCGGCTATCGCCCCGTCGAGCGCGCCGAGCAATTGCGAGAGCCGCCCGTCGGAAGCACCCTCATTGGCGTGGGTATCCCAGCCGTCGAAGGCGAGCGCCCCGACCCGCGGCCCTTCCGGGCGCGCGAGAAACTTCGCCGCCGAACCTGCGGCCTCGGCGAAATAGGCGCGCACCTGCGCAACTCCCGCCTGCTTTGCTGCCGGATTGTTGGGGTCCTGGGAAATGCCGCCCGCGCGGGCAATCGCCGCAAGGCCCATGCGTTCTTCCAGCGCGCGGGCGAGCACGGGGTCCGTATGCCGGTAAAGGTCAAGGAGGCGCATCAGCGTGTCATCGCTCGCCGGCGGCAGCCGCGGCGGCGTCCACGACAACACCGGCGCCGGGCCGCGCACCACGAGTGGCGTCACCGGTCCGACCGCGAAGGCCTCGTGACCCTTGTCGACGCGGCCGCCGGGCTCGATCGACGCGAAGGCGCGGTTGAGCCAGCCGGTGTCGACGGCGCCCGGTTTCGGCAGGCCGCTTTCGAGAATGTCTTGCCCGTCGAAATGCGACCGTTCGCGATAGGGTGTCGCGGTCGCATGCACGACCGTCGCCTGCCCTGCCTTGTAGAGCCGGTAGAAATTCGGCATCGCCGGATTGAGCGCGAAAAAAGAATCGAGCGGCAGCGCCGCATGCTCGCCTTCGAGCCTCAAGGCCTTGTCGCCGCGGAGCGCAATCCAGTCGGGATCGCCGACCGGCGCCACCGTGCCAAGACCGTCGAGCGCGCCGCGCAGGATGATCGTGAGAAAGCGCGGATCACGGCCTTCGGCGCGCGCGACCTTCGGCAAATAGGTCCAGGCAAACAGTGCGCCGGAGGCGAGCAACAATTCGCGGCGGCTCGGGCTATGCATGCAAGTCATGTTCACCTCCGCTGGAATTCGGGTGCCATCACGAGAAGCGCGAGCGCCTGCGGCCGGCTTTCGGCCCGCGCGACCGCCTGCCGCGTTTCCTGCGAGGCAAGCGGGCCGAGCGCGGTTTCGATCATGGCACCGGCGTCGATCTGGGTCGTCGCCGCGCGCTGACCGAAGCGGTTGGCGATGTCGAGCCGCTGCGCGAGGCCATCCATCCAGGCGGCGCTATCGTCGGAGAATCCGTTTGGCGCTGGCGGCCGCCATAACGGCTCGCCCAGGAGATTCTGTGCCTGCACGACAGGACGTATATCCGGCGGATCGATATTGCTCGCGCGCAACGCCGCGACGAGCCATTCGCCCGGCCGCTTCAACTTTTCCCGCGGCGCCGACCAGGATTCCGGGGCGGTCACCAGCGCCTTGGCGACTTCCTTCAGATTCCCGTCGGTATCGCGGAAACGCTTGGCGAGCCGCTCCACGAGCGCCGGCGGCGGATTATCGGCAACGAAGTGGCGCACGAGCTTTGTCGCAATGTGCTTGGCGGTGGCGGAGCTCTTTGCGAGATCCGCGAGCACCGCGCGGCCCTGTTCGAGGCCGTCTTCGGGATAGCCCTTGCCGGCGACCGTTTGCGCGCCGGGCTCGTGCATGCGCGGATTGAATGTGAATTCGCCCGCATGCGTTGCTGCGAGCTTCAACGGCTCGATCGACCAGCCGGTGATGACCTTGGCGAAATTGGTGACGTCATCCTGGGTGTAGCCAGTGCGCACTCCGAGCGTATGCAGCTCCAGAATTTCGCGCGCGAGATTTTCGTTGAGCCCCTTGTTCTGCCGAATGCCCGCGATCGAGGCGGGCCCGATTGAGCGCGCATTGTCGAGATAGATCAGCATCGCCGGATGCGATTCCACGGCGATCAGCATGTCGACGAAATGTCCGGTGACATATGGCCGGATCGCTTCGCGCTCGAAGGCGCCGCAGAGCGGCCGTGTCGGCCCCTTGTCGGCGGAAACGCAGAAGTGGTTCGACCAGAACCACACCAGCCGCTCGGCAAAGCCGGCCTCGGCAGCAATCGCCGCGTCGAAACGGGCTTTGGCCTCTTGCAGATAGATCTGCTGCGGCAAGCCCGGAGGATTTACGGCTTTCCGCTCCGCCTCATCCATGCGCTGCTTCATGTCGGCCGTTTGCATGGACGGATCGGCCATCGCCGGATCCGGTTTTTCCGGCTTCGGCGCCATACCGTTTTTTTCGGCCTCGCGCATGGCCGCTTCCGCGAGCCGCGCGGCCTTTTTTTCTTGCCGGAAATCGAAGGCGGCGCGTGCCGCCTCGCCGCCGCTCAGCAAATCGGGGTTGTCGATCTTGCCCGCATTCGGGCGTTCGAGGTCGGCGAGAAGCGCGCCCCGCGGGTCGCCGGCGATCTTCGCGATCGCGTTTCCGCGCGGGCCGAAGCCGAACCGATGCAATGCCAAGGCCGCTTCAAACTTCGGATCGAGCGCCATCGCCTGCGCCTCCGGATCCCCGCCCCGTCTCGGTTTGTCACCGGGAAATGTCGAGACTGGGGCGGCGGAGGTTACCGGCGCATGGACGAAAGATGAAAAATGCGAGCTTTCGCCGCTTCCATCCCTGCGACTGAATGTCCATATTGGGCCAATGCCGAAAGCCCAAAAGCCCTACCGCACCGCGCGCGGAACCCATCACGGCATGGCCGAGCGGCCGCAGCGGCATTTCGAGACCGAATCGCCGGTCACCGCCGCCGATCCGCGGCTCGCGGAGATGCTCGCGCAGAAGCCCGAAGACGATTACGTCCCCTCCGCCGGCGCCCTCGCCTCCGCAGAGGCGCTGCAAAAGCTCCTCGAAACCGGCCGGCCGGAATTCAAGGGCGTCGATTTTGTTCCGCACCGGCCCGAGCGGCCGCAGAAATTCGAGGGCGGCAAGCTGTTCGATCTCGTCTCGCCCTTTGAGCCGAAAGGCGACCAGCCGCACGCGATCGAAGAACTGGTGAAGAGCGCGCGTGAAGGCGAGCGCACGCAGGTGCTTCTCGGCGTCACTGGTTCCGGCAAGACCTACACCATGGCGCAGGTGATCCACCGCCTGCAGCGGCCGGCGCTGATTCTCGCACCCAACAAGACGCTCGCCGCCCAGCTCTACGGCGAGTTCAAGAGCTTCTTTCCGGACAACGCCGTCGAGTATTTCGTCAGCTACTACGACTACTACACGCCGGAAGCCTACGTCCCGCGCACCGACACCTATATCGAGAAGGACTCCTCCATCAACGAACAGATCGATCGCATGCGCCACTCGGCGACGCGCGCCCTTCTTGAGCGCGACGATGTGATCGTCGTTGCCTCGGTGTCCTGCATCTACGGCATCGGCTCGGTCGAGACCTATTCGACGATGACCTTCGAGTTGAAGCGCGGCGGCAAAATCTCGCAGCGCGCGCTGATCGCCGACCTCGTGGCGCTGCAATACCAGCGCTCCGACGCCGACTTTCACCGCGGTACCTTCCGTGTGCGCGGCGACGTGATCGAATTGTTTCCAGCGCACTACGAGGATCGCGCCTGGCGAATTTCGCTGTTCGGCGACGAGATCGAGGCGATCCACGAATTCGATCCGCTCACCGGCGAGAAATTCGACGATCTCGAAGCGATCCGGGTCTACGCCAACTCGCACTACGTGACGCCGAAGCCGACGCTGCACCAGGCGATCTCCGGCATCAAGGCGGAGCTGAAGCTCCGGCTGGACCAGCTCAACCGTGCCAATCGCCTGCTGGAGGCACAGCGGCTCGAGCAGCGCGCGATGTTCGATCTCGAAATGCTTGCCGCCACCGGCGTCTGTTCCGGCATCGAGAATTATTCGCGCTATCTTACCGGCCGCAAGCCGGGCGAGCCGCCGCCGACTTTGTTCGAATATCTTCCCGACAATGCGCTCGTCTTCGTCGACGAGAGCCACGTCACCGTGCCGCAGCTCGGCGGCATGTATCGCAGCGACTTCCGCCGCAAGGCGACGCTCGCCGAATACGGTTTCCGGCTGCCGTCCTGCATGGACAACCGCCCGCTCCGTTTCGAGGAATGGAACGCGATGCGGCCGCAAACCGTGTGCGTGTCCGCAACCCCCGGCCCGTGGGAGATGAACGAGGCCCACGGCGTGTTCGCGGAACAGGTGATCCGGCCCACCGGCCTCACCGATCCCGAGGTGACCATCCGCCCCGCGCGCACCCAGGTCGACGATCTGATCGGCGAGGTGAAGGCAACGGCGCAAAAGGGCTACCGCGCCCTCGTCACCACGCTGACCAAGCGCATGGCCGAGGACCTGACCGAATACCTGCACGAGCAGGGTGTGCGCGTGCGCTACATGCATTCCGATATCGATACGATCGAGAGAATCGAGATCATTCGCGATCTCCGGCTTGGGGCCTTCGACTGCCTCGTCGGCATCAACCTTTTGCGCGAGGGTCTCGACATTCCCGAATGCGCTTTGGTCGGCATTCTCGACGCGGACAAGGAAGGGTTTCTGCGCAGTGAAACCTCGCTGATCCAGACCATCGGCCGCGCCGCCCGTAACGTTGAGGGCCGCGTCATCCTCTATGCCGACACGATGACCGGCTCGATCAAGCGCGCAATCGCCGAGACTGACCGCCGCCGCGCCAAGCAAAAGGCCTGGAACGAAGCGAACGGGATCACGCCGGAAAGCGTAAAGCGCGAGATCGCCGACATCACCAATTCGATTTACGAACGTGACCGCGTGACAGTGGACGCCGGGCTCTCCGACGATGTGGCGACGCTAGGTCACAACTTCGAGGCGGTGCTCACGGACCTCGAGGAGCGCATGAAGGAGGCCGCCGGCAACCTCGAATTCGAGGAGGCGGCACGGCTGCGTGATGAGATCAAGCGGCTCCGTTCCATTGAGCTCGCGGTCAGCGACGACCCGTCCGCGCGGCTCCCGGTCCGCGCCACGACGCCCGCCCGCCTCGGCGGCGGCACGGCGAGCAAGCCGTTTCGGACCCCCTTCTCGCGCGGCGGCAAGGCCGGCACGCGAACTTTAAAGACCAATCGGCGTTAGGCCTTTTTCTCGCCCATCTCCCCACGCTAGAAGAAGCCAATGCCCCAGCCCCTGGCCCCGCGACAATTTGCCCGCGCGCGCTCCTTTATGGCGCGGAATGCGCTCGTTTCGGCGGCGCTAGCATTCACGCTCGCCGCCTGTGCCTCCGGCGGAGACACATCGTTCACCCATATGAGCGGCTCCGAGCGGCAGGCTGCTCTCGACAGCCTGAAAGGCGACGTGCCGCCGCAATCGACCGAAATGGCGCGCGGCCAGTGCTGGATGAAGTACGAAAATACCAAGGTCGCGCACGATCTCGACGAGAAAATGAAGCTCGTCGACCAATGCATGGAGGAGAAGAAGCGGAAATATCCGCTGGTCGTGCAGTAATTGCCGGAAATAATTAGGAGCGCCGATATGTTTGCGCGTCATTTGATGTTCGCCGTTGCGGCGGTCTCGACGGCCCTGTTGTTTTCTCCCGGGAACGCCCGTGCCGACGCCATCGGCGACGTGGTCTCGGTCGTCCCTTCGGCGCGGGATGAACGCGCCAGCGGCGCTCGGGAGCTTTCGATCAATGATCCGCTGGAGCAGAACGACCGCGTCATCACCACCGGTGACGGCTCGGTCTACATTCATTTCATCGACGACACTGTGCTGACGATCGGCGCCAATTCCGAGGTCATCCTCGACAAATTTGTCTTCGACGGCGACAAGGCGAAAAACGCGGTGATCGAAATCACGCGCGGCACGCTCCGCTTTGTCACCGGCAGCTCCGACCATTCCGCCTATCAGATCAAGACGCCGGTTGCCAGCATCGGTGTGCGCGGCACCACCATCGACGTCGGCTATGAGAACGACCGCATGATCTACAACACGGTGGAAGGCCTCGGCATCGTCTGCCACACCAGCGCCGGCTGCCAGGAAGTGCGTGCGGGCTCGGCACCGCTTGCGCTGACGCGCGCGGGCTTCGGGCGTGCGACACCGGCGGAAGCGGCGCGCATGCTGAACAACATCAACCGTTCGCACAACATCCTGGCAACGCGCATCGGCCGCAATCCGGGCAATATGCTGGCCTTCGCCCGCGACCACGGTCGCATCCAATCGCTCGCGGGACGGCAGGGATTCGGCCGGAACTATTTCGGACAAAAAGGTTTCGAGCAGAAGGGCTTTGGTCAGAAAGGATTTGAACAAAAAGGCTTCGGGCAGAAATTCCAGCAACAGAATCTCGGGCAGAAACCGGGGCTCTTCCAGCGCTTCAATCAGCGCTTCGGCGGGAAGTGGCGGCAGGATAAGAAGCAGGATCAAAAATAACTCTCGGGCGCCGGGACCAGAGCCATGCAATACGCCGACGCCATGAAGCCGACGCTTCGTCCGCTCGCCCTGCTCATCGCACTTCTCGCCTGGGCGGCACTGGCGCTGCAGTTCGTACTCGTCTTGCACTATTCCGCCGCGGCCGGACGGTCACTTCTTGATGCGCTCGCGCGCTATTTCAGTTTCTTCACCATCCTGACCAATCTCCTTGTGGCCGCCTTGCTTACCGGCGCGCTCGTCAGCCGCGATCCAGACAGCCTCTTCAAGCGCGTGAGCGTGCAATCGGCCGCCGTCGTCTACATTCTCGTCGTCATGCTGATCTATTTCCTGCTGCTTCGTGGCAGCTGGACCCCGCACGGCACGCAGTTCATCGCCGACACGCTTTTGCATTATGTGGTGCCGCCGCTCTATGCGCTTTACTGGCTCGCCGGCGTTCCGAAGGGCCGCCTTGCCTGGAGCGATCCGCTGCGCTGGCTCGCCTGGCCGTCCGTCTATTTTTTCTACAATCTCGCGCTCGGCGCCGCCCGCGGCGAATATCCCTATCGCTTCATCGACCCCGGCGCGCTCGGTTATCCCCGCACCTTCCTGAACGGCGTGATGCTCGCCATTGTGTTTTTGGCGCTGGGGCTCGCGCTGGTGGCCGTCGATCGGGCGATGGGAAAAGACGCACGGTTGAGACTTTAGCTTGCCGGCAAGAACGAACCCGACAAGCAACGTCGTCTCCGCTATAATGCGGCAGCGACCTCAGCGTTCAGAGAACCCCGCCGTATGATTGATTCAAAACCCGCTTTATCGATCCGCGCGCTGGCGCTTTTCACCGCTATCCTGCTCACCGCCTGTGCTGGCGCCGCCGATCAAGCGAAGCCGGTCGCGGCGGACGGCGAGCCGGTGCCGACTACGGCGGAACAGGCAAAAACGCAATGCTGGATGAAATACGAGAACAAGTCGGCGCCGCGCGACCTCGACAAGCGTTTGGCGCTCGTCGACAAATGCATTGACGAGAAAATGAAGCTAATGCCGCCGGCGCAATAAGCGCGGCGAACCCGGCAGGCGCTCAGGCGTTGTCCGGAAAAGGAAACGCACCATGCCCCGCGTCCTCGGCGTCGATCATCTCGTTATCCGCGTCAGCGACTTCAAAAAATCAAAGACGTTCTACGGCAAGCTCCTGGGTTTTCTCGGCTTCAAGCCGATGGAGCATTATGCGGACGCCGCCGGCTGGTCGAACGGCAAGACACGTTTCTGGATTGGCGAAGCCGATGCCGAAGGCAAGAAGCACAAGCACCGCATCGGCAACATCGGCTTTCATCACTATGCCTTCGAATTGGGAAGCCGCGCCGAAGTCGATGCGCTCGGCGCCTTCGTGCAGGAGCTCGGCGCGACGATCGTGGATCCGCCGGGCGAATATTACGACGACTATTATGCCGTGTTCTTCCTCGACCCCGACGGCTTGAAGCTCGAAGGCATGAAATATGGCGAGGCGAAGAGAAGGCGGGCGGCGAAGAAGACGGGAAAACGCCGCAAGCGGCGGAAATAAATAGCGGCAACCGCGGATTCGACAGATTTTGCCCACGGCGCTAGGATTTTGGTGCGGCGAAAACGCGAGGAATGGGGGCCTGAATTCCTCGCACGGGACAGGGACAGGCGATGAAAAAGTTGTTCGCGTACGCCGCGATCGCCCTTTTTGGCGCGGGCGCAGTTCTTCTTACCAGCCATGGCAATGCCAAGCCCGGCTTTGGCGGCGGCGGATTCAAGCCCTGGGCTTTCGCCCATCACCATCACTTCGCGCACCCGCATCATTTCGCGTTTGCGCACTTTGCTCATCGTCACCGCTTTGCGCGTAACTTCGACTTCGGCTTCCCCGGCTTTTACGACTACGGCACGCCTTATGCCTATGTGGAGCCCCAGATCATCGAGGTGCCGCAGGAAAACAGCGACGTCACCGGCGCGATTGATCCGCGCCGCGTGTCGGTCTGGCGCGGATACGGTCCGAACGGCGCCGCTTGCGGGGTGCAGGACGTGACCGTGCCCGCTTCCCAAGGCGGCGAAACAACGGTCCGCATCATTCGCTGCTGAACACTCCCGCCGCGGCGGCTCTCAGTTTCGCAACATCGGCTTGATGCGGCCATAGAGCTGATCCGTCGCGGCGGCGACCTGCTCGACCATGCTCTTGAAGTAGCCGTCGTCGATGCTGTCGGGGATGTCGGCGCGCACGAACGCGTCGCCGTCGCCGTCGATGCCGACCTTGACGTAGTCGAAATCCTGATTCGCCTTGAGCAGGAGCAGCATGAAATTCGCCGATGCGGGCAGCCGCGCCTTGTCTGCGGGGTTGGCATAGATGACGAAGATGTTGTTCTTCTCCTTGTTGCTCGCCGAAAGGATCATCTTGAATTTCGGCAGCTGCTTACCGGTGAAATCGATCGTCCAGGTATTGTCGTTGACCTTGGTCGAGGTATAGCCGCTTTTCTTGATGAGTTCCTCGAGCTTCGCCGCCGAGCCTTCTGCAAAGGCCGCCGCCGGAAAAATGAGCCAGAGCAAAACCGGCGCGAAAACAAAGAGGCCGCGCCGAAAGACATTGCCGCGCATTTTATGGGACTCCCGCTGAAGCAAAATACGGCGATGATTCTCTCGCAATCGCGCCGTGCATACGCCGACAATGCGGCCGTTGCTAGCCTGCCGCCGAGGTACCGCCGCTACAATAAAAACCCCTCCTCCGGGCGGAGGAGGGGGAATTCAAAGCCCAGGCTATTCGATCTTACTTCGCGGTCATGTTCTTCAACACGCCGACGATGATCATCAGGATCGCGCCGCCGACGCCGCCGCCAGCCACCTGGCCGACGATCGAACCCCAATCCATGTTGCTTGCAGCCGTGGCAAGCGCCGGCACCAGCGCCTGCAAAATCTGACCGCCGATACCGCCGCCGACGATTCCGGCAATCGAATTTCCGAGCGTGCCGAGGCTGTAGTCCTTCAGGGCGGAACCGGCGACATTGCCGCCGATCGCGCCGGCGATGAGCTGAATGATCAGATTGACGAGTGTTCCCGACATGACACTCCTCCCGTAGCCCCTTGGCCAAAGGCGCCGACGCGGGGCTGCGTTGCGGCGCCAAGAAGAAGCCTAATCGCTTATGCGAAACAGTAAACCGTATTCCGCCACCCGTGCACTTGTGATTCGGCAACGGACACGGTGCTTTCGCGGCAACTCCGAAATCATGCAAAGCAAAGTATCGTAACAGCGCTGCGACAGCGTCAATGCAATCGCGCTGCAGCACAAGCAGCTAAACCAAGTATACCAAGCGGAACGGGCGCGCTTCGATCAGCGCGAGACGAGACGATTTCGCGGCGCAAGATGCGCGGCAAGAATCGCAATCGCAACGCCAATGGCGCTGTAGGCGAGCGTGCTGGTCAGATAATCGGGGAAATAGCGCACGACGCGGCGCGCATATTCCGCAACGCCCATGGAATCCTCGAAGCCGCCGCCGAAATAGTAGCCGATATTCGAAAAGACGAAGAAAGCGACGAGCCCGCCGCAGCAGGCGCCAACGAGTTTGGCGATGCTAAAAGCGTCGAGCTTGTCCGTCATACGAACGAGCCGCCCCGCGAGCCACAGCGAAGCATAGGCAGGAATCATCATGCCATAGCCGGTGGTGACGCAAACCGATTCGACGCCCACGACCTTGATCGCCGCAAGATCGAGCAGGAACGCCTCCGCCAGGAAAGCGACGAACCAGAGCGGATTGCCGATCAGAAGACCGGCGAGAAAGAACACCGCGGTCGAAGCATCGGGAGCCAAGTGGCCGGCGCCGAAATGATCGATGCGGGTCGCCGCCATCAACACGGTCATGGCGAAGAGGGCGATCCGCTCGCCGCGCGTGTCGAAAACGAACATTCAGGCCTCCGTGTGCTTGACCGCAAGCGATCCGTCCTCAAGCTAATCAGCCGCATCCCGCGAGGCAAGGGCGCTCGAACCTTTTAACTCCGCGGGTTTCTCCGCGCCGGGCCGCCATCGAACGCCCTTGACCCCCGCCCTTCGCCGCCGCATCGTCGCGGCCGGGACAGGAGCAAGACATGAAGAAAAGCGCAGGGGTTTTGGGCGCGGTATTGAGCGCGGTGCTCGCGCTGACGGCGGCCGCACCGGCTCGGGCAGCGAGCTGGCTCGAGATGAATTTCTATCTTTTCGGCGGGCCCCGCTACGACGCTTGGCTCCCGGCCTGCGACAATCCGCTGGCGCTCGCCAAGATCGATATCCACTTCGTGATGAAGGAACTCCGCTTCTGGACGCCTGGCCTTTTCATCAGTCAGTTCGGCGAAGTGCGAGAGGTCGCCTATCGTCCATGGGGCGAGCATGCGATCCCGCGCCGTTTTTGCGTCGCAAAGACGCTCATGTCCGACGGCACCGAAACCGTGACCTACTATTCAATCGTCGAAGATCAGGGCTTCGCCGGCGCGGCCTTCGGCGTCGAATGGTGCGTGATGGGCTACGACCGCAACATGGCCTACTCGCCGCGCTGCAAGATGGCGCAGCCCTGAGGATTGCCGCGTTTAAGCAAGAAAAACCGGGAGGCAGTTGATGAGCAGGATTGGTCGCGGCGCTTTCGCGGCCGCACTTCTGGCGCTTCTGCTCTCCCCGGCATCGGCACAAGACCGCCAGGATTCCTTCTATCGCGGCGATGAACGCCGCCACAACTCGCATCAGGGCACGCCGGGCGAATTCGACTTCTATGTGCTTTCGCTTTCCTGGTCGCCGTCCTTTTGCGAGAGCGGCGCCGGGCGGCGCGGCAACAACGAACAATGCGATCGCGAGCGGCCCTATTCTTTCGTCGTTCACGGTCTGTGGCCGCAATACAATCGTGGCTTCCCGGAAAACTGCGTGGATCCCGCTCCCTGGATCGACAACAAATTGATCCGCTCGATGCTCGACCTGATGCCGGCGCGGAAGCTCGTGATCCATGAATGGCAGGCGCACGGCACGTGTTCGGGCCTAGACGCCGAACATTTCTTCACCACCGTGCGCGAGGCGCGCGGCAAGGTGAACATTCCCGAACGGTTCGTCCGCCTCAACGACTACACCACGGTGTCGCCCGACGAGGTGGAAGACGCCTTCATCGCCGCCAATCCGGGGCTTTCGCACGACATGATCACGGTCACCTGCAGCCGCCGCTATCTGAGCGAGGTCCGCATTTGCATGGGCAAGGATCTCGCCTTTCACTCCTGCCCCGAGACCGACCGCCGCGCCTGCCGCAGCCCGCGGGTGGTAATGCCGCCGGTGCGCGGCGGGTAATGAACTATCGCCACGCCTTTCACGCTGGAAATTTCGCCGATGTTTTGAAACACGCAGTGCTTTGCCGCGTGCTTTTGCATCTTGTGGAAAAGAGCAATCCGTTTCGCGTGATCGAGACCCATGCCGGTGCTGGCGGCTACGACCTCGCGGGCGAGGCCGCGAGCCGCACGGAGGAATGGCGCGAGGGCATCGGGCGCCTGATCGACCATCCGCCGGCGGGCGAGGCAGGCAACCTGCTCGCGCCCTATCTTGCGCTGGTAGCGGCAGAGAATAAGGGCGGCGGCGTCAAACATTATCCGGGCTCGCCGCTGATCACGCGCGCCTTCTGCCGCGAAGATGACCGCATGATGTTTTGCGAGCTGCACCCGGAGGAGTACGCCGCACTCGATCGCCGCTTCCGCAGCGACCGCAATGCGAAAACGGCCGAGATTGATGGCTGGACCGCGCTCAAGGCGTATCTGCCGCCGAAAGAACGGCGCGGCCTCGTGCTGATCGACCCGCCCTTCGAGGAGCCGCAGGAATTCGAGCGGCTTTGCGGCGGGCTTGCCGAGGGGCACCGCCGCTGGCCGACCGGAATCTTCCTGCTCTGGTTTCCGATCAAGGATCGGCACGAGGTTCGAAAGTTCGAACGTCGTCTCGCTGAGCTCGAAATTCCGAAAATTTTACGCATCGAATTCGCCGTCGACAAACCACGCGCGGAAGGCCCGCTCTCCGCCTGCGGCATGATGGCCGTCAATCCTCCATGGACGCTCGAAAAAGAACTGAATGTGATCTTGCCGGCGCTCGCGACCACGCTTGGCCGCAATGGCGCGGGCCGTTACCGCCTGGATTGGCTCACGCCCAAAGCGTGAACGCGCCGCGAAAAATTCGCGCCAAGAAAACCGCTTTTCATGACGGCGCGACTGTCCTAGGAAAGCGCCCGGCCGGCGCCACTCTCGGGGGCGCGGGAAGCAAAAGGCAGACAAATTGACTAAAGTGAAGGAGTGGAGGCCATGCCGATTACCGGCACCGTGAAGTTTTTCAACAACGAAAAGGGCTACGGATTCATCAAGCCCGACGACGGAAGCCGCGACGTGTTCGTACACGTTTCCGCGGTCGCGCGTTCGGGTCTTGGCTCGCTGAATGAGGGTCAGCGCGTTTCTTTCGAGATCGAGGAAGACAATCGCGGCAAGGGGCCGAAAGCCGTCAACCTCGCGGCGCAGGGTTGAATTCCAAAGTAACAAGCGAATTGAACCGGGGGGTCACAATGCTCGTCCTGCGCTCGTCCACAAGCTCGCCTTTCGCACGCAAGATCAGGATCGCGATCGCGATGCTGGACCTTGCCGATCAGGTCCGCGTAGAAAGCACCGACACGCTCGATCCCAATGACAGCGTGCGGAAGCAAAATCCGCTCGGCAAGATTCCAACGCTCATTCTCGAAGACGGCAGCACGGTGTTCGATTCGCCCGTCATCCTCAAATATCTCGACGACAAGGCGGGCGGCGGCCGCATCATTCCGAAGGCGGGTGCCGCGCATTTCGATGCGTTGCGCATGGAAGCGCTCGCCGACGGTATCCTCGATGCCGGAATCCTGCGCGTCTACGAAGGCCGCTTCCGACCGGCTGAGAAACACGAGCCGAAATGGCTCGATCACCAGACCGGCAAGATCGACCGTGCGATGGCCGCATTCGAGAAGGCGCCGCCCGCTTTCGGATCGATGATCCATGTCGGTCACATCACGCTCGCTTGCGCGCTCGGCTATCTCGATTTCCGCTTCAACGGCGACTGGCGCAAGACCCATCCGAAACTCGTGCAATGGCTTGACGAGTTCGCGAAGAAGGTTCCGGCCTTCGCCGAAACCAAGCCGCAGTGAGCGCGACACTCGCAAAACAAAAAGCCCCGGACCAAGGTCCGGGGCTTTTTCGTTCGGGATCTTCGCGATCAATAGCGCGAGTAGACCGGGCCGCCGAAGCGGTAGTTGAGGCCGAGCTTCACCGTATTGTCGGTCGGGTCGATGCGCGTCGGCGCCGTCAGCGCATAGGTCTTGCCGCCGTAGTCGGCATAGAGCCACTCAAGCTTGGTCGACCAATTCGGCGCGAAGGCGTATTCGATGCCCGCGCCCGCGGTCCAGCCCACATGCTCCTTGTCGGCCGCCACCAGGCCGTCATTCGCGCGGTCATGCGCCCAGGCGAGACCGCCGGTGCCGTAGACCATTACGCGATCGACCGTGTAGCCCAGACGGGCACGCGCGCTGCCGAAGTAGTCGATTTTCGACTGCGCGAGCGGCGCGCCGCCGATCCTGGTGTCGCTGATGTCGGAGCCCGACATATCGGCTTCGAGGCCGAACACCCAGTTCGGCGCGTATTGCCAGTTGTAGCCGATCTGGCCGCCGCCCGACCAACCGGACGGTTTTAGATTGGCGGCATCGCCCCAGCTATAGCCGGCGTTGGCGCCGATGTAGAAGCCGGTCCAGTTGAACAGCGGCGCGGGCGCCGCCTTGTAGACCGGACCGCGCGTCGGCATGTCCGCCGCCAAAGCCGGCGCCACGAACGCGAACGCTGCGAGCGCAATGCCGGAAAGAAGTAGCCTCTTCTTCATGGATGAACTCCACTTGGTGTTTGAGAAGATTCTGAGATGCATTTTTCTAGAGCGATCTCGCACGCGTGCGGTGGCAAATCGGCAACACCGGCGAAAAAACGACGAGCCTTTGCCGCGTAAGGATTTCGATCGTCATTCTCCACAATGTTGCCACGCATCGCCGGCGAAACATGGCGCGAATGTGACATCAGATCTCGTTTGTAAGCGCACAAGGTTTCGTTCGCATGAATCAAAAGTGATAGTTGAGACCGCCGCGGATCATATTGGTGCTGAAGCCGACATTCGTCGGTCCGAGCAGCGACTGATAGGTTTGTTTGCCGAGATCCGCGTAGAGATATTCAAGCCGCGCCGACACGTTCGGCGTGACCATCGCCTCGAGGCCGCCGCCGAGCGCCCAGCCCCAATGCGTCTGCGTGTTGGAAAGGCCGCCTATGTCGAGTTCGCCCTGGCCGTAGGCAGCACCGCCGGTGACGTAGAACATCACGCGGTCCATCGTGTAGCCCGCGCGGCCGCGGATCGTGCCGAGATAATTGACGCCGAATTTCGCGCCGGCGGCCGTGTCGCTCATCGAAGTCGCGGCGATGTCGGTCTCCACGCCCAACACGCCGGTCGGCGAAAATTGATAGTTGTAGCCGGCCTGCACGCCGCCCACGAACCCGTCCGGGCTCGTGCCGGCCGCCTTGCTCCAGCCATAGCCGCCATTCACGCCGGCGTAGAATCCGGTCCAGTTGAACAAGGAATTATATGCTTGCGGCCCATACGGGCGCTGCAGCGGCAAGTCGCCGGCAAGCGCGGGCGTCGTCGCCGCAACAGCGGCGCACGCTGCCAGAAGCAGCTTCTTCATGCTGGCCTCTCCCCTCGACCTTCAGTCGACCCCACGGCGAATAATCTAAACTTTTCGGAGAATTGCGTCTTGTGTTGGCGGCCAAAAACGCGCTTCTCTTTCGAGTCATGACTAACAAAGCGTTTACATTTGCCTCGCGCCTGACCCGAAACGGGCAAAAGCGCGGCGATTTATTGGCTCGCAATCAAAATCTCGCGAAGAAAAATCCACGCTACGGCGGATGCGCGCGAATTCTCGCACGGCAATAATCGCAAGAGTGCCTGCAATGGACAAAAAACGTCCCGACATCGATCCGGAAACCGCGCTCACCGACTCCGACGAAAGTCCCGAGATCGAGACGCCAATCGAACTCGCGCAAGACACCGCGCAGGAGGAAGAGCCAGCGGCCGAGGCCGTCGCCACCGGCGTCACCGCGATCCAGCATTTCGCCAAGCTCGCGCCGTCAACGCCCGGCGTCTACCGCATGCTGAGCGCACGCGGCGAGGTGCTCTATGTCGGCAAGGCAAAGAACATTGCCAAGCGCGTTGCCGCCTATACGCGCGGCACCGGCCACGCCAACCGCATCGCGCGCATGATCGCCGCGACCACGGCCATGGAATTCGTCTCCACCGCGACCGAGACGGAGGCGCTTCTGCTCGAGGCCAACCTGATCAAGCGCTTCGCGCCGCGCTTCAACGTGCTCCTACGCGACGACAAATCCTTTCCCTATATCCTGATCACGCGCGACCAGGCCGCACCACAAATCGTCAAGCATCGCGGCGCGCGCAACCGTGCAGGCGATTATTACGGCCCGTTCGCGGCCGCGGGCGCGGTGAACCGCACGCTGACGGCGCTCGAGCGCGCGTTTCTCCTGCGCTCCTGCTCCGACGCCTTCTACCAGAGCCGCACGCGGCCCTGTCTGCTCTACCAGATCAAGCGTTGCAGCGCGCCTTGCACCGGCGAGATATCGCTTCCCGATTACAACGAACTTGTCGAAGAAGCGCGCGAATTTCTCTCGGGCAAAAGTTCGGCGGTGAAAGACATGCTCGCGGCCGAAATGGAAAAATCCTCGGCCGCACTCGACTTCGAACGCGCCGCCGCGTTGCGCGACCGGCTGGAGGCGCTTTCCACCATCCAGTCGCACCAGGGTGTGCATCCGCGCAGCACCGATGCCGCCGACATCTTCGCCTGCCATCAGGAAGGCGGCATCACCTGCATCGAGGTGTTCTTCATTCGCAATTTCCAGAACTGGGGCGACCGAGCTTATTATCCGCGCGCCGACCGCTCGCTTGATGCGAGCGAGGTCCTCGATAGCTTCCTGCCGCAATTCTACGAAAGCCGGACCGCACCCCGCTCGGTTCTCCTTTCGCACGACATCGAAGACCGCGAACTCCTGGCGGAAGCGCTCTCGACCCGCGCCGATCACAAGGTCGAAGTCACGGTGCCTCAGCGCGGCGAGAAGCGCGAACTCGTCGAACACGCGCTCCTCAACGCGCGTGCGGCGCTCGGGCGGCGGCTCGCGGAATCGTCGTCGCAAAATCGCCTCTTGAAGGCGCTCGCCGAAACATTTCACCTGCCGCGGCCACCGCGGCGCATCGAGGTCTACGACAACAGCCACATTCAGGGCGCGAACGCCGTCGGCGTCATGATCGTCGCCGGCCCCGAGGGCTTCGCCAAGAACCAGTACCGCAAGTTCAATATCAAATCCGAGGACATCGCCCGCGGCGACGACACCGGCATGATGCGCGAGGTATTGCGCCGCCGTTTCGCCCGCTTGAAGCAGGAATCGCCGCGCGCGCCAGATGCCGACGTAGGCGCGGAATCCCCGTGGCCCGATCTCGTGATCCTCGACGGCGGACAGGGACAGCTCACCGCGGCACTTGAGACGCTCGCCGCCGCCGGCGTTGATGAAGTCCCGGTCATCGCGGTCGCCAAGGGCCTTGACCGCGATGTCGGCCGCGAAACCTTCCACCAAAGGAGCCGCGAGCCCTTCCGCCTGCCGCCGCGCGACCCCGTGCTTTATTTTGTCGAGCGGCTACGCGACGAGGCGCATCGTTTCGCCGTGGGTTCCCACCGCACCCGCCGCAAGAAGGACATTGCCAGCGCCGGCCTGCAGGAAATTCCCGGTGTCGGTCCAAGCCGTAAGCGGGCGCTTCTGCGACATTTCGGTACATTGAGCGCCGTCGAGCGTGCCGCTGTTTCGGATCTCGAGAAAGTGCCGGGAATCAATGCCGCCACCGCGCGCGCAATCTACGATTTCTTTCACGCGAATGGTTGATCTGCGATTATTGCGCGTCGCATTGGTGTCGGCTTCGTGTAGTATGCGATCTGACGAGGTTCGCCGCGATGGATCAATGGATGAGGGCGACGACGCGGTTCGAGACGGCAAGCGCCGATGAAGATCGGGCGTTCGCCGTACCGAATCTCCTGACCTATGCGCGCGTCGCCTCGGTCCCTTTGATCGCGGCGTGCCTCTTCGGCGTCTATGTTTTCAATTTCGGCATGTGGCTGCGCTGGATGGCGCTCGCGATCTTTATTCTCGCGGCGGTCACCGACATGCTGGACGGCTGGTATGCGCGACGCTTCGGTCAGTGGACGACGATCGGCCGTATGCTCGATCCGATCGCCGACAAGCTTCTGGTCGGCGGCTGCCTGTTCATGCTCGCCGCCGACGACACCATCAAGGGCTGGACGCTGTGGGCGGGGCTCATCATCCTCTGCCGTGAAATCCTCGTTTCCGGCATGCGCGAATATCTCGCGGGGCTGCGCGTGAGCGTGCCCGTCTCGCGGCTCGGAAAATGGAAGACATTCATGCAGCTTTTGGCGATCGGATTTCTGCTCGCGGGGGAAGCGGGCGATCAGGTCATTCCGCAGACGACCGAGATGGGCATCATACTCTTGTGGATCTCGGCGCTGCTCACGCTTTACACGGGCTTCGATTATTTCCGCGCCGGCGCCAAGCATCTGGTGAGAAACGGCTCGTGAAACTTCTTTACTTCGCCTGGATTCGCGAACGGGTCGGAAAGCCGGAAGAGGAAATCGAATTGCCGGCCTCGGTCGCGACTGTCGGCGATCTGATCCATTGGCTGAAAAAACGCGGCGAAGAATATGCGCATGCCTTCGACAATCCGAAGGTCGTCCGCGCGGCCCTCGACAAGGTGCATGTCGGACCCGCCGCAAAAATCGCCAACGCACGCGAGATCGCGTTTTTCCCCCCGATGACCGGCGGCTGACCCCCTCACCGCGCGACTGAATTCGGCGTATGATCTGCCTATGAGCGTCCGCATCACCGAAGCGCCCATTGACGTCGCGGCCGAAACCGCCGCGCTCGCGCATGCAGGAAGTAATACCGGCGCGCTCGTCACCTTCACCGGCATCTGCCGCAGGGAGGAGGACGGCGTGCCGATCGCGGCCCTTGTGCTCGAGCACTATGCGGGGATGGCCGAAGCCGAAATCGAGCGGCATGTGGAAGAAGCGCAAAAGCGCTGGCCGCTGCTCGGCGTCCGCATCGTGCACCGTGTCGGCCGCATCAAACCGGGCGAAACCATCGTTTTCGTCGCCACCGCTTCGGCGCATCGCGAGCCAGCCTTTGCCGCCGCCGAGTTCCTGATGGATTATCTCAAGACCCGCGCGCCGTTCTGGAAGAAGGTCGAGCGCGCCGACGGCACCCATTGGGTGGCGGCGAAGAAGACGGACGATGCCGCGGCCGCGCGCTGGAAAAAGCCGCGCGAGGCGGCCGAATGAGTTGGGCTTGATCGCGCAATAAAAAAGCCGCCCGCGGGCGGCTTTTTTTGTTCGGTGGAACGGGCTTATGCCGCCGCGGAACGCCGCTTCGGCTGCACCGCCGCGGTGTAGTCATCCATCAACTGCTTCGTGATCGCACTCGGCGTGAAGCGCCACTTGCCGATTTCCGAAACCGGCGTCACTTCCGCCGCCGTGCCGGTAATGAAGCACTCGCCGAAACCGTCAAGCTCATCCGGCTTGATGTGGCGTTCGATCACTTCGATGCCGTGCTTCTTCGCGATCTCGATCGCCGTGCGCCGGGTGATGCCGTCGAGGAAGCAGTCCGGCGTCGGCGTGTGAATCTTGCCGTCCTTGACGAAAAAGATGTTGGCGCCGGTGCATTCGGCGACGAGGCCGCGCCAGTCATACATCAGCGCGTCGGCGTAGCCCTTGCGTTCGGCGCGGTGCTTGGAGATCGTGCAGATCATGTAGAGGCCCGAGGCCTTCGCCTTGCACGGGATCGTCGCCGGATCCGGCCGCCGATACTCGGCGACATCGAGCCGGATGCCCTTCAGGCGTTCGGCCGGATCGAAATAGCTCGGCCATTCCCAGGTGGCGATGGCGAGGTGAATTTTATTGTTCTGCGCGGAGACGCCCATCATCTCCGAGCCGCGCCAGGCGACCGGGCGCACATAGGCGTCCTTCTGGCCGTTCTTTTCCAGGACCAGGCGTTTCGCGGCATCGATTTCGGCGACCGAGAACGGAATTTCAAAATCGAGCAGTTGCGCCGAATTCTTCAGCCGTTCCGAATGCTCGGTGCATTTGAAGATTTCGCCGCCATAGGCGCGTTCGCCCTCGAACACGCAGCTCGCGTAATGCAGGCCATGCGACAGCACGTGCAAATTGGCGTGCTCCCACGGCACGAGTTTGCCGTCGTACCAGATGACCCCTTTGCGCTTGTCGAAAGGCTCGCCCGCGGCCGCCATGTCATTCTCTCCCTCGGGATTTCGCCGAGATGGCTGCTCCCGAATTCTGCCGATTTTTCGGGTTTTGCCTGAGCGGGCAAACCCGATATGTTTGTCACGATGAGAGCGTGTCCCATCGTTTGGCGCAATGATTGGCCCGGACATAACCGGTGCCCGCGACCGATCCTTTCGCCAAGATACGCGCTTCTGTAACAATCGAACCAGAATATGTCAATATGGCTGACGTAAATGTCTCGACGCTAGTTTCTCGCCCAGTGGAATCAGGCTCTGCGGCCGCCGACCTTGGCCAAGCCCAGGGCCCTGCCTTCGATCTGATCGAGCTTTTGTTTTTCGCCTATCGCGACTTCATCGGCGATGCCGACGAGGTGCTGGCGCGCCTCGGCTTCGGCCGCGCGCACCACCGGGTGCTGCATTTCGTCAACCGCCACCCGGGCATGCGGGTCGCCGATTTGCTCGATGTCCTGCGAATCACCAAGCAGAGCCTCGGCCGGGTGCTGCGCGAACTCGTCGACAGTGGCTACGTCGTCCAGCGCGCCGGCCTCGCCGACCGCCGCCAGCGGCTCCTCTACGTTACCGCCAAGGGCGAGGCGCTGGCGCTCGAACTCGCGCTCTTGCAGACGCGGCGTTTTGCCCGCGCCCTGCATGAATGCGGGCATGATGCGCGCGAGGCGGCGCGCAAATTCCTCGCCGCCATGATCGAGCCTGCTTCGCGTGCAGATGTCGAAGCGCTGATCGCGCGCGCCGACCGGGAAGCCAGGAACCGTCCGCGCTGAGGGTCCCGCGCGCCGCAGAGGCTACGAATGATCCACGCTCGCAAGCCGCTCGCCGACGACGCCCCGCATCTTCTCGTCGTCGACGACGACCTGCGCATCCGCGATCTGCTGTCGCGCTATCTGCTCGATCACGGCTTCCGGGTGACGACGGCGAGTTCCGCGGCCGAGGCCCGCGCGCGGCTCGACGGCATGACGTTCGACGCGCTCGTGCTCGACGTGATGATGCCGGGAGAAAGCGGACTCGATCTCGCCCGCTCGATCCGTAACGGTTCGACCGTTCCGATCCTGATGCTGACCGCGCGCACGGAGACCGAGGACCGCATCGCAGGGCTGGAAACCGGCGTCGACGATTACGTGGCGAAGCCCTTCGATCCGCGTGAATTGTTATTGCGGATCCACAGCGTGCTCCGCCGCACTACGACGCCGACGCAGCCCGCCATCGAAACCGTGCGTTTCGGCGATTTCGTCTTCCACATCGAAAGCGGCGAGCTTACGCGCGACGGCAAGCCGGTGAAGATCACCGACCGCGAGCGCGATATGCTGCGCGTGCTCGCCGCCAAGCCGGGCGAGACGGTGCCGCGCCAGGCGCTGGTCGCGCCCGGCGCCGACGCCAACGAGCGCGCGGTCGATGTGCAGATCAACCGCCTGCGGCGCAAGATCGAGAAGAATCCGACCAATCCCGCCTATCTCAGGACGGTGCGCGGCGGCGGCTATCGCCTGGTGGTGATCGCATGACCACGATCGAGGCGAGCATCGCCGGAATCCGTTCCGTCTTCGGCCGCCTCTCGGACTTGTGGGACCGGCTCGGCGCCTGGGTAAACGCCCAGATGCCGAAGGGGCTTTATGCCCGCTCGCTCCTGATCATCGTGGTACCGATGGTGCTCCTCCAAGGCGTTGTCGCCTTCGTATTCATGGAGCGGCATTTCAACCTGGTGACGCGCAAGCTCTCGGCCGCGGTCACCCAGGACATCGCCGCCGTCATTGACGTCTATCAGAACTATCCGCAGGACAAGGACGCGTCCGCGTTGCGGAAAATCGCCAATGAGCGGTTGAACCTCCGGGTCGACTTCCTGCCGCCCGATCAATTGCCGCCGCCGGGCCCGAAGCCGTTCTTTTCCACGCTCGATTCGGTGCTGTCGCAGGAAATCAGCCGCCAGATCGGCAAACCGTTCTGGATCGACACTGTCGGCAATTCGAACCTGATCGAGGTCCGCATCCTGCTCGACAAGGCGACGCTGCGGGTGTTCGCCACGCGCAATCAGGCCTATGCCTCGAACTCGCACATTTTCATCGTCTGGATGATCGGCGCTTCGCTCGTGCTGTTGACCGTCGCCATCATCTTCCTGCGCAATCAGATCCGGCCGATCCTGAAGCTCGCGGAGGTCGCCGATTCCTTCGGCAAGGGCCGCGATGTCACCGAATACCGGCCGCGCGGCGCGCGCGAGGTGCGGCAAGCGGGCCTTGCCTTCTTGGAGATGAAACGGCGTATCGAGCGCCAGATCGAGCAGCGCACGACGATGCTCGCCGGCGTCTCCCACGACATGCGCACGGTGCTGACCCGCTTCAAGCTCGAGCTTGCCCTCCTTGAGGACAGCCCCGAAGTCGAGGCGCTTCGCCGCGACGTCGACGAGTTACAGCGCATGCTGGAGGCTTATCTCGCCTTCGCGCGCGGCGATGCCGGCGAGCAGCCCTCGCTCTTGGACGTGTCGGAAATGCTCGGGCAGTTCGCGACCGAGGCTGAGCGGCGGGGCAAGAAGGTGAGCGCCGCGTTTTCCGGCCCGCCCATCGTCCAGGTACGGGCCGACTCATTCAAACGATGCATCGCCAATCTTGTCGCCAATGCTTCCCGCTACGGTTCGGTCATCGCGCTGTCGGGAACGCGCGAGCCGCGCTGGCTGATGGTGCAGGTCGACGACAACGGTCCCGGCATTCCGGCCGATAAGCGTGACGACGTATTCCGGCCCTTCCTGCGGCTCGATAACGCGCGCAACCAGAACCAGGCTGGCAGCGGCTTGGGCCTCTCGATCGCCCGCGACATCGCGGGCTCACATGGCGGCGATATTCTGTTGTCCGACAGTCCGCTCGGCGGTCTCAGGGCGACGGTGCGGATTCCCGTTTAGAGCATGATCCCGAAAAGCGGGAACCGGTTTCTGGAAAAGATCACACTCAAAAAAGTCTTCCGCCGTCCGGGACCTTCTTGTCGGGAACGATCAGGACCACAGCGCCTTCTTCGTCGGGAAAGCCGAGCGTCAGCACCTCCGACATCATCGGCCCGATTTGCCGCGGCGGAAAATTGAGCACGCCCGCGACCTGCCGGCCCACCAAAACATCCGGCGCGTAGTGTTTCGTCAATTGCGCCGAGGATTTCTTGCGGCCGATCTCGGGGCCGAAATCGATCACGAGCCTGATCGCGGGCTTTCGCGCCTCGGGAAAGGGCGCGGCTTCGACGATGGTGCCGACGCGGACATCCACGCGGCGAAAATCATCGAAGCCGATCTCTCGTTCGACCGGCTCTCCCATTCCTAGGCCCGCATGATTTCGGGCTCGGAGGGATCGGACGTGCGGCGCGGGCCGGTATCGCGCGCGCGGCGGCGGCGTGGCGGGCAACGCGGCGCCAGCCGGCAGAGATCGTCGAGGAGCATCGCGAGCCGCGCGCCGGTCGCCAGATCCCGGTCGAGCTCGGCCATGGTGCGCGCGAGCCCCGGATCGTCGTCATTGAGCCACACGCGCATGACGCGTGCGAATAGGACCGCCACGGCCTGTGCGCGCAGGCCGCCGATCAGGCCGGCGGAGCCGATCCCGGCTCCCGACAGCATCCACTGCTGCGAGCGGACGGCGAGCTTGTTGAGCGCAAGCGCGAAGCGCGGATGCCGCTCCGCCGAACGCGCGAGCGAGCGCACGGCCTCACGGTGCGGCAGCAATGCCTCGAAACGACGCATGAGCACGTCGAACAGGCGATCGCGCGCGGTCGCCTCGACGTCCTCGCCCTCGCCGCCGGCGAGCACCTTGCGGTCGGTTTCGCGCATGAAGGCGGCAATCATGTCGAAGGTCGAGCCGAAATCGCCGCGCATGTCGGCGAGCGAAACGCCGGCTTTCTCGGCGACCTCGGCAAGGCCGATCCGTTCAAAGGGCTTTTCGGCGAGAAGGGCGAGGAACGCCTCGATGATCTTGTCACGATTGGAACTGGCCATGAGAGCCTCCCGGATACTTCTCATAATGTAGGAGGCCGATGTGGCCGGCGAAAGGCGATTTTAGCCGGCCAAATCGCGCGAACGCTTGGTTGCGGCGGCGACCGCTTTTTTCAGCAATGCTTCCAGTCCTTCCTTGTCCATCAAGACTTCCAGCGCCGCCGCCGTGGTCCCGCCGGGCGAAGTAACGTTTTCGCGAAGCTTCGCCGCATCATGCTGGGACCGGTGGAGTAATTCGCCGGAACCAGTAACCGTCTCACGCGCAAGCTTGATGGCAAGATCCTTGGGAAGACCCGCGGCGATCGCCGCCTCGGCGAGACTTTCCGCCAGCAGAAAGAGATAGGCAGGACCGGAACCTGACACGGCCGTCACCGCGTCCATCAATGCCTCGTCATCGACCCATTCGACGGCGCCGACCGCGGCGAGAAGATCATGCGCGAGCTTCTTTTTCGCAGCGTCCACGCGCTTGTTCGCGATCGCGACCGTAATCCCCCGCCCGATCGAAGCGGGCGTGTTGGGCATGCCGCGGACGATCGCGGCGGACGGAAACGCTCTCTCCAGCGAAGCGATCGTCCTTCCTGCCATGATCGAAATCACCACGCTTTTCGGCTGCACGAACGGCGCGAGCGAAGGCGCCGCCTCGGCCGCGATCTGCGGCTTCACCGCGAGCACGATGGCATCGGGCGAGAAGGTTTTCGGATCGGGATCGCGGCCAATTTTGCGCGCGGCGATGATCTTCGCGACTTCCGGCGGCGGCGCCGGATCGCGCACAGCGATATGCTTGGGATCGAGCCCGCGCGCGAGCCACCCTTCGAGAAGCGCACCGCCCATCTTACCCGCGCCCACCAGGAGCACGGTGCCATGGAGCATCTGCGCAGCCATCGCGGACTTACGCTTCGCCGACGGTCTCGAACATCGCCGCGTCGATCGCTTCGCGGGCGGTCTTGCCGGCCCAGATCACGAATTGGAAGGCGGGGAAGTAACGCTCGGCCGCGTCAACCGCACGCTCGAGTTGCGCTTCGCACTGGCGGTCGCTCGCGACCGCACCGCCCGCGAGCAAGAGCGCGTGCCGGTACATGACCATGCCCTCGTCCGGCCACAGGTCGAAATGGCCGACCCACAGCTGTTCGTTCACGATCGAGAGCAATTTCAGGACTTCGTTCCTGCGGCCCTCCGGCACCTTGAGGTCGAAGGCGCAGGCGAGATGCAGCGCCTCGAGCTCCGCCATCCACTGAAACGAGATGTGATAGTCGGTCCACCGTCCGCGGATCGAGAGCGTGATTTCCGAATCGCCCGAACGCTCAAACGCCCAGTTATTGAGGGCTGCGAGACGCTCGACGAGATCGACTGGATTCGCCTGCGGTTCCGTCTCGAAATCGGTGATCGACATGGTTCCTCGCGGGCGAACTGGGGATTGAATAAGGCGATTGCGTGTCTCGCCGATGACGGCGAATCACTCGTCCAGCTCCTGGTTCGAGAAGAATCGGATTTGGAGTCCGGCCGCAATGCCGGGGCCGGAGGCGTCCACAGGGATCGCTAGAAATGCCTTTGCGGGCGGTCTTTAGCCGCCCCGCGGGCCTTCGTCTTTCGGCGCGGTTCCGAGCTTCTTTTCGAGCTCGACAATTCGGGCGGCCAGACGATCGTTTTCGTCGCGCGCTTTTGCCGCCATTTCCTTGACCGCCTCGAACTCCTCGCGCTTGACCACGTCGAGATTGCGCAGGATTCGCTCGGCCTGGGTCTGAAAGACCGTTTCGACCTCTTTGCGCACGCCGCTTGCGACGCCGGCGGCATCGTTCATCAGCTTCGCCATTTCGTCCAAAAACCGGTTGGTTGTCTGCACCATAAGCGGCTCCCGCAATGACGGGGTGAGAATGGGGTGCGCGAACAGCAGGCGCAAGAGCGCTTGACTCGGAAACCACCGCGGCCGATCCACGCTCCATGCCGCTATTCGTATTGCCTTTCCCCGTCTTTGATCCCATCGCGGTTTCCATCGGCCCCTTCGCGATTCGCTGGTACGCGCTCGCCTATGTGGCGGGCATCCTCTTTGCCTGGTGGCTGGCGCGGCGGATTGCGGCGAACGAGGCGCTGTGGGGCGGCCATTCGCCGATCCGGCCCGTGGATGTCGATGATGTCATCGCCTGGTGCGCGCTCGGCATCGTGGCGGGCGGCCGGCTCGGCTACGTATTGTTTTACGGCCCCTCCTACTTCGCGTCCCACCCCACCGAAATTTTCGTGCTGTGGCACGGCGGCATGTCGTTCCACGGCGGATTTTTGGGAACGATTGTCGCCCTCCTCTTGTTCGCCCGCTCCCGCGGCATTCGCATGTTGTCGATGCTCGACCTAGCCGCGATCGTGACGCCGATCGGGCTCTTTCTCGGCCGCCTCGCTAATTTCGTGAATGGCGAGCTATGGGGCCGGCCGACCGATGTTCCCTGGGCCTTCATATTTCCTCGCGCCGGACCCGAGCCGCGGCATCCGAGCCAGCTTTACGAAGCCGCCCTCGAAGGCATTTTGCTATTTGCGATCGTTCTCTTCGCCGCGCGCGCGGGCGCGTTGAGAAGGCCGGGGCTGATCGGCGGCCTCTTCGTCGCGTGCTACGGATTGGCCCGGATTGTCGGCGAACAGTTCCGCGAGCCTGACGTCCAAATCGGCTTTCTCGCCGGTGGGCTGACCATGGGAATGCTATTGTCGCTGCCCATGGTGCTTGCGGGTGCGATCGCGATTGTGCGCGCATGGCGCATTCCTCCGGCCGGAGCGGCATGAAATCTCTGCAGCAGGAACTTCGTGCCATTATTGAAGCCGAAGGTCCGATGCCTGTCTCGCGCTACATGGCGGTTTGCCTCGCGCATCCGCGTCACGGCTATTACGCGACGCGCGATCCGCTGGGTGCGGCCGGCGATTTCACCACCGCGCCAGAGATCAGCCAAATGTTCGGCGAGCTCATCGGCCTGTGGTGCGCGGAAGTATGGCGCGGTATGCAGGCGCCGGCACGAATTTCTCTCGTGGAGCTGGGGCCGGGCCGCGGCACGCTGATGAGCGACATGCTGCGCGCCGCCAAGGTCGTCGCCGGATTCGAACAGGCGCTCGACGTTCACCTGGTGGAAACGAGCCCGGTGCTCACCAAGCTCCAGCGTGAAAAACTCACGGGCGCCGGCGTGCCGATCACCTGGCATGCGAGCGCCGCGGATTTGCCCGCCGGGCCAGTGCTCGCGATTG
>DATGIF010000018.1:0-32356 GCA_035295845.1 Xanthobacteraceae bacterium
CGCTCTACGACATCGTACGCAAGCTGCGCGACGGTGCCCAGGTCGAGCTCGATGCCGGCGGCGACCGCAACGCCATGGTGCTGCGCTCGGGCCGCTCGACTTTCACGCTGGCCTGTCTGCCGGCCGAGGATTACCCGGTGATGGGCGGGGCACCCTTGGCGCATGAATTCATGCTGTCGGGCGATGACCTCAAGAGCCTGATCGACCGGACGCGCTTCGCGATCTCGACCGAAGAGACGCGCTATTACCTGAACGGCATCTATCTCCACGCGGTGGAGGAGAAGCCGGTGAAGCTCCGCGCCGTCGCCACCGACGGCCACAGGCTCGCGCAGGTGGAGATGCCGGCGCCCAAGGGCGCCAACGGCATTCCCGGCGTGATCGTCCCGCGCAAGACCGTGGCGGAAGTGCAGCGCCTGGTCGAGGACGGCGGGGAAGAGGTCGGAATCGAGCTTTCGCCGTCCAAGGTCCGTTTCTCCTTCAACAAGGTGGTGCTGACCTCGAAATTGATCGACGGCACCTTCCCCGATTATGCCCGCGTGATCCCGACCGCTAACGACAAGACCCTCGTCGTCGAGAAAGCGGAATTCGCCCAGGCGGTCGACCGCGTCTCGACGGTTTCCAGCGAGCGCGGCCGCGCGGTCAAGCTTTCCCTCGCCAGCGGCAAGCTCACGCTTTCGGTCACCAACCCCGATTCGGGAAGCGCCACCGAAGAGCTCGAGGTCGAATATGATTCCGACGCGCTCGATATCGGCTTCAACAGCCGCTATCTTCTTGACATCACCCAGCAACTCGAGGGCGAGAAGGCGGAACTGAAGCTCGCCGATCCCGGCTCGCCCACGCTCTTGCGCGACCAGGACGCGGCCGGCGCGCTGTACGTGCTGATGCCGATGCGGGTGTGAGCCGCGCGCAGCCGTCAGCAAAGCCTGCTTCGCGGCCCGCCGCCGCGAGCGTTGCCATTCGCCGCCTGCGGCTCACCAATTTCCGCTCGTACAGAAAGCTCGATCTTTCCGCGGAACGCGCGCTGATCGTATTGAGCGGGCCGAACGGCGCCGGCAAAACCAATTTTCTCGAGGCGATCTCTTTTCTCGCGCCCGGCCGCGGCTTGCGCCGGGCGATGCTCGAAGAAGTCGCCAATTCGGAAGGCGACGGCTCCTGGGCGGTTGCGTCGGAAGTCGACGGCGCGCTCGGCGCTGTTCGCCTCGGCACCGGCATCGACCCGGCCGCCGAAGGGGCGGCACCCTTGCGCCGCTTCCGCGTCGATCAGGAGAAAGCGGCTTCCGCCGCCGCCTTCGCCGACCATTTGCGCGTCGTATGGCTCGTGCCCGAAATGGATGGCCTGTTCCTGGGGCCCGCCGGCGATCGCCGCCGCTTTCTCGATCGCCTGGTGCTTGCGATCGACGCCGAGCATGGCACGCGCGTCGCGGCGCTGGAGCGCGCGCTGCGCTCGCGCAATCGCCTCCTGGAGGAGGCCTCGCCCGATTCGCGCTGGCTCGATGCGATCGAGCACGAAGTCGCCGAACTCGCGGTTGCGGTCGCGGCCGCGCGCGCCGAATGCGTGGAGCGGCTGCAAGCGGAGATTACGGCCGCGCACGATCCCGCCTCGCTTTTTCCCGACGCGGAAATCTCGCTCGACGGCTGGATGGAATCCTCGCTGCGGGATTCGTCCGCGATCGAAATCGAGGATCGCTATCGGCAAATTCTTCATGCCGCGCGCGAGCGCGACCGCGCCGCCGGGCGCACCCTCGACGGTCCCCACCGCACCGACCTCGTGGTCGTGCACGCGCCGAAGCAAATTCCCGCCGCGCGCGCCTCGACCGGCGAGCGCAAGGCGCTTCTCGTCGGGCTTGTGCTCTCGCACGCCCGCCTCGTCGCCGCGATGCACGGCTTTCAACCCGTGATCCTGCTCGATGACGTCGCGGCTTTTCTCGACGAGGCGCGGCGGCTCGCGCTGTTCGCGCTGCTCGACCGCCTCGGCGCTCAGGTCTTTATGACCGGCGTCGACGCGTCGGCGTTCGCGCCGGTCGCCGGTCGCGCCGAGCATTTTCGCGTGGGCGCCGACGGCATTATTCCGACCTGAAAAGACCGCTGAAATCGGTATCGAAAACGGCCGTCTTGACTGTCCATTACAGGGCGTATTTGGCGGCGCATAAAGTGCAAACAAAGCATTTAGAATCAATTACTTAGACAAGGAGACTTTGCCCTAGGCTAGACCCTGTTTTCGTGCCAAACGAACACTAAATTAGAGTTGCTTTTCAAGCGATTCGAGACCTGCAGAAATGGCCAAGCCTCCCCGCAAAAATGGCTCGTCCAAGGCCGGCAACGCCAAGCCCGGCGCGTCCAAGGACGACTACGGTGCCGAAGCGATCCAGGTCCTCAAGGGCCTCGACGCCGTGCGCAAGCGGCCGGGCATGTATATCGGCGACACCGATGACGGCTCCGGCCTTCACCACATGGTCTACGAGGTCGTCGACAACGCCATCGACGAGGCGCTGGCGGGCTTCGCCACCCACATCGAGGTCGAACTCAATGCCGACGGCTCCTGCACGGTCACCGATGACGGCCGCGGCATTCCGACCGACATCCATAAGGAAGAAAAAGTCTCCGCCGCCGAAGTGATCATGACGCGGCTGCATGCCGGCGGAAAATTCGACCAGAACACCTACAAGGTTTCCGGCGGCCTGCACGGCGTCGGCGTCTCTGTCGTCAATGCGCTTTCGAGCCGGCTCGATCTTACGATCTGGCGCGATGGCCGCGAGTTCTTCATGCGCTTCAAGAACGGCAAGGCCGAGCACGCGCTGAAGGCCGTCGGTAAGGTGGCCGACACGCGCGGCACCCGCGTTACGTTCTGGCCGAGCCACGAGGTCTTCTCCGCCACCGAGTTCGATTTCGCGACGCTGGAGCATCGCCTGCGCGAGCTCGCCTTCCTCAATTCGGGCGTGAAGGTCACGCTTGCCGATCAGCGCGGGCCGGTGCCGAAGATCGAAGAGATGCGCTACGAGGGCGGTGTCGAGGAATTCGTGCGCTACCTCGACCGCAACAAGCAGTCGCTGATCCCGCAGCCGATCATGATCCACGGCGAGCGCGACAAGATCGTGGTCGAGGCGGCGCTGTCGTGGAACGACAGCTATCACGAGAATATTCTCTGCTTCACCAACAACATTCCGCAGCGCGATCGCGGTACGCACTTCACCGGTTTCGCGGCGGCGCTGACGCGCGAGGTCATTCGTTACGCGGAAAATTCGGGTCTCGCGAAAAAGGACAAGGTCGATCTCACCGGCGAGGATTGCCGCGAGGGCCTGACCGCGGTGCTCTCAATCAAGGTGCCCGATCCCAAGTTTTCGTCGCAGACCAAGGACAAGCTCGTCTCCTCCGAAGTCCGTCCGGTTGTCGAGACGATCGTCGCCGATGCTCTTCAGGGCTGGTTCGATAAACATCCCTCGGAAGCAAAGCCGCTCGTCTCCAAGGTGGTGGAAGCCGCGGCCGCGCGCGAGGCCGCGCGCAAGGCGCGCGAACTCACCCGCCGCAAGGGCGCGCTCGACGTCTCTTCGCTCCCCGGCAAGCTTGCCGATTGCCAGGAGCGCGATCCCGCGAAATCCGAATTGTTCCTGGTCGAGGGTGATTCCGCCGGCGGCTCCGCGAAACAAGCGCGCGACCGCGCCTTCCAGGCCGTGCTTCCCCTCCGCGGCAAGATCCTCAATGTCGAGCGCGCGCGCTTCGACAAGATGCTGTCCTCTCAGGAAATCGGCACGCTGATCACCGCGCTTGGCACCGGCATCGGCCATGAGGACTTCGACCTTTCGAAGCTCCGCTACCACAAGATCATCATCATGACCGACGCCGATGTGGACGGCTCGCACATCCGCACGCTTCTTCTCACCTTCTTCTTCCGGCAGATGGCGTCTTTGATCGAGCAGGGCCACATCTTCATCGCGCAGCCGCCGCTCTACAAGGTGACGCGCGGGAAGTCCGAGCAGTATCTCAAGGACGAACGCGCCCTCGACGATTACCTGATCAATGCTGGCCTCGAGGAAGCCGTGCTCAAGCTCGCCGGCGGCGAGCAGCGCGCCAGCGCCGATCTCGCGGCGCTCGTCGAGGAAGCGCGGAACGCCCGCAACGTGTTGCGCGGGCTGCATCCGCGCTACGACCGCACCGCGGTCGAGCAGACGGCGATCGCCGGCGCCATGGATCCGAAAATTCTTTCCGATGCCAAGAGCGCCAAAGCCGCCGCCGCTTATGTCGCCAAACGCCTCGATGCACTTTCCGAGGAAACCGAACGCGGCTGGGAAGGAACCTCCGACGAAAACGGCTTTCGTTTTTCGCGCACGGTCCGCGGCGTGCGCGAGGAGGCGGTCATCGATCCGGCATTCCTTGCTTCCGCCGACGCCCGCAAACTCGACGCGATGGCGCCGCATCTGCAGGAGGTGTACGCCAAGCCCGCGCGGCTCGTGCGCAAGGGCGAGGAAACGCCGGTCTACGGGCCCGTGAGCCTGTTCGAGGCGATCACCTCCGCCGGCCGCAAGGGCCTGACGCTGCAACGCTACAAGGGCCTCGGCGAGATGAATCCCGAGCAGCTTTGGGAGACGACGCTCGACATCAACGCCCGCTCGCTCCTGCAGGTGAAGCGGCAGGAAGGCGACGAGGCCGATGACCTCTTCACCAAGTTGATGGGTGACGTGGTCGAGCCGCGCCGCGAATTCATCCAGGAAAACGCGCTTTCGGTCGCCAACCTCGACGTTTGAGCCGGCGCCACGACCGGTTGTGGCGTGATATAATTCGCCATGCCTTTATCCGCCGAAGAAATCGAACGCTACGCCCGCCACATCGTGCTGCACGAGGTGGGCGGCCCCGGCCAGCAAAAGCTGAAAGCCGCGCGCGTCCTCGTCGTTGGCGCCGGTGGCATTGGCTCGCCGGCGCTCCTTTATTTAGCGGCCGCCGGCGTCGGAAAGCTCACGGTGATCGACGACGACCAGGTGAGCCTTTCCAATTTGCAGCGGCAGGTGCTGCATGGGACGCCCGATCTCGGCCGTCCCAAGGCCGAAAGTGCCGCGGACGCGATTGAAAGGCTCAATCCGCATGTCGAGGTCGTTGCGCGCCTCGAACGGCTCGATGCAAGAAACGCGCTGGCGTTGATTTCGGCGCATGACGTGGTGCTCGACGGCTCCGATAATTTCGCCACCCGCTATCTCGTTTCCGACACCTGCTTTCTCGCCAAGCGCCCGCTCGTGACCGCGGCCCTCGGCACCTTCGACGCGACGCTCACCACCATTCGCGCCCATGAGAAGGATAAGGACGGAACGCCGAACCCGACCTATCGCTGTCTTTTTCCCGAAGCCCCGCCCGCCGGCACCGTGCCCACCTGCGAGCAAGCCGGAATCCTCGGCGCCTTGGCGGGCGTCGCGGGTTCGCTCGCGGCGCTCGAAGTCATCCGCGAAATCGTCGGCTTCGGCGAGGGGCTCGTGGGTAAGCTCTTGATCTTCGACGCGCGTTCGATACGTTTCGAGACGTTGCGCTATCGGTGGAATCCGGACAATCCGCTTTCGGGCCAAAGCCCGACGATTCGCGACCTTGCGGCGCTCGCCCGCTGACGCCGGGCAAGATTCAATTTCCGCTTTCCGTCTGCTTCATTTCGGTTGAATGATCGCGCGCAGCGTGGTGCGGAATTTTCGGTCATGCTTGATATACCACTCGCGGCTCATCGCTTCGCGGCGGGTTTTGCAACATTCGAAATAGAGCAGAATCCATTGCCGCCCGCGCGATGACTTGGCGCCCACGCCCGCATTGTGCTGCCGCAGGCGTCTTTCCAGGTCCATTGTCCAGCCGACATAGGTTCGGTGATCGTTCTTGCTTCGGCTTCCCAGCACATACACGAAAAAGAACGTCTCGTGCTTTGGGGGCCTTTTTGCCACCGCTTACGACCTCGGCTTTAAAAACGATCCTGCGGCTCGCTTATAGCATCGACGGCAAGACGCGATCCGGCGGCCGATGGCCGTCCATGAAGGTGCGGATGTTCACGATCACCTTCTCGCCCATGTCGATGCGGCCTTCGATCGTGGCCGAGCCCATATGCGGCAGGAGCACCACCTTGCCCGCGCGCGCGAGCTTGACGAGTTTCGGATTGACCGCGGGCTCGTGCTCGAACACATCCAACCCCGCGCCGGCGAGTTCGCCCGCCTCGATCATGCGCGCGAGCGCGTTTTCGTCGGTCACCTCGCCGCGCGCGGTGTTCACCACATAGGCGTCGGATTTGAGCAACTTCAGCCGCCGCGACGACAGCAGGTGATAGGTCGCCGGCGTATGCGGGCAGTTGATCGAGATGATGTCCATGCGCGCGAGCATCTGGTCGAGGCTCTCCCAGTAGGTCGCCTCCAGCGCCTCCTCGAGCTCTTGCGATACGTGCCGCCGGTTGTGGTAGTGGATCTGCAGGCCGAACGCCTTCGCGCGCCGGGCGACCGCGCTGCCGATGCGGCCCATGCCGATGATGCCGAGCCGCTTGTTGGAGATGCGATGGCCGAGCATCCAGGTCGGCGACCAGCCTTTCCATTCGCCGTCGCTGATCAGCACCGAGGCTCCTTCCGAAAGCCGCCGCGGCACTGCGAGAATGAGCGCCATCGTCATGTCGGCGGTGTCTTCGGTGAGCACGCCGGGCGTATTGGTGACGGTGATCCCGCGCGCGAGCGCGGTCGCGACATCAATGTTGTCGACACCGTTGCCGAAATTGGCGACGAGCTTGAGGCTTGGGCCCGCTTGCGACAGCACCGCCGAATCGATGCGGTCGGTCACGGTGGGGACAAGCACGTCGGCGGATTTGACCGCTTCGACAAGCTCTTGCTGGGACAGCGGGCGGTCGTCGATATTGAGGCGCGCGTCGAAGAGTTCGCGCATGCGCGTCTCGACGCTGTCGGGCAGGCGTCTCGTGACGACGACAAGCGGCTTCTTTTTGGGCATCGTCCCGCCTTGCTTCCTCGATTCCGTCATTCGGCCGGGGCTGCGGCTTGTTTTTATGGATTGCCCCGAACGCCTCTCTGTAGCAGAGGGGTTTTTGAAACTCAAAACAGGTGCGCCGCGGCATGTCGGTAGCTTGACTTGAAAAAGCCTTGCCGCCGATGAAAGACCTTGCGAAACACGGGAACACGCGAATGCCGCCGATGCATATTGGGCAAAGATACTCAGCCGTCTTTTTTGTGCTCGCCTTTTTCGCCCTCGCTCCGGCGCCGGCCCATTCCGAAGACGAAACCGGTGCCGTGAGCGGCCTGCCGGTGCCGCGCTTCGTGAGCCTCAAGGCCGACAAGGTCAATTTGCGCGCCGGTCCCACGCGCGATCATGACGTGACCGCGGTCTTCACCCGCGCCGGGCTGCCGGTGGAAATCACTTCCGAATCGGAGAACTGGCGAAAGATTCGCGATTCCGAAGGCGCCGAGGGCTGGGTCTATCACTCGCTGCTGTCGAGCCGGCGCACCGTCCTCGTCGCGCCCTGGTCGAAGAAGGACGAAACCTTTCCGCTCTATCAGAGCGGGAGTGCCGGCGCGCAGGTAACCGCCCGGCTCGAGCACGGCGTGCTCGCATCGGTGAAGGGCTGCGACGGCAAATGGTGCCGGATATTCGGCGAAGGCTTCGACGGCTATATGGAGCAAGAACGCCTGTGGGGCGTCTATCCCAATGAAACCGTGGAGTGAGGGCGCTTTCGCGCTGGGAATTTACTTGCGCCGGAGCCGCACGATCACGTCGATGCGCGCGACTTCAAAGCCCTCGGGCGGGCTCGGCCGTTTGCCGAGCATGAGTTCCGCGCCCGGAATATCGAGGAGCCGGTTGTCGCCCTCGACATAGAAGTGGTGGTGATCCGAGGCGTTGGTGTCGAAATAAGTCTTCGAGCCGTCCACCGCGACTTCCCGCAACAGGCCCACTTCGGTGAATTGGTTGAGCGTGTTGTAGACGGTGGCGAGCGAAACCGGGAACCGCGCGCGCAGCGCGTCCTCATGCAGCATTTCCGCCGTCAGATGCCGGTCGCCCTTGGCGAAGAGCAGCCAGCCGAGCGCAAGCCGCTGCCGCGTCGGGCGCAAGCCCGCCTCGCGCAGCATTTCGCGCACGTCATGGAACGGGCATCCCGTGCGGCGGCCTGCGCTCGGCTCAATGCGCAGCCGGTCCACCGGCAATTCGGTGCCTTCATTCTCGACGATCGGCCTACGGACAGTCTCGTTCATCGCCTGCTCGAAGTGCTCTTTCTCAGTCGGCATAAACCAGCTTCGCCACCCCCGCCAGCCTGAAACGGCTGCTCGAGATCGCGTTTCTTGTCGTTCCTTCATGATAAGTACGCCGCCATGTCGGCGCAACAGCCGATAAGGCCTTGTAACCCTTTGATTCCTCGGAAAAACGCGAGCTTGGAAAGCGCGCCCCGTGCCTTTTCGGGAAAGGAGCCATTATGTTAGGTAAACCCCAAAACCCGGCCGAGGCCGAACCCTCGATCCAGCGGCGTGCGATGAACGAACGTCAGAACAGCTTCAGCTATGAAGACCTGCTCGCCTGCGGACGGGGCGAACTGTTCGGCCAGGGCAATGCCCAACTGCCGCTGCCGCCGCTGTTGATGTTCGACCGCATATCCGAAATCGCCGAGCAGGGCGGCGAGCATGGCAAGGGCCTGATCCGCGCCGAGCTTGATATGAAACCCGACCTCTGGTTTTTCGCCTGCCACTTCAAGGGCGACCCGGTGATGCCGGGCTGCCTCGGCATCGACGCGCTATGGCAAATGCTGGGCTTTTTCCTCGGCTGGCTCGGCTTGCCCGGCAAGGGAAGGGCGCTGGGCGCCGGCGAGATCAAATTTTCCGGCCTTGTGCTGCCGACGGTGAAAAAGCTCATTTATGGCATCGATATAAAGCGCGTCATGCGCTCGAAGCTCGTGCTCGGCATCGCCGACGGCTGGCTTTCGGCCGACGGCGAAATTATCTATAGGGCCTTCGACCTCAAAGTCGGCTTGGTTAAGGTCGATCAGGCGCTCGAGTCCGCGAAGGCTTGAAATGAGCGCGCGCCGCCGATTCCGCTGCGGCCGCGATCAACCGATGAAACAAAGAGGATAAGATGCGGCGGGTCGTCGTCACCGGGATGGGCATCGTTTCGTCCATCGGCAACAACACCCAGGAGGTGCTCGCGAGCCTGCGCGAAGCGAAGAGCGGCATTTCGCGCGCCGAGGACTACGCCAAGCTTGGTTTCCGCTGCCAGGTGCACGGCGCGCCCACGCTCGATCCATCCGGCATCGTTGATCGCCGCGCCATGCGCTTTCATGGCGGCGGCACCGCCTGGAATCACGTCGCCATGGATCAGGCGATCCGCGACGCCGGCCTCGAGGAAAAGGACATCAGCCACGAGAAGACCGGCATCATCATGGGCTCCGGCGGCCCCTCGACGCACACGCTCCTCGAGGCTTTCGACACCACGCGCGCCAAGGGTCCGAAGCGCGTCGGTCCCTTCGCGGTGCCGAAAGCAATGTCCTCGACCGCGTCGGCGACGCTCGCCACCTGGTTCAATATCAAGGGCATCAACTATTCAATCTCGTCCGCCTGCGCCACTTCCAATCATTGCATCGGCAACGCCTATGAGCTCATTCAATGCGGCAAGCAGGACGTGATCTTCGCCGGCGGCTGCGAGGAGCTCGACTGGACGCTGTCGGTCCTGTTCGACGCCATGGGCGCGATGTCCACGGGCTTCAACGACAAGCCGGCGGTCGCCTCGCGCGCCTATGACAAGGACCGCGACGGCTTCGTGATCGCGGGCGGCGCCGGTGTCCTCGTGCTCGAAGAGCTCGATCGCGCGAAAGCGCGCGGCGCGCGCATTTATGGCGAGATTTGCGGCTACGGCGCCACCTCCGATGGCTACGACATGGTGCAGCCTTCGGGCGAGGGCGCCGTGCGCTGCATGAAGATGGCGCTCGAGGGCGTGAAGCCGGCCGTCGACTACATCAATCCGCACGCGACCTCGACGCCGATCGGCGACATCAAGGAGATCGAGGCGATCCGCGAGGTGTTCGGCAAGAAATGCCCGCCGATTTCGGCGACGAAGTCGCTTACCGGCCATTCGCTCGGCGCCACCGGCGTGCAGGAATCGATCTATTCGCTCCTGATGATGAACAATGGCTTCATCTGCAAGAGTGCGCACATCGACGAAATCGATCCCGCCTTCGCCGACATGCCGATCGTGCGCAAGCGCGAGGATAACAAGAAGCTCGCCTGCGTGTTGTCGAATTCTTTCGGTTTCGGAGGGACGAACGCGACGCTCGTATTCAAGCATCCCGATGCTTGAGCGTCCGGGACGAGGCGATCGGCAAAACAGGGACGGAATTTCATGCAAGCGCTGATGCAGGGAAAACGCGGCTTGATCATGGGGGTCGCGAACGACCATTCGATTGCCTGGGGGATTGCGAAGACCGTGGCGGAGCACGGCGCGCGGCTTGCCTTCACTTATCAGGGCGAGGCGCTGGGGAAGCGGGTGCGGCCGCTCGCGGAATCCGTGAAGGGCGAAATCATTATGTCCTGCGACGTGGAGGATATAGCCACCGTCGACAAGGTGTTCGCCGAGGTCAAGCACAAGTGGGGCGGGCTCGATTTTCTCGTTCACGCCGTCGCCTTTTCCGACAAGAGCCAATTGAAGGGCCGCTATGCCGACACCACGCGCGAGAATTTCCAGCGCACCATGCTGATCTCCTGCTTCTCCTTCACCGAGGCCGCCAAGCGTGCGGCCGCGCTGATGCAGGACGGCGGCTCGATGATCACGCTCACCTATAATGGCGGCTTGCGCGCGATGCCGAACTACAACGCCATGGGCGTCGCCAAGGCGGCGTTGGAAGCAAGCGTGCGCTATCTCGCCGTCGATTTCGGCGCGCAAGGAATCCGCGTCAATGCGATCTCGGCGGGGCCGATCCGCACGCTTGCCGGCGCCGGCATCAGCGACGCGCGCGTGATGTTTGCCTTCCAGCAGAAGCATTCGCCGCTCGGCCGCGGCGTCACCCTCGAGGAGCTCGGCGGCGCCGGGCTTTATCTCTTGTCGGATCTGTCGACCGGCGTCACCGGCGAGATCCATTTCGTCGATTCGGGCTACAACGTCATCGCGATGCCCCACCCCGATTCGCTGAAGGAAGAATCCGAGGCGAAGGCGCGGCCCAAAGCGGCGGAGTGACGATTGCCCCCGCGAGATGCGGGGCCGTTCAAATCTCGGCTTCCGCTTCGAGCTTTTTCTTGTTCTCGATGCAATAATAGCTCGAGAGGCGGCTCACGAGTTTCTGCCGCATCCATTCGTTCAGCGTCCGGCTTACGTTTTCGCGCGCGACGCCCGCCATCGCCGCGACGTCGCTCTGCGTGATTTTCTGCCGGATCAGCAGGCGCCCGCTGCCGACATCCTGTCCGAACGCTTCGGCAAGGTGCAGGAGCGCGAGCGCGACACGGCCCTTGATCGAAAGAAAACTCGCGGCGGCCACGATGCTGTTGGTGTCGCGCAGCCGTTGCGCGAGAAGCGTCAGGATGTAGCGGTTCGTTTCGGGGTGCTCGCGCACGAACTCCTCGAAGACCGTGCGGCTGATGAAGCTGAGTTCGGATTCCCAGATCGACGAGACCGAAGCCGAGCGCGGTTGCCCGTCGACGATCGCAAGCTCCCCCACGAGCGCGCCCGGGCCGAGAATGGCGAGGATGCGCTCGCTCCCCGCGGGCGAGGCAACGCTCACCTTCAGAAGCCCTTTTTCCACATGGTAGCAGCCGTCGCCGGGATCGCCGGCGAGAAACAACATCTGGTCGGGCGCGAGCTTCACCGGCCGCGACCGCGCGAACAGGCCGTTGGCGAGATTGTCCGGCAGGTGCGAGAAGAGGTGGGCGGCGGAGAGGGCTGAGGGTTTCATAGCGCCCATGAAAAATAGCTTTCAATAAGCTGCAACAACAAGGGCGGCTCATGGCCGCCCTTGTTTTATCGGTTTTGCGGATGCGCTGGCTTCAGCCGGCCGCGCCCGCCTGCGGCTCGGCCTCGCTCCGCTCGCCTGCTTTTTGCTTCGCTTCAAGGTCCTCGCCGGTCTGCTGGTCGACGACCTTCATCGACAGCCGCACCTTGCCGCGGTCGTCGAAGCCAAGAAGCTTGACCTTGACCTTGTCGCCTTCCTTGACGACGTCCGTCGTCTTGTTGACGCGGCGTTGCGCAAGCTGGCTGATGTGGACGAGCCCGTCCTTGGCGCCGTAGAAATTCACGAACGCGCCGAAGTCGACGGTCTTCACGACGGTGCCGTCGTAGATCATGCCGACCTCGGGGTCGGAGGCGATCGACTTGATCCACTTGATCGCCGCGTTGATCGATTCCGCCTTGGCCGACGCGATCTTGATCGTGCCGTCGTCCTCGACGTTGATCTTGGCGCCGGTCTTTTCCACGATTTCGCGGATCACCTTGCCGCCGGTGCCGATCACTTCGCGGATCTTGTCGACCGGGATCTGCATCACCTCGATGCGCGGCGCGTGTTCGCCGAGTTGCGGGCGGGCGGCGGTGATCGCCTTCGCCATCTCGTCGAGGATGTGGATGCGGCCGTCCTTCGCCTGCGTGAGCGCCACCCGCATGATCTCTTCGGTAATGCCCGCGATCTTGATGTCCATCTGCAACGCGGTCACGCCCTTGTCGGTGCCGGCCACCTTGAAGTCCATGTCGCCCAGATGGTCTTCGTCGCCGAGGATGTCGGAGAGCACCGCGTATTTCTTGTCTTCCAGAATGAGACCCATCGCGATGCCCGCGACCGGGCGGCGGAGTGGAACGCCCGCATCCATCAGCGCGAGCGAAGTGCCGCACACCGTCGCCATCGAGGAGGAGCCGTTCGATTCCAGAATCTCCGACACCACGCGAATGGTGTAGGGGAATTCAGTGGCCGGCGGCAGCATCGGGTGCACGGCGCGCCAGGCGAGCTTGCCGTGACCGATTTCGCGGCGGCCCGGCGCGCCGACGCGGCCGGTTTCGCCGACCGAGAAGGGCGGGAAGTTGTAGTGCAGGAGGAACGTCTCTTTATAGGTTCCCTGCAAGGCGTCGATATATTGCTCGTCCTCGCCGGTGCCGAGCGTCGCGACCACGAGCGCCTGCGTCTCGCCGCGGGTGAATACCGATGAACCGTGCGTGCGCGGCAATACGCCGACCTCGGCGACGATCGGGCGAACTGTCTTGCCGTCGCGGCCGTCGATGCGTTGGCCGGTATCCAGGATCGAGTTGCGGACGATTTCCGCTTCCAGTTCCTTGAAGACGCCGCCCACGGTCTGCGGCGTCGGCGCATCCTTCTTGTCGGCGGCTTCCGCTTCGAAAGCGGCCTTGACCTTGGCCTTCGCCGCTTCCACCGCCTTGTGGCGCTCTTGCTTGGCGCGGATCGAGTAGGCGGCGCGGAGATCCGCTTCCGCGAGCGCGCGCACTTTCTTCTCGATCGCCGAAGTATCGGGCGCATTGATCTCGCGCGGCTCCTTGGCGGCCTTCTCGGCGAGCCGGATGATCATGTCGATCACCGGCTGGAAATGCCGGTGGCCGAACATGACGGCGCCCAACATCACTTCTTCCGCGAGTTCTTTCGCTTCCGATTCGACCATCAGCACCGCTTCGCTCGTTCCGGCGACGACGAGATCGAGCTGGCTCTCGGTCATTTCCTCGAGCGTCGGATTCAGCACGTATTCGTTGTTGATGAAGGCGACGCGCGCGCCGCCGATCGGCCCCATGAAGGGAGCGCCGGAAAGCGTCAGCGCCGCAGAGACCGCCACCATCGCCACGATGTCGGGATCGTTCTCGAGATCGTGCGAAAGCACGGTGGTGATGATCTGCGTGTCGCAGCGCCAGCCTTCGGCGAAGAGCGGCCGGATCGGCCGGTCGATCAGGCGCGAGGTGAGCGTTTCCTTTTCGGTCGGGCGGCCTTCGCGCTTGAAATAGCCGCCGGGAATGCGGCCCGCGGCGAAGAATTTTTCCTGGTAGTTGACGGTGAGCGGAAGAAAGTCGATCCCGGCTTTCGGCTCCTTGGCGGCGACGACGGTCGCGATCACGGTGGTGTCGCCGTAGGTGGCGAGAACCGCGCCGTCGGCTTGGCGCGCGAGTCTTCCGGTTTCGAGAACTAGGCGACGGCCGCCCCAGTCGATTTCCTCACGATGAATGTCGAACATGCGTAATTTCCATGGCTTGCGGAGGATAAAAGCCATGGGCAAGACGGCGAGACGCTCGCCCGCGCGCTCGCGTAGCGCGCTGGGGAAAGAGCGTCCGGCGATCCTGCCATGGCTTTGTCTTCCGTTGGTTATGCGGCGGTACGCCGCCGCGATCGAGCCGCGCGAAGCCGGATTGCCCGCGCGGAATTGACTAACGGCGAATGTTGAGCCGGTCGATCAGCTTCTGATACCGCGCTTCGTCCTTCGACTTCAGATAGTCGAGAAGTCTGCGCCGCTGCGAGACCATCTTCAACAAACCGCGCCGCGAATGATTGTCCTTGACGTGGGTCTTAAAGTGCTCGGTCAGGTTATTGATCCGTTCCGAGAGAATGGCGACCTGCACTTCCGGCGAACCACTGTCGTCCTTCTTGGTCGCGTATTCCTTGACGAGCGCCTGCTTGCGCTCCGCGCTTAGCGACATCGGTTTATCCTTTTCTGTTGCAAGTTCGAGTGCGGCCGGGCCGGGATGTCGTCCAGCAAGGTCGCGGGTGATACCGCTTCGGCCGTGGCCGGGGGCGGATGCGCGCGGAATATAAAGGAATTATGTGTCGGCGCCAGCGGAATATCATTCGCGATTTCTCTGCGATTTCAACGCGGTAGGTTGAAAATGCGGCGCGGCTTCAGCGCCCCTTGCGAAATCTCCGCAAGCGCCACCAGAAAACCATGCGTCGAAACCGCGACCATCCCCTCGAGCAAAGGCGCATCGCGTCCGCGCAGGAGAACCGACTGCCCGAGGGTGAGCCGGTCGGCATCGGAGCGGCTCACCTGCAACGCCGGCACGGCCTCGAGGCCCGATTCGACCGGCAACAGCGCCGCGGCAAGGTCGGCGTCTCCGCTCCGGACCCGCCGTTCGAGTTCCGGGAAGCGAAGCGCTTCCTGCTCGCCGAAGGATCCGACCTGCGTGCGCCGGAGTTCGGAAACATGCCCGAGGCAACCGAGCGCGCGGCCCATGTCGCGGGCAAGCGCCCGCACATACGTGCCCTTGCCGCATTCGGTTTCGAACACCGCGTGGTCGGCATCGGGCGTTTCGATCAAATCAAGACGATGCACTTCCACCGGCCGCGGAGCGAGCGAAACGTCCTCGCCGTCGCGCGCGAGGTTATAGGCGCGTTCGCCCTCGATCTTCAGCGCGGAAAAGCGCGGCGGCGTCTGCTCGATTCGCCCCGTGAAACTCGGCAGCAAACGGCGCACTCCCTCCGGCGAAGGCCGGCTTGCGGTTTGCGAAAGCGGCCGGCCTTCGCAATCGTCGGTGTCGGTCTCCTCGCCCCAGCGCACCGTGAAGCGGTAGGCCTTTCGGCCTTCCATCACGAACGAAGTGGTCTTCGTCGCTTCACCAAAAGCGATGGGCAACACACCCGACGCAAGCGGATCGAGCGTGCCGGCATGGCCGACTTTCTTCGCGCGGAACAGGCGCTTGAGCGCCGCAACCGCCGCCGTCGACGTCTGGCCGACCTCCTTGTCGAGAATGAGCCAGCCGTGAAGGTCGCGTTTTTCGACACGCGGCGCGTTCATTCCGATCCCTCGCGCTTCGATTTGAGATCGCGCGCGACCGCGGGCGAGCGCAGCAAGCGCTCGATCCGGTCCGCCTCGTCGAAGGTCTCGTCGAGGCGGAAGCGCAATTCGGGCATGAATTTGATCTCGATGCGCTTGGCGAGCGCGCCGCGCAGCCAACGCTTGTTCTTCTCGAGGGCCGCGAGCACCGCGTCGGTGTCGCGGCCGCCGAGCGGCATCACATAGACGGTGGCGAGCCTGAGATCCGCGCTCATGCGCACTTCCGGGAAAGTGATGGTGTGCGAGGCGAGCACCGGATCGTGCACGCCTTCGTGGGCGAATACTTCGACGATCGCGTGCCGCACGAGCTCGCCCACGCGCAACATGCGCTGGCTCGGGCTCGATGTTTTGGAATGGTGCCTGGTCATCTCGTAACGTCTCCCCGGGTTGGAACCGAGCGACAGACGTCAATGGCGAATGATTGAGTTCAGAGCGAGCGCTGCACGCTCTCGACGCGATAGCACTCGATAATGTCGCCGACGCGCATGTCTTCGTACTTCTCGAATGACATGCCGCATTCCTGGCCGGCGAGGACCTCGCGCGCGTCGTCCTTGAAGCGTTTCAGCGTCGCGAGCTTGCCTTCGTGGATCACGACATTGTCGCGGATGAGCCGCACATTGGCGCCGCGCTCGACCTTGCCGTCGGTAACGCGGCAGCCGGCGATCTTGCCCACCTTCGAGACGTTGAAAATTTCGAGGATTTCGGCGTTGCCGAGCATGGTTTCGCGCAAGGTCGGCGCCAGCAACCCGGACATCGCCTTTTTCACGTCGTCAACGAGATCGTAGATGATGTTGTAGTAGCGGATTTCGACGCCGGTGCGCTCGGCGGCCTCGCGCGCTTCCTTGTGGGCGCGCACGTTGAAGCCGATGATCGCGGCCCCCGTGGACGCGGCGAGTGTCACATCCGATTCGGCGATGCCGCCGACGCCGGCCAACAGCACGCGGGCGCCGACCTCGTCGGTCCCGAGTTTTTCGAGCGCGCCCACGATCGCCTCGACCGAGCCCTGCACGTCGCCTTTCACCAGCAGCGGAAATTCCTTGCGGCCGGCGGACTTCAGCTGGTTCATCATCTGTTCGAGCGAGCCGCGCGCGACGCCGCGCGCCGGCTGGTCGCGCCGCTGGCGGGCGCGATAGTCGGTGACCTCGCGCGCACGCGCCTCGTTTTCCACGACCGCCAAGCGGTCGCCCGCTTCCGGCGTGCCGGCGAAGCCGAGCACTTCCACCGGCATGGAGGGGCCGGCTTCCGTAACATTTTTCCCTTGGTCGTTGACGAGCGCCCGCACGCGGCCCCATTCGCCGCCGGCGACGACGATGTCGCCTACGCGCAAGGTTCCGCGCTGCACGAGAACGGTCGCGACCGGCCCGCGGCCGCGGTCGAGTTTTGCCTCGATGACGGTGCCTTCCGCCGCGCGGTCGGGATTGGCCTTCAGGTCGAGAATTTCGGTCTGCAGCCCGATCGTCTCAAGGAGCTTGTCGAGATTGGTTTTCTTCGTCGCCGATACCTCGACGTCGAGCGTCTCGCCGCCCATGGATTCGACCTGCACCTCGTGCTGCAAAAGCTCGGTGCGCACTCGCTCGGGCTTGGCATCCGCCTTGTCGATCTTGTTGATGGCGACGATGATCGGCACCTTCGCCGCGCGCGCGTGTTGGATCGCCTCCACCGTCTGCGGCTTGACGCCGTCATCGGCGGCGACCACCAGAATGACGAGGTCGGTGACCTTGGCGCCGCGCGCACGCATCGCCGTAAACGCCGCGTGGCCCGGCGTGTCGATGAAGGTGATTTTCGCGCCCGAGGGGGCCGTCACCTGATAGGCGCCGATGTGCTGGGTGATGCCGCCGGCTTCGCCGGCGACGACGTTGGTTTCACGGATCGCATCCAGCAGCGATGTTTTGCCATGGTCGACATGGCCCATCACGGTGACGACCGGCGGCCGAGGCTTCATATGCGCCGCATCGTCGGGCGCATCGAACAGGCCCTCGATGACATCCGCTTCGGCAACGCGCCTGACGGTGTGGCCCAATTCCTCGGCGATCAATTGCGCGGTATCGGCATCGATCGTGTCGTTGATCGTCGCCATCTGGCCCTGCTTCATCAGGAGCCGGATGACATCGACCGCGCGCTCGGCCATGCGGTTCGCGAGTTCCTGAATGGTGATCACTTCCGGGATCACCACTTCGCGCGAAATTTTTTCCTTCGGCTCGTCTGAGGGCCGGTGGCCGGTGATGCGCTGCACACGCCGGCGGAAGGAGGCGACCGAACGCTGACGCTCCTCGTCGCTGAAGGCGGTCACGACCGTGAGTCGGCCGCGGCGTTTCTCTTCGCCGCCGCTGCGCACGGGACGCGGTGCGGCCGCGGTCTTGCCGCCGCGCCGCGACGGGCGCGGGCCTTCGTCGTCATCCTCGATAACGATGGTGCGGGCAGCGGCGCCGCTCCCGATTTCGCCGAAGCGCTTGCGCGCTTCCTGCTCCGCCTTGCGCTTTTTCTCTTCGTCCGATGTGCGGCGCGCCTCTTCGTCGCGCTTGCGGGCTTCGGCGGCTTCGCGATCGGCACGGTCGGCGGCGTCGCGCGCCGACCGGCGCTGCGCTTCTTCTTCGGCGACTTTCCGCTCCTCGGCCTCGCGCACACGGGCGCGATCCAACGCCTTGCCGCGCGCGTCGCGCTCTTCCTCGGTGAGCGTGCGGAGCACGACGCCGGATGGCTTCGGCGCCGCCGGTGATTCCGCCGTAACCGCGGGCTTTGCCGCCGCCGGCGCGGATTTCGCAGTGGCGGGGGGCGCCGCAGCGGGAGCCGCGGCGCGCGCGGTAGCGCGTTTGGTGTCAGCTGCCTCGGACTTGCCGTCGCCGCCCGGACCAAGCGTCCGGCGCTTTACTTTTTCCACCACCACCGATTTCGAGCGGCCATGGCTGAAGCTTTGACGCACGACGCCCTGCTCGACGTTACGCTTGAGCGTAAGCGTCGGTTTCGTCGACGATGAACGCAACGTCTTTTCCGTGTCCTTCTCAGCCATAACGACCTGTTCAGTGACCTTTTTTCGCTGGCCGCGTCTCGTCGCGGCCGATGTTCACACCCTTGCCGGCGGGCTTTTCTTCTCGCCAGCGCTCGTATCGCCAAGAGTGCGCTAGAAAAACCCGGCTCGCCGGATGGTCGAACAGGGCTGCATGTACCACATTTTGCCGCCCCAGCGCCAAGTCCAATTGTTCCCCGGCAAACAGCCGGATTATTGCGGTTTTTTCTCCGCTTTCCGCGGCCATGGCGATGGCATCGAGTTTCCGGCATCCGTCCTCGCTTGCTTCCTTCGCGTGGACGAGCACTTCGATGCGGCCTTCGCGCAGCGTCGCCTTGACCCGCTCGAAGCCGGTGACGACTTGCCCGGCCTTGTTGGCCATGGATATGGCCTCGAGCGCCGCATCTCGCAACAGCCGCTCCACGAGCGCCGGCAGATTGGTTGATGCCACACCCTTGCCGCGAAACGCGCGGCCGAACAGCTTTCGTTCGATGGCGGTCTTCAGCGCGCTCGCGGTCCCGCTGACCCAGGCGCCGCGTCCGGGCAGCTTGCGCGCGATATCCGGCACGATCGAGCCGTCGGGCGCCACCACGTAGCGAATCATTTCGTCGATCGGCCGGCTCTCGCCCGAAACCAGGCAAAACCGTTCCCGCAGCCGCTTCGCTTCAGCTGCCCCGCGGTCCGTATCTTCGCCGGTCTCTTGCGCGCGCACGGAGCATCTCCGTCAGTCCTGCGGAGCCGGCTCGGCTTCGGGCGCGGGCTCCTCGGCGGGCGCGAGCGCCGCTTCATCGACCCATCCCGCCTTGACGCGGGCCTGCATGATCATCGCCTCCGCTTCGTCGCGTTCGATCGCAAAGCCCTCGAGCGCGCCCGGATGACGGGTGACCTCGTTGTCCTTGCGCTCGGACCAGCCGGTGAGGTCATCGGTGGCGCAGCCCGCGAGGTCCTCGACCGTCTTGATGCCGTTTTCGCCGAAGGCGACGAGCATCCTGGAGGTGACACCCGGAATTTCGCGCAGCGCTTCATCCACGCCGAGTTCCTTGCGCCTGGCGTCGAGCTCCGCCTCGATACGGGCGAGGTAATCGCGCGCGCGGGTCTGCAGTTCGCCGGCCGTATTGGCGTCGAAGCCCTCGATCGCCGCGAGTTCGTCGATCGGCACATAGGCAAGCTCTTCCACCGAGGCGAAGCCTTCGGAGGTGAGGAGCTGCGCCGCCATCTCGTCGATGTCGAGCGCCTCCATGAAGATCTTGTTGCGTTCGGCGAATTCCTTCTGCCGCCGCTCGCTCTCTTCCTGCTCGGTCAGAATATCGATGTCCCATTCGGTGAGCTGCGAAGCGAGCCGCACGTTCTGGCCGCGGCGGCCGATGGCGAGCGAAAGCTGCGCGTCGGGCACCACCACTTCGATGCGCTCGCGCGTTTCATCCAGCACGACCTTCACGACTTCGGCGGGCGCGAGCGCGTTGACGACGAATGTCGCCACGTCCGGCGACCAAGGGATGATATCGATCTTCTCGCCCTGCAATTCGTTCACCACCGCCTGCACGCGCGAGCCGCGCATGCCGACGCAGGCGCCCACCGGATCGACCGAGGAATCGCGCGAGATCACCGCGATCTTCGCGCGCGAGCCGGGATCCCGCGCCACCGCCTTGATCTCGACGATGCCGTCGTAGATTTCCGGCACTTCCTGCGCGAAGAGTTTCGCCATGAATTGCGGATGCGTGCGCGAAAGGAAGATTTGCGGCCCGCGCGGCTCGCGGCGCACGTCATAGACATAGGCGCGGATGCGGTCGCCGTTGCGGAACACTTCGCGGGGAAGGAGTTCGTCACGCCGCACGATCGCCTCGCCGCGGCCGAGATCGGCGACGACGTTGCCATATTCGACGCGCTTGACGACGCCGTTCACGATCTCGCCGATGCGGTCCTTGTAATCCTGATATTGCCGGTCGCGCTCGGCGTCCCGCACCTTCTGCACGATCACCTGCTTTGCCGATTGCGCCGCGATGCGCCCGTATTCGAGCGGCGGCAGGCCCTCGGCGATATAATCGCCGACCTGCGCCGCCGGATTGCGCCGGCGCGCATCCTCGACGCTGATTTGGGTCGCTTCGTTCTCGACCGTTTCAACGACGAGCAGGAGCCGCGACAGCCGCAATTCGCCGGTCTTCCCGTTGATCTCGGCGCGCACCTCGGTCTCGCTTCCGTAGCGCGAGCGCGCGGCCTTCTGAATCGCGTCTTCCATCGCGGTGATCACGATTTGCTTGTCGATCGACTTTTCCCGCGCCACCGCTTCGGCGATCTGCAGAAGTTCAAGTCGATTTGCACTGACGGCCATGTTGATTCTCCTCGAAACCTTAGGCGTGTGTCCGGCCGTGGTCGGCCGGCTTTTGTTGGTGCGGCTGCGAAGCCGAGGGATCCTCGCCCCGCTTTCCGCGTTTGAGCGATTCGGCGATGAGGGCGTCGGTCAATACGAGCTTGGCATCGGCCATCTCGGCGATCGGCAGCTTCACGATTTGCCCTTCGTTCAATTGAATTGCGGCTTCGTTGCCTTCGACGCCGGCGATTTTGCCGCGAAAGCGCTTGCGGCCCTCGATCATGGCCGCCATCTCGATCTTCACCTCGTGGCCGAGATGGCGCTCGAAGTCGGAACGCCGCACCAGCGGCCGGTCGATGCCGGGCGAGGAGAGTTCGAGCCGGTAGCCGCCGTGGATCGGATCATCCACGTCGAGCGCGGGCGAAAGCGCGCGGCTCGCCGCCTCGCAATCGTCGATGGTGAAACTGCCGTCGGGCCGTTCCGCCATGATCTGCACCGTGCAGCCATCGCGGCCCGAGACGTGCACGCGCACGAGCCGGTAGCCGAAATCCGCGAGCACGGGCTCCGCGATCACCGCGATCCGCGCCGGCAAGCCGGTCTCCGCGACGAGCCGCGGCTCGTCGACGGTGGAATGGAGATGCATATTCGTTTCGTTCATCGCTTCTCATTCGCCCGGTCGGAACCAAATAAAAAAGAGCGGGTCCCGGCCGGGGCCCACTCTCATCATTCGGTCCTTAGACCGTGCTGAGATGTTTGTTATGGCGCGAATATAGTCGCGCTTCGTAGATAAGCAAGGGCCCGAGGGCGGGGTCAAACGCGCAAAAACGTCAAATAGCAGGGCTTGCGGCCCTCTTTTTTCGCCTTTTCCTCGTATCGCGTGCCGGGAAATTGACGCCATGGTTTACGCCAGTCATCCGCCCGTTCGGCGGTCCATTGAAACAACGGCGAGCGGATGAAGCGCAGGAGCGCCCATTCGGCATAGGCCGGCCAGTCGGTGGCAAATCGCAATTCGCCGCCGCGACGCAAGATGCGCCCGAGTTCGCCCACCCGCTCGTCGGAAATGAACCGCCGCTTCCAGTGCCGCCGCTTCGGCCACGGATCGGGATAGAGAATGTCGATGCGGCTCAAGACGCCCTCCGGCAGCCAGTTGAGGAGAGCCAGCGCGTCGCCGTGATGCAGGCGGATATTGCGGAGTTCTTCTGCCTTGATCGCCGCCAGCATCTTCGCAACGCCGTTCAGATAGACTTCGCAGCCGATAAATCCCGCCGAAGGATGCGCGTGCGCTTCCGACAGAAGATGCTCGCCGCCGCCGAAACCGATCTCGAGCCGCAATGTCTTGACCGGGATGTTGAAGATCGCCGCGAGGTCCCGCGGCGCGGGCGTGCCGAGATCGACGGCAAGGTCCGGCAGGAGGCTCTTGATTAGGTCCGCTTGCCCCGCCCGCAGCGGGTGGCCCTGGCGGCGCCCGAAAAACGCGCCGCGCGGCTTGCGGGCGGGATCCTTGTTCATGCGCGGAACATCGCTCCGCGCGCCATCCTTATTTCACGGCCGAGCGAAGCTGCGGCGCGAGGTCGGTTCGCTCCCAGGAGAAGCCGCCGTCCTTTTCGGGCGGACGTCCGAAATGACCGTAGGCCGAGGTGCGCGCATAAATCGGCTTGTTCAGGGCGAGATGCTCGCGGATGCCGCGCGGCGAAAGGTTCATGATTTCGCCGAGCGTCTTTTCCAATTTCGCTTCGTCTACTTTGCCGGTGCCGTGGAGATCGACGTAGATCGATAAGGGCTGCGAAACGCCGATCGCGTAGGAAAGCTGGATCGTGCAGCGCGTCGCGAGATCGGCGGCAATGACGTTCTTCGCAAGGTAACGCGCGGCGTAGGCGGCCGAACGGTCGACCTTGGTCGGATCCTTGCCCGAAAACGCTCCGCCGCCATGCGGGGCGGCACCGCCATACGTGTCGACGATGATCTTGCGCCCGGTGAGGCCGCAATCGCCGTCAGGGCCGCCGATCACGAACTTGCCGGTCGGGTTCACGTGCCAGACCGTGTGCTTGTTGATCCAGCCGTGCGGCAGCGCCTTCTTCACATACGGCTCGACGATCGATTGGATGTCGTGCGAGGAAAGATTGGCGTCGAGGTGCTGCGTCGAAACCACGATTTGCGTCGCCTCCACCGGCTTGCCGTTTTCGTAGCGCACGGTGACCTGGCTCTTGGCGTCGGGGCCGAGCGCTTTCGTTTCGCCGGCGTGGCGCGCTTCCGCCATCAGCTTCAGGATGCGGTGCGAGTAATAAATCGGCGCCGGCATCAATTCGGGCGTCTCGCTGCAGGCATAGCCGAACATGATGCCCTGATCGCCCGCGCCTTCGTCCTTGTTGCCGGCGGCATCGACGCCCTGCGCGATGTCCGCCGACTGCGCGTGCAACAGCACTTCGACATCCGCCTTTTCCCAGTGAAACCCTTCCTGCTCGTAGCCGATCTCCTTGATCGCCGTCCGTGCGCGCTCGATCAACATATCCTTGGTGATGCCGCTCGGACCGCGCGTCTCGCCGGCGATGACGACGCGATTGGTGGTGGCGAGCGTTTCGCAGGCGACCCGCACCTTGGCCGGATCCCAGCCGTATTGCGGCGCCAGCCGAAAGAACATGTCGACCACTTCATCGGAAATACGGTCGCAAACCTTGTCCGGGTGACCCTCGGATACGGATTCGCTGGTGAACAGGTAATTTCGGTGCGACACGGTGCTCTAACCCCCTGAAAAACTTGCCCGCGCGGGCGAAGAGCCCGGGGGCGCCGTCTTCTCGCAGGGGGGAGAGGCCACGGTCAAGCGCGCCGCCGCCGCGAGAAATAAGGCCGATTATGAAGGGCTTAACGGGAGGCCGATTCTTCCGCCACCATGGCCTCGACGAGATCGACAATGCGCCGCCGCACCTTCGGGTCCTTTACTTTCATGAAGGCTTTGGTCAGCGCCAGCCCGTCCGAAGTGGCGAGAAAGTCGGACACGTAGGCGGGCGAAGCGGGCTCGGAAAGGACGCCGGTCGCCGCCTCCGGCACGGGCGCGCCCTCGAAGAAAAAAGAAACCGGAACGGAAAGCACGGTCGCGATCTGCTGCAGGCGGCTCGCGCCGATGCGATTGGTGCCTTTTTCGTATTTCTGGATTTGCTGGAAGGTGATGCCGAGTCTCTCCCCGAGTTTTTCCTGCGACATCCCGATCATCATGCGGCGCATGCGGACGCGGCTCCCGACATGCTTGTCGATCGGGTTCGGGGCCTTCTTCGTCATCCTGCTCTCCAGCATGGTCTTGTAAAACTACCTTGATTGCCGAAAAGACAAAAGGGATTGTTTCGTGCTTCTCCGGGGATATGGCGCCAAACTAGACTTTGGTTGCGTTAATGCGGCGCAACCCGGAATTTTCTTCGCCTGGCGAAGATTGCAATTGCTCCAAAAAGCGCTGCGAGCATCAGCGCGCCTGCCTCGTGGTAGCGCGCATAAAAGGGCGGCGCGATTGGAAGCGGCAATCGCGAGTCGAGCACGCCGTCTTGGCCGAGTGGCAATTCGTTCACGATGCGCCCGAGCGGATCGACGACGGCGGAGATGCCATTGTTCGTTGCACGAACGAGCGGCAAGCCTTCTTCGATCGTCCGCAAGCGCGCTTGCGCAAAATGTTGATAAGGGCCCGCGCTCATGCCGAACCAGGCATCGTTCGACACGTTCAGCATCCACGCGGGACGCGGACCTTCGGGAATCACGTCGCCGGGAAAAATCGCTTCGTAGCAGACGAGCGGCGCCGCGAGCGGCAGGCGTGGAATCGATAGCGCGCGCAGCCGCGGTGCGGCGGCGAAGCCGCCGCGGACGCGGGTCAGCTGTTCGAGGCCGATGCGCTCAAGAAGATCTTGGAACGGCAGGTATTCGCCGAAAGGAACGAGATGCACCTTGTCGGTCGTGGCAATGATCGCGCCGTCGCTGCCGATCACGCGAATGCTGTTATAGACGCGCGCTTCGTTCGAGGGCGGCCGTGCTTCTTCCAGCCGCGCGGCTCCGGTAACGAGCACGGCGCCGCCGCGAAGGAGATCGGCAATCCTCGCCAGCGCATCGGCTTCCTGTTCGAGAAAAAACGGAAACGCCGATTCGGGCCAGAAAAGATGCGTGACGTCGTGCATGCCCTGCGTGCCGGGCGCCGTCGCCCGGTCGCTGATCGAGGTGTAGCGGTCCAGAATCGCGTGCTTGGCCGAGGCCTGGAATTTCTGGTCCTGCGGAAGATTGGGCTGCATGATGCGAAGCTTCGCGCCTTCGACGAAACCGGTTTCGATCGTCGCGAGCCGATGGAGGCCGTAGCCGCCGACCGCCGCGAGCACGATCGCGGCGATCGCGATGGGGAGCCAGGGCCGCCTTGTCGCTTCGGGTCTATCGGTCAGCGCGGCGGGGCTCGCGAAAACCGCGAGCGCGATGAAGGTCAGACCCCATAGGCCCACAAGCGAAGCCGCTTGCGCGAAGGCCGGCACGGCCGCGAGCGCGTAACCGAAGCTGTTCCACGGGAAACCGGTCAATACGTGGCCGCGGAGCCATTCGGCGATCCCGAGGCCGAGCGCGAAGGCGAAGATGCGGCTCGGTCCCGGCGTCCATAACAAGCGCGCGATCACCGCGCCGAAGCCGGTGAAAAACGCGAGGTAAGCCGGCAAGCCCATCACCGCGACCGGCAGAAGCCACGCGAAACGGTCGGCTTCGACCAGAAAGGCGAGGCCGATCCAGTAAAGTCCGGCGAGAAAATATCCGAAGCCGAACCACCATCCGCTGGCGAAGGCGCTGACGAGGCCGGCGCGGCCCGTTCCCGTTCCGTCGAGCAGCCAAACGAAGACCGGCAAGGTGATGGCAAGCACCGGCCACAGATTGTAAGGCGCCATGGCGAGCGCCGAGAGCGCGCCCGCGCTGATCGCGATCAGCCGCCGCTGCCAGCCCGAAGAAAGCACCACGCGGTAGGCAAGGGCCGCGAGCGTCATGGCGTGCGGTTTCCGGATTTCCTTAGGAGGAGGTTCTTTCGCTCGATGGCGGCGTCTCGCGGGTCTCGGGCACGGCGGGGCTCGCTGGCGCAGCTTCATCGCCGCCCTTGCGGCGGCGCGGCTCGCGTTGCGGGCGGCGGTAGATGCGGAGCCGCTTCACCCGCCGCGGATCGGCGTCGAGAATTTCGATCTCGAGATGATCGGGCCCTTGCAGAATTTCGCCCCGCACCGGAACGCGGCCCGCAAGCGTCACGAGAAAACCGCCGAGCGTGTCGACTTCCTCCGTCACCTCGCCGATTTCGAAATCGGGGCCGATGATTTCCTTGACTTCATCGAGGCCCGCCCGCGCATCGGCGATGAAGCTGCCGTCGGCCTGTTTTTCGATGTGCGGCGTCTCGTCGTCGTGCTCGTCCTCGATCTCGCCGACGATTTCTTCGACGATATCCTCGATCGAAACGAGGCCATCGGTGCCGCCATATTCGTCGATGACGAGGGCGAGATGGATCCGCGTCGCCTGCATCTTCACCAGGAGGTCGACGACCGGCATCGACGGCGGCACGAACAGGATGCGGCGGACGATTTTCGACTGCGACAAGGGCTGCGAGAGATCGACGGCCTTCGGGTCGAGATCCGCCGGCAGCGGAATTTTCCGCCGCGCGTTCTCCCTCGGCTTCACGATGGCGCGCTCGGTGAGATACGCGACGACGTCGCGGATGTGCACCATGCCGGTTGGATCGTCGAGCGTGTCGTCATAGGCGACGAGCCGCGAATGGCCGGCGTTGGAGAAGGTTTTCAGGAGCTCGCCAAGCGGAATGTCCTGCTGCACGGCGATGATGTGGGCGCGCGGCACCATGATGTCGCCGATGCGGCGCTCGCGGAGCTGCAGGATGTTCTGCAGCATCGCGCGTTCGGTGGGAGAAAACTCGGTCTTGCTATCCGCGGGCTCCGCCAGCACCTCGGCAAGATCGCTGCGGAGCGAGCCCGAGCCGCGCAGCCGGATCAACGCCCGGAAGCGGTCGAGCCAGCTGTCCGAGGGCTTGTCCGCAACGGCCTGCTTGTCGGCGGCATGGTCCTCGGCCGCGAACGGCGGACGCGGGCCGGAAGAATCGGTTGCGCTCATGCCGCCGCTCCTGCGTCTTCGCGCGCAGCGTAAGGATCGGGAATGCCGAGCTTGACGAGAATCGCGCGCTCATGCGTCTCCATCGTTTCGGCGTCCGCATCGTTCATGTGATCGAAGCCGAGGAGGTGCAGCATGCCGTGGACCGCGAGATGAACCAGATGATGTTCGATCGGCTTCTTTTCGGCCGCGGCCTCGCGCGCGAGCGTCTCATAGGCAAGCACGATATCGCCGATTGGCGGCCGGCTCTCGCCCGGTTGTTTCGGCGCCGGGAAGGCGAGCACATTCGTCGGCTTGTCCGTTTCGCGAAAATCGCGGTTGAGCGCCTGGATGTGGGCGTCGTCCGTCAGCACGATTCCGATTTCGCCGTCATGCTTTTGCTCGTTCCGAAGCGTCGCCTCGATTGCGCGCCGGACTGCCGCCTCCGCGCGCGGAAGCTTTTCCCAGGCGGCGGACTGAACGGTGACGTCGATCATCGCGCTCACGGTTGCGGTCCTTTCTGACGGCGTTTGCCGGCGGCTCCGTCATAAGCCTCCACGATCCTCGCAACGAGTTCATGACGCACCACGTCGGCGGCGGAAAATGCGACATGCGCCACGCCATTGAGCGCCGAAAGCAGGCTGACGGCTTCGTCGAGGCCCGAGATCTGGCCCGCGGGCAAATCGATCTGCGAGGGGTCGCCGGTCACGATCATGTGCGAGTTGTCGCCGAGGCGCGTGAGAAACATCTTCATCTGCATCGGCGTCGTGTTTTGCGCTTCGTCGAGGATCACCGCCGCGTTGGCGAGCGTGCGGCCGCGCATGAACGCGATCGGCGCGATTTCGATTTCGCCGGATTGCAGCGCGCGCTCGAAAATGCCGCGGTCCATGAGATCGAAAAAGGCGTCGTAAATCGGCCTGAGATAAGGGTCGACCTTTTCGCGCATGTCGCCGGGCAAGAAGCCGAGCCGCTCGCCCGCTTCCACCGCCGGGCGCGACAACACGATGCGGTCGACTTCGCGGCGCTCGAGAAGATGCACGGCATAGGCAACCGCAAGCCACGTCTTGCCGGTGCCGGCGGGGCCGGTGCCGAAGACGAGCGTGTTCGCTTTCAATGCACGCAAATAAGCGTCCTGGCCGGTGGTGCGGGCGCGCACGTGCCGCTTGCGGAGCTTGATTTCGGAGAACGTGCCGTGCGCGTCGGCTTCGTGTCGCGCGGCTTGCGCCTGCGCCTGCCGGATCGCGCCATCGACGTCGCCGCGCGAAATTTCACGGCCGCGCTTCAATTCGGAGTAAAGCAGATCGAGAATGCGCCGCGCCTGTTCGCTTGCTTCGCGTCCGCCTTCGATCGTGACGCGATTGCCGCGCTGATCGGCGGACACGCCGAGGCGGCGCTCGATCAGCGCGAGATTTTCGCCGTGGCGGCCGAACAGGCTCGAGGCAAGCTTGTTGTCGTCGAATTCGAGCGAAATTTCCGTTTCGCCGCGGTCCTTGCTCCAGGGTTGCGTGCGGTTGGTTCCGGGGTCGCGCAATCAGGCTCCTCCCGCTGCGGCGAGCGCAAGCGGCTTCGTGACAGGGCTGGGCAGGGGCTGGCGGAGTTCGCCGAACAGGCTGTTCGCGCCGATGCTCGTGATTTTCACCGCCGCGATCGTACCGATCAGCGCCGCGGGCGCCATCACCTGTACCGGCTGCAGATAAGGTGAGCGGCCGGCGATTTGTCCCGGCAAGCGCCCCGGCTTTTCGAACAACACATCGAGCGTGCGGCCGCGCATCGCCGCGTTAAATGCCTGCCGGTGCCGCTCGAGCGCTTCCTGCAGCCGCGCCAACCGCTCGACCTTCACGGCGTCGGGAATCTGCTCCTCCATCTCCGCCGCCGGCGTGCCCGGGCGGGCGCTGTATTTGAACGAGAAGGCTTGCGCGAATTTTGCTTCCTCCACCGCCTCGAGCGTCGCGGCGAAGTCGGCCTCGGTCTCGCCGGGGAAACCCACGATGAAGTCCGACGACAGCGCGACGTCCGGGCGAATCATGCGCATGCGCCCGATGATATCGAAATATTCGCGGCGGTTATGACGCCGGTTCATGGCGGCAAGCACACGATCCGAGCCCGACTGGATCGGCAGATGCAGGCAGGGCATCAGCTTGGCGACATCGCGATGCGCGGCGATGAGATCCTCGCGCATGTCGTGGGGATGGCTGGTGGTGTAGCGGATGCGCGCGATATCGGTTTTTGCCGCGATATGTTCGATGAGCTGCGCGAGGCCCCACGTCCGCCCGTCAGGTCCCTCGCCGTGATAGGCGTTCACGTTCTGGCCGATCAGCGTCACTTCGGCCACGCCCGCGGCCGCGAGGCGCTCGACCTCTTCGGTGATTCTGGCGGCCGGCCGCGACAATTCGCTCCCGCGCGTGTAGGGAACGACGCAGAAGGTGCAGAACTTGTCGCAGCCTTCCTGCACGGTGACGAACGCGGCGACCCCGCGCGCGCGGGTGGCCGCGAGGCTCGGCGGCGCGAGATGCTCGAATTTATCCTCGAGCGGAAATTCCGTTTCGACGATCGCCGCCCCTTTCTTCGCCCGCGCGACAAGGTCGGGAAGCCGATGAATGCTTTGCGGCCCGATCACGATGTCGACCACCGGCGCGCGGCGGATGATTTCTTCGCCCTCGGCCTGCGCGACGCAGCCTGCGACGGCGACCAGCATCTGCCGGCCTTCTTTCTCCGCCGCCAATTTCAACTGCCGGATGCGGCCGAGCTCGGAAAAGATTTTTTCCGCCGCCCGCTCGCGGATGTGGCAGGTGTTGAGAACGACGAGGTCGGCTTCGTCCGGCGCGCCGGTCTCGCGATAATCGGCGGCGAGTGAATCTGCCATACGATGCGAGTCGTAGACGTTCATCTGGCAGCCGAACGACTTGATATAAAGCTTGCGGGGTTCGCTCATCGCGCCGTGATGCCGGGGCTCTCAGGCTGGGGTTTCCGCGGCAAGGCCCACCGGCGTTCCGCTATCGCCCGAATTTTACCGGGTTTCCGAGGCCAGGGAAACCGGCTCGGCCGGGTCTCCCAACGCATTGGAAACATGCGCGATTTCGGCGCGGCCCGCGAGCGCCGTGGAATTCATGCGGCGCACGGCCTGCTCCAGCGAAAGCGCCAGGGTCTTGCGGTCGGCATTCGCCTCCACCGTGATCGGCGGCCCGAACGTCACCACCACGTCGATCGCGCCGGTGCGAAAGACGCGAACAAGGTGGGGTACGAGCGAAATATCGCCGTACCAGGCCGCGATCGCGCGATGCTGGCGGCCCATGGGAATGCCATGCAGCCGCGTGTAGGAAACCGAAACCGGCTGCAGGAAACCGCGCCCCCCTTCGCCGAGCACCTGTTCCATGGCGCCGAGGAGCGCGGTGCGAAACGGCATGACCCGGTTTCCGTCTCCCGACGTGCCTTCGCCGAACAATACCACCGGATCGCCCTCGGAGAGCCGCGAGGCGATTTCGCGATTGACCTCGACGGTCGCTTGCCGCCTTGAGCGGTTGACGAAGACCGAGCGTTGCAACTTCGCGAGCAACCCGAACAGGGGCCAGCCGGCGATCTCGCTCTTGGCGATGAATTTCAGCGGCATGAGCGAGCTCAGCGCCAGGATGTCGATCCAGGAAGAATGGTTGGACACCAACAAGAGCGGCCGCTCCGCTGTGGGCGTGCCGCGCACGTTCACGCGGATGCCGAGCACGGACAAAATGATGCGGTGATAGAAGCTCGGAATCCACCGCCTGAGCGGCAGGCCGAGCTTGATCGAGATCCACTGCAGCGGAATCCCGACGATGGTGGCGATCAGGATGACGATGACTGCGAAGATTGAGCCGAGCATGAAGCGTTACGATTTTTCGTCGTCGAGCGGCAGTGCGTAAAGTTCGAGCCGGTGATCGACGAGCTTGTAGCCGAGCCGCCGCGCCACGTCCTCCTGCAGCCGCTCGATTTCCTCCGAACGGAATTCGATCACCTTGCCGCTCCGCAAGTTAATGAGGTGGTCGTGATGTTCGCCGGGAACCTTCTCGTAGCGCGCGCGCTTCTCGCCGAAATCGTGGCGTTCGATGATGCCGGCATCCTCGAACAGCCGCACCGTTCGATAGACGGTCGAGATCGAAATCTTGTCGTCGATTTTGACCGCCCGCTTGTAGAGTTCTTCGACGTCGGGATGATCGCGCGAGGCGCCGAGCACGCGCGCGATTACGCGGCGCTGTTCGGTCATCCGCATGCCGCTCGCCACGCACGCCTCTTCGATCGAGGCTGGTTTCTGCGCGCTCGCCCGTTTCATCGCTGCGTCCGTTCGGTGACGGCGGAGTTTAGGCAGGGAGGGAAGCCGCGTCCATCCGTCGTCATACGAGGTCCCGCTGCAAGGTAAGCGCCGATCCCGAGCCTTCGCGGCGCGCATAATAGCCTTCGCGGCGGCCGACCTCGCGAAAGCCCGCGCGGGCGTAAAGTCGCCGCGCCGGCCGGTTCGTCTCTTTGACCTCGAGAAAGATGCGGGCGGTCCCCAGCGCCGCTAGGCGGCCGAGGTGGCGTGCGAGCAACTGGCCCGCGATTCCCTGTCCGCGCGCGGCGGGCGCCACCGCCACCGTGAGGATCTCCGCCTCATCGGCGGCGCACCGCGACAGCAGAAAGCCGACCGGCGTTCCCCGGCCGCTTGCGCGCGCGACATGCGCGATCACGGCTCGATCCGACAACAGGCGCTCGAATTCGCTCTCGCTCCAGCCATGCGCGAAGGATCGTCCGTGCAGGGCGGCAAGCGCGGCCGCGTCGCCGGGTTTTGCGTCGAAAATCACGGGCGGCGGCCGCCGAAACAATTTTCCGAACAATGCCTTCATTGCCGCGGCACGGCGGTATCGCGAGGGGTCGCATCCGGCCGCTTCAAATAAAGCGGGCGCGCTTTCGCCCGCTCGGGATCGGCGGCCGCGCCCAGCCGCGCGACCCAGGTGATATCGGGCGCGCGGCGGTCATCGACGAGGACGGGCGCGGGCGCGCCTTTTGGCCAATGCGCGGCGAGCATCGCGGCGGCGGTGCCGGTGAGCCGCACCGGCCCCAGCGCAATGGCGCGAATGGCTTCGCGCAAATTGGCCGCCCGCGGCGCGATCAGCGTGCGGCCGCCGGCGCCGACCATTTGCAAATAGAGATTGCCGTGCTTGGCATCGATCGCGGCGACGACCGGCACCGCCTCGTTCTCGGCGATCAGCGGCGCGACGAAGGCGGCGA
>DATGIF010000019.1:0-473486 GCA_035295845.1 Xanthobacteraceae bacterium
CAGATCCGCCGCAACGGCAACGAAGCGCAGAAGCGCAAATATCTGCCCAAGCTGATCTCGGGCGATCATGTCGGCTCGCTCGCGATGTCGGAGCCAGGCGCGGGCAGTGACGTGGTGTCGATGAAGACCCGCGCCGAGAAGAAGGGTGACCGCTACGTTTTGAACGGCAGCAAGATGTGGATCACCAACGGGCCGATCGCCGATACGCTGGTGGTCTATGCCAAGACCGATGCCTCGGCCGGTCCGCGCGGCATCACGGCCTTCATCATCGAAAAGGGCATGAAGGGATTTTCCACCGCGCAGAAGCTCGACAAGCTCGGCATGCGCGGCTCCGATACCTGCGAGCTCGTGTTTCAGGATTGCGAGGTGCCAGAAGAAAACGTGATGAGCAAGGTCGGCGAGGGCGTGAAGGTGCTGATGTCGGGCCTCGATTACGAGCGCGCGGTGCTCGCAGCCGGGCCCTTGGGCATCATGCAGGCGTGCCTCGACGCCGTGATCCCCTACGTGCACGAGCGCAAGCAGTTCGGCCAGCCCATCGGCAGCTTCCAGCTCGTGCAGGCGAAGATCGCCGACATGTATGTGACGCTGAACGCCGCGCGCGCTTACGTCTACACGGTCGCCAAGGCCTGCGACCGCGGCGAAACCACGCGCGAAGACGCGGCGGGCGCGATCCTGTTCGCAGCGGAGAAGGCCACCCAGGTCGCGCTCGACGCGGTGCAGTTGCTCGGCGGCAACGGCTATATCAACGAGTTTCCCACCGGGCGTTTGCTGCGCGACGCCAAGCTCTATGAGATCGGCGCCGGCACCAGCGAGATCCGGCGATTGCTCATCGGCCGGGAGATCTTCGAGAAGACGAAATAGCGCCTCGATCGAGCGCAATGCAAAGCCCCGGCGCGAAGGAAATCGCGCCGGGGCCTGCGGCATTCGGCCGGAGATTTACACGGAGGATGGGGTGACCCTCCGGCGGGATGCCAACCGAGCTCGCCCGGTGGAATCCGACTTCGGTGTTTGTTTCCCGGCTTCTTCCAGCTCCGCGAGCGCCAGATGCTTCTTCTGGATCCGGAGCAGTTGTTCCCGGTCGCCTTGTGAAGTCGTCGCAGCCGCGGCGATCGCGCATTCGGCTGCGATCTTGCGATGGTCGTGTTTGGACATGGCGGCTTTCCCTGTGCTGCCAGGCGGTGCGCTGAACCTTCGTCGCCGAGCCTGGTCCCTGCGGAAAAGCTACCCACCAATGTTTCGACTTGTCTGTCGACATTCAGACAAAACAAATCAGCGTGAAAAAGCAGGGGGCCGGATCGGCGCTCGCGGCTCGCGGAACGGATTCTTTTGTTGGAAGTTATAAACGCTTGTTCGCCGCTCATTTTACTTTCGATGAGCCGAATTTCATTGGGTTACGGGTTGGATCGAACGGCGAGGTCCGCGGCAGTGCCGCACAATTATTGCGGCAAGCGAGCGGCCCGCCTATGTCGCTATTCTGACAGACGAGCATTGCCGCAAGTGTTTCGCTGGGTCGGATATTTGGCAACTGTCGAGAATCAACAATGGCCGTCATCATCCTTCGTTGCCACAAAACCCACACGGACATCCTGCCGGGAATTGAAATCAGCGAGGCGGATTTCCAATCCATCCCGCCCGCCGCGCGCCCCGTCAAATGTCCGGTGTGCGGCGAGGAGCATTCCTGGCTTCCCTATGCCGCCCGCGTCGCGGAAGCGCTCGCGCGCGCCGGCAAAGGTCCGTCCGTCGGTTCATCGCGGGACAGAGACGTCGAGCCGGTCGCGGACAACGGCGAACTAAGCGATGTCGAGAGCTGATTTCTATCTTCACAAAGCGGCGCAGTGCGAGATGCTCGCGCGGGTGGCCGGATGCGGCGGCGAGCGTGAGCGGCAGCTACAAACCGCCCGCCACTATCGGCAAGCCGCGGAACGCGAAAAGGAGCAAGTGTTGGAGCATGTCGCCGGCGGCAAGCCGTGATCGCCGGAGACGCGTTAGGCGCTCTTCGACTTTTCCCGTTACTCGCCGGCGGGCTCTTGCACGATCTTTCGGAAGGCGGCCGCCAATTCCCGCGCTCTCTGCTGGCGGTAGCGACGAAGCGCCGCGGCAGCCAGCCGCATCAGATCACGCTCACCCGCGCGCGCGAGGGCAATGACGTGGACGGCAAGGGAAGAGCGGCAATGTTCGGAGGCGTCCGCATCGACCTCGCCGCTTTTTTCGATCGCGTTCCACGCCTGTTCGAAAACGGCACAGAGCAGTCGAATTTCCACCGGCCCGAAGGACGTTCCCCAGAATACCGACATGAACAATCTCTCGCTGAGACTTGCGCTTGTTTCTGGAAGGATTGCCTGCCTTTGCGGCTAAATTTTTGGAGGACGCGATTTCAACGCGGAAAACGGAATGAACGGTAAATTCGATCGGTGAGAAATCCATGGCGCGCTATTATTTTCATCTCGAAAATAAAATTAAAATCGTGAACGACGAAGACGTGTTTTGCGAAACGCTCGTCGAAGCGCGGGCCCATGCGCGCCGCGTCGCCTGTGAAATGGGCGCCCACAAACCGGAACAGGAAAACCATCTATGCTGGATTCGCGTCACCGACGAAGCAGGTAACGAAGTATTCCGGGTGGCGCTCACCAATCGCAAAATCAATGAAGGTGAAAATGAGCATTGATAACAATCGTCTTTTTTGATCTGTGATCTTGCCCTAAGTTGCCTCTCCGACGTATCCGGGGGGGGATAAGGTATATAGTTTCAATCGATTTCCGTAGGACGCTGGTCGGAGCGCCTCCTTCACCACTGCGGCTATCGGCCCCGCCGAAAGGGCCTCAGAGCCCACGGTGGATATCGAAAATCGAGATTTCTCGGCCCAAAATTTCCTGCTCGCCGCATTATCAAAGAGCGACATTGCGTTGCTGGCGCCGTCGCTCGTCAAAACTCCGCTCGATCAGGGTGCGACGCTGTACGAAGTGGGCGCGCAAATGGAGCACGTCTATTTTCCGCATTCCGGCATGATCTCGATGCTTGCGATCATGGCCGACGGAACCGCCGTCGAGACGGCGACGGTGGGGCGCGAAGGCTTTGTCGGCGCGATGACCGGCGTCGGATTGAACGAGGCGAACACCCGCGCGGTTGTTCAGTTGCCCGGCACGGCCTCGAAAATTTCGGCGCGCGCGTTCCAGAACGCCGTCAGCCGCAGCGCAAGCCTGCAAAGCTTGATTATCCGCTACACCGAATGGCTGCTCATTCAGGTGCAATACACGGCGGCGTGCAACGCGCTGCACGCGGTCGAAGCGCGGCTCTGCCGCTGGATCCTGCAATCAAGAGATCGCGCCGAGAGCGACCAAATTCCGCTGACGCAGGAACTGCTCGCGGAAATGCTCGGCGTCAGCTGGACAACGGTCACGCTTGCCGCCCGTACGCTGCAGGACGCGGGGCTTATTCGTTACCGGCCGGCAAAGTGGAGATCGTCAATCGCGAGCGGCTCGAACAAAGCTCGTGCGAGTGTTACCGGCTCATTCGCGACAAAAGCGCGCAAGTTCTTCCGCATCCGAACTACAGGGGCGATTGAGCGCGGGCGGGTTCAGGGTTGGCGCCTCGGTGTCGAGCGGGTCGGCGGCGCCATCGGGATGCACCCGGAAGGCCCACACCAGACCCGGCGCCACGCCGAGGGATCGGTCGTCCGGCGCGCCAGCGGGCTGCTCGGCGATCGCTACACTTTGCTTCGCAGCCCGCGCATCCATCGGCGTCTTAGAACAGGTGGCTGAAGATCCAGTAGAGCGTTGCCGACAAGAGCATCGCCGCCGGCAACGTCAGTACCCAGGCGAGCGCGATATTGCGCAGCGTCGCCACCTGCAGCCCCGATCCGTTCGCCGCCATGGTGCCGGCGACGCCCGACGACAATACGTGGGTCGTCGACACCGGCAGGCCGAAATTGTCGGCGGCGAAGATGGTCCCGGCGGCGACGAGCTCGGCCGCCGCGCCCTGACCGTAGGTCAGGTGCGTTTTGCCGATCCTCTCGCCGACCGTGATCACAATGCGCTTCCAGCCGATCATGGTGCCGAGGCCAAGGGCGATGGCGACCGCGATCTTCACCCAGGTGGGAATGAACTTCGTGGCGCTATCGAGCGAACGCTTGTAGGCGTTGAGCGTCGAGATCTCCGCCGCGGAAAGGTCGCTCTCCTTGTCCTTCATCAAGAAGCGGATCGCTTCCGAGGTGAGGTACATGTCGTTGCGCGTGTTGCCGACGGCGGCGGCCGGAATTTTCGCAACCGAGCCGTATTCGGAAACCTGCTTTGAAATGTCGCGCAACAGGGCGGCGAGCGAAGGATAGGTTCCCTCGTTGATCTTGTGTTGCGCGACATAGGCCGTGACCGCCGGCCGCGGATCGCCGATGACGTTGTAGCCGGCGGCCTTCGTCTCGACCACGCTCGCCGCGGCTTGCGCCGATTTTTGAAAGTCGACGATGGCGGTATCGGGCAGCGCGCGATTGAGCGCGTAGGCCGTCGGCACCGTGCCGATGAGGATGAGCATGATCAGGCCCATTCCTTTCTGGCCGTCATTGGAGCCGTGCGCGAAGGAGACGCCCGTGCAGGTGAGCACGAGCAGGCCGCGAATCCACAGCGGCGGCGGCGCGTCGCTCTTCGGGGCCGTGTAAAGCTCGGGGCTTTTGATGATCGCCTTCATCGCGAGCAGCAAGAGCGCCGAGACAACAAATCCCACGATCGGAGAGAACAGGAGCGCGTAACCGATCTCGGTCGCCTTGCCCCAATCGACGCCCGAGGTGCCGTCGCGGCCGTGCAGCAGCGCGTTGCAGACGCCGACGCCGATGATCGAGCCGATCAGCGTGTGCGAGCTCGAAGCCGGCAGGCCGAGATACCAGGTGCCCAGATTCCACAGGATCGCCGCGATCAGGAGCGCGAAGACCATGGCAAAACCCGCGCTGCTGCCGACCTGCAGAATGAGCTCGACCGGCAGAAGCGAGATGATGCCGAAGGCGACGGCGCCGCTCGACAAGAGCACGCCGAGAAAATTGAAGAAGCCCGACCACATCACCGCGAATTCCGCGGGGAGCGAATGGGTATAGATGACGGTCGCGACGGCATTCGCCGTGTCGTGAAAGCCGTTCACGAACTCGAAGCCGAGCGCGATCAGCAACGCGACGAAGAGGAGAAGGTACGGGAGGTAGGTGGTGATGCGTACGCCCGTTGCGTCGACATCGGCATAAAGGCTGTAGGCAACGAAGAGCACGCCGGCGCCCAGAAATCCGAAGAACAGGATCATCGTCAACGGATTGAAGCCCTTATCGAGATCGGGGCGCGGGGATTTGGATTTGCTGACTTTTCCGCGGGCCCGGAGTGCAATGTCGGACATGGTCGCCTCTTTTCTTGCTGCTTATCCCTGTGGATAGGGGCGACTTTGGAAGCGATCGGTGACAGGTCAGTGACAGGCGGATGACTTCTCGTTCGCCATGTGGAAACGTGCAGCAGGCGAACGGAATTCATCGAAAAAACGGATCATGATCCAACGGATTGTGTTGATTGCCGTTCTCGCGCTTGCGGCGCTTGCCGGCGCGATGCCTGGCCAGGCGCAAAACCGCAAGCCCACGGCGGCGGAGATCAAGCTGATCCGCGATTGCGCCGAGGCCCATCGCGAGGACGGCGAAGGCGAGCAGAAATGCGCCTTCAACCTCGTCGCCGATCCTTGCGGCGAAAAGAACGACTCCAACCTTGGCAGGGCCGATTGCTTTCGCATCGAAACCGTAATCTGGGATGCGCTCCTGAACGACAATTACAAGGAATTGATGGACGCGATCGACGACAAGAACGACCAGGACAAGCTCAAGGAAATGCAGCGGGCGTGGATCGCGTATCGCGACACCACCTGCAATTTTTACTGGTACAAGATTCACGGCTCGATGTCGGTGCCGATGACCGCGGCGTGCCAGCTGCGCGAGACGGCGCGGCGGGCGCTATTGCTTGCCTTTTTCGTGCGCCTCTGAGCAGGACGCGCGATACAATGCCGTCATGAGTGGCGCAAAACATCAGGAAGCCGCGCTCGTTCTTTTCTCCGGCGGACAGGATTCGACGACGTGTCTCGCCTGGGCGCTGGAGCGTTTCGACCGCGTCGAAACGGTCGGCTTCGATTACGGCCAGCGCCACCGGGTCGAACTCGAAGTGCGGCCGAAGATCCGCGCCGAACTCGGCCAATTGAAAGCGGCATGGGGCGCGCGGCTCGGCGAGGACCATGTCGTCAAGCTCGATGCGCTGGCGGCGATTTCGGAGACCGCGCTCACGCGCGACGTGGCGATCGAGATCGGCGACAGCGGCTTGCCGACGACCTTCGTCCCCGGGCGCAATCTCGTTTTCCTGTCTTTCGCCGGCGCCATCGCCTACCGGCGCGGAGCCGCACACATCGTCGCCGGCATGTGCGAGACCGATTACTCCGGCTATCCCGATTGCCGCGACCAGACCATCCAGGCGATGGGGCGCGCGCTGGAACTCGGCATGGACCGGCGCTTCGAGCTGCACACGCCGCTGATGTGGATCGACAAGGCGGGAACGTTCGCCCTCGCACATAAATTGGGAGGGGATGCGCTCATTCGTCTCTTGGTTGAGGACAGCCATAGCTGCTATCTCGGCGACCGCGTGCATCGGCACGCTTGGGGATTTGGCTGCGGGGAATGTCCGGCCTGCAAACTGCGGGCGGGGGGATGGGAGAAGTGGAAAGCGACGCGCCCGGCATAACGCGGCATGACGGCCTTCGCCTCGCCGAGGGTCTCGCTTTCCTTGTTCTGTTCTGTCTCACCATTCCGGTAGCGAATTGGCTGATCGGCCACGTCGGCACCGAATGCGAGCCAAATGGGCCGTGCATCATTCCGGTCGCGCCCGGACTGATGGCGCCCTCGGGCGTGTTGATGATCGGCGCGGCGCTCGTGCTCCGCGATCTCGTGCAGCGGCGCTTTGGCATTGCCATCGGGCTGTGCGCGATCCTGATGGGGACGGCGCTCTCCGGTCTCCTGGCGCCGCCGGCGCTCGTCGTCGCTTCGGCGACGGCGTTTCTGATTTCGGAAAGCGCCGATTTCGCCGTCTATACGCCGCTCGCGAAGAGACATTTCGTCGCTGCGGTGGTGCTGTCGGGATTGTTCGGCCTTGTCGCCGACTCGATCGTGTTTTTGTGGCTTGCCTTCGGCTCGCTCGAATTCCTCGCGGGCCAAATCGCCGGCAAGGCGTGGATGATCCTGCTCGCAATGCCGCTGATCGCGTGGCTGCGCAAGCGCGACGAACGGCTCGGTCTCGCCGCGGCGTGAGGCGCTATTCCGCGATGAGGACGCCCTTGGCGGTGTCCTCGTGATACTCGCCGATGAATTCGTAGCGTCCCGGAGCGAGCGAGGAGATGCGGACGATGCCTTCGGATTTGCCGGCGATCACCTTCTCGACTTTCAGCGCGCGCGAATCGAATTCCTCCGAGACCGGATCTTCGTTGATCACCTTCAACTGAATGCGCGTGTTCGCGGGCGCGCGCAGCTCGGCGGGGTCGAAGCGGTGATCGCGCAGGGTGATGGTCAGCGAAACCGTCTCGTCGGCGCGCGCCGTGCCGGCCGCCGCGAGAAGAGCAGCGAAAGCAGCGGTAAACAACAGCGGCCGCGCGCTCACTTCGCTTCCTTCGCCTCCTTGCTCGGGAAATGGAACGTCCATTCGGCGGTGAAGGGCTGCCACCAATCCGGCACGCCGGTTTCCTTGTCGACGTGGCGCGCGAAGCCCGCCTTCGCGGGCGGCTCGAAGCGATAGGTGAGCTTGTAGTCGCCGTCGCCGGCAAGCATCACGTTGTTCGCGTAGTGCGGGCCGTCGCCGGCCGTCATCGCGGCAAGCTCGCCGGTTTTCTTGAAGCCCGTTCCGATTTTCTCGATCGTGTAGGTGATGGTCAGATACGGAATCCATTCATCTTCCTTGAAGCCGTGCTTTTCGTCCTTGGTGCCGTGCACGTCGACCTCGAGGTGAACGGCGCCGGCCTCGTGATCCATGCCCTTCGGCATCGGCGACATCTCGATGCCGAGGAGATAGTGCGGCACGATTTGAAGATCGTTCTTCATCACCGGTTCGCCGACATAGAATTCCTTGGCAAAGGCGGGCGCGGAAAGCGCGAGCGCGGCGGCCACGAGGATGAGGAGCGATTTCGCGGTCGCCATGGCCGAAACCTCCCTGAAGCGGGCGTTGCGCAAGCGAACCGCCCGGCGGCGCTCACGTCAATCGCGGAAGCGCATTCCAGAATTTTTCTAATGAAAAACTGGCGCCGCGAAGTAAACTGCGGATGCCGTCCATTACGACGGAAAGGCACGCGCGGACCGGACCCTCATGCAATTCGTTGAAGCCAATGGCGCGAAAATTCCCCAGCTCGGCCTCGGCACCTGGGAGCTCAGGGGCGCCCTTTGCACGCGGCTCGTCGAGCAGGCGCTTCGGCTCGGCTACCGCCATCTCGATTCCGCGCAAGTTTACGACAACGAGCGCGAGGTGGGCGAAGGGCTCCGCGCCGCGGGGATTGCGCGGAGCGAAGTGTTCATCACCACCAAAGTGTGGTGGACGCGCTTTGCCGCCGGCGATCTGGAGCGTTCGGCCGAGGAAAGCGTGCGGCGGCTGAAGGTCGATGCGGTCGATCTTCTGCTCCTGCACTGGCCGAATTCGTCGGTGCCGCTCGAGGAGACCATCGGCGCGCTCAATGCGGCGAAGGAGCGGGGGCTCACGCAGCACATCGGCGTTTCGAACTTCACGGTGGCGCTTCTCGATCAGGCGGTGAAGCTTTCGCGCGCAAAGCTCGTGACCGACCAGATCGAGTGCCATTCCTATCTTGACCAATCGAAGGTGATCGCGGCCTGCAAGCGCCATGGGCTTGCGGTCACGGCCTACAGCCCGATCGCCAAGGGGGCGGCGACGCGCGACAAGACGCTGGCCCGGATCGGCCACACGCACAAGAAGAGCGCCGCCCAGGTCTGTCTGCGCTATCTCGTGCAGCAGGGGATCGTGGTGATCCCGCGCACGAGCCGCCTCGAGCGGCTCTCCGAGAACGCCGAGATTTTCGACTTCGAGCTTTCGGCCGGAGAAATGGCGGCGATCCGTGCGCTCGCAAGCCCCAAGGGCCGCACCATCAGCCCGTCGTGGTCGCCGGCGTGGGATTGAGCGGCGGAAGTCGCACTAGTCGCCGATGACCCAGCGCGCGTCGGCGCCGAACTGGCGCGCGACCGTGACGATCAGGACGGCGAGCGTCGACGCGATCAGCACCCACGGGCCGACGAACCAGCCGAGATAGCCGAGCGCGAAGAAGAACGAGCGCTGGCCGCGGTTAAAATGGCGGCCGGCGAGCGTGACCATGCGCGCGACGTGCTCGGCCGCGGCCTTGGCGGGCGGCTTCTTCGCTTCCGAAGCGGAAGGGGTCGCGCCGAGAAGAATGGCCGCGTAGTTGAACAGCCGGTAGGACCAGGCGAATTTGAAAAAGGCGTAGATGAAAATCACGAGCAACCCGATGACTTTCATCTCGAGGGCGCCGGGCGTCGTGCCGGCGCCGAACGGCAGGTTCGCGAACATCTCCGTCACGTCGCGCGAGGAGCGGAGAAGCGCAAGCGCGCCGCCGATCGCCAGCAGCGAGGTCGAGGCGAAAAAGGCGGTGCCGTTCTGCAACGAGCCCATGATCTGGCCGTCGACCATGCGCATGTCGCGGAGAAGCATTTGGCGCATCCATGCCTCGCGATGGCGATGCATGCGATTGTTGAGCCCGCGCTTGCCGATCGGCATGAATTCCACCACCGCGCCGTAGCCGACCCAGGTGGCGGCGAAAAAGAAAATCGCGAAGAGATCGAGCGTGGAGAATCCGAACATGCGGGCGCGTGTGAGAATCAAAAACGCGCCGATGCTGCCACCGGCGGCCGGTGGCAGCAACGCAGTCGTCGCGCGTGCGCGGTAAACGAGGCTAGGTGCTGAGGGATCCGCTGTTGGCGGTGTCGCGCAGATAAGCGCTCACGATCAGCCGCTGGAATTCCCGGCGGAAGCCCGTGGGCGCGACCGGCAACAGGCCGACCCGCTCGGGCGCGTTCAGGAACGCCTCCAGCGTCTCGTCATCGACGAGCGGGAGGGCAGGACAGGTGGGCGCATCGATGGCCAATGCGTCCACCGCCGGTTGCTGCGATGGCTTGGTCTTCCCGTCGCTCATGATGTTCCACTCCTCTACATATGAACATCAGCCCCAAACTTCGTTACTGTGCCGTTACTGCGCCGCGGTTTTCACCGGCGCCGGGCGCGCGACATAGCCCGACATCAACAGGAGGCCGGTCTCGCTGTCGCGCAGCGCGAACATGAACGGCTTGTCGACCTTCATCTCGACCGTCTCGCCGCGCGGCATCGCGCTGCGCTCGACGGAGACCGCCGTTGCGGCGGCGGCTTCCGAACCTTCCTCGTCGACCCGCAAATAGGTCTTCTGCGTGATCTCGGAAATGCCGGCGAGGTTGATGGCGAGCCCCGCGAGCGCCGTCGGCGAGTTGCGGCCCGCCTTCAGGCCGAGCTTGTCGAGCGCGTCCAGCATCTCGTTCTTGTCCTCGATGGTGAAGCGCGGGAGCGAAAGACGGACGCGCCCGCTCGCGAAGCCGTCGCCGTAGAGCCAGGTCACGACATCGGAGAACTCGTTCGCGCTCGCGGGCTTGTCGCTGGTGGTGATGACGACGAGCGAGAAGCGGCTGTTCTTGTAGGGCAGATCGATGGCGACGAAGCGGCCTTCCTCGCGATAGTCGATCCGCGAGAACAGCTTCGCCATCATCTGCACCTCGAAGTCGGTGCCGCCGAGAAGATGGAACGCCTCGGTATGCGTCGCGGTTTTCGCGAATTGGTCGAGCCAGGTGCCCTTGAAGTAGAGGGCGTCGACCGCAACGAGGCCGGGCATCTTCGGGCCCTGGTCGAGGATCGCGGGGATCAAGCCCTTGGTCTTTTCCGCGACCCAATCGTTGATCGCCTTGATGGTGGCGGGGCCGGACAGGTCATCTTGCGTGACGCGGGCGCCCGCCGCGCGCAGCTTGCGCAGCGCCTCCTCGACGGGCTGGGACTTGGGATCGAACACGATCCAGTTCGCGAGCGCCAGAATCGTATCCTTGTCGTCGACGCCCTTGCCGAGCTTGGTGACGAGCGCACGCAAATTCTCGAGGTCGACCGCGGCGGCATCGGGATGATCGGCATCGAAGCCGAGCGTCTTGTAGAGCGCCGCGCGCATGGCGGGGTCGGCGCCGACATCGAGGAGTGCGAGTACGGCCGCAAGGCTCGCGGGCGAGACCACGAGGTTGTTGCCCACGCCGCGTTCATTCGCCAGTTGCCGGATCAGTCGCAGCGACAGCCGCGATTGCGCCGCGAGCACGCGATCCTCGGAGGAGCGTTCGACTGCGCTTAGGGTGAGGGCCGAGCCGCAGAGGAGGGCCGCGGCGGTGATCGCCACGACGGATTTCCTGAACATGGTAGCTCCGTTTCGGTTCCTGTCGGCCCGTGAGCAAAGAGCTTTCCGTGCGACCATGGCCCAATTTTAGCCCAATCTTGACCGGCCAAGGGCAAGGTGCGACGAAAACCCTTATGGCTCAGAAAATTACGCTCAGTGTGGAATCGCTGGTCGAGGACGCCTATCGCGAGATTGAAACAATTCCGGCCGCCGAGGCAATCGCCATGCACGGCCGCGACGACGTGGTTTTCGTCGACATCCGCGACATCCGCGAGCTTCAGCGCGACGGCAGAATTCCCGGCGCGTTTCACTGTCCGCGCGGCATGCTGGAATTCTGGATCGATCCGCAGTCGCCCTATCACAAGCCGGTATTCGCGGACGAGAAGAAGTTCATTTTCTTCTGCGCTGGCGCCAAGCGTTCGGCGCTCGCCACCCAAATCGCGCAGAAGATGGGGCTTTCGCCGGTCGCGCATCTCGCAGGCGGCTTCGGCGCCTGGAAGAAGGCGGGCGGGCCGGTGGTGATGGACGAGAAGAAAAAGTAGTTCCGCCCGTCATCGGGGCGTTGCGGGCAAGAGCCTTCGCTCCTATCTGCGCCCCGCGAGGGCGGTCATGTCCACAGAATACGGCTTTGCAGGGCGGACAAATTCAATTCGCGAGCGGCTGGAGCGGCTCGACAGCCTGTCGCGGCTTCTCGATATCGCTTTCGTCGTGCCGGGAACCAACGTTCGCTTCGGCACCGAGGCGGTTCTGCGGCTTATGCCGGGTCTCGGTGACGCGGCGGCGTCGGCGCTCTCGTGCGTCATTCTGTATGAGGCGTACCGGCTCGGCGTTTCGCGCCGGGTGATGATCCGCATGGCCGGCAATGTGGCGATCGAGGCGGCGGCCGGCGCGGTGCCGGTGGTCGGCGATCTCTTCGACGTCGCCTTTCGCGCCAATCGCCGCAATGTGCGGATCCTGCGGGAGTATTTCGGTCTCGAAATCGCCGGCGAAGCGCAAAGAAGTTAAAGCGCGCCCGTCCGGCGGCGCCGCTATTTCAAATGCGAATTGATGATCGTCTCGCCGAGCCGCACGAGCCGCGCGGCGGGGCCATTGGCGCCGAGGCTCTGGGCGCAGACGAGCGCGCCTTCGATCAACAGGAATAATTCATCGGCGAGCAACTCCGGCTTCGCCGCGCCCGCTTTCTTGCAAAGTTGCGTGATCTGCAGGCGCTTGCCGGCCTTGTGCTTCTCGATGACGCAGCGGGCGGGGTGATGCTTTTCCGGCAGTTCCACGGCGGCGTTAGCAAAGGCGCAACCGCGCGACTTCGGATTGACGATATTGTCACCCACGACCCGAAGCCAGCCGATGAGCTGCTGGCGCGGATCAGGGTATTTGCGCTCGAGCTCGCACCAGACGGCGTCAAGCTCCCCGGCGAGGCGTCGGAGGTATTCGGCGACGAGCTCGTCCTTCGATTCAAAATGACGGTAGAGCGTCATTTTGTTGGTGCCCGCCGCTTCCGCGATCGCGTCGACGCCGACGGCGCGGATGCCGTGGCGGTAGAACAGCTCGCTCGCCGCGTCGAGGATGCGCTCGCGCGGCGGGGTGCGGCCCTCTGCGGGCTCGATTGCGGCTTTCGTCGAAGACTTGCTCATGCGTTCGTGAACATCCGGCTCTTGACAGGGGTGTTACCGGTCAGTAACTAGCACTCAAATGTTACCGATCGGTATCACAGCGATAGATGGGGGTCACGCCCTTTCTTCGCCAGCCGAAGCAAGGGAGACCCTCATGAGTCGGATCATTTACGGCAAACCGGGTGCCGCGGGTAGCGTCTTTGCCAAGACCACCCAGACTTTCCCGGAGGTGCTTTCGGACCCGCTGACGCGGGCGCTGATGGCAGCGGACGGCGTCGACGCAGTCGCGCTTGAAGCGGAGCTGCGCGAGATCGCCGAAAAGCTGCCGGGGCAGGAGAGCGCCACCGAGAATTCGTGCAGGGGATCCTGCTGAACACGAGCTTACGCAGCCCCCGCTGCGTCGCCGGGCGGCGCCGATCCGCCCCAACTCTGAAGTGCCGCCCGGCGCTCCCTTTTTCCTTTTCAGGAGCCAGTCATGAACGTTGCGCCGTCCAAATTGTCGCTCGCTGCCAGCGAAGCGCATTACCGTCATCTGTTGTCGCCCTATGAACTCGGCGAGTTGCCGCTGAAAAATCGCATGGTGCTCGCGCCGATGACGCGGAGCCGTGCCATCGCGGGCAACGTGCCGAATCCAATCGCGGCGGCGTACTATGCGCAGCGCGCGGGCGCCGGCCTCATCGTCACCGAGGCAACGCAGGTGAGCCCGCAGGGCGTCGGTTATATCCGCACGCCCGGCATCCATTCGGAAGAACAGGTGGCGGGCTGGAAAAAGATCACCGACGCCGTGCACCGCGCCGGCGGCACGATCTTCCTACAGCTCTGGCATGTGGGCCGCATCTCGCATCCGGATTTTCACGACGGCGAATTGCCGGTGTCGGCGTCGGCGATCGCGGCGACGGGCACCGTGTTCACCGCCAAGGGACCGCAGCCCATGGTCACGCCGCGCGCGCTCGAATTGCGCGAGATCCCCGGCATCGTCGAGCAGTTCAAGCGCGGCGCCGAGAATGCCAAGGCCGCGGGCTTTGACGGCGTCGAGCTGCATGGCGCCAATGGCTATCTCCTCGATCAGTTCACCCGCGACGGCACCAACAAACGCACCGACACCTATGGCGGCAGCGTCAAAAACCGCGCGCGGCTTCCGCTGGAAGTGACCGAGGCCGTGATCGGCGTGTGGGGGCCGGGCCGCGTCGGCTATCGCATTTCGCCGAATAACCCGTTCAACTCAATGTCGGATTCGAATCCGGTCGAGATCTTCTCGTATCTCGCCACGGAGTTGGATGCGCGCGGCGTGGTTTATCTTCACGTTGTCGATCCCGTCGCCGACGGGGGAAAACGTATCTCGCCGATCCTGCAGGGAAATTTCGACGGCACCTACATCGTCAATGGCGGCTTCGATGCTGAGGCGGCGGACGCCGCGATCCACCGCGGCGAGACGGATCTCGTCGCCTTCGGCGTGCCGTTTCTGGCCAATCCCGATCTGCCGGAGCGCTACCGGCAAAAAGCCGTGCTCAATAAGCCGGACCAGAACACCTTTTATGCCGGCGAGGAGAAGGGCTACACGGATTACCCGGCGCTCGTCTGATCGTTTTTTTTTTGCGAAGCAACAAGCGGCGGAATCAAATAGCGGCTCCGCCGCTTTGTTTTATTCCCGCGGGCCGCGGAATTTTTCGCGGCGTTGACGGCCGCGGGCTTTCCCCGAAAGATGGACGGATAAACGGGAGGTTGCCATGGAAAATTTTCTTCGCCCCTGGTCGGCGCAGCTCTTGAGCGTCTTGCGCATCGTCACGGGGCTGTTGCTGCTGCATTTCGGTACGTCGAAATATTTGATTTTCCCGCAGAGCCAGTTAAGCGGTGCCTCGCCGAGCACGTTGAGCGGTGCGGCCGGCATTTTCGAGTTGATCGGCGGCGCCTTGCTGGTCCTCGGCCTGTTCACACGGCCGGTCGCCTTCATTGGTGCAGGCGTATATGCGGTGGCTTATTTCTACGTCCACATCTCGAAGAGTTTCTTCCCGCTCTTGAACGGCGGCTCGCTCGCGATCATGTTCTGCTTCGCGCTCTTGTACATCGCGGCGGCCGGCGGCGGCGCCTGGAGCGTCGACAAAATGTGGCGTGGCGTGAAGGACTGAGTGTTCGTCATGGCCAGACTTATGCCTGCCATGACGAATAAGCATTAAAACGATCAATCCTCCGCACTTGCGTCTCGAAGCCTCTCTCCGCAATCTCCGCGCGGGAGGCTTCGATGGCGCTCACGCTTTTGCTCGGCAACAAGAATTATTCGTCCTGGTCGATGCGGCCGTATCTCGCGCTCGCGCATCACAAAGTTCCGTTCGAGGAAATTGTCGTTCCGCTCTATGAGGGCGACTACAAGCAGGCGATCCTGAAATATTCACCGGCGGGCAAAGTGCCGGTGCTGATCGACGGCGATATCGCGGTGTGGGAATCGCTCGCGATCCTCGATCATCTGGCGGAGAAATTTCCCAAGCTCGCGCTATGGCCGGCCGATCCCGCGGCGCGGGCGTATGCGCGCGCGATTTCCGCCGAGATGCATGCGGGCTTCGCCGCGCTCCGCCAGGCTTGCCCGATGAATTTGAAACGCGCGCCGAAGCCGATTGCGCTCTCGCCGGAGGCCGTCGCCGACATCGCGCGGGTCGCGCAGATCTGGAACGATGCGCGCAAGCGCTTCGGCAAGGGCGGCGATTTTCTGTTCGGCGAATTCTCGGCGGCGGATTGCATGTACGCGCCGGTGGCGACGCGCTTTCGCACCTATGCGGTCGAGCCCGATCCGGTTTCGGCTGCGTATGTCGAGGCCATCCACCGGCTGCCGGCCTTCATCGCCTGGCGCGAGGCCGGGCTGAAAGAGCCGTGGAGCATGAAAAAGTACGACGCGCTTTGATCAGGCGAAGGCGCTGAGCGCGGCGCGGGCGACCGCCTCGCCCCATTCCTGCACGAAGTGGCCGGCTTCTTTCAAAACCATCGGCGGCGGACAGCGGCGGATGAACTCCCGCAATTGCAGCATCGCGGGCTGGCCCAGCACCGGGTCGGCGGCGCCGATCGCCATGAAGCTTTTGCCGCGCCACTCGTTCTTCCACCATCCGCGGGCCCGGCGTGAAAGGGCCGCGCCCGGCGCATCGGGTCCGTCCGGCACGAGATTGGGAAAGCGGCGCACGCCTGCCTTGAAACGTGCGTCGGGAAACGGCGCGTCATAGGCGGCGACCTCGGCGGCGGAGAGGTGAGGAGTGCCGCGCTGGATCAGGCGGCCGACTTCCATGTCCGGATGCGCGTTGGCGAAAGCGCGCCAGGCAAGAAAGCCCTTGCCGAGCGGTTCCCCGCCGGTCGGCAGAAACGTGTTCATCACAATCAGCCGTTCGAAGCGACCGGGCATGTCCATCGGCAGCGTGAGGCCGATGAGGCCGCCCCAGTCCTGGCAGACGAGGGTGATGCGCGTGAGATCGAGTTCCTCGATGAAAGTGATCAGGCTGTTGCGATGGAAATCGAAGGTATAGACCGCGTCGTCCACGGGCTTGTCGGAGCGGCCGAAGCCGAAGAAGTCGGGCGCCACGACGCGGCCGCCGGCGGCGACGAAGGGCGGAATCATCTTGCGATACAGATAGGCCCAGCTCGGCTCGCCGTGCAGGCAGAGGAAAACATCTCCGCCGCGCGGGCCCTCGTCGATGTAGTGCATGCGCAAGCCGGGAAAGCCCAGGAGCTTGTCGACGTAGTGCGGCGCGGAGGGAAAGCCGGGAAGATTGTTGAAGCGCTCTTCCGGCGTGCGCAGGATTTCCATCGGTCGAATCTAGACCGCACGCGAAGCGAAGTCACGTTCTTGCGGAGGACTGCTTCTGTTTGCGCGCCGTTTTCGCTAGGCTCGCCGCCATGGAAACCACCGAGATCGCCTTACGGCTCGGCATCGCGGCGCTGATCGGCGTCGCGCTCGGCCTCAATCGCGATCTTCACGGCAAGCCGACCGGCGTTCGCACGCTCGGATTGGTGGGATTGGGTTCGGCCGTCGCGGTGCTCGCCATCGGCCAGGGCGACGGCGCCAATGCGGGCCGCGTTATGCAGGGGATCGCGACCGGAATCGGATTTTTGGGCGCCGGCGTCATCATTCGCACCAGCGACCACGTTCACGGCCTGACCACGGCCGCCTGCGTGTGGCTGACCGCGTGCTTCGGCGCGGCCTGCGCGGTCGGCGATTGGCGAGTGACTCTCCTGAGCGCGCCCGTCGTCTTCTGCATTCTGGTTTACGGCGGAATGTTCGAACGGTTCGTCCATCGCCACTGGCCGCCGACCAGGAACGAAACCGATCGGCCGCGCCGCAAATCGAATCGCTGACGAATCTTCTTTCGCATCGCGCGAATCATATTGACTCGCGAAGCGCGCGCCGACTCGCCCTCGCATTCCGATTCGCGATTCTCATTTTGCGCGATTTGCGACTCAGCCTAGCTTCCGCCGCGAAAAGAATCGGGGCAACGTGATCGTGGCGGCGATGGTGGGCAAACCGGCGAGAAAATACTGGGCCGAGGGAATCGGCACTTTTTGGCTCGTCTTTGCGGGCATCGGCACGGTGCTCATGGACACCGCCACCGGCAATATCGGGATTGCCGTCGCCTTCGGGCTTGCGGTGCTGACGGCGGCCTACGCCATCGGCCGCGTCTCGGGCGGGCATTACAATCCGGCGGTCACCATTGGGCTCGCGGCCGCCGGTCGTCTGCCGCACCGGGAAATCATCCCCTATGTCCTGGCACAGCTTGCCGGCGGCATTCTCGCGGCCTTCGTGCTGTGGTGGATCGCCGGCGGCAAGGCCGGTTTTACAGTCGGCGGCTTTGCCTCCAATGGCTATGAAGCCCATTCGCCCGGCGCCTACAGCCTGCTTTCCTGCGCCCTCATCGAGATCGTGGCGACGGCATTTTTCGTAACGGTCATTCTCGGCGTTACGGCGCGGAAGGCGCATGCGGCGCTCGCGCCGCTCGCCATCGGTTTCGCGCTCACGCTCGCGCATCTCGCCTCGCTGCCGGTCTCCGGTACTGGGTTGAATCCGGCGCGTTCGAGCGCAACGGCGATCGTGGCGGCGGTCGGCGGCACCACCTGGCCGCTTCTAGAGTTATGGCTCTACTGGCTAGCGCCGCTCGTCGGTGCAGCGCTCGCGGGCTGGGCGTATCGGGAGATTTTCGCCGACGAGTAGAGTTCGCCCTCCTTCCCTCGGAAGAAGGAAGGGCGTCTTGCGCCCCCGGCTCCCTCGGCCGGGAAGCCTCGTTGAGGCGGGTGAGGGGTGGAGACGGCCCATCTTCGCTCCTCACCCGGCGCCTCCTGCGGCAGTTGCCTTTACCGGCACGGCGCGGCAGTTTCCCGCGCGGGGAGCCGCCCGTGGCCGCGCTTGAATCGCAAGTCGATCCGAAATCGAAGGAATTCCAGGCGAACGCCGCGCAAATGCGCGCGCTCGTGGAGGAACTGAACCGCCGCCGGGCGGAAGCGGCGCTCGGCGGCAACGAGAAAACGCGCGAGCGGCACATCAAGCGCGGCAAGCTTTTGCCCCGCGAGCGGGTGATGCGGCTCGTCGACCCCGGCTCGCCGTTCCTGGAACTGTCGCCGCTCGCGGCGAACGGCATGTATGAGGACGCGATCCACGCCGCCGGCATCATCACCGGCGTCGGCCGCGTCGAGGGCCGCGAATGCGTGATCGTGTGCAACGATTCCACGATCAAGGGCGGCACCTACTATCCGGTGACGGTGAAGAAGCATTTGCGCGCGCAGGAAGTCGCGGGCGAGAACCGGCTGCCCTGCATCTATCTCGTCGATTCCGGCGGCGCGAACCTGCCGCAATGGACGGAGGTGTTTCCGGACCGCGAGCATTTCGGCCGCATCTTCTACAATCAGGCGCGGCTCTCGGCGGCGGGGATCGCGCAGATCGCGGTGGTCATGGGCTCGTGCACGGCGGGCGGCGCTTACGTGCCGGCGATGTCCGACGAGACGGTGATCGTGCGCAATCAGGGCACGATCTTCCTCGGCGGGCCGCCCTTGGTGAAGGCCGCGACCGGCGAGGTGGTGAGCGCCGAGGATCTTGGCGGTGCCGACGTGCATGCGCGGAAATCCGGCGTTGCCGATCACTACGCCACCGACGACGACCATGCGCTGATCATCTGCCGCCGCATCGTTGCCAATCTCAATAGCCCGAAGCGCGTCGATCTCGAGCAGGACGAGCCGCGCGAGCCGAAATACGCGATCGAGGAGCTCGACGGCATCGTGCCCGTCGATCTCAAGAAGCAGTACGACGCGCGGGAAGTGATCGCGCGCATCGTCGACGCCTCCGAGTTCGACGAGTTCAAGCGGCTCTACGGCACGACGGTGGTTACCGGTTTCGCGCGGCTTTACGGCATGCCTGTGTGCATCATCGCCAACAACGGTATTCTCTATTCGGAGTCGGCGCTGAAGGCCGCGCATTTCATCGAGCTTTGCTGCCAGCGGCGCGTGCCGCTGCTGTTCTTGCAGAACATCTCCGGCTTCATGGTCGGCCGCGATTACGAGGCGGGCGGGATCGCCAAGAACGGCGCCAAGATGGTGATGGCGGTCGCCTGCGCCAACGTACCGAAGCTGACGCTCGTGATCGGCGGCTCTTATGGCGCCGGCAATTACGGCATGTGCGGCCGCGCCTATTCGCCGCGTTTCCTGTTCACCTGGCCGAACGGCCGCGTGCAGTTGATGGGCTCGGACCAGGCGGCGAACGTGCTCGCGACCGTCAAGCGCGACAACATCGAGGCCGCGGGTGGAAAGTGGCCGCAAGCCGAAGAAGAGGAATTCAAGCGCCCGATCCGCGAGCAGTTCGACCGCGAGGGCGATCCCTATTACGCCACGGCGCGGCTCTGGGACGACGGCATCATTGCGCCGGCGGAGACGCGGCGGGTTCTGGCGCTGGCGCTGTCGGCGGCGCTGAACGCGCCGATTCCGGAGACGAAGTTCGGCGTGTTTCGGATGTGAATTATTTTATTCACCGGTTCGCCAGCCACAGCACCACGCTGAATACGATGCTGAGCAAGAGGCTCGTCATTAGCGGAAAATAAAAGCGGAAATTCTCGCGCTCGATGGCAATGTCGCCCGGCAGGCGGCCGAGGCCGAACTTCGCGAGCACCGGCCACAGCAAGCCCGCCGCCAAGATCACGATCCCGAGCACAATGAGAAAACGCGAGATGCCCATCGGGGAAAACGTGGGGTCGTGCCGGCATTCGATCAAGCGCATCGGAACCCCGCCACAAGACCGGCGTTAGACCGTCACGCGAACGACATGGCCGCGGCCTATTCGTTGTTCCGCCCTTTCAGCCACGAAGGAGGCAAGCATGTTCAGGGTTTATAGCGGACCGCCCGGTTCCGACGCGCTGCATCCCGCCGAAAAGAGCCAGCACCTCTACAAGGAATTCACCGTCCTCGACGAGGCGATCGGCTGGGCGCATCACCTGAAGGAGAAAGGCCGCGTGCCTCTCCTGATCGAAGGCGATGACGGCACGCATCTCGACAAGAAGGATCTGGCGAAGACGCTGCATCACCACAGCCACGAGCACGTCAAACACGGCCCGCACTGAAGGGGTGGCGCAGGCCAACGAAAGTTCCGTGTTGCGCAGGCTTTACTGAACCGTCCGCGCCGAACAAAATAGCGGCGCGGGATAGCGGGGGTGGAGCATGCGGTGGCGGCGGATGATCGTGTCGAGCCTGATTTTGACCTTCGCGCTTGCCGGCACGGCGGCGGCGCAGACGAAAATCGTCGCCATCGGCGCCAGCAACACTTCGGGCTTTGGCGCGGGGCCGGGGCAATCCTATCCCTCGCAGCTCGAAGCGATGCTGAAGGCGCACGGGTATAAAGTGCAGGTAATCAACGCCGGCGTTCTCGGCGACACCACGCGCGGCATGCTCGCGCGCATCGACAGCGCGGTTCCGGCGGACACGCGCATCGTCATCTTGCAGCCGGGGGGAAACGATCTCAGGTTCGGTATCCCGAAGGAAGAGCGCGCGAAGAACATCAGCGCCATGGTCGCGAAGCTGCAAAAGCGCGGCGTCCGCGTGATCGTCGCCGACGATCTGCAAGGACTCCTTATCGGCCACTCGATCGACGGCATCCACTTCAACGGCGACGCGCACGCGATCATCGCGAAGAAACTCTATCCGCAGGTCGTGAGCGCCCTCGGCGGCACGGCAAATACGGCCGCGGCGCCGGCCGGCGGCCAACCCGCGCCCGCCGTCACCGGAGCCGTGCATTGATCGGCGGCTGGCTGAAGAGATTCCGCGGCGACAAGACCGACAGGCAACGCATGCCGGTTGTCGACGACTGGCGGCAGATTGAAAACCCGAAATTGGACAAGCCGAAAAGCGAGTGGCTCGACAAACTCCGCGACGACGCGGCTGACCTGCAGCGCAAGCCGGCTGTTGCGGACTTGCGCCAATCTAAGAAACCGATCGCGGGTAAACCCGAGATCGGGTGGCTCGACCAATTCCATGATGACGAGCAGGAGCCGAAGGCCGCGGCGAAGCGCAAGCCGAGGCCTGAACCCGAGCCCGAACCCGAGCCTGCGGTCGCGCCGGCATCATCGCGCAACATCAACCTGTTTGAATGGCTGATGTACATTTCGCTCGCGGTCGAAGTGGTGGCGACGGCAAGCGATTTCGGCAAGCTTGCGAAGCTTGCCGGCGGCTGGCCGGTGGTGGTGCTGACCGAGTTTTTCACCATCGCCTTCTTCGGCATCTTTATTTTCGTCGCGGTGTATCTGCGCAAGAAATGGGCGCTTTACGTGCTGGCCGCCTTCTACGGCTTTCGGCTGCTGCGCTACATTCCTTCCTTCGCCTATATCGCGCTGCCGCTGGTGCAGTTCCTGAGCGCGGTGCAGTTCATTCTGCAGGGTCTCGCGCTGTTCTATGCCTTCAGCGAAGAGGCGCGCCCGCATTTCGCCAAAGCCAAGCGCTGACCGCGGCGCGTTTTGGAACCATCTCCTCCAATGGCCGTTTTCGTGAGCAGGAGGAGCGTCATGAACAAAGAGCAAATCCGCGAGCATATGGAAGTGCTCGGTTCCGACGGCAAGCATATCGGCACCGTCGATCACCTCGAGGGCGAGGCCGAGATCAAGCTCGCCAAGAAAGACGTGAGCGCCGGCGGCAAGCACCATTTTATCCCGCTCGACTGGGTCGACCATGTGGATGCGAGCGTCCACCTGAAAAAGACCAGCCAGGAAGCGATCGTCGGCTGGCGCACGGCGCGCTGAGGGAACGAAATTCCATCTTCCGCGTTGAAGCGGCGGCGCCAAGCCGAACGGTATGGCGCCGAACAGCGTCTCCACGGCAAGGCCCGGAGGCCAAATTTACCGAGGATTGCGAAGCGAGGTCACCATGTACAGGGTCTATAGCGGTCCCCCCGGCATCAAGAAGCTTTCCGCCGAGGAGCGGGCGCGCAGTCTTTATCAGGAATTCGGTTTCATCGACGAGGCGCTTGATTTCGCCGCGAGCGTGACGCGCCAGGGCCGCGTCGCCGTGCTGATCGAAGGCGACAACGGCATCGAGCTCGACTTCAGCGAGATCGCCGACGCCATGGGCAGCAATGACAAGCTCGCCGCGGCACGCGCGGTGCATTGAGGAAGAGCGGTTGCGGCGCTGCGCATAGCCGCCATCCCTGATTACGCTATAGTCCTCCCGAACTGCCGGATAACGGCAGGGGCAAAGGGAGGACTCCATGTATCGCAAATATATTCTGGGCGGCTTGGCGCTTTTGGCCGCCTTTGGCGCGGGCGTCGCGCTTTCGCCGAAATTCGTCGCCGCGCAGGCCAATCTTTTCGTTCCGAAAGAGGTGGTGCGCGAGGACATGGTCGGCATGCCCGGCCAAGAGGTCCTCGTTCAGTATATCGAATATAAGCCCGGCGCGGCCGTTCCCTGGCATCTGCATCCCGACGCGCACGAGATGACGGTGGTCGTCGAGGGCACGACTTGGCTCGAGGTCGAAGGGCAGGGCAAACGGCAGCTGAATGTCGGCGACGGCTTTCACATGCAGCCCAATGTCGTGCATCGCGGCGGCAACGAGAGCAACGCGTCGGCAAAAGTCGTGACCGTGCGGATCAAGCCGAAAGACAAGCCGATCTTAGTGCCGGTGCAGCGCTAATGAAGGAGGGCGGTGCGGACCGGCTTTCGCGCCGCCCTTGTCCAACCGGCTGAGAAGTTCGCAAGCAAGGGCCGCGAAATCGCGGCCCTTATTTTACGCGTTAGCGTTTCTGCTGCTGGGTGAAGAGATCGAAGAAGGTCTTAGGCGCTTCGTTTTTCGCCGTGATCGTCTTCTTTTTCTTTACGACCGCTTGCTGCTTGGCATCGGGATTTACGGGCGGCGTGATCGCATTCGGCGCCGGCAGCGCGCCGGTGATGATGCGATCTTCCTTGGGCGCCACGGGCGCGGCATTCGCCGTGCCGACGATTTCCTTCTCGTCCTTGGGTGTGGCGATGCTGGTTGCCTGCGTGCCGGCACTTGCCGGTGCGCGCTCGTGGGTAAGGCCATAGGCCACCGCCAACATGCTGGCGCCAAACGCGCAGATCGCGATCGCCGGGGCGTGCACGCTTTGTTGGCGGCCGCGTCGTTTCCCCGTTGATCGCTTTCCCAGCGCCCGCGCCGAATGCGTTCCGCTCTTTCGCATTGGGTGCTCCTCGAATCGTGTGAACGCAAAGACTACTCCGGACGAAAGCGCCGTTCACGCCGCGCCGCTGCGCGGCGTTACGCAATTCCCAATGGAAAATCGCGGCCGCGCAAGCGCCGCGACGTCATGCACAAAAAAAGTTGTGTGCTCGATCGCACAAGCCGCTTGCGGGCGCGGCGTTCAGCGGGACGTGAGCCGCTCCCACTGCACGCGGGCCGCCGCCGACAGGCGATGCGCAAGATCGTTCGCGATGTCCCAGTTCACCAGCGGCCGCGGCTCGGAAGCGGCGGGCGGCGAGGGCGGCGCCGGCGCGTACATCTGGTCGTGCAGATAAGCGAGCCCGATGGTGAGCGCCGCCCCCAGAACCATTCCGAACAAAAGACGCATGACAATTCCCTCCGACCAATGTTGCAGGCGAGGCTGCTGCGACATTACGGCAAGACCGCGATCTCGCGGTGCCGTTTATTCGCCGCAGATTTGACAACGGTAGCCCGGATAGGCAAAGCCTCGGCCGGGAGCGGCGAAGGCACTTCTAAAGGCGCGTGGGGTTAAATTCATGAGGTTGCGACCGGCCTCCGCCGCGGCCGTCCTGTTTACCATCCTGCTCCTTGGCGCTCGGCCCGCGGCCGCGCAGGCGTTTCGCACGCTCACCTGCCAGTTCACCTCCGGCACCACGGGGCGCTTCGACAGCGACTGGGACGTCAAGGTCGCCAGTGACCGCGTCGACTTCACCATCGACAGCATCGACATGACGCAGGCGAGGGCGAAGATCGTGAGCGCTTTCGGGATGAGCAGCGTGCTTTTGTTCCGCGGCAACAACTCGCTCAATTTTCTCGAGCTGATGCCGGACGGAAACCAGGCCTTCACCACCGTCTTCTTCAGCGCCAAACGGGCGGGCCGGCAGCCGGGCTCGCTCGACTGGTACCCGGCCGTACATTCACGCCACATGATGATCGGCAACTATCCGGTGGTCTCGCACTACCGCGGCTACTGCCAGGGGAATTGAGCGACCTAGATCGGGGCCTGCTTGAGCGCCGTCCGTTTCCAGATATCCCAGGCGCGCAGGTGAATCTTTTCCAGCACCAGCATCGCCTTTTCCCCTTCTTCGGGCGCCAGAAAGTTGATCGGCCCGCCAAGCGCGATCGCCTGCATCTGCAGGCGCGCATTCACCTCGGTATAGACCGCGCGGAAGACGGCCATCGGCAAGGTGCCGGCGACAATGACATTGCCGTGCCCGCGCATCAGCACGACATTCTTGTCGCCGAGCGTTCTCGCGAGTGCTGCGCCGAGCGCCCGATTGCCGATCAGCATGTCGGTCATGCCGGCCGCCTCGCGGATCTCGAACACCGGCACGCCGGGATAGAGGAACGACGACATGTGATAGAGCGGCCGCAGCGGCGCGCCGGTCACGCTGAAGGGGATCACGGTCGGCGAATGAGAATGAACCACGGCGTTGACGTCCGGCCGCGCGCGATACACCTCGCCGTGAATAAAGCGCTCGAAGAAATGCGCGAACTGGGCGGGCGCGCCGACGGGGTTGCTGTCGAGGTCGTACTCGACGATGTCGGCGGCGGTGACGAGAGCCGGCGCGAGATTGCGCCCCATCAGATAGCGGTCGGGCTTTTCCGGATGGCGAAGGCTGACATGACCATAGGCGTCGAGCACGCCCTCTTGAACCAGGATGCGGTTCGCCGCCACGAGGTCTTCGAGCATGTGGGTCGGCCGCAGGATTTCTCAAGGTAAAGGGATCGATACCGCCGACGCTATAACAAGCCGGATCGCGCGCCAAAAGCCGGGGCTGCTTGAACCTTCAATTTGCGCACTTATTTAGCAGCTTGTTTCGCGGGTTCCCTTGGGCTTTTGGCCCGCCCATGACAGGCGGCAGAGGCCTATGCTAGAGCCCCGCTCGCTGCCCCGAGGCGCAGCGCAACCATCGGCTCCAGATCAAATGGCAACCACGCAGTACGACACCAGGGCCGTGGCCCCGGTTAGCGGGGATATTCATCAGCAATCCGAGGCCGGATTTTGGGCGCTCGCGCTTGGCTGCGTCGGCGTGGTCTATGGCGACATCGGTACGAGCCCCCTTTACGCCATGCGCGAGGCGGTGCTCGCCGCGACGGATGGCGGGGAGTTGAGCCGCGGCGCCGTGTTTGGCGTGCTTTCGCTCGTGCTTTGGTCGCTGATCATCGTTGTCACCGCGAAATACGTGTTCATCCTTCTGCGGGCGGACAATCGCGGCGAGGGCGGCACACTTTCCTTGATGGCGCTGGCGCAACGCGCCCTCGGGCGGCCAAGCGGATTGGTCGCGCTCCTTGGAATCACGGGTGCGGCGCTCTTTTACGGCGATGCCATCATCACGCCCGCGATCTCGGTGCTCTCCGCGGTGGAAGGCCTCAAGGTCGTGACGCCCGCCTTCGACCACTACATTCTGTCCCTCACGGTTGTGATCCTTGTTGTGCTGTTCGCGGTGCAATCGCGCGGCACCGCGGCGGTCTCCGCCTTCTTCGGGCCGGTCACCGCGATCTGGTTTGTCGCGATCGCCGCAGGCGGCATCGCCTATATTCTCCAGTCTCCAAGCGTGCTGCTCGCCATCAATCCGTTCTACGCGGTCAGCTTTATGCTGAACCATGGCTTGATCGGTTTCGTGACACTCGGCGCGGTCTTTCTGGCGGTGACCGGCGCCGAGGCGCTCTACGCCGATCTCGGCCATTTCGGCCGCAAGCCCATTCAGGTCGCCTGGCTCGGTCTCGTCTTTCCCGCACTCGTGATCAACTATTTCGGGCAGGGCGCGCTCCTGCTTGTTGACGCGAAGGCGATCGAAAATCCGTTCTTTCTCCTCTATCCGGAATGGGCGCAGCTTCCGATGGTGGTGCTCGCGACCGCCGCCACCGTGATCGCGAGCCAGGCCGTGATCACCGGCGCCTATTCGCTCACCCAGCAAGCGATCCAGCTCGGCCTGATGCCGCGCCTCGACATCCGCCACACCTCGGCGACGCTCGCCGGCCAGATTTACATTCCACGGGTGAACTGGCTTTTGCTCGCGGGCGTGCTGCTGCTGGTGGGACTGTTCCGCTCCTCGAGCGCGCTTGCCTCGGCCTACGGCATCGCCGTGACCGGCACGATGGTGGTGACCACGATCATGGCTTTCGTCGTGGTCTGGCGGATGTGGGGCTGGAGCCTTCTCGCCACGACGCTTCTGATCGTGCCGTTCGTCCTGCTCGACACGACCTTCCTCGCGGCGAACCTCCTGAAGGTGGCGGAAGGCGGCTGGATTTCGCTGTTCGTGGGCTCGATCCTGATCATCGTCATGGTTACCTGGCGGCGCGGCGCACGACTTTTGTTCGAGAAGACCCGCAAGCAGGAAGTCCCGCTCATCGACCTCGTGAAGAATCTCGAAAAGAAGCCGATCAACCGCGTGCCGGGCACCGCGATCTTCTTCACCAGCGACCCGGAAAGCGCGCCGACGGCGCTTCTGCACAGCCTCAAGCACTATAAAGTGCTGCACGAGGAAAACATCATCCTCACGCTGATCACCGATCACATGCCGCGCGTCAGCCCCGAGGAGCGCGTGACCATGGATTACATCAGCAAGACGTTTGCGCGCATCACCGTCCGTTACGGCTTCATGGAAAATCCGAACGTACCGAAGGCGTTGACCATGGCGAAGAAACTCGGCTGGCAGTTCGACATCATGAAGACGTCGTTCTTTCTCTCGCGCCGCGCGTTGAAGCCGGCGCTGCATTCCGGCATGCCGGCCTGGCAGGACCGGCTGTTCATCGCGCTTGCGCACACCGCCAATGACGCCACCGCCTATTTCCGCATTCCCTCCGAGCGCGTGGTCGAAATCGGCACCCAGGTCACGGTGTAGGGGCTGACGAAAGCTGCGGCGGCGGCTAGTGTCCCCGCCGCATGTTCGGCTCTGTTCTCATCGCCAATCGCGGCGAAATCGCCGTCCGCGTGATCCGCACCGCGCGGGCGCTCGGGCTTCGCGCGATTGCGGTCTACTCGGATGCTGATCGCGAGGCGTTGCACGTCAAGCTCGCGGATGAAGCGCATTACATCGGGCCTTCGCCCGCACGCGCGAGCTATCTCGATGTCACCCGCATCATCGAGGTCGCGCGGAGAGCCAAGGCCGAGTGCATCCATCCCGGTTATGGATTTCTTTCGGAGCGGCCGGAGCTCGTCGAGGGCTGCAAGGCCGCGGGGATCGCTTTTGTCGGGCCGCCACCCGCGGCGATGCGTGCGATGGGTTCGAAGAGCGAAGCAAAGGCGCTGATGGCGAAAGCGGGCGTACCGGTGGTGCCGGGCTATCACGGCGACCGGCAGGAGCCCGCGTTCCTCAAACAGAAAGCCTATGAGACCGGCTATCCGGTGCTGATCAAGGCGGTCGCGGGCGGCGGCGGCAAGGGCATGCGCAAGGTCGACAAGCAAATCGACTTCGAAAGCGCGCTCGCCGCGGCCCAACGCGAGGCGGAATCTTCCTTTGGCGATCGTCGCGTCCTGGTCGAAAAGGCGATCGAAAAGCCGCGGCACATCGAAATTCAGGTTTTCGCCGACAGTCACGGCAACGCCGTCCACCTCTTCGAGCGCGATTGCTCGGCGCAACGGCGGCATCAGAAAGTGCTCGAAGAGGCGCCGGCCCCCGGCATGACCGCGGAATTGCGCCAAGCCATGACCCAGGCCGCGGTGACCGCGGCGAAAGCCGTCGGCTATCAGGGCGCGGGCACCGTCGAGTTCATTGTCGACGGCGGCAAGGGCATGCGAACCGACGGATATTATTTCCTCGAAATGAACACACGGTTGCAGGTCGAGCATCCGGTGACCGAGATGATTACCGGCCTCGATCTCGTCGATTGGCAGTTTCGCGTCGCCGCCGGAGAAAAACTGCCGCTCAATCAGGAGCAGATCTCCTTGCGCGGCCACGCGGTCGAGGCGCGGCTTTACGCCGAGGATCCCGAGAAGGGATTTCTGCCCTCGACCGGCAAGCTCTACGGGCTGCAATTTCCAAAAGGCGAGGGGATCCGCGTCGATGCCGGCGTCGAGGCGGGCGACGAGGTGACGCCGTTCTACGATCCGATGATCGCGAAGCTGATCGCCTATGCGCCGACGCGCCAAGAGGCGCTCGACCGCCTTGCGCATGCGCTTGACGATACGCTGATCGCAGGCCCCCGCAGCAATGTCGCCTTCCTGCATGCGCTGGTGACGCTTCCATCGGTGCGTGAGGGCAAGATCGATACCGGCCTGATCGAGCGCGAATCGGCTGCACTCGGGACGTCACCGCGTCCGGCCGATTTTGCCGCCGCCGCGCGCGGCGTTGAACAGTTGATCGCGCGTGAGCAGGAGCGAATGCTCGTTCGAGCACGCTGGCGTTCGGACGAGCGGCATTCGCCCTGGAACGTGCGCGATAGTTTCGGGTTCAACGGCGGGCACGAGACGAAATACGCCGTCAGCATTGACGGCAAGCGCGCGGTTGCGCGGGTTCGTTTCGGCGCCGACGGCGTTCGCGCGAGCGTCGAGGGCGAGAAGTCCGTTGATTGCGCCGTCGTAGACGCGGGCGAGGGCGTGATTGCCTGGCGCAAGGGACGGCAGACCCAGGTCGTGCCGGAAGAAGCGATCGCGGTTGATCTCGAACATCTCGATGGCGGCGGCATCATCAGCGCGCCCATGCACGGCAAGGTGCTCTCGATCGAGGTGAAGAAAGGCGAGCGCGTGAGCAAGGGACAAAAGCTCGGGGCGATCGAAGCGATGAAGATGGAGCACGCGCTCACTTCGCCGCTCGACGGCACGGTCAGCGAGATCGTCGTGCAAGCGGGCGATCAGGTGGCGGAGCGGGCCAAGCTTCTGGTGATTACGGCCGAGGCGGAAAACAAGGAAGCGGCGAAGAAATGATGCAAACGACGCGTCGCCAGCTTCTGGCCGCGACCGGGATCGTGGGCCTTGCCGCAGCACTCGGCTTTTCCGCACGCGCGGCGGACGGTGGTCTCAAGCTCGTGCTCCTCGGCAACAAAGGCGGACCGCGGGTGATCGCCGGCTTCTCGAATCCTTCCAGCGTCCTCCTCTTCAACGGTAAATCCTACGTGGTCGATTGCGGCTACGGCGTCACGCGACAGCTCGCTGCTTGCGGCATTCAGGCGCATCAGGTGCGCACGATCCTGATCACCCACAATCATTCGGACCATGTCTTGGAACTCGGCCCGCTCATCTACAACGCCTGGGCGGGCGGCCTGCGCGAGGAAATCCACGTCTGGGGGCCGCCGCCGGTTGCCGAGATCGTCAATGATTTTCTGCAATCGATGAAATACGACATCGATATCCGCATCGCCGATGAAGGCCGGCCGGATTTGCGCAGGCTCGTGGTCGTACACGAGTTCGATGCGCCCGGGCTGGTGTTCGAAACCGATGGCCTGAAGGTGAGGACGGCGAAAGTGCGCCATCCGCCGATCACCCAAGCCTACGCCTATCGCTTCGATACGGATGCGCGTTCGATCGTGCTTTCCGGCGACACCACCTACTCGCCGGAGCTGATCGCGCTCGCCCAGGGCGCGGATGTGCTGGTCCACGAGGCGATGAACCTCTCCGGCATCGACCGGCTGCTTTCGCGCAATCCGAACGCGACGACGTTGCGCGCGCATCTTCTGGCAAGCCATGCAACCACCGAGCAGGTCGGCGAGGTCGCGGCCGCCGCCGGGGTGAAGACGGTCGTGCTCTATCATTTCGTGCCGGGCGACGATCCTTCGATCACCGACGACATGTGGATCGAGGGCGTGCGCAAGCATTTTGCCGGCGAAGTGATCGTCGGCAAGGAATTGCAGACGATCTAGCGGCCTGTGGACGAAGGGCGGCGAGGGGTGAAGGATCGCGCTCCTTCGTCTAGAAGAGCGCCATGACCCTGCACCTCATCAAGCTTTGCGTCGGCGTCGACACGATCAGCGAACTGGAAGAGTGGATCGACGAGCGCCTGCGCGAGAAACGCCGCAAGAAGCAGCCTGCGGAACACATCCACACCACGCGCATGTTCCCCACGCGCAAGGACGAGTTGCTCGACGGCGGCTCGCTCTATTGGGTGATCCGCGGCGAGATCGCCTGCCGCGAGCGGCTCCTCGACCTCCGCCCCTATGTCGACAAGGAGGGCATCAAACGCTGCCGTCTCGTGCTCGACGGCAAGGTCGTGCCGGTGATGCCGAAGCCGCGCGGACCGTTTCAGGGCTGGCGTTATTTCCCGGCAAACGAGGCGCCGCCTGATCTCGCCAAGGGCGGCAACGGTGTGGCACAGCTCCCGGAGAAGTTGCGGCGCGAGTTGCGCGAACTCGGATTACTCTGACCCGGGCTGGAACCGCGGGCGCGGTCGAATCGTTGACCCGGCGGGAAGATCAACCGGGAATCGATGCTGTGGCGCAAGCAAAGCAGGCCAGCCCGAGCTACGAGGAGCCCGACAGGAATGTGGCCGACCGTTCCGTTCCCACGGTGCTGCCGCCGACAAAGGCGCGCGCGGGCCTCATGGATCGCGACTCGCTCTACATGCTGCTCGCTTCGACCGCGCTCCTGATCGTGCTGTTCGCGGCGGCCTTCGCCTATTTCAAGCCCGCCTGAGCGGCACGCCGAGATTGTCGATCAGCCGTGTCGGGCCGATTTTGGCCGCGACCAGAAGCCGAATCGGACCCTCCTTGGCGGACGTGATCGGGGCGAGGGTATCGGCGTTGCGCGCTTCGAAATAATCGAGTTTGAAACCGGCGCGCTCGATCGCAACTTTTCCGCGCGCCATCACGCTGGCCAAGGCTTCACCTCTGGCGATGGCGAGCGCACTTTCCTGCAACGTGCGATGGAGGACGGGCGCTGCCTTTCGCTCGTCGGGCGACAGATAAACGTTGCGGGAGGAGAGCGCGAGGCCGTCTTTTTCGCGCACTGTCCCGCCGCCGACGATCCGGATCGGCAGCGCGAGGTCACGCACCAGCCGCTTCACCACGAGAAGCTGCTGGTAGTCCTTTTCGCCAAAAAACGCGAAATCGGGCATAGCGGCGATCAGGAGCTTCGCCACAATTGTCGCGACGCCGCCGAAGAAATGCGGACGGAACTTGTCCTCGAGGCCGGCGAGCGCCGGCCCCTCGGGCGCAATCCGCGTCGCGAAACCCTCGGGGTAGAGCTCGGCCACCTCCGGGGCAAAGACAAGGTCGGCCTTTTCGGCGTTGAGCGCCGCGATATCGGCCTTCCAGGTGCGCGGGTAGCGTCCGAAATCCTCGTGCGGGGCGAATTGCGTTGGATTGACGAAGATCGAAACCACGGTTCGGGTCGCCGTCCTGCGGGCGAGCCGCACCAGCGAAATATGGCCGTCATGCAAGGCGCCCATAGTGGGCACGAGGGCGATGCTGTTTTTGCGGGAGCGAAAGCCCGCGACCGCCGCACGCAGCGCCTTCACCGTCCGAACGGTCCGCAACCGAGCCGCCATGCCAATCCTCCGGGCTACCTGTATCCAAAAGGTCACGGCCCGCTGCAAGGTCCGTGATCGGGGCGGTGGGGGTGGTAACCGGGAACAGAAAAAATTTTCTCTACGGGCGGTCTTTGTCTCGACTTCGCGCTTGACGTTTTGGCCGATCGACTCCCACAATCATTCTTAGGGGCGACCCTGTTGGGTCGGGGTTGTGAATGCGTATCGAGAGTCAGGCGTTCCTGAACGCGGCGGCCCAGGCAAAGGCTGCAAGGTCGCACGTCATCGTGCTCGCCAACGAAAAGGGCGGTTCCGGCAAGACCACGACGGCGATGCACGTGATTACGGCGCTCCTGAAAGCAGGCCAGCGCGTCGCAGCCATCGACATCGACAGCCGCCAGAAAAGCCTCACCCGCTACATCGTCAACCGCAAGAACTGGGCGAAAAAGACCCGCATCCCGCTCGAATTGCCCGACCATTTCGTCGTCGACCGCGCCGACACGCGCAGCGTCGACGAAAACGAGGCGGCCGAATTCGCGGGCTTCGCCGCCGCGGTCATGGCCATCGAGCATACCCATGATTTCGTCGTCATCGATACTCCGGCAAGCGACAGCTATCTGATGCGGCTCGCGCATTCGATGGCCGATACGCTGATCACCCCGCTCAACGACAGCTTCGTCGATTTCGACGTGTTCGCGAGCGTTGATCCCGAAAGCTTCGAGGTGACCGGCACCAGCCACTATTCGGAGATGGTGCGTGAGGCGCGCCGCCAGCGCCGCCTGGTGGAAGAACACGACACCGACTGGATCGTGATCCGCAACCGCCTCGGGCAGTTGGAAACCCGCAACGGCCGCAACATCGCCGAGGGCCTCACCGAGCTTTCCCGGCGCATGTCGTTCCGCCAGTGCGAGGGGCTGACCGAGCGCGTGGTCTATCGCGAAATGTTCCCGCGCGGGCTAACAGTGCTCGACGCGCTGAACGAGCGGACGCTCGGGGTGAAGCCAACGCCTTCGCACCACGCCGCCTGCGAGGAAGTGCAGCGGTTCTTCGCCGCGCTGAGGCTGCCGGTGGATGAGCGGGGCAAGCGGCGGGCGGCCGCGCGCGCGGAATGGTTCCGCTCCTCCCGCCGTCCGCTCGATAACTCCTTCGAATTGATCAGCGAATAGGCTCGCCGAAGCGTGATCAAAGCCGCTTGCGCGCGGCCCTAAAACCCCCAATCTGAAGTGCCTAGACTGCGGCAGAAACCGCAGCCCGAGGGTTTGTGGATGGCCAAGGATCGCGACGGGACCCGCACCCCCGCGCCGCGGGCGGAAAAGCCCGTTAGCGCCTCCAAATCGGATCGCGCCGAGATCGATACGTTTCTCGCGCGCGCCCGCGCGCTCGGGCCGCGGCTCGACGGCAAGCGCGGGCGGCTCGTCTTTGCGCTCGATGCCACCATGAGCCGGGAGCCGACCTGGGACATGGCCTGCTCGCTGCAAGGCGAGATGTTCGACGAAGCGGCCGCCGCCGGCGGTCTCGACGTGCAGCTCCTTTATTATCGCGGCCTGCATGAATGCCGCAGCTCGAAATGGGTTTCGGATCCGAAGCGGCTCGGCGATCTGATGGTGCGGATCCATTGCGAGGGCGGCAACACCCAGATCGGCCGGGTGCTCGAACATGTGCGCAAGGAAACCAAGATCGCGAAAGTGAACGCGCTGGTCTTTGTCGGCGACGCGATGGAGGAAGGTATCGACGGCCTTTGCACCGCCGCCGGCGAGCTTGGGCTTCTGGGCGTGCCGGCCTTCATGTTTCAGGAGGGTCGCGATCCGGTGACGGAGCGCGCTTTCAAGGAGATCGCGCGGCTTTCGAACGGCGCCTGGTGCCGCTTCGACGCGGGCGCCGCGGCAGAGCTGCGCGAGCTTCTGCGCGCGGCCGCCGCCTATGCGGCGGGCGGCCGGATGGCGCTTGCCGATCTTTCCAAGCGCAAGGGTGGCGAGGGCGCCGTGCGTCTCCTCGGCCAGATGAGGCCGCAATGACCCCCCTCTTGATCGGCGTTGCCGTGCTCCTCTTCGTGATCGGGGCGATGCGTCTCATCGCGCATGCCGATGCGCGGTTGCTCGCGCGCAATCTCCGCCGCGGCAGCGGGGTGGCGGCGCTGGCGGGCGCGGCTTATCTGACCGCCATCGGCCGCTTTCCGGTGGCGATCCCGCTCGGCATTTTCGGGCTCGGCCTTCTCGATCTCCTGCCGAGCATGGCGAGCTTCGGCGGCCGCACCCGGCCTTCTCCCGGACAGACATCGAAGGTGCGCTCGCGCGCGATCGAGATGGAGCTCGACCACGACAGCGGCGAGATGCGCGGCGCCTTCATCAGCGGCAAATATGCCGGCGTTGCGCTCGACGCGCTCGATCAGGCGGCGCTCGTCTCGGTGCTCCCCGATCTCGACGAGGAGAGCCGCGCGCTACTCGAAGCTTATCTCGACCGCCGGGCGCCCGGTTGGCGTGAACACGTCGAGGAAGATGCGGGTGCGGGGCCGCGCCAGCCGCCGCGCCATGGCCCGATGACCGAGGAAGAGGCGTACAAGATCCTCGGGGTCGAAAAAGGAGCGAGCGCGGTCGAGATAAGACGGGCGCATCGCTCGCTCATGAAGAAACTGCACCCCGACCAAGGGGGGTCGACGTATCTCGCCGCTCGTGTGAACGAGGCTAAGGAAATCCTTCTTCGCAGCCATCGCTAAACTCCAACGCTACACAACTCGTGACCGACGACGCATCGTCCCTGTGACCTTCAGTTTTTGACCGGTATGCAAGCGAAGTCGTTTTTCTTGAGCGCTTCGCAAGTCTTTCGCGCTTCCGCCTCGTCGGAAAAACCGGCGAAGCGGGCGCGCACATATTCGACCGAACCCTTGACCGTTTTCTCCGTGTAAGATTCGGCGCGGGCGAGAAGGCCCGTGAGCCGCTCGCGTGCCGCCGCGAGCTTGCCCTTGGCCTCGCCCTCATTGGTGTAAGCGCCGATTTGAATATGCCAGCCCGGGCGGGACGCGATCACGCTGTCAGGCACGGCGGTGGGTGTAATCGAAGCAACGGCTACGGGCGCCACCCTGGGCGGTGGAGAAGCCTGCGATTGATCCTTGCCGGTGGCAGCGGGTGCGGGCGGGGTCGTGGGGGAAAGCGTCGCGGCGGGGAGCGGCGGGGCGACGGGCGCCGGCACGAATTCGGACTGCGGGCGAACGGCGGCCGCAACCCGCTGCTCCAGGGGCAGCGATTGGGCTTCGGGCGTCGCGGGCGCGGTCACCGGGGGCGTGACGTCGATCGTGCCCGCGGCATAGGAGCTGATTTGCAACGGCTGCAACGGTGCCGCGGTTACGTTGCCGAAGGGCGAAATCCGCAACACGCCGAGCGTGCGGGGCTTTTGCTCCGGCGGGGTCTGCGTGTCGCCGCTCTTGGCGACCGTGATCGTGCGCACGGCGCTCGGCCGCATCGGCTCGCGCGAACCCGGCGCCGGTACGGTGGCGATGCGGGCGACGGCGCGCGCCGGCGGCGGCGTCGGCGGCGCTTCGGCGATCAGCGGCAGCGTGCGTTCGCCGGCATAGGCCTTGGGCAGATACGCGTCGATCAGTTCACGCATGCGCTCGTCGCGGGCGCCGGCGCTGGCGCCGCCGAGCACGACGGCGACGATCGCGCGGTTGTTGAGCTTCACGCTGGTGACGAGGTTGAAGCCCGATGCGCGGGTGTAGCCGGTCTTGATGCCGTCGACCCCGTCGCGGTTGATCAGGCGATTGTGGTTGGCGATCTGCTCGCCGCGCCAGAGAAAGGTCTTCAGCGAGAAATAGCGGTACAGGCGGGGGAAGCGATCCTGAATTGCGCGGCCGAGGAGGGCGAGATCGCGCGCGGTCGTGATCTGCTCCTTGTCGGGAAGGCCCGAAGCGTTCCTGAAGGTGGTGCCGCTCATGCCGAGGGCGCGCGCCTTTTTCGTCATCAGAATCGCGAAGGCGTCTTCATCGCCGGCGATCGCCTCGGCGATGGCGACCGCGACATCGTTGGCGGAGCGGGTGATCAGCGCCTTGATCGCGTCCTCGACTTCGATCTTCTCGCCCGGGTCGAGATCGAGCTTGGTCGGTGCCTGGTCGGCGGCGTGCTGCGAAATGGTCATCTTCTGGTCGAGCCGGATGCGCCCCGCCTCGATCTGCTCGAACAGGAGATAAAGCGTCATGATCTTGGTGAGCGAAGCGGGATGCCGCGGCATGTCCGCCTTCGTCTCCTGCAGGACCTTGCCGGTCTTGGCGTCGACGACGATGGAGGCGAAGCCTCCCTGCCAGCCGGAATCGGAATCGTCATCGGCGCTTGCGCGGCGGGCGCGGGCGTCAGCGCCGAAGCTGGTAAGGAGAATTGCAAACATCGCGATCACAGCAATCGCGAACGCCTTCCGCGAAATTCGCGGCGCTCCCCTACGCGAACGCAACATTCACTACCGTCCTGGCTTCTCGTCCGGGCGTCGCCGGTCTTCGAAACGGCGCTTCTGCATCCCCAAAGACGCGCCGTGACCGCCAAAACGCCGCGGCCAAGGCCAAAATTAGAGAAGGCGGTGTTAGAAAAGTGTTAAGCTGCCAAGGCCTTAGCGGAAACCGCCAGAATCTTGATGGTGCGATGCAAAATTTTCTTGACCTTTATGTTGCAGTGCACTATTTGCCCTTTAGAGCGGCACGGACATGCCGTTCTTTCTAGCAACCCCAAGAGGCGCCCGCCGGGGTCCCAAGGCCGGCGGGAGTGGAGCAGACCATGTTTCAAAATTTCGACGAGCTGCAGAAGCTCACCAAGGAAAATACGGATATCGCGATGAAGAACTTCAACACGGTGTCGAAGGGCGTGCAGGCGATCGCGGTCGAGGTCGCCGACTACTCCAAGAAGTCGTTCGAGGAAGGCACGGCGGCGATCGAGAAGCTGTTCGGCGCCAAGACCCTCGACAAGGCGATCGAGGTGCAAAACGACTACTTCAAGACCGCCTATGAAGGCTTCGTGGCCGAAGCGACCAAGATCGGCGAACTCTATGCCGACCTCGCCAAGGAGACCTATAAGCCCATCGAAACCGCGCTTTCGAAAGCGAAGTAACAAGAATAGGCTTTCGAGCTGTTTCGTAAAGTTTTCGCGTAAGAAACGCAGGCCCGGTCAATCCGCCGGGCCTTTGTTTTTGCGTGCGCCGAAGGCGCAAGGCTCGCTTGACTCGGCCGCCGGGCGGGGCCAAGAGCGTTTTTGTTGGTCCGTCAGTTTTCGCCCTCGGGGGGCGACAGGAATTTCAAACGCATGCCCAGCGACAGTCGAAGATCACAGCCGGCCCGGTAGCGATGGCCTGATCACAGATCGGCTCGCCATCTGCTGCCAGGCCGGCGGATTGAGGTGAGCCATGGATGACATCGTCTCCCACCACGAAGATAACACGCGCGATCCGGCTCAGCTTGCCGCCGAGCTTGTCCGCAAAAAATATCCCGCCGACATTGTCGAAGTGCTGAACGAGCTCCCGCCGGAAGAAGCGGCCGCGGTTCTGGCATTTCTTCCGTTCGAGCGGGTCGTCGAGGTGTTCGACGAGCCCGACCTCAATGATCCTGCCGGGCTGATTCTGGCGTTGCCGGAGGAGCAGGCGAGGGTCGTGCTCGGCGGGCTCTCCGCCGACCGCGCGACGGATATCTTCCGGCAGTTTATCGGGCCGGTCCGCGCGCACCTTTTGGGTCTTCTGGATCCCGAGACCAAGACCTCCATCGAAAAGCTGCTGACGTATCCGGAAAACACCGCCGGCAGCATCATGACGACCGAATTCGTCTGCGTGCCTTCCACCTGGACGATCGAACAGACGCTGGAACATGTCCGGGTCGTCGAGCGCACGCGCGAAACGGTTTACGCCATCTACGTCCTCGATCCGCTGAAGAAGACGCTGCTGCAGGTCGTGACCTTGCGGCGGCTGATCTCGGGCGATCCGAAGGATTCCATTCTCTCCGTCGCGCGCAGCGCCATCACCACGACGCCGCTCACCGACCGCGAGGAGGTCGCGCGGATCATTTCCAAATACGACCTTTTGGCGGTGCCGGTCGTCGACGAAAAGAACCACCTTATCGGCATCGTGACGGTCGACGACATCATCGACGCGATCGTCGAAGAAGGCACGGAGGACGTGCAGAAGTTCGGCGGCATGGCCGCGATCGACGAGCCTTACATGCAGATCAGCTTCGGCCAGATGATGTACAAGCGCGCCGGCTGGCTTTCCATTCTGTTCATGAGCGAGATGCTGACCGCCAGCGCCATGCAATATTTCGAAAACGAGCTCGAAAAGGCGGTGGTACTCACGCTGTTCATTCCGCTGATCATGAGCTCGGGCGGCAATTCCGGGTCGCAGGCAACCTCGCTCCTGATCCGCTCGCTCGCCTTGCGCGAGTTGAAGCTCGGCGACTGGTGGCGCGTGGCGATCCGCGAATTGCCGACCGGGATTGCGCTGGGCGCCGTCCTCGGCTTCATCGGCGTCATCCGCATCACGCTTTGGCAGAAATTCGGAATCTTCGATTACGGCGAGCATTGGCAGTTGATCGCCGCGACCGTGGCCGCGGCGCTCGTCGGCATCGTGACCTTCGGCTCGATGTCGGGATCCATGCTGCCGTTTATCCTCAAGCGGCTCGGCTTCGACCCCGCGAGCGCTTCCGCGCCGTTTGTAGCGACCCTCGTCGACGTCACCGGCCTCGTGATCTACTTTACCATCGCGCTGGTTTTCCTGAAGGGAACGCTGCTTTAATTCGATCGCGGCGCGGATTAAGAAAAGAGGCCCGGTGTGATGACCGGGCCTTTTGTTTTCATGAAGGAGACTTTGCGAGGTACGGCTTATTGCGACAGATGCAGGTTGGCGAGCTGGGTGCCGATCTGCTGGAAGGTCGTGACGATCTGGCTCGAGGACGTCAGCAAGAAGAACTTGCTCGCGTCTGTCGCGCAGTTCTGCAACAGCGTCGAGGTCGGCGAGCCATCGGTGTCGACCTGCACCGTGTAGATGATGATGCCGGCCGCCTTGATGTTGGCGCAAGTGCCGGCCGCCGAGCCGCCGGCCGTATTGTACATCCGCTGGTCCACTGCCGTGGAAGTGTTAAAGCCGTCACCATACCAACGGTCTTGCGTATTGAGACCATCGGTCAAGAGAATGATGACCTGATTATAGGTGTAGTTCGGGTCCATGGCCGGCGCGGTGGGGAATGGGCCGCCGCCGACGAGCGACAGCCAGCCGAGCACAAGGCCGATCGGCTGATTGGTCGTGCCGTTCGGCGACATGCCGTTTACGGCGCTGGTCAGCGAGCTCCAGTTGTAAGTGAGCGGGATGACCGCCTGCGCCGGGCAGAGCGAATATTGTTCGGCGGGATACTTCGTGGAATCGGGCGCCGTGGCCGGGTTCGGTTCAACGGTGGCCGATGCCGCGCTGAGGTCCTGATCGGGGCCAGACGATGTGCCGGGGCCCGTCGACGAGCCGCGGTCCATCACGCAGCCATTCCATTGGCTGTGATCAAAGGTCCAGGTCGCGGGCGTCCAGGTCGCGGCGGTCCAGGTCGCGGCTGTCCAGGTCGCGGCGGTCCATCTGCCAGCGGTCCAGGTTCCGCCATGCCCCGTGCATTGGCTCTGGCTCGTATATTGCGATTTCGAGCACGTTCCCGCCGACGTGCAGCCGCTCTGAGTGCTGTGACCAGAGATGCTGCAGGTGCCCGCGGCCTGGCAAGTGCTCTGCGTCGTGTAGCCAGACAGGCTGCAGGTACCCGCCGTCGTACAGGTAGTCTGGGTCGTATAACCCGAAATGCTGCAGGTTCCTCCCGAGGTGCAGCTGCTCTGGCTCGTGTAGCCTCCGACGCTGCAAGTGCCCGCCGCCGTGCAGGTGCTTTTGGTGTAGTAACCGGACTTGCTGCAGGTGCCAAAGCTCTGATTGTTGCTGTCTTGCTCCCAGTAGTACCAGTCGATCCAGCTCGCGGTGTAATTGCTCGGGCCCACATTGACGTCCTTCACGAACGGCACGATCGAGACGTAGACGTCGCCGTTGTTGACGGCGGCGCTCTGCAGCTGGCTGATGAGATTATTCGTCGCGGTCTTCAGCGCGGTGATCTTGCCCGATTGGCTCATCGACCCCGTGTTATCGAGGACGAGCGCGACGCGGAGCCGCGAACTGCCCCACGTCACTTCCGAGTGGGCGCTGACGGCGAAGGTCGGGCTCATCCCCACAAGGCTGAGAACCTTGCCGAGGCCGAGCGTATAGGTGCCGGAGACATCGAGGATGAGCTGTCCCTGGGTTGCCGCATTGATGGTGAGGTTGGCCTGCGGGACGTTGGTCTGGACGGTGCCGAGATTGGCCTGAAAGATCTGCCAGCCTTGGGTGTTGAGCTGGGTTTGCGTGAGCGGCATCAGCTTCGACAGCATGAGCCCGGTGTTGTCGAGCGCGGCCTGCATTTGCGTGCGGTTTTGATTGGCGAGGCTGTAGTCGAGCGCGGCACCCATCGCGCCGATGATGGGGACAACCGCCAACCCGAACAGGATCGCGATATTTCCGCTTTTATTCGACCAAAACCGGCGAAGGTCCGTCATCAAGCGAAGCATGCGCGGGCTCCACAGTTTCCCGCGTTAACATGCCAGTCGAATTTTAACTGAACCTTGCAGCCACCCCCGAAAGTCGGCCTTAAGGGGCTCGCAACCCGCCACAACCGCAGCGTGGTTAAGACTTCCTCGCCGCGAGCTGCGAATTACGAGGGTATTTTCGGCGAAATTTCAGCTATTGCGCCACCCGCAAGTTCGAGAGCTGGGTGCCAATCTGCTGGAAGGTCGTGACGATCTGGCTCGAAGATGTCAGCAAAAAGAACTTGCTCGCGTCACTCGCGCAGTTCTGCAACAGCGTCGAGGTCGGAGAATTATCGGTGTTGACCTGTACCGTGTAGATGGTGATGCCGGCATCTTTGATGTTCTTGCAGGTGCCCGTGACCGTGCTGCCGTTCTGGTAATACATCCGTTGGTCCACCTGCGTGGAGGTGTTCACGCCGTCGCCGTACCAGCGATCCTGCGTATTGAGACCATCGGTCAAGAGAATGATGACCTGATTATAGGTGTAGTTCGGGTCCATGGCCGGCGCGGTGAGCGGTCCGCCGCCGACGAGCGACTGCCAGCCCCAAACCAGACCGATCGGCTGATTGGTCGAGCCGTTCGGGCTCATATTGTTGACCTCGGTTTGCAATGCGTTCCAATCGTAGCTGAGGCCGATCATCTGTTGCGGGCAATAGGAATATTGCTCGGCTGGAAACAAGCTCGCAGTGACGCTGCTCGTCGGCGCGTTGGTGTTCTGATCGTAGTCAGCATTCGTGCCAGGACCGCCCGACACGCCGCGATCCATCACGCAGCCGTTCCATTGACTGTGATCGGGTGTCCATGTCCCCGGCGTCCAGGTTGCTGGCGTCCAGGTGCCGTTGTTGCTCTGGCATTGATTTCTCGACGTGTACTGCGATTTCGAGCATGTCCCGCAGTGATTCTGGCTTGTCCTCCCCGCGATGCTACAGGTGCCGGCCGAGGTGCAGCTGCTTGAGCTCGTGAAGCCCGATATGCTGCACGTACCAGCGGTTTGACCCGTGGTCGCATCCCACGAAGTCCAGTCGATATAGCTCGCGGCGTAATTGGTCGAGCCGATGTTGACGTCCTTCACGAAGGGAATGATGGAAACATAGACATCGCCGTTGTTCTGCGCCGCGTTATGCAGTTGCGTGAGCAGATTCGTCGTCGCCGTCTGGAGCGCCGTGATCTTGTTGGACTGGCTCATCGAGCCGGTGTTGTCGAGCACGAGCGCGACGCGGAGCCGCGTATTGCCCCACATCACCTCGGTGTGAGCGGTGACCGGGAAGGATGTGTTCATCCCGACGAGCTGCAAGACGCGCGCGAGCTGCGTGTTGTAGGTCGTGTTGATGTCGATCGTGATCACGCCGCTCCCTTGCGTGAAGGTGAGATCGGATTGCTGGAAGACGAGCGGCGAGGAGCCGAGATTGGCCTGAAAGATTTGCCAGCCATTGGTGTTGAGTTGCGTTTGCGTGAGCGGCAACTCCTTCGACAGCATGAGCGCGGTGTTGTCGATCGCCGCCTGCAAGCGGGTGCGGGCCATGTTGGCGAGGCTGTAGTCCACCGCGACGCCCATCGCGCCGATGACCGGAACGATTGCGAGCCCGAACAAAATCGCGACGTTGCCTTTGGCGTTGGAAAAGATACGGCGCAAGGCAGAAAAAACCGGCATGGCGAGGCTCCGCGGGCTTTGAACCCGCGAACTTGCAGCGCGCGCCTTGCTCAAACCTTGCCCTGATCTCCAGCTTTTACCGCATCGCCGGCGGATCGGAGCCGAGGGTTAAAGAGAGCCTTGCCGGATCATTACAAATCACCATATCCGTTTGCGCCGGCTGGCCGAAATCGCCTTTCTGCCTTATATTCGGGGAGGTTCGCTGCGATGCGGCGGAGGAGCCCAAAGGGGTTCGCCGAACAGGGGAACTCGGGAAATGACGTGGTTCGACCGGCAAGGCGAGGAGAAGAGGGGCTTCCCCGTTCCCGCGCGCATGGCCGGCGGCAACGACAAGCGCCGCAGCGAGGATGAAGGTCTCGGCACCGCGGTCATCACCCGCGTCAAGCCGCAAACCAAGCGCCCGAGCCTCTACCGCGTGTTGTTGTTGAACGACGACTACACGCCGATGGAATTCGTCGTGCAGGTGCTGGAACGATTCTTCAACAAGGACCGCGAAGACGCCACAAGGATCATGCTTCATGTGCATCAGCACGGCGTCGGAGAGTGCGGTGTCTATACATATGAAGTCGCAGAAACCAAGGTGACGCAGGTAATGGACTTCTCACGCAAGCACCAGCATCCTTTACAGTGCGTGATGGAGAAGAAGTGAGTCGGGGCGTAGAAGGCGAGGAGTTGAATGCCGACCTTTTCGCGTAGTCTGGAACAGTCGCTGCACCGCGCGCTTGCGCTCGCGAACGAGCGCCACCACGAATATGCGACGCTCGAACACCTCCTGCTGGCGCTGATCGAGGACCAGGACGCAGCCGCGGTGATGCGCGCCTGCAACGTCGACCTCGACAAGCTCAAGCGCAATCTCGTCGATTACATCGACGGCGAGCTCGACAATCTCGTCACGGAAGGCGACGACGATTCGAAGCCCACCGCCGGCTTCCAGCGCGTGATCCAGCGCGCGGTGATCCACGTGCAATCCTCGGGCCGCGAGGAAGTCACCGGCGCGAACGTCTTGGTCGCGATCTTCGCCGAGCGCGAGAGCCACGCCGCCTATTTCCTGCAAGAGCAGGACATGACGCGCTACGACGCGGTGAACTACATCAGCCACGGCATCGCCAAGCGGCCGGGCATGTCGGAAGCGAAACCCGTGCGCGGCGTCGAGGACGAAACCGACACCAAGCCCGGCGACGACGGCAAGAAGAAAACCGACGCGCTGGAAGCCTATTGCGTCAACCTCAACAAGAAGGCGCGCGACGGCAAGATCGATCCGTTGATCGGCCGCGAGGCGGAGCTTGCGCGCACGATCCAGGTGCTTTGCCGCCGGCAGAAGAACAATCCGCTCTATGTGGGCGAGCCCGGCGTCGGCAAGACCGCGATCGCCGAGGGGCTGGCGCGGCGGATCGTCAACGGCGACGTGCCCGACGTCCTGAAAACCTCCACCGTCTTTGCCCTCGACATGGGCTCGCTGCTCGCCGGCACGCGCTATCGCGGCGATTTCGAGGAGCGGCTGAAGCAGGTGATCAAGGAGCTGGAGGCCTATCCCAATTCGATCGTGTTCATCGACGAGATCCATACGGTGATCGGCGCCGGCGCCACCTCGGGCGGCGCCATGGACGCCTCGAATTTGCTGAAGCCCGCGCTCGCCTCGGGCTCGCTCAGGTGCATCGGCTCGACCACCTACAAGGAATATCGCCAGTATTTCGAGAAGGACCGGGCGCTCGTGCGCCGCTTCCAGAAGATCGACGTCAACGAGCCCTCGCCGGAGGAGGCGATCGACATCCTCAAGGGGCTGAAACCCTATTTCGAGGACTATCACAAGCTCCGCTACACCAACGAGGCGATCAAGGCAGCGGTGGATCTCTCCGTGCGCTACATCCACGATCGCAAGCTGCCGGACAAGGCAATCGACGTGATCGACGAGTCCGGCGCCGCGCAAATGCTTCTGCCCGAGGCCAAGCGCAAGAAGATGATCGGCATCAAGGAAATCGAGGCGACGGTCGCCACCATGGCGCGCGTGCCGCCGAAGACCGTCTCCAAGGACGATGCCGAAGTGCTCGCCAATCTCGAGGCGACGCTGAAGCAGGTCGTCTACGGCCAGGACAAGGCGATCGACGCGCTCACCTCCGCGATCAAGCTCGCGCGCGCGGGGCTGCGGGAGCCCGAAAAGCCGATCGGCAGTTACCTGTTCTCGGGCCCCACCGGCGTCGGCAAAACCGAAGTCGCAAAGCAGCTCGCCGCCTCGCTTGGTGTTCCGATCCACCGCTTCGACATGTCGGAATACATGGAGCGCCACACCGTTTCGCGGCTGATCGGCGCGCCGCCCGGCTATGTCGGCTTCGACCAGGGCGGGCTGCTCACCGACAATGTCGACCAGACGCCGCATTGCGTGCTTCTGCTCGACGAAATCGAGAAGGCGCATCCGGATCTCTTCAACATCCTGTTGCAGGTGATGGACCACGGCAAGCTCACCGATCACAACGGCAAGCAGGTCGACTTCCGCAACGTCATCCTGATCATGACCACCAACGCCGGCGCCTCCGACATGGCGAAGGCGGCCTACGGCTTCACGCGCTCGAAGCGCGAAGGCGACGATCTCGAGGCGATCAACCGCATGTTCACGCCGGAATTCCGCAACCGGCTGGACGCGACGATCACGTTCGCGCACCTGTCGCCGGAGATCATCGCCAAAGTCGTCGACAAGTTCGTGATGCAGCTCGAAGCGCAGCTCGCCGACCGCGACGTGACGATCGAGCTCTCCGACGAGGCGCGCGCCTGGCTCGTGAAGCATGGCTATGACGAGCAGATGGGCGCGCGGCCCATGGCGCGCGTGATCCAGGAAAAGGTGAAGCAGCCGCTCGCCGAGGAAGTGCTGTTCGGCCGGCTCAAGCATGGCGGCCATGTGCGCGTGATCCTGAAGAAGGACGAAGGCGGCGCCGAAGCGCTCGGCTTCGAATATCCGGAAGTGCCGGCAAAGCCGAAGCCGGAGGCCGAGGAAGAAGAGGCCGACAAGGCCGCGGGCGCCAAGGCCAAGAAAGGCGGCGGCCCGGCACCGCCTAAGCCGAAGCCGCTCGTGAAGGTTTGAACGGAGTCCGTTTCGCGCTAAATCGAAGTCCCAGCGATTTCGCCGGGGCTTTCCTGTTTTGACGTAAGTAATTGGAGAAAATGGATATTTTATTTTTGGAAGAAACCCGCACGAACTCATTTTCTCATCCAGTGTTGCCGAAATGTCATAGCCGCGGCCGCGGGCCGCAGGTAGATTTGCAGGAAGATTCACGCAATGGCGGCCGGGGCTTTCGGGCGCGCCGATTTGGGGCTGGGCATGAAAAAAATTCTGCTGGGTAGCGCCGCGCTTGTTTTCCTCGGTGCCACAGTTCCCGCACCCGCCACCGATATGCCGATCAAGGGGCCGGTCTACAAGGCGCCGGAGCCGATTTACGATTGGAGCGGATTGTATGTCGGTGTCTACACCGGCGTCGGCATGACGCAAACGCGCGGCCTTGATCCGATAGGTGGCATTGTTGGCGTTGTCGAACATACGGGCACCGGTTTCGCCGGCGGCCTGACCACCGGTTACAATTGGCAGTTCAACCGCAATTGGGTCGTGGGCATCGAGGGGGACATCGGTTATCTCGGCCTCAGCCACAACGTGCGGGATCACAACGAGGCCCTTTTTTACAATACGAAGACCTCATGGACGGGAACGCTGCGCGGGCGCGTCGGCTATACCAGTGGTCCGACGCTGACTTACATCACCGCCGGCGGCGCGTTGGTGGATGTGAAGGACAGCATTGCATCTGGTGCTGTGGCCGCAGCGAGTTCGAAGACCGAAAGCGGCTTCGTCGTCGGCACCGGCGTCGAGACGATGCTGGGCGGCAACTGGACCGCCAAGGCCGAGTCTCTCTATTACGATCTTGGCAAGGGAAACACCCTGACGGGTGCCGGATTCACCCTGCAAAACGACAAAAATCGCTATCAGGTAATGAAGTTCGGTTTCAACTATCTGTTCGGCGGCAAGATGCAGCCGATGTTGCCCTCGCACAACTGGACCGGATTCTATGCCGGCGGCTTTGCCGGAACGGCACTGACGGAAGAGACAGCTACGTCCAACTCCACCGGCATCATTGGCAATAACGGCGGCGGTCTGAACGCCGGCGGTCTTGCCGGCTACAACTGGCAGTTCGCGCCGCATTGGGTGGCCGGCATTGAAGGCGACTTCGGCTATTTCGGCGTCGATCACGCCAACTCGAATTACAACGATTCCTCACGTACGCTCGGCTTGAGCACGAGCTGGCTCGCGACCGCGCGCGGACGCCTGGGCTACAGCACGGGCCCCGCGCTTCTCTATGTCACCGGCGGCGGTGCCTGGGTGGATCTCAAGGATAAGTGGACTGTCGGCGCCGCGCCGGTCAGCAGCAGCAAGACGTTTTCAGGCGGCGCAATCGGCGGCGGCATCGAAACCGTGCTCGGCGGCAACTGGACCTCGAAGACCGAATATCTCTACGTCAATGCCGGCAAGGGCAATGTGCTCACCTCGGGCGGTATTACTGAGCAGGCCGATCACACATTCCACGTGTTCCGCTCGGCGCTGATCTATAAGTTCGAGTAGTCCCAGACGATTTTCCGGAACGAAAAGCCCCGGTCTTGCGCCCGGGGCTTTTGCTTTCGCGAAACCGCATGGCTGACATGCCGGGGGAAGCGGGCGATCCGTTGCTATAAGGCCGCGTGTCCGAATTTCCGTCCCGCACCGACATCAAAAGCCCACAGCGCTCCGCCGCCTCTGGCCCGCGGCAATGGTACGCGCGCGGGCTTTTCGCCGGCATCACCTCGGTGCAGGGCATGGTGCTCATCGCCTCCTATGTCGGCTTCGGCGGGCTCTGCGCGGGGGTCGGCTTTCCGGCGGGTGCCGCGGTGTTCTCGTCCTTTCTGATCGTGGCGCTGCCGTCGCAGCTTCTCCTGGTCGGCGGTTTCGTCGCCGGTAACGGCATGCTGGTGATCGCGATCGCCGTGCTGTTGTCGGCGGCGCGGCTGTTGCCGTCGGTGGTGACGCTTTTGCCCTATTTGCGCGCGCGGCTGTGGGTGCAGCTCGTCGCCGCGCATTTCGTCGCCGTGAGCGTTTGGGTGGAAGGCCGGCGGCTCCTGCCGCCGCTGCCGCCCGAGGGGAGAATTCCGTTCTATTTCGGCATGACGACGGTGTTTAACGCCGGCTGCGTCGCCGCCACCGTGATCGGATTTTACATCGCGGGCGAATTGCCGCGCGCCTTCGCGATCGGGCTTACGTTTCTCACGCCGATGTCGTTCCTGCTCGCGCTCACGCGCAATGCGCGCGATCTCGCCGATTATCTGTCGCTCGCGTTCGGGCTCGCGCTGACACCACTCTTCGCCGAATTCGGCGGGCGGCTTGATCTCCTGTGGGTCGGGCTCGCCGGCGGCGGCGCGGCGTAGGCGATTCAACGCTTTCGGAAGCGGAGCGCGGCCGCATGAGCGCGCTCGCCGCGGGCGGACTTTGGCCCTATCTCCTCGTCATCGTCGCGGGGTATCTGCCGACCGACGTCTGGCGCTGGCTCGCCGTGATTTTCGCGCGCCGCCTCGACGAGGACAGCGAAACGATGACCTTCGTGCGGGCGGTGGCGAATGCGATGGTCGCGGGCGTGATCGCGCGGCTCGTGCTGTTTCCGGCCGGCGGTCTCGTCGGCGTGCCGCTCGCAATCCGCGCCGGCGCTGTGGCGGCCTCGTTTCTCGTCTATGTTCTCGCCCGCCGCTCGATGCTCGTCGGCGTGCTCGCGGGCGAGGCGGTCATGACCGCCGGCGCCTATTTCACGGCGCCGCATTGAAGCGCTTATTTGCCGCCGAGCGCCGCCTTCATCTTCTTCGCCTGTTCCTCGAGCACGTCCGGCTTTTCTTTTTCGCTCGCCGGCGGCTTCATGGCGACGCCGGTCTTGCGCGGAATGACGTGGACGTGGAGGTGAAAAATGACCTGGCCGCCGGCCGGCTCGTTGAATTGCTGCAACGTGACGCCGTCGGCGTCGAACACCTTCATGCTCGCTTGCGCCACTTTCTGCGCGACCTTGATCACATGCGTGAGATCCTCGGGCGACACATCCAGGAGATTGCGCGCGCCGTTCTTGGGGATCACCAGCGCGTGCCCGGGCGCGCGCGGCATGATGTCGAGGAAGGCGATGACCTTGTCGTCCTCGTAAATCTTGTAGGCGGGCAGATCCCCCTTGACGATCTTGGCGAAGATATTGTCCGGCTCGTAGGCGGGCATGTTCGGCCTCCCGTTTCAGTCTCGATATAGGAGCGCGGCGGGCCTGTCACGCCGCTCAGAAATCGGCTTCCTCGCTGCGAAAGGGGAGCGCGGCCGAAAGCTCGTCGGCCTCCGCCGCCACATAGGCGCGCTCGCTTTGCAGATAGTCGGCGACCGCGCGGCGGAAGGCGGGTTCGCGGATATAGTGCGCGGAGCGGGTGGCGACGGGACGGTAGCCGCGCGGGATCTTGTGGGCGCCCTGGGCGCCCGCTTCGACCACGCGAAGGCCATGCTCGATCGCGTATTCGATCGCTTGGTAGTAGCAAACCTCGAAATGCAGGAACGGCCGGTGCTCGATTGCGCCCCAATAGCGGCCGTAGATCGTGCGGCGGCCGAGGAAATTCAACGCCCCGGCGATGAAGCGGCCGGCGCGCTTGGCCATCACCAGCACGATTCGGTCGCGCATTTTCTCGCCGACGACCGAGAAAAAGGCGCGGTTCAGATACGGCGTGCCCCATTTGCGCGAACCCGTATCCATGTAGAAGGCGAAGAAGGCATCCCAGGCGGCTTCGGTGAGATCGGAACCGGTGAGGCGCAGGATTTCGACGCCGCCGCCGACCGCCTCGCGCCGCTCGCGGTTGATCATCTTGCGCTTGCGCGAGGACAGCGCCGCAAGAAAATCGTCAAAGGTCTTGTAGCCCTCGTTCAGCCAATGAAACTGGCGATCGTTGCGGGCGAGAAAGCCGAGGCCCGTCAGGTAATTCCACTCCGCCTGGGTCGGGAAGGTGATGTGCAGCGAGGAGGCGCGCTCGCGCTTGACGAGTTCGAGCGCGCCCGCAATCAGCGCCTCGCGCGCGGCCAGCGCGGACGGTCCTGCGCGCGTCAGGAGACGCGGGCCCGTGACGGGCGTGAAAGGCACCGAAACCTGAAGCTTGGGATAGTAATGGCCGCCGGCCCGCTCATAGGCCTCGGCCCAGCCGTGGTCGAAGACATATTCGCCGCGCGAATGGCTTTTCAGATAAGCGGGCATGGCGGCGAGCGCGGCGCCGTTTTCGTCCTCGACGAGGAGATGACGCCCCGACCAGCCGGTGCGGGCCGTGGCGGCGCCGGATTCCTCCAACGAGGACAAAAAACCGTGTGTTATAAACGGGTTATCCGCGTCTTCCTCGCAGCTCGATTCAACGCCTTCAGATTTCGATTCAAGTTCGGCGGAATTTTTGAAGCGGCCTAGCCCTTTCGCGTCCGAACTTGATGTTTCCGCGAGCGGCGCGCCGCGGGCGCAGGCATCCCATGTCTCCGCCGGGATCGACCGGATCGAAGGCTCGACGCGCACCCGAAAAGAAGGGCCATTCATATTGCTAATCTAGGGAGCATGATCTTTTCCGAAAACCGGTTTCCCCTATTCGGGATCATGCCCCAAGTTTAAGGCCGGAAGCCTTCGAAGATCATCTGATCAGCCCAGCGTGCGGCGCGGGCCTGTTCTGCCGCCGTCCGCACGGTCCAGGTCAACAGCGGCATGCCGAGCACATTGCGTGCGAATAAGGGCGCGAATGCGGGGAGATCCCGCACCCAATAGGCGATGAAATGCGGCCAGGTCACGCCGATATGGGTGAGGTTGCCGAGCCCCCATTTCTGTCCCGGATCGAGGCGCCAGCCGGCCTCGTTGTAATAGCGCTCGGCCACGATGCCGCGCGGCAGCGCCGGCGCCACGCGACGCAAGGCGCGTACGAGCCAGGGGTCGAAGCTCATCAGCGCAAAAGGGCCGCTATAATTCGCGACGACGGCGGCAGCGCGTTCGGCGATCCTGGTGTCGCCATCCCAACGGCTTTTCATTTCGATCAGAACGGGGGTGCGGCCCGCGACGCGGCCGAGAAATTCCTTGAGCTCTGGAATCCGCCCCGACGCGTTGCGGTACGAGAGGGTTTTGAGGTCGGCGAGCGTTCGGGTGCGTAAGGGGCCTTCCGCGACCGTCAGGCGCTCGAGCGTGTCGTCGTGAAACACCACGATTTCGCCGTCCGCCGTGAGCTGGATATCGCATTCGATGGCGTAATTCGCCGCGGCCGCGGCATCGGCCGCTTCCAGCGTATTTTCCAGAACCGCGCCGCCATGCAATCCGCGGTGCGCGATCGGCCGCGCGGTCAGCCATTCGAGCCGCATTGGCGTCAATCGACCTCGAAGATGGCCTCGACTTCAACCGAGGCATCGAACGGAAGTTCCGCGACGCCAACCGTGGTGCGGGCGTGACGGCCGGCCTCGCCCAGCACCTCGACCATGAGGTCGGAGGCGCCGTTCATCACCTTCGGCAAATCGCCGAAGGTGGGCACGGCGTTGATGAAGCCGCCGAGCCGCACGCAATGCTTGATGCGATCGAGGTCGGCGAGCGCCGCCTTCGCTTGCGCCAGGAGATTGATCGCGCAGATCCGCGCCGCGGCCTGGCCGCGCTCGATCGAAACGTCGGCGCCGAGCTTGCCCTTGATCGTCTCGCCGCCGGGCGCGGCCGAAACCTGGCCGGAGCAAAAGAGGAGGTTTCCGGCACGTATGGTCGGCACGTAGTTGGCGACTGGCGCGGGCGGGGTGGGCAGCGTAATCCCCAGTTCCGCGAGCTTCTTGTCGATTTTCCCGGCCATCGCCGTCTCCTCACGCTTTCGCCCGAATTGCGGGGTCCTTTTCGCCAATCAGGATGGTTCGCGCAAGCAAGAAGCATTGTCGCTTTCGCTCCTTCGAACTATCTTCAGCGCGATTTCAATGGAATTCGCCGAGCCTATGGGTTTTGCATGACACGCTTTAAGCTGATGCCGGCCGCGCTTGCCGCCGGATTGTTGTCCCTCCCTGTTATGCCGGCGCATGCCGAGCGGATTCCGCTCGCCGCGCACCGGGCGATCTACGAACTGGCGCTCGATCCGACCAAGGCGTCGACACGGGTCGATACGGCGCGGGGGCGGATCGCCTTCGAAATGAGCGGCAATCCCTGCGACGGCTATTCGGTTTCGCTCCGGCAGGTCACCGAACTCGACACCGGCGAGGGCAAGGCGACCATGAGCGACCTGCGCAGCACCACCTGGGAAGGCGGCGATGCCAAGACTTTCCGCTTCAAGAACCAGAACTACGTGAACCGGGAACTGCGCGACGACGTGGACGGCACCGCCGACAAATCCGACGACGGCGGGCTCATGGTGAAGCTCGCGAAGCCCAAATCACCGTCGCTGAAGCTCGGCGGCCCCATTCTGTTGCCGACCGAACAGCTCGCGAAAATCATCGAGATCGGAGAGGCCGGCGATCACCTGCTCAAGGCCAAGGTTTACGACGGCTCGCCCGACGGCAAGAAGGTTTACGATACGCTGTCGGTCATCGGCGGCCCGGTCACAGGCGAGGGCAAGGATCTCGAAGAGGCGGCACGCGCCGAGGCGCTCGCCTCGCTCAAGCGCTTTCCGGTGACGGTGAGCTATTTTGAACCCAGCGACGAGACCGGCGAACAGATGCCCGCCTACACGCTCACCTTCGAGCTTTACGAGAACGGCGTGAGCCGCGCGCTCAAGCTCGACTACGGCAACTTCGCCTTGAAGGGCGACCTCAAAAGCGTTGAGTTTCTGAAGGCGGCGCCCTGCAAGAAATGAGCTGAACCCTGCGTGCAAAAGCCCGGCCGCGCTGGCCGGGCTTTTTGTCTTGCGCGGTCGACTGTCCGGGCGAGCCGGGCGGTCACGCGCACAGAATGGAAATCAAACCGATCGATCGAACTTGGTATCAGCCAGCGCGTCGCGCGCGCGGCCGACGAGCGAAGGATCGATTCCGGCGATCGCCGCGAAGTCGATGAGATCGTGTTCGTGCGAAAGAATGTAATCGAGCACGGCCGGCAGGAACAAAGGATCGCGCGCGGCTTGCCGCAAATTCTCGGGACCAAGCCCGCTTTCGGCGAGAAAGCGCCCGAGCCGCGCGCCGTCGCCGGCGAGATAGGCAAGCGCCTGGGTTGCAATGCCCATGGCCTCGTCTCGCGAGACCGCGTTACCCCTTGATCTCTTTGGTTGCATTTGCCTTTCCGTAACGAATAACGGGTACCGTACCATGATACGACTGGCCTGTCGGCGCGATCGGCGCGGCGGAACGCGTTGCGGTTCCGGCGCTTGCATCGCGAGATAAAATATTAAACCAGGGGCGTTAGTTGCGTTAGATGAGTCTCGAGTCGCGGCCGCGTCCGGATCGCGCGGCAGAAACCGGAATTCTGAGCGGAAGGCCGCCGCGCCAGGCATGGGGTGCTGCGGCGGGAACGGAGCTGATGCCGAAAACGGTGCTGATCGTGGAGGACAACGAGCTCAACATGAAGCTCTTCCACGACCTGTTGCAGGCGAACGGTTTCAACACGATCGAAACCCGCAACGGAATCGAGGCGCTGGATCTCGCGCGCAAGCACAAGCCCGACCTCATCCTGATGGACATCCAGCTGCCGGAAGTCTCCGGCCTTGAAGTCACCAAATGGATCAAGGAGGACGACGAGCTGAAGTCGATCCCGGTGGTGGCGGTGACGGCCTTCGCCATGAAGGGCGACGAGGAGCGGATCCGCGAGGGCGGCTGCGAGGCGTATCTGTCGAAGCCGATTTCGGTCGCCAAATTCCTCGAGACGGTGCGGCATTTCGTGAAGGACTGAAGGACCGGGAATGAGTGCGCGTATCCTCGTCGTCGATGACGTGCGGACGAACCTCAAGTTGTTGGAGGTGCGGCTGTCCGCCGAGTATTTCGAGGTGTCGCTCGCTTCGAACGGCGTCGAGGCGCTGGAGATCTGCGAGCGCGGCCAGTGCGACATCGTGCTCCTCGACGTGATGATGCCGGGCATGGACGGCTTCGAGGTCGCGCGCCGAATCAAGTCCAACCCCGCCACCCATCACATCCCCATCATCATGGTCACGGCGCTCGATCAGCCGGCCGACCGCGTGAAGGGATTGCAGGCGGGCGCCGACGATTTTCTCACCAAGCCGGTTGACGACATCGCGCTGATCGCGCGCGTGCGCTCGCTGGTGCGGCTGAAGATGGCGACCGACGAGATGCGGATGCGCGTTGCGACGTCGCGGCAGATCGGCGTTCCCGATCCCGCCACGGAAGCGATCAATGACCAGGGCCTGAACGGGCGCGTGCTGGTGGTCGAGGATCACGCGGTGACGGCGGAACGCATCGCGGCCGCACTCGTGCACGAGCAGACGGTTGGTATCGCCGCCGATCCGCAGGAGGCGCTCTTTCGCGCGGCGGAGGGCAGGTTCGACCTTCTGATGGTCAGCATCGACCTCAAGAATTACGACGGGCTCCGGCTCGTCGGCCAGATCCGATCGCTCGAACGCACCCGCCACATCCCGATCCTGTTGATCGCCGACGCCGACCAGAAGGCGCGGCTCCTGCGCGGGCTCGATCTCGGGGCCAATGATTATCTCCTGCGCTCCGCCGACAAGAACGAGATCATCGCGCGCGTGCGCACCCAGGTACGCCGCCGGCGCTTCAACGAACGGCTCCGTGACAACGTGCAGCAATCGATGGAGCTCGCGGTCACCGATGCGCTCACCGGCCTTTACAACCGCCGCTATATGGAAAGCCACGCCGAGGGGCTCGTCGAGCGGGCGGCGGCGCGCGGCAAGCCCCTGTCGACGCTGATCATCGACATCGACCACTTCAAGGCGATCAACGACAGCTACGGCCACAATGCCGGCGACGATGTCTTGCGTGAGTTTTCCGACCGCCTGCGGAGCTGCATCCGCGGCATTGACCTTGCCTGCCGCTACGGCGGCGAGGAGTTCGTGGTGGTCATGCCCGATACCGACCTAGGGGTGGCGAGCAAGGTCGCCGAGCGCATCCGCCGTAAGATCGCTGGCGAACCTTTCCCCATTGACCGGGGAACCCGGTCGATCGAGGTCACGATTTCGGTGGGTCTCGCCACCCGCATGGGGCCGGAGGATACCGCCTCCCTGATCGTGAAACGGGCGGATGCGGCGCTTTATCTCGCCAAACGCAATGGCCGCAACCGGGTGGTGTCGGACGCCGCCTGATCGCGTCCGCCGGGTCCCGGGTAAGGTTACGACTAAAGGTAACCGCAGAAGATCGCCTTGCGGAGAGGCCTAGAATCGTTGGATTCAAGGTCACCATCGGCTAGCGTCCAGCCGCGGGGCCGTATCTTGGGACGTATTTCAGCGCTAACGCCGGCCCCTTCGAGCTAACCCTACGGAGTGCTCAGGTCCGCCGCATCTCCTGGGTCCGTGGGGTTCGGCCGGCGGGAGAGTGGCGAGAATGGCCTCTTCAGCCGCTCACCGCCGGCCACCTTCATTCTTGAATCGTTCGGGCGCCCAGCAGGCGCCCGTTTCATTTTCGCGAGTCGCTTCAATCGATTACTTGATTTTGCTCTCCTTGAACTCGACGTGCTTGCGCGCGATCGGATCGTACTTCTTCTTGCTGAGCTTCTCGGTCATGGTGCGCGAGTTTTTCTTGGTGACGTAATAGAAGCCGGTGTCGGCGCTCGACACGAGCTTGATCTTCAGGGTTACCGCTTTCGCCATGGCTCCGATCCTCGCGAATTCCGGGGCAAGCTAGCCATCGAGCGGCGAAAGTCAAGGAATCGCTTCAGTTGATCTCGTCGCGATGGAACTTGCCGTTCTTCGAATAGAAGAAGGGCGTGGGCAAGTCCGGCGGAAAGCCCGCCTTGAGACGGTTCTCGATCTCTTCGAGGATCACCTTGGTGATGGCGGGAAGCTTCTCCTTCCGCGCCTCGGGTATCGTCAGCCACTTGATTTCGACGAATTCGGATTGCGGGCCGGCGACGTCCGGCAATTCGACCGCGACGTTCTTGCGGTCGGCGGCGAAGAAGCGGGTGTCGAAGCGGCGCGGACGCCCGGGCGGCGTGATCGCGCGCGCAATAAAGACGAGCGCGCCGATGTCGGGTTGCACGCCCGCTTTCTGAAACGGCTCCCAGGCCGGCGAGGGCGCGTCGAACGACTTTGCGTCGCGGCGGCCGATGAGGAGGCCGGTTTCCTCGCAGGTCTCGCGAATGGCGGCGAGCGCAAGCCCGCGCGCGCGAGTCGCGTTGATTTTCGGCGAGCCCTGCAACAGCCGGCGCGCGCTCAACGCATCGAGGGTGCCGGCGGCGATGCGGCCGTCGATCGCGTCATAGCTGCCGCCGGGGAACACGAACATGCCCGGCATGAAGGCGTGGCCTTCGTGGCGCTTGCCGAAGAGGATGCGCGGCGCGCTCCCTTCGCGATCGAGCAGGATCAAGGTCGCGGCGTCGCGCGGCCGGCGATAGGGGGTCTTCGGTTTTACCTCCTTGCGCGCGAGGTATTTCGTCAGTTCGTTGAATTCGTTCATGGCCGTTTTCGCGCTTTTGCCCTTATTGCCTGAAGCTTTCGGGTTCTTGCCCAGCGTTCGGATCAAAGCCGTGCATGCGATAGGCCCATTGCAGGCCGACGATCGTACCTTTGACCGGCTGCAGTAAGAGGAGAGCAAGCACGAGGGTGAGGGGCAACCAGAATGCGAATTGCATCCAGTAAGGCAGTCGATAGGCGTTGTCGAGGACGAGCGCCAGCGTCACCACGATGTGGCCGACGATCAGGATCACGAAATAGGCCGGCGCATCGTCGGCGCGGTGATGATAGAGCGCTTCGCCGCAAACGGGGCACCGATCCACGACCTTGAGATAGGCGCGAAACAATCGTCCCTCGCCGCAATTCGGGCAGCGGCCGCGGAAGCCGTTGGCGAGCGCGGGCCAAAGGGCGCGACGGGCATGGGGATCGCTCGCCATGTTCATCCTTTGCGCCGATGCTTTGGCCGGTGGTGTTTGCGCGGGGCTTCCGCGCGATGCGGCGGCGAGGAGCGCGAGCGGCCGCGGCCGATGTCATAGCGTCCTTCCGACAGAATTTCGAATCGCAACGCGCCGGCGACGGGGATCGCTTCCACGAGCTTCACCTCGACCTTGTCGCCGAGCCGGTACGATTCGCCGGTGCGGTCGCCGACGAGCGCGTGGTGCTTTTCCTCATAGCGGAAAAATTCGTGACCGATCGTGCGCGCGGGCACGAAACCGTCGGCGCCGGTGTCGTCGAGCTTCACGAACAGACCGGCGCGGGTGGCGCCGGAAATGTGTCCGCGGAAGGTCGCGCCCACGCGATCGGCAAGGTGATGAGCGATCAACCGGTCGACGGTCTCGCGCTCGGCGGCCATGGCGCGGCGCTCGGCGGCGGAAACGCGGGCGCCGGTTTCGGCGAGCGCTTCCGGCGCCATATCCGGCAGGCCATCGTCGCCAAGCCTGAGCGCGCGGATCAACGCGCGGTGCACGATGAGGTCGGCGTAGCGGCGGATCGGCGAGGTGAAATGCGCGTAGCGGCGAAGCTGCAGGCCGAAATGGCCGTAATTCTTCGCCTCGTATTCGGCCTGCGCCTGGCTACGGAGCACGACTTCGTGCACGAGGCGCTCGACCTCGCGGCCTTTGACGCGCTCGAGCACGCGGTTGAAGTCGGCGGGACGCAGCGCGCTGCCCTTGGCGAGATGAATGTCGAGGGTGGCGAGGAATTCGCGCAGCGCCGCGAGCTTTTCCAGCGCCGGCGCGTCGTGCACGCGGTAGAGGAGGGGAACGCGGCGCTCCTCGCAGGTCTCGGCGGCGGCGACGTTGGCGAGGATCATGAATTCCTCGATCAGGCGCTGCGTCTCGATGCGGTCGGGCACGATCACGCGGTCGAGGGTGCCGTCGGGCTTCAGGATCAGCTTGCGTTCGGGGATGTCGAGAGCAAGCGGTTGGCGGGCGTCGCGGGCTTTGGCGAGCGCGCGATAGGCGGCATAGAGCGGCTTCAGCACGGGCTCGAGCAGCGGCTTCGTCGTCGCGTCCGGGCGGCCGTCAAGCGCCGCCTGCGCCTGCGCGTAGGCAAGCTTTGCCGCCGAGCGGATCATCACGCGATGGAAGGAGTGCCGGCGCTTGCGGCCGTCGGCGCCGATCACCATGCGGACGGCGAGCGCCGGGCGGTCCTCGTTCGCGCGCAGCGAGCAGAGATCGTTGGAAATCCGCTCCGGCAGCATCGGCACCACGCGATCGGGAAAATAGACCGAATTGCCGCGCTCAACCGCCTCGCGGTCGAGCGCGGAACCCGGCCGCACGTAATGGGCGACATCGGCGATCGCGACCGTCAGCACGAAGCCGCCGGCATTGGCGGGATCCGCATCGGGGGCCGCGAATACCGCGTCATCGTGATCCTTGGCGTCGGGCGGATCGATGGTGACGAGTGGAAGTTCGCGCCAGTCCTCGTGGCCCGCGAGCGGCGCGGGGCGGGCGCTTTCCGCCTCGGCGAGCGCCTGCGGTGAAAAGACGTGCGGAATGCCGTGGGCGTGGACCGCAATCAGGCTGACGGCGCGCTCGGATTTCAACGAGCCCAGCCGCTCGCGCACGCGCGCCTGCGGCAAGCCCTGGGCACGTTGCGGCATGAGATCGGCGCTGACAAGGTCGCCATCGGCGGCGCCTTCATTGGCGCCCCGGGCGACGGCGATTTCGCGGCCGAGGCCTTTCTTGTCAACCGGCACCAGCCGGCCGCTGCCGTCGGGAAGCGGCCTATAGATGCCAAGCATGCGCACCGGCGCCTTTTCGAGAAGTTTGATGACGCGGCCTTCGTGGCTGATGCCGGCTTCGTCGATTTCGCGGATGCGCAGGAGCGCGCGGTCGCCGACACCGGGCGCGGGGCCGTGGCGCGGTTGGCGGCCGAAGGCGAGGCGGATTTTCGGCGCTTCGCCGTGCTCGGCCTCGTCCCATTCGGCGGGCTCGGCGATGAGTTCGCCGTCGCGATCGCGGCCGACAATCTCGGCAACGACCACATCCGGCAGCCTTCCCGCCACCTGAAAGCGGCGGCGGCTGCGGTCGATCGCGCCGTCATCACGCAAGCCGTGCAGGAGATTCTTCAACTCAGCCTTGCCGATCGCATCGAGCCGGAAGGAACGCACGATCTCGCGCTTGGAGACGCGGCCGCCGCGCTCGCGGATGAAGGCAAGCAGCTGCTCGCGGCTGGGGGCCGCGGAGTTTTTCGGGTTTTTGGATTTTTTGGGCACGAACAATTCCGTGACAGAACGTAAGCATTCAGGGGTGATTTTTCAAACGGCCAGCAAGGCCGCGCAACGCAGGCTTGAAAAGATCGTAGCCGCCGCAGATTGCGCGGCGATGATCAATCCCGCGGGAGATCGGTCTTCGCCGGGGCCTCGGGCTCGGCTTCCGGAGCACTCGGCGGCGCGTTCTCGGACGCTTCACCGGCGGCCTCAGCCGCGGGCTTTTTCTTCTTCGCGCGCGGTTTCTTCTCGCCGCCTTCCGTTGTCTCGGCTTTCTTGGCGGCTTTTTTCTTCAGGGCCTTTTTGGCCTTGCCGTTGGTGCCTTTTGCCGCGCGCGCATCGATCAGCGTGATCGCCTGTTCGAGCGTCACCGTCGCGGGATCCATCTCCGAGGGGATCGTCGCATTGACCTTGTTGTGCGAGACATACGGCCCGTAGCGGCCCTCGTGCAGCGTCACCGGCCCGTCGCCCGGATGCTCGCCCAGGAGCTTGCCCTTGGGCTTGCCGCGCCGGCCCTTGAAGCCGCGCGCGGCTTTTTCCGCGAGCAGCGTGACCGCGCGGTTGAGGCCGACATGCATGACGTCATCGTCGTCCTCGAGATTGGCGTAGGTCGTCTCATGTTTCACGTAAGGGCCATAGCGGCCGACGCCGGCGACGATCGGCTGGCCGGACTCCGGATGCTTGCCCACTTCGCGCGGAAGCGAGAGCAGCCCGAGCGCGAAATCGAGGTCGACCGCATCGAGATCAGTGCCCTTCGGCAGGCCCGCGCGCTTCGGCTTCTCGCCTTCGGCGCCTTCGCCCAACTGCACATAGGGACCGAAGCGGCCGCCACGGAGCGTCACTTCGAGGCCGCTGTCGGGATCGGTGCCGAGCACCTTGGTGCCGTTGACGCCGGAAGCGTCGGAGGCAAGCTGCCGCGTGTAGCGGCAATCGGGATAGTTCGAGCAGCCGACGAAGGCGCCGAACTTGCCGGTCTTGAGGCCGAGCCGGCCGTTGCCGCATTGCGGGCATAGCCGCGGATCGCTGCCGTCCTCGCGCGGCGGGAAGATGTGGGGCCCGAGCATTTCGTCGAGGGCATCCAGCACCTGCGAGATGCGTAAGTCCTTGATGTCGTCGACGGCGGCGATGAAGTCGCGCCAGAAGTCGCGCAGCACCTGCTTCCAGTCGAGATCGTGATTGGCGATCTCGTCGAGCTTCTCCTCGAGGTCGGCGGTGAAGTCGTATTCCACGTAGCGCGCGAAGAACGCTTCCAGGAATGCAATCACCACGCGGCCCTTGTCTTCGGGCACGAGCCGCTTCTTGTCGATCCGCACATAGCCGCGGTCGCGGAGCACCTGCAACGTCGAAGCGTAGGTCGAGGGACGGCCGATGCCGAGTTCTTCCATGCGCTTGACGAGGGAAGCCTCGGAAAAGCGCGGGGGCGGCTCGGTGAAATGCTGATCGGTCTTGATCTCGCGCTTGTCGAGATTTTCTCCCGATTCCATCGCCGGCAGGCGGTTCGCGTCCTCGTCCTCGGTGACGTCGTCCTGGCCTTCCTGATAGGCGGCAAGGAAGCCGTCGAACTTCACGACGGTGCCGGTGGCGCGGAGATCGAGCTGCCGTTCGCCGGCTTTTGCCTTGATGTCGACGGTGGTGCGCTCGAGCTCCGCCGATTCCATCTGGCTCGCCACCGTCCGGATCCAGATCAGCTCGTAGAGCTTCGCTTGGTCGGGCTCGAGGAAGCGCACGACATCGCGCGGGCGGCGGGTGAGGTCGGTGGGGCGGATCGCTTCGTGCGCTTCCTGCGCGTGTTTCGCCTTGTTCTTGTAGACGCGCGGCGCCTCCGGAACGTAGGTGGCGCCGAAATCCGCTTCGATCACGCCGCGGGCGGCGGTAATCGCGCCGCCGTCGAGCTCGATGCCGTCGGTGCGCATATAGGTGATGAGGCCGACCGTGTCGCCGTCGATGTCGGCGCCTTCATAGAGGCGCTGCGCGAGCCGCATGGTGATCGAGGGCGCGAAGCCGAGCTTGCGGCTCGCCTCTTGCTGCAGCGTCGAGGTGGAGAAGGGCGCGTAAGGATTGCGCTTGGCCGGCTTTGCCTCGACGGAAGCGACCGTGAATTGCGCGGCGTCCAGCGCTTGCTTGAAATTGGCGGCTTCCTCGCCGCTGCCGACATCGAGGCGGGTAATTTTCTGGCCGTCGGCGCCGACGAGGCGCGCTTCGAAGGTGTCGCCGCGCGGGGTCGCGAGCGTCGCCAAAATCGACCAGTATTCCTTCGGAACGAAGGTTTCGATCTCGCGCTCGCGGTCGCAGACGAGCCGGAGCGCCACCGACTGCACGCGCCCGGCCGAGCGCGAGCCCGGGAGCTTCCGCCACAACACCGGCGACAACGTAAAGCCGACAAGATAGTCGAGCGCGCGGCGGGCGAGATAGGCATCGACGAGGGCCGCATCGATCTCGCGCGGATTCTGCATCGCTTCCGAGACCGCCTGCTTGGTGATGGCGTTGAAGACGACGCGCTCGATTTTCTTACCCGCAAGCGCGCCCTTGTCCTTGAGGATTTCCAAGACATGCCAGGAAATCGCCTCGCCCTCGCGGTCGGGGTCGGTGGCCAGGATCAGCTTGTCCGCGTTCTTCATGGCATGGGCGATCTCGGAGAGGCGCTTTTGCGCCTTCGGATCGACCTGCCAGATCATGTGGAAGTCCTGGTCGGGCGCCACCGAGCCGTCCTTGGGCGGGAGATCCCGCACATGCCCATAGGAGGCGAGCACCTCGTAGCCGGGGCCGAGGTATTTATTGATGGTTTTCGCCTTGGCAGGCGATTCAACGATGACGACGTTCATCTTGTCTTGCGAGAGTTCCTAGAAACCCAAAATCGCGCGGGGACACCGCGCGATTGGCCGGGAACATGGGGAGATCAGGTAACTAAGTCAAATCAGGGCGCGGAAGAGCTTGTGAAAACAAGGGTTTTGTACACACACATATAGTGTCTGTTTCATACAATACCACTTTTACGTTCGTATAGCCGGTGCGTGACAGCGAAATGATTCCGCTTCGGATTCGGCGCGAAACGACGCGGCGCGAGCGATCAAAACGATTCGTTTCAGGCGCGCGACACGAGCCCGCCGTGCCGCGCTAATTTTCCCGCCAATTCCAGCTCCAGGATCACCATCTGCACCGCGGCCGGCGGCGCGCCGGAGGCGCGCACGAGGTCGTCGATCGAAACGGGCGCGGTGGTGAGCAGCGCGAGGATCTTCGCGCGCAGCTTGTCGTCCGCTTCCGGCTCGGTCTCTTCGCTTTCGCGCAGCATTTCGGGCGCCGCCCGCATGGGCCTTCCGATGATCGGCGCGAGCACCTCGACAATGTCGGCGGCGGACGCGGCGAGGGTGGCCCCGTCTTTTAACAGACGATTGGTGCCGCTCGCGCGCGCTTCGAGGGGGGAGCCCGGCACCGCGAAGATTTCGCGGCCCGCTTCGAGCGCGAGCCGCGCGGTGATGAGGGAGCCGGAACGCTCCGCGGCTTCCACCACGACAACGCCGAGCGCCATCCCCGCGATGAGCCGGTTGCGGCGCGGAAAATCGCGCGAGCGCGGCTCCCAGCCGAGCGGCATTTCGGAAACGGCGCAGCCTTTTTCCAGAATTTCCTCCAGCAGCTTGTTGTTTTCGGGCGGGTAGGGCTTGTCATGGCCGCCGGCGAGTACGGCGATGGTGCCGGTCGCAAGCGAGCCGCGATGGCTCGCGGCATCAATGCCGCGCGCCAGCCCCGAAACGATGACGAAACCGGCCGTTCCCAGATCGCGCGCGAGGCGCCGCCGAATTGATTGATCAGCGTGCGGAAGGTGCGGGCGCCCACGCGCTCGGTGCGGATGAGACGCAGCCAGTCGATCCGCTGCTCGTCCGAAAGGCGGACGGGCCGAAAGGCGTCATTCATGCGCTGGCGCCGATCTTCGGCTCGGTGCCGGCCATCAGCCGTTCGATGTTCGCCGTGTGCTTGATCCACAGGATCACGGTCAGGAGCACGAACAAGAGCGCCGCGCGTGTGCCGTGAAAGGCGAACATCGCAAACGGTGTCGTAAAGCTCGCGACGAGGCCCGCGAGCGACGAACGCCGGAAGAGGAGCGCGGTGACAAGCCAGAAGACGACGAAGACAAGCGCCGCGGGCCAGGCGAGGCCGAGGGCGACGCCGATATAGGTGGCGACGCCCTTGCCGCCCTTGAAGCCGAGCCAAACCGGAAAGATGTGGCCGAGAAAAGCGCCGAGCGCGGCCGCGAGCGCGGCATCGGCGCCGAACAGATAATTCGCGAGCAGGACCGCGGCGGTGCCCTTCAGCAGATCGCCAACGAGCGTTGCGGCCGCGATCCACTTGTTGCCGGTGCGGAGCACATTGGTCGCGCCGATATTGCCGGAGCCGATCGTGCGCACGTCGCCCAGGCCAGCGGCTCGCGCCAACAAAAGCCCGAACGGGATCGAGCCGAAGAGATAGCCGAGCACGAAGGCGGCGGCGAGAAAGGCGAGGTCGGCGCTCATGCCGGCAGGATACTTTGCCCGCTGCCGTTGTGGGAGTGGCTAGGAGGACTGCGATCTCGCGTTTTCCGGCGGTTTTTGCTCCGCGGAATGGCGGCGGTGATGGAAGCCCGCGGCAATCGCCTGTTCGGCGTCGGCAAAGAAGACGAAGTCCTTGAGGGCGGCGTTGGGGGCACGCAAGGCGCCATCCACGTCCTCGCTGAACCAGTGGTTCTTGCGGTGGGCGATGACGAAATCGTCGATGTCGTATTCGCAATAGAAGCAGCGCAGCCGCGGCTGCGGCGAGGCATCGGTTTTCACGACATGGAATTTGTTGCGCACATATTGCGCTTCCATCGGCTCGTGCACGATGCAGTTGCGGTTGGCGCAGCGGATGCCGGTGAGGATCGGCTGGTCGTAGAGCGGGAATTTCGGCGCCTCGAAGCCCGAGTCGAATTTCGCCAGCGCCTTGGCCTTGCTGAGGCCGAGCACGAGCGCGATCAGCGCCATGCGGATCGGCACGCCATAGGACGCCTGCTGGAAGTAGACCGCGCGGCTGTCGGAATCGATCGCGGCGTCAAGCTCGTCCACGCGCGGCAACGGATGCAGGACGCTCGCCTGCGAGTATTTCGGCTCTTTCAGGAATTTCGCGTCGATCTTGGGATAGGCCCGATCCTTTTCCCCCCAGCGCTCCTTCTGGAAGCGGGTGACGTAAACGGCGTCGATTTTCTTCTGCACGAGAACGCCGTAGTCGACTTCGGGACCGGAGAACAGCGACTGCTGATGCGGCTCGTCGGGGGTGACGTACAGGGCGTCGATGCTTCCGGCGTCGTCGTTTTTCGACACCATCTCGCAGCGATATTCCTCGCGCAGGCGGCGGTCGACATGCGCGGGCAGCTCCATGCCGGGCGCCGGCATCGGATCGATGATGGCGCCGAAGCGGGCGAGCGCATAGACGAAGGAGTGGATGGTGCGGCTGCCCCTGAGGTCGCCGGAAATCGCGACCTTCAGGTTTTTCAGGTGCTTGTTCTTTTTCTTCAGCGTGAAGAGATCGCAGAGCGTCTGCGTTGGATGCTCGTGGCTGCCGTCGCCGCCATTGATCACCGGGATCGGCGAATATTCGGCGGCAAGCCTTACCGCGCCGTCGCGCGGGTGGCGGATCACCATCACGTCGGCGTAGTTCGCAATCACCCGGACGGAATCGGCGAGGCTCTCGCCCTTGGCCGCCGAGCTCGTGGCGGGATCGGCGCTGGTGATGACGTCGCCGCCGAGGCGGAGCATGGCGCTTTCGAAGGACAGCCGCGTCCTCGTGCTCGGCTCATAGAACAGCGTCGCGAGAATGTGGTTGACCGCGACGTTGGTGCTCTTGCCGATGCGGTAGCTGAAATTGGGGTCGGGTAGTTCGTCGAGATAGGACTGCGCCACTTCGAAAATTTTTTCGATCTCCGCGTCGGAGAGATCGTTGATCGAAATCACATGCCGGATCGCCGGAGGAGCCTTGGGCACCATGACCTCAAGCCGTTCGCAGGCGCGCCCGCCCGGGCCGAACGGCTTCGCGAGCAAGCGAAAGCTGGCCGGAGGGCTTGGGAGCGTGCGGGTTCATTCTGAAAGATATCGCTTAGACCTCTAATCCGGTTCCCGCAAGCGTCGCGCGCTTTGGCGTGGTAGCTTGTCGACAGCGAATCCGCTGCTAGGCTCGCGCCATGCCGGAATCCTTTCACACCCACGAGGTGTTCAACCAGACGCCGCCCTTGGGCGACGTCGACCTTTGGGCCGATGATCCGGCCTTGCAGGGCGCGGTGCGCGCTTTCGGCAAGCCGTCGAACGAAACCGAGGCCTTGCTCGCCGATTTCGGCGTGCGCTGGGGCAGCTTCGAAATGTTCGAGTGGGGGCGGCTCGCCAACGAAAATCCGCCCAAGCTCAAGACCTACGACGCCAAGGGCTACCGCGCCGACGTGGTCGAGTTTCATCCCGCCTATCACGCGCTGATGCGCGAGGCGATCAGCGCCGGCATTCATTCCTCGGTATGGGGGGCCGACGGCAAGACGGTGCCGGGCGAATTCGTCGCGCGCGCGGCGCGCCACTACATGGCCGCTGAAGTCGAGCAGGGCCACGAATGCCCGATCACCATGACGCACGCGGCGACCGGCGCGCTCGCCGCCGAGCCTGCGATCGTGAAGGAATGGCTGCCGCGGATCAGGTCGCGCGAATACGACCCGCGCTTTCTGCCGGCGGGCGAGAAGCGGGGCGTGACGCTGGGCATGGGCATGACCGAGAAGCAGGGCGGCAGCGACGTGCGGGCGAATACCACGCGCGCCGAACCGGATGGCGAAGGCTACCGCATCATCGGCCATAAATGGTTCTTCTCAGCGCCGATGTGCGACGCCTTCCTGGTGCTGGCGCAGGCGAAGGGCGGGCTCACCTGTTTTCTGATGCCGCGCTTCAAGCCCGACGGCAGCGTGAACGAGCTCCGGCTCCGCCGCCTGAAGGACAAGCTCGGCAACCGCTCGAACGCCTCGAGCGAGGTCGAGTTCGAAGGCGCCTATGCGAAGCGTTGCGGGCCGGAAGGCGAGGGCATCAAGACCATCATCAACATGGTGCAGTTGACGCGGCTCGATTGCGTCACCGGCTCGCTCGGCATCATGCGCTCGGCGCTGATGCAGGCGATCCATCACGCGCGTCACCGCACGGCATTTCAGAGGAAGCTCATCGACCAGCCATTGATGCGGGCGGTGCTCGCGGATCTGGCGCTCGAGCGGGAAGCGGCGCTCGCGCTCGGCCTCCGGCTTGCGGCGGCCTTCGACCATGCCGCGGACGATCCCGAGGAGGCGGCTTACGCGCGGCTCGTGACGCCCGCGGCCAAGCTTTACGTCTGCAAGGCGACGCCCGGTTTCGTTTACGAGGCGCTCGAATGTCTCGGCGGCAACGGCTATGTCGAGGAGGATCCGATGGCGCGGCTCTACCGCGAGGCGCCGTTGAACGCGATCTGGGAGGGCTCCGGCAACATCATGGGCCTCGACATTCTGCGGGGCGCCACGCGGGAGCAGGAAAGTGCCGCGCGCGTGCTCGCGAAGCTCGCAGCGGAAACGGCCGGTCTTCCGCATGCGCGCGAGGCGGTCAAACACATCGAGAAGGGTTTTGCCGATCCCGGGCGCGAGGCGCTGGCGCGGCGCACGGGCGAGGCGCTGGCGCTTCTTGCCGCGGCGGCGGCGCTTGCGGCGAGCGCGCCGGCGGCGGTGGCCGAGGCGTTCGCGGCGCACAGGCTCGCGGGGCTCGCTGGCAGGAATTATGGCGAGCCGTTCAAGGCGGATCTTTCGGATCAATTGCTAAATCGGGCGATGGCCCGGGCGGCCTAGGCGCGGCCGCCATTCCGCCGCCACAGGGACGCCGGAATCCATTCAGCCATCATTCATTCCTTTTTGCCAAATATCTTGCCTGATCGCGCAACCGTGCAAGCGCGAGTCCGAGGTTACTTCCATGCAGAATGTCCTTGTGAAGAAGGTCGCCGCCGCGGCCATCGCCGGCGCGATCGCGCTGACTTCGACCGCCGCCTTCGCGGCGCCCGTTTCGTTCGCCAATGCTACGATCGAAAAATCCGCTCCCGGCGAAATCACCCACGTCTATTGGCGCCGCTGGGGCTGGGGTCCGGGGCCGTGGGTCGGCGCCGGCATCGCCGCCGGCGTGCTCGCGGGCGCGGCCATCGCCAACGCGAACCGGCCTTACTATTACTACGATCCGTATTATGCGCCGCCGGCCTATGCCGAGCCCGGCTCCTACTACTATTACGACGCGCCGCCGCAGCAGCCGGCGCCGGTGCCGCCAAGCCCGGCCTATCCGCGGCGCTGCTGGGTTGAAGCCGGCGTCAACGGGCAGACCGGCTACTGGACGCCCTGCTGATTTTGAGAATTTCGCCTCACGACTTCGCGGCGGGCTCCGGCCCGCCGTTTGTTTTTGCGGCAGGAACCGCATCCTTCCCCGATCGTTAATCCAGCAGGAAATTACGCGTTGCCGCTCGGCGGTTGCGCGGAAGGAGGTTGCATGACGTTTTGGAAAAAGATTTGCGTTGCGGCCGCGATTGCCGTTGCGGGGACGGCGACAGGCGCCCGCGCGCAATACGTTGATCCGGATTATGGCGGCTATGCGCCGTATGCGGCGGCGCCCTACGGTTATTATCAGGCATCGCCCTATGCTTACGATGAAGACGCCGTGATCGTTCGCCGTCCGGCGCGCTACGGATATCGGACGCCGAGCCGGGACGAGGCATGCATCGCGGCCCGCCGCGATTTTCCGGAACGGACGAACTACATCTGTCCGTAATCTCCACGAATGGATCGTGAAGGCGGCGGGCTTTGGCCCGCCGTTTTCTTTCGGCGATCTTTATGGCCGCAGCGCCGCCAAAGCGAGCGCGAGCGGAATCGTGGCCAGCGCGATCAGCGTTTCGAAAGTGAGAATGCGCGCGAGCAGCGGCGCGTCGCCGCCGAGCTGGCGCGCGAGCACGTAGCTGTTCGGCGCCGACGGCACGCTGGAAGCGATCGCCACCACCGCCAGCGCTTCTCCCGACAGCCCAAGCACAATGCCGATGCCGATCGCGATCGCGGGCATGACGAGAAGCTTCAGCGCCGCGGTCACGTAGACGCGGGCGTCGGGCTTCACGATGTCGCCGAGCACGAGCCCGGCGCCGACCAAGAGCAGTCCCAGGGCGAGCGACGCACGGCCGAGGATTTCGCCGAAGGTGACGATCACCTTCGGCAGCGGCACGCCGGCGACATTGATCGCAATGCCGAGAAGCGACGACCAGATGAACGGATTGCGCAGCATATGGCCGATGACGATCTTGGCGCCCGGCGGCGCGTCGGCGGCATAATGCGCGATGATCCAGACGTTGATGACGTTGAGGACCGGGATCATCGCCACGATCGCGACGGAAACGAGCGCAAGCCCCGCATTGCCGTAGAGGGCGCTGGCGGTCGCCAGCGCCACGTACGTGTTCCAGCGCGTGGCGCCCTGGAACACGGAGCTGTAGGCGGGGCCGGTGAGCGCAAGCGCGCGCGTGAGCGGAACGCGTCCGGCGAAGAGCGCCGCTGACAGCGTGATCACGGCGAGGAAGAGCGCTGCCGCCACCCCGCCCGCGGGCACGTCTTTGAGGTCGGCGGTCGCGGTGGTAACGACGAGGAGCGCCGGAAACAGCACGAAATAGGTGAGGCGCTCAAGACCAAGCCACGCCTCGTCGGCCGGGAGCAACGTGCGCTTCAGCACGACGCCGCAGGCGATGATGAGAAAAACGGGGAGAAGCGCGTTGGCGACGGCGACCATCGGTTCATCCGTAGCCGAGGCGGTCGAGCGCGCCCTGCAAAATATAGGCGGCGGCCATCTTGTCGACCAGCGCCGCGCGGCGCTTGCGCGAGGTATCGGCCTCGATCAGCGTGCGCGTCACCGCGGCGGTGGAAAGCCGCTCGTCCCAAAAGGCGATGGCAAGCGTTGTCAGCGGAGCGAGGTTTTTGACGAAGGCGCGGGTCGCCTGCGCGCGCGGGCCTTCGGAGCCATCCATGTTGCGCGGCAGGCCCATGACCAGCGCGCCGACATCGTGAAGCTTGGCGATTTGCAACAACCGCTCGGCATCGGGGCGGAACTTGGTGCGCCGCAGCGTCTCCAGCGGCGAGGCAATGGTGCGGCGAGTATCGGAAAGCGCAAGCCCAATCGTCTTTTCGCCGAGATCGATGCCGATCAGGCGCGCGTTCGGCGCGAGCAGGGGCGGCAACGCTTCGAGGGCAACGATGGGGGCGGGCATTTCGAAGATATTCTAACTCGTCATGGCGAGATTCATGGAAGGCTTGCGCGAGGCCGGGCCGCCGGAGTGAAATTCGGGTGGCGGCAACAGACCCGCGAATGGTGTATCGGAAAAATAGGATCACATGGAAGACGATTTGGACGACGATTTCTGGGACCCTGCCGGCCGGGCTAATTCCAAGCCCGATGCATCCGTCACGCCGAAATTGTTCAAGGCCTGGCGGTCACCGCGCTTCGGCCGTTCCAACCCCGAGCGCATGAATAATCCGGTCTGGAAATGGCTGGTGAGATGCAGGGTCTCCGCCTATTGGGCCAATAAGGAATTCAATGGACCATCCTCGTCCGAGGCCGGACCCTGCTGGTGCTTTCGGCGGTTTGGGCAGAGCAAGACAAAATTGCCGGACGGCCGCATCGTCCTGATCGGCGGCGAGCATGAGGATCACTACGATCCCGATTTTTACATTTACAATGACGTGGTCGTCCGGCGCCCGGACGAGGACATCGAGATTTACGGCTACCCGAAGGGCGTTTTCGCGCCGACCGATTTTCACTCCGCGACGCTCCTCGACGATTGCATTATCGTTATAGGCAGCCTTGGCTATCCGAAGCTGCGAAGGGCCGGCACCACGCCGGTCTACAGGCTCGATTTGCGCAGCTTCAGGATCGACGCAATGAATTGCACCGGCGATGCGCCAGGATGGCTGCACAAACATGATGCGGCTTATGTGCCGCAGGAAAACGCCATCGTGATTACCGGCGGCCTCGTGGATAGAGGTGATCCGGACCGGCCGACGCTCGTGGAAAATATCGACGATTGGAAATTGCATCTCGCCGACCGGCGCTGGGAGCGGTTAAGCAGACGCAGATGGAAACGGTGGGACATACGTCGCATCGATGGCGGTGAAAACGAGCTGTTTTGGATTGGATCCGCACATAAGCTCAAGGATCTCGCCAACAAGCAAACAAGGGAAATGTTTCAAAAAAACATGGAGTGGCTAGAGAACAAATTCGGCTTTCGGCCTGATCTCGATCTCTATGAAAAATTATATGCGCCGCCCGTTCCGCACAAAAAATCCCAAACAAAGAGGACGAATTTCGGGTGCACAGGATAAATGTTAATGGCGTGGTCGTGAGGTATAACGAGGAAAGTTGGGCTGTTCGCGTGACGATCGAAGGCGATCTGCCCACCTCCACGACAGACGCCATCGTTTCCGATTTAGTGAACAAGTTATCCAAGCTGGAGCAGACGCCCTGCGAGAGCATTCGTCTGTAGTCTCGGGTTGAATAGAAAGGCTTCCCACATCGACCTTTGGAGGTAGCCATGCAGATCACCTGGTACGGCCATTCGGCCTTCCGTCTCGATTTCGGCGGCAAGGCCGTGCTCATCGATCCTTTTTTCACCGGTAATCCGGGCTTCGGCGGCGACAAGGACGCGGCGGTCAAGGGCGTATCGCACATATTGCTCACGCACGGGCACCCGGACCATGTGGGCGATGCCGTGGCCATTTCGAAACAGACCGGGGCCGTCGTCGTCACCAATTACGATCTTTGCATGTGGCTCGCCGCCAAGGGCGTTACGAAGTTCGATCCGATGAACACTGGCGGCACCACCGACCAGGGCGGTTTCACGGTGACCATGGTGCGCGCCGACCATTCCTCCGGCGACATCGTCGACGGCATGCCGATTTATCTCGGCAATCCGTGCGGCATCATCGTCAAGGCCGCGGGCGAGCCCACGGTCTATCACATGGGCGACACCGATATTTTTTCCGACATGGCGCTGATCCATGAAATCCATGCGCCGCAAGTGGCGATGATTCCGATCGGCGACCGCTTCACCATGAGCCCGAAGACGGCGGCGCTCGCGCTCAAGAAATTCTTCAAGCTCAAAAGCGTCATTCCCTGCCACTACGGCTCGTTTCCGATCATCGAGAAGAACGCCGACAAGTTCGTCGCCGAGATGAAGGGCGCCGCGACCAAGGTGATCGTGCCGGAGAAGGGGAAAGCGGTGGAGGTATGAGCGGCGGGGATCCGGGAGATCGCCCGTGAGCACGTTTACCACGCAGCTTCCCTGCGAAGAGGGCGTCGTCAACGCGACGCGGGCGGTCGCCGTTTGCACGCGGCGGGCGGCGCCGTGGATTCTCGCGGCGATGGTGATCGCTTCCAGCATGGCGTTCATCAACAACACGGTCGTCAACGTGGCATTGCCGGCGCTGCAAAAAGACCTCGACGCGAGCCTCGTCGACGCGCAGTGGGTGATCGAAGCCTATGCCTTGTTGCAGGCGGCGTTGCTCCTGGTCGGGGGCGCCGCCGGCGACCGTTACGGACGCAGGCTCGTTTTCCTGTCCGGAATCGTTTTGTTCGCCACGGCCTCGATTTGGTGCGGGCTCGCCGGCAATGCGCGCGAACTCATCCTCGCCCGGGTGGTGCAAGGCATCGGGTCCGGGCTTCTCGTGCCGGGCAGCCTCTCGATCATCGGCGCCTCGTTCAGCGAGCAGGAGCGCGGAAAAGCGATCGGCCTGTGGTCCGGCGCCACCGCGATCACTGGCGCGCTTGGCCCCGGGCTCGGCGGCTGGCTGATCGACCATTTCTCGTGGCGGGCGGCGTTTTTCATCAACATTCCGCTTGCCGCCGCGGTCATCGTCATCAGCCTGTGGCACGTGCCCGAAAGCCGGAATCCGCAGGCGAAGCATCTGGATTGGCTGGGAGCGATCCTGGTGACGCTTGGCCTCAGCGGCGTCGTCTTCGGCCTCATCGAATCCTCGAACCGCGGATGGACGAATTCGAGCGTGATCGGCGCGCTCGCGGCAGGTGTGCTGTTGCTCGCCTGTTTCGCCGTCGCGGAATATCGGCAAGCGGCGCCGATGGTGCCGCCCAGACTTTTTCGTTCGAGAACCTTCCTGGGCGCCAATCTGCTCACGCTGCTTCTTTATTCCGCGCTCGGCGGCGGCCTGTTTTTCCTTCCGCTCGATCTCATCCAGGTGCAGGGCTATTCCGCGACGGCGGCGGGCGCGGCGCTGCTGCCGTTCATTGCATTGTTGGCAATCCTCTCGCGCTGGTCGGGCGGCCTGGTCGATCGCTACGGCGCCAAGATGCCGCTTGTAGTGGGACCGCTCGTGGCGGCCGTGGGTTTTGCGCTATTCGCGGTGCCGGGAGTGGGCGGCAGTTACTGGACCACCTTCTTTCCGGCCATTGCGGTGCTCGGGCTCGGCATGGCGATCAGCGTGGCGCCGCTCACCACCGTGGTGCTGAATTCGGTGGACGCCGCCTTCGAGGGAGCGGCCTCGGGCATCAACAATGCGGCGTCGCGCATCGCGGTGGTCGTCGCGATCGCGGTGTTCGGGATCTTTTTTGCGTTCGTCTTCAACCGCAGCCTCGATACAAACCTGCAGCGCGCGCAGTTGCCGGCCGCCCTGGTCGAGACGGTGCAGCAGCAGCGCAGCATGCTGGGGGCCATCGAATTGCCCGCCGGCATCAGCGCGGACGACAAGGCCGCGGCGCGGCACGCCATCGCGGACGCGTTCACCGCGGGCTTCCGGTTGATCATGATCATTTCGGCGCTGCTCGCCGCGGCAAGCGCCGTGATCGCCTGGGCGATGATTGAAAGTGCCGGCCGGAGACCGGCGGAAGCCACTTAGCGCCGCAGCAGCAGCCACAGGAGCGCAAGCGCGAGCAGCGCTGCGATGGCCTGCCAGAACCGGACCGGGGCGCGTTCGTAAAGCGTCAGCGGCCGGCCTTGCGTCACTGGCGCGCGCGCCGGCCCCGTCTCCATTTCGGCGGCAAATTCCATCACGTCTTGAAAGCGCTCGGCCGGGTTGACGGCGATTGCGCGCGTGAGCGTGCCCTGGACCCAGGCGGGGAGGTCGGGCCGCAAGTCGGAGAGCGCGAGCGGCCGGTTCTGGCGCGAAGGGCTCGTCGCGTCGAGATTGCCGTAAGGATACTCGCCGGTGAAGGCGCGGAACATCGTGACCCCCAAGGCGTAAATGTCGGTCGCTTCGTTGCCGGCCTCGCCCCCGAACATTTCGGGCGCCATATAAGCGACGGTCCCGGGAATATCCTCGGGCGGAAAATCTTCCATGCCCGGCACGCGCACGACACCGAGATCGATCAGCTTGAGCGAGCCGTTCTCCTCCAGAATCACGTTGTCGGGTTTGATATCGCGATGAATGATGCCGGTGCGGTGGAGGGCGGCGATGCCGCGCGCCAAATGGATCGCGATGTTTCGTCCCTCCTCGAGACCGAGGAGCGGGGCGCGGTTGAGCCGCGTTTCCAGAAGCTCGCCGGGATAAAGCGGCATGACGGTATAGAGGCAGCTCTGCCGCCCCGGCGGCAGCTCGATGGTGCGGCCGATCCACGGACTGTGCACGCGCGCGCCCACCCAGGCCTCGCGGACAAAGGCCGCGCGGTAGGTGGCGACAGCCGCGACCTGCGGCTTCGGAAACTTCAGGACGACTTCGCCACCCTCGATTTCGTCGACCGCGCCGTAGAGGCGCGTGTAGCGGCCGTCGGACACCAGCACCTTGAGGACGAAGCCGTCGACGGTCTCGCCGTCGACCGGCATCGGGATCAACGGCAATTGCATGATGCTGGAGCCGATATCGGCCGATTCCGCCGTCGGCAGCTCGACCACGTCGAGCACCAACGCCGTGCAATTGTCGGTGCTGTTGTGGTCGAGCGCGGCCGCGACCAGCGCGCGGGCGGAATCCTCCGAAGCCACGCGCTCGCGCAGGATGTCGGCAATGATCTCGTCGGAGAGGAACCGGTGCACGCCGTCGCTGCACAGGAGAAAGCGGTCATGCTGCGCCAGCTGATGCGCCGCATAGTCGAGCCGCACCTCCGTCTCCACGCCGAGCGCGCGGTAAAGGACGGTTGAGCGGCCGTCGCCGCTTTCCCGCACATGATCGGTGGTGAGGCAGGCGAGGCGATCGCCGCGCAGCCGATAGGCGCGGGTGTCGCCGACATGCACGACGTGCGCGACGCGCCCGCGCAGCACCAGCGCCGTGAAGGTGCATCCCATCCCCGCGAGCTTGGGGTCGCGCAGGCCCTGGGAATAGATCCAGCCATTGAGCGAATTCAGGATTCGCGCGGCCGCGCGCCGTACTTCCATGGTCTCGGGCAGGTCGCAAAATCCATCGAGGAAACCGCGCACCGCGGTTTCGGCCGCAACGCGGCCGCCTTTGGCGCCGCCAATTCCGTCGGAGACGGCTGCGACGATGTCTCGGCGCGGTTGCGCGAGCTCGGAGCCGAAAACGGCGCCGGCGAAATCCTCATTGCGTTCGCGCGGGCCCGCCTCCGAGGCGAACCCCACGCTTGCCTTCACGCCGGAAATTCGTTCAGCCATCGCCGCCGCTCCGATTTTCTCAGCAGACAGTCCGGATTGCGGCTTGCGACAGTGCTCGCTTTAATTCCGCGACGGGATCAATCCAGCTTGCAACGGTGATAGAAAAACGAGCCGCCGGTGCTTGATGCGAAGACGACCGTAAGATTTCCGGATTTGCGATCAAGCGTGTAGTTGAGGCCATCCTTCGCATCGCGCCAGGAGATCTTGGCATCGCTGATAGAAGCCGGATTGGAATCGACGGTCTTGTGATCATAGTCGATCTTGATCTGCCAGCTGGCGCCGCTCGTCGTATTGGAGCAGGTGATTGCGATCTCGCGCTGCACTTGGCCCATGGCGGGTGCGGAAACGGCTACCGCCAAGACGCCGAAGGCCGCCGCGAGCGTTTGAGTCAGAATCAACGGCCGGAACTTGTCTCTGCCCATTTTGTAATCACCCTGTAGATTTTTTGATCAGCTCACCAAAATCCCATCCGGCATAGAACCACAGCCAGCGCCCAATTCAATGGCATAGATTTTGCCAGCATTGTTACTCGCTTGCCTAAAGGAAAAGGCGCGCAGAGAGGCATTTTGGGGGAATCACAACATGGCACTCGTAGCAGCACCGCAATGGCTGGATACAGGTAATAACGCCTGGCAGCTCGCTGCGGCAACCTTCGTCGGCCTGCAGAGCATTCCGGGGCTGACAGTTCTCTATGGCGGCATCGTCAAGAAAAAGTGGGCGATCAACTCCGCTTTTATGTCGATGTACGCCTTCGCTTCGGTTCTCGTCGTCTGGGTCCTGTTCGACTACAACATGGCATTCGGGCCCGGATGGCTATCGATTATGGGCCAAACCTTCGTGGGAACACCAAGTCTCGCGGTTTCGGCTGCCTTCACCACGGGTCAAGCCGTGGTTCCGGAAGCGGCGTCCGGCATGCCGGCGCTGACCTTCCCGATGGCCACGCTGATGTTCTTCCAGTTCGTGTTCGCCGCCATCACCGTCATCATTCTCGCCGGTTCCGTCCTCGGCCGTATGAACTTCACGGCGTGGATGATCTTCTGCCCGGTTTGGATGACCCTCGTGTACACGGTGGGCGCGTTCAGTCTCTGGGGCGGCGGCTGGCTCGGTGGCCTCGGCGTCGCGGACTTCTCCGGCGGCTACGTCATCCATCTTGCCGCCGGCACATCAGGCTTCGTTGCCGCAGCGCTGGTCGGACCACGCCTGCAACAGGATCGTGAAAACTTCCCGCCGAACAGCTTGCTGATCACGCTGATCGGCGCGGGCATCCTGTGGCTCGGCTGGAACGGCTTCAACGGCGGCGATCCTTACTTCGCCAACGCCGACGCCGGTGCCGCGGTGCTCAACACCAACACCGCCACGGCCGTGGCGCTGCTCGTGTGGATGTTCCTGGACAAGATGGCCTATGGAAAGCCGTCGGTCCTCGGCGCCGTCAACGGTATGATCGCGGGTCTCGTCGCGATTACGCCGGGCGCCGGTTACGTGGATGGTTTGGGGGCGATCGCCATCGGCGTCGTCGCCGGCATCATCCCGTGGCTGAGCATGAACAAGCTGCAGAAGACCGCTTTCATGATGAAAGTGGACGACACGCTGAGCGTCTTCTCGACACACGGTGTGGCGGGTCTCACCGGCGGCTTGCTGGTCGGCATCTTCGCCAATCCGGACATGCTGATGTACATCGGCACCGACAAGGAAGCGCCGGGCGTCAACGTGACGGGCTGGCTCTACGGCAATGCGCCCCAACTCCTGCTGCAGGCGGAGGGCGCGGCCTTCATCATCGTCTACAACGTGATCATGACCTTCATCATCCTCAAGGTCATCTCGTTCTTCGTGCCGCTGCGCATGGATAACGCGACGTTGAAGGTCGGTGACGACGCCGTTCACGGTGAGACGGCCTACGCGATCGGCAAGGAGGGCGAGTAATCGCTGACCTTGCTGCCAGGGGTTCGCTTGCGAGCATGAGAACGCTTCGCAGGCGAGGAACGAAGTAAAGCGTTTTATCCCCAAGTGAAGCCTGTGGCCCCGGCCCAAAGCCGGGGCCATTCTTTTGGGGCCGGCCGTCTTTCCGGAGACGGCGCATTTACGCCCGCAAAGCCGGTCTGCTATAGCCGCGTTTCGATTTGAGGAGACCGCCATGTCCGTCGATGCCGCGACCGTGCGGCGAATTGCGCATCTCGCGCGCATCGCCGTCGAGGAGGGCGAGGTCGAACACCTCAGGGGCGAGATCAACTCGATCCTCGGCTTCGTCGAGCAGCTCAAGGAAGTGAATGTCGAGGGCGTCGAGCCGATGACGTCGGTGACGCCGATGAAGCTTCCCATGCGCGAAGACAAGGTGACCGACGGCGGCGACGCCGCGCGCGTGCTCGCCAATGCGCCGCAAACGGAAGACGGATTTTTTGTCGTGCCGAAGGTGGTGGAGTAGGCGCGTGGCCTCGCTGACTTCCCTTACGCTCACCGAGGCGCGCGACGGGCTGCGCGCGAAAAAGTTTTCCGCGCGCGAAATCGCCGACGCGCATTTGCAGGCAATCGAAAAAGCCAAGGGCCTGAACGCCTATATTTTGTTGACGCCCGAGAAGGCCCGCGCCATGGCGGCGGAATCCGACAAGCGATTGAAGGCCGGCGACGCGCGACCGCTCGAGGGGATCGCGCTCGGCGTCAAGGACATGTTCGCCACCGAAGGCGTGCGCACCACCGCCTGCTCGAAGATCCTCGACAACTTCGTGCCGGGCTACGAATCGACGGTGAGCGCCCAGCTCTGGCGCGACGGCGCGGTGATGCTCGGCAAGCTCAACAATGACGAATTCGCCATGGGCTCGTCGAACGAGACCTCCGCCTTCGGCCCGGTCACCTCGCCGTGGCGGCGGAAGGGCTCGAACGCGCCGTTGGTGCCCGGCGGCTCGTCGGGCGGCTCGGCGGCGGCGGTGGCGGCGGGGCTTTGTCTCGGCGCCACCGGCACCGACACCGGCGGCTCGATCCGCCAGCCCGCGGCCTTCTGCGGCATCGTCGGCATCAAGCCGACCTATGGGCGCTGCTCGCGCTGGGGGATCGTTGCGTTCGCTTCCTCGCTCGATCAGGCCGGGCCGTTCGCGCGCACGGTGAAGGACACGGCGATTTTGCTTCGCTCCATGGCCGGCCACGATCCGAAGGATTCGACGAGCGCCGATCGCGCGGTCCCCGATTTCGAAAAGGCGGCGGGGCAATCGATCAAGGGCCGCAAGATCGGCATTCCGAAGGAATACCGCGTCGACGGCATGCCGAAGGAAATCGAGAAGCTGTGGGAGGAGGGGGCGGCGTGGTTGAAGGCGGCCGGCGCCGAGATCGTCGAGATTTCGCTCCCGCACACGAAATACGCGCTGCCCGCCTATTACATCGTGGCGCCGGCGGAGGCGTCCTCGAATCTGGCGCGCTATGACGGCGTGCGCTATGGGCTCCGCGTGCCCGGCCGCGACATGATCGAGCTTTACGAGAAAACGCGCGCCGCGGGCTTCGGCAAAGAAGTGCGGCGGCGCATCCTGATCGGCACCTATGTGCTGTCGGCGGGCTATTACGACGCCTACTACCTGCGGGCGCAGAAGGTGCGCACGCTGATCAAGCGCGATTTCGAAGAAGCGTTCAAACAAGGCATCGACGCGGTGCTAACGCCGGCCACGCCCTCGACCGCCTTTGCCATCGGCGAGAAATCAAGCGGCGATCCGGTGGAGATGTACCTGAACGACGTCTTCACCGTGACGGTGAACATGGCGGGGCTTCCCGGCATCGCGGTACCCGCTGGGCTCGATGGCGCGGGCCTGCCGCTCGGCTTGCAGTTGATCGGCCGGCCATTCGACGAGGAAACGCTGTTTTCGGTCGCCGCCGCCGTCGAACGGGCGGCGGGGCATTTCGCGCCCCCGTCCTGGTGGTGAGGTTTAACGCGCGCCACGCCGTCGCCGCCGGATTACACCCGGCTGCGACCCGCTTTATCCATTAGCGCAGGATCGGCCCCGGCGTTTTCGGGTCCATGGGTTGCATGTTCGCAACCGGACTATTGGTGCTGGCGAAGCGCGGGCTAAAGTTCGCCCACAGGAGCGAGGCCACGATGATCGCCGCGATCACGCTTACGAACAGCATCGCGCCGGCGGTGCTGGGCTCGTATTCGTAATCGAAGTCATAGTGGTGCTTGTACGGATCCACCCGAGGCATGATTTTCTCCTTGTCTCTCGCCGATTAACGTTTGGCGGAAACGATGGTTCCGGCGGACGCCCGCCGGATGACGGAGAACCGGGATGACGCATGAAGAATTCGTGACCTCGCTCGCGCATCCGGCCCCGCGCGAGGAACTTTCGCCGGCGCTGGCGGCGTTGTGGTGGGTGGCGAAGGGCGACTGGAAGCGCGCGCACGCGCTTGTCAACGATCGCGACGGCCGCGATGAGGCATGGGTGCATGCGCATTTGCACCGCGTCGAGGGCGACGGGGCCAACGCGAATTACTACCGCCGGGCAGGCAAGACGCCATCCGCCGACCCGCTTCCGGTGGAACACGAAGCGATTGCGAGGGCGTTACTGCAGGCCTCGGCCTAGCGAGGCTCTCTTTTCAACGGTAAGTTTTTTCAGGCGAAGAGATCGGCGGCATGTCCGCGTCTCCGCGCACCTTCTTCTTGCCCAATTCGGTCCCCGCGAACAGAAAGATCGCGAGCACGATGGCGACAATTCCGCCGAGCAGGAAGCCAAAACTTCCGCTGGGTCCATCCTTGGGAAGCATCCCGTTCTCCACTTTGCTCTTTGTTAACGTCGAGGCCGGGGAGGGGTTCCCGTTTCCGCTACCCCAAACGCCGCGCTTCGCGGGCTTGTCCAAGCGGTCCTGATGGGGTTCTCTCTGGATTGTTCAGCGCATGAATCGAAACGGCATGAGCGCATCCGCCAAGAAATCCAAACTCCTCAAAGGTGCAATGGGCGAGTGGGAAGTGGTGATCGGCATGGAGGTGCATGCCCAGGTCACTTCGGCCGCCAAGCTCTTCTCCGGCGCCTCGACCGCCTTCGGCGGCGAGCCGAATTCGCATGTCTCGCTCGTCGATGCGGCGATGCCCGGCATGCTGCCGGTGATCAACCGCCATTGCGTCGAGCAGGCGGTGAAGACGGGCCTCGGCCTCAAGGCCGCGATCAACCATAAATCGGTCTTTGACCGGAAGAATTATTTCTATCCGGATCTGCCGCAGGGCTATCAGATCAGCCAGTACAAATCGCCGGTCGTCGGCGAGGGCAAGGTCACCGTCGACATGACCGACGGCGAGACGATTACGGTCGGCATCGAGCGGCTGCACCTCGAGCAGGACGCCGGCAAGTCGATCCACGATCTGCACCCGGCGAATTCGCTCGTCGATCTCAACCGGTCGGGGGTGGCGCTGATGGAGATCGTGTCGAAGCCCGACATGCGCTCCGCGGACGAAGCGCGCGCGTATCTGACGAAATTGCGCACGATCCTGCGCTATCTCGGCACCTGCGACGGCGACATGGAGAAGGGCAACCTCCGCGCCGACGTGAACGTGTCGGTGCGAAAGCCCGGGGCCGCGCTCGGCACGCGGTGCGAGATCAAGAACGTGAACTCGATCCGCTTCGTCGGCCAGGCGATCGAGCACGAAGCGCGGCGGCAGATCGATATCATCGAGGAGGGCGGCCAGATCGAGCAGGAAACGCGGCTCTTCGACCCCAACAAGGGCGAGACGCGCTCGATGCGGAGCAAGGAAGAGGCGCATGACTATCGCTATTTCCCCGATCCGGATTTGCTGCCGCTCGAACTCGACGCGGGCTTCGTCGAGAAGATCGCCGCGGACCTGCCGGAACTGCCGGACGAGAAGAAAGCGCGCTTCGTGAAAAGCTACGGACTTTCGCCCTACGACGCGGGCGTGCTCGTGGGCGAGCGCGAAACCGCCGGCTTCTTCGAGGAAGTCGCCAAGGGCCGCGACGCCAAGGCGGCCGCGAATTTCGTCATCAACGAATTTTTCGGCCGCCTCAACAAGGAAGGAATGGACATTTCCACCTCGCCGGTTTCCGCCCGGCAGCTCGCGGCGATCGTCGACCTCATCGGCGACGGCACCATCTCGGGCAAGATCGCCAAGGACCTGTTCGAGATCGTATGGAACGAAGGCGGCGATCCGCGCGCGATCGTCGAGAAGCGCGGCATGAAGCAGGTGACCGACGCCGGCGCCATCGAAAAAGCCGTCGACGGCGTGATCGCCAAGAACCCCGACAAGGTCGCGGAGGTGAAGGCGAAGCCGACGCTGCTCGGCTGGTTCGTCGGCCAGGTGATGAAGGAGACGGGCGGCAAGGCCAATCCGCAGGCGGTGAACGAGCTCCTGAAGAAGAAGCTCGGAATTTGAGGTCCCCATCGGTTGCCGCCGATTTAGGCACCGCCCAACTCGGCGCGGCGTGATATTATTGGGGTATTCTTGGTCGCCGCCCGGGGGCGCCAGCCGCCCGGGGTGGCAGCAAAATTGCTTCCAGACCGATGGAAACGGTCGTCTGCCACGATTGCCGCTTTAACAACAAGCGCTTCCCTTGCCTCGGGCGCGACGGCAAGCGCGACTACGACAAGCTTGCGGAAGCCTATATCGGCCGGGAGATGAACATCCACAAGGACAGCTCCGGCTCGGAATGGGCGCGCGAATGCGTGCGTGCCCTGGAGGCTGTCGATCCCGGCGCCACGCTCTATTTCATTTTGATTGCCCTCGACCGGCTCGGGCGTGCGAACGCGGCCAATCTTTCCTCTCTCGCCGCCGGTCCCCTGGAGGCAATCCTTGACGGCTTCGGCGAGGCGGTGATCGGGCCGGTGGAAACGATCGCCAAAAAGAGCCCGAAGTTCCGCCTGCTGCTCTCGAGCGTGTGGGGCGCGAGCCGGATAGCGCCGGCAGTGTGGAAGCGGGTGCAGAAGGCGGTCGAGAACGGACCGCTTCTAGACCAGGACCATCGCACGCCCGGCTTCGGGTCGGGCACGGCGCCGGTTTCCGAGGAAGAATTCTGGCAGCTGATTGAAACGAGTTGCCTCGCCGATCTCGGCGGGCGCGAGCCGGCGGCGGCGCTCACCGGCGCCGTGCCGGGCTAGGGCGCCTTCGATGTCCCGTCGAACCTCCGCCCATGCACGGAAGGCTGACGATTTTTTCCTGGCACTGTTGTCGTCGCGCGGCGTTGCCGCTTTCTGGATCGTCTACTGCCTCGTGCATGCGCTCTTTCGCCTGAGCGTGTCGCGCTCGCTCACGCTCGACGATTCGCGCGCGAACGAATTGGCGCAGACCTTTTCCCTCGGCTATCAGACGCGCCAGCCTCCGCTCTACGAGTGGCTGTTGTGGTGCATCCAGTATTTTCTCGGCCCGGGGCTTCCGAGCCACCTCGTGCTCCGTTACGCGCTGATCACGGCGCTTGGGCTTGCCGCCTTCGGCGCGGCGCGGGCGGCGATCAAGGACGAGCGCTGGGCGGCGGTGGCGTCGCTGTCGATGGTCGCGAGCTTTCCGGTGGGCTGGTCCTTTCACGAATGGGCGACGCAGACAATTCTCCTCTGCATCGCCTGCTTCGCGACGCTCCACGCCGCGCTGTTTTATCTGGAAAAGCCGGGCCTGCGCGCCGCGGCCTGGCTGGGGCTTGCGATCGGCTTCGGCTTGCTGGCGAAGTTTTCCTATCCGCTGTTCCTCGGCGGACTGATCCTCGCCTGTCTCAGCCTGCCGGAGACGCGCGGGCGGCTCGCCGATCCGCGCTTGTTGCTGTCGGCCGCGATCGCATTCGCGGTGGTCTCGCCCTATCTCCTATGGCTCGCCGAAGTGCATGGCGACGTGATCACGGCCGTATCGGAGGCGGTCGTTCAATCCGGCCCCTATGGCGAGCGCGTTCTCCTCGGCCTCATGGAATTGATCCGGTCATTGCCGCTGTTTTTGCTGCCGTGGCTCGCCTTCATGATGCTTCTCGCGCCATCCGCTTTCTCGTGGCCGCCCCGCAAGGCGCCCGCGCCCGTGCTCGGCGAGCGGATTACGCTCGCCACGATGATTTTCGCGGCCCTGCTCGCGGCCGCCGGCATCATCGCCTCCGGCGCCACCAATATCGCCGAGCGCTACATGCATCCGATCCTGATCGTGGCGCCGGTCTACGTGTTCGCGCGCATTGCGCGGATCGAACGGAACGGGGACCGGCTGCGGGCTTTCGCCGGCTTCTCGCTCCTGATGGCGGCCGTCGTACTCGGCATCCGGTTTCTCGCCGTGACCGACAACGGCATCACCAAGCGCGCCGACTATCGCGCGCTGATCCCGTTCGAGGCGCTCGCCGCCGCGCTCAAGGAGCGCGGCATGACCGACGGCACCGCCTACACGCCCGACGTGCGGGAAGCCGGCAATCTGCGCGCCTTCTTGCCCGCCATGCGGGTGATTGCGCGCAATTCCACCCGTCTTCTGCCGCCGCCGCGGCGGCCGATCGACGACCGCTCCTGCATCCTGCTCTATCCATCCGACCAGGCGGAGAATGCGGCGAAGGTTTTTCCGATCGAGGCGCTCGCGCCGGAGCGGATCGAGGTGCGATCACCGCCGTCGGTGCTGGGCAAGTCCCGCACGGGTGTGTGGTGGCTCGCGCGGCTCGATCCGAAATCGGCCGCCTGCGAGTAGAGATACGCGGCGTTCAATCGCGGCCGGTGGCCCATTGTTGCGGCTTTCATTCGGCCGACGGAGGCTCCTATACTGTGGGGGGTCGCCGCGGGGCGTCCGCCTCCGCGGTTTCACGCATCAATCAAAAACCCAGGGAAGTGTCATGGCCAACCGTTTCACCCTCTACGGACACCAGCTGTCTGGCCCGACCTACAAGGTCGGGCTCATGTTGTCGCTTTGCGGCGAGCCGTTCGCCTACGAGCACGTCGATCTTCGCGCCGGCGCGCACAAGCAGCCGGACTATCTCGCCAAGAATCGCTACGGCCAGGTGCCCTGCCTCCACGACGGCGCGCGTCATTTCTGTCAGTCGGCGTCGATCCTGCAATATCTCGCCGAAGTCCTGAAAAAATTCGACGGCAAGAATGCCGAGGAGCACGCGCATATCCGCGAGTGGATGTTCTGGGATTTCGACCGGCTCGCGCCCGGCATTTTTCGTTCGCGCGCCTACAAGCTGGGGCTGCGCAAGGGAAGCCAGGACGTGATCGACTCCTTCAAGAGCGACGGCGAGGCGGGGCTGAAGGTACTCGAAGACCATCTCGGCAAGCACCAGTGGCTGGTGGGCGGCAAGCCCACGGTTGCCGACATCGATTGCTATGGCGTCATTTATTACGCGGCGGATGGCGGCTTTGATCTTGCGGGCTATCCGAACGTCGCCGCCTGGAAAAAGCGCGTTGAAGCGCTGCCGGGCTACGGCACGCCGCAAACGATCATGCCGATGCAATCGAAGGCGGCATAAAGCGATGCACGCGGGGATGGCGAAGCGGCATGGCTCGCATGCCGATTCCGCCATTGCCGTTTCGCAGCCGCCGGTCTAGCCCTGCAACAAGCCGTCCACGGATTGCGGAGTTCCTTCATGCCCAGGGCAGAAAAGTCGCGCGCGAAGCGTGCCGCGAAGAGGCGTCGTATTGTGAAAAAGACAAGCACGAAGGGCGCGGCGCTCGCCGGCAAGCAGATGAAGCCGATCGAGTTTTATTACTGGCCGACGCCGAACGGCTGGAAAATCTCGATCATGCTCGAAGAGTGCGGGCTGCCCTACAAGATGATCCCGGTGAACATCGCGCGCGGCGAGCAGTTCAAGCCGGAATTCCTCGCGATCTCGCCCAATAACCGCATGCCCGCGATCGTCGATCCAGAAGGTCCCGGCGGCAAGCCGATCTCGGTGTTCGAGTCGGGCGCGATCTTGCAATATCTCGGCCGCAAGACCGGCAAATTTTATCCCGCCGGCGAGAAGAAACGCGTCGAAGTCGAGGAATGGTTGTTCTGGCAGATGGGCGGGCTCGGGCCGATGGCGGGACAGATGAACCATTTCCGCCGCTACGCGCCGGAGAAGATCGAATACGCGATCAACCGCTATACCAACGAGGTGCGAAGGCTCTATGGTGTGATGAACAAGCGCCTTGAGAAGCGCGACTTTCTTGCCGGCGAGTACTCGATCGCGGATATCGCCTGCTTTGGCTGGGCGCGTATCTGGGAGCGGCAGGGCATGAACATCGACGAATTTCCGCATTTCCGGCGCTGGCTCGAGCGCGTCGCGGCGCGGCCGGCGGTGCAGCGCGGCGTGGCGCTTCGCGTCGAGGAAGCGGGCAAGGTCGATATCGCCAAGGATAAAGAAGCGTGGAAGATTCTCTTCACGCAAGGCGCCCGCGCCTGAGGACGATGCAGCCGGTCGCGGTTTGATCGCTCGATTCGCTGCGATTAATTCCGCGGACCGGAATCAATCGCGTAAAATTCACGCCCACGTCGCTTCATTGACCAAGGCCTGCCGCATTTGACCCGCGGGCGCAGGGCGAACGATTAAATTTTTGCAATGCAATAGATGCATAGTTGGCTTGCAACGATTTTGTGAAGTGATGCCGACAGTTTTTCAAAGCCCATAGGAAGTTACGCCGATTCCGCATAACTTATTGAAAATTATCATAAAACCGTGTTGTGGAAATTGCACAAAAAGCCGTCACGCATCTTCGGCCGCGACTAACAGTCAACTTTGATTCACGCTTTGCACGCGCGATCGTGAATTGAATGTTGCGATGCAATAACCCACTAAGAGCGCACGACGTTCGCGTCGATTCCCGAGCGAACGTTCCGAACATGGTCAAGGAGACAATCATGAAGAAGCTCACTCTTATCGCCGCGCTGCTCGTCAGCAGCATTACGGCGGCTACCGCGGCCCCGCATTCCTATGCGCCGAACAACGCGCAGGATGCCTATTTCGACCGTACGGTTGACGTCGGCGAAAACGGCGGTGGCGGCGGCGGCGGTTCCTGAGCTCCATAAGATCGCAATAAAAAACGGCCGGCTGTTAGCCGGCCGTTTTTCTTTTGTCTTCGCGCCTACTTCGCCGTCGGCGGCACGACCTTCATCACGAAGGATGTGGGGGTTTCGCTCGGGCCGAACGGCCCCGGCACCTTGTTTTTCACCGGCGGCAGGCTTTGCAAGTAAGCGACAATTGCCATCGCATCGCTGTCAGTGAGAGCCGCGAACGCGCGCCACGGCATGATCGGCGCAAGCTCGCGGCCGTCGGGCCGCTCACCCTTGCGGATTGCGGTGATGATCTCCGCCGCCGTCCAGTTGCCGAGGCCGGTTTCCTTGTCGGATGTCAGATTTGGGCCGTGAAAGACTCCGAGGCCGGGGATTTCAAAACCGACCTCGGAACCGCCGAGGGCGCGCGAAAAATCCGGCTTGCCGAGGAAAACACCCGGCGTGTGGCAATCATTGCAGCCGCCGAGCGTGACGAGATACTTGCCGCGTTCGACCGGTGATTCCGCTTTCGCCCCCGCCGAACAGGCAAGGGCTGCGGCGGCAGCGAGCGCAAGCGCGAGACGAGTTTGCATGTGAAATCCCCCAAGACCAGCAAAGACGAACGCTCGCGCAACCTATAACAGCGGCGAGGGGGCGTGAAAGCGCGTGAGCCACGAACGCGCCTGCGGCAAAGCGCGCTTGCAACGATGGTGAGCGCTTGGTCACCGGGTATCGTTTCCGCTTTGTTGCCGGGCGGACAGAAGCATTTCAGGCGCGCGGTTCCGATGCTGAATCGAACGTGAATCCCGCGTGCCCGCGCCGGCGCCATTCAGAATCCGTTCAGCCAACCGCTTAAGATGAGATTCAAATCCGCCGGGCCATGCTGCGCGCAAGGATGGCGGCAAATGCCGTCCGGGGAATGGGGAGAAGTCAGATGGCGCGTTACGAAATGGCGACGCTCGAAAGCGCCGCCGCCGGGCAGGGGAATTCGGCCGGCGATATCTTTTTCCAGCTTGGCATCATGTGCTCGGCTGGCGGCGGGGATCCGGTGGACCGGGTGGCCGCGCATAAGTGGTTCAATCTCGCCGCGGCGCGCGGCAATCGCCTCGCGGCCGAGCACCGCCAGGAGCTTGCGGCCGAGATGAACACGTATGAAATCGCGACGGCGCAGCGCGCCGCCCGCGAGTGGCTGACTACGCACTAAACGAACAAATAAGAAGAAGCCTGGGGGGACGGAAAGGGCTGTCGTCGAAAGGCGGCAGCCTTTTCCACTTCGCCCGGGCGTTCAGAATTCGACGGCGATCTTGCCGAAGTGCTTGCCTTCGGCGATCGTGGCGATCGCCGCGCGCGTCTCGCCGAAGGCAAAGCGGTGCTCGTCGATCACGGGCGCCAAACGGTGCTTCTCGATCGCGCGCACCATCGCCTCGAACATGGCGCGATTGCCGATGGTGACGCCCTGCAGCCGCAGATTTTGCGTCACCACGCGGCCGAGGTTGAGCGGGGCCGTGCCGCCGGACAAGACGCCGATCAGCGCCACGGTGCCGCTCACGCGCACGGCGCGGAGCGACTGGTCGAGCGATTGTTCGCCGCCGAGTTCGACCACGAGATCGGCGCCGCGGCCGCCCGCGTGCCTGCGCAATTCGCGGTACCATTCGGGATGCGTGCGATAGTTGATGCGGATGTCGGCGCCGAGTTTCTGCACGCGCGCGAGCTTGTCGTCGCTTGAGGAGGTGATGGCGACGGTGGCGCCGGCAAGCTTCGCGAATTGCAGCGCGAACAGCGAAACACCGCCGGTGCCCTGCGTCACCACGAGATCGCCGGGCTTGGCGCCATTTTCGATGACGGCATGCCAGGCAGTCAGCGCCGCGCAGGGGAGTGTCGCGGCCTCGGCAGCGGAAAAATGCGCGGGCGCTTTCACCACCGCTTCCTCGGAGAGGCACATATATTCCTGCATGACCCCGTCGAGCGGCCCCGCGAGCATGTGCGCGCGGTGCGCTTCGGTGAGGGCGCCGCCGAACCAGGTTTGCGCGAACAGCGGGCAGACGAGATCGCCGACACCTACGCGCGTGACATCCTTGCCGGTTTCGATGACGCGGCCGGCGCCGTCGGAAAGCACGATGAGCGGAAGCGCGCCGGTGTGCCGGCCATAGCCGCGGCGGACCATGACGAAGTCGCGGTAGTTGAGGGAGGCGGCCTCCATCTTGACAACGATCTGGCCGGGCCCGGGCTTCGGGTCGGGGCGGGTGCCGGGCACGACGTTTTCCAGCGACCAGTCGTCGCGCAATTCGATGACTTTCATAGCCGCGCACTCCACAAAGCGTTCATGCTTCATCTATATCAAGGGAAAGCGCGCGGCGAGAGGCGCCTTGAAATGGGCGGCCGAGCGCGGCATAGCTCAGGGAACGGAGACGTGGCCGAGAGGCTGAAGGCGGCGGTTTGCTAAACCGTTATACGGTCAAAAGCCGTATCGAGGGTTCGAATCCCTCCGTCTCCGCCATTTTCATCCGCCGCTATTCGTTGCCATCCCCATAGCCAATCCGTCGATTATCGTCAGCCTTCACCACCGCATCGTGAGGAACACGGCCGAGTTCGCGCGGGCGCTGATTTTTCCAAGTTATGCGGCGCGCGACTCGGTGGGCGACGAATTGCGCAAGCAGAAGAGCCACGATTTCGTTTCGCATGTGGAAGTGCTGCCGGTGTCGGAAGAATTTCTCGGCAGCGTGGCGGCCGACCCCGCGCTGGCGGCGGTTCAATACTTCATTATTTGTGGCGCGATCGACCCGCACAAAAATCATCTGTTCCTGCTCGAAATCTGGAAAGAATTGATCGCGCGCCTGGGGGCTGCGGCTCCCATGCTCGTCATCGCCGGCTCGCCGCTCGCCGCGAGCGCGGCCGTTTTCAGGACATTGCAAGCCGATCCGGAACTCAACCGGCGCGTGGTCGTCGCGACCGGCGTTTCGACGCCGGGTCTCCGGCGGCTGATCATGAGCGCAGAAGCGCTGTTGATGCCGTCGATCTCCGAAGGGTTCGGGCTGCCGATCGTGGAGGCGCTGGCGCAGGGCACGCCGGTCATCGCCTCGGATATTCCGGCGCACCGGGAAGCGGGCAAGGGCGGCGATGTCCAGTATCTTTCGCTCGCTGATCGATCCGCATGGGTGACAAGGATAGAGGCGCTCGCGCGGGAGCCGATGCGTGACCGGGCGCGCGCGACAAAGCTACGCGCCGAAAACCTGGGAGCAGTATTTTTCGGGGATCGAAACGTTTCTGACGCGGCTCGCGGCGGGCGGAAACTGAATTCGGCGGTCAGCCTGCTCACCGCGCCATCGCGGCCGCGGCGCGGCCGGCGATGCGGCCCGAGAACAGACAGCCGCCGAGGAAGGTGCCTTCGAGCGCGCGGTAGCCGTGCACGCCGCCACCGCCAAAGCCCGCGACTTCGCCCGCCGCGTAGACGTTGCCGAGCGGCGCGCCGTCCGCTTTCAGCACCCGCGCCGACAAATCCGTCGCGAGCCCGCCGAGGGTCTTGCGCGTCAGCACCCAGAGCCGCACCGCGATCAGCGGGCCGGCGGCGGGATCGAGCAGGCGATGCGGCTTCGCGACGCGGATCAGCCGGTCGCCGATATAATTGCGGGCGACGCGGATCGCGGCCACCTGCGCGTCCTTGCAATATTTGTTTTCGACCTCGCGGTCGCGCGCGATCACTTCGCGCTCAAGTTCGGCGGCGTCGATCAGATTTTCGCCGATCAGGCCGTTCATGCCGCGCGCCAGCTCCGCGATCGACCGGCCGACGATGAAATCCTTGCCCTGGTTCACGAATTTCTGCACCGGCGTCAGCGTCTTGCCGCGGCCGCGGCGAAGCACGCCGAGAATGCTTTTTCCCGTCAGATCCGGATTTTGCTCCGAGCCGGAGAGCGCGAATTCGCGGCCGATGATGCGCTGGTTCAGCAGGAACCACGAATGATCGTGGCCGTGCCTGGTGATGTACTCGAGCGCGCCGAGGCCGTCGAAGCCGGGATAGAGCGGGATCGGCAGCCGCTTGCCGTGCGCGTCGAGCCACAGCGGCGAGGGGCCGCTGAGGATGCGGATGCCGTGGCGGGGCCAAATCGGCGCGTAATTGTCGATGCCTTCGGGATAATGCCACATGCGGTCGGCATTGATGATGTGGCCGCCGGCGGCGGCAACGATCTCCTGCATCTTGCCGTCGACGTGCGCGGGCACGCCGGAGAGCATTTTCTTAGGCGGCTCGCCCATGCGCTTCGGCCATTGCTTGCGCACGAGGTCATGGTTGCCGCCAATGCCGCCGGAGGTGACAATCACCGCTTGCGCGCGCAGCGAAAAATTTCCGACCACCTTGCGCGAGCTTGCTTCGCCGCGCGCGACCGCGCTCGGCTCTAGAATCTCTCCCTCGACGCCGTCGATGGCGCCGCCCGTCGCCGCGAGCTTGGTCGCGCGGTGGCGGAAGCGGAGCGAGACGAGGCCGTTCTTTTCGGCCTCGCGCACGCGCCGGACGAACGGCTCGATCAATCCCGGCCCCGTGCCCCAGGTGATGTGAAAGCGCGGCACCGAATTGCCGTGGCCGGTGGCGAGATAGCCGCCGCGCTCGGCCCAGCCCACGACTGGAAACCAGCGCACGCCCTGCGCATAAAGCCAGGGGCGCTTTTCGCCGGCGGCAAAATCCACATAGGCTTCGGCCCATTGCCGCGGCCAGCGGTCCTCGGGACGATCGAAGGCGGCGGAGCCGAGCCAGTCTTGCAGCGCGAGCTCGCGTGAATCGCGAATGCCGAGGCGGCGCTGCTCGGGCGAGTCGATCAGCATCAGGCCGCCGAACGACCAGAACGCCTGGCCGCCGAGCGAGGTCTCCGGCTCCTGGTCGATGAGGATGACGCGGCGCTTGGCGTCGGCAAGCTCGGCGGCGGCGACAAGGCCGGCGAGGCCGCCGCCTACAACAATGACATCGGCATCCATCGGGCGTTTCCCCAGGTCTTCTCATTGTCATGCCCGCGCTCGTCGCGGGCATCCACGCCTTGCTTGTTACAAAGTCGTGGATGGCCGGGACAAGGCCGGCCATGACGACATTATTGGATGTGCGCCTTCTTCTCCGCGGCGGGCTTCTGCACCCAGAATTGATACATTTGCACGAAGGTATCAGGATTTTCGTGCTCGAACTTGTCCCAATATTCGAGGTTGGTCGCCGCCTCGTCGTCGGGAAATTGTTTGGAATATCGTTCGACGACTTCGGGCAAGATGTCGAAGCCGAGGAAAACGAGATCATTTTCATTTAGAAACCGCGCGATCCGCGGCACTGTGAAGCGATGCTCCTGCACGTGGAACAGAAGATCACGGCACTCGCTCAGGCTGAAGAAATCAGTGAATCTCACGACCTTGCGGATCGATGCATCCTTGTCCATGGCCAGGATTCCCTGCCGGAAGCGGCGGATATCGTCCGCGCTTTGTCCGTATCCCTCTGCGGCGATCGTCTCGCGGGCCTCGACGACCATTTTTCGCGCCAGCTCGCTATAGAGCCCGATCCGCATGATGCCGCCCGGCCGCAGGATCAATTCGAGCGCGCGCCATCCCGCCTCGGGATCGGCGAGGTGATGCAGAACGCCGGCCGAATCGACGACGTTGAAGGTCCGGCCGAGCGAGGGCAGTTGCAGAATGTCGGCTTGTGCGAACTCGACACCGGTCAGGCCCAGCTTGTTGGCCATGCGCTTGGCAAAGGCGAGGCTTGCGAAGCTGAGATCGATGGCGAGCATTCGGTCGATATCCAGAAAAGTTTTGATCATCGCGACTTGCTGGCCGGTGCCGCAACCGGCGATGAGATAATCGATCTCGCCGGAGAGCTCCTGATAGCGGGCGCGCGGAAACTTCAGCCGCATGAACTCGTTGTTTTGCATCCGCCGCGCCTGCGGCGAAATGGTCTTGACCCAGCGCGGATACGGGTTTTCCTCGTACTGCGCCCGCACTTGTTGCGAAACCGCGTCCTCGATGGGTGTGAGACGCGGCATCGAAGCGCGGTACTCGAGTTCCTCTTTCGGCTCGAGAATCTGCTGCCGGAGCAGCGGTCCGACTTCCTCCGGCAGGCCGGCTTCCAGAAGCGCGTCGGCGTTCGCGAGCTCATGAAGCGGAAAATAGGCGGCAATCGCCGCGACCTGCAAAGGCGATAGGGTTTCACCCCGCGACAACGCTTGCGCGAGGTTGTCGCGGACGGCACTCGCGGCCTGCCATTCATGCTCGGGCGCGAAATAAACATACTCGTTGTTGAAGCATTGCTGTGCGAGCGCGCAGAACAGCGCGAGCGCTTCGCGGAACGGCGCGCCATCGGATTTCGCGGCCATCTCCAGCAGTGCCGCACGCAGGGCGGAAAGAAACTTCTCCAACTCAATGCCGTTCAGCCGCTCGTAAGAAAGAAGACGGCGGAATAGCTCGTCTTTTGCGATTTCGGTCAAACCGTCGGCCCCAAAAAGCTCGCGCGCGGGAAGGCGGGAAGGCCATGCCTGCATTGCGCGATCCAGGCTTTCGATCAGCGCAGGATTTGTTTCGACGACCGCCAGGCACGTGTGGACGAGGCCCTGCGAGGCAAGCGTGCCGCGCGGATCACCCCAGCCTTCGGAGATCGCGCGGATCAAGATGTCGCGATAGCGGCCCGCATAGGGAAGGGAGCGCGGATCGCCGAGGTAGGTCGCGAACAGGCTTCGCGTCTCGGCGGTCTCCTCGATCTCGTGCGCGTGGCGGATGATTTCCAGCGCCTTGCCGATCTCTCCCTTGGCGACCAACGCCTTGCCGAAATTGTGAAATGCCTGCGGGAGCTTAGGCTTGAGGGCAAAAGCCTTTTCGCAATGCACCAACGCTTCGTCGTTTTTGCCTTGCGCGAGCAAAGCCATACCGAGGTTGTTGTGCACCTCGGCGTAATCCGGATTGAGCGCGAGCGCCTTGCCATACCACTCGATTGCCTCGTCATATTTCTTCTGCTTCAGGAACAAATCGCCGAGGTTGCCGTAGGCCTGTGACAGCCGCGGATTGAGTGCGATCGCCGCCCGGTGCCGCTCCTCCGCCTCGTCGGTCCTGCCGAGCGCTAGGAGCGCGGTGCCGAGATTGGTCAGCGCCTCGGCATAATTGGGCCGGAGCGCCAGCGCTTTTTCGTAATTCGAAATCGCCTCCTCGTGCTTGCCCTCGTCGGACAGAACGTTGGCGAGGTTGAAGCGGGCGGCGGCGAGCTGCGGTTTCAACCCCAGCGCTTTCTCGTAATTCGCTTTCGCTTCGTCGAGATTATTTTTAGCTTTCGCGGCATTGCCGAGGTTCATGTACGCCTCGGCATAATCCGGCTTGAGGCGGATCGCCTTCTTGTTCGCCTCCGCCGCCTCGTCGAAGCGGCCGAGCGCGCCAAAGGCGATGCCGATATTATAATGACACTCCGGATTTTTTTCGTTCAGCGAAATCGCGCGGCCGATCAGATCCACAGCGATGTCGTTGCGTCCGGCCTGATGCGCGAGCACGCCGAGGTAGTGGAGCGCGTCGACATGCGTGGGATCGAGCGCGAGCACTCTTCGATAGGTTTGCTCCGCCTCGCGCAGCGCGCCGGCCTGATGCTGCTGCACGGCGGCGGCGAACAGTGCGGCGGTCTGCTGATTTGTTTTCATGCGCGGGACTCAACGCTTCCGTCATGCCCGGCACTCGGGTCCGGCCTTTGGCCGGTCCAAGTGTAAACCTTGTGCCGGGCATCCACGTCTATGACGCAACTCAACAAGACGCGGATGGCGGGGACAAGCCCGGCGATGACGAGAAGACGGGCGCATCCGTTGATATGAATTTCTTTCTCACGAACGAAAATCGCGCGGCGCTATTCGAATCCGCGCGTGCGTCAAGCGCGAAGTTTCATTTTTCCTGACAATTCGGTGACAATTTTTGAGCACCTGTGGGGCCGAATCGTGAGCAAGACTCGGCTCCGGCGTGGGGAACCGTTTTGGCTGAGGCCGGAACCGGGCTCTGACCCTTTCCAAGCCTCCCCGATGTCCGGGCCGTGGCATATTGTATTCGGGAGGCGCTTTTTGGGGCTGAATCGAGCCAATTATGGTGGATTTCAACTGGCTCTAATATATTGAATTTATTGTATTAAAATCACTTTCCGTGGCGATTGCGTGATGTTTGTGCAACACATCCCGGAAAAGCGCCGTCGGAAGGCCCTCCAACCCCCTTCCAGCATTGAATGGGGTCCTTGATCCGTTATCCTGCCTACCGCGACGAAGGGGTACTCCATGGGTGGGGGACCTGGGGTCGTCCCGTCCGGAAGATCGTTTCGACCGGGTGGTCACACGGGGAATTAGGGGACCTTCGAGGGGTGCGGACGCATCCTAAGGAAACGGAACCCGCTCCCTCGAAATGAGAGAGAACTTGGAGGTCACGATGAAAATGGTGAAAAGCCTACTCCTCGGCTCGGCGGCGGGTATCGTCGCAGTGGCGGGGGCGCAGGCCGCCGATCTTCCCGTAAAGGCCAAGCCGGTCGAATACGTGAAGGTCTGCTCTGCGTATGGTGCCGGGTTCTATTACATCCCGGGCACCGATATCTGCTTACGCGTCGGCGGCTACGTCTGGTCCGAATACGAGGTGAACGACCTCGGCGCTGGCGCACTTTCTACTACGGCGGGTGCGATTGGCGGCGACTTCATTCGCAACCGCGCCGACGATTGGACATCGTTCCGCGTGCGCTTCGACATGATCTTCGACGCCCGCACCAACACCGAATACGGCACGTTGCGTTCCTACGCGTCGGTGGGTTGGCAGTGGACGACCAACCTCGACGGCTTCCAGCAGCAGCAGCTGCCGGCCACGACTGGTAACTATGCCTGGTACTATGACCGCGCGTTCATCCAGTTCGCTGGCTTGACGTTCGGTTATGTCGGGTCGTTCTTCGACTTCGATCCCTCGCTGGTCCTCAGCCAGCAGACTTCGAAGTCGTTCAAGTTCGCTCCGGCGATCGCCTATACCGCACAGCTCGGCAGCGGCATTTCGGCGTCGGTGTCGATGGAAGACTCGACCACGCGCCGGACGCACATCCAAACCACGGGTGTGTTGGCGGGCGCCTTTACGCAGGGCTACTTCGGCCCGTCGTCGACGATCAATATCGGCAACAACATCTTGGTGGTGCCGATCGCGCTCCAGAACTCGGGCTGGGCCGCGAACTCCTATGCCGGCCAGTTCATGCCGGACTTCATCGCCAATCTTCGCGTCGACCAGGCTTGGGGTGACGCGCAGGTCAGCGGTGCGATTCATCAACTGAAGGCTACGTTGGGGGGCGCCGGTCAAACCCTGATCGATTCAGTCGGCGCTGTTGCTCCGATTCCCGGTCTGCCCTTGGCTAAGGATAAGTACGGCTATGCCGCTCTTGCCGGCATCAACCTGAAGCTCCCGATGCTTGGGGCTGGTGACAGCTTCCAGGTGGAAGGCGCTTGGGCGAGGGGCGCGGTGGACTACACCGGCACTTCGGCCAATCCGTACTCCAACAACACGGGCGTCGGCTATCGTAAGGGTGCCATTGGACCGGTCATCGACCTGATGGACGCGTTCATCGGCAGCGATCAGCAGCTGCACCTGTCGACCGCTTACTCGATCAATGCCGAGTTGCGTCACTTCTGGACGCCGACTCTGCGGTCGTCGGTCGCCTATGGCTACAATAAGTACACTGCTCCGGCCAGGTCCCAGGGTGCTTGCGGCGCTAACGTCGCCGGCAACGGGGATAACTGCGCGTATCCGGACGGCAAGATCAACCAGGTTTCGGCTAACTTGATCTGGTCGCCGGTTCCGAAGCTTGATCTCGGCCTCGAAGGCGTGTGGATGAACATCAAGACGGACTGCGGTGGTCTCGCGGCAGCGGCTTGCGCTGCCGATAACACCCGCGGCAAGTCGATTGACACGTTCGGCGGCATCTTCCGCGCCCGCCGCGACTTCTGATCTAGTCACGACCTGAAACTTAGAACCCCGGCGGGAAACCGCTGGGGTTCTTGCTTTATACGAAGCTTGTCATCCTGGATACGAACGAAGGTGACGATTTAATTGCCGTGCTTCGCCGCGAAAGCGAGGATCGGCCCGATGGTCGCGGCATCGACGAGAAACGGCGCATGGCCTTGGCCCGCGATCTCGATTGACTCCAAGGCGGGCTTTCTTGCCCGCATCGCCGCCACCGTTTCGCGCGAGAGCAAATCCGAATGCTCGCCGCGGAGCACGAGCACGGGGGCGGCCGCGGCCAGCGCCTCGAACTGCTTCCATAAATCCGGCGGCGGAACGTTAGGGTCGATGTCAGCGAGCGCGGCGGAAATCAGGGGGTCCGAGCGCGGCGCAAGACCGTCCTTGCCGCTCACCCAGGTGCGGCGGGCATAATCTTGCCATTTCGCTTCGTCGAAGGCGGGGAATTGATCGCCCATGGCGCGCTTGAGGAGCGCGGCCGCATCCGCCCAGGACGCGGGCCTCGGCATCTTGCCGACATAAGCCTGGATTCGAAGCAGCCCCTTCATGTCGAGCACGGGGCCGATGTCGTTCAGGACCGCGGCCGCGATCGCCTGCGGGCGAACGGCTCCCATCACCATCGTTAGAATGCCGCCGCGCGAAGTGCCGACAAAGACGGCGCGCGTGATCTTCTCGGCATCGAGCACGGCCAGAAGGTCGCCGATTTCCATCGGCACCGAGTAGTTCGCGGGATTGGGATCGCGCGCCGACAGACCGCGCCCGCGCGAATCGAGCGCAATCGCCGTGCGCGGATTTTCCGCATTGGTGGCAAAGGCTTGGAGCAATTCGCGGAAGTCCTCGGCGGTGCGCGAAATGCCCGGCAGGCAGATGACGGGGAGCGCCTTTGCATCCTTCGGTCTGGCCGCGAGTGCATGCAGCTTGAGGCCGTCGGGGGCTGTGAACCAGAGATCTTCGATCGGGATCATCGGAAGGTTTTTCATCGAAGGGTTATAGGGAATTTCGCGCCGAAATGGCTAGCGACACATTGCGATCTCGTCTGACCGAAGCCGCCTATCCGCCCGGCTTTTGCAGCCAGAACTGGTACATGCCGAGGAAGGCGCGCGGGTTTTCCTGTTCGAAGCGGTCCCACAGGGCAAGATCCGTGGTCGCCTTGTCGTCGGGAAATCTCTTCCGGTAATGCTGCACGATATGCGGCGCCTGGTCGAAAGCGAGGAATTGCAGGTGACTGTCGGCCAGAAATCGCGCGATCTGCGGCAGGCTCATGCGATGCTCCTGCACGTGGAAGAGAAGGTCGCGGAGGTCGCTCATCGAATAGAAATCGTCGACCAGCATCACGTTCCTGAGGGCGCTATCCGCCGGAAGCCGCTCGATGTCCTCGCGTGCGCGCCGGATGTCGCGAGCGGTGGGTTTATAGCCTTTCTCGGCGACGAAACGCTGCGCGGCGACGATGTCCTCGCGCGCCTTCTCGCTGTAAAGCCCGACTTTCATCAGCCCGCCCGGCGCGAGAATTTCCAGGAGACCGCGCCAGCCGGCGAACGGGTCGGCGAGGTGGTGGAGGACGCCTGAGACGTAGATCACGTCGAAGCGGCGGCCGAGCGCGCCGATTTCGACGATGTCGGCCTGGCCGTATTCGATATTGTCCACCTGCAATTCTTCCGATTTGCGTTTGGCGTAAGCGAGCGCCGCGCCGCTGAGATCGATCGCGAGCACGTGGGCTTCAGGAAACCGCCGGGCGACCTCGATTGCTTGCCGGCCGGTGCCTGTGCCGGCGATCAGGATATCAATGTCGCCGCCCTTTCCGAGCGGGGTGAACGGGGCGAGCGGAAACTGGTCCTGCACATATTCGTCGATCCGGTTTGGCAGGCCCCAGGGTTCTGCCGTCTCGACCCAGCGCGGATATGGATTTTCCTCGTATTGCTCCTGTACCAGGCGCGAAACGCGGTTCTCGACCGGCGTGAGCCGTGGGATCGAATTCCGGAGGGCGCGCTCTTTCAGCGGCTCGCGCACTTGCCGGTCCAGAAGCCGGGTGACCGCCGCCGGCCACTTCCGCGCGAGCAATGTCTCGGCCCCTGGCACGACCGTAAGCGGGAAATAGGCGGCGACGGCAACGAGCCCTGGCGGAGCGATGTCCGCGCCGCTCGCCAAGGCGGCGGCAAGGTCGTCGCGCAGGCGCTCCGCTTGCGCGAGCTCCTTTCCGGTGGCCGAAAAAACGAATTCCGTGATGAAACATTGGATCGCCGCGCTGGAATAGAACGACAGAATGTCGTCCGGGACGGCATCCGATGCGGCCGCGCGCTCGAGCAGGGCAGCGCGTGCGGCGCAGACGAATTTTTCAATCGCCCGGCTGCTGCATGGCGCCGATTCGAGGAGGACAAGCAACAGCGGATTCTTGGCGACCGCGGCCATTTCTGTGCCGCCGAATAATTTCGCCTCTGGCAGACGATCGGGCCAGGCAGCGCTCGCCCGCCTGATGCATGGGCCGATAACGGGATCGAGTTCAAGCACCCCGCTCGCGAGCGCCATGACTTCATTCGGCCGCAGCCAGCGCTCGCTGATGGTGCGCACGAGCATGGGCGCAAGGCCGTCAATCGGAGGCAGAAACTCACTGGTGAGCGAATAAGAACGCGCGCTTCTGACGAACAGGCGCTTCGCTTCTTCGGTTTCCGCGCTCGCGAGCGATCGGATGCTCAGCGCGAGGGCTTCCGTGGCATCGCCCCTCTCGAGGAGCAGGCGCGTGAGATTATTCAGCGCGGGCGCGAAATCCGGATTGATTGCAAGCACGCGGCGGAATTCGGCCTCTGCCTCGGCGCTTCTTCCCAGCCGGACGAGCACATGGGCGAGATTGTGGTGCCCTTCGGCGACCTGCGGGGCAAGCTGAACGGCTTGGCGATACGCAGCCAGCGCTTCGTCGTGGCGCTCAAGTTCGAAAAAAACATTGCCACGACCAAGCCAAGTTCCGGCGAGATCGGGTTTAAGCGATAGCGCCTTGTCAAAGGCGGCAAGCGCCTCATTGTGAAGTTTTAATTTGCCGAGAGCATTACCGCGCCCCAGCCAGGCCTCGGCCAGATCAGGGTTGAGTGCCAGCACCTTGTCAAACGCGGCAACAGCTCCATCGTAGCGGCCGAGTTCGAAGGAAGCATTGCCGTGATCAAACCAGGCCACGACCAGATCAGGTTTAAGCTCCAGCGCCCTGTTAAACGCGGCAAGCGCTTCATCGTAGCGCTTGAGTTCGAAAAAGGTGTTGCCGCGACCAAGCCATGCCGCAGGAAGATCCGGATTCAACGCCAACGCCCGGTCGTAAGCGGCAAAAGCCTCGTCGTAGCGATTGAGTTTCGCGAAAACGTTGCCAAGGCCATTGTAGGACTCGGCGCTTTCCGGATTGAGCGCGATGGCCCGGGAATAATTCGCCAGAGCTTCCGCGGTGCGATCCAGTTTCAGCAGGGCAGCTCCGAGACATGAAAATGCCTCGGGTCTTGTTGGATCCAGTGAAATTGCCTTTTCCGCGCAGGCAATACTGTTTTCGTACTGGGCGATTTCATGCAGGATCTTGGCTTTATTGGCGTAATAATCCGAGGAGTCGGGTTTTAATCCGATGGCTCGATCGGCGCTGCTTAGCGCCAATTCGTGAAGCCCTTCTTCGTTGTAGACGATCCCCAAATTATTATGGGCGGCGGAATATTCCGGACTGATCTCCGTCGCTCTTTTCAAGAAGGAAATGCCCTGCTCGCTTAAGCCCTGCTCATGCAACGACATGCCGAGAAGGTTCAGCGCTCTAAAATTGTTTTCGTCGGCCTGGAGGATTTCCTTCGATAAACGCTCGGACTCGGCGTAGCTTCCTTCCTGATATTTTTGAATGGCAACATCCAATTGTTCGCTCAATTGCATGGGTACACCGACGAATTCGATGGCGGTCATGGAAGCGGTTATAGGAAATTGCCGCGCGCCTTGTCATGCCGGATCAAGCTTTGCGACGAGAGATTGGAAGCCTAATTCAGCCGCCCGCGCACGAGGTCGGCCTCGATGGTGAGCCCCTGGTGGCCGCCTGCAAGCGTTTGATAAACCTGCATGTTTTCCATCACGCGCTGCACGTAGAAGCGCGTCTCGGAAATCGGAATCCGCTCGATCCAGTCGACGACATCGACCTTGGGGTCGCGCGGGTCGCCGTATTTCGCGATCCATTCGGCGGCGCGGCCGCGGCCGGCATTGTAGCCGATGAAGGTCAGGACCGGATTGCCGCGATAGAATTCGAGGAGATCGCCAAGCTCGGCGGCGCCGAGCTGCACGTTGAAGACGGGATCGGCGGCAAGCTTTTTGTCGTCCCAGGGAATGCCGAATTTTCTCGCGATCGCGCGCGCGGTGGAGGGGATGACCTGCATCAGCCCCTTGGCGTTGGCGATCGAGAGCGAGCGCTGGTCGAACTGGCTCTCCTGGCGGGCGATCGCATAGACGATGGCGGGCTCGGCCTGCGGCCCGACGTGGTTGTAGTTGGGCACGCCAAAGGCGGGGAAGCCGATCATCTCCACCGGCACGCCCTTGGCCATGGCCGACTTGCCGAGAAGCACGAGGGCGCGGGCATCGCGCGCTTCGGTCGCGACATCGGCGAGGAGAAGATAGCCCGCGGCATCGGTGCCGGCGCGGTCGGAAAGATCGGTGTAGATGGGAATGGCGAATTCCGATTCCCCGATGGCATAGAGCATGCGCAGCGCGCGCACCGGCTCCTGCTGCTCGAAGCCCGCGCGCTCGGCCGCGGGCGGCTGCGACAGGGGCGGCAGCGGCAAATCCTTGAGGCCGAGATGCGCGCGCGCGAGCTGGCCATAATAGGTGACGGTGTGGCGCGCGGCGGCTTCGAACGACAGACGCGCGCCGATCCGGTCGCCCTCCGCCTCCTGCGTGCGGCCGAGCCAATAATAGGCGCGGGAGACGGTGACGGGGTGCACCGAAAGGGTCGTCAGCGCCGTGAAATGGCGCTTGGCCGTTGCCAAATCATTGAGGAATCTCAATGAGATCCAGCCGGCGGTGAATTGCTGGTCGGCTTTATAGTTTTCGCTTTCGGGCACCGCCGCCTCGGCCGCGACGCGATAGGCGCCGCGCGCGTCGCCGGCATCGAGAAGTTTGCGCACGACGATCCGGCGCTCGAGCCACCACTGGTCGGGAGCGACGATCAGCTTCGGATCGCGCGGGGCGTCGGCAAGCATGCGCGCCGCGGCGACGGCGTCGTCCTTGCGCCGCGCAAGCTGCACGCGGGCGAGCACGTAGCCCTGGTCGCTGCGGGCGGAGGCGGGCACGGCATCGAGCAATTTCGCGGCGTTGCCCGCGCGCTTGGCGATCGCCGCACGCGCCTCGCCAAGGGCGGCGATGTCGCCGCCCGCGAGCTTGGCAGCGCGAAGCGCGGGATCGGGCTTCTCCTGGCCGAACAGGCGGTCGGCACGCGCCTTGTGATCGGCGCGCGTCAATACGCCGGGAAATGAGGTGAGGAGATCCTTCTCGCTGTCGCCCGAAAGCTCGTCCTCGCGCCAGGCCGCGCGCACCAGCGCCGCGGCACCGTTCTGATCACCGCCCGCGGCAAGGACCTTGGCGAGCGCAAGCTTGCCTTCGCCGGTAAGGGGCCGCGTCTGCGCGAAAAAGGCGCGCACGGTCGCGGCATCGCGTTCCTCGTCGTAGAGCATTTTTTCCGCGCGGCGGCGGATCAGAACCTGGTTCGGCCAGTTCGGGCGCTCGCGCAGGAACTGCGCGGTGCGGTCGAAGCCGACATCCTTGGTGGTGGTGCGGATCGCGAGCCACGTCACGAGCGCGCGCGCCGCCGGATCCTGCGCTTGCGCCGCGACCGCGAGCGCTTTCACGCCGTCGCTTTGCTTGAGGTACTGGATCGCCTGCTTCACGGTCGCAAGATCGGCGGCATTTTGCGCGCGCGCGGGTGCCGCCGCCGACACGACCAGCAGCAGAAGCGCAATCGAATCTCTCGCAAGCGGCCTCGGCATCCGTCCGCACCACTATCGCCGAATTCGGATAATTGATGGCTTCCTTCAAATCAGTTTACCGGAACAGGGGCTTTCGCCGCACCCGGTTTGGGAGTATCCCTCAATAACGCACGCAATTTTCGGAAAGCATTGCTGTCATGTTCCGGGGCTCTTTTACCGCTATGGTCACGCCGTTCAAGAACGGCGGGCTCGACGAGCGCGCCTTCCGCGAACTCGTGAATTGGCAGATTGCCGAAGGGACCGACGGGCTGGTGCCGGTGGGCACCACCGGCGAAAGCCCGACGCTGTCGCATGCGGAGCACCATCAGGTCGTCGAGTGGTGCGTCGAAGAGGCGAAAGGCCGGGTGCCGGTGATTGCCGGCGCGGGCTCCAATTCCACCACCGAAGCCGTTGATCTTGCCAAGCACGCCGAAAAGGCCGGCGCCAGCGCCGTGCTCGTGGTCGCGCCCTATTACAACAAGCCGAGCCAGGAAGGCATTTTCCGCCACTTCAAGGCGATCAACGACGCGATCGGCATTCCGATCTTCGTCTACAATATCCCCGGGCGCTCGGTGATCGACATTTCGGTCGAAACCATGAAGCGCCTTTCGGAACTTCCGAACGTCAAGGGCTGCAAGGACGCGACCGCCAAGCTCGACCGCGTGAGCCTGCAGCGCGCTGCCTGCGGCAAGGATTTCATCCAGCTTTCGGGCGAGGACGCAACCGCGCTCGGCTTCAACGCGCAGGGTGGCGTCGGCTGCATTTCCGTCACCTCGAACGTGGCGCCGCGGCTCTGCGGCGAGTTCCAGGACGCGACGCTTGCGGGCGATTACAAGTCTGCGCTCGCGATCCAGGACCGGCTCATGCCGCTGCACGCAGCGCTCTTCATCGACAACAGCCCGGCGCCGACCAAGTATGCGCTCTCGCTCCTCGGCAAGTGCTCGGAACATGTACGGCTGCCGCTCGGGCCGCTCTCCGAGCCAAGCAAGCGCGTGGTGCGCGACGCCATGGTGCATGCGGGCCTGATCAACGCCTGAGCGCACATTCGCGCTTGCTGTCATGGCCAAAAAGAAAGATCCGACCCGGCGGCAGATCGCGGCCAACCGCAAGGCGCGCTTTCATTATGAAATCGGCGAAACCTTCGAGGCTGGGCTCGCGCTCACCGGCACCGAGGTGAAATCGCTGCGGGTGGGCAAGGCGACGATCGCCGAATCCTATGCCGATGCGCGCCACAATGAGATCTGGCTGATCAATGCCAATATTCCGGAATATCTGCAGGCCAACCGTTTCAATCATGAGCCGAAGCGGCCGCGGAAGCTGCTCCTGCACCGCCGGCAGATCGACAAGCTGCTCGGCGCGGTCGAGCGCGAGGGCATGACCATCGTGCCCTTGCAGCTTTATTTCAATCCGCGCGGGCGGGCGAAGATCGAGATCGCGCTCGGCCGCGGCAAGAAGCTCCACGACAAGCGCCAGAGCGAGAAGAAACGCGACTGGCAGCGGGAGAAGGGGCGTTTGCTGCGGAACAAGGGATAACCAATAATCGGCCCCGAAGACTGTGGAGAACACGATGCCGCTGCCGGTCAAGCTCGATCATTGCGTGGTGCACGTCTCCGATTGGGAGCGCTCCAACGCCTTCTACAGCACGATCATGGGGGCGGAGCTCGTGCAGCGGCCGAATGGCTGGGCGTACCGCTTCGGCGACAACCAGCTCAACCTGCACGGCCCCGGCTTTAAGCCCGCGGAAGTGGCAAAACTCCCGGTGCAGCCCGGAAACAGCGATCTTTGCTTCGAATGGAAGGGGCCGATTGCCGACGCGGTCGCGCACCTCGGCAAGCATAAGATCGCGATCGAGCGCGGACCGCTCGAGCGCTTCGGCGCCAAGGGACCGGGTACGAGCGTTTATTTTCGCGACCCCGACGGTTCGCTTCTGGAGTTCATCTCCTATGCGAATCCGAAGGCGTAAGCCGTTGAAGTTGGATTCAATTCAGCAACCGGAATCGAGTACCACATGAGCGCCCCGCAACATTATCTCGACTTGCCCGAGGATTTGCCCGTGCCCGTGGACGACGGCGGGGCGAAGCACCTTGCCGGCCTGAAGCTGCCATCGCTTGCGCTTGCCGCCACCGACGGCAAAAGCGTTGATTTATCGCGGCTCGCAGGCCGCACGGTGGTCTACGCCTATCCGCGCACGGGCGTGCCCGGTCAGCCGCTTCCCGAGGGCTGGAATGCGATCCCCGGCGCCCGCGGCTGCACGCCGCAATCCTGCGGTTTCCGCGATCATTTTGCCGAATTGCGCAAAATGGGCGTCGATCATTTGTTCGGCCTGTCGACGCAGGACAGCGGCTACCAGCGCGAAGTGGCGGAACGGCTGCATTTGCCGTTCGCGATCCTTTCGGATGCGGATTTGCGGCTCACGCGGGCGCTCCGGTTTCCCACCTTCGAGGTCGATAGCATGACCCTCCTGAAGCGGCTCACGCTCGTGATCGATGACGGCCGCATCACCCACGTCTTCTATCCGGTCTTTCCGCCGGACAAGAGCGCGGAAGAAGTGGTGAACTGGCTTCAGGCGCGCTCCAAATAAGCGCGGACTTTCGCGAAAACCGAACGAAACATCTTCGGCGTGAGCACGCCGGTGCTCGTATTGTAGCGCGAGCAATGATAGCTGTCGAAGAGCATACGGTTTTTGAGCGCGTGTCTCGCACCATGGGCGAATTTGAAGCGTGAGGGCCGCTCGCCAAAGGCGACGATCGCCGAATCGTGCGCGATCTTGCCGAGGGCGACGACGGCTTGGACGCGCGTCATCGCCGCGATTTCGGCGACGAGGAATTGCCGGCAGGTGCGGATCTCCTGCGGCGTCGGCTTGTTCTCCGGCGGCACGCAACGGACGGAATTGACGATGCGCGCATCGACAAGCTCGAAGCCGTCGTCGGCGCGCGCGGCATAGGTCCCGCGCGCGAAGCCGAAAGCGGAGAGCGTGCGGTAGAGAAGCTCGCCGGCATAATCGCCGGTGAACGGCCGGCCGGTGCGGTTGGCGCCGCGCAAGCCGGGGGCGAGTCCCACGATCAGAAGCCTTGCCTCGCGCGGCCCGAAGGAGGGCACCGGCGCGTTGAACCAGCCGGGTTCGGCTTTGCGGTTGGCTTTGCGGAAGGCGACGAGGCGAGGACAGAGCGGGCAGTCGCGCCCGGGCGAAGCGAGTTTGCTTCGCCGCTTCGCGCTCGATCGCGCAGGCATTCTCTAGCTTCAGGCTTCTTCGGGGTCCGGCTCGTAGGCGCGGGCGGGCGGCGTCGGCCCGCGGGAGATGAAGCCCGGCATCTGGCCATGGCCGTGCGGCTGGCGGGCCTCGCGCGCGGCTTCGCGCGCGGCGCGCTCGGCCGGGTCGCGGCCGATCTTGTCCTGCAATTCGACGAGGTCGAGGAACTGGTCGGCCTGGCGGCGCAATTCGTCGGCGATCATCGGCGGCTGCGTCGAAATGGTCGAGGCCACGGTCACGCGCACGCCTTTCCTCTGCACCGCTTCCACGAGCGGGCGGAAATCGCCATCGCCCGAGAACAGCACGAGGTGGTCGATGTGATCGGCCATTTCCATGGCATCGACCGCCAGCTCGATGTCCATATTGCCCTTCATCTTGCGGCGGCCGGTGGAGTCGGTGAACTCCTTCACCGGCTTCGTGATCACGGTGTAGCCGTTGTAGTCGAGCCAATCGAGCAGCGGACGAATCGAGGAATACTCCTGATCCTCGATCAGCGCCGTGTAGTAGAAGGCGCGCAACAGGTTGCCGCGCCCCTGGAATTCTTTCAGCAGCCGGCGATAGTCGATGTCGAAGCCGAGGCTCTTGGTGGTGGCGTAGAGGTTGGCGCCGTCGATGAATAGAACGGTCTTCTCAGACTGTTGCGTCATAACAAGTACTCACCCAAATAAATTGAAAGTTTATGGAACGGCCGCAATGCGCCGTAGCCGCTTACTAACAGAGGCAATGGGCCGAAACCATGGCACAGAAGTAGAAATTTCCTTGCTTGCGCTATAAACGAGCAGGCGCTATAGCCTCGCTCAATCCACGTACCAGAAATTTTGGAGAACAGACGATGGCACGCGTCACCGTCGAGGATTGCATCGACAAAGTGGAAAACCGTTTCGATCTCGTGCTGCTCGCGAGTCACCGCGCGCGCATGGTGTCGGCTGGCCAACAGATCACGATTGAGCGCGACAACGACAAGAATCCGGTCGTGGCGTTGCGCGAGATCGCGGAGACGACCGTGACACCCGAGGACCTGCGCGAAGAATTGATCCACACGCTGCAGAAATACACCGAAGTGGACGAGCCGGAGCCCGAAGCGGTGCCGCTCATCCCGTCGGCCACGGCCGGAACGGGCGCGGGCACCGATTCCGACGACAAGGACGTCGGCATGGACCGCATGACCGAAGAGGAATTGCTCGCCGGCCTGCAAGGCCTGCAGCCGCCGCCGGAACAGCCGGCCGAGCCCGAGGTGGACGAGGAGGGCGAAGTCTGAGCCTTCGCCAATTCGGAATATTCAACGGCCCGGCGCTCTCGCCGGGCCGTTTGTTTTAGCCGTCCCCGCAGGCGGCCGGCTGTTAACGGGCGCGCCAAATCGGCCTTGCGCCCGGATGACGGCGGCGCGATATGCTTTCGTCGAAAGCGAGCGCCCGGTGCCGACTCGGCCGGGCTTCAAGGTCGGGCAGTAAGCGATTGGCCGTATTCGATAAACCGGGCGTACGCCCATGATGAGACAATACGAGCTCGTCGAGCGGGTCCGCCGCTATAACCCGCAAACCAACGAGGCGCTCCTCAACCGCGCCTTTGTCTATGCAATGAAGGCGCACGGCACGCAGACGCGCGCCTCCGGCGATCCCTACTTCTCGCACCCCCTGGAAGTGGCGGCGATCCTCACCGACCTCAAGCTCGACGACGCGACGATCGCCGCCGCACTCCTCCACGACACCATCGAGGACACCAAGGCGACGCGGGCGCAGATCGAAAAGCAATTCGGCAAGGACATCAGCGTGCTTGTCGAGGGGCTCACCAAGCTCAAGAAGCTCGACCTCGTATCGCAGCGGGCGGAGCAGGCGGAGAACCTGCGCAAGCTTCTGCTTGCCATCGCCGACGACGTGCGGGTGTTGCTCGTGAAACTCGCCGACCGGCTACACAATATGCGCACGCTGAAATGGGTGCCGGAGGAAAAGCGCAACCGCATCGCCGAGGAGACGCTCGATATTTACGCGCCGCTTGCCGGCCGCATCGGCATGCACGACATGCGCGAGGAGCTGGAGGATCTCGCCTTCCGCCAGTTGTCGCCGGAAATTTACCGTTCGATCGAAAGCCGTCTCGCAAACCTCCGCGCTCCGAACAAAGGCCTCGCCAAGGAGATTGAAAGCGAACTCACCCAGGAGCTCGCGAAGAAGAAGATCAAGGCCAAGGTCAAGGGCCGCGAGAAAAGGCCGTACTCGATCTGGCGGAAGATGGAACGCAAGGCCGTCGGCTTCGAGCAGCTTTCCGACATCTACGGCTTCCGCGTGATCGTGCCCTCGATCGAGGACTGCTACCGCGCGGTCGGCATCGTGCACACCAAATGGCCGTTCGTGCCCGGCCGCTTCAAGGATTACATCTCGACGCCGAAGCAGAACGACTACCGCTCGATCCATACCACCGTCGTCGGCCCCGGCCGCCAGCGGGTGGAGTTGCAGGTCCGCACCGCCGGCATGGACGAGATCGCCGAATACGGGATCGCCGCGCACGCGCTCTATAAAGACAGCGAAGGCAAGCAAAGCGAAATGCTCGCGCGCGATTCCGGCGCTTATGCGTGGCTGCGGCGAACGATCGAGCTCCTGGCCGAAGGATCGAACCCGGAAGAGTTCCTCGAACACACCAAGCTCGAACTCTTCCACGATCAGGTGTTCTGCTTCACGCCGAAGGGGCGGCTGATCGCGCTGCCGCGGAAAGCGACGCCGATCGATTTCGCCTATGCCGTCCATACCGACGTCGGCAACAACGCCATCGGCTGCAAGATCAACGGCAAGACCGCGCCGCTCGTCTCCGAATTGCTGACCGGCGACGAGGTCGAAATCATCACCGGCAAGGGGCAGCACCCGCCGGCGGCGTGGGAGTCGATCGTCGTCACCGGCAAGGCGCGCGCGGCGATCCGCCGCGCCACGCGTCTTGCCGTGCGCAAGCAATATCTTGGTCTTGGCCGCAAAATGGTGGAGCGCGCGTTTGCGCGCGCGGCAAAGCCCTGGTCGGACGAGCGGCTTTCGAAATCGCTCTCGCGGCTCGCGCGCGCGAGCGTCGAGGACGTGCTGTCGGCGGTCGGCCGCGGCGAGATGAGGGCCGAGGACGTGGTGCGCGCGGTCAATCCCGATTGGCGCGGCGAGCGCGAGCCGGTCGCCAAGCCTCAGCGCAGCGAAGGCTGGTTCGGGCTTACGCGCGGCGCGAGCCTCAAATTCCGCATCCCGGGTTTTTCCGGCGCCAGCGTCGATGTGAAAGAAGACGCGGCGATCCCCATCCGCGGCATCAACGGCGATTTGCCCGTGCGCTTCGCGCCGAATGGCGGCGCGGTGCCGGGCGACCGCATCGTCGGCATCATCACGCCGGGCGAGGGGATCACGATCTACCCCATCCAGTCGCCTGCGCTGAAGGATTATGACGACACGCCGGAGCGGTGGCTCGACGTGCGCTGGGACATCGACGACGTCGCCTCGCAACGCTTTCCGGCGCGCATTCTGGTGACGGCGAAGAACGCGCCCGGCACGCTCGCGCAAATCGCGCAGATCATCGGCGAGCACGGCGGCAATATCGACAATGTGCATATGGAGCGGCGCTCGCAGGATTTCACCGAAGTGACGATCGATCTCGGCGTCTATGATTTGAAGCATTTGAATGCGATTATTTCGCAATTGCGCGCGCGACCGGTGGTGTCCTCCGCCGAGCGCTACAACGGTTAGCGGGCCTTTCCCGAAAGGATGAAACGATGAGCGTGCGGCCGATCCGGCTCGGGGTGAACGTCGATCATGTGGCGACGGTGCGGAACGCCCGCGGCGGCCGCCATCCCGATCCGGTGAAGGCGGCAAAGCTCGCGATTGCCGCCGGCGCTTCCGGCATCACCGCGCATTTGCGCGAGGACCGCCGCCACATCACCGACGACGACGTGCGGCGCCTGAAGGCGGAGATTGCCGCGCCACTCAATTTGGAGATGGCGGCGACCGCGGAGATGCTCGCCATTGCGCTCGCCACCAGGCCGCACGCGTCCTGCATCGTGCCGGAGAAGCGCACGGAACGAACCACCGAGGGCGGGCTCGACGCCGCGGGTCAGCAGGCTCATATCGCTGAGGTCGCGCGCGAGCTTGCAGCGGCTGGTATCCGGGTGTCGCTGTTCATTGCGCCGGAGCCGCGTCAGATCGAGGCCGCCGCCGCCATTCGCGCGCCGGTCATCGAGATTCACACCGGTGCCTGGTGCGAAGCGGTGATGCAGGGACACAAGACAGAGGCGGAGGCCGAATTCGAACGCATTCGCGCGGGCGCCCGGCAAGCGGCCGGCCTCGGGCTCGAGGTCCACGCCGGTCACGGCCTCGATTATGCGACCGCCGAGAAGATTTCGGCGTTGCCCGAAATCGTCGAACTCAATATCGGCCACTTTATCGTGGGCGAAGCGATTTATGCGGGCTTCGAGCCCGTCATTCGTACGATGCGCGCGGCTATGGACAAGGGCCGCGCGCGCGCCCGCGAGCGCGCCGCATGATCATCGGCATCGGCTCCGACATCACCGACGTGCAGCGGATCGAGAAAGTGATCGCGCGGCATGGCGAGCGTTTCATCGCGCGCATTTTCACGGAAAATGAGCGCGCGCGCGCCGAGAGCCGCAAGAACCGCGTCGAAACCTACGCCAAGCGCTTCGCCGCCAAGGAAGCCTGCGCCAAGGCGCTCGGCACCGGTATTCGCGGCGGCGTGTGGTGGCGCGACATGGGCGTCGTGAATTTGCCATCGGGGCGGCCGACGATGCAGCTCACCGGCGGGGCGCTGGCGCGGCTCGCGGCGCTGACCCCGGAAGGGTATGAGGCGCGGATCGACCTCACAATTTCAGACGAAGGACCAATGGCGCAGGCGTTCGTGATTATCTCCGCGGTACCCAAGGACCGCGCGCCGTGATTGCCCGCGGCATGAGCCCGGGCTATACGGGCGGGCCTGGGCGGCCGAACGGACCGAAAGCATGAGCCTGACCGGACAAAAGAAGCAGGAAAGCGGATTCGGCGAATTTCTCCGCGTCGGATTTCACGCACTTCTAATCGCGCTCGTCATTCGCACCTTCCTGTTTCAGCCTTTCAACATTCCGTCGGGCTCGATGAAGGCGACGCTGCTCGTTGGCGATTATCTGTTCGTATCGAAATATTCCTACGGCTACAGCCGCTTCTCGGTGCCGTTCGCGCTGATCCCGTTCTCCGGCCGCATCTTCGGCAGCGGGCCGCAGCGCGGCGATGTCGTCGTCTTCAAGCTGCCGAAGGATGACTCCACCGATTACATCAAGCGCGTGATCGGCCTGCCCGGCGACCGCATCCAGATGAAGGACGGCCAGCTCTACATCAACGATCAGCCGGTGAAGCGCGAGCGCGTCGCCGACTGGGTGCCTGCGGACGGCGAGGGCGCCGGCATGCACATCAAGCGCTGGCGCGAGACGCTGCCGAACGGCGTCTCCTACGAAACGCTCGATCTCGTCGACAACGGCTTCTACGACAATACGCCGGTCTATCAGGTGCCGTCCGGCCACTACTTCATGATGGGCGACAACCGCGACAACTCGACCGACAGCCGGGTGCTCTCCGCCGTCGGCTACGTTCCTTACGACAATCTCGTGGGCCGCGCCGAAGTCATCTTCTTCTCCGTCGAGGAGGGCACGCACGCCTTCGAGGTGTGGACGTGGCCCTGGACCGTCCGCTGGGGCCGCATTTTCTCCCTCGTGCGATGAGCGGCCGCAAGAAATCGCCGGGCACGCTCGAGAAGAAAATCGGGCACCGCTTCAAGGATAAGAGTCTGCTGACCGTGGCGCTGACCCATGTCAGTGCCATCGGCACCGGCAAATACCAGACGAGCTACCAGCGCTTCGAATTTCTCGGCGATCACGTGCTCGGCCTCGTGATCGCCGACATGCTGTTGCACGAATTTCCGCGGGCGCAAGAGGGCGAACTTTCGCAGCGCCTTTCCGACCTCGTGCGCAAGGAAACCTGCGCCGAGATCGGGCTCGAACTCGACCTCGGCGCCTATATCTATTTCGGCCGTCACGAGATCCAGTCGGGCGGCCGGAAAAAGACGACGATCCTGGCGGACGTCTGTGAATCGGTGATCGGCGCGGTCTATCTCGACGGCGGCCTGCCGGCGGCGACGAAGTTCATCGACAAATACTGGCGGCCGCGGGCGCTTTCGCCCGGCCGCGAATTGCGCGACGCCAAGACGCGGTTGCAGGAATGGGCGCAGAAGCAGGGGCTGCCGCCGCCTTCCTATCGCCAGGTCGAGCGCAAAGGCCCCGATCACCGGCCGGTGTTCCGCATTGCCGTCGATGTCCACGGCATTGCTTCCGGTGAAGGCGAGGGCGCGACCAAGCGCGATGCCCAGCGCGCCGCGGCGCAAGCCGTGCTGCAGGGCCAGGGCATCAAGGTCGACGAGTGAGCGCAAGCACAGGCGCGGAGGCGGGGAAACGCTGCGGCTTTGTCGCGCTCCTCGGCGCGCCCAATGCCGGCAAGTCGACGCTCGTGAACGCGCTTGTCGGCGCCAAGGTTTCGATCGTCTCCCCGAAGGTGCAGACCACGCGCAGTCTCGTGCGCGGCATTGCGATCGCGGGCGAAACACAAGCGATCTTCATCGACACGCCCGGCATTTTCGACCCGAAACGGCGGCTTGATCGGGCGATGGTCTCGGCGGCGCTGTCGAGCGCCGCGGATGCCGATATCGTCGTGCTGCTCGTCGACGCCAAGAAAGGACTTGATGCCGAGACGCGCGCGATCATCGCGCGGCTCGCAAGCGTGCCGCACGGGAAGATCCTGATCCTCAACAAGATCGACCTTGTGCCGCGCGAAGCGTTGCTTTCGCTCGCCAAGGAAGCGAATGAATTGCTGACGTTTGCGCGCACCTTCATGATCTCGGCCACGAAGGGCGATGGCGTTGCCGATGTGCTCGATTATTTCGCGAAGCATCTGCCGCAAGGCCCGTGGCACTATCCGGCGGACGAGATCACCGATCTGCCGGAGCGGCTGATGGCCGCGGAAATCACGCGCGAGAAGCTTTACCTCAGGCTGCACCAGGAATTACCGTATCACTCGACGGTCGAAACCGATTCGTGGAAGGAGCTCCGTGACGGCGCGGTGCGGATCGAACAGTCGATCTATGTCGAGCGCGAAAGCCAGCGCAAGATCGTGCTCGGCGAGGGCGGCCGCATGATCAAGGCGATCTCGATGGACGCGCGCAAGGAAATCACCGCGGCGATCGAGCGCAAGGTGCATCTCTTTCTGCACGTGAAGGTGCGCGAGGATTGGGGCGACGATCCCGAGCGCTATCGGGCGGCGGGGTTGGAGTTTCCGAAGGAGTAAGGCCGCGATGGAATGGAGCGACGAAGGCATTGTGCTCGGCGTCCGCCGTCACGGCGAGGCGCATGCGCTGGTCGAATTGATGACCGCGTTGCACGGCCGCCATCTCGGCCTCGTGCGCGGCGGCGCTTCGCACAAGCTGCGGCCGGTGCTGCAGCCGGGGAACGGCGTGCGCGCCACCTGGCGCGCGCGGCTCGACGAGCATCTCGGCTATTACATGATCGAAGGCACAACCTTGCGCGCCGAGCGGCTGATGGCCTCGGCGGCGGCGAGCTACGGCATCCAGACGCTCGCCGCGCTCCTGCGACTTCTGCCCGAGCGCGATCCGCATGAAGGAATCTATCGCGCGCTCGCCGCGATTGCCGATCATCTCGGCGAGCCGGATATTGCTTCCGCGCTGATCGTGCGCTTCGAGCTTGCGCTTCTATCCGAACTCGGCTTCGGCCTCGATCTTTCGAGCTGTGCCGCGAGCGGCGAGGAAGCCAACCTCGTCTATGTCTCGCCGAAATCGGGCCGAGCCGTGAGCGGCAAGGCCGGTGACCCGTGGAAGGAGCTGTTGCTGCCGCTGCCGGCGTTTTTGCGCGGCGAGGGCCGGCATTCGGCGGGCGAGATCGCCGCCGGCTTCGAACTCACCGGCTACTTTCTCATCCGCCGCGTGTTCGAGCCGCGCGGGCTCGAACTGCCGGAAGCGCGCGCGGCGCTGATCGCGGCGCTCGCGCGCGAGGCGGCCTGATCCGGCTTGTTCCCGACTCTTTCGGCTGATAGCGGTGAAACATGGGAAAGCGCGTGATTCCCCCGGGCGGCGGGAAGGAAGAGATCGAGGCGGTCGAACTCAAGAACGCGCTCGAGGAGCGCTATCTCTCCTACGCGCTCTCGACCATCATGCATCGCGCGCTGCCGGATGCGCGCGACGGCTTGAAGCCCGTGCATCGCCGCATCCTCTACGGCATGCGGCAGCTGCGGCTTGAACCGGGGGCGGCGCCGAAAAAATCCGCGAAGATCGTCGGCGACGTGATGGGCAATTTCCATCCGCACGGCGACCAGGCGATATACGACGCGCTCGTGCGCCTGGCGCAGGATTTCTCCTCGCGTTATCCGCTGATCCAAGGCCAGGGAAATTTCGGCAACATCGACGGCGATAACGCCGCCGCCTATCGCTACACCGAAGCGCGGATGAGCGATGTCGCGCGGCTGCTGCTCGACGGCGTCGACGAGGACGCGGTCAATTTCCGCCCCAACTATGACGGGCAACAGCAGGAGCCGACCGTATTGCCGGCGGCGTTCCCGAATTTGCTCGCCAACGGCTCGACCGGAATCGCCGTCGGCATGGCGACCTCGATCCCGCCGCACAACATCGTCGAGCTTTGCGATGCGGCGCTCCACCTCATCGACAAGCGCTCGGCGAAAAGCGGCGAGCTTCTGAAATACGTGAAGGGCCCGGACTTCCCGACCGGCGGCATCATCGTCGACGACAAGGCCGCAATTCGCGAGGCTTACGTCACCGGCCGCGGCTCCTTCCGCGTGCGGGCGCGCTGGCACCAGGAGAAGACGGGCCACGGCACCTGGGTCGCGATAGTGACGCAGATTCCATATCTCGTGCCGAAGTCGCGGCTGATCGAGCGCATGGCCGAACTCATCAACGACAAGAAGCTGCCGCTCCTCGCCGACGTGCGCGATGAATCGACCGAGGAAGTGCGCATCGTCTTGGAGCCGCGCTCGCGCGGCGTCGATCCGAATGTGTTGATGGAGTCGCTTTTCAAGCTCACCGAATTGGAGAGCCGCTTCCCGCTCAATCTCAACGTGCTGATGGGCGGGCAGGTGCCGCGCGTCGTGGGGCTCGCCGAATGCCTGCGCGAGTGGCTCGACCACCGCCGCGAGGTGTTGCTCCGCCGCTCGCGCCATCGCCTCGCCGAGATCAAGCACCGGCTGGAAATCCTCGACGGCCTCCTGATCGCGTATCTGAACATCGATCTCGTGATCAAAATCATCCGCCGCGAGGACGAGCCGAAGCCCGTCTTGATGAAGCGCTTCAAGCTCACGGATGTGCAGGCGACCGCGATCCTCGACATGCGGTTGCGTAATTTGCGCAAGCTCGAGGAGTTCGAGATCAAGCGCGAGCACAAGGAGCTGAAGGAAGAAAAATCCGGCCTGGAAAAGCTGATCGGCTCGCCGGCGCGGCAATGGAAATCGATCGCCGCCGACGTCAAGAAGCTGCGCGAGACCTATGGGCCGACGACCGCGCTCGGCCGCCGCCGCACCGGCTTCGAGCAGGCGAAGGAGATCGATCTCAAGGCCGCGACCGAGGCGATGATCGAGAAGGAGCCGATCACCGTCGTCGTTTCGGAAAAAGGCTGGCTGCGCGCGTTGAAGGGGCACACCGACGACGTCAAGAACCTCACCTACAAGGGCGACGACAAGCTCGGCTTCTCCTTCCACGCGCAAACCACGTCGAAGCTTCTCGTTTTCGCCACCAACGGCCGCTTCTACACGATCGAGGCCTCGAAGCTTCCGGGCGGCCGCGGCTTCGGCGAGCCGGCGAGCCTGATGGTGGAGATGGAGGGCGCCGAGATCGTCACCATCGTGCCCTTCGTCGGCGGGCGGAAATTCCTCGTCGCCTCCAAAGGCGGCAATGGCTTCGTGGTCAAGGAAGACGATTGCCTCGCCAATACCCGCAAGGGCAAGCAGGTGCTGAACGTGAAGGCGCCGGATCAGGCGGCGGCAGTCGCGCCCGTCGAGGGCGATTCCGTCGCGGTCGTTGGCGACAACCGCAAACTCGTGATCTTCCCGCTCGCGGATCTTCCCGAAATGGGCCGCGGCAAGGGTGTGCGGCTGCAACGCTACAAGGAGGGCAGGCTCTCCGACGCCAAAGTCTTCAAGCTCGACGCCGGCCTCACCTGGCTCGATCCCGCTGGCCGCACCCAGAAACTTCCCAAGACCGAGCTTCGTGACTGGCGCGGCAGCCGCGCCGACGCGGGCCGGCTCGCGCCCAAGGGATTTCCGAAGAGCAACAAGTTTGCATGAGGGTCGGCGCGGTTTGGCGTGCGGTTTGCGCGACGATTCTTTGCGCGGCGAGCACCGCGGCCACGGCCGAATGCCTGAAGGCGGAGGTCGAAGGGCAGGTCGCCCAAGGCAGGCTGGAACGCGTGCGCTTCGTCGATGTCGATTACGGCAATCGGGTCGAAATCGCCTACATTCTCAACCTCGCTCAGCCGGCCTGTCTTGAAGGCGAGGATGAATACGACAAGATCGAAAGCACCCTGAAAATCCATGTATATTCAATGGATAAGCCGATCCTCCAGCGCCTGGAAGCGAACATAGGCCGTCAAATTCGGGTGCTAGGATGGGCTTTCGGGGAACACACCATCCACCACCGAGCGCCGATTGTGATGAACATCACAGCCGTCAAAACGCTGCCATGAGACATCTCGCGGCCATGAACGCGTTCGCGCTTCTCGTGGCGGCGGTGCTCGCGGCCCTTTCGCCCGCGCGCGCGGACCCGCGCGCGAGCGTGATGAACGAGCTTGCGCCGACGGGCAAGCTGCGCATCGCGATCGGCGTCGGGCCCGTCGCTTCCGCCTTCTACTGCACGCGCGATCCGCTGAGCGGCCGCCCGCGCGGCGTGCCGGTCGATCTCGGCAACGAGCTTTCGCGCATGCTCGGCGTGCCGGTGGAATTCGTGGAGTACCAAAGCTCGGGCGAGATCACCGAGGCGGGCAAGGAAGGCGCCTGGGACGTGACCTTCATGCCGGTCGACGAGCAGCGCGCGAAGGCGGTGGAATTCGGCCCCGCCTATTACCGCTTCGAAAGCAGTTATCTCGTGCCGATGGATTCGCCGATCAAGACGATCGAGGACGTGGACCGGCCCGGCGTGCGGGTGATCGGCGTCGACAATACGGCGACCGGGCGCGCGGCGGCGGCGGCCTTGAAGAAGGCGAAGTTCTCGACCTTCCGCTCGGTCAACGAGTTGCAGCAGGAGTTGCTCGCGGGGAGGGCCGACGCGGTGGCGTTGAGCCGCGAGTCGCTCAGAAGCTTCGCCGCGAACGTGCCGGGCATGCGCGTGCTCTCCGGCTCCTTCTTCCAGAGCCGCGTCGCGGTCGCGGTGCCGAAGGGACACAAGGAAGCGCTCGCATTCGTCTCGGCCTTTGTCGAGAACGCGAAGTTCACCGGCAGCGTGCGGCGCGCGCTCGACGGCGCTGGCCTGAAAGAAGCGGAAGTGGCGCCACCCGCGACACAGAAGAATTGACGGCGGCCTGAGGCTCAGCGGCCGAGAATCACGCGGTAGAATTCCTCGGCATAGTTCGTGGCGGGCAACAGCGACTCGTTTTCCTCGAGGATTAGGATGTCGGCGTCGCGGAGCGGCGGGATGTCGGCGGCGGTGAGCCGGTCCTTGACCGTCTTGAAGTTCGGGCCCGCCTTCATGCCGCGATAGAGATAGTTGTAGACCTCGAGCCGCGAGAGGCAGCCGTCGTTGATCAGGGTCGGACCGAGGGTGCCGGCGAAGCTGCCGCCGACCATCGCGATCTTCAGCGAGGAAGCCGGCATCGCGCCGCAGACCGCGGGCTGGTAGGTGACGCGGGCGGTGGCATAGCGCGCATTCGGCGCGAGCACGTTGAGGAGGTCGAGAAGGTCGCGGTCGGTACCCTTGGCGCGGTCGACGACCTCGTAGCGCCAGGCAAGTTTCGGCGCGACCGCGGCGTTCGCCTCGCGATTGATCCCGGCAAGGATCGCGTCCTCGGCATTGGCGACCCCGATCGCGTTCCAATGCACGCCGCCGGCGGGGAAGAGGTCGATTTCGTATTTGCCCTTCAGGCCGTAAATCAGGCTCGCGGTGTCGACGACGTGAACGCCGGCCTCCCGCAAGACGCGGTCGTAAAGCGGCAAGAAACCGGCGCGGTCCTCCGCGCTGCTTTTGCAGCCGGCAAGCTCGCGCGCGAAATTCTCCGGCATGTAGGCCGCCTTCGAGGGCGTAATCAGATAGATGAAGATCTTGCCGCGCGCGGCGTAGAAATCCTGGATTTCTTTCAGGCGCGCCGCCCACTCGCGCGCCTTCGGTTCGAAGGCGGCTAGATCACGGCTGCAATATTCGTCGAGATAATATTTCTCGATCAGCTGCCCGCCTTGGCCGGTGACGACGCCGGCCGCGCCCGCATAGCCGAAGAGCTTGTAGCGGAGCTGATTGTTGATGCGGATGAGGAGCGGGCGGAGCGGGATCGCGTCGGTAACCGTGTCGGTGATCCGCTTCTGCCATTCGCCGTCGGCGAAGGAATGCAGATTCCAGCGGACCGGAGGCGGGGCCTCGGTCACGCCGAGGAGCTTGGGACCGATCATCAGCGCGAGCTTCGGCGCAAACGCGTCGGCGAAAAGATTCCACAATGTGAACAGCGGCACGAAAAGGAGGAGTGCCGCGGCGGCAAGGCCAAGGCGGCGCCGGGAGTTCGCGCTAAGCGTGTCGTTCGCCATGCGGTCATTCATGGGTCGAGAATATGTCAGCGCCACGCCCGCGCGCGATCATTAAAATAGGGCCGGAACAAGCGACTTGCGACGATCGTTGCATAGCCAAAAGGGCGAGGTTTTTAAGGCTTGCGCTCGTGAGGCGGCGCACAAGTTTAGGAGGCGCGGGGTGTTGAAAGCGCAGGAGTGATCATGACCGACAAGCGCCGGCCTCGTTACGAGGATCTTGCCAGTAAAGTCCCCGCGGTCACGCTCGTCTTCTGGATCATCAAAATTGCCGCGACGACGCTCGGCGAGACCGGCGGCGATACGCTCACCATGACGATGAATCTCGGCTACCTGATCGGTACCGCGATCCTCATTTTGCCACTCGCGGTGCTGGTCGGCGTTCAGATCGCGGCGAAGAAGTTTCATCCCGTCCTCTACTGGTTGACGATCGTTGCCTCCACCACCGCCGGCACGACCATGGCGGATTTCGCCGATCGCTCGCTCGGCATCGGTTACACCGGAGGGGTATTGACCCTGTTCGCTTGCCTGATGACGGTGCTTGGCCTGTGGCAGCGCTCGCTCGGCTCGATTTCCGTTGAAACCGTGAACACGCCGAAGGCGGAAGCATTTTATTGGGCGGCGATTACGTTTTCGCAGACCTTGGGGACGGCACTCGGCGACTGGACTGCCGATACATCGGGCCTCGGCTATGAAGGTGGCGCACTCGTTTTCGCCGCCGGCCTTGCGGTTCTTGCCGCCGCCTATTTTTGGACGAACGCCTCGCGGGTCTTCTTGTTCTGGGCGGCGTTCATTCTCACCCGGCCGCTCGGCGCCACCGCCGGCGACTTTCTCGACAAGCCCGTGAATGAAGGCGGGCTTGCGCTGAGCCGCCCCATCGCCTCGGCGATCATTGCGGCCTTCATCATCGGCTGCGTTTTGCTGTTGCCGCAGCGGGCGGGCGTCCATCCGGGACAGGCGAAAGCTGCGTCGTAAGCGCTCGTAGCCGCCGCGCGCCGCAATCGGTATATTGCGCGCCGCGCGAGCGGAGAATCCATGGCCGAAACTGATGCACTGACCCTTGACCTCCTCGAATGGGTGGCGAAAGGCGAGCGCAGCTACGCCGAGGTGATGGAAGCCTGGCGCACGTCCTGTCCGCGACTACCCGTTTGGGAGGACGCGATCGATCGCGGCTTGCTTGCGCGCGAGCACAAGCGCGGCCGCGCCATGGTCAGGATCACCGCCGCCGGCCACGCGTTTCTCGCGTGCCATTCGCGACAAGAACAGCATCGCGCCGCGCAGGCATAAGCCCCATGAAAGTATCGATCCTCGACGATTACTTCGACACCTTGCGCACGCTCGATTGCTTCAAGAAGCTCGCGGGCCACGACGTCAAAATCTGGAACGATCATGTAGAGGACGTCGATCAGCTCGCGGAGCGGCTGAAGGATACCGAAGCTCTCGTCTTGATCCGCGAGCGCACGCAAATCCGCGCGCCGCTTATCGAAAAGCTCGACAAGCTCCGGTTGATCAGCCAGCGCAGCGTCTATCCGCACATCGACATCGATGCCTGCACGAAGCGCGGCATCATCGTGTCCTCGAACATGCACGCGGGCTCGCCGTCCTATGCCACCGCCGAATTGACCTTCGGCCTCATCATCGCGGCGATGCGCGCGATCCCGCAGCAGATGGCGGCGCTGAAGGCGGGTACATGGCAGACCGGCGTCTTCGACGGCGTGCGCGGCAAGACGCTCGGCATTTACGGCTACGGCCGGATCGGCGGCGCGGTCGCGGGTTACGGCAAGGCCTTCGGCATGAAGATCCTGGTATGGGCGCGCGAAGCCTCGCGGGCGAAGGCCGAGGCCGACGGCTACGCGGTGGCGAAAAGCAAGGAAGCCTTCTTCGAGCAGTGCGACGTGATCACGCTGCACATGCGCCTCGTCGACGCCACGCGCGGGATCGTGAAGGCGGAAGATCTCGCGCGCATGAAACCGACCGCACTTCTCGTGAACACGAGCCGCGCGCCGCTGATCGAGAAGGACGCGCTCGTGAACGCGCTGAAAGCGGGCCGGCCGGGCAGGGCCGCCGTCGATGTCTACGAGCAGGAGCCGGTGACCGGCGGCAAGCATCCGCTGTTGTCGATGGACAATGTCGTCTGCACGCCGCACATCGGCTATGTCACGCGCGACGAATACGAGATTCAGTTCGCCGACATTTTCGACCAGATCGTCGCCTATGCCGCGGGCAAACCGATCAATGTCGTCAATCCGGATGCTCAGAAGCGGAAATAAATAAACGGCTTGAAGGGCACGGCGATGGCGCGCGCGCTCGCGACGACGAACAGCGCCACGAGCCCCCATTCCATGAGCCGCTGCAAGGTGACGCGCTTCTCATAGGCCAGCACGAGCCGCGGAAAGAGCGGGGTCGCGGGCAGGAGGCTGAGGACCGCGCCGACCAGTACGGTGAGCGGCACGTCCGGCGTAATTTCAAGCGAAGCCGCCGGCCGTCCGTGCGGCAACAGGGCGTTGAGGTAATCCGTAAGCTGGCCGATCGAGGTGGTGCGGAAGATCACCCAGCCGATCATAACGACGAGGAGCGTGGTCACGACGGAGACAAGAGCGCCGGCGCGATCGAGCCAGCGCACGAGGAAGAGGCGGTCGAGGGTGAGGAAGAGACCGTTATAGGCACCCCACAGCACGAAGTTCCAGCTCGCGCCGTGCCAGATGCCGGAGGCGAGAAAGCAAATCCACAGATTGAGGTAGGTGCGGAACTCGCCCGCGCGGTTGCCGCCGAGCGGCACGTAGAGATATTCCCGGATCCAGCTCGTGAGCGAGATATGCCAGCGCCGCCAGAATTCGGTGAGCGAACGCGAGGCATAGGGGATCATGAAGTTTTCCTTCAAGCGGAAGCCGAGCATCCGCGCGAGCCCGATCGCCATGTCGGAATAGGCGGAGAAGTCGAAATAGATTTGCAGCGTGAAGCAAACGAGGCCGAGCCAGGCCTGGGCCGCGGAGAGGCTTGCCGCATCGGCGCCGAAGGCAGTGTTGGCGAAATTGCCGACGACGTCGGCGATCAGGAGCTTCTTCCCCATGCCGCGGGCAAAGCGCAGGAAGCCCGCTTTCGCATCCAGCCAGCCGACCGCTTCGGGATCGGCGATCTGCGCCTCCATCTCGTGATATTTGAGGATCGGGCCCGCCAAAAGCTTCGGGAACAGAAACACGAACAGGCAGTAGTCGGAGAAGGTGTGCGCGGGCTTCGTGGTGCCGCGATAGCAATCGACGAGATAGGTGACCTTCTCGAAGACGACGAAGGAGACGCCGATCGGCAGCGCAATGTGCAGGAGGGGAAGCGTCCGGCCGCCGAAGAAGCCCGCGAGCGCGTCGAAATTTCCGATCAGGAAATCAGCATATTTGTAGAAAACCAGAATGCCGAGATTGACGAGAATGCCGGCGACCAGGAGCGGCCGCCGTGCCCATTCGCTCGCCGCAAGCCGTAACGAGATCGCGTAGTCGATGGCGGCGGAGGCGAATACCACCGGCACGAACAGCGGCTCGCCCCAGGTGTAGAAGGCGATGCTGGCGACGATGAGCGCCCATTTCTTCGCGGTCTGTCGATGATTGACGGCGAGATAAAGCGCGTAGAAGGCGGGAAACAGCACCAGCGCGAACAGCGGCTCATGAAACAGCATGCGGGGAGGGGCTCGCGCGTTAAGAGGGCCGTGCCGGATGTGCTTCATTAGCGCAGAGGCTGAAAGGCCGCCATTCGAGGGCGGCGGCCGGAAATATCCGCAAGGATTTCCGTGCGTTGAACGAAAGTCCTCGGAGATTGATTCAGCTTCGACAAGCAGGAGCCGCAAAGCGAAGTGACGTCTGTATTTTCGATCATCTTTGCAATTGCAAACTATTCGCAACTACCTATACTGCCGCCAGGAATGAATTGATGCTGACGCGCCTCCACGTGAAATCTCCTTCGGCGGCAACGGGCTGGCGGCGCGAACGCAGCCGCGCCTCGCTCGCGGAAGTCTATGGCTCGATCCGCACGCGGCCGGCGGGACCGTTCTGGCAAAAGCTTCTCGCCTTTCTCGGGCCGGGCTACCTCGTCGCCACCGGCTACATGGATCCCGGCAATTGGGCGACCTCGCTCGCCGGCGGCTCCAGGTTCGGGTACGGGCTCCTCACCGTCGCGCTGATTTCCAATCTGATGGCGATCCTCCTGCAAGCGCTTTGCGCGCGGCTCGGGATCGCCGCGGGGCGTGATCTCGCGCAGGCCTGCCGCGACGCCTTTCCGCGCGCCATATCCTGGCCGCTGTGGCTGTTCGCGGAAATCGCGATCTGCGCCACGGATCTTGCCGAAGTGATCGGCACCGCGATAGGGCTCAATCTCCTATTCGGCATTCCGCTCGAGCTTGGCGTCTTGATCACCGCGCTCGACGTTCTCCTGATCCTGTTGTTGCAAAATCTCGGCTTCCGTTGGATCGAGGCGCTGATCGTGACGCTCCTGGCAGTGATCGCCCTTTGCTTCGTGATCGAGATTGCGCTGGCGCAACCCGACTGGCGCGCGGTGATCGTGGGTTTCGCGCCGACCACCGAGATCGTGACCAATCCGGACATGCTCTATCTCGCGCTCGGGATCCTCGGCGCGACCGTCATGCCGCACAATCTCTATCTGCACTCGGGCATCGTGCAGACGCGCCGCTTCGGAGAATCGACCGAAGACAGGCGCGAAGCGATTACGCTTGCCACCGTCGATTCCACCATCGCGCTCACCTTCGCGCTCACCATCAACGCCGCGATCCTGATTCTCGCGGCGGCGACCTTCAACAAAGCCGGCCAGACCAACGTCTCCGAGCTTGGCGACATTCACGCGCTGCTCGCGCCGCTTCTCGGCTCGGCGATCGCGCCGACGTTGTTCGGGATCGCGCTCATCTGCTGCGGCCTGAATTCGACGGTGACGGCGACGCTCGCCGGCCAGATCGTGATGGAAGGCTTTCTCGATCTTCGCCTGCCGCCCTGGGCGCGTCGGCTGATCACGCGGGCGATCGCAATCGTGCCAGCGGCGGCGGTCACGATCTGGTACGGCGAAAGCGGCACCGCGAAGCTTCTGATCCTGAGCCAGGTCGTGCTGAGCATCCAGCTTCCCTTTGCCGTGGTGCCGCTCATTCTATTCACGGCCGACAGCCGCAAGATGGGAGCGTTGAAGGCGCCGTTATGGATGACCGCGCTCGCCGCGCTCGCCGCGGCGGCGCTGATCGCATTGAACATCAAGCTCGTGGCCGATTTTATCGCCGGAAGCCTGTGAATATCGCGGTTGGCAGCCGCTGCGGCACTTTGCACGAAAGTCATGGTCCGGCTTTAAGCTGACAAGGTCGCGCTGACGGCCTATGGCCTTTGAGCGGGCAATAGGGGCGGGCATGAAAAGTAGCGCGGCCATAGCGAGAAAGATGCTCGCCTTGGCGTTGGCAATCGCCGCCAACGGTTTTACTGCGCGTGCGGCGCTCGCCGACGATGCCGACGACCGGATGAAGGGCTTTCCCTCGCCCTTGCCGACGATTGCAACCAGCCTGCCCGGCCAGGATTTCCGCAAATCACTCAGCGACCGCGGCATCAATTATGGTTTCGTCTACACCGGCGAAGTGCTTTCGAATACGTCGGGCGGCGTCCGCCGCGGCACGATCTACGAGGATCTCTTAGAAACCTACGTCGCCTTCGACCTCGAAAAGATCGCGGGCCTGAAGGGCCTGAGCTTCTACTCCAACCAGTTCTGGATCAGCGGCACCGGCAACCTCGGGAGTGGTTATGTCGGCGGCATGATCACGATCAGCAACATCGAGGCGTTGCCGACCGGCCGGCTTTCGGAGATATGGTTCCAGCAAAAATTCCTCGACGACAAGCTCAACGTCCGCGTCGGCCAGCTCACGACCGATGCCGAGTTTTTCAACAGCCGCTACTTCACGCTCTTCATCAACAGCGATTGGCCGACGATCACCTCGCAAAACCTGCCGAGCGGCGGGCCCGCCTATCCGCTGTCGACGCCCGGCATCCGCTTCAAATATCAGCCGAACACGGACTGGGTATTTCTCCTCGGTCTTTTCAACGGCGATCCGTCCGGCGTGGGCTTCAGCGCCGTCAACCCGCAGGTGAAAAATCCGCACGGGCTCAATTTTCGCCTGAACGATCCGCCGCTTCTGATCGGCGAAGCCCAGTACAGCTACAATCAACATGCCGGCCTTGCCGGCACGCTGCGGCTCGGCGCCTGGCACCATTTCGGCCATTTCAACGACCAGGAATTCGGCACCGACGGGCTGTCGCTCGCCAATCCCTTGAGCAACGGCATGCCGCGCCAGTTCCTCGGCGATGACGGCATTTACGGCATCATCGATCAGCAGATTTACCGGCCGCCCGGCGCCACTGCCGACAAGGGTATCGCCTTGTTCAGCCGTATTTCGGGGAGCCCGTCGGACCGCAACCTCATCGATTTTTATGCCGATGGCGGCATTGTCTTTAACGGCATGGTCCCCGGCCGGCCGAACGACAATTTCGGCGCCTCCGTCATCTATGCGCATGTCTCAAGCCGCGCGAGCGCGCTCGACCGCGACCAAATTGCGTTCTCCGGCATGCCGTTTCCGATCCGCAATTACGAAATGACGCTCGACTTCACCTATCAGTTCCAGATCCTGCCCGGCTGGACCGTGCAGCCGGATTTCCAATACGTCTTCCATCCGGGCGGCAACATCCCTGATCCGAATGCCGCCTTGCCCACGACCACCATCAAGAACGCGATGATTTTCGGTATCCGCACCGACATCACCTATTGATCGCAGGCGCGGGGGCGCCGGGAAAGCACAACAAAAAGGTTGCGCTTGGTTTCGGGCCGCGCTAGAAAATGAGCAACCAAGAGGTTGCTCATGAACGATCGCATCGAAAAGTCCATCGAGCTCAAGGCGCCGGTTTCCCGCGTCTGGAAGGCGCTCACCGATCATCGCGAATTCGGCGCCTGGTTCCGCGTCAAACTCGACGGGCCGTTCGTGCCCGGCCAGGTTTCGCGCGGGCACATCACCTATCCCGGCTATGAGCAATACAAATGGGAGGCGGTGGTGCAGAAAATGGAACCGGAGCGCTATTTCTCCTTCACCTGGCATCCTTACGCGATCGACCTGAACCGCGATTACTCCAAGGAGTCCTCGACCTTGATCGAGTTCACGCTGGAAAAGACCGCGACGGGAACGCTCCTTCGCTTGGTCGAAACGGGCTTCGACAAGATTCCGGCGGATCGCCGCGCCGAAGCGTTCCGCATGAACGAGCAAGGGTGGGGAATGCAAATGCAAAACATCGCCAATCATCTCGACCATGCGGCATAGCGAGCTTCGCGCGCTGAAGACGCGCGCATCGGTCTTCGCCGCGCTCGGCGACGAGACGCGGCTCTCCATTCTCGCGAAGCTCGGCCGCGGCGAGCGGCAGTCGATCGCGCGGCTCACCGCCGGCACGCGCCTCACGCGGCAGGCGGTGACGAAGCATCTTCGCGTGCTGGCCCATGCCGGCGTCGTGCGCAGCGTTCGCGCGGGGCGCGAGAGCCTGTTCGAGCTGGAGCCGCGGCCGCTCGAGGAGCTGCGCGATTTTCTCGATCAGGTCTCGAGGCAATGGGACGTGGCGCTCGCGCGATTGAAAGCGCACGTCGAGGATTAGCGTATTTAGGCGTCAGCCCGCTGCCAGCCGTCGGGCGAAAGCCGCTCCTGCGGCAGGAAGCGGCGCTTGTAATCCATCTTCGGCGAACCCTTGACCCAATAACCGAGATAGACGTGCGGCAGCCCGAGCCGCTGCGCGCGCGCGATGTGGTCGAGGATGAGATACGTTCCGAGCGAGCGGCCGCGGATTTCCGGATCGTAGAACGAGTAAACCATGGAGAGCCCGTCGGCGAGCACGTCGGTGAGCGCGACCGCGAGCAACGGCCCGTCGCCGCGGCCGGTCAGGGTCGAGTCGGGCCCGCGACGACGATATTCGATGAGCTTTGTATGCACGTGGCTGTCCTCGACCATCATCGAATAGTCGAGCACCGTCATGTCGACCATGCCGCCATCGGCGTGGCGCGCGTCGAGATAGGCGCGGAAGAGCGAATATTGCTCGGCCGTCGGGCCCGGCGTGCGGGCGTGGCCGATGAGGTCCTCGTTCAACGCGCTCACGCGGCGGAAGGCGCGGGAAGGCTGAAATTCCTGCGCGAGCACCCGCACGGAAACGCAGGCGCGGCAGGCCTCGCAGGCCGGACGGTAGGCGATCGATTGCGAGCGGCGGAAGCCGCCTTGCGTCAGAATGTCGTTGATTTCGCCCGCGCGCTCGCCGACGAGGTGGGTGAACACCTTGCGCTCCTGCTTGCCCGGCAAATACGGGCAGGCGGAAGGGCTCGTCAGAAAAAATTGCGGGGTGTCGCGCGGTTGCTGGGTCACGGTCGTTCAACGCCCGGCGGATAAAACCAGATTCTCTATCCCAAGCATTGCGCGCAATTTTGTGTTCGTCAAAGGCGAATCTAAGTCGATCGCTAAACTTTTCCAGGCCGCCTCAGTGCTGCGGCGCGGGAAGCGTTGTTGATCATCACCGTGCCCGTTAAAAAGTCATGCAAGAGCCGGTGCTGGCGATTGACGAGGCCGACCAGCAGAACAAACGGCGACAATGCGCTCACCGAAACCCAGAAAAAGATCGCATGCACGGCGCCGAGCAGAAAATACATCCGGCCGCCGTACCAGGTGCGCAATTCCAGTTCCATCACGCGCATTCCGAGCGTCGCCGATTGCGGCGCCGCGAGGGTGAGCCCGACATAGAGAATCGCCCAGATCACGAACACGGGCGACAGCGTCCAGAACAGGAACCAGCCGAGCCCGAACGTGACGAGGCCGAAAATGAAAATAAACAGCGCCAGGAGAATGATCGGCCCCACGATCAGCGCCACATCGATGAAAAAAGCGACGACGCGGCGCGGCAACACCCCCTCGAAGCATTCGGGGTTCTTGTCGGGATCGTAGGCGTCGGGCTTCGGCTCGCCGTTCATGCCGGCGCGTGGAAGTTCGAACATGCGCGGTCCCTCGACTTCTCCGCGCTAGACTAGACGAAAGCCCGGTCAACGCACAGGGCGGCACGCGGCATTCGTGACCAATTGCCGCGCGAAATAGGCGGCAAAGGGGCGAACCTTATCGCGCGGGTATCGTTAAAGCCGTGATCGGCTTTCCCGCGGGAGGTTTGCGATGAAACCGTTTGTACCTTCGAAGCGCGAGCTTGTCCGCGCCGCCGGAATTGCGGGCATGGGCCTTGTGGCGGCATCCTTTGGTGGTCCGGCGCTGAGTGAAGACGCAAAGGAAGAAGTCACGCCACCCGAAGACCTCATGCGCGAGCACGGCGTCCTCGACCGGGCGCTTCTCCTCTACGAGGAGGCGATCCGCAAGTTTTCGGCAAAGGAGGATTTCAATCCGGCGCTGGTGACGCAGTCCGCCGAGATCATCCGCGATTTCATCAACAACTATCACGAAAAATCAGAAGAAGAGCACGTGTTCCCGCGCTTCCGGAAAGCGGGAAAGATGGTCGATCTCGTCGACGCGCTGCAACGGCAGCACAACGCCGGGCGGCAGGTGACGGCGACCATTCTCGCGCTCGCCCCCGAAAGCCGACAGGAGGACGGCAGCCGTCCGCAACTAGTGGGCGCGATGCAATCGTTCATAACCATGTACCGGCCGCACGCGGCGCGCGAGGACACCGATCTCTTTCCGCAGTTGCGCGACGTCGTCTCGTCGAACGAGTTCGATTCGATGGCCGAGGAATTCGAGAAGAAAGAGCACGAGCTCTTCGGCGAGGACGGTTTCGAAAAGACGGCGCAGAGGGTCGCGGTCCTCGAGATGACAATGGGAATTCACGATCTCAATAAATTCACGCCGCGCTGAAGCCTCGCCGATTCGACGAGCTTCCTACCCTTTCGGATAGGACTGCTGTACCAACGTATTTGGGAAGTTCGTTAGGGAGTTTGTCCTAATTTCCTCGCGGCAAGAAATCCTGACTTGTCTCCTGATGAACTGCCCCCGGCGCACCACCGCCGGGGGTTTTCGTTTGAGCGCTCAGCCCTCGCGCGCGAGTTTCTCGGCGGCGCGCGGCGCAAAATAAGTCAGGATGGCGTCGGCGCCCGCGCGTTTGAATGCAAGCAACGTCTCCATCATCGCCTTGTCGCCGTCGATCCAGCCCGCGCGCGCCGCGCCCTCGATCATCGCGTATTCGCCCGACACCTGATAAACGAGCGTCGGCATGCCGAAGGCCTCGCGCACGCGCCAAAGAATGTCGAGATAGGGAAGGCCGGGTTTCACCATCACCATGTCGGCGCCTTCGTCGATGTCGAGCTTTACCTCGCGCAGCGCCTCGTCGCCATTGGCGAAATCCATCTGATAAGTGCGCTTGTCGCCCTTGAGTGTGGCGTTCGAGCCGACGGCGTCGCGGAAGGGACCGTAAAAGGCCGAGGCATATTTCGCGGAATAGGCGAGGATCTGCACGTCGCCGAAACCTTTGTTGTCGAGCGCGCGGCGAATGGCGCCGACGCGGCCGTCCATCATGTCGGAGGGCGCCACCACATCGGCGCCGGCGGCGGCCAGCACCAGCGCCTGCTGCGCGAGCACATGCACCGTCTCGTCATTGACGATCTCGCCGTCGATGAGAATCCCGTCATGGCCGTGGCTCGTATAGGGATCGAGCGCGACATCGGCGGCAAGCCCGATTTCCGGAAATTCTTTCTTGATCGCGGTGAGCGCGCGGCAGACGAGGTTGTCTTCGTTCAGTGCCTCGGAGCCGCGCTCGTCGCGCTGCTTCGGGTCGGTGTTGGGAAAGAGCGCGAGCGCAGGAATTTTCAGCTTCAGCGCGCGCCCGGCCTCGCGCACGGCCTCGTCGACCGAGAGCCGCTCGACACCGGGCATGGAGGCGACCGGCTCGCGGGTCTTCGTGCCTTCGCAGATGAAGAGCGGCCAGATAAGGTCGTCGGCCGTCAGCGCGTTCTCGCGCACGAGCCGGCGCGACCAATCGCTCTTGCGGTTGCGGCGCGGGCGGATCTTGAGGTCGAGCTTGTATTTCGCGGCACTCGCCGCTTTCGGATCGGGCGGGGTGAAGCGGTCGACCGGGCGGTCGCTGCGGCTGAAAATCGACATGACCAATCTTATCGCGTTGATGGCGGCGAAGCGAGTGGGGAGGGTGGCTGTCGCGGCGCGAGGTTAAGGCGCGTCGATCGGCGGGATTTTCACGCGCGCCCATTGATCGAGCGCCGAGTCGGCGCGATATATAACGTCACGTTCGACGCACGCGTTGCCGATGCAAGCAAAAGATTTTCCGGCGCGGAGATAATCATGGGTTCGCTCATTCTTCTCGATCTCATGGGCGGAGTGGCGCTTCTGCTCTGGGGCCTGCACATGGTCCAGAGCGGCATCTTGCGCGCGTTCGGCGCGGATCTGCGGCATGTGCTGTCGAAAGCCTTCGGCAACCGCTTCGCCGCCTTCGCCGCCGGGCTTGGCCTCACCGCCATCCTGCAAAGCAGCACGGCGACGGCGCTGATGACCGCTTCCTTCACCGCCGACGGCATCGTCGGGCTGGTGCCGGCGCTTGCCATCATGCTCGGCGCCAATGTCGGAACGACCCTCATTGTGCAGGTGCTGTCGTTCAACATGGCGGCGCTGGCGCCGGTGCTGTTCGTGATCGGCCTCATCGCGTTCAGGAGCGGCGCCGGCACGCGTTTCCGCGATCTCGGCCGGGTGGCGATCGGCCTCGGCTTGATGCTGCTCGCGTTGCACATCCTGCTCGACAGTCTGGCGCCGGCCGAGCATGCGCCGAGCGTTCGCGCGTTGCTGAACGCGCTCACCGGCGACCCGGTGCTCTGTATTTTGATCGCGGCGGCGCTCACCTGGCTCGCGCATTCGAGCGTGGCGACGGTGCTCCTCACCATGTCGCTTGCGTATTCGCATTTCATCGCGCCGGTCTCGGCGCTCGCGCTCGTGCTCGGCGCCAATCTCGGCAGCGCGTTAAACCCGCTTTTCGAAGGCGGCCATCGCGACGATCTCGCAAGCTACCGGCTGCCGGCGGGCAATCTCTTCAACCGGCTGGTGGGCGTCGCGCTCGCGCTGCCGTTCCTGCAGCCGATTGCCAACGCCATGCAGAGTTTCCAGCCGGACCTCGCGAAGATGACCGCCGAGTTCCATATCGCCTTCAACGTGGCGCTCGCGCTTCTCTTCATCGGCGTCCTCGACGGGCTCGCCGCGCTTTTGGCGAAAGTATTTCCGGCGCGCGCGCTCGCCGCCGATCCTTCGGCGCCGCGCTATCTCGACGAGACGGCGCTTGCGACCCCGTCACTCGCGCTCGCCGATGCCGCGCGCGAAACGTTGCACATGGGCGATATTGTCGAGGCGATGCTGCAGAAGATCATGACTGCGCTGATGACCAACGACCGCGCGCTCGTCAACGAAGTTTCGCGCATGGACAATGCGGTCGACCGGCTCGATGAGGCGATCAAGCTTTACATCACCAAGGTCACGCGCGGCAGCCTCGACGAGCGCGAAAGCCGCCGCGCCACGGAAATCATCTCGTTCGCGATCAACCTCGAGCATATCGGCGACATCGTCGACAAAAACCTCTGCGAGCTCGCGGCGAAGAAGATCAAGCGCAAGTATCAGTTTTCGAGCGAGGGCGCGGCGGAGCTGGCCGCCTTCCACAAGCGCGTTCTCGAAAGCCTGCGGATCGCTTTTGGCGTGTTCATGTCGGGGGACGTGGCCGAAGCAAGGAAGCTGATCGCCGAGAAGGCGGAATTGCGCAGCGCCGAGCTCGCCGCCACCGAGCAGCACCTCGAACGGTTGCGCGAAGGCCGGCCGGAGACGCTGGAGACGACGTCGCTGCACCTCGACGTGCTGCGCGACCTCAAGCGCATCCACTCGCATATCACTTCGGTGGCGTATCCGGTGCTCGACGCGACGGGAGAGGCGCCGGCCGCCGCCGAGGAGGAAAAGCCGGTTCCGCTCTCCGTGCCGGGAACGAAACCAGCGCGCTGACGTTCGTCCGGGCGTTCGGGCCGGCCGAAAAAGCTCGCCGCTTTGTCGCCCGCCGCGTTGACGGCTTTCCGGCGCTCTGCCTAATGCTTTAGGCGGGAGAACGCCCGTGGACTTCGAGCTTTCCGAAGAGCAGCGCGCCTTTCAGGCAACGGCCCGCCAGTTCGCGCGCGAGGAATTCGCGCCGCGCGCCAAGGAATGGGACGAGAAATACATTTTTCCGATCGACTCGCTGCGCAAGGCCGCGAGCCTCGGCTTCGGCGGCATGTATGTGCGCGAGGACGTGGGCGGCGCCAGCCTCTCGCGCCTCGATGCCGCGATCATCTTCGAGGAGCTGGCGCAGGGCTGCACCTCGACCGCCGCCTATATGTCGATCCACAACATGGCGACGTGGATGATCGACGGCTTCGGCGGCGAGGAACAGCGCAAGCGCTTCCTGCCGAAGCTCTGCTCGATGGAGCATTGCGCGAGCTATTGCCTCACCGAGCCCGAAGCCGGCTCCGACGCCGGCAATCTGAAAACGAGCGCGCGCCGCGACGGCGAGCATTACGTGTTGAACGGGAGCAAGGCTTTCATCTCCGGCGCCGGCAACTCGCACATCTATGTCTGCATGGTGCGCACGGGCGGCCCGGGGCCGTCCGGCATTTCCTGCATCGTGGTGGAGAAGGGAACGCCCGGCCTTTCCTTCGGCAAGCAGGAGGTGAAGCTCGGCTGGCACTCGCAGCCGACGGCGATGGTCATCTTCGAGAATTGCCGCGTGCCGGTGGAGAACCGCATCGGACCGGAGGGCATCGGCTTCAAGGTCGCGATGGCCGGCCTCGACGGCGGCCGCCTTAACATCGGCGCCTGCTCGCTCGGCGGCGCGCAATTCTGCCTCGACCGCACCCTCGATTATATGCGCGAGCGCAAGCAATTCGGCGCGCGCCTCGCGGACTTCCAGGCGCTGCGCTTTCAGGTCGCCGACTACGCCACCGAGCTGGAGGCGGCGCGGCTCCTGTTGTGGAAGGCGGCGATGAAGGTCGAGGCCAAGGCGCCGGAGGCGACGCGCTACGCTTCGATGGCGAAGCGCCGCGCCACCGATGTCGGTTTCGAGATCGTCAATGGCTGCCTGCAATTGCACGGCGGCTACGGTTTTCTGCGCGATTTTCCGATCGAGCGCGTGATGCGCGATTTGCGCGTGCACCAGATTCTCGAAGGCACCAACGAAATCATGCGCGTGATCGTGAGCCGCGACTTGCTGGGGAATTAGGAGCAACCATGATCATCGGCGGCCTTGCTTTTGCCGCGGCCACGGCTTTTGCCGCGGCCGCCGTTTACGTCAACTTCGCCGAGCAGCCGGCGCGGCTCGCGCTCGATCATAAGCCCATGCTCGTGCAGTGGCAGGAGAGCTACAAGCGGGCGGCGATCATGCAGGCGAGCCTCGCGCTCGTCGCCTGCGTGCTCGGGGTCGTCGCCTATTTCATCAGCCACGACTGGCGCTGGCTCGTGGGAGCGGCGCTCAGCATCGCCTCCTGGCCGTGGACCTTGGTCGTCATCAAGCCGGTCAATGACGCGCTCATGACCACGGCGGCGAACGCCGCCAACAAGAAAACGCGCGAGCTTGTCGAGCGATGGGGCGGGCTGCACGCGGTGAGGAGCGCGCTCGGCCTTGCCGCCGCCTGGTTTATCTGTGGGCGCTGAATTGATCGCGCATGCAGGCTGAGCCGGAAATCCTCTTCGACCGCAAGGGCGCGGCGGGCATCGTCACGCTCAACCGGCCGGCGGCGCTGAACGCGATCACGCACAATATGGTGCGGCTGCTTGCCGCCACGCTCGACGCCTGGAAGAACGACGATGCCGTCACCCGCATCGTCATCCGCGCCAATGGGCGCGCCTTCTCCGCCGGCGGGGATTTGCGCGAAGTGACCGAATGGGGCCGCGCCGGGCGCTATGCCGATGCGCTCGTGTTCTGGCGCGAGGAGTATCTCCTCAATGCCGCGATCAAGCGCTACCCGAAGCCGTACGTGGCGCTCGTCGACGGCATTGCCATGGGCGGCGGCGTCGGCGTGTCGGTGCACGGCTCGCATCGCGTGGCAGGCGACCGCTTCCAGTTCGCCATGCCCGAGGTCGGCATCGGCTTCTTTCCCGACATCGGCGCCACCTGGTTCCTGCCGCGGTTCAAAGGCGAGACCGGCACCTATTGCGCGCTCACCGGCGAGCGCCTGCGCGCGGCGGATGGCGTTGCCGCCGGCGCCGCGACCCATCGCGTGCGCTCGGAGCGCTTTCCCGATCTCGTGGAGGCGCTTTGCGGCGACATTTCCGTGGACGCCACGCTCGCGGCCTTTGCCGAGCCCGCGGGCGAAGGGGAGGTGATCGCCAAGCGCCCGCTGATCGACCGCCTGTTCGCGGGCGGAAGCATCGAGGAGATTCTCGCTTCGCTCGACGGCGCGGCGAAGGCGGGCGGCGGTGACGCCGAATGGGCCGCCAAGCTTGCCGCCACCGTTCGCTCAAAATCGCCCACGAGTCTCAGGATCGCGCTAGAACAGGTGCGGCGGGGCAAGAACTGGACGTTCGAGGAATGCATGCGAGCTGAATTCCGCATCGTGTCGCGCATCATCCGCGAGCCCGATTTCTACGAAGGCGTGCGCGCGGTGATCATCGACAAGGACGATTCACCGCGCTGGAAGCCGGCGGCGCTTTCCGAGGTGAGCCCCGCGATGGTGGAAGCGCATTTCGCGCCGCTTTCCGAGGAGCTGCCGCTGTGAAAGCGTCCGATTCCGCCCACGCCAAGGCGCCAGAGAAACTCCCGGACATCGGGCAGGACATCGCCAATCCGGCCGTGGCCGATGCGCCGATCGGGCCGGATTCCGTCGAGATCAAGCCATGGCAATCGCGGCTCATCCTGTTTCAGCGCGCGGCCGGCGGATTCATGATCGTCAAGGGCCTGATCCACTGGAGCGTGCTGTTCATGGGGCCCGCCTTCTATGCGCTTTCGATCGAAGCGCGGTCGGCAACCGTGTTCTTCGCGGTGATCGACCTCGTGGCCGGCGTCTCGCTGTGGCTGGGCTCGACCTGGGGCGCCTCGGTGTGGCTGTTCGCGGTCGCCTCGCAAGTGATGTCCGGGCTTTTGTTCGTCCGGCTCACCGGCCTGATGATCGCGCTGACAATTTTCGAAATCGCGCTGGTCGTATTCTATATCGCGGTGCGCCTGATGGCCTCGCGCGAGCAACAGGACTGAACGGGGAGAAAAGCCATGGCGAAGATCGGCTTCATCGGGCTCGGCAATATGGGCTTGCCCATGGCCCTCAATCTCGTGAAGGCGGGCCACAAGGTTGCCGGCAACGATGTGAGCCCGAAGGGCATGGAGGCGCTCGCGGCCGCGGGCGGCGAGGCCGCGAAATCGCTCGCCGATATCGCGGGCGCCGAAGCCGTCGTCACGATGCTGCCGGCGGGCCAGCACGTGCGCGAGGTTTATCTCGGCGCCAACGGCATTCTCGCCAAGGCGAAGCCGGACACGCTCTTCATCGATTCTTCCACCATCGACGTTGCCACCGCGCGGGCGGTCGCGGCGGAAGCCGCGAAAAAGGGAATGCCCATGGTCGATGCGCCGGTCTCCGGCGGCGTCGGCGGCGCGCAAGGCGGAACCCTCACTTTCATGGTCGGCGGGCCGGATGCGGCGTTCGAAAAGGCCAAGCCCATCCTCGAAAAAATGGGCAAGACCATCGTGCATGCGGGAGCGGCGGGCGCCGGGCAAGCAGCGAAGATCTGCAACAACATGATCCTCGGCGTCTCGATGATCGCGGTATCGGAAGCCTTTGTGCTCGCCGAGAAGCTCGGCCTCGACAAGCAAAAGCTCTTCGACATCTCGTCGAAGTCCTCGGGCCAATGCTGGTCGATGACGAGCTACTGCCCGGTGCCGGGTCCGGTGCCGACGTCGCCGGCGAACCGCGACTATCAGGCGGGCTTCACGGCGGCGATGATGCTGAAGGATTTGAAGCTCGCCGAGGAAGCGGCGAAAGCCGCGGGCGCCCACACGCCGCTCGGCCACGGGGCGGCGGAGATTTATCAGCGCTATGTGGGAAGCGGCGAGGGCGGCCGCGATTTTTCCGGCATCATCCGCTTCATCCGCGGGAACTGAGGCGCGGCCTGCGCCCGGATACGCAAAACTAACGCTCTTTGCACGCTTGTTCCGCAATGAGGCGGCCGTCTCTCGTTTCGGGACAATTAACGGCGGCAAGACCTACTCCTGCGTGCCGTCAACCGATCATCAATCCTCTTCAGTGAGGAAGAATTTATCTTCCAATTTAAAGCTTCCTTTGCGCGTGTTCGATACAAAGGCGCACGAAGAGCGGGGAAAAATACCCGCCGTCACAGGGAATTTTGTGAGGCGTCAAATGAAAAATCTCGCGCGCGCGGCGGAAGCCGCCATGCCCGAAGGCCGTCAGCACGAAGAGCTGAAAGCGCCTTATCTTGAAGCCCTGACTCTCGTCGAGCGCCTGCACCGCAGGCTCCTTGATGTGATCAAGGACGAATTCGACCGCCGGGGACGGTCGGACATCAACAGCGTGCAGGCGCTGTTGCTGTTCAATATCGGCGACTCGGAGCTGACCGCCGGCGAGCTGCGCTCGCGCGGCTACTATCTCGGCTCCAACGTCTCCTACAACCTCAAGAAGCTCGTGGAGATGGGCTATCTGCATCACTCGCGTTCGCGGGTGGACCGCCGCTCGGTGCGCATCAGCCTCACCGACAAGGGCACGGAAGTGCAGAAGATCGTCGAGGAGCTTTACCAGAAGCACGTCCGCACCATCGAGCAGGTGGGCGGCATCGGCACCGGCGACCTGCAGGTCCTGAACAAGGCCTTGCAGCGGCTCGAGCGGTTCTGGACCGATCAGATTCTCTATCGCTTGTGAGGAAACGCTAAACCAAGGAAAGAGGCCCGGCGAAAACCGGGCTTCTTTTTTTGCCCTTTGCGTTGCGGCCTGCCTTCGCCCCGCCATACAATCGCCGCCTGCGGGCGACGCCTTTTTGGCGCCGTCTTTGTTGCCGCTAATTCGCTCGCCGGCGGCCTCCGGAACTCTGGTTCTGGAACCAGGCTTTGTCCGGCGAGTTGAGTGGATGCGGGTGCGTTTGAGGGTAGCGATGCGCCTCGTTCGCGTTCTCGTCATGGCCGCCGCCGTGGTTTTCGCGGGCTCCGCGCGCGCCGAAATCTCCATCACCGTCGACAAGAGCGCCCAGCGCATGACCGTGAAGCGCGACGGCGTGCTGCTCTACAATTGGCCGGTCTCCACCGGTCGCCGCGGCTACGCCACGCCCACGGGCGCGTTCACCGCTTTTCGCATGGAGCCCGACCACTTCTCGAAGGAGTGGGACGATGCGCCGATGCCGTATTCGATTTTCTTCACCAAGATCGGCCACGCCATCCACGGCACCAATGACGCGCAGCATCTCGGCAGCCCCGTGAGCCACGGCTGCGTGCGGCTGTCGGTGGCCAATGCCGAAACGCTCTACGGCCTCGTGCAGCAAGACGGCGTCCTCCACACCAAGGTCACGCTCGTCGGCAGCGAAGAGGTGGCGCTCGCCCGCGCCCCGGCCTCGCGCCCGAACAACAATCTCGCGCGCACGCAGCCGCAGCAGCAGGCACAGCCGCAGCCGCAACAATTGCCGCGCGCGCCCGATCCGAATGCGGAAGCGAATTCCGGCTATGACGGGCGCTATGATCAAAACGGCGGGCCGCCCGACCGGCGCTACATCGATCCGCGCGCCCAGCAATATCCGCAGCCGGATGATTATCGCGGGCGTTACGACGCCAATCGCGACGATTATTACGGACGGCAGCAACAGCAATATGCGGGGCCGCAATCCCCGCAATATCCGCAGTACCGGCAGCCGCAATATGTCGAGCCGCAATATTCGCCGCCACCGCCGCCGCGGCAGCCGCTGCCCTACGGCTATCCGCCCTATCCGGGCGGTTACGGCTATCCGCCGGGCTATGGAAGGTACGATTGAAGCGGGGCGCGCTTAGAACCGCGCGCTCGCGGCCGCTTTCGCCGGAGTAAATCTCTCGCCTGCCTTCGCGAGCCACGGGCTCCACGGCTCGGGCGGCGCCAGTTCCTTGCTCACGCTGACCGGCAGGATGCGGCTGCCCTCGATGCGGCCGATGACCACGGGCTTGTGCAGGTGATGGTTGGTGGCGTCGAGCTTCACCGTGAAACCGGTGAGGCCCTTCACCGCGCGGCCGCCAAGGGCCGCCCGCACTTTGTTCACGTCCATGGTGCCGGCGGCGGTCACCGCTTCGGACCAGAGCTTGAAGCCGATATAGGTCGCTTCCATCGCGTCGTTGACGATCGCCTGCGCGCCGGCGAAGGCCCGCCAGCGCGCGATGAAATCATGGTTCTCGGGCGTATCGAGACTTTGCAGATAATTCCAGGCGACGAGATGGCCGTCGATGGAGGCGGTGGCGAGCGCCGATAGCTCTGCCTCGCCGATGGAGAGCGCCATCACCGGCATTGTCTGCGGCTTCACGCCGGCGCGCGCAAGCTCGCGAAAGAAGGGAACGTTGGCGTCGCCGCTCACGGTTGAGACGATCGCGGCCTCGCCGTTCTCGCCGAATTCCTCGATTGCTTCCGCCACCTTCTTCCATTCGTCGCCGCCGAAGGGCACGTAGCGTTCATCCACCGCTTCGCCGGCAATGCCTTTCGCCGCGAGATAGCCGCGGATGATCGCGTTCGTCGTGCGCGGATAGATGTAATCGGTGCCGACGAGGAAGAAGCGGCTTCGGCCCGTGCCGATGAGATAGTCGACGGCGGGCAGCGCCTGCTGGCGCGGCGTGCCGCCGGTGTAGAAGATGCAGGAGGATTCCTCCTCGCCCTCGTACTGGCTCGGATAAAAGAGGAGCCCGTTCTCCTTTTCCACCACCGGCAGGACCTGCTTGCGCGAGGCCGAGGTCCAGCAGCCGAAGATCGCGGCGACCTTGTGCTCGATGAGCATCGCGCGCGCCTGCTCGGCGTAGACCTTCCAGTCCGAGCGCGGGTTCATAATCACCGCCTCGAGCGGCCGGCCGAGGAGGCCGCCGCGGGCGTTCGTTTCCTCGATCAGCATGACGAGGAGGCGCTGCAACGGCCGCTCGCTCGCCGTCATGGTGCCGGAGAGCGAATGCAGAATGCCGATGCGAATGGCGCCGTGATCGAGGTCGGCGAAATAGCGGCCGACGGCGTCGACGAGCCATTCGGAGCGGTCGAGCAAATGCTCCGCGGTCATGCGCACGGCTTCGCCGGCTTCCTCGACCTGCTCGATGGCGCCGCCGATGTCGGGAAGCGCGTCGCTCACCTTGCCGGCAACGTCGCCGGCGCGGTCGCCGATCAGGCGCAGCTCGCTCGCCTGCTGCTCGAGCGTCGCGATGATCGACTTGCCGGTGTCGCTCGTCGCCCGCACGCTTCGCGACACGGCGACGATCGCGGCGGCGGTTTCATCGACCGCCGACTGGATGCCGTGGATCTGGGCGCCGATGTCGCCGGCGGCCTTGGCGGTCTGCGCCGCGAGCATCTTCACTTCGCTGGCGACGACCGCGAAGCCGCGGCCGGCTTCACCCGCGCGCGCGGATTCGATGGTGGCGTTGAGCGCAAGGAGCGAGGTCTGCGCGGCGATCTGCTCGATCAGCCTGGTGACCTCGCCGATGCGCTCGGCCGCGGCCGCGAGCCCGCGCACGGTGTGATCGACGCGCGCGAGATCGCCCGCCGTGTGCTCGGCGGCGTCCTTGGCGGCGGCGAGCTGATCGCCGGAGCGGCCGATGAGGTCGAGCACTTCGTTGGCGGCGGTGGCGACCGTGCCGATGTCGCGCGCGGCGGCGGTGGCGGTGGTGGTCGCGGTGGCGACCTGCTCGCGCATGTTCTTGTTGCGCGCGGCAAGCTCGCCCGCGGTCACGCGGATCTCTTCGCCGGCGGCGGAAAACGAGTTCAGTACGTCGTTCACCGCCTGCTGGAAGCGGTGGGTGAAGAAGACGCGCCCCGACTGGCGGAGCCGGCTTTCTTCCTCGCGGCTCCGCTGGTCGACCGCGACCGCGTCGGCTTCAACGAGGGCGTTGCGGATCGATTCCGTTGCCGTCGCGATGCTGCGGGTGACGCCGGCGTTTTGCGCTGGCAGCGCCGCGAAGCGGTCGCCGGCGGCGATGTCCTCGATCGTGCTCGCGATCGCGCGCAGGCGGCGCTCGACCAGGAAGGAGGCGCAGAGCGAAAGCGCAATGCCCACCGCCAGGCCGATGCGGAAGTCGGCGGAATAGGCGGTGACGAAGCCGGTGGCGGCGCTGGCGACAATGGTCGGCAGCACGATCCACATAGCGGGGACCTGCCTGCCAAACGGGCGCGCCATGACGAAAAGCTCCGGGAGAATCGGCCTCGATCGCTATCAGACTCTCGAACGCTGATTCTCAAAAGCCCGAATTTTGTGCGATGACAGAGTCTTAACTATGCATTCCGCAAAGCGGACCGCGCGCGTTGCGTCACGCGGGTGACAAGCCCATGATGCGCCAGCGAGTCGCACGCGAGGCCCTCATGACCGGCGTCGTCACCGGAAAGGCCAAGGCAGGCGAAGTCATCATCGAAATGCGCCCCGTGGGGGCGGCGGTCCGGGTGGCGGCGGTCGATGTCGCAACCGGCACCGAGGTCGTCGTCTTTGGCCCGGCCACCACGCCGCCGCGGGCGCTCGAGGAACTCGCGGTCGCGAAGCTCAAGCGCAAACTCTCCACCGATAGCGGTCGTTAGGGGCGGGATACGCTTCATTTTGGGGTTCCGGTATGCTATCCGGCCCATGACGGTCGGCCGCGGGCGGGCGGACCGACTTCAAAGAATGGAGCCGATCATGGCCGTGACCCGCGTCACGAAGGATCGTGACGCTTCCGAACGCTTCTTCTCGGCGGGCGTCGAGGAGGCGGACCCCGAGGTGTTCGCCGCCATTCAGGGCGAGCTCGGCCGGCAGCAGAACCAGATCGAGCTGATCGCCTCCGAGAACATCGTCTCGCGCGCGGTGCTGGAAGCGCAGGGATCGGTGCTCACCAACAAATATGCCGAGGGTTATCCGGGCAAGCGCTATTACGGCGGCTGCGAATGGGTCGATGTGGTCGAGCGGCTCGCGATCGAGCGGGCGAAGAAGCTCTTCGGCTGCGGCTTCGCGAACGTGCAGCCGCATTCGGGAAGCCAGGCCAACCAGGCCGCCTTCATGGCGACGATGCAGCCGGGCGACACCTACATGGGCCTCAACCTCGCGGCCGGCGGCCATCTCACCCACGGCTCGCCCGTCAACCTGTCGGGCAAATGGTTCAAGCCCGTGCCCTATGGCGTCAAGCGCGACGACCAGCGCATCGACTATGACGAGGTCGAGAAGCTCGCGCACGCGACGAAGCCGAAAGTGATCATCGCCGGCGGCTCCGCCTATCCGCGCGTGATCGACTTCGCGCGCTACCGCAAGATCGCGGATTCCGTCGGCGCGATCTTCATGGTCGACATGGCGCATTTCGCCGGCCTTGTCGCCGGCGGCGTGCATCCGAGCCCGTTCCCGCACGCGCATGTCGTCACCGCCACCACGCACAAAACTCTGCGCGGGCCGCGCGGCGGCCTCGTGCTCACCAATGACGAGGAGCTGGCGAAAAAGATCAACTCCGCCGTGTTCCCCGGCTTGCAGGGCGGGCCGCTGATGCATGTGATCGCGGCGAAGGCCGTGGCCTTCGGCGAGGCGCTCACGACCGATTACAAGCTCTATGTGAGGAGCGTCGTCGAGAACGCCAAGGCGCTCGCCGAGAACCTCCGCGGCCACGGCTTCGCCATCGTCTCCGGCGGCACCGACACGCATCTGATGCTCGTCGATCTCCGGCCGAAGCGCCTCACCGGCGACGTCGCCGAGGAGGCGCTCGAGCGCGCGAGCATCACCACCAACAAGAACGGCATTCCGTTCGATCCCGAAAAGCCGACCGTGACCTCCGGCATCCGGCTTGGCTCGCCCGCCTGCACCACGCGCGGCTTCGGGGTGAAGGAATTCCAGGAGGTCGGCAATTTCATCGCCGAGGTATTGAACGTGCTGTCGCAAAAGGGCGCCAAGGCCGACGCGCTGGTCGAAGGCGCCGTCCGCGACAAGGTGAAGGCGTTGCTCGCGCGCTTTCCGATCTATCGCTGAGCGCGCCATGCGGTGTCCCTATTGCGGCACGCTCGACACGCAGGTGAAGGACTCGCGGCCGACCGAGGATTCGGTGGCGATCCGGCGGCGGCGCATTTGCCCGTCCTGCGGCGGCCGCTTCACCACTTTCGAGCGCGTGCAGTTGCGCGAACTCGTCGTCGTCAAACGCAACGGGCGGCGCATTCCGTTCGATCGCGACAAGCTCGCGCGCTCGGTCGAGGTGGCGCTGCGCAAGCGGCCGGTCGATCCCGAGCGGGTCGAGCGCATGGTTTCGGGCATCGTGCGGCGATTGGAGAGCACGGGCGAGAACGAGGTCGCCTCGTCCATGATCGGCGAATTGGTGATGGAGGGGCTGAAGCAGCTCGACGACGTCGCCTATGTGCGCTTCGCCTCGGTCTATCGCAATTTCCGCGAGCCGAAGGATTTCGAGAAAGTGCTCGATGAGCTTACGCCGGAGCCCGAGCGCGCAAAGGGCTCGGGATGAGCATGGCGCTGCGCGCCGCGGCTTCGCCCGCAGGCGCAGAAACGTGGGACGAGCGGCTGATGGCGGCCGCGCTCTCGATCGGGCGGAGAAATCTCGGCCAGACCTTTCCCAATCCCGCGGTCGGCGCGCTCGTCGTGCGCTGGCAGGGGAGCGAACCCATTGTCGCCGGCCGCGGCTTCACCGCCCGCGGCGGCCGTCCGCACGCGGAAGCCGAAGCGCTCGCGCGCGCGGGCGCCGACGCGAAGGGTGCTTCGATCTACGTGACGCTCGAGCCCTGCGTGCCGCATGGCCGCGGCGAGCCCTGCACCGACATGATCATCAAGTCGGGAATTTCGCGCGCCGTGATCGCGCTCGAAGATCCCAATCCCGGCACCGGCGGCCGTGGGGTGGCGCGCCTCCGCGAAGCGGGCGTCGCGGTGACGGTGGGGCCGGGCGAAGCGGAAGCGCGCCGCGCGCATGCCGGCCACATCCGCCGCATGCGCGATAGCCGCGCGCATCTGATCCTGAAGCTCGCGGTTTCCGCCGACGGCAAGACGGGGCTCGCGGGCAGGAAGCCCGTCGGCATTTCCTGCGAAGCCTCGCGCGCCGAAGCGCACATGTTGCGGGCGACTTCCGATGCGGTGCTCGTCGGCGTCGGCACGGTGCTCGCCGACGATCCGATGCTGAATTGCCGCCTGCCGGGCATGGCCGACCGCTCGCCGATCCGCATCGTGCTCGACGGGCATCTGCGCACGCCGCTTGCGTCGCGGCTCGTGCAAACCGCGCGCGAAATTCCGCTGTGGATCATCGCGCGCCCCGATGCGCCGCTCGAGCCGCAGCGCGAGCTGGAAGCGGCGGGCGCCGAGGTGATGCGCGTCTCGACCACGGGCGGCAAGGTTGATCTCGGCGAAGCGCTGTTCCTGCTCGCGACGCGCGAGATCACGCGCGTGCTCGTCGAAGGCGGGCCGATTCTGTCGGCGGCGTTGCTCAAGGCCAACCTCGTCGACGAGGCGGTGATCGTGCGCTCGCCGAAGACGCTCGGCGATGACGCGATCCCGGCGCTCGAAGGCATGCCGCTCACGGCACTCCTCGAAAACCCGCGGCTCTCCGTGATCGAGCGCCGGACGCTCGGCGAAGACACGCTCGTGCATCTCTTCAGGGGCTAGGCTTGTTCACCGGTATTGTCAGCGATCTCGGCGTCGTCGCCTCGGTCAAGCCCGCGCGCGGCATGACACGCCTGCGCATTTCGTGCCGATATCCGGCGCGGTCGATCGCGCTCGGCGCCTCGATCCTCTGCGACGGCATTTGTCTCACCGTCGTCGCCAAGGGCGGCGGCGCCAAGGGAGGCTGGTTCGAAGTGGAGGCGGGCGCGGAGACCTTGAAGGTTACGACGCTCGCGCGCTGGCAGGCCGGCAAGAAGGTCAATCTCGAACGCGCGCTGAAGGTCGGCGATGAGCTCGGCGGGCATATCGTCAGCGGCCATGTCGACGGCGTCGCAAGGGTGGTTCTGCGCGAAAATACCGGCGATATGGCGCGCATCCGGTTGCGCGCACCGAAGGCGCTTTCGCGCTTCATCGCTCCCAAGGGCTCGGTCGCGCTCGACGGCATTTCGCTCACCGTGAACGAGGTCGAGGGCGACGAGTTTGGCGTGTTCATCATTCCGCACACGCTCGCCGTCACCAGCTGGAAGACGATCGCACCGGGGGCGGAGGTCAATCTCGAAGTCGATATGATGGCGCGCTACGCCGCAAGGCTTGCGGAGAAAAGCGCCGCCCTGTAGCTGAGAGCGAAATCGCGGGATCGAACCATGGCCGTGACCAAGCCTAAGCGCGCCGCCGACGAAGCGCCGATCATCGGCGCCCGCATCCTCTTGATCGAGTCGCGCTTCCACGAGGAGATCGCCGACGAGCTCGTCGCCGGAGCGCTGGCGCGGCTGGAGGCGGCGCGCGTCAAATTCGATCCGATCGCGGTGCCGGGCGCGCTCGAAATTCCGGTGGCGGCGGCGATTTCGCTCGAAGCCGCAAGCACCATGGGCATTCCCTATGACGGCATCGTCGCGCTCGGCTGCGTGATCCGCGGCGAGACCGAGCATTTCGAGATCGTCGCGCATAATTCCGCGCGGGCGCTCATGGACCTTGCGATTTCGCGCCGGGTCGCGCTCGGCAACGGCATCCTCACGGTCAATACCGAAGCGCAGGCCTGGGCGCGGGCGCGCCGCAGCGAGGGCGATATGGGCGGCCACGCGGCTTCCGCCGCACTCGCGCTCGTCCGCATTGCGCGCGCCCGCGTCGGCCGCTGACGATGGCGGGCAAGCCCCGCGAGCGGAGCGCCGCGCGGCTCGCTGCGGTGCAAGCGCTCTACCAGATGGACATCGTGCAGACGCCGCTCCCGAACATCCTCGCCGAATTCGAAAGCCACTGGATCGACAAACCCGTCGAGGGCGAAAAGTACCAGCGGGCGGAGGCCGCCTTCTTCCGCGACATCGTCACCGGCGTCGTGCGCGAGCAGCGCGGGCTCGACCCCAAGATCGACGGCGTGCTCGCCGCGGGCTGGCCATTGAAGCGCGTCGAAGCGATCCTGCGCGCGGTCTTGCGCGCCGGCGGCTACGAGCTTTGCCATCGCGCCGACGTGCCGGCGCGCGTCGTCATCAGCGAATATGTCGACGTCGCCGCGGCCTTCCTCGACCGCGAGGAAACCGGCATGGTGAACGCCGTGCTCGACAAGCTTGCGCGCGAAGCGCGAACGGCGGAGTTTCAGGCGTCGAAGGAGTAAACGATGCCGAGCGGCGAGGACCGGCTGATTGCGCGTTTTTTCCGGCCGCTCGCACGCGACCCGGCGGCGCTTGATCTTGCCGACGACGCGGCGGTGATCACGCCGCCGCCGGGCGCCGATCTCGTGCTCACCACCGACGGCGTCATCGAAGGCGTGCATTTTTTTCCGGGCGATCCGGCCGACGCCATCGCGAAGAAGGCGCTCCGCGCCAATCTCTCGGATCTCGCCGCCAAGGGGGCGGAGCCCTTGGGATTTCTCCTGAGCCTCGCGTTGAACGCCAAGGCCGACGAGGCGTGGCTCGCGGCCTTCGCCAAAGGGCTCGGCGCGGATGCGGCGGCCTATCGCTGCCCGCTGCTCGGCGGCGACACGGACCGCACGCCGGGCTTGTTGAGCGTTTCGATCTCGGCCTTCGGCCAGGTGCCGCGAGGCACGATGGTAAAGCGATCGGGCGCGCGGGCAGGGGACAAGATCGTCGTCACCGGCACGATCGGGGATGCGGCCCTCGGCCTGCTCCTGCGCCGCGAGCCTGCGCGTTCCGCGCGCGCGAGCCTAACCGCCACGGAGCGCGCGCATCTCGCCGCGCGCTATCTGCTGCCCGAGCCGCGGGTGGCGCTCGCAGCAACGCTGCGCGAGCATGCAAGCGCCGCCCTCGACGTTTCCGACGGCCTTGCCGGCGACCTGATGAAGCTCGCGGCGGCCTCGGGCGTGTCGGCGCGGATCGAAGCCGCGCGGCTGCCGCTTTCGCCAGGCGCGCAAAAACTCGTGGCCGTGGAGCGGACGCTGCTCGAGACCGTGCTCGGCGGCGGCGACGATTACGAAATCCTCGCCGCGGTTGCGCCCGCCAAAGTTCCTGACCTCCGCCGCGCCGCCGACGCCGCGGGAATCGCGCTGACCGAGATCGGCGCGGCCGGCGCGGGCGAGGGGGTGGAGATCATCGGCCCTGACGGGCGCCCGCTGGCGCTTTCAGAGCCGTCTTTCAGCCATTTCTGAGCGGCGGATTTCGGCGAAAATCTCGCCCAATCGCGTTGCGCTGTGTGCCTGTTTTTGGCATGGTCCGCGCCGCTTCGGGGGGCGCTCGGCCGCCCGCCTTCAATCAAAGAAAACAACCGGGGTGGGTCCATGACCACGACGAATGCTTTGTGGCTGATTATCGCGTGCGGCGCGCTCGCGCTCGTTTACGGCATCTGGGCGATCCGCTCGGTGCTCTCGGCCGATGCGGGCACCGCGCGCATGCAGGAAATCGCGGGCGCCATCCGCGAAGGCGCGCAGGCTTATCTGCGCCGCCAGTATATGACCATCGGCATGGTCGGCATCGTCGTCTTCGTCGTGGTCGGCTACTTCCTCGGCTGGCCGGTCGCCATTGGCTACGCCATCGGCGCGATCCTTTCGGGCGCCACCGGCTTCATCGGCATGAACGTTTCGGTGCGCGCGAACGTCCGCACGGCGCAGGCGGCGACCAAGTCGCTCGCCGGCGGCCTGGCGCTCGCCTTCAAGTCGGGCGCGATCACCGGCATGCTGGTCGCGGGCCTCGCGCTCCTCGGGGTCGCGGGCTACTACTTCGTGCTCACCCAATATCTCGGCCTCGATCCGGAAAACCGCGTCGTGGTCAATGCGCTGGTGGCGCTCGGCTTCGGCGCTTCGCTGATCTCGATCTTCGCGCGTCTCGGCGGCGGCATCTTCACCAAGGGCGCCGACGTCGGCGGCGACCTTGTCGGCAAGGTCGAGGCGGGCATTCCCGAGGACGATCCGCGCAACCCGGCGACGATCGCCGACAACGTCGGCGACAATGTCGGCGACTGCGCCGGCATGGCCGCCGACCTCTTCGAGACCTACGCGGTGACCGTGGTCGCCACCATGGTGCTGGCGTCGATCTTCTTCGCCGGCATGCCGGTGTTGAATTCGGTGATGCTCTATCCGCTCGCGATCTGCGGCGCCTGCATCATCACCTCGATCATCGGCACCTTCTTCGTGAAGCTGGGCGCGAGCCAATCAATCATGGGCGCGCTCTATAAGGGCTTTATCGCTTCGGCGGTGCTGTCGCTGGCGGGGCTCGCCGCGGCGACGCATTGGCTGATCGGCTTCGGCACCACGCTCACCACCACCACCGGCGTAAGCTTCACGGGGCTCGCACTCTTCTGGTGCGGCGTGGTCGGCCTCTTGGTGACCGGCCTCATCGTATGGATCACCGAATACTACACCGGCACCGATTATCGTCCGGTGAAGTCGATCGCATCCGCCTCGATCACCGGTCACGGCACCAACATCATCCAGGGTCTCGCGATCTCGATGGAGGCGACGGCGCTGCCTGCCCTCGTCATCATCGCGGGCATCATCGTCACCTTTAAACTTGCGGGTCTGTTCGGGATCGCGATCGCGGTCACCACCATGCTCGCGCTTGCCGGCATGGTCGTGGCGCTCGACGCCTTCGGGCCGGTGACCGACAATGCTGGCGGCATCGCCGAAATGGCCGGGCTGCCGAAGGATGTGCGCAAATCCACCGATGCGCTCGACGCGGTCGGTAACACGACGAAAGCGATCACCAAGGGCTACGCCATCGGCTCGGCCGGGCTCGGCGCGCTGGTGCTGTTCGCGGCCTATACGTCGGACCTCAACTACTTCATCTCGAACGCCGCGAAATTTCCGTTCTTCCAGGGCGTGAATCTCGACTTCTCGTTGTCGAATCCCTACGTCGTCGTCGGCCTCTTGTTCGGAGGCTTGCTGCCTTATCTCTTCGGCTCGATGGGCATGATGGCGGTCGGCCGCGCAGCCGGCTCGATCGTCGAGGAAGTACGGCGCCAGTTCCGCGAGAAGCCCGGCATCATGAAGGGCACCGATCGTCCGGATTACTCGCGCGCGGTTGACTTGCTCACGCGCGCGGCGATCAAGGAGATGATCATCCCCTCGCTCCTACCGGTGCTGTCGCCGATCGTGGTCTATTTCCTGGTCTACTGGATCGCCGGTAAAAGCCAGGCGTTCTCGGCGGTCGGCGCGATGCTCCTCGGCGTGATCGTCACCGGATTGTTCGTCGCGGTGTCGATGACCTCGGGCGGTGGCGCCTGGGACAACGCCAAGAAATACATCGAGGACGGCCACTATGGCGGCAAGGGCTCGGAGACGCACAAGGCCGCGGTGACGGGCGACACGGTCGGCGATCCCTACAAGGACACGGCAGGCCCGGCGGTGAACCCGATGATCAAGATCACCAACATCGTGGCGCTGCTATTGCTGGCGATCCTCGCGCGCTGACATTGGCCGCGGGATAGAAACGAAAGCCCCGCGATCCGCTCGCGGGGCTTTTGCTATGTCCGTTCAGGTCGGCGCGCGGAAGATTTATTGCGGCAGCTTCGGCGTGAAGGTCGAGCTCGATAGGATCTGCCGGATGATGTTCGCTTCCTGTCCGCCGGTAGGGGTGGTGCGGCTGATGAAGTCGAACACTTTGCCGTCCTGCATGCCGTAGTTGGCGACGCGCTGGACGCGGCGGTTCTGGTCGAAATAAACGGCGAGCACCCGCTGGTCAGTGATTTCCGGATTGAGGAAGGCGGTGCGCTCCGTCTTCCACGAGATGTAATAGAACGTTTCGCCGGACACGGTTGCGACCGTCGAGGGCGTGCCGAGCACCAAGAGCACCTGCTCCTGGCTCGATCCGGGCGGGATCTGCGCGAGCGAGGCTTCGTCAAGCATGTAGCCGCGCTGGTAGGTGGCGGTGAAACAGCCGCCGAGGGGCAGATACAGAGGGAAGAGGAGCACAAGCACGGCCTTCCGCAGGGCGCGGCGCATACGGTCTCGGCCGGGGGCGGAAACACGACACATACTATTCGCCTGCACGATTGGACTTGGCTCGGGGATTTCGCTCAACTACCCCGCAAGTGCTCGAAAAGCAATGCGAAACGCCTATATCCTGCGGGAGCAGGGCGGCAAACCCCAGCGCGTGGTTGCGATGTTTCAACGGTTTCGATTCCGGGAGGTCCCCGCCGCCAACATCCGTCGGCTCTATGGCGTGATCGTGGCGCAGGCGCGCACGCCTGCATTCTACGCGGATTTCGGCGTGCCGGACACGATCGAAGGCCGCTACGACATGGTGGTGCTGCACGTTTACCTTGTTTTCCGAAGGCTCGCGCAAGCGGGCGAGGCGGCGCGCGCGGCGGGGCAGCAAATGTTCGACCTCTTCATCGAGGACATGGACGCGAGCGTGCGCGAGCTTGGCGTCGGCGACCTTTCGGTGCCGCGCAAGGTGCGGGCAATGGCCGAAGCCTATTTCGGCCGCACGCAAGCCTATGACGCGGCGCTTGCCGCGGCTGAGGATGCGAGCCTCGCGGCGGCGCTCACGCGCAATGTCTATGCGGGAAGCGGAGAAGGGGATGCTCTTCGGCTCGCGCGTTATGCGCGGCTCGCGGAGGCCCAGCTCGCGGCCCTTGATGCTGGCGCGATCGAAGAAGGTAACTTTACCTTTCCCGATCCTGGCGAGGTCCGCCCATGAAAGACACGCGCGTGCCGGAAGAACCATGGAGCCATCCGCTCGTGCTCGCGGATCTGCCGCCCGAGGGCGCGGCCTTTACGCTCGCTCCCGACGAGGCAACGCGCGCGGCGCTCGCGCGTCACGTCGGCGTGCTGGGGGTGCCGGCGCTCACGGCGGAACTCCGCGCAACGCCCGACGGCCGCGGCGGGGTTTCGATCGACGGCGGCCTGGCCGCCACTGTGCGACAGACCTGTGTGGTTTCGCTCGAGCCCTTCGACAATGCGGTGAACGAACAGATTGCGCTCCGCTTCCTGCCGGAGGGCGCGGCCGTCGCGGCCCGTGACGAAGATGAAGATGACAGCGATCCCGTGGACATGATCCACGGCGGCGTTATCGATCTCGGCGCGCTTGTCACCGAGTTTCTCGCGCTCGGCGTCGACCCCTATCCGCGGCGGCCGGGGGCGGTGTTCGCGCCGCCCGCCGATCCGGCGGAAGAGCGCGCCTCGCCCTTCGCAGCACTCGAACAGCTGAAACGCAAAGGCGGCCAAGGGGATTGATTTTCCTGTACGATCCGGCAGTTGAGTCCGGGGCGCGAATGGCTATTGTCGCGCGCGAAACGCGGGGCCGGCGGCCCCGATCAAAAAGGCGGCGCCCAGGGGCTTTATTCCAATGCCGAAACCGGTGCGAATCGCGCTTGACGCAATGGGCGGCGACCACGGCCCGTCCGTGGTCGTGCCCGGAGCGGCGATTGCGCTCGAGCGCCACCCGGAAACCGAAATGATCTTCGTCGGCGATGAGGCGGTGATCGCGCCCCTGCTCGCCGCGCATCCGGATTTGAAAGCCGCTTCGGCCATCATCCACACCGACGTTGCCGTGCGCATGGACGACAAGCCAAGCCAGGCGCTGCGCCAGGGCCGCCGCAAATCCTCGATGTGGCTGACGCTCGATGCCGTGCGCCACGGCCAGGCGGATGTCGCGATCTCCGCCGGCAACACCGGCGCGCTGATGGCGATGGCGAAATTCTGCCTCAAGACCATGCCCGGCATCGACCGGCCGGCGATCGCGGCGATCTGGCCGACGCTCCGCGGCGAGAGCGTGGTGCTCGATCTCGGCGCCTCGATCGGCGCCGACGCGAAGCAGCTCATCGACATGGCGCTGATGGGAGCGGCCATGGCGCGCATCGTGTTTGATCTCGAGCGGCCGACGGTCGGGCTTCTCAATGTCGGCGTCGAGGAGATCAAGGGCGTCGAGGAAGTGCGCGAGGCCAACGGCATTCTGCGCGCGGCGAATTTGCAGGAGCTCGACTACCACGGCTTCGTCGAAGGCGACGACATCGGCAAGGGCACGGTCGACGTCGTCGTCACCGAAGGCTTTGCCGGCAACATTGCGCTCAAGACCGCCGAGGGCACGGCGCGTCAGATCGGCGAGTATCTCCGCGCCGCCTTGCGCCGTACCTGGCGTGCGCGCATCGGGTATCTGTTCGCGCGCGACGCCTTCAACGTGATCCGTGAGAAGGTTGATCCGAGCAAGGTCAATGGCGGCGTTTTCCTCGGCTTGAACGGCGTCGTGGTGAAGAGCCACGGCGGCGCGGACGCCGCGAGCTTCGCTTCCGCCATCGACACCGGCTATGACGTGGTGCGCAATGAATTGCAGGCGAAGATCGTCGCGAGCATCGCGCATGAGCACGAAATGGCGCCGCAATTCCGCCTGCACCGGCAGGCGGCGTCATGACGGTTCGCCGTTCGGTGGTGCGCGGGGTCGGCGCGTATCTGCCCGCCCGCGTGATGACGAATAGCGAGTTGTCGCAACGGGTCGCGACCGACGACGCCTGGATCCAGCAGCGCACCGGCATTCGCGAACGCCACCTTGCCGCCGCCGGCGAATACACCTCGCATCTCGGAATCAACGCGGCGCGCGCCGCCCTCGCCAACGCCAAGATCGCCGCCGATACGATCGACCTCGTGGTGCTCGCGACCTCGACCCCCGACCAGACCTTTCCGGCGACCGCGGTGACGATCCAGGCCGAGCTTGGAATCCAGAAAGGGGCGGCTTTCGACCTGCAGGCCGTCTGCTCGGGCTTCGTCTACGCGCTGGCCACCGCCGATCTGTATCTCCGCGGCGGCAATTTTCAGCGCGCGCTCGTGATCGGCGCCGAGACCTTCTCGCGCATCCTCGACTGGAACGACCGCACCACCTGCGTTCTCTTCGGCGATGGCGCGGGTGCCCTTGTGCTCGAAGCGGTGGACGAGGCCGGCACGCCGAAGGACCGCGGCGTGCTCACCACCCAGCTTCGCGCCGACGGCCGCTATCGCAGCAAGCTTTATGTGGATGGCGGGCCTTCGACCACCGGCACCGCCGGCCATCTCAAGATGGAAGGCCGCGAGGTATTTCGCTACGCGGTCGGCATGATTACCGACGTGATCGAGGCGGCGTTCAAGGCCACCGGCTATAATGCCAACGACATCGACTGGTTCGTGCCGCATCAGGCCAACCGCCGCATCATCGACGGCAGTGCAAAAAAACTCGGTATTGCGCCGGAGAAAGTCGTAACGACCGTCGATCGTCACGCAAACACTTCTGCCGCCTCGATTCCGCTCGCGCTCGCCGAGGCGGTCGGCGACGGAAGAATCAAGCCGGGCCATCTCGTATTGCTTGAGGCCATGGGCGGCGGATTCACCTGGGCGTCGGCGCTCGTGCGCTGGTGAGGTTGGTTGACCGCGCCGCGAACGGCGAATATCGTTTGAAATTCAGGTAGATAATTGCACCGCCAAAAATCGCGGGGGGCGTCTATGGCTGGGAAGACGTTAACGCGTGCGGATTTGAGCGAGGTGGTTTATCAGAAGGTCGGGCTCTCGCGCACTGAGTCGGCGGCACTCGTCGAGCTCGTACTGCGCGAGATCTCCGAGTGCTTGGCGCGTGGCGAGAACGTGAAGCTGTCTTCGTTCGGCTCGTTCATCGTGCGCAGCAAGGGCCGCCGGGTCGGACGCAATCCGAAGACCGGCGAGGAAGTGCCGATCGAACCGCGGCGCGTCATGGTGTTCAAGCCGTCGAACATCATGAAGACCCGTATCAATGGAGCCGACGGCAAGAAACGCTGAGGAAACAGACAACGGGAACGGACGTGGAAAAAGGACCAGACGCGTTCCGCACCATCAGTGAGGTCGCCGGGGATCTCGACCTGCCGCAGCATGTGCTGCGCTTCTGGGAAACACGCTTCGGCCAAATCAGGCCCTTGAAGCGCGGCGGCGGCCGCCGCTACTACCGGCCCGACGACGTCGATCTTCTGCGCGGCATCCGGCATCTCTTGTACGGCGAGGGCTACACCATCCGCGGCGTGCAGCAGATCCTGCGCGAGCAGGGCGTGCGCCACGTGCAGGCGATCGGCCAATCGGTGGAAGCGGAGGCCACGCGCAACGCGCCGGCGCTTGTCGATGCCGGCCACCCGGGGGCGGCGCGCGAGCGGAGCGAGGGCGGCCTCAGCGGTTTGATGGATCTCTTGCCGGGGCTGCGCTCGCGCAAGGAGCCGCCGGAATTGCCGCGCGTCGTCGAAGTGCCGCTGCCGGCGCGCGCGGGGCAATCGTCCGCGGACGAGGACGGCGAGCTGCCGCCGTTCCTGCGGAGATCCGCACCCCACGCGGCGCCAGCCGGCACCAGGCCCGCCGCGGCGCGAAACGGGCCGGAGGCGGCGCGGCTTCTGAAGGCTGCGCTCAGCGAGCTCGGCGAATGCCGCCGCATGCTCGATGCCGCCTTAGAGCGGGAGTGGTGAGGCGGCCGGTATCGCGCGAGCCGCGGCCAACACCATCCCGCCGGGCTTATTCCTAAGGCTAAGGCCGGAAAAACACCGCGTTCGGCGGCTTGTCCTCGCGCCGCCTCGCCACAAATCTCACCATCACGGTACTGGACGATTGAGCCTCCACCAACGTAAATGGTGCAGGGGTAGGGGGCGTTTAGTCGAATGGGCAGCGAGACCATCCTCGAAACTGAGGATCTCACGAAAGAGTTCGCGGGCTTCGTCGCCGTCAATGGAGTGGGTCTCCGGATCGCGCGCGGGAGCATTCATGCATTGATCGGCCCGAATGGCGCCGGCAAAACCACCTGCTTCAATCTCCTCACCAAGTTTCTGAGCCCGACGCGCGGCAAGATCGTCTACAAGGGCGAGGACATCACCGCGATGAAACCCGCCGACGTCGCCCGCCTCGGGCTCGTGCGCTCGTTCCAGATCTCGGCGGTGTTTCCGCATCTCACCGTCCTCGAAAACGTGCGTATCGCGCTGCAGAAGAAACGCGGCGACTCCTTCGACTTCTGGCATTCGACCCGCGTGCTGAACGGCCTCAATGCGCGTGCGGAAGAGCTGATCAACGATGTGGGGCTCGCCTCCTTCCGCGACTGGACCGCGGTCGAACTGCCCTATGGCCGCAAACGCGCGCTCGAGATCGCCACCACGCTTGCGCTCGATCCGGAAATGCTCCTGCTCGACGAGCCCACCGCCGGCATGGGCCACGAGGACATCGACCGCATCACCAAGCTGATCAGGCGCGTCGCCGCCGACCGCACGGTGTTGATGGTCGAGCACAATCTCAGCGTGGTCGCGAACCTCTCGAACAAGATCACCGTGCTCACGCGCGGGCGGGTGCTCGCCGAGGGCGACTATCAGACCGTTTCCAACAACGCCGACGTGCGCGAAGCCTATATGGGGGTCGGCCATGCTTGATCGCGCGCCGCCGCCGCTCCTCGCCGTCGAGAATTTGCAGGCGTGGTACGGCGAGTCGCACATTCTGCATGGCGTCGATCTCGAGGTTCGCGCCGGCGAAGTGGTGACGCTTCTCGGCCGCAACGGCGCCGGCAAGACCACGACGCTGAAATCGATCATGGGCATCGTCACGCAGCGCACGGGTTCCGTGCGCTTCGAGGGCAAGGAGCTGATCACGCTCACCTCGGACCGGATCGCCAAGGAAGGGATCGCCTTCTGCCCGGAGGAGCGTGGAATTTTCGCGAGCCTCGACGTGCAGGAAAATCTCTTCCTTCCGCCCGAGCTCAAACCCGGCGGGCTTTCCACCGACCGCATCTTCGAGCTCTTTCCCAACATCAAGGAGCGGCTAAGAAGCCAGGGCACCAAGCTTTCCGGCGGCGAGCAACAAATGCTCGCCATCGGCCGCATCCTGCGCACGGGCGCGCGGCTGCTACTTCTTGATGAGCCGACAGAGGGGCTCGCGCCGGTTATCATCCAGCAGATCGGCAAGACCATTCAAATGCTTAAGAACCAGGGATTCACGATCTTGCTGGTTGAGCAAAATTTCCGCTTCGCATCGACCGTCGCCGACCGCTACTACATCATGGAGCACGGCAAGGTTGTCGAACGGTTTAAAAACGCGGAACTTAACGCCAAGCTCGACAAACTCCACGAGTATCTCGGAGTTTGACCGTAAGGAAGCCAACACTCGTCATGTTTAGAGGGAGGATGCAATGAAGAAATCAATTCTTGGATTGGCCGCGGTCGCCGCGCTGTTTGGCGGCGTTGCGGCCTACGGCCAGGCGGGCACGCAAACCGTCAAGATCGCCGTGATGAACGATATGTCGGGTCTTTATGCCGACCTCGGCGGCCCGGGCTCAGTGGCGGCGGCGAAGATGGCGGTCGCCGACTTCGCCAAGATTAATCCCAACCTGAAGGTGGAGATCGTCTCCGGCGATCACCAGAACAAGCCGGATGTGGGTTCCTCGCTCGCGAACCAGTGGTACGACGCAGACGGCGTCGATATGATCATCGACGTGCCGAATTCGGGCGTCGCGCTCGCCGTCAGCCAGGTCGCGAACCAGAAGAACAAGGTGTTCATCGTTTCGGGCGCCGCGGCTTCCGATCTCACCGGACCGAAGTGCAACGCCAACACCATCCACTGGACCTATGACACCTGGATGCTCGCCAACGGCACCGGCTCGGCGCTGGTCAAGTCCGGCGGCGACACATGGTTTTTCTTGACCTCGGACTACGCCTTCGGGCATGCGCTCGAGCGCGACACGGCCGCGGCCGTCGAAAAAGCCGGCGGCAAGGTTCTTGGCAAGGTCCGCCATCCGCTGAACACCAGTGATTTCTCGTCGTTCCTCCTGCAGGCGCAATCCTCGAAGGCGAAGGTGATCGGGCTTGCCAATGCCGGCGGCGACACCATCAACTCGATCAAGCAGGCCGCCGAGTTCGGCATCGTCAAGGGTGGGCAGAAGCTCGCGGGGCTCCTCGTCTTCGCCAGCGACGTGAAAGCGCTCGGTCTCGAAACGGCGCAGGGCCTGGTGCTGACCGAAACCTGGTATTGGGACGCGAACGACGCCAACCGCGCCTGGACCAAGCGCTGGCAGGAAGCCATGCCCGGCAAGATCCCGACCATGGCGCATGCCGGTGTCTATGCCGGCGTTCTCCACTACCTCAAGGCGGTGAGCGCGCTGAAGCAGTCGAAGGACGGCAAGGCGGTGGTCGACGAGATGAAGAAGCTTCCGACCGACGATCCGTTGTTCGGCAAGGGCTCCGTCCGCGTTGACGGCCGCACGCTGCACGATGCGTATCTCTTCGAAGTGAAGTCGCCGGCCGAGTCGAAATATCCCGGCGACTTCTACAAGCTGCGCGCCACCATCCCGGCGGCTGATGCCTTCCGTCCGCTCAAGGACGGCGGCTGCCCGCTGGTGAGCGGCTGAACGATTGACCATGCACGGCGAGGGGCGGGATCAAACCCGCCCCTCGAAGTGCGGAGCGATCCCGCATGTTCGAGATTTTCGGCATTCCGTCACAGGCGCTGTTCGGGCAGCTCTTGATCGGGCTGATCAACGGCTCGTTCTACGCGCTATTGAGCCTCGGGCTCGCCGTCATCTTCGGCATGCTCAACATCATCAACTTCACGCATGGCGCTCAATACATGCTCGGCGCCTTCTGCGCGTTTTTGCTCCTGCAGCTCACCGGCCTCGGCTACTGGCCGGCGCTCGTGATTGCGCCGATCATCGTCGGGCTCTTCGGCATCGTGATGGAGCGCACGATGCTGCAATGGCTCTACAAGCTCGATCACCTTTACGGCTTGCTCTTGACCTTCGGCATCGCGCTCATCCTCGAAGGCGTGTTCCGCAACTATTACGGCTCCTCGGGCTTGCCGTATCAACTTCCGGAATCGCTCACGGGCGGCCACAATCTCGGATTCATGTTCCTGCCGAACTACCGCGCCTGGGTGATCTTCTTTTCGCTCGTCGTTTGCCTTTCCACCTGGTTCGTGATCGAGAAAACGCGGCTCGGCGCTTACCTCCGCGCGGCGACGGAGAACCCGACGCTCGTGCGCGCCTTCGGCATCAACGTGCCGCGCATGATCACGCTCACCTATGGTTTCGGCGCCGGCCTCGCGGCGCTTGCCGGCGTGATGGCGGCGCCGATCTACAACGTCAGCCCGCAGATGGGCTCTGACCTCATCATCGTCGTGTTCGCAGTGGTGGTGATCGGCGGCATGGGCTCGATCATGGGCGCGATCGTCACCGGCTTCGCGCTCGGCGTGATCGAGGGCCTGACCAAAGTGTTTTTTCCGGAAGCTTCGAACACGGTGATCTTCGTTATCATGGCGATCGTGCTGCTGATCCGGCCCGCGGGCCTGTTCGGAAGGACGGCGTGATGGCGGTCGCAGAACCCATCGGCGCGCCCGTCGCCCAGGCCTCGAACTGGAGCGAGACGATCGCGTTCGCGCTCATGGTCGCCTTTCTCGCGATCGCGCCGGCGTTTATCTATCCCGTGTTTCTGATGAAGGCGATTTGCTTCGCGCTCTTCGCGCTCGCCTTCAATCTCCTCATCGGCTACGTCGGGCTTCTGTCGTTCGGCCACGCGCTCTTTTTCGGCTGGGCGTCTTACGTGAGCGCGTACGCGGCGAAGGCGTGGCATCTGACCCCCGAGCTTGCGATCCTGACCGGCACCACCGCCGCCGCCGTCCTCGGCCTCGTCGCGGGCCAGCTCGCGATCCGCCGCCAGGGCATCTACTTCTCGATGATCACGCTCGCGCTCGCGCAGATGATGTATTTCTTCGCGCTGCAGGCGCCGTTCACCGGCGGCGAGGACGGCATCCAGGGCGTGCCCCGCGGCTATCTCTTCGGCGTCATCGACCTTTCCAACACGACGGCGATGTACACGTTCGTCGTGGTGATTTTCATCGCCTGTTTCCTCCTGATCTACCGCATCATCCACTCGCCCTTCGGCGAAGTGCTGAAGGCGATCCGCGAGAACGAGAACCGCGCGATCTCGCTCGGCTACAAGACCGAGCGTTACAAACTCGTCGCCTTCGTGCTGTCGGCGACGCTCGCGGGCGTCGCGGGGGCGACCAAGGCGATCGTCTTTCAGCTCGCCTCGCTCACCGACGTGCACTGGTCGATGTCGGGCGAGGTGGTGCTGATGACGCTCGTGGGCGGGCTCGGCACCGTGTTCGGGCCGATCGTCGGCGCCTTTGTCATCAATGCGATGCAGAATTACCTCGCCGGCTTCGGCCAGTGGGTATCGGTGATCCAGGGCGTGATCTTTGTGCTCTGCGTGCTCCTGTTCCGCCGGGGCATCGTCGGCGAGATCGCGCATCTGTTGCGGATCCGGCTCTAGCGCCTGCCGCGCCGCCGAAATGTGGCATGGACGCGGGGGCCGCGCGGGCCGGGGTCCGTTTGTCGCAGCGACTTCGAGGCCGTTTTCGCTGCAAAATTAATTATGAAGAGGCGCCGGGCCGGAATAAAACGAACAAACGGACCGAAGTAAGGGAGGAGATGGTGCAAAAAAATTGGTTCGCGCTCGCGGGCGCCGCCATTGTCGCGGCCGCAATCCTGCCGGCGCCGCCCGCCGCCGCACAGCAAACGGATAAATGCGTGAACGAGGCGAAGAACTATTCGCCCGACGAGCAGATCGCCGCTTGCACCGCCGCGATCAAGTCCGGCAAGTGGAGCGGCAAGAATCTCGCCTGGGCCTACAGCAACCGCTGCCTCGCCTGGCACGACAAGGGCGAATATGACCGCTCGATCGAGGACTGCGAAGAAGCGCTCCGCCTCGATCCGAACGACGTCAATGCCCACAACAACCGCGGCCTCAGCTACGACGACAAGGGCGATCCCGATCGCGCCATGGACGATTTCAACGAGGCGATCCGCCTCGATCCGAAATTCGCCATCGCCTACATGAATCGCGGCCGCTGCTGGCGCGACAAGGGCGACAATGACCGCGCGATCGCCGATTTCAACAAGGCGCTGGAGCTGAAGCCCGACTACGCGCTCGCCTATCACAATCGCGGCTATAGCTGGTACCAGAAGGGCGAATACGACAAGGCGATCGCCGACTATACCGAGTCGATCCGGCTCGATCCCAGACACGCCGACGTCTTCAACAACCGCGGCCTCGCCTATTACGAGAAGGACGACGACGACCACGCCATCGCCGATTACACCGAAGCGATCCGCCTCGATCCGAAATATGCGAGGGCCTACAACAATCGCGGCCTCGCTTATAAGGAGAAGGGCGACCCGGTTCGCGCGATCGCCGACTACAACGAGGCGATCCGCATCGATCCGAATTACGCCAACGCCTATAACAACCGCGGCTACGCCTGGTTCGACCGCGGCGAATACGACAAGGCGATCGCCGACTACAACGATGCGATCCGGCTCAATCCGAAATTCGCCTCGGCTTACAATTATCGCGGCTTCGCCTACTTCAAGAAGGGCGATTTCGACCAGGCGATCGCCGACTACACCGACGCGATCCGCCTCGATCCCAAATTCGCCTACGCCTACCGCAACCGTGGCAATGCCTGGAAGGGCAAGGGCGATTATGACCGCGCCATCGCCGATTTCGGCGAGGCCATCAATCTTTCGCCGAAAAACGACAGCTTCTACCGCAACCGCGGCTACGCCTATTTCGACATGGGCAATTTCACGGGGGCGGCGGAGGATTTGCTGCGCGCGAACGATCTTGCCGACGACGCCTATGGGATGCTGTGGCGCTTCCTCGCCCGTGGCCGCAGCGGCCAGGACGGCGCGCCCGAGCTTTCCGCCAATGCCGCGCGGCTGAAGGCCAAGGACTGGCCGTATCCGGTGATCGACTTCTATCTCGGCGGCCGCAGCAATGCCGAAATGCGCGGTGCCGCACAAAAGGACACCGAGAAATGCGAGGCGGATTTCTACACCGGCGAGTGGAACGCGCTGAAAGGCGGCGACGCGAAGACCCCGTTGCAGGCGGCGGTGGATAAGTGCCCGAAGGATTACATCGAGTATCAGGGTGCGGTCGCGGAACTCAAGCGGCTGAAATAACAGCCGTGTGGAGACAAATTTTGGGGAGGGGCGCGCCGGAATAACCGGTGGCGCGGAACTGATCGCGATTGCGTGCGGAATCAATTTTACCGGCGCCGTTAAAGTTCCCTAGAGCACGAAGGCGCCCGAAAAGAGCCAAACTCGCCTCGCTCTCTCAGCCGCGCGCATGCGATTTGGTGCGAAGAAGCGCGGCGGTGTAGCTTGCCTCGCGCGGGGTGAGGCGGATGCAGCCCAGGCAAGATGCCGCGATCCGGTTGCTGAAAGTGCTGCTGGCGGCGTCGCTCCTGTTGCCGCTGGCGCTCTTCGCCTACGCCTCCTCGCTCTCCTATCGCAGCACCTTCAAGGCCGCCGACGAGCGCATCGACCGCGCGCTCGAAGTGCTGCACGAGCATGCGCTGAAGGTGTTCCAGTCGGTTGAGTTCACCGCCGTCGCGGTCGAGGACATGCTGCGCGGGCAGAGCGACGCCGAGATCAAGCGCAACGAAGAGAACCTGCATGCCCGCCTGAAGAAGCTCGAAGAGGCCCTCGAAGTGGTGGAAACGATCTGGGTGATCGGCAAGGGCGGCGAGGCGCTGGTTACGAGCTACGACTATCCGCTGCCCGCGGGGCTGAACCTTGCCGACCGCGATTACTTCAAGGCGCATCTTGGCGGCGATGTCGGCAGCTACGTCGGCGAGGTGGTGATGCCGCGGCTCGGCAACGGCCCGCCCTTTTTCAGCCTCTCGCGCCGGCGCCAGAGCGCGAACGGCGAATTCGCCGGCGTGATCGAAACCTCGGTATCGCCGCAGGACTTCCAGAACTTCTACGCGCGGCTGAGCTCGAACGGCACCAACTACTACGCCTTGGTGCGCGAGGACGGCTTTTTCCTCGCGCGCTATCCGTTGACGTCCGACATTCCCGACCGGCTCGGCGCGCAGGCGAAGCTCAGGAAGGCGATCATGACCGAGCCGCAGGCGGGGAAATACACCGTGGTCTCGCAGCTCGATGGCATTCCGCGCCGCATCGGCTACCGCAAGCTTGTCGGCTATCCGGTCTATCTCCTTGCCGGCATCGACACTTCGACCGTGCGCGCCGAATGGCTCTCGGGCATGGCGGCGCATCTCATCTTCGGCGTTCCCGCGACGATCCTCCTCTTTAGCCTGACGCTGCTTGCCTTGCAGCGCTCGCAAGGCCTCGAGCGCGAATCGAAGCTCAGAGCGGAGGCCGAAGAGGCGCTCCTGCACGCGCAGAAAATGGAAGCCATCGGCCAGCTCACCGGCGGGGTCGCGCACGATTTCAACAATCTCCTGACCATCATCATCGGCAATCTCGACATCGCCGAGCGGCAATTGAAGGCAGGCGGCGAAAAAGCGCAGACGAAACTCGAAACCGTGGTCAAGAATGCGATGCAAGGCGCGCGGCGCGCGGCTTCGCTTACGTCGCGGCTCCTCGCCTTCTCGCGCCGGCAGCCGCTCGATCCGAAGCCGCTCAACGCCGGCAAGCTCGTGCAAGGCATGGAGGATCTCATCCGCCAGTCGCTGGGCGAGGCGGTCGAGCTCGAGATCGTCAATGCCGGCGGCCTGTGGCAGGTCGAGGCGGACCCGGTGCAGCTGGAGGCCACGATCCTCAACCTCGCGCTCAATGCGCGCGACGCCATGCCCAAGGGGGGCAAGCTCACCGTCGAGACCAGCAACGCCTTTCTCGACGACAATTACGCGCGCCAGGGTTCCGGGGTCGAAGCCGGGCAATATGTGCTGATCGCGGTCTCCGACACCGGCAGCGGCATGGGGCCGGAGACCGTCGCGAGGGCGTTCGAGCCGTTCTTCACCACCAAGGGTGCGGGGCAGGGCACGGGGCTCGGGCTCTCGCAGGTTTATGGCTTCGTCAAGCAATCGGGCGGGCACGTGAAGATCTACAGTGAGCCGGGCGAGGGCACGACGGTGAAGCTGTATCTGCCGCGTTTCCTCGCGCCCGCGCGCGAGGAGGGCGAGTTCGAACCGGCCGCGGCCGCGGGCGGCAGCGGCGAGACGATCCTCGTCGTCGAGGACGACGATGACGTGCGCGGCTATGTGGCGGATATCTTGCGCGAGGCGAATTACCGCGTGTTCGACGCCCGCGACGCCGCGCGCGCGCTCGATATCTTCAGGCGCCACGGCGAGGAGATCGATTTGTTGCTCACCGACGTGGTGCTTCCCGGCGTTAACGGCCGCACGCTCGCCGAGGAAGCGACCGCCCGCCATCCAAGGCTCAAGGTGCTGTTCATGACCGGCTATTCCCGGAACGCCATCGTGCATCAGGGGCGGCTCGACGCCGGCGTCGCGCTGATCCAGAAGCCGCTGACGCAGGCGAGCCTCGCGGCCAAAATTCGTGAGATTTTGAGTCGGCAAACCTAAGCTAAGCCGCTGCCATCGCTTGGATTTCGAGTAGAGTAATTAGGTAGGCGGTTGTCCGGAACCAGATAATCGCCATTGGGTATTGGCAGCGAAAATCCGCTACCGTGGCGGAAATGTCATAGCCCCCGGCTGCGGGCGGCGATATGGTCTGCTCAGTCGATCGGGCGTAGGGCGTTATGAAAAAACTCCTGTTTGCAGGCGTGGTGGCTGTCGCGTTCAGCGGCGCCTCCGCCTTTGCCACCGACATGCCGAGCCATGGCCCGTTCAAGGCGCCGCCGATCGCGCCCTTCAGCTGGACCGGCTGCTATTTCGGCATGAACGCCGGTGGCGGCTGGAGCCATTCGCAATGGGTCGCTCTGCCTGCGGCCAATGAAGCGCGGCCGCGCGCTGACGGCTTTGCCGGTGGCGGCCAGGTCGGTTGCGACTATCAGACCGGCAACTGGGTGTTTGGCATCGAAGGCATGCTGGATGGCGCAAGCCTCACCGGCACGCAAAACGATCCGCTTGCCGCAGGCATCCCTGAGAGCGACAAAGTGCGCTGGTTCGGCACCGTGATCGGCCGCGTGGGCTATGCTTGGGACCGTGTGCTTCTCTATGCGAAGGGCGGCGTTGCCTGGATCGACGAGCGCTACACCATTAATCTCACCGCTATTCCTCTCATCAGCTCCATCCAGGGCACGTCGAGCGGCTGGGTCGCGGGCGCCGGCATCGAATGGTCCTACGCGCCGCAATGGTCGGTGAAGCTCGAATACGATCACCTCGGTCTCGATAGCAAAACCGGTTCATTCCCCGGCGCCGGCCTCGGTCCCTTCAAGTTCAAAGACCAGAGCGTGGATACGGTGCTCGTCGGCCTGAACTATCGCTTCAATGGCCGCTGAAGCCGCCGTGTTTCGCAACATCATCGTCGCATCGCTCGCGGGCCTCGCGTTTATGCTCGCCGGTAGCGCGTTCGCTTCGGGCTTTGGCACGGCGCCGGAAGCGCAGGCGATGCTCGAAAAGGCGGTCGCCGCGCTGAAGGCGAACGAAGATGATGCGCTCCTCAAATTCAGCGATCCGATGGGCGGCTTCAAGGACCGCGACCTTTACGTCTTCGCCTTCCGCACCGATACCGGCGAAATTTCCGCGCACATCAATCCCGCGCTGCTTGGAACGGATATCCGCACGCTGAAGGGGCCGGACGGCGAAGCCTACGGCCAGAAAATTTTCGACGCCGCGCTCGCGGCGGAAAAAGAAGGCCGCATCGTTACCGTCGACTACCGCGCGCCGAAGCCGGACGAGGACAATTTCTCCGACAAGCAGGCGTTCATCTACAAGGTCGGCGTCGAGGGCGTCGGCTGCGGCTATTACAAGTAAGGCCTGCTAGCCGCGCAGCCAGTCGGGCGGGTAGGGGCCTTTCCTCGGCGGCATGGGCGGCCGGCCGGTCTGGCGGTCGTAGCAATCGAGCCGCGCGTCGTCGTCCGAGATCGCCATGCACGTGCGCGGGCTCAAGGGCTTGGTTGCGATCTCGGTCATCGCGATCCACACCGGCCAGGCAAGCAGCAGCGCGCAGAAAATCACCGCCGTGAGAATGACGCCGAGGAGCGCCTTCTCGACCCAATGAACTTCGCGCTTCGTTGCCCGCGCTGCGGTCATGCAGGCAAAGTGGAGCGCGCCGCATAAAAATTCGACGCCGAATCGCGGGTCTCTGCGTAAAGAGGATGTAAGGGCGGCGGGCGCTATTCGAATCCCGGCGGCGCCTTGTCGAACAGGGGATGCGCCGCTTCGTAGGCGCGCGCCGCGGCCAGCACGCCGGCGTCGTCATACATCTTGCCGACGAGCTGCAATCCCACCGGCAGGCCGTCCTTGGTGAAACCGCAGGGCACGCTCGCGGCCGGCTGTTGCGTGAGGTTGAAGGGAAAGCTGAACGGCGTCCAGTCGAGCCAGGCATTGCCGGTCGCTTCGTCCGTGGGCATCAGGCGGCCGACATCGAAGGCGACGGTCGCGACCGAGGGCGTGGCGATGAAATCGAAGCGTTCCATCCACACGCGCATGCGGCTTCCGAGCGCGCCGCGTTTCGTGTTCGCTTCGAAATAAGCGCGGAGCGGAATTTTCGCGCCTTCGTCCGCCATCTTGCGCAGAAGCGGATCGAGGAGGGCTTTCTTTTCCTCCGGCAGCGCGCCGAGCAGATAGCCCGCGCCCGACCACCACATCGCGTGGAAAATCTCCTGCGCGTCGGCCATCGGCGGGTCGACGGCCTCGACATGGGCGCCGAGATCCTCGAGCCGTTTGATCGCGGCGCGCACGAGCCCTTCGACCTCGAGGAGAATCTTCGGCCGGCCGCCGAGCGTGAGGCTGAAGGCAATGCGCTTGCCGCGGATGCCGGCTTCGAGGTCACGCATATAATCTTTCGCGTCGTAGGGAAGATTGTGCCAGTCGCGTGCGTCGGGCTTGGCGAGCACGTTCATCATCAGCGCGAGATCGGTGACCGTGCGGCTCATGGGCCCGACATGGGCGACGGTGCCGAAAGGCGAGAGCGGATAGGCGGCGACGCGGCCGAAGCTGGGCTTGAGGCCCGGAAGCCCGGTGAGCGCGCAGGGAATGCGGATCGAGCCGCCGCCATCGGTGCCGAGCGCGATCGGCACCAGGCGGCCGGCGATCGCCGCTGACGAGCCGCCGGATGAACCGCCCGGCGTCTTCTCCGTGTTCCACGGATTGCGCGTGATTCCGGTCAGCGGGCTGTCGGTCACCGCCTTCCAGCCGAATTCCGGCGTCGTGGTCTTGCCGACGAGAACCGCGCCCGCCTCTTTCAGCCGCGCCACCGTGGGCGCGTCCTCGTCCCAGGGGCCCTTGGGGTCGACGGTGCGCGAGCCGCGCAGCGTCGGCCAGCCCTTGGTGACGAGAATGTCCTTGATCGCGACCGGCACGCCATCGAGGGGGGAGAGCGCCGCCCCCTTTTTCCAGCGCGCTTCCGACGCCTTGGCGGCGGTGAGCGCCGCGTCACGGTCGACGAGGCAGAAGCAATTGAGCTTCTCGTCGAGCGTTTCGATGCGTTTCAGAAATGCTTCCGCCGCCGCGACCGGCGAGAGCTTCTTTGCCTTAAAAGCGGCGGAAAGCTCCGCCGCGGTCATGCCGTGGATTTTCGCGGTCATTGAATGAGCAGGGCGGAGTAGGGGTTATGGCTGGAACCGGACGTACGATAGCCCGGCTTGTTGTAGGAAAGCCACAGACTGTGAAAAATCGCTTCGGGTCATCTAAACCAAGGCTAAGATCGGGTAGAACGGCCGGGGATCAGGGGATCAGCGGTCATTTTTGAGGTCCATTCTCGCACGGGTATTGGCGGCGGCCGATGAAACTATCGCGTAAAAGCAACGCCTTGGGGCTTGCCCTCCTCCTTTGCCTGGGCGCCTTCGCCGCGCGCGCGCAAACGCCGCCCGTGCCGCTGCCGCCTGAAAAGCCGATTACGCTCCCCACCACCCCGGTCATCGCCTCGCCGCCGCTGCCGCCCGCGCGCTCGGCTTCGACCGGAGAGAAGTCGGAGAAGCCGGTCGGCAACGGCCCGGCGCACGCCTATGTCTTCCGCGGCCTCATGAACATTTTCTCGCTCGGCATGGACGACCTTGCCGCCAAGATTCAGGCGCAGGGGGTCGGCGCCACCGTCTACAACCACTCCGAATGGCGCGAGGTCGCCGACGAAATCATCTCCAAATACAAGGCCGGCAATCACGGCGCGGTGATTCTCATCGGCCATTCGCTCGGCGCCGACGCCGTGATGATCATGGCGCAATATCTCGGCGAGCACGGCGTGCCGGTGGCGCTCTGCGTTCCCTTCGACGGCACGCGCTCGTTCAACGCCAGCGGCAACATCGCGGTGTTGATGAACATCACCCAGCGCGACTACGCCTATATGCGCCGCGGCAACGGCTTCCACGGCGAACTCTCCAACGTCGACGTGAGCAAGGACGAGAGCATCGGCCACATCAGCATCGACAAGACGCCGCGGCTGCATTCCCTGGTGCTCTCGAAGGTCGTGGCGGCGGCGAAGCGCGGCGGGGCGCCGGTGCAGACGGTGATTCCCGCGAGCGCGCCTTCGATTCCCACCGCCGGCAAGCCCGCCTTCGACGCGCATGAGCTGCCGTTGCACCCGGCGCCGGCAACGGCGGCCACCGCCAAGCTCGATTCGCCCGCGCCGGTCGCGCCCGTCGCCTCGGTACCCGTTGAATCGCCTGTTGTTGCAGCGCACCCAGTGGTCGTTCAGCGGGTGCCCATGGGGCCATCCACAGGTGCCGCCAATACGTCGCTGGAATTCGCGCCGCTGCCGCGCTGAGTGCTTCCGCCTTAATCATAATTCGTGAATGATTACAGTAACTTACAGTCGACCTACCCCTTGGTAGGTGTGACTTTGAGGTCACAGTCGGCGAGAAAGTGTTTGGAAGCCGCTATTTCAATGGTTAATTCATGCGATTTCGCGTAATCATAGCGGTGAGCGTTGCGTACCTATCCTTTCTGTGTCGACAATTAGGGGGCCTTCCAATGAAGAAGTTTCTGATCGCTACCACCGCCATCCTCGCCCTGTTGGGCGCCGCTGGCTGTGCCGGCAAAGCGCCGATTGGTAAGGCGCCTGTCGTCGCCAAGGGCTGACGCGACTAGTCACAGAAAGGCCGGCGTAATGCCGGCTTTTTTGTTGATTTCAGTTTCAGTACCGGACGCTATTTCGCGCCTCGGCGAAGCAATTCGGCGAGGTGCGATGCTTTTGTATCTTGGCGGTGAGTCGATTCATGGCTAGGAAGCTAAGCGTGGGATACGCGGTGCAGAATAGCCGGTGGGGGACATCCCTGCTGCTCCTCGGGGTGAGCGTGCTCGCGCTTGCCGGCGGCACGACCTCGGCCCGCGCCCAGAGCCCGCAGCCGATCATCACCGCGCCGCCAACCTTCGCGCCACCGCCGGCTTTCGGGCCGCCGCCGACCACGCCGGTCGCCACCGCGCCGACCGCACCGGTAACGGCGCCCGTGACCGCGCCCGCCACCGTCACGCCGACGGCCACCTTGCCCGCGACCGCGCCGACGCCACGTGCGCGGCCCGGCACCAAAACCGCGGCGCCCACGCCGCCCGTGGCGCCCACGACAGCGCCGGTGACGCAGGCCTCGGCGCCCGTTCCGGTGCCGACGTCAAGGTCCGAGGCGACGGCGCTGCCGACCACGCACGTCACCGCCGGCATCAATCCGCCGGTCGCGCCCAACGGGCGCATGCTCAACCCCTATTCGGAGCAGGCGGAGACGAAATACATCAAGATTCCGGTGAGCTCGAAGGGCTGCCGCGACGCGCGCACGCCGGGCAAGCCCTATTTCGTCGAGTTCCGCTCGCGCACGGCGGTGAGCTTCGGCCACACCTTCGTGCTCTTCGGCAAGCTCGGCGACGGCGAGCGCTTCGCGAGCTACAAGATCGCCGGCCTGCACCCGAAGGGCGACAGCACGAATTATTCGATGGGGCTATGGATCCCGGTGGCGGCGGAGACGGGCCCGAGCGACGGCGACCTCGACGAGCAGTTCATGACCGCGCATTACTGCGTAGCGCTGACGGAGGCCGAGTACAACCGGCTGGTTCCGTTCATCAAGCAGTTGCAGGCCGACCACACGACCTGGCACGGTACCACCTACAACTGCAATTCGTTCGGCATGGATGTGGCGAAGTTCATCGGGCTCGATACGCCGAACCCGAATGCGAGCCTGCCGAAGGACCTGATCGAGAAGCTCGCGGATCTGAACCGCCATCGGGCGCGCGATCCCAACGCGCCGGTGGACGCGGGGCAGCTCTCGAGCGCGGCGCAGCCGGTGCGACGGTAGGGGGTTGAGCCCTTAATCTTCCGGCGCCTCTTTCCGTACCTTCTTCAGCGTAATATCGACCAGCGCCCCGATATCGGTGTGGCCTTCTTCGGCGGCGGCTATGACGGTCTGGGCAATCCATCGCGTCAGCGGGTCGTCCTGACCGCGCTTCAGGGAGAGCGCGTCGCAGGCGATCTCGAATGCCTGGCTCATGGCCTTGACGAGTTCAGGCTCAAAAACCCTGTTTCCGAGAAAGGGCCGGATTGGCATTGGCTTTTCCCCCACGGGCAAAGCCTAGGGCAGCGGCGCGAACTTCGATAGGCTATCCCGCGGCATAAAAGCGACGTGCAATGCCCGATTCCGCACAGAGGGGGAAGCCACCTCCGCCTCGATCCGCGCCCTTGTCGCCCGAAACAAATGTTCATGCGCCGCGCGCTTGCAGGCGGCGGCGCGGTCGCGATCGCCGGCCGCCGCATATTCGGCGGCAAGCCGCCGCCAGGCGCCGGCGGAATCGAGAACCGCAAAGGCGCGCTGCGCGCGCGAGGTCAGAATGTCGTTGCGGGCAAAGCCGCCCGCGGCGGATCCTCTTGCCCCTTGGCCGCCTGCGGCGGCCGTTGCGGCAAGCGGACGGAGCTCCACCGGCAGGCGGCGGCGCTCGCTCGATTGACACGACCAGCGGCGGCCGGCGATCACGCCCTTTTGCCGCGCAAGCTCGCATTGAAAACGGTTGGGCATGGCGGTGCCGCTCGCTTGAAGCATTGCGAGAGGATGTCACCGAAACGGTGACTTTTCAACAAACCCGTAACCGGAATTGTGACGTGAGTCCTGACGGGCGCCTGTGGCGCAACGCCACACGCGTGAGCCTCCCGTACAATTGCGCGGGGCGGCGCTTTATTTCATGCTCGGCGTGGGAGTCGTGGAGAAGCGCGATGCGTAACGGTGTCGTTCGCGTGCTTGCCATTTCGATCGGCTTCTTCGCCTGCGGCTGCGGCGATGTCCTCGATCGCTACACCATCAAGCTGCCGTCGCTCCCCGCGCCGTCGGCGCCATCGAGCCTCTACGCGCAAGACGAAAACAATTGCCGCGCGCGCGGCCTGTCGAAGGACTACGACTACGCCTTCGACCAATGCCTGAAGCAGGTGGCCGCCGAGCGCGCCGAGGCCGAAGCCGCGGCCAAGGCGCCCCCGCTGGATGCGGGCGACAACAATCCAAATCCGCAGCCGCAATAATCCGCGGGCGGTCTTCAAGCGTCGAGATAGGCGGCGACGACCGGGTTGATCAGATCCGGGCGCGTGAGCGGTGCCATGTGACCGGCACCGGGCACTTCCCTGTGGGCCCAGCCGGGCGAGGCTTGACGCAGGATGGCGTCGATCTCACGGATCGGGAGCACGGTGCCGGGATCGCATACCAGCAACGTCGCGGCGGGGAGGAGCGTGGCCCATTCCTCCGCCGACGTGGTTTCATTCATCACCGCGTCCCACTCGAAAAAATTGGGTTTCAGCGCCTCGGCGAAGGCGGCGCGGCGTTCCGCCGGCGTGTCACGCCACGTTCCCGCGCCGCCCCAATAGTCGGCGAAGCGTTCGGCGGCTGTTGTCCATTCGCCGCGCGCGCCGCATTCCTTGATGCAGTCCCGCAACGCCGCGGCCTCGGCGAAAGCGGCGCCCTTGCCCGCCTGCGCCAGTAGATAAAACGGATTGGTTTCGAGCAGGACGAGCCTGGCGGCGCGGGTCGCGAGCCGCGCCGCCGTCATCATGGCGACCGAGCCGCCGAACGAATGCCCGACGAGATAGACCTTTTCCGCGTCGGCCGGAATCGCGGCTTCGACGAGGCGCGCCTGATCGTCGAGTGTCTGCGCCGTTTCATTCGGCCAGGGCGGCGTCTTGCCGTAGCCGAAAAGATTCACCGCGCGGACGCGAAAGCGGTCCTTCAGATCGTCCATCAGCCGCCGCCACTGGCGCGCGCCCGCGACGCTCGAATGCACGAGGATCACCGCCGGGCCCTTGCTTCCGGCTTCGAGGTAGTCGGGCTTGATCGCGGTGTTGCTCAAAAACAGTCTCCAGTGCCGGGGTTGAAGCCGTTCAGCGCGCGTTGCGGTTGAGCCGCGCCAAGACGGGGGCCGCCCATTCCACCGTGACGTTTTCGATCAACGGCGAGTTCCAGCCGAACAGCGTGAACAGCCCGGCCTCGCCGCGGCGGAGTTCTTTTACATACATGCGGCCGTCGGTGAGCTTGATCACGCATTCGCGGCCGATCAGCTCCGCAGGCGGCCGGTTGTCGCGGCGGTAGAAGAGATATTCGTTGTCGAAATAGCGCGGTGCCATGGAGTCGCCGCGGACGATCAGGAGCACCGCGTCGTCGGGCACGCCGGCGGGGATCTCGACCTCCTCGAGGCCGGCGCCGATGGCGTGATCGTCGATGGGGATGAACTCGCCGGCGCCGACATAACCCACCGCGAAGCCGGTGCGCGGTCCGAACATCAGCTGCGCCGCCGTGGTGCCGAGATGCGGCGCGAAGCGCTCGGCCCATTCCTTCGACAGCTTGCGGCCGCCCTTGACCAGCCGCTGCACCTGCTGGCGCGAGGTCTTCGACTGGCGCGCGAGCTCCGCCATGGTGATGCCGGATTCCTTCATCGCCGCGGCGAGCGCGCTCGGCAGCGGCGGGCGGACGGCTTTCCTGCGCTTGCGCATCGGGCGGGCGGCTTTCGTTATCAACAGGCGGGGCGGCGATGCAACCAAAATGGTGACGCGGTTGCTTGACTTGTCACCATATTGGTTACTAGATCGCTCGCCGTGTCAAGACGCGTTCTTGCCGCGGCTGACCAGGATTTTCGCGCCGAAAGGCCCCGCGTCGATCGCGGGGAGCAGTCGTTCTGTTTGCCAAGGGACTCTATGTCAAAACGCGCCGCCCCGCGATCCGAGCTTGCAGCGCCGCAAAACGTGGAGCTTGAGCAGGCGACCGGCATGCTCGCGGCCGCCGATTATGCCGAACAGCGGAGCGCGTCATGAACTCGGCGCCGAAATTTCCCAACCCAGCCATTCGAGGAACGGCGTCGCTTCGCTCGCCTGCGCAGGCGCCGGTGCTGCCGATCTCGTTCCAGGCCGGCAAGAAATGGTACGTCGTCTACACCAACATCAAATGCGAGTTCCGCGCCGAAAAGGGGCTCAAGGCCAAGGGCTATGACGTGTTCCTGCCGCGGGCGCGGCGCTGGGTGCGGCACGCGCGGAAGAAAAGCGAGCGCGTGGTGCCGCTGTTGCCGCGATCTCTTCGTCGGCTTCGATATCGACCGCATGCCCTGGTACGAGATCCGCAACACCGACGGCGTCGAGGGCGTGCTCACCAACAATTCGATCCCGGTGGCGGTGCCGGCGGCCGCGGTCGAGGATCTGCGCGCGCTGGAAGCGATCGGCGTCTTCGACGAGACGATGGAAGTGCTCAGGCTTTCGCCCGGCGACACGGTGCGGATGGTGAAGGGACCGTTCGCGGGCCACGTCTGCACGCTGAAGAGCGCACGCGGCAAGGCGCGGGCGGAGGTGATCCTGTCCGTGTTCGGCCGCGAGAACGTCTTGCGCGTGCCGGTCGCGGCGCTCCGGCCGGTGTGAGGGTTCTGTCGCGAACAACACAAAGGGCCGCCGAAGCTCGCGCCAAGAATTTCATCCAAAATATTGGATGAACGCGCATTTTTCCCGCTGTGGCGCAAATGCCTCAGCCCGCGAAAAATCGCTGATGGAACCCGCAACGGGTCATGACTGCGCATCCCACCGCATTTATGGTTCGGCGCGGGTTTCGGGAATCCGGGCCGGGGTATGAAACGATTTCTGCTCGCCGCTTTTGCCGCTTCGCTCGCCGGCACGTCCGCGCTCGCGGCGCCTCCGGCGCCGGCCTTCAACTGGACCGGCTTCTATGCCGGCGTGAATGGCGGCGGGGGCTGGGGCCACACGCCGTATTCCTGGCCGACCGACGGCGACGGGTTCGCGGTCTTCGCGCCGTTCCCCGGCGGCGGCAGCTTCAAACAGAATCTCAATGGCGCCGCCGCCGGCGGCCATGTCGGCTACAACTCGCAGCTTTACGGCAACTGGATATGGGGCATGGAGGCCTCGCTCGATTGGAGCAACATCAAAGGCTTCTCCGCCAATGAGTTTCCGGGCGCGGTCGTTGGCGGGTCCACCTATCACACCAAGCTTGAATGGTTCGGCACCGTCACGTCGCGTCTCGGCTATGCCTGGGACAACTGGCTTGTCTATGGCCGCTTCGGCACCGCGGCGGGCGAGGTGCGCACCAGCCTTTCGAATCCTCTGGGGCCGATCACCGAGGGAGAACGCAAGGACCATCTGGGCCTGGCCATCGGCGGCGGCATCGAATACGCGATCGCGCGGAATTGGATCTTCGGCGTCGAATACAATTACTACGATCTCGGCGGCCAGCGTTATGGCGGCGTGCCGAGGGTCGGTGGCGCGTCCGCAGCCGTCTCAAGCGAGTACCATCTCGATCCGAGGTTCAGCGTGGTGACCGCGCGGCTTTCCTACAAGTTCGACGATCCTCGTTCCGTCGCCGCCATGCCGGTCAAGGCGCCGGTCTACAGCACCAACGTCTGGCAAGGCTCCTATGGCGGCGTTCACGCCGGGTGGGGCTGGGGCGACACGCTTTATCTGTGGCCATTCGTTGGAGATACTACGGGGAGCTTCGCGCCGATCGTCGGCGGCAGCTTCCGGCAAAATCTCGAGGGCGGCCTTGCCGGTTTGCATACCGGCTACAACTACCAGATGGGCGCGTGGGTGCTCGGCCTCGAAGGCTCGCTCGACTGGAGTGGCATCAAGGGCTCGTCGGCCAACGCCTTCGCGGCCGGCCTTGGCGTTGCTCCTGGCGCCGCCTACAAAGCCGACGTGAGATGGCTCGCGAGCGTCACGCCGCGCATTGGCTATGCCGCGAATAATTGGCTCGTCTATGCCAAGGCTGGTCTTGCCGGCGGCGAAGTCCGGACGCGCCTCACGAATTCGACGACGGCGGGTGCGACCGGCCAGGATAACGATCACATCGGTTGGACTGCCGGCGCCGGCATTGAATACGCGTGGAAGCCGAACTGGATCCTCGGCCTCGAATACGATTTCTACGATCTCGGCGACCAGCGTTATGGCGGCGTGCCGACGATCGGCGGAGCGCCCGTTCTTACCCCCAACGAATACCATCTCGATCCGAAGTTCAGCACGGTGCTGGCGCGGCTCACCTATAAGTTCGGAAATTAGCCGCCGGCAGGCATGGGATGCCGGTTCCCCCAACCACGGCGCCGCGATTAAACCGGTTTTCTCCGCCTGAGGAGCGCGGCCGCGAGCCATAGCGCGGCGGCAAAAATCAGGAAGCGGCCGTAGTCTGCGACCGCGAAATTGTCGATCGCGCGCCAGACGCCGAAGGCCGCGAGCAGCACGGCGGCAGCGCGCAGAAAAAATCGCGCGAGGCGAAGAAGCTTTTCTCTCATTTGCGGTTTCAGCACGATCGCCGGAACCATTTTCGGGCTAGTCTGTCATTAAGTCAGATCAACGCTCACACGTACACCGCGAGTAGCTCCATGAAAAAAATCACTCCGTTCCTGTGGTTCGACAATCAGGCGGAAGAAGCCGCGAAGTTTTACATGTCGGTGTTCAAGAACTCGAAGCTCCTGCAGGTCTCGCGCTACGGCGAGGCGGGCCCGGGGCCGAAGGGTTCGGTCATGGTCGTGGCCTTCGAGATCAACGGGCAGGAGTTCCTGGCGCTGAACGGAGGGCCGCTCTTCAAGTTCAACGAGTCGGTTTCCTTCGTGGTGCCGTGCGAGACGCAAGAAGAGATCGACGAATATTGGGAGAAGCTTTCCGCCGGCGGCCAGAAGGGGCAATGCGGCTGGCTCAAGGACCGATATGGGCTCTCGTGGCAGGTGGCGCCGGCGAATATCGGCGAGATGCTGCAGGGCGATCGCGCGCGCGCCGACCGCATCATGAAGGCGGTGATGCAGATGACGAAAATCGATCTTGCGAAACTGCAAAAGGAGTATACGGGGTAGGGCGAAAAATGAGCCCGGCCGATTGCCCGGCCGGGCCCAGATCATCAGGAGATGTAGAAGAGAGAGCCCTCTCGCCGCATCCAACGCGGCGACCGCGCGCGGGTTCCGGCGCGCGGGCGATCGTTTCGCGCGATGGTCAACAAGCGGTAATTTTGCCGGTGCCGGTGTTAACTATGCGGCGCGTGGAAGAGCCTCCCGAACCAGCGGGGCTTCGCCGCGGGCGCGGCGTCCTCCGGAGCGGGCGCTGCGGCGCGCGAGCGCGCTTGCTTCTTCAGCCGCTTGATGTTCTCGATTTCGAGATCGCACCAGTCGCGGTCCTCGGCGAGAATCCCGATGCAGCACTCGACGCATTCGTCGCAGATGAACACCTTGGGCCCGGCAATGAGCTTCTTCACGTCGTGCTGGCTCTTGCCGCAAAACGAGCAATAAAGGGTCTGCGCTTTCCTTGGCATGGCCGTCCTCCCGTCCGTGAATCTGGGAGGCGGGCGGCCGGATTCAATGCGGCATCAGCTCTTCACGAACATCACCGCCGAGCCTGCAAGCGAAAACAGCGCCAGCGCCAGTAGGAAATATTCCATGATCGAGAGCGCCTGGCTCGGCGCCTCGCCCGGCGCGGCGATTTGCCAAATCAGCGTTGCCGCCACCACCGTGTTGAGCAGGATCCAGCGCAGCCACTTCTTCTTTTCCGCGTTCATGCGCCCCCGATGTGGGCGGTTTTTGACTGTGTCGCCGCCGCCACAGCGCCCAATATAATGGATTGCGGCCTTTAGAAGTCACCGGCCACCAAGTATTCTCGGTTGTCATTCGGGGTTCCTTGGGGGCTACGTGAAGAAGCTTCTTCTCGCCGCCGGAGTTGCCTTTGCGCTTTTGAGCGCGCCTTTGCGCGCCGCCGACTATCCGCTGAAGGCGCCGCCCGCGCTCTTCAACTGGACCGGCTTTTATGTGGGCGCGAACGGCGGCGGCTTGTGGGGCACCACCGATCAGCCGGAACCCGATGTGTTCATGAACATTCGCGGCAGCATGGCCGGCGGCACCGCCGGCTACAACTGGCAGGCGGGAAACTGGGTTCTCGGCGTCGAGGGTGACTTCGACTGGGCCCATATGCAGGCGACGCAATTCGTCACCTGCGGAAGCGGCTGCACCACCAAATTCGACGAGTTCGGCAGCGCGCGGGCGCGCCTCGGTTACGCCAACGGCATGTATCTGCTCTATGCCACCGGCGGCGCAGCGTTCACACGCGCGCGCATTTTCTCCGGCAGCGGCGTGATCAACGGGCCATGGGACACGACCACCGGCTGGACCGTGGGCGGGGGTCTTGAGGGCGCGCTCAGCCGCAACTGGTCGTGGAAGATCGAATATCTCTTCGCGCGCTTCGATCATTTCGCCGACGCGCCGGCGGCCATTCCGACCTTCGCCAGCCAAAACAAATTCGACATTGTCCGCGCCGGGGTGAATTACAGGTTCGGCAGCTGGTAAGCGCGGCGCGGCACGGTAGTGTCGCGCGCGTGGAACCAATTCCCGACTTGATCCTTTGTGGTTGCGAGCCGCGCAAGCGGAAAACCCAAGGGAGAGCCGCATGGCACGCCGACGCAAAGCCCGCAAAGCAAAAGCGCACGCGATGAAACGAAAAACGAGAAAGACGAAAAAATCCGCGAAGCCGAGGCGCGGGCGCAGGAAGACGGCCGCAAAATCGAAGCGGAAAACCACGATCAGCGTGAAGTCCGGCAAGGCGAGCGGCTCGCTCGAAATGCGGGGCTTGCGGCCCACCGGCGGCACCGTCCATTACGGCGAAGGGGATGCGTAGAAGCTGCAAAAGGCGAGCCGGGAAAAAGACTTATCCGGCTGTGGCATTTTGACCACGGTGTCCCGCAATCGGCTTGAGCATTATGTTCGCCCCGTGACTCAGGCGCGCGAGCAAGGGTATTTTTGTCGCTCCGGTTGAGATTCCTGGGGGCGGTCCGGTGAAAAAGATCCTGCTCGCGCTCTTTGCCGCAGCGCTCCTCGGCGCGCCCGCGCACGCGGCGCCGCCGGCGCCGATGCCGGTGTTCAACTGGTCGGGCTTCTACGCCGGCGGTCACCTCGGTTATCAGTGGGAAGATATATCCGCCGTTTTCGCCAATGGCGTCGCGCTGCCGCTGCCCTCGATGCATTCGAATACGGGCGCGGGCGGGTTTCAAATCGGCGCCCAGCGGCAATGGGGAAGTCTGGTCCTGGGTGCCGAAGGAGGCATGACCGATCCCTTCTCTCATTCGCTGCATCCGCTGCCGCTTCCGACGTCGAGTGCGGACACGGAAGGCGCGACCATGAAGGATATGCTCTGGTGGGTGGGCGGCCGCGCCGGCTGGGCGATGGGCAACTGGATGCCCTACATCACCGGCGGCTGGGCCACGGCGAAGTTCACCTGGTCGTTCTTTCTACTCGGCGCCAATCAGGTCAACGGCGAGGAGCGTCACTCGGGCGGCTATTTCGGCGGCGGCGTGGACGTGGCGATCGCGCCGAACTGGATCTTCGGCGTCGAATACCGCCATTACGATTTTGGCTCGAAGTTTTCCGCCGCGATTACCCCGGCCGGGACGCCGTTTCCTCCCGATAACGAGGTGCTGCATCCGAAAGTCGACACGGTCCTCGCCCGCCTGAGCTTCAAGTTCGGCGGCATGTGAGCGTTGCGAAGGCTCGCAAAGCGCTAATCCGAAGCTCGCAATTTTACCGATCCCTCGAAGAAACGGTTTGCCGCCCGCGCCTACGATTCGTGCATGAGCATCGCGCTCTCGATCGCGGTCTCCGGCATGGCGGCCGCGGGCATCCGGCTGCAAGTCGCGGCGGGTAATGTCGCGAACGCGCTCTCCTTTGGCCCGCTGCCGGACACGAACAACGCCGCGGACTTTCCCGCCGTCTACACGCCCTTGCGCGTCGATCAGACCGAGATCGCGGGCGGCGGCACCGAAGCGGTGGCGGCGAGCCTGCCGAGTTACACGCCGCTTTACGATCCGACCGCGCCCTTCGCCGATGCGAGCGGGCTTGTGGCGGCGCCGAATGTCGACCTCAACAATCAACTGGTCGAGCAGATGCTTGCGAGCTTCGCCTATGCCGCCAATGCCAAGGTCGCGACGGCCGCCGCGCGCACGACGAACTACCTCCTCAACATCACGGCGTGATCGCCGCGCTCACTTATAAATGAGATAATCCGCCGTGTAGTCGACGCGCTGCTCGACGCCGGCGGTGGCGCAGACGCCGATGGGACCGACGCCGCCTTTGGTGTTCACGCGCTGCACGAAGCGCGCGCCCGCGAGCAGGCCGGTGCCGGAGGATTCCACCGACAGAAGCAGCCACGGAATGTTGCCCGGCTGGGGCGCGGGATCGTTGGCGATCGCCTTGCCGACAATCTTGGAGCCGTCGGGCGCTTCCCATGTGGGGCCGGCATAGTGCTTGAGCGTCTTGCCGTCTGCGCCGGTGAGCACGGCTTCCGGCGCCTTGAACGTCCATTCGTTGCCGGCGCCCTTCGCCGCGCAGGCGTAAATCTGGACGCCCTTCGCCGCGTATTTACCGATCAGCGTCGTGCCCGCGGGCGGCACGAGCTTGGCGGGGATGTCTTCGGCCATGGCGAACTCCGAGAGAAGCAAGAGGGCGGCGAGCGCATGCGGAACGTGTTTGAACATGAATTCCTCCCGATGCTTATGGCGCTAGACTACTCCCGCGGCCCGTGAGCTTGCAAAGTTACGCGGCTTTTCGCTAAGAACGCTCATACCGATTTTCGTCCCGGCGGGCGCCACGCTACGGTTTCAGCTTCTCGAACGGCGGCCGCATGAACAGCGGCTTGCCGACGCCGGTGAGCTTGGCCAGCGCATTTTCCGCGTCGGCGCCCGCGCATTGCCTGGTCAGCGCCGGATCCTCGGCCGCCTTCGGCTCCACCGGCCGGATGTTGGCAAGCACCGCCTCGATGAGCTGCGCGCGCTGGCGGTCGTCGGCGCCTGCCGTGCGGAGGAGCTGCATGGTATAGGCGATATCGAGATGCACGGCCGCGTAAAGGAACGGCCGCATGTCGTCGTTCTTGCGCAGGCAATAGAAGACGAGATTGCGGTCGGCGGCGTAGCTCCGCGCGGTCGCGAGAATCGCCTCGAACAGCGGCGCATCCAGCTTGTCGGCGCGCGCGGGCAGGGCGGTGAGCATGAAAGAAAAGGCGAGGGCGGCGAGCAATGTTTTTCGCATGCCCCGTCTCATGCAGGAAAAGCCGCGGCGGCGCAATCAAACTGGCGCGGGCCGCTTCAGCTCGAAAAGCAATTCCTGAGCGCCGGAAACACCGCGACGATCCACAGCACGCCGAGGCTGGCGTAGACGCTCACCACCATCCAGAAGAGGCCGGGCTCGAAATCGCGGTAGTCGACGTAGCTTTTCATCCGGATCCGCCCCTGCCAGATCGCCCAGGCAAGATACGCGGCGATCAGCGCCGGAACGGCGAGGAGCCGGAGGAGAGCGAGAATGTCGATCTTCATGGGCAGCGCTTTCACGGTGAGCGGCCCTTCATAGCGCCAAAATTCCAACGAGCCGTTACCGCGGGCCGACACCGCGCCTATTCGCCGCGTGGGCGAGGCACGCCACGCCGGAATAGTCACGGATTCCGCAGTGCAACGTTATCGCGGCCCGTTCCACCCTTTGGAAAAGCGCGGAATCGGGGCTTGTGGCCGGCCGCGGCCGTCGCCGCCGCGAATTTCGGCGGTTCTTTTCGCGCGATCGTCTTTTCCGCTTCATTCGCGGTTCATTTTCGTGGAACAATACTTCTGCACGCGGAGGTTTAGGACCTCTACGGAAGAAGGAGGAGCCGATGCGTAAGATGATGATGTTCGTGTCTTTTCCGGCGGTTGTGTTGGCCGCTGGGCTGTTCGCAATGAGCGCGGACGCACAGACCTGGAAGCGCGGCGTGGCCGGCGTCGACGCCGCGACCCAAAACTTCACGCCGGTCGAAAAAGCCGCCTGCTACGGCTGGGGCCCGCGCTGCCCGCCCGGCCGCACCTGGGTTTGCCGGTATGGCAATTGCTGGTGCGCCCGCTGCTGGTAATCGGGCGAAAAGTCCTGATTGCCTGATTGAGATTGTCTACCGGGCCGCCCCTTGCCGGGCGGCCTCCTTCATTTTTCCCGCTTTGCGACATTACAAACGGTTCATTTGCCGTTCAGCTAGCGGGAACAATTCTCCGCGCGGGGGTTTTAGGAAACCACTCACGTCGTTAAGGAGGAGAAGCCGATGCGTAAACTCACGATGCTGCTGTCGTTTGCAGCCGTTGTTCTTGTAGCCGGACTGTTCGCGATGAACGCCAACGCCCAGACTTGGAAGAGCGGCGGCAATCTTGCGGCGACCCATAACTATTCGCCGATCGAAAAAGCCGCCTGCTACGGCTGGGGCGCGAATTGCCCTCCCGGCCGCACCTGGGTTTGCCGCCCGGGCGGCTGCTGGTGCCGCCGCTGCTGGTAATCGGGCCAATTTCGTTCTGATAGCCTGATTTTCGTTTTTCGCGGAGGCCGCTCTCGCCGAGAGCGGCCTTTTCGTTTTCTCGCGCACGCGAAAAGTCCGGGGAATATGCGAGCTCTATTTTCCGAGCGAGCATTTCCTGCCCAAGCTACTCGTTCACCGTGACCGCGCGAATCATGGCGCGGCTTGCTACCGCTGCGGATCGAACCGGATGATTCCGAGAAGCCGGAGGACCCTTTCTCGTATCGCCCCCGCGTCGCGCTCACCGGACTTGGCGACCTCAATAACCATGAGGGCGACAAATTCAGTCATGCGATCGTCCGTTTCATTCGACAGTTCGAGTTGCTTGCAAACATCCTCGTAAGCCGAACACATCGCCTGAACCGTTTCAGGCTCGAATGAAACGCTATTCTTGAGCAATCGATAAATTGCCATTGGCGACTCCCCCGGCCGTCGCCTCGCTCGATTAGTTTATGCTATCGGGATAAGGCGGAATCGTGGGTCGGGAATCCGACGAACCAATACCTAAGTGGGTCCCCGATTTTCTGAGCGAGCGTTTGTCCGACCACAAGGAGGCTCAACCGGTTTTCCGCTGAAAATATCTGAGTGCGGCCTCGTAAAGTTTTTCCGGGTCTGCCTCGCCGCCGTTGGCTCCAAATAATGATGTTAGCGACCGTGGTGGTCGCGGAATCCGCATGACCGGAGTTGAGGAATAATTCTTTGCAGGCGCGCTCGTAAGCTTCGCTCATCGCGCGTATCAGTTCAGGCTCATAAACCAAGTCGCCAAGGTAAGGTCGGATAGGCACGGCACGGCCCCGCAAGGCGCTCCAGCCAAGAAAATTTTATTCAGGCGCCGCAGCTCGTCAATTTCAAAATTACCGATATGCGTGCGGAAACGCACACATCACGGCGTTTTGTCGTCGTTGGGGAATGTGAAAAAGCCCCGGCTTCGGGCGGGGGCCTAATGCCGGGGCATTGGTCAGGGGCGACCTGAGCCGCCTGCTGTTACGCGGGGTTGGGCTGGGGCGAGGCGGCTCGCGCGTTTAATTCGTGGTCCGCTGGATTGTTCCAATTTTTTTTCAGAGCGGCGGCCGCGCGGTGGGGGGAAGGATGGATGGGCGGGTGATCCGTATCCGAGCTGTCGCGGTGCGCGTGCCTCTTGGCCCGTTAGCAAGAACGTAAAATCAGCGAAGAACAAAGAATCAGGCTCGATTGAAAAGGTATAAGCTGGTGGCGGATGAACCAATATTTGACCTACGCCATATTCGGCGGGTTAGCGATTGCCTTGCTAACCCACGCGGTACCGTTGTCTCTGCTCGTTGCAGCGGCTGTTGGATATCTGCTTCTCATTCTGTGGCAAAAGAATATGAGGGGGTAAGGCGTTTTCCCGCTGCGCTCACGGCCGCTTCGCGCAAATGAACACGATGTAATCCGCCGGGCCGTCGCAGCGCGCGGTGTTTTCGCCGATGCGCACGGGCGTCGCGGATTCGCGGCCGTTGAAGCCGCAATAAGCGTTGACCATGATCTCGTCGTCGTTGCAGCTCTGCTGCTCCAGCGGATTGTCGGCGCGCTTGGTGATGCGAAGCAGCGAGCCGGGCGGCCCGGCTTCTCCCTTGTCGCCGGGATCGCCCTTGTCGCCCTTCTCGCCTTTGTCGCCCTTGGGCCCTTGCGGCCCGGTGAAATAATCGCAGGCGCCGACGCTCAACGCCAACAACAGAATCCCAATGCCGCTGAGCATGCTGCCCTCCTTGCCCGCGGCAGTCTTTAGGAGCCGCGCGCGGCGGCGGCAATCGCGGCGGCGAGTTACGCCGACGAAATAATGAGCACGCGCTGCCTATTCCCGCGGCCGCGGTGGGCTGTCGCGCGAATCGAACAAGCAAAATCAGACGGCCGTACGCGGGACGCGAATCCCACGCACGCCGCCTGATTGTTGGGAAAGGAGCGGGCTTTTAGCGCGCTCCAAATGCGGCGCGTTACGAACCGCCGCCGCTTTCACCCGCGCCGCGATCGGGAGCGGGGCCGCCCTGGTCATCCGGATTCCCCTGCTGGGAATAGCCGTTCGGCGGGGTCACCGGGCGGTAGGTTTGCGCCGACGCCATCGCGCTGGTTGCGATGACGAGCGCGGAGGCGAGAATGATCTTCAGCTTCGTCATGAGTACCTCCTTTCTACGGAGGTCAACGAATGCCGCCGCGGACTGTTCCGATTTTTTCCCATTCGAATCGTGCCCGGCTTCAGCGCGCATCAAGATTGTTCCAACCAAAATAGCAGCGCTTCGAAATCTTCAAATCAGTTTCTCGCCTAGCAAGGGCGAAGCCGGCTAAAGGATCTGCCCGGAACTTCCCTTGAGCCAAGCCCGTAAACGCCGCGAAAAACTCAGCCGCGATGTTTCCTCGTCGGATTCCGTCTCCTCGCTCGCGGCGCCGAAATATTTCGCCACCACCTGCTTGACGATTTCGCCGATCAGCCGGTCGTTGATATGGCGGTGATCCCGCTCCCAGACGCCCGAGGTCGAAAGCATCACCGCCTCGAAGCTCGGGAAATAGTCGACGAAGGGCCGCTCGCTCACGATCTCCTGGCAGGCCGCGCGCAGGACGCTTTTCGAATAAGTATTGGCGACAAGCACATCCTGATTGGTGAAGGTGGTGCGGAGCGGCACCGGCGACACCGTGATCAATACCTTGACCTTCGGATTGTGCTTGCGAACGATGTCGATCGCCGCCAGCAAATCGGCCTTGCACTCATCGTGATCGAGCACGCGCAATTCGTAGCGCACGGGATCGAGGAGCTTGCCGTCGTAGAACGGCGCCGAGTTGGTGTAGTAGCTCTGCTCGAGGTCATACCAGGCTTCCACCAGCCCCGGCGTCATCAAGAGGCATTCCGCGCGGAAGGCCGTGGCGTAGAGCTCGTAGAGTTCGCGGCGCCGCTCGAGAAAGCGCTCATAGGTGACCGGCAGCGAGCCGGAGAGGCTGAGGTCTACCACCTTGCCGTTGCCGAGACGGAACAGAAGCTTTTCGCAGTCTGCCTCGTTCACCTTGCCGTCGCGGACGAAAATGCTGGCCATCCATTCCAGCGTCTGGCGGAAGGCCGGCGGCGTGAACAGGCTGAGCACGTGATTGTCGCGTTCGCCCTTGTGCTCGGATTGCGGAATCTTGAATTCGAGCGGCGGCACGCGGCAGCCGAATTTCACCAAATTTTCTTCGATGTTGCGCGCGAAACAACTGCCCATGGTGAGCACCGTGTCGCTGCGGTTGAGCGAGAAGGTCTGTGGTGATTGCGGAAACACGCGGCCGCGCTTCAAGCGGTCGCGCGCCACCCGCCAGGTGGCGATCGGCTTCCTGAAATTATGGTCGGCCTCGGTAGCCGGAATTCGTAGGGTCATGATACGCGCCGGAATTCAGCAGGAACGGCTAATCTTGCGCCGCGAACCGTGTCCGCGTCGATCGCGGAACACGCGCGGCATTTCAGCCCGAACCAAATCCTGAGGCCCATTGCTGGCAACCCCTTTGCGCCCTCTACAGGCGCCGCCCCACGCCACGTCTAGCGTAGTGCAGGCATAACTTCGACGGCAAACCGACTGGGAATAATGAAAATTCCGCCGCGAAGGCAAATGACGGCCAGATGACAGAAACGAAAGGGTGCCAAGTGCCCGCGAGCGCGGCAAAAAACGCGATTAACGACGTTACTGTTTTGCGAGCGGTATTTCCTTACACCAAGCTTACAACCGCGGAACCCCGAGCATCTATCCTCGAGTATAACGCGGCGCTGACCGCTATGTGGAAATGGAATGACTTGATAAATTTTCGGGGGCTTTATTTTTGCTTCTTCTTACGCCCTTTTGCTCTCTGAAATTCCAATCTGACGCCGGGTCCGGCAATCGCGTCCGCGTCAATGAAACGAACTCCAGCTGCTTCGAGAGCCTGTTTGATCCGAAGTTGAGTTGGTACTGCTCGCGCTCACCTTACGGCGGATTGACAGCTCGAGTGGCGAGGCGGTGCCCGCGCGCTAGCGAATGCGCGGCTGCGGCCAGGGTGAATGCGCCCTTACCGGATTGCCGGGCGCGCGCGGATCGATTTGCGGGCGAAAACCCGAAAATTCGCTACTGCGCGGCGCTCCACTTCTTGAAGTCTTCCTCCGATACGGTCGGCAGCTTCTTCACGAAGGCGACGATCGACCAGATTTCCTTGTCCTCGAGGCCCGCCTTCTGGAAGCTCGGCATGCCGGTCATTTTGATGCCGTTCTTGACCACGAAGAAAAGCTGCGAAGGCTCGCGCGCCTTGCTCACTTCGGTAAGGTCCGGCGGATCGGGGTTCAGGCCTTCCGAGAACTTTTTCCATTCCGCGCCCGGCGCGCCGTGGCAGAAGACGCAGCCTTGGGTCGCGTAGATCTTGGCGCCGGCCTGCACGATCGCCGGATCGTCGAGATTGACCGAAGGCGTCACCCCCGCGTGCCGCGTGATCGAGGCCGCGCGCACCTTGATTAGCGCCCAGTTGACGATACCGGGGTCCGCCTCGGTTGCCGCCACGTTGAAGAATCCGCCGAAGAAAAAGACCGCCGCGCCGACGGCGCCGACGATCGCAAGCGCTCCAATGAGGGCCAAGAGGCGCATGAGTTTCTCCCTGGTCGCGAGGCTGAAGCCTAGTCAATCGCGGGATGGAAGGAAAGTTCTCGCCTTTTGGGGGCGAGGGTTCGATGCGTTTTTATAGACTCGGCGACAAGCCGCTTTATTCCCACGCCGGAAGCGCGGCTTAAATTCGGCCCATCAATACGAGGATCAGGAGAATAATAATCACCAGGCCGAGGCCCCCGCCGCCATAATAGCCGGTTCCATAGAACGGACCGCCGCCAAGGCCGCTGAAGCCGCCGAGCAGCGCGATGATCAGGATGATGAGAAGAAGCGTGCCTAACGACATTTGCCGGGCCCCTATGTGCGATGCAGCGTGCGATCAGTAGGCCCACGCGTTGAGCGCAAGCATGAGAATGTAGAGGCCGCCAAGCGCCAGTCCAAAAATCTGGGCGATCGTCGCATCGCTCATCCCAGCCTCCCGTTGCCTCCGAGCTAACTCTGAATTCGTCGTAGCTCGCGCCATCAACGTGACGAGGTTCGCGAGGTTCCGCGTTCGGGCGAATTTTTGTGTTGGCATCGAGCCGGTAAGCGCGCTACCCGTCATATGGGTCGGCGAACGCGAGCGCCGCTTGCTGCGCCCTTGGCCGAATCGATTCCGCTGTCGAGAAGCGCGGCCAGGAACCAATTTATTGGGCCGGCGTTTTCTCAAAAATTCGACCTCTTCCATCGGGTCGCTCCGCGCGTGAAGCGGCGTACATTGCCGGCAGGAGGAATTCCCCATGGCACGCAGATATTCGAAATCCGCTTCCAAGGACGTGAAGCGCGAGATGCATAAATTCAAGCGCGGGACATTGAAGAGCGGCAAGGGCGGGCGCGGCGGCACGGTCAAAAGCCGCAAGCAGGCGATCGCCATCGGCCTTTCGGAGGCGCGCAAGGAAGGAAAGCGGGTGCCGCGGCGGCGCCGGCGCTAGAACACCGCGAGATATTTCAGCATCGAAATAATGCCGAGGATAATGACGATCACGCGGATGATCTGTTGCGTGCGGCCGTCAACGGGCAGCATATTGACGAAGTAGAGGATGAGAATAATGACCAGAAACGTGATCAGAATGCTGATGAGAACGTCCATTGGCAGCCCCTCTTTCGAATAGTGCGCAAAAAACGCGGGCCGGAAGCGAAAGTTCCGGCCCGCGCATTGGCGTCAGTGATGGCGTGGCAGCGTTTCCTCCATGAATTTCCGCACCGCGCCGTAACATTCGCAGGCGCATTCCTCCATGCCTTCGCGATCGAGGATCTGGATGCGGCCGCGCGAGTATGTGATCAGGCCCGCATGTTGCAGTTCATGCGCGGCGACCGAGACCGAGCTTCGCCGCACGCCGAGCATGTGCGAAATCGTCTCCTGCGTCAGCGAAAACTCGTCGGTCTCGGCGAAATCGTGAAAGTGCAGGAGCCAGCGGCAGAGCCGCGCGGCGACGCTGTGCAGCGCGTGGCAGGCGCTTGATTGGTTGGCCTGCATCGTGAGGACGGCCTCGTAGCGGCGCATCGCATCGTGGAAATTCATGCTCTTGCTGCAAGCCTCGACTAGGATGGACGAGGGGACGGCAAGCGCTCGCCCGTCCAGCTGCACCACGGTCTGCGTGATCGCGGTGTCGGTGATGACCGCGGCCGAGCCGCCGACCACGCCCTCGCGGCCGATGGCGGCGGTTTCGATGGCGTCGCCTTCATCCGTCATCATCAGGCTCGAGACCATGCCGGAGAGCGGAAAGTAAACCTTTTCGATGCGCGAACGCTGCGAATGCAGAACGTCGCCCGTGTGCATTTCGACGCTTTTCAGGTTCTTCTCGATGAGCGCGAGTTCGGCGGGATCAAGATTCTGCAATAATCGATTGCGCGTAATATCGTTTCGCATCGTTGCCTCCTCTTTCCCGTTGCTCCTTTCTCGGGGCGCAATAAGCCGCCCTTCGCCCAAGCGGCGGCGGCGCTGCTTTTTGCCGGGTACGCTCGCCCCGGACGGGGCGACTCAGGGACTTAGTTGAGGCTTCCCAGCAGCCTCTGGCCTCAGTCGTGGCTGACTCAGCCACGCCGATTCAATGCTTTGTGGGCGCAAAAGTTCCAAATTTTGTGCGCGAGCGTACAGACGGCCGGAGTTTTCGATGATTTCCTCGGCTCGAAATACTGGCTCAAAAGAAAAGGCCCTTTTGCGGGGAATCGGGATGGGTGTCATCGTTATTCGATGCCCGAAGAGCGGCGAAGAAATCTCCACCGGCATCGAGATCGAGCCGGAAGGACTTCTTCGGCTGCCGCCGGTGACAAGCGAAACCGTATGTCCGCTTTGCGGCGAAGTGCATGCTTGGCGCCCGCGGCAGGCGCGCGTCGCCGAGCTTCCGATCGAGAAAATCTGCGTGGCCCGGGCGGCAATGGCAAAATCCGGCAACGACAGCCCCGACGAATCGACGCCGCTCGAAGGCGCCTGACGGCTTATTTCGCGAGTGCCGGCCGGTTTTGCCGGAAGAAGTGGGCGCGCACGATCATCAATACGATCAAGACGGGCATGGCCAGCAGGGCGCCGAGCGGCCCCCACAGCCATACCCAAAACGCGATCGACAGAAAAATCGCGAACGGATTGACTGTCATCTGCCGCCCGACAATGCTCGGCGTCACGAAATTTCCTTCGAGGGTCGCTTGAGCGATGAAGATCGCGGGCGCGAGCAGCGCATAGCCGAGCGAGGGAAAAACCACAAGGCCGAATAGAAGCAGCACGGTCGCCATCATTCCCGGACCGATCATCGGAATGTAGTTGAGCCCGAAGGCAAGCACCCCGAGCGCCAGCGGATCGGGCAAGCCGATCAGCGCTGCTTCGATCGCGGTGAGCGAGCCGATGCCGATGTTGATGACGGTGAGAATGCCGATATAGCTCGATAGGTGCCCTTCCACTTCATTGAAGATGCGGAGCGCCCGCAGCCGGTCGCGGCGCGTGGAAAAGAGCGCCACGAGATAGCGCCGCAAGCGTTCGTAGGTACTCAGGAAAAAGAACAGCGTCCCGAAGAACAGCAGAAGCTGGCTGATCGCGGGCGTGAGGACGGATAGAACCGGCGCGAGAAAATTCGTCGTCACGTCGAATTTGGAGGCGCCGAGATCGATGCCGAGCGGGCCGGAAATGCTTGTTTGCAGGTCGCGCAACGCCGCGATCGGCCGATTGAGAAGCTGCAATTTCTGCTGCAGCGTCGTGCCGATCTCGGCGCTCTTTCCCGCCCATTCGCTGACGAATCCCGAGAGCACCAGGATCACGAAGGAAAGGGCGGCGAGAAAAGCCGCCACCAGCAGCAACGCCGCGAGCGGCGACGGAATTTGTAGCCTGGCAGCGCGGGCGGCAAGCGGACCCATCATGGTGCCGATGAGGATCGCGAGCGTCACCGGCAGGAGAAGCCCGCGCGAATAATTCAGCGTCGCAAGCAGCGCCAGGAGAAAAAGGCCGACGATGGCGATTTCATTGGCGCCGCGCCAGAATGGATTCTTGCCGGTGGCGGCGGCGGGCTCGTCGGGCGGGGTCTGCAACCGGTGCACGGGGGATGGAGAAGCGCGCATTTTATCGCTCCTGCGATTCCGTCCCGAATCGCACCTGATCCAATTTTATTGCCGCAGCGCCTTCACTTCGGCATTGCGGTGGAGCAAGAGCGTAACGGTTGTCAGCAATTGCTCTTGCGTGAACGGCTTGTCGAGAACAATGCCGCCGCGAAATGAGGGCGGCAGCGCTTCGCGCCCGTAGCCGGTGACAAAAGCGAACGGAATGTTTCGCTGCGTGAGTGCTATAGCGATTTCGTCCACCGGCTCGCCGCCGAGATTGGCGTCGACGAGTGCGGCGTCGAATTCCTTCTTTTCGATCGAGCGTATCGCCTCCTCGGTCGAGCTCGCGGTCGCCGCGATCCGGCAGCCGCTCCGCTCCAGGCTTGCTTCGATGTCCATCATGATCAGCGGCTCATCCTCGATGATGAGAATATTTTTGCCATGAAGACTGTCAGCCGAAGATCTATTCGCGGGTGAGACCACTTCGAGGCCGGACGTGCGCCCGCGCACATCGCGACCGTGTTGCAAACGAATGGTTTCGCGCAGCGGAAATTTTATGTGGCAGCTCACACCGTCGGCTTCATAGCGGATCGATCCCGTGCCGCCGTCGGACCGCAAGCTCTGTTCGATGAGGGTGGTGCCGAAGCCGAACTCGGAAGGCGCAAGCACCTCCGGGCCGCCACGCTCCTTCCAATGCAAATGCCCCCAGTGGGTGCCGTTGCTCTCTACGCTCCATTCGACGCTGAGGCGGCCTTGCGGCACGGACAGCGAGCCATACTTGCGCGCGTTGGTGGCGAGTTCATGTAGCACCAGCGCGAGATGAAGCGCGGTTTGTGGGTCGAGCAGCAACGCCGGCCCCGAGCAGGAGACGCGTTCGTCGTCGCTGCTCCCAAGGGTGATTTGGTCGCGCACGAGCTCCGCCATTTGGGTGCCTTGCCAGGTATTTTGCGTGAGCAACGTGTGGGCCTTGGCGAGCGCCTGAATGCGCCCGCTGAAGGCGGTGGCGAAATCGTAGGGGTGTTCGGCGTTTCGCAGGGTTTGGTGCGCGATCGACTGCACCGTCGCGAGCGTGTTCTTGACCCGGTGGCTGAGTTCCTGAAGGAGAAGCGTCTGCACTTCCTGCGCGCGCTTCTGCTGGGTGATGTCGCGAGCCACCTTCGAAGCACCGACGACGGTGCCGGTGGCATCGCGGAGCGGCGATACCGTCAGCGAAATATTGAGCCGGCGGCCGTCCTTGGCGACGCGTATCGTCTCGTAATGTCCGATGCGTTCGCCCGCCTGTATTTTGGCGAGAATTTCTCCCTCTTCATCTTGCAGTTCGGGTGGAATAATGCGGAGGATCGATTGCCCGATCATTTCGCTTTCCCGAAAACCGAAAATGCGCTCTGCGCCGGCGTTCCACGTCTGGATAATTCCGGCAAGATTTTTGGAGATAATCGCGTCGTCCGACGACGAAACAATGGCGGCGAGCCGCGCCGAGTCCATGGCGCCTTTTTTTTGGGCGCTGAGATCGATTAGGACATTGACCGCGCCAACCATCCCCCCAGATTCATTGCGCAGCGGCGTCGGGAAGGAAAGGAAGGGAACGCGCCCGCCGTCGGGCCGTTCGAGGATCGCCTCGATTCCGCGTACCGCGCGGCCTTCCTTCAGCGCGATCGCCATCGGGCATTCGTCGTACGGCAATAAGCTTCCGTCGGCCCGGTAAAGTCGCCACGATTCGCGCCACAGATCCTTGCCGATCTCGGGGCATTGGCCCCACAATTCGGCGGCCGCCTCATTGTAAAACGTGACGCGCCCTTCGGCGTCGGTCGTGTAAACCGCGACGGGCAGGGCACGTAACAATTCGCTGGTCGGGATCATCGCCCCGGCACCCATGGCTTTTGGCCGCCAAGGGTGCAGCGCAATAGCGTTTTGTCGGAAATCGTACTCACCGCGATCAGCCCTCGCCCAGCCCTCGCGACATGAAAACTCGCGATCGTGCAGAAGGTTTCAATCGAATCCTGTCCGTCCTTGACGTGGCCGACCGTGCATTGGGGGATGAGGAACATTTTTGCGATGCCGCCGTTTTCCTCGCGATCAAAAATCGAAATCGCAGGAGGAATTCATGGACAAGGACCGCATCCAGGGCTCCGGCCATCAGGTCAAAGGCAAAGTGAAGGAAGTGGTGGGTAAGGTCACCGGCGATGCCAAGACCGAGGCCGAAGGCAAGGCCGAGAACATCGCGGGCAAGGTACAAAACACCATCGGCGGCATCAAGGATACGCTGAAGGATAAGGATAAGTCGAAACATCACTAATCTTAGCAAAAGTCTCGATTCCAAGATGGAGAGGTCGAATGCGCGACTATTTGGTTCTCTTCGGGACGGCGACGATAGCGATGACTATCGCGGTGAACGCTTTTGCAATCTCGCCTTTTATTGCGGGTGCGCGAACCGGCCCAGGGATTCAATTGGTCGAAGACCGTCGATCTGAAACCGTAGGCCAGAAGGTGAAGCGCATTTGGCGAGATTTGACGGGTTACAAGTTTAATGTCTCCTGTCCAATCTTTCCGATCCCCCTGACACATTCGAGGTGCACAGAGACGGGCAAGAATCTTGAGGAAGCCCGGTCAAAGTGCCAGGCACAAAATCCCTTCTGTGCGGTCAGCGAGGTTGGCCGTTCCTAGACGGAATGCCTGATCACCGCTTCTCTGACTTCGTTTCAGCGGTCTTTCGGTTTTCTGCAACCTTTCACGTCGCTGAGTGTTTTCTATACGAGACTTTCAAAAGGAGACCCGACATGGGACGCGCTTTGATCCTGTGGCTTCTCGGAATTCCAATCCCGGTGCTTTTGCTTTTGTGGCTTTTCGGTTTTTTCCACTAGCAATCGATGCAGCCAATCAATGCGAAAACACCCAATGCACTGAAGATTCCGCCTATTGAATGTGAGGAAATGCCATGGCCACCAGCGATGCCACCAGCAAATTTACACGAAGCGCTTCGGCCACGATCGAAAGCTTACAAGAGGACTTAACCGCCATGCGTGATGATGTGGGCAAGCTCAGTCAACAGGTGATTGATCTTCTCTCCGCGAAAGGCAACGCGGCTTACAAGCGCGCGAAAAGAAACATCGATGCCAAAGCAGGAGAGGCTACCGACGCCGTGCGCGAGGTCCGCGACACCTTTGCGGACGCTATCGAAGAATCGGTGCATGAGCGGCCTTATGCAACATTGGCCATCGCACTGGGAATCGGTTTCATCCTCGGCGCAACTTGGCGCCGCTAGTTTGCGGCGCAGGTTAGCCGGTTATGGGTAAGGCGATCGACGCGGCAATCCGAACAGCTGTTTACGGCGTGATCGCCGCCGCAGCTGGGATAACCGCCTTTCTATTTCTCGTCATCGCCGCATTTTTATGGACGCAGCAACATTATGACACGATCACAGCGTGTGCCGTGGGGGGCGGTGTGTTTTTGTTCGTCGCGTGCTTGGCGGCCATCATGCTGGCGTATTCGCGGCGGCGCGCCGCCAAAGTGGAAGAAGAAGAGACCGCGATTGGTTTTGGTGCGCGATTGACAGACCCCGCCTTTCTCTTGATGGCAGCCCAACTGCTTCGCGCAGTGGGTATTGCACGGCTGTGGCCGCTGGCTATTGCCGCGATCGTGGCCTTTGGCGTCGCAGATCTATCGGGACCGAAGCGCGGCGGCAGCAAACCTCGACGGCACACGCAGGAGCCGCAACGCCCGCGGGCGGCGGCTTAAGTCCCGTACAGCAACACCTTCAGCTTCTGCTGCAATTCGGCGAGCGCCTTGCCCTTGGCGGCGGCGTCCGCGGACTTGGCCTGGAGTTGCGCCTGGATCGCGGGATCGCTCACCACCATCTGCGGGCCGCGAAAGCTGATCGCATCCTTGTGGGCTTTGACGAAATCGTCGAAATCGAGAATCGCACGGAAGGCCGCGTCGATCACCGGCCAGCCGTCGGCGAACGCGTGCGCGGGCGCCATCACGCGGGCGAAGGCCTGATCGTACACGGACTTGAGATCGTCCGGCTGCTTGAGGGCCGCGCGCGCGGCCTCGGCCTTGGCGATCTCCGCCGGCAAGGCGGTGATCGCCTTTTCCATGTCGCCGCGGACCTTGGCGATGGTGTCGCGCATCTCGATCACGTCCTGCAGCGAGGCCGGCTGGCGGAGGCTCGCGATCCCGCGCATCGAGGCGCCGGCCGCGTCGAGATCGGTCCTGAAATTCAGGATCACGTCGTAATGCGCGGCGTAAGCGCCGAAGGATTTGCGCTCGACATCGGAAGGAACGGCGAAGTGAACGCCTGGCTTGGCGATGATGCGCGTTTGCAGGAAATCGATCAGCGCCTTGCGCTCCGCCGCCTCGTCGCCGCAGGCAACAAGATTGAAGACCAGGAACGCAAGCGCGATCCCGGCCGCGAATTTCTGAATGAATTGCATAATCCCCCGCCCGTTGATCTTCTTTAGGGCAAGTATGCAGGGCCCCACAACAGCGAAAAGGACCGGGCGCTCCTCGCGTATGGACGAGGCTATTCCGCGCGGCTAACGTTTCGGCGCATTCAAATCCCGCGGGGAGGAAGCCGATGGGAAAATCCATGACGCCGGAGCGCGCGGCCGAATTTGGCGCCGCCTGGAACAGCCGCAACGCCGATCTCGTCGCGAGCTACTTCGCTGATGATGGCGCCTATTACGCCTCCGTCGGCCCCGACCATCTCGGCAAGAGCTATGTGGGCAAGGACGCGATCCGCCGCGGCGTGCAGGCCTTCTTCGACCGCTTTCCCGACGGCAAGTTCGAAAACCTCAAGGTTATGGTCGCGGGCAATATCGGCTCCTTCGAGTGGGACTTCGTGGCAACCGACGCGAGCGGAAAGCGCACGGTCACGGCCGGTTGCGATCTCCTCGAATTTTCCGGCGACAAGGTTCTCAAGAAAAACGCCTTCCGCAAGCAAAAGGGCTGAAGCGCCTGCTACGCCATGCCGCTGCGACAGAATGACTCGCCGGCGGCTTTCCTTAACGGCTTGCCAATGCCGCGGCTGATTCAGTCGCGGGCGCGATGTTCGACACGGTCATTCTCCTGGGCGGGCCGGCGGAGCAGACGGCGTTGCCGCAGGCTTTGCTTGCGCACAATCCGCGGCTTGCGGTGGAATCGGTCGCCACCGCGGACGGGCTCGCAACGCTTGCGCCGGAGTTGCTCGGCGCCGCGCGGCTTGTCGCCTTCTGCACCGACGTGATCGTACCGGCGCCCGTCCTCGATCGGCTCGGCTATGGCGCCTATAATTTTCATCCCGGCTCGCCGCTGTTCCCCGGCTTTCGGCCGGCGCATTTCGCCCTGCAAGCGGGCGTCACTGAATTCGGCGCCAACGCGCACCGGATGATCGAGGAAGTCGATGCCGGTCCGATCGTCGGCGTTGAGATGTTTGCTGTTCCGCCGGATGCGGATGTCGTCGCGCTCGAGACAATGGCCTATTCGCAACTCGCGAAGCTCTTCTGGCAGCTGGCCCTGCCGCTCGCGACCGAGGCGGCACCCCTTCCGGAGCTTCCGATCCGCTGGAGCGGCAAAAAAGGCACGCGGCGCCGCCTCGCGGCGATGGGTGCGATCGAGGAGGCTCTCATCGGCAAACATCGCCCGCTTTTGGCAGCAGGATTGCGAACGTCCGGCGGATGATAGAATAGTATTGCGCTTCGCGGTCAGGCGCCCGTTCATCGAGGAAATACTGCAATCGCTCGTTGTCGGACAGCTTTCGCGGCAGTTCGTTGCGCGCGGCGTCGATCAGCATCTGGCAGCGCGGCACGCTCCACAGGCGCGCGACCTTGTCCTCGGAGCCCGTCACCACATGCATTCCATCGGGCGTATAGGCCGCCGCGTACATCGCGCCAGGGCGCACGCCAAAACTCGCGACCGCTTCTCCACCTTCGACGTGATCCATCGGCGTAAATGTGCGCGCCGTGCCGTCGTCGGCTGCGACGACGATGCGCGCGCCGTCCGGTGAAAAAAGTGCTGAATAGAACACAAAGTCCACTAGATGCTCGCCGGAAATGAACCCGGTATCGCTCTCCCAAAGTTGCACGAGGCTTCTGAATGGCGAGGTGACGATGCGCGCGCCGTTCGGAGAGAAGGCGGCTGTCGACGTTGTAACGCCGAACATATTGCCGCCTGCCAGCGATACATGCTGCATCCTTTTCATCAGCGCGTTCCACCATGGCTCGAACCGCGGATTGTCGATGAAAAGTTTGAGCTCCTTGAGCGGGCGGCCGTCATCGGCGCTCCAGAGCCGGCCGGCAACCCCGCCTTGGCCGCCGCCGAGCTCGGAAGTCAGTATTTGTGTGCCGTCGGGAGAGAATGAGGCGGAAACGACCGCTTCCGAATGCTTGATGGAGAAGAGCTCGTGGCCGTCCTCTGCGTCCCACACGCGCGCGGTCTTGTCGGATGACGCGGTGACGATGCGCTTGCCGTCAGGAGAAAACTCGGCGCTGTTCACGCGGTCTTCATGGCCGCGGAACGCGAGAATTTCGCGGCCCGTGTCCGCGTCCCACACGCGCGCGGTCTTGTCCGCAGAAGCCGTAAGTATGCGGCGCCCGTTCCGCGAAAAGGCTGCGTGCAGCACCGTGCCGTCGTGCCCCTGCAGCGTAAGTAGCGCATCACCGGAATCGAGATTCCAGATACGCGCGGTCTTGTCGTCCGATGCAGAGAGAAGGCGCTTGCCGTCCGGCGATACGACCGCCGTGCGGATGGCGCCTGCATGTCCGCGAAACGCCTGGATTACGGCTGCGGGTTCGATGGTCCAGATGCGGGCGGATCCATCGACCGACGTGGTTACGAGACGCGATCCGTCGGAAGAAAACGCCGCCGCCAGCACCTCCTGCTCATGCCCCTTCAGGACAAATACGGGGGCGACGGTCTTGAGGTCCCATACCTGCGCCGTGCCATCTTTTGAAATCGTGACGAAGAGGCGGTTGTCGGCCGTGAACGCCGTTTTGAAATCGCTGATCCGGCCTTGCGGCGCTGGGAGCTCGCGGCCGGTCTTGGCATCGATAAGTCTTGTTCCGCTTAAGAACGCCGCCAGGAGCCGGCTGCCATCGGGCGAGAAGGCGAATTGCGGATATTCGTCGTTCCCGACATGCAACGCCGTCAGCTGTGCGCCGGTTGCCGTATCCCAGAGGCGGAGGGTTCCGTCGTCGGCAAGACCGGCGATCCGGCTCGAGTCGGCGGACACGACGATTCTGCTAACGCCCCAGGTGCCGGAGCGTGGAACCCTCATCACGCTGATCTGTTCGCCGGTCTCGACGTTCCAGAACTGTATGACGGATTCGCGGTCGTCGGTGTCCTGGCGGGTAATGCTGATGATGTTGGCGCCTTCCGGCGAGAACATCACTTGCTTGAATGCATAATCCTTGCTCTTCAGGACCGCGGTTTCCGCGCCAGTGCCCGGGTCGAACACGTGGATCGTGCTCTCCGCTTCTCCTCCCCTGAAATCTCTCCAATAGGTGAGCAAGCGCTTGTCGTCGGGCGAGAAGACCGGCGCATAACCGTCGCGCAGTGAAAGCTTTACCAATTCGGCGCCGGTATCCGCATTCCAAAGCCGCAGCCCGCCGCCCTTGGAAGAGGTAACGACGCGGCGGCCGTCGGGCGAAAACGCACAGTTGGCGAGGGTTCGGCCAATTGAATCGTTGTCGTCGGCCGCCTCGCCGAGAGTTGCGATCTCCTTGCCGGTGAGAGTGTCCCACAAACGGCGGATGCCATCGTCTTTCGATTCCGTGAGCGCGCGCTTGCCGTCGGGAGAGAACAGTGGATCATCATCGCTTATGTGATGCGGCCAGCTCACGACCTTGTCGCCGGTCTCGACGTTCCAGAGTGTCGTCGCGGTTGGGTCGCCATAGGTTCTCGTTGCCAGGCGGACGCTGCCGGGCAATAGCCGCACCAAGTCGAACTGATTCTTTTCATCGATGCGGAATTTTTGTTGTCCGGTGTTTGCGTCGAGTATGCGGATATGTTCATTGCCGCTGAGCAAGATCAGCGCGCCGTCGGGCGAGTAACTCGCGGAAGGGAACTGCCCGATACCCGGCAAGATCAATCGCTCGCGGCGGTTGGCGTAGGCGTGTTCGAGCGCGTAGGCCGCTTCGTTGAGAAACGGCCGCTCGGGATCACGCAAGTTCTTGGGTAGCGCTTCGAGCGCGAGCAGCGCACCGAGAACCGCATTGCCGCCGTCGGTCGCCTGCCGGGAGTCGCGGGCAAGAAAGCGCGATTGCGCCACCAGCGCATCGTTGCGCTGGTTTTCCGAGACGCGCAGCATCCAGTAGGCGAGCCCCGCGAGGCCAAGAGCGGCCACGAGGCCAGCCGCGAGACTGCCGGATAGAATGTTCCGCCGCCGCGTCGCCGCCTTGCGGCTCTCGGCGATGAAATTGCGCGTGTCGTCGGTGGGCTCCGGTGCATCGTGGGGCCGCGAGGCAATCCAGCGCTCCGCTTCCTCGAGCATAGGCGAGCGCAGCAAAAGGCCACGGGGTCCCGGGCGGCCGGCTTCTGCCCAGCGCCGCGCCTGCTCACCGAATTCGGTGTGCTTCCTCACCCACTCAATGTCGGTTGTGAGCGCCTCCGCCAGACGATCGAGGTTTTGTTCGAAACGCGCTTCGTCATCGAGGAAAGCAAAATTCAGCTTCGAAAGCGCCGGCGGGACCATCTTGTCGTCCACGCGCCGGCAGACCACGGGCGCAAAGCGCTTGTTGAGGGAGGCGGCAAAACTAACTTCTTTCGCGCAAATATCGGAAGCGACCGCGTCGGGGCTGAGCACAAACACAATCGTGTCGGCCGACACGATCAGGTTTTCGATCCGCTTCCACCAATCCTCGAAAACGTAGATTTCGCTGCGGTCGATCAATGGATCGAAGCCGCGCGCTTTCAGGGCCGCCGCGAGGCGATCGGCGAAAGCGATGTCCTTGCGCGCGTAGGAGATAAAAATCTTGGGAGCGTCGCCGCTCGGTCTATCGGCCGGCATGAACGGGTCGCAATCGAAGGGCGGAAGGCAATTTAACGCTCGCAGGCTCGGCCGGAAAGGCGGGTTCGGACTCTTCGCCATTATAGCCGTCAAAACAATGACTGGCGCGCCGCAAAAATGCCGCCAGCGGGTAAGGATACCGCGCCTAAGCATTGCGCTGCGAAACCGGCCGGGTGCCCTTCGCTTGCCAATGCCTCGAATTCGCTGGAACAATGGGAAAGCAATGGCCTCAACGGGAGATCTGATGCGCATTCCGTCCGCGACGGTTTTCTTTCTCTATGTAGCCGGATTGCTGGCATGGTGGCCGCTCCTGCTTTTCAAAAACTAGAACCTGCTGTCACGGCATTTTGAGATGGGGAGGAAAAATTGAGACGCCAATTTCGTGAACAGGCCAATCTGAAAAAGCTCGCGCTGGGCGCGGGCCTTTTTGCCGCCGCCGCGCTCGGCCCGAGCTCCGCGTGGAGCGAGGATTTTCGCTATCCGGTCATGGAAAGCCTGCCGCCGAAGATCGAGGCAAAGGTGGCGAAAAAGCACATCGAAACGCTGAGTGCGCTGAAGGCGATTCCGCAAATTTCGGATGCCAATCCGTATCTGGTGGTTCTCGAAAGCAAGAAATGGAACGACGGGCAAACCGTCACGGTCGCGTTCAAGGGCGGCACCAAGGAACTGCACGAGAAGATCGCGAACGCCGCCGCGCAATGGAGCAACTACGCCAACATCAGGTTTGATTTCGGCCGCGATCCGGCCACCGGAGAATTTCGAAAATGGTCGGGCGAGGGCAGTGATTATCCCGCCGACATTCGCATCGGCTTTGACCAGCAGGGATACTGGTCGATCGTCGGCACCGAAAGCGTCGACCCCGACATCCTGCCCGCGACCGATGCGTCCATGAACTTCGAAGGGTTCGACAAGGAGCTTCCGAAGAACTGGGAAGGCGTGGTGAAGCACGAGTTTGGCCATGCGCTAGGCCTCGAGCACGAGCACCAGCATCCCGCGCATCCCTGCGATTGGCGCTGGACCGATGACGAGGGCTACGAGGTCTCGAAGGACAAGTACGGCCAGATCCAGATGGACAAGAACGGCAAGCATCCGTCGATTTACCGCGTGCTCGGCGGCCCGCCGAACAACTGGCCGCCGGAGCAGGTGGATTTCAACCTCAGGCAATTGACGGATTCATCCGCCTATGGCTTCGGGACGTTCGATAAATTCTCGATCATGAAATATTACTTTCCGGGCTGGATGTTCATGCAAGGCGAGCAAAGCGATTGCTATTCGCCCGGCGGCAACAACGATTTTTCCGACGAGGACAAGGCGCGGATTGCCGCGTTTTATCCGAAGGACCCGGACGCGGCGAAGAAGCAAAAAGACGAGCAAGTGAGCCAAATCACCAGGCTCGCGCCGCAGGTCGATTCCTCGCCCGCGCTCAGCTCAAGGCTTCGGAGCAAGCTGAAGCAGCTGCAGTGATCGCACGGATTGCTCCCGGGACGCAGTCGCTGGCGTCCCGGGAGATTTCGAGAAGAAATCGCCGGTTACTGTCCTTCGACCGCGAAGATGCGGAAGGTCGCGTATTTGTCGCCGATTGCTTTTGCTTCCTTGTAGGCCGCGGAATTATAGGCGGAAACCGCCGCGTCCAGATTTTCGAAGGTATTGATGACGACGCGGCTCTTCGGCGCGTCGCCATAGAACGAAACCGTCTTGCCGCCGCGCGCCAGCACCTTGTAGCCGGCGCCCGCGGAAAGCGCCTTTTGCGCCAGCGGCGCAAATTCCTTCAGAAAGCCCTCCTCGTTGGTGACGTTGATCTCCGCGACGATAAAGGCGGGCGGCTTGGCTTGGGCATGGAGGCCCTGGACGGCCGCGGCGCCGATTGCTGCACCCGCGAGCATGGCGAGCGCTATCGTATATTGTGTTTTCACAAAACTCTCCCTTTGCGGCCGATAATCCGGCCGGAATGAGAACACCATGGGGGTTATCCCAATTCAACGCCGGGGCGGCGATCGTTTTTGCCTGCGGCGAAGAACATCATTTCAACATGAATGTTTTTTGTTACCTTAGGCGGTTCACAGCGAATTCCCCGTCGGCGGTGCTGATACATGTCCTCCTTGGCGGATCTTCCTGAACTGGTCGGTTTCTTCAGCTATTCCCGCGACGACGACCACGACGCCCAGGGGGCGCTCTCGGCGCTCCGCAACCGCATCAATCGCGAATTGCGCGGCCAGCTCGGCCGAGGCCGGTCGGAGCTGAGGCTGTGGCAGGACCAGGCCGCGATCCCCTTCGGGGCCGACTGGGAAGACGCGATCAAGGCGGCGGTGGCGCAGTCGGTTTTTTTCATTCCGATCGTGACGCCGAGCAGCTTGCGCAGCAAAAACTGCAAATTCGAGTTTGATCTTTTCCTTTCGCGCGAGGCCGAACTTGAACGCCGCGACCTGATTTTTCCCATTCTCTACATCCGCGTGCCGGCGCTCGAGGACGAACGCCAATGGCGGCAGGACCCGGTGCTGAAAGTCATCGGCACCCGCCAGTATCTCAACTGGCAGCCGATGCGCTTTGTCGATATCGGCTCGGCGGAAGCGGCGAAGCAGATCGAGAATTTCTGCGCCAACATCTATCGGGCGTTGCAGTTGCAATGGATGACGCCGGAGGAGCGCCGCGAAAGGGCCGCGGAAGACGAGCGGCGCCGCGCGGAAGCTTCGCGCAAGGCGGCGGCAGAGGAGGAAGAGCGGCGCAAGGCGGAGGCGGCGGAAGCCGCGGCCAAGGAGCGCCGCAGGGCGGAGGCCGCCGAAGCGGCCCGGCGCGCGGCGATGAAGCCGGTGGGCGTGATGTCGCCGCCGCTTTCGTCTTCGCAGCCCGAGAAGCCGTCGGGCGGCCTCGCCGCCTGGCTCGATGTCAGGACGTGGCCTTACCTCTTGATTTTATTGGCGGCCGCGGCCCTTGGCGCCGCCGCCGGACTGGTCATGAATCAGTTCAATCTCTACGGCGTCACCATCGGGCGCCTCGACTTCGTGGATTTTCGCTGGATCGCCTATGTGGCGGGCATTTTCATGCTCGCGACAAGGATGACGATCGATCGCGGCGTGCTGAAATTTGCGCTTCTCTTCGGCGTTTTTTACCTGGCGCTGTTCGCGCTCGAATACGCCGACGACGCGGCGCTCTTGTGGATCAGAGGCGCGGAAGAGGAATCGAACAAGCCGGGTTTCATCGCGCTCGTGGATGCACTCGAGTTCGGGGCTTTATTGCCGGTCGCGTGGTTTATGGTGGCGTATAATTTTCTCTCCGCGGAAGCCGCGAAAGATCGAACAATGCTGGCGGCCGCGGTCGCGGCCGGCATCGCAGTCGGAGCTTTTAACGGCTTGCTCAACCTCGGCACGCTTCCCAACCACCTCTACACCATTGCATTCAACGGCTTCTGGTTCGGGATCACGGCGGTTTTGCTCACCTACGGAATCCGCAGGTATCAATCCCTCCGATCCTCAGCTTAGAAGGCTGCTTCCCGGCGTTGACGAGGTGATCGAATAAATCCCATTCCATGAATCAAGAATTTGGAGGGTGAATTATGGAAAGAACCGCGAAGTGCCTTTGCGGTCAGTTTAGCGCCATCGTCACGAGCGAGCCGATCATGGTCAACGTCTGTCATTGCCGCGACTGCCAACGACGATCAGGCGTGCCGTGGACCAGCAATGCCTATTTTCCAAAAGAATACGTTCGTTTGGACGGACCGAATAAAATCTACACCCGCACCAGCGACGCCGGGACTCGGATCAATCATCACTTCTGTCCGAACTGCGGGGTCACTGTTTGCTGGACCCGCGAGACAGGATCGATGCGCTTCGGCATTCCTGTGGGTGCATTTAACGATCCCTCATTTCCCGCGCCGTCCGTATCAGTCTGGGAGGAAAGGCGTTACGCATGGTCGCCTCAAATCAGCGATGTCAAGCATTGGAATACTCAACCCCCACCGGCTTGATGCGTCGCCGCCGCGAACGGTGCAGCTTCACGTGCAGGAGCATTAGCTATCGCGCGCGAGTGGATACGCAGGGAATTGCGCAGGTATGGAGTATCGAAAGCGAAATGGAATGAAAGCGAACAAGTCAAATTAGCGGTTGAGCCATATCGAATATCAGAGCGGCTGCTTTTTGACCCAAAGCGTATATTCAGTAGCGGCTATTCTCGCGCAGGCATTGACCGGCCGCGCCGCCACGTCCCCAGCCACCAGTACAGTCCTGCAGTTATCAATCCGGCTACCGGAAATATCGCCGTCAATGGATCGGCGGCCCAGCGCACGAAGAACTCCAAGAAGCCCTCAATCGGCGGGCCAGAATCGGGGCCGCTGCCCTTCCATGCCAACAACGTCAGCGGCACGAACACCGCCGCACCCAGCACCAGTCCCAGCAGGCAGACCTTGAAACCCGTCATGGGCCGCCGCAAAGAGAGTAGAAACAGGCAGGGCAGGAAAAGGAAGATCGTGGTGCCGTAGGACACGATACAGCCGAAGGCCAGCAGTAATAGAAATAACAGCACTGGCCGGTCCCCTTGGAAGGAACTCAGCCACGCCACGCTAAGCATCACCGGCACCACTAACGGCGCTAGGATCAGGCCGGCCCAACTGAATCGCATTGCCAGTCGCTCTCCCGGCTGGTCTGTGTGAGCAATGATAGGGCTGTGACCAGCCAAATCACCAGCACCTGATCCAACATAAAAGCGCCGGCCCGCGATAGCCGATCTATTCCTGGCTCATCGCTCGCGCGTCATCAGCAGGGAGGGGCCTTCGATTGCCACCACCACCCGCAGCTTGCGAAAGCCCGCCTTTTCATAGGCGCGGATAGCGCGGAGATTTTTCGGATCGGGATCGGTAATCACGCGCGGCGCGCCCACGGCGAGAAGATCGTCGACGAATTCACGAATGAAGCCCGCGCCATGGCCGCGGCCGATCATGTCCGGCTCGCCGATGAACTGGTCGATCGCGCGCGTGCCCGCGGGCTGCGCGCCGAAGGCCGGATCCGGCCAGGCCGTCAAATCGTAGGATTTCAAATAGGCGAAGGGGCGGTTCTCGATTGAAACGATGAACTGCGCCATGCCTTCGCCCGCGAGATCGCCGCGCAGGAGCGAAAATTGCTCGTCCGGATTTCCCCACCATTCGGCGACGCGGCCGCGTGAGCCATCGCTTGACTACGGCGAGGTCGGCGGCGAGCGGGCGGAAGCGATAAAGGCCGGGCATGGCGGGTTGCTCTTTTCTTGCGCACGATAGAACCGGCGCGCGGCCGGCGAAACTTCGCTTGGCGGAGGGGTCATAGATATACTAATATATTAGTTGGCGGACCAAGGATCGGGCGGCATGGGCCGGCAGCGGAAAGAGCAGGCGTTGCGCGGAGCGGGCGCGCGGCTCCGCGCGAAGAGCGCGGCGGAGGCGATTTACGACGATCTCCGCGCCGAGATTGTTTCGCTCGAGCGGCCGCCGGGCGAGCCGTTGATCGAAAGCGAAATCACCGTTGCCTATGGCGTCAGCCGCACGCCCGTGCGCGAAGCGATCCTGAGGCTCGCAGGCGAAGGCCTTGTCGAGATCTTTCCGCAATCCGGCACGTTCGTCGCGCGCATCCCGATCGCGTCGCTGCCCGAGGCGCTCACCATTCGCAAGGCGCTCGAGGAAATGACCGCGCGGCTCGCGGCCGAGCGCGCGAGCCGCGGCGACATCGGCGCGCTCCGCGCCATCATCAGAAAACAGCGCGAGCTGAGCGCCGCCGGCAACCGCGACGCTTTTCATCGCGCCGATGAAGCGTTTCACGCGGCGATCGCCGACGCCGCCGGCCACCCCGGCATCTGGAAGCTCGTGCAGCAGATCAAGGTGCAGGTCGACCGCTACCGCCGCGTGACGCTGCCGCAAAAGGGCCGGATGATCCGCGTGGTGCGCGAGCATACGGCGATCGCGGCGGCGATCGAAGCCCGTGTGCCGGCGCGCGCCGCGCTCAAGATGAGCGCGCATCTCGACGCGCTGATGGCCGATATCCCCGACATCCGCCGTTCGAGACCGGATTTCTTCTTCGATGGCGCGCGCGAAGCGGGCGGGGCAGGCGGCCGGTCAAAAAACAAAAGAAGGCTTCCGGGAGGAGCAGAGAAGGTGGAATCCCAGCGCGCGAATTTCGTTCGCTAGCGCCATGAGCGCGCCGGCGCAAACGGTGGAAGGCGAGGCGAGCGCGGTCGCGCGCCTGCGCGAGGGCGCGTTTCTGCAAACGATCGACCGCCTGGCCGAGGCGCTCGTATGCGCAGCGCTCGTCGGCGAGCTTCTCCTCGTCATCGGCAATGTGCTGGCGCGGCTTTATTTGCAGCATTCGTTTTTGTGGGCCGACGAGGCGGCGCGGCTGACGCTCTCGACGCTCGCCTTCATCGGCGGCGCCGTCGCCTATCGCCGGCGCGACCACGCGGCCGTGCGCTTCGTGCTCGCCGTCTGCCCGCCGCGCGTGGAGCGATTTTGCCTCGCGCTCGCCGATATCATCGTCCTCTTTGTTTCGGCCGTGGTCGGGATCGCGTCGACCGAGTTCATCGCCTCGACCTGGGACGAACTCTCGCCCGTCCTGCAAACGCATGCGGCGATCATCGCGTTGCCGCTGCCGGTCGGCATGGCGCTGATCGCGCTGCATGCGCTGATGAATCTTGCGCACGAGCACGGCGCGCGCGCGATCGCTATTGGCGCGGGCTTCGCCGCCTTTATGCTCGCCGCCGCCTTGTCGCGGCAATACTGGCTGCCGCTTCTCGGCGCCGACACGCCGATCTTCGCTGCGCTTGCCCTCTTTTTCCTCGCGATCCTCGCCGGCGTGCCGGTGGGCTTTGTGCTCCTGCTTTCGACCGCGACGTTTCTGTGGCTCGCGGGCGGCACCTCGATGATCGTACTGCCGCAGACCATGGTCAACGGAACCGGCAATTACATTCTCTTGGGGGTGCCGTTTTTCATTCTCGCGGGCCTCGTCATGGAGCGCGGCGGCATCAGCGTTCGCCTCGTGCGCTTCATCGAGACGCTCGTTGGCCACATGCGCGGCGGCCTCCTGCAAGTCACCGTCGTGAGCATGTATCTGATGTCGGGGCTCTCCGGCTCCAAGCCCGCCGATGTCGCCGCCGTCGGCACGGTGATGCGCGATCAGCTGCGCGAGCGTCACGGGGCGGCGGAAGGGGCGGCGGCGCTCGCCGCCTCCGCCATCATGGGCGAGACGGTGCCGCCGAGCATTGCGATGCTGATCGTGGGCTCGATCACCAGCGTTTCCGTCGCCGCGATGTTCATCGGCGGGCTCATTCCGGCGGCGATCATGGCGCTTTGCCTCATGGCGCTGATCTATTTCCGCGCGCGGCGTGACAATTCCATGTCGCTCGCCCGCGCGCCTTTCCGCGAGATGGTTCGCGCCGGGCTTGTCGCGATCCTGCCGCTGATCATGCCGGTGGCGCTCATTGCCGGCATCATTCTCGGCATCGCGACGCCTACGGAAATCGCGGCGATCGCCGTCGTCTACGGGCTTGTGCTCGCGACCATCGTCTATCGCGAGATGAGCCCGCGTGCACTCCTGCGCGCGGTCACGGACACCGCGGCGCTTACCGGCGTTCTTCTTTTCATCTTCGCCGCCGCTTCCGGTTTTTCCTGGACGCTCACCATCGCCTATCTGCCGCAGCGGCTGGTTACGCTGTTGCAATCGATGGGCAACAGCACCGAAATCTTCATACTCGGCTCGATTGCGCTCCTGATTGTCGTCGGCGTGCTGCTCGAAGGGTTGCCGTCGCTCAACGTGCTGGCGCCGCTGCTGTTGCCGATCGCGGCGAAGCTCGGTCTCAGCCAGCTGCATTATGCGCTCGTCCTGATCATCGCCATGGGCGTCGGCGGCTTCATGCCGCTCGCGGGCGTGGGCTTTTACGTCTGCTGCGCGGTGATGAAATGCGACATCGAATCCGCCTCAAAGGCGATGCTGCCTTATCTCGCGGTCATTCTCGCGGGACTGTTGCTGATCGCCTTCGTGCCCGCCTTCGCGCTGTTCCTGCCGCACTATTTCGGATTCCGAGGATGAACAACAAACTTCACGGGAGGGAGACATGAATCGCAGAAAATTCCTGAAGACGAGCGCGGGCGTCGCCGGCCTCGCATTCGCCGCGCCCTATATCGCGCGCGGCGCCGAGCCCATGACCTTGCGCTGGGCGCATTTCGCGCAAGAAGACCATCCGGCGAACATCGCGGCGAAGCAGTTCGCCACCCGCGTTGAGACCCGCACGGACGGCGCGATCAAGATCCAGATCTTTCCGAACAACGTGCTTGGCGGGCCGCCCGAGCAGGCGCAGCAGATCAAGCTCGGCACCATCGACATGGGCCTGCCGACCGAAGGCCAGCTCGACAAATACGACAAGGCGTTCGCGACCGTGCTGCTTCCCTTCATCTTCGACAATTCCTCGCATGTCTACCGCGTGCTTGACGGTCCCGGCATGGATTGGTTCGCGCCGCTCGCGGAAAAGCAGGGCTTTATTCTTCTGCGTAATTGGGAATACGGGTTCCGCAACGTGACGAACAGCGTGCGGCCGATCAACGCGCCCGACGACATGAAGGGCCTGAAGGTGCGCACACCGCCGGAGCTGCAAATCCAGGCTTCGATGGAGGCGCTCGGCGCCGTGGTGCAGGCGATCGCCTTTCCGGAGCTTTATCTCGCGCTCTCGCAAAAGGTGGTCGACGGCGAGGAAAATCCGATCGCGGTCATCTACTTCAACAAGTTCTACGAAGTGCAGAAGCATCTCGCGATCACGCAGCATGTCTATAACAACATGATCCACACGGTGAGCGTGAACACCTGGAACAAGCTCACGCCCGATCAGCAGAAGATCTTCCGCGAGGAAAGTGCGTCGGCCGGCGACCTCATGCGGAAATTGATTGGTGATGCGGAAGCCGAGCAGATCACGAAGCTGGAGGCCACGGGCATGCAGGTGACGCGGCCGGATCTTTCGCTCTTCCGCGCGAAAATGGACCCCGCCTACAAACGCATCGCCGACTATGCGGGCGAGGAGAACGTGAAGAAATTCCGCGAAATGGTCGATCAATACCGCAAGGCGTAAGCGCCTTGCGGCCGTCCCTTTGAAGCAAGGAAGCACGATGCCGGATGCATCCATCGGCGAGCGGCTCGAGGCCTATCGTAATTTCTTTCGCCTCGACGGCAAGATCGCGCTCGTTCTGGGGGCGGCGTCCGGCATCGGCAAGGCCTCGGCCGAGGCGATGAAGGCGCTCGGCGCGAACGTGATTTGCGCCGATCACAATCGCGAAGGCGTCGAGGCGACGGCCGCCGAACTCGGAGGCGAAGCGCATGTGGTCGATGCCGCGAGCAGCCACGATATCTACAAACTCGCGGCAGCCATTCTCACCAAGCATCCGCGGCTCGACATCGCGGTCACGACGCCGGCAGTGCACGTCCGCAAATTGATGTGCGACTACACCAACGAGGAATATGACCGCGTCGCCGATCTCAACTTGCGCGGTACGTTCTATTTCCTGCGCGAATTCGGCCGCATCATGGTGCGGCAGAAGGGCGGCAGCCTGATTGCGAGCTCCTCGGTGCGCGCCACCACGCTCGAGCCGGGCCTCGCGATCTACGGCGCGACAAAAGCCGGCATCATCCAGATGGTGAGGGGGCTTGCCTCGGAAGTGGGATCTTCCGGCGTGCGCGTGAACGCGATCGTGCCGAGCATCGTCGAGACGCCGCTCGTCGCCCCCTTGCGCGCGCGGCCGGAAATCTGGAACGCGCTCGCCGCGCACACGGTGTTCAACCGCTGGAGCCATACCAGCGAAGTCGCGACGGCCGTGGCGTTTTTGGCGTCGGATGCCGCGAGCTACATCACCGGCACGGCGCTACTGGTTGACGGCGGCTGGACGGCGATCGACGGTGCACCGACCGGCCTCACGAAGACGAGTTGAAGAAAATTTCCTTTTCCCGATCCGCGCTGTAATTTCCGTTCGCATGCATTTTTGGCCGCACGACCTTCGGCCGGGTGTAAGGAAAAGGAACGTGACGCACACTTTATATATGTGCGCCCAACCTATCGGCTGATCGCGGCGGAATCTACGCTGGATGATCGCGCTTGGCTAAAAAGGGTGTGGCTCCCGGACTGCCGAAAATACGTTATCCTGACGCCGGCGTTTTTCAGATTCCACCCCGACCCCCAAACCACGGCGGCCCGGCCCATGCTCGTAGACTGGATTTACAACAGCCCGACCTGGCTCGTGGGCGCCGTCATTGTCGCATTCTTCGTCGCCGTCGCCGTCGCGGGCCTCGCCATTGTGCATCAGCTGCTTTCCGTCAAGCTTCGCCGTCAACACAACGAGCTCGTCGGTTTTTCCATCGCGGTCGTCGGCGTGATTTATGCGGTGCTGCTCGCCTTCATCGCGGTGACCACCTGGGAGACTTTCCGCAAGGCCGACGACGTGGTGGCACGGGAGGCGAATTTCGTCGGCGACGTTTACCACGACACCGTCGGCCTGCCGGACAATCTCGCCGTAAAACTTCGCGGTCATCTCAGGGACTACGTCGATATCGTGATCGCGAATGAATGGCCTGCGCAGCAGGCGGGGCATCTCGACGAGCAATCCCGCCTCAAAGGCTGGCAGAGCCTCGCCGACTTTCATGACGACATCGGGCGCTTCCGGCCAGCCAATGCCGGAGAGGCCGTGCTGCAAGCCGAGTTGCTGCGGACATTGAACGATCTTTACAACGCGCGGCGGGAGCGGATCCTGGCGGCGGAACAGCACGTGGCGGGCGTGGTGTGGTGGATCATCGCGCTCGGCGCGACACTGACGGTCGCCCACAGCTACCTGTTCGGCATGCCGAACTTCAAGATGCACATGCTGATCACGGCGATGCTGGGAGCTTCGCTGGCGATCGTGCTGGTGCTGATTGTCGCCTTCGACCGGCCGTTCCGCGGCTCGCTCAGCGTTTCTGACGACGCCTTTCGCGCGGTCCGTGAACGCATGGACCCCGCGAGCCTCGGGCATCATTAAGAAGGAAAGCCGCGGCCGGTGGCTAGAGTCCGTTCGACACGTTGGTGAAGGTGGTGTTGAGCTTGGTGCCGATATTGGTCGCAGCCGCGGCGATGACGATCGAAATGCAGCTCGCGATAAGCGCGTATTCAATGGCGGTGGCGCCGGACTGATCGCGGAAAAAGCGTTTGAGCTTTGACATGGCGGCTTCCCTGTTGCCGCGCCATGAAACCAACAGAAGATTACTTTATCCTTTCTTAGGGGCTTAAGCGTTTAATTGAAATCGGCTTTGCCCGCGGATAATTCCGTAATCCAAAGCACGCTTACGATTTGCGCAGGAACGCCGTGCCAGAACAAATGCGGCCCATATTGTTGGCGATCGTTTTCGCACTCTGTGCCGGCACGGCACGCGCGGCCTGCGACAGCCCCGCGAGCTTTCCGTCGTGGATCGAAGGCGTCAAACGCGAGGCGCTGTCGCAAGGCATTTCGCCGCGCGCGGTCGCGGCTCTTGACGGCATATCCTACGACGCCGCCGTCGTCTCCGCCGACCGTCACCAAGGCGTGTTTCACCAGAGCTTCGAGCAATTCGCCGGCCGCATGGTGCCGCCGCGGCTTGGGCGCGGGGCCGCGATGATGAAGCGCCACGCGGCGTTGCTCGCGCGCATCGAAAACCAGTTCGGTGTTTCGCCGGCGGTCGTGGTCGCGATCTGGGGGCTGGAAACCGATTTCGGCGCCGACAACGGGCGCTTTTCGACGATCCGGGCGCTTGCGACGCTCGCCTTCGACTGCCGCCGGCCGGAAAAATTCCGTCCTGAGCTCTTCGATGCGCTCCGCATTGTCGCGCGCGGCGACATGTCGCCTGCGGAAATGCACGGCGCCTGGGCGGGCGAGATCGGGCAGACGCAATTCATGCCGTCGTCGTATCTCAAATTCGCCGTCGACTTTGACGGCAATGGCCGGCGCGATCTCATTCGCAGCGTGCCGGATGTGCTTGCTTCGACCGCGAATTACCTTCGCGGCTATGGCTGGCAGCGCGGCGCGCCCTATGGCCCGGGCACGCAGAATTTCCAGGTCATCCTGCAATGGAACAAGGCCGAGGTGTACGCGCGCACGATCGCGTATTTCGCGGAGCAGCTGGAGCGGCGGCGCTAGACCCGGCGAAGCGACTAAGGTCAGCACCCATAAACTCAAAAAACTCGGATAACGACTTCGGGCCCGGGACGGACGTCAATCAGGAGGCTTGCCAGCGTTGACCGCCAATTGCGCGGCAAAAGCCCGTTTGTAGGCGGGCCGCGCTTCGCCGCGGGCGACATAGGCGGCGAGGTTTGGATACTCGTCCAGCATGCCCGATGATTTCAACCTGAGCAGCACCGACACCATCATCAGGTCGCCCGCGCTGAACGCGCCGTCGAGCCAGTCGGCATTGCCCAGGCGAACGGAAAGTTGGTTTAGCCGGCTGCGGACGCGATCTTCCACCAGAGGCAGGCGCTCAGCATGCCAGGGCTTGTCGCCCTCCATGAGCTTCGCGGTTGCGAGTTCAAGGATCGGCGGCTCCACCGTGTTGAGCGCGGCAAACATCCATGTGATCGCGCGCGCCCGGGCATTGGCATCGTCCGGCAGCAGGCCCGCATGGCGCTCGGCGATATGGAACACGATCGCCCCCGTCTCGAACAGGGCGAGATCGCCTTCCTCATAGGTCGGAATCTGGCCGAAAGGATGAAGCGCCCGATGCGCGGGTTCCTTCATCGCACGGAACGAAACAAGGCGAACCTCGTAGGGTTGGCCCACTTCTTCAAGCGCCCAGCGAACGCGCGTATCACGCGCCAGTCCCTTGCCGCCATCGGGTGAGCGTTCAAAGGCGGTAATGGTGATGGTCATCGTGAGGCTACTCCTTGGCGAAAATCATCGGCTACGGGGCGCGCCTTGGTCCAGGGCAGCTTTGCGCCGTTGAATGTTCCCATGCAGGTGCTGCAATCTTCAGGACTTTCAGAATCATCGAGAATGCCGCCAACACCTTGAGCGGCTCGGCACGCTCCGCAGCATATGACGATCCGGAGGCATTGGCAGTTGATCCGAGGAACCAATCGAAGCCGCGGCCGTTTCCACCGGACACCTGAAATTTGCAGGAGATTCACATGCGTCTTCTACTTCTGAGCGGTGCCGTCATTGCCACGCTCGCGACAATGACGGGTTACAGCGCCGCTGTGCCGAATGACTTGTACTGCGTGGAAATCCACGGCAATCCGGGGAGGTTGCGCTGCGGCTACGAGACGCTCGGCGCCTGCCAGCTGGCAACGAATTCCGGCGAAGGAATCTGCATACCGAATCCGCGATTCCGGCGCGAATGGTAACCGCGCTTTGCCTAGCCGTTCATCCGGTGAGTGCTGCCTTGATTGCGGCGCCCGCGTCCTTCACCGCCACGCGGGCATAGGGAATGGCATGGGCCATGCCGTAGAAGTGATGGATCATGCCGGTATGGCAGGTGTACTGCACGTTGCCGCCTGAACGCTTCAGGCGATCGGCATAGGCTTTTCCTTCGTCGCGCAAGGGATCGAATTCCGCCGTGTGAATATGCGCCGGCGGCAATCCTGCCAAGTCATCCGCGCGGAGCGGCGAAGCGCGCACGTCACCGGGCGGCAAATATTGCTGCATGAACCAGCGGATGGATTTCTGATCGAGAAAATAGCCTTCGGCAAAAGCGTGATGCGATTCCGTTTCGCCGGCCACGTCCGTTGCCGCGCAAAACAGAACCTGCAGCGCGATTTTGGGCGTGCCCGCCTTCTTGGCGAGCTGGCATACGAGGGCCGCGAGATTGCCGCCGGCGGAATCGCCGCCCACCGCAAGGCGGTTCGGGTCGATGCCAAGCGTTGCCGCATGGTCAGCCACCCACTTTGTGGCCGCGTAAGCATCCTCGATCGCGGCGGGGAATTTGTGCTCGGGCGCGAGCCGGTAGTCGATGGAGATCACGCGGCAGCCGCTTGCGTTTGCGAGCATGCGGAGAAATCCGTCATGCGTATCGAGATTGCCGATGACGAAGCCGCCGCCATGGAAATAGACGAGGCCCGCAAGCGGCTCCGCCGCGGCTTCGATCGGCGTATAGAGGCGAAAAGGTAGCGGGATAGCAGGCCCGGGGAGTTCGCCGTTTTCGATCTTGCCAATGGGCTCGTTCTTCGCGTCCGCAAGGTTTGCGAGCGCGAGAAACGCCTGGCGCGCTTCAGGCGGCGTGAGCTGCCAGATTTTTGGCCGTCCTGCCGCCGCAATGAAGTCGAGCAGGCCTTTTACGTGCGGATCCAGCGGCATCTTCGCGCCCCACATTAAATTTTCGTGCCGATGTTGCCCGTCTTTTTCGGCGCCTGCTAGAAGCAAATTTGGGAAGCTTGGAAGGAATGCGAATGCGCGTCGGGCATTGCGATCGTCTTGCGCCGTTTGTTTTTCCGTCATTCGCGCGTATTTGCCGATTCATGCAAATGAATGCTCTCAAGAGGCCCGATCGCGCACACCATTGGCGGCTGACAGGCGTCGCGGCTGTTGCCGCCGCCATGATTTTCGCCATTGGTGAGCCGAACAGCGCCGTTGCCGGCGACGACGACGAATGCATCGACGGCGGACGGATGACGATCTCCACCACCGTCGGTTCAATCAAGCCTACGGACTATGGCGGGATCTCCCATTCCCTCGCCCACGGGGTGGACTGCGAAATTTGGGGTGTGGCCGCGGACAAGCCGTCGATGGTGCCGCCGGAATGCAGGCCGGGGCGAAGCATCCAGGCGACCGGCACGCTCAACAGCTTGATGGGATATATCGCCTTCCTCCAAGCCGAGACCATCAGCTGCGATTAGACGCAACGTTTGCGCCACAACAAATTCCGGCTGGTGCGGGATTCAAAACTGCGATCTCCACAGCGCCCAATATTGCGGCAATGGCTGCGGTGTGGCCTGATATACTGGCGGCGAATCAATTCAATCTTGAGGTGTTTGCGTATGCGGGTTCCCCGAAGGGGAGGAATGTGAATCGTCCATCCGCTTTCTGATCGAGCGCCAGAAAGCCGGGATTCATCGAGGCCACCGTGACGAGCGTAGCTCATGCCCATCCACCCGTGCGCTTTCGTGGCCGCTCGTTCATCGCGTTTGCGCTGACGCCGGAAGGGCCGATCGCCGAATGGCTCGCGGGCCTCGACAAGTGGGACCGCACCTCCGCAGGATTTTTCGCCGGCCGCCCGGTGGTGCTTGATCTTGCCGCCGTGACGCTCACCACCCACGCCATTGCCCATCTGGTGCAGGAACTCGCGGCGCGCGAAATCGGCGTCATGGGCATCGAGGGCGTCGAGGCTTCGCAACTCGGTCCCGGCTTGCCGCCGCTCCTGAAAGGCGGCCGCGCGGCCAATCTCGGCCTTGTCGATTCCGGCGCGCAGCGCCAGATCGCGGCTGTCAAGGGGCGGCGGGACGAGGAGACGTCGTTTTTGGTCGATTCGCCGGTGCGCTCCGGCCAATCGGTGGTTTTTCTCGGCGGCGACGTGACGGTGCTGGGATCCATCGCGTCCGGCGCCGAAGTCATCGCCGGCGGCTCGGTTCATGTTTATGGCGCGATCCGTGGCCGCGCCTTGGCCGGCGCCAATGGCAATGCGCGGGCGCGCATCTTCTGCCGCAAGGCGGACCCCGAGCTTCTCGCGATCGACGGCTATTACAAGTCTTCGGAGGATATCGATGATTCGCTGCGCGGCCGGGCGGTCCAAGCCTGGCTCGAGGATGATGTGGTCCGAATCGCGGCGTTGGATTAGAGACAGGCGTGGAGGGGCGAAATGGCGAAAGTAGTGGTGGTCACATCGGGGAAAGGCGGCGTCGGCAAGACGACGACGACCGCGGCGCTGGGAGCTGCACTCGCGCTCAGCGGGCAGCGCGTGATTCTCGTCGATTTCGACGTGGGGCTTCGCAATCTCGATCTCGTGCTTGGGGCCGAACGGCGGGTGGTCTTTGACCTCATCAACGTCATCCAAGGCGTGGCCAAACTTTCGCAGGCGGTGATCCGCGACAAGCGGATCGAGACGCTCGCGCTGTTGCCGGCCTCGCAAACCCGCGACAAGGACGCGCTCACCGAAGACGGGGTGGCGCGCGTGATCGCGGATCTGCGCCGCATGTGCGATTGGGTGATCTGCGACAGCCCCGCGGGCATCGAGCGCGGCGCGGTGCTGGCGATGCGGCATGCCGACGCCGCCATCATCGTGACCAATCCCGAGGTTTCCTCGGTGCGGGATGCGGACCGGATCATCGGGCTCCTCGACGCGAAGACCGTGAAGGCGGAGAAGGGCGAACGGATCGAAAAGCACCTTCTGATCGCGCGCTACGACGCCTCGCGCGCCTCGCGGGGCGACATGCTGAGTGTCGACGAAATTCTCGAAATTCTCGCGACCCCGCTTTTGGGCATCATTCCGGAGAGCGAAGAAGTGTTGCAGGCCTCGAACATCGGCTGCCCGGTGACGATCGGCAATGTCGCCGGTCCGGTCGCGCGCGCCTATACCGACGCCGCGCGCCGACTCAACGGCGAAGACGTGGAAATGACCGTTCCGAACGACCGCAAGGGGCTTTTCGTTAAATTGTTCAAGCGGAGAGCCGCATGAATATTCTCGACTTTATGGGTTTCCGCTTCCGACGGCGCCGCTCGGCGCCGGTGGCGCGCGAACGCCTGCAAATTCTCCTCGAATACGAACGCCGCTTGACCAGCCAGACCGACCTCCTCGCGGTGCTCCGCCGCGAGATCGTCGCCGTGGTCGAGCGCCACGTGGTGGTCGACCGCAACAAGGTGCAGGTGCGCGTCGATCGCGGCAAGGCGGTGTCGCGGCTGGAAGTCGGCGTCGAGATCCCGAACGCCTGGCGCAACGGGCGCGAGCGGGCCAGGGCCTCGCGCCGCTAGCCGCACATACTCACCGGCAGAGATCCGCAACTCTTGCCGTCAAAGCGCTTTCGCTGAAAAGCATTTGGTTCCCGAAATCGCGATCAATTTTGCAGGCCTTTTGCATTTTGCATTGAGGGGAACCTCGGGCGATCCCAATCGTTCGCCTTAAGTGGATACGCAAGGAGGCTTGCAATGAAACCACTGAGAAATACGCTTATCGGCGCGGCGATGGGGGCGGGCGTGCTTGCTCTGTCGATCGCCAGCGCATCGGCGGCGATTGTCTGTAGCGGCAACGTCTGCTGGCATGTTCACGGCGCCTACGATTTTCCGCCGGATGCTCATGTGACGATTCACGAGGACAACTGGCATTGGGGCCCAAGCGAGCGCTTCGAGTTCCGCGAGCATGAAGGCCGCGGCTATTGGCGCGGCGACCGCTGGGAGACCTGGTAACGTAACCGACCTCGAGCGGCTGCCCGGGATTGTTGTTGATCCCGGGCAGCTCTTCGTTTGACGCCAACTCCGCGCATCCGCGCGCATTCATGCTAGCTTGACGCGGCAATCGGGGAGGGGGCGATGAACCAGCTGCATACGCGCGAGGAAGAGCGGCGACTGCTTCGGCGCTTCTTGCAAAGCGCCTTCGGTTTCTGGCGCGGGCCGTCGGCGTGGTGGGTTTGGCCGCTCACGATTTTCCTGTTCGTCACCGTCGTGCTGCAGCTTCTGGTGCAGTACTGGATGAATTACTGGAATCGCGATTTCTTCAACGCCATTCAGGCGAAAAATACGGGCGCGGTCTGGGAGCAGGCAAAGATATTCGTGCCGCTGTTCGCCGCCAGCGTCGTCGTGGCCATGTTTTCGATCTGGGGCCGCATGACCATGCAGCGGAAGTGGCGCGAGTGGCTGAGCAACCGGCTCTATGATTATTGGCTGGCGGGCGACCATTCCGCGCGCCTCGACTCGATGCAGGGCGCGCCGCAGACCCCCGAAGTCCGCATTGCCGAGGACGCGCGAATGGCGACCGAAGCGCCCGTCGATCTCGTGCTTGGCTTATTCACCTCGATCATCACCGCGGGAACGTTCATCGGCGTGTTGTGGACGATCGGCGATGTTCTCGCCGTGCAAGTGCTCGGCTGGAATCTGGTCGTTCCCCGCTATCTCGTGATCGCGGTCATCGCGAACTCGATCCTGTTGGCGACGGCCACGCTCATCGTGGGCCGCGATTTCGCGAGCATCATCGAAAACAAGAATCAGGCGGAGGCGCAGCTGATTTCGGTCGGCTCGCATGTTCGTGAAATCAGAGGCCCGCGCGTAGAAATCGGCAAGGCGCTCGATCAGGTGGTCGCCCGATGGCTGGATATTTGCCGGCAGTTTGTGAAGCTCACCTTCGCTTCGCAGACGAATATCGTGCTGACGCCCGTGATCGCGCTCCTCTTGTGCATGCCGAAATATCTGCAAGGCTCGCTCACCCTCGGCGAGGTCGTGCAGGCCTCGGCAGCCTTTGTCACCGTGCAGGGAGCGTTCAACTGGATTCAGGACAATTTCGGCCGCATTGCCGACTGGACGTCGTCGGCCAATCGCGTGGCGGTGCTCCTCGCCGCTCTCGATCAGGTCGACGCGCAAAAGAACATGGAGCCGGTGGCGCCTTAGCGGCCGCGCCCGTATACTCGCTTGTTGCGTTTTTTGCTTGCCGGACACGCTCCGGAAAGTAACCTCATTTCGCGGGGCGTCCATGAGCGACAATCAAAGCGGCAAATTCGATAAAAAGCGGTTCTACAGCAAGATTATGCTGCTCGGTGCGGGGGCGACGGTGCTCGCCCTCATCAATCTCTCGACCGGAAGCGAAGCTCATTCGCAGCCCGTTCTCATTCTGGAATATTTGGCCCTGGCCCTCGGTCTGGTTGCCTTCATCGGCGGGCTGATCATCCGGGCAATGTAGAGATGAAGGATCGCCGCGCCGCGCGCGGGGATCGATGGCGTAATCAAATTCCGATTCTTGGCCGCGTCAGAAGCAAAGCGTGGACACGACGTTTCCGCGCTTGTCCTTGATCACCATCGGGCACTCGATGCGCTTCAACGCGGCTTTGGCGTCTTCGTTGCCGAGCTCCGCCGCTCGCTGGTAATACGCCTTCGCCGCACTTGCATCCTGCGGTCCGCCGCGGCCCGCCTGCGCGAATGCGCCCATCCGCTCCAGTGCGCCCGGATGATTTTGCGCCGCGGCCTTCTCGAACATGGCGCGCGCGGCGACTTCATCCTTGGGGCCGCCGATGCCGTCGGCCAGCATCAGGCCGAGCTGATATTGCGCCTCGGCCGAACTGGTATCCGCCCATTTCGTGAGCGTCGCCCGCGTTGCGACCGGATCGGTCGCCGCGCCGCCGCCAAGGGCCGCAAGATTGGTGATGCCGCGCGGGTTGCCGGCATTGGCGGCGCGCTGGAAGAGCTTGCGCGCCTGGTCTTCGTCCTTGGCGACGCCGGTGCCGGTTCCGAACAGGACGCCGAGCTCGACCATCGCCGATGTGCTTCCCTTGTCGGCGGCCTTGCGGTAGGCGGCAATCGCCTCGGACGTTTGTTGATTGGCGGCGTAGGCGCGGCCGAGTTCATAGAGCGCGCGGCGGGATCCCGCCGAAGCAAGCTTGCAGAACTTGATCGCGGTCGCGATATCGTCGCGGGCGATTTCGTTGACGCCGCGGACGCCGGCCGGCTTGTCGGGATCGGCGGGATCGGCGGCGACCCGGTCGCAGAGCACGAGATCGGCGGATTGCGAGCGGGCCGGGGAAGAAAGCGAGGCGACCGCCAGCGCCGAAAAAGCGATGCCGAACGTAAAAGGAATTAATCCCGCGCCAACCCGATTCATGATTACGGCGACAACGCTTGCTACGACAAGAACGAGATTATCGCCGCGGGGCCGGGCGAGCAAGGAAGGAGCGATACAGTGTTGCTGATTTAATGTGATATTTGGAATGGCGATTGGTAATGATTAAGGCGACCGCTACTCAATGGAGAAGCTATGCAGTTCTATCGCGCCGTCGGCGCTTCCGCGCTTTTATTGATCGCCAGCAGCGTCTTTCAAGCCAAGGCCGAAGAGCATTGGGGCGCTCTCGCCTGCGGACTTTGGCGCGTTAACGGGGTGGCGCACGTCGCCGTGGGATCGGCGATTGATCGCGGCACCGAAGACGAAGCCGTGGAAGCGGCATTGGCTCAGTGCCGGAGCGCCGGCGGCCAGGACTGTCAGATCGAGGGCAACGGCGCTTTCAATCGCGGCTGCGGCTTCATCTCTGCTGCCCACGATAACAAGGGGATGGTGTTTTGCACGTCGCGGCCAAGCGCCGAGGAAGTATTGGCGTATTGCCAGGCGAACGGCCGCATATGTCAGCAACCCATCGGCGGGTGTTTGCCGAATTGATCGGAAGGGATTTGCCGGATTTGTCAGCGGACATAGGGTTGTTCACTTTCGAAATTTTTTCCGAAGCCTTTCGCCGCGCCCGATGCCTTGCATGATCATCCAGCCATTCCAGATCGAAATGACGAGCAGGCACGTATAGGACACGGTCACTCCATACATCCCCCATTCGTGGCCGGCGGCGACCGCAGCGGCGCCGGCAATCCCGGCGACGTAGCCGGTAATAAAAATTTCCGCACGGCGAACCGAGAAACCGCCGCGCTGTGCGCCCGGGATCTTGACCGCCTTTGAAAGCAGTGTGAGCGGGAACGAGAGTCCCCACAAATTGATGACAAGAAGTTCGGCGCCGAGAAGCTGCATCGGCTGCGGAACCAGCGTGGCAATAGCTTCCAACAAAGTGCTGAGAAGAATGAGCGTCGTATATTGCGCGCGGAGCCGGTAAACTTCCTCGTTGGCGATCTCCGCAAGATGCAGTGACGTCGCGACAAACAGGAGCCCAATGAGGGCCGCCGATGAGGTGCCCAACATCAAAAAGAGTTCAAGCCACGTGGCGGGCAGGGATGGGCTCGATAGAAAAGCGGCCAACATGAACTCCCTCCGCGGCTGTCGCGGTTATGAGCGGCATTGAGGGCTGAAATAGCCGGAGCGGTGGAATTCGAACCCGCGACCCCAGCCCCAGGCATTAAATATCAATTAGTTATGAGCCTTTTGCAAAGCGGGGATTTCATATTTCGCGCCCGACGCCGGGTGCGCGGCGATCGCCGATTATTACAGCCAAGCAGGCCCAATGCGGACATACTTCCGCTTTGATAAGCTAAAAATGTCCGCTCCGAATGGAGGCGGCAAACGTAAAAGACAGCCAAGCGCCGGACTGAATCAGCCATGCGAACCGCGATTGCCAGACTTGGTTTCATTGTCCTCGTTGCCCTGTCCGTTCTAACGACTGCCGGTACGGCCCGTGCAGACAAACGCGTGGCGCTCGTCATCGGCAACTCGGCTTACAAAAATATCGCGCGGCTCGACAATCCGGCGAACGACGCCAAGCTGATGGCGAATACGCTGAAGCGGCTTGGCTTTACGCTCATCGGCAACGGCGCGCAGATCGATCTCGACAAGGCCGGCTTCGACAACGCCGCGCAGAGTTTCGGCCGGCAATTGCAAGGCGCCGACGTCGGCCTCTTCTATTATGCAGGCCACGGCGTGCAGGTGAGCGGCGCCAATTATCTGGTGCCGGTCAACGCCAATCCCACGCGCGAGGCCGATATCGATTTCCAGATGATGGATGTCAATGTGGTTCTGCGCCAAATGCAGGGCTCGGGCACGAAACTCAATCTCGTGATCTTGGACGCTTGCCGGAACAATCCGTTCGGCGGCGGCGGAATGCGCTCGGTGAACCGCGGGCTCGCGCAGATGTACGCGCCGGAAGGCACGCTCATCTCTTATGCGACGCAGCCCGGTAGCGTGGCGCAGGACGGCACCGACGGCAACAGCCCGTACACCAAGGCGCTGACGCAAACGATGAGCAAGCCGGGGCTCGATATCTTCCAGGCATTCAACGAAGTCGGCGTCCTGGTGAAGCGCACGACGGGCGGCGCGCAGCAGCCCTGGGTGTCGTCTTCGCCGATCGATGGCGCCTTCTATTTTGTAGCGCCGGTATCCAGTGCGCCGGCAGGGATCGCAACCAATCCCGGGCGGGACGACGAGGCGATGCAGGCCTGGGCCGCCGCCAAGGACACGGCGAACGCCGCGGTGCTTGAGGCTTTCGTCAAGCGTTACCCGGACAGCTTTTACGCCGAGCTCGCGCGCGCGCGGCTCGAGGAATTGAAGAAAACCCAGATCGCCACCGTTGCACCAGCGGTTCCGTTGCTTCCGCGGAATGCTCCGCCAAAAGATGGCAGCAACAGCGCCGGAGGCCTGATCAATCTCGCGATACAGTATGAAACGGGCGAGGGAGCCCCGAAGAATGAGGCTGAAGCGGCGCGCCTCTATCGCCAAGCCGCGGATCTCGGCAATCGCCAGGCGATCCTCAATTTAGGAAGCATGTACCATGACGGACGGGGCGTGGCGCAGAGCTATGACGAGGCCTTGCGCCTGTTCCGGCAGGCCGCCGATCTCGGCGACCCGCAAGCCATGACCAATCTCGGCGTCATGTACGCGCATGGCGAAGGCATGCAGAAAAACGGCCCCGAGGCCGTGCGCTGGTATAAGAAAGCCGCGGACGGGGGTCATTCGGCCGGCATGACCTATCTCGGCCTTGCTTACGAGAAGGGCGAGATGATTCCGAAGGATTATACAGAAGCCGCGCGTCTCTATCGCAAGGCGGCCGATCTCGGCAATCGCCAGGCGATCCTCAATCTCGGGACCATGTACTATCGCGGCCGCGGGGTAACGCAGAGTTATGACGAGGCCTTGCGTCTATTCCGGCAGGCGGCCGATCTCGGCGACCCACAGGCCATGAACAACATCGGCGTCATGTACAGCGAGGGTCAGAGCGTGCCGAAGAATGAAGCCGAGGCAACGCGCTGGTATCAAAAAGCATCCAACGCCGGACAGCGATAAGCCGCGGATTTCGTTTTTTTTTAGCGTCTTGCGTCGTCCGTCGCCTTGCCTCCAAGAGCGGACGTTCGACCATGACCGGGAATGTCCGCTGAGTGCCAACAGCGTACTCATGCACTGCATAAAGAGTTGTTTATCGGCGGATCGAACGCCGCTTCGACGATGCGCTCAGGTGAACTGCGACCTAAACACGGCCTTGATGTGCGCGAGCCGTTCCTCGAGCCGCTTCACATCTACGGCGAGACCAAGCCGACGCGCGAGCCCGATGGCGTCGGCAAGCGCTTCCTTAACGTCGCTGTAGAGCGCGGTCGCGCCGCTCGGCGAGCCGGCATCGTACATCCTGTCGTATGCGGCTTCCGCAAATTCCTCAAGTTGACGCAGATGGGCCTTGTCCGTCATGCCCGTATCCATAGTTTCGAGTAGTCCACTTTGGGAGGCAGCGATTTAGACTGTCACCAAAACGCGCTGAAATCTATGGATCAAAATCAATGCGAGCTTAAGGGCGCGATTTATCCTTTTGTTTTAAAAAATGTAGGCAAATCAAACCGCCGGCTTTCGTGGGTATTAGAACTCAATTCGTTACGGGCAATATGCAAACCGCTTTAGTGTCGGGGTCGCCTGCCAGTAGCGACTTCCTCAACAACGGCCTTCTAAGCCAATTCTCCGGAGGGGACGGCCGTCATGCTTACGGTCATGTGGTATTTTTGCGGCTTAGCTGGTCATCTTTTTGACGGCTACAATACGGAATTTGCCGGCCTCGCCGTCGCCTGTTGATTGCAACTGGTAAACAATATTGATCGCCATGAAATATGTTTTGACGACAGTGTTTGCGGCAGCGGTCATTGTGGCTGGGGTGAGCGCTGTCGTGGTGTTACCGACGGCATCATTTGCGCAGGGCGCTGATGAAGCCAGCAAGTTAGATGATCAAGCTGATGCGCTATACGAGAAAGGGCGCTACGCCGAAGCGGAGCCGCTATACAAGCGGTCGCTCGCAATTAGAGAAAAAGCTCTAGGTCCCGATCATCCGGATGTAGCCGCATCGCTCAACAATCTGGCGTTACTTTACGATCAACAAGGCCGCCACGTTGACGCTGAGCCGCTCTACAAGAGAGCACTCGCGATCTGGGAGAAAACGCTGGGTCCCGATCATCCCGATGTCGCTACATCGTTGAACAATCTGGCGCTGCTTTACGATGCTCAAGGTCGCTACGCCGACGCCGAACCGCTCTACCGGCGCTCGCTGGCGATCAGAGAGAAAATTCTCGCTCCGGATGATCCGGATATAACTTACCTGCTAAACAATCTGGCGTTGCTTTATAAAAAACAGGGTCGTTATGCCGACGCTGAACCGCTCTATAAGAAAACACTGGCGATTTTCGAAACGCTTGGTTCCGAACATCCCAGTGTCGCGGTAGCATTGAATAATCTGGCCGCGCTTTATGACAGCGAGGATCGTTACGCCGACGCCGAGCCGTTTTATAGGCGATCGCTGGCGATTTTCGAAAAGGCGCTCGGTCCGGAACACCCCAATGTCGCGACTGCGCTGAATAATCTGGCGGCGCTTTACGAGAGCGAAGGTCGTTACGCCGACGCCGAGCTGCTCCACAAGCGATCGCTGGCAATCAGAGAAAGAGCGCTCGGCGCCGAACATCCAGATGTGGCGACATCGCTGAACAATCTGGCGAACCTTTACAATAGTCAGGGCCGTTATGCCGACGCCGAGCCGTTTTATAGGCGATCACTGGCGATTGTGGAGAAGGCGCTCGGTCCCGAACATCCGGATTTGGCTACGCTGCTGAACAATCTGGCGTTTAATTACTATAGCCAGGGCCGCTATGCCGATGCCGAGCCGCTCTACAAGCGATCGCTGGCGATCAGAAAAAAAGCATTCGGTGCCGAACATCCGGATGTAGCCCAGTCGCTGAACAATCTGGCGTTACTTTATAAGTCTCAAGGCCGCTACGCTGAAGCCAAGCCGCTCTACGAGCAAGCGCAGGCGATTTTCGAAAAGGCGCTCGGTCCCGAAAATTCCAATGTCGCAACGTCGCTGCACAATCTAGTGGACCTTTACAATAACCAGAGCCGTTACGCCGATGCTTTACCGATTGTCAGGCGCGCAATCGCCAGCCGTCAGGCCAAAAAGTTGAGCACGTTTCCTGCTCTCATCGGCGCGGAAAAATCCAATCTCATCGATCAGAAACAATCTTTCGCCGATAGTTATAACGTACTTCAGTTCACATCGTCGTCGGCTGCGGCCGAAGCGGTAACCAAGCTTGCACAGCGGTTTGCAGCGGGAACGAGCGAACTCGCAACGCTAGTTCGCAAAGACCAGGACCTGAGTGCCGAGGACGGGAGGGTCGACAAAGCAATCATCGCCGCCGTATCAAAAGCTCCGAACGAGCGAAATCAGATTGCCGAGGACCAACTGCGTAAACGGCTTGCCGATATCAAGACCGCACGTGATGAAATCCAGTTGGTGTTGAGCCGGAAGTTTCCCGATTACATTGCGTTGGCGAAACCGCAGCCGCTGACGCTTCAGGATACGCAGAATCTGCTCGCTGACGACGAGGCGATCGTTGCTTTCGATATCGGCGATATGAACAGTTACGTTTGGGTCGTGACCAGAACCGACGGCTTCTGGACCGAGATCCCGACGACGACGAAAGCGCTCAATGAACAAGTTCAGCAATTGCGCCAGTCGCTGACATCCGGAACGAACAAGCCCTACGATGCAGCTCTCGCTTACAAAGTCTACCAAGCGACGTTCGGGCCGATAGCTCCCAAAATTGCGGGTAAGAAAAGACTGTCGATCGTCGCCAACGGCGCGCTGACATCGATCCCGTTCGCGGTGTTGGTCACCGCCGATCCGTCAGGCAAATCTCTCAAAGACGCCGACTGGCTGATCAAATCCTACGCCGTCACCGTCATTCCATCCATCTACAGCCTGAAGACGATGCGGGCACAGGGCTCTACATCAAACGCACCTAAACCGATGATCGCTTTTGCCGATCCTGTGTTCTCAAAAGCAGCACGGAAGGAAGCTCAAGCACAGCAAGTTGCGCTACGAAGTCTACCGTCGCTCTATCAAGGCGCGCAGATCGACATTAAGTCTCTCGGCGAGATGCTGCCTCCATTGCCTGGAACCCGAAACGAGGTCCAGGCGATTGGCAAGGAACTTGGCGTCGGTTCTGCAGACCTCAAACTTGGTCTCGATGCTACCGAGACCGTCGTCAAGCAGTCGAAGCTCGACCAGTACAAAATCGTCTATTTTGCCACGCACGGGTTGGTGTCGGGGGAGTTAGAACGGTTCAGTAAAGTGAAAGCTGAACCCGCTCTTGTTCTGACAATTCCCGATAATCCAACAGAGCTTGATGATGGGCTTCTGCAGGCGAGTGAAATTGCAGAGCTGAAACTGAATGCGGACTGGGCAGTGCTCTCGGCGTGTAATACGGCGTCAGCGGACGCCGTTGGAGCGGAGGCGCTATCGGGGTTGGCTCGGGCGTTTCTCTATGCCGGTGCTAGATCGCTGATTGTCTCGCATTGGGAGGTGGATGATCAGGTGACCGCCAATCTGATGACAAAGATATTTCTGCTGATGAAGAACAATCCAAAACTATCGCATGGAGAAGCACTCCAGCAGGCAATGCTGGCAATCATCGAGAACGTTGCTTCGGCATCGTCGGAAGCCCGTGGGCTCATACAGCCAGAAGCTCAAGAGGCTGCATTTCATCCACGCCTGTGGGCACCGTTTGTAGTGGTCGGAGAGCCCGCAAAGCAACGATGAAATCGATCTGGAATTGCTCACGAGTGTCCGCTTTGGGTCATTAGCAGACATTCGGTGATGCCCGCACCCCCGCCTCGGGGGAGCATCCTGGCGGGGCGCTTGGGTATTGGGAACGGCTCAACACCCGGCGCGGCGGACATAGGCTACGATCTGTTATCGTGGGTACTCGGCCGTGGATGGGAGGGCTAACGTGGACGCGTCAGGTTATCTCTACGCAATTGCAGCCGTCGGTATGTCGTTCGCCGGTTTGTCAGTCCTGACAATGATCCTCGGGCAAATGCTCGGCGGGCAGATGAACAAGTTCGACGGCTTCGTTGCACGCAGCTGGGTTCAATTGGGATTTATGATTACATTCGGCTCAATCCTGCCACCGCTGTTGGGATTGTTTGAAGTCTCGGCCCTAATGATTTGGCGCATTTCAAGTGGCTTGATGGCGATTATTCTCGGTAGCTGGGCGTTGACATTCCCACGGCGCCGCTATGCGGTGAAGGCAACGCCTTTGCCTATGCCGGTGATAATTTTCTGCGCGGCTATGGATTTCGTGGCGCTCGCACTCGCGGCGGATGCGATCGCGGTGCCCGTCAAACGCGTAGCGGGGGTTTATGCCGCATCGGTAACTGCAATACTTGTTGGCGCCGCGATGTTGTTCCTGTTCGCATTCGTGCATTGGTACGAGGCACTACTTGGTGACGATAAGCCGAAAGCGTAATCGCTGGTGGCGATGGGAGCGCGAATCCAGCTGCCGGAACATGCGGCGAACAGGTTGTGGGATTTTTTGTGGGACTTTCGGCGCTCTTTAGAGGACTTTGTCTCTCCTACGTTCTCTTCTGCCGATTAGGGATCGAAAACCGCGCCCAAAAAATATCTGTGTTTTCAGAATGATATTGGTCGGAGCGGCGGGATTCGAACCCGCGACCCCTAGTCCCCCAGACTAGTGCGCTAACCGGGCTGCGCCACGCTCCGACGGGCGCGACTATAGGTGCGCCCCCCAGCGCGCGCAACGCGGAAAACCGTTTTCCCGCCGGGCGTTAGGCTTAGTCGCGGGCTTTGAGGGTGCCTTAAGCTTTGGCGGGCTACGGTCGCGGAAAATCGCGAGGAAGCCGATGTCCGTCGAGACCAAAGAACGTTCCGTCGCCGCTACGCCTGTGCGCGCCCGCGCATCTTCGTTGCGCGAAGCGCTTGCGCCGCTCGGGATCGAACACAACGAAGCCTGGGCATGGGCGAATTACGAGCGCGTGGTGCGCGAGCTCGTTTCGGCCTTCGGCGCCAGGCGCCTGATCGAGATCGGCGGCGGCCGCGATCCCTTGTTCAGCCGCGCGTCGCTCGCCGAATTGGGCGCCGAGCTCACGGTCAACGACATTTCCTCGGTCGAGCTTGCGACGCTTCCCGCCGGCTACCGCACCGCCTGCTTCGATATCGCGGGCACGCTCACGCCGGAGGAAATCGCGCGCGGCGGCTATGATCTCGCGTTCTCGCGCATGGTGTTCGAGCACGTCGCCGACGGCAAGCGCGCGTGGGAAAATCTCTTCCGGCTCTTGGCGCCCGGCGGTGTCGGGCTTGCCTTCGTGCCGACGCTCTACGCGTTTCCGTTCGTGGTGAACTGGCTCTTGCCCGACGATTTTGCCGCAAAAATCGTCAAGCTCGTCTACAAAAACCGCACCGATCACGAGGATCCGGTTTTTCCGGCGCGGTATAGCTGGACGGTGGCGAGCGAGAAAAAGCTCGCGCCCATGCTTTCAGCAATCGGCTATCGCGACGTGAAGGTGGTGCCGTTCTACGGCCACGGCTACTACCAGCCGTTTCCGTTTCTGCGCGACATTCACGCGAAATTCACGGCGCTCGCGCGCGATCGCGACTGGCGGTTCTTCGCGAGCTACGCCTATATCGCCGCGCGCAAGTGAGCGCGCTCCTCGTTGAGCGTCGCGACCACCAGCCCCCAGACAATCGCCATCAGCACGTAATAATGCCGCCAGTGGTCGGTATCGACCACGAAGCCCTCGAACACGACGCCGGTATAGGCCGCGAGCGCCGCGATGAAATAGGGCTGCCATGGCGTGCGCTTGAGCACGTTGGCGTAGCCCGCCCATAAGGTGACGATCACGAGGATCGCGTAGGCGATTCCGCCGATCCAGCCATAGGACGCGAACGCGTTCAGATAAACGTCGTGCGGGTCCTGGTCGTAATAAATGTGGAATTGATACGGGCCAAATCCGTTCGGCCGCTCCAATAGCGCGGGAATGCTCTCCTGCTGCTTGGTGAAGCGGCCGGCGTCGCCGACGTCATATTCCTGGATGAGGCTCGCGCGTTCCTTGAACACGTTGCCGATATTGCCGACGGAGAGCATTCCGGCGAGGAGCGCGCCGACGCCGATCACCGTCAGCACGCTGAAGCTCGCGAGCCGCGTGCGGAAACGGGCGCTGGGGCTCGCAACGAACATCAACGCCACCATGAGGATCGCGGAAAAGACGAAATGCGCCCAGGCGGCGCGCGAGAACGAAAGCAGGAGCGCCACCAGGATCGTCAGCGCCGCCGCGACGTGGCGCAGCTTCACGCCCTTGATCAGAATGCCCTGGATCAGGAACAAGAGCGGCAGGATGAGATAGGGCCCGAAGACGTTGGGGTCCTTGAAGGTGGCCTTGGCGCGATTGTAGCGGGTGAAATTGTCCCAGGCGCCCGGAAAGAGATCGAAATAGCCGACAATGCCGATGATCGCGGCGATCACCGCGGCGAGAATATAGGCTTTGCGCAGGGTCTCGAGCCGGTTGACGCTGTCGTTGGCGACGATGCAGGCGAAGACGATCGCGGTCATCGCCATGTAGAACGAGATCACCATGAACATCACGGCGTCGCGGTCGTAGATCACCGGCACCAGCGCCACCAGCCCGCTCACGTTCCAGATCAGAAGCAACATCAGCGGGAACATGATCTTGCGGTCGATCGTCACCTTGGCCGCGAGTGCGCCCAAGGCGAGGAGGCCGACCGCGAATTCATAGGGCGAGGGCTCGAAGAAGACGAACGGGCTTCCGAGCATCGCCGCGAAAATCAGGAGATGCAGGAGCCGGTTCGCAAGCTGGCGGTAGCCGGCGCGAGGTGCGGCGCTGGTCGCCGGGGGAAATTCCGAGGCCGTGCTCAATAGGCGTTCTCGGTGGCAAACAGCGCGAACGGCGTGCGCGCGAGAATGTAGCAATCGAACAGCACCGACCAGTTCTCGATGTAGTAGAGGTCGTGTTCGACGCGGCGCTGGATCTTTTCGCTGGTGTCGGTCTCGCCGCGCCAGCCGTTGATCTGCGCCCAGCCGGTGATCCCCGGCTTCACGCGGTGACGCGCGAAATAGCCGTCGACCACCTCGTCATAGAGCTGGTTCTCGGCCTTGGCGTGGAGCGCGTGCGGGCGCGGGCCGACGAGCGAAAGATCGCCTTTGATCGCGACGTTGATCAGCTGCGGCAGTTCATCGAGGCTGAGCCTGCGCAGCAGGCGGCCGACGCGGGTTACGCGCGGATCGTCCTTGGTCACGAGCTTCGCTGCCGTGGCGTCGGTTTGATCCACATACATCGAGCGGAACTTGAACACCTCGATCAGTTCGTTGTTGAAGCCGTAGCGTTTCTGCCTGAAGAAAACGGGCCCGCGGCTGTCGAGCTTGATCGCGATCGCGCAGACAGCCATCACCGGCAGCGCGGCGATCAGGAGAAGCCAGCCGACGATGCGGTCGAACAGCCATTTCGCCACGTAATTCCAGTCGGCGATGGGCCGGTCGAGCACGTCGAGCACTGGCACATTGCCGATATAGGAGTAGGCGCGCGGCCGGAAGCGCAGCCGGCTCGTATGCGCGGCGAGGCGGATGTCGACCGGCAGCACCCAAAGCTTGCGCACCATCTGCAGGACGCGCTCTTCCGCCGTGATCGGGAGCGAAACGAGAAGAAGGTCGATGCGGGTGCGGCGGGCGAATTCGACGAGATCGTCGACGGTGCCGAGCTTCGATTGCCCCGCGACGGTGGGCGGGGAACGCTCGTCGCCGCGGTCGTCGAACACGCCGCGGATCAAGAGATCGGAATCGCGCTGGGCGTCGAGGGCGCGGATGAGGTCCTCGCCGGCGCGGCCGCCGCCGACAATCACGGTGCGGCGCACGAGCCTGCCTTCGCGCGTCCAGTGGCGCACGAGCCCGGAGAGGAAGAGGCGGCCGGCATAGAGAAAGAGGAGCACGCTGCCGAACCAGGTGGCGGCCCAGATGCGGGAAAAATCCCCCTCCGGCCGCACGAAGAAGGCGATCGCCGCGGAGAAGAGCAGCACCGCGCACCAGATCAGTCCGACCCGGCTCAACTGCTCGACGCGGGTGCGGAGCGAAGCGACGCTGTAGAGATCGGAGAGCTGAAAGATCGTAACGGTCGCGACGGAAATGCCGCTGATCGCGAAGATATAGCGCCAGGAGAGCGGCTCGTGCGGGTGCACGTAGCCGTGGAAGATCAGAAGCCCGAGCCCGGCGATGGCGACGAATTCGTAGAGACGCACGATGCCGGAAAGCACCACGGCGGAGACCGCGGGCGGCACCGGCTCGGCGGCGATCATGCGCGCGAGCTTGCCGAGCTCGCGCGGACTGTCGGCCGCCCGGCCCGCGGCCGCAACGGCCACGCGACGGCCGCTCTTCCGGCGCGCAAGCTTGCTGGTGTCGAGTTCCATCATGGGGCTGCCGAGATAGGGCGCTTCCGCGGCAATCTGAAGTAAGCCGGCAGAAGTTAGGGGGAATTTCTGTCGGAAGGTTTAATGAAAGCGTTAACCATGGCGGGCCTGCCGCACCGCCAGCGCCTCCCGATAAGCGGCGAGTACGCTCTCGGTCATGGCCTCGACACGGAAGTCGCGGGCGATGCGTTCGTGCAGCCTCTTTGTGCGCGAGGCGGCGCAACCCTCAAGCACGGCCATGATCGCCTGCGCGAACGCGGCGGAATCGTTCGGCGGCACCAGGTCCCTGGCATCGGGCCCGAAGATCTCCGGCAGTCCGCCGACGCGGGTGGCGGCGATCGGCACGGAGGCGGCCGCCGCCTCGAGCACAATGTAAGGCAGGGATTCCGCACGGCTCGGGACCGCAAGCACGCGGCCGCGCCGGAAGGCCGCGCGCGCGGGCAGAACACCGCCGAAGTGAATGTGCTGAGTCAAGCCGCGGCGCTCGACCTCGGCGCGATAGCGGGCGGTGTCCGGGCCATCGCCGAACAGGATCGCGCTTTCGATTTTTTCTTCCGCGAGCAAGCGCGCGAGTGACTCGATCAGGACGTCGACGCCCTTGAGGCGGCGGAGCTCGCCCACAAATACGACATCGGCGGCGTCGGGATCGGGCATGATTGCCGACAACTCGTCCGACCGCACGCCGTTATGGACGACGCGGGCAAGCGCGCGCGGCGTTTCGATTTTTTCGCGAAACGTCGCAAGGCCGTATTTGCTCTCGAACAGAAAAAGATCGGTGCGGCGGGCGAGAAAGCGCTCGAGCGTAAGATAAACCAGGCCGAGTGGGGAGGCGGCGGAATAATGCATGCTGCCGCCATGAGGCGTGTAGACGCGGATCGCCGCGCTTTCCGCGAGCCGCGCATAGGCGCCGCCCTTGGCGCCATGGCCATGGAGCACATCGGCGTTCGCCTCGCGCGCGCGCGCCGCGACGAAACGGATGGCGTTGAGGTCGGAAAATCCCGGATGGCGCGGCATGGCCACACGGTGAATGCCGAGCTTTGCGACAGGCGCAAGGCCTTGCAAGGCGCTTTCCGCCTGCGCGCCGCCGGTGGTGGAATCGAGGACAAGGCCGACGGCGTGACCGCGCGCGGTCTGCGCCGCCGCTAGATCCGTAACATGACGGAAGAGCCCGCCCACCGGGGCGCGCAAGACGTGCAGGATACGCAAGCCCGCGCTCATGACGGATGGCTCAGAGCCAGCGCTCCTCGATGGTGATCGTGTCGCCCGGGCGCAGCGGGTAGGAGAGTGGCACAAAAGCGTGGATGGTGCGGCCGTCGACGATGCGGGCGACATTGGCGCCGGTCTTGAGCGCGCGGGGACTGAAGCCGCCGGCGACCGCGACCGCCGACTCCACCGTCAGGCCGTTGACATAGGCGTATTGGCCGCCGGCCGTGACCTCGCCGAGGATGAAAAAGGGCCGGTAGTTCTCGACCTCGACCGCCACGTGCGGCTCGCGGATGTAGCCGTTCTTGAGGCGGCCGACGATTACGCCCGACAATTCGCTCGTGGTCTTGCCGCGCGCTTCGACCGCGCCAATGAGCGGCATGGTGATCTTGCCGGCGCTGTCGACGGCGTAGGAATTGCTGAGGCCGTCCTGGCCGAAGACGACGACGCGCAGCCGGTCGCCGGCGTCCAGGGTGTAAGGCGCCTCGAAGGCGGGATCGATGGTTTCGGTCGGCATCCGGCCTGCGCAGGCGGCAAGCGAGAGCGCGAAGGCGGCGACGAGGACCGTTCGGACGAGCATGGGCGGCCGCTAAGCGTGAATCGTTTGTTAATTGTTAGCGGCGGTATGGTTAACGAAGCCCTTATGAACGGGGCCGGGGGCTTGAAAAACCAGCGATTTTTGGCGGTTTTCGGGGATTTTGCCGGCCCCCCGGGCCGGGTGCCACGGTCACTTCGCGCGCTTTGAGCTCCGTCTCGCATTGCGAGCAGACCATCACCGGATCGAAGCGGTGGCCGCAGCTATGGCGGTGGAGGAGGGGGCGTCCGCCCGGCGCCATGTGCACGTCGCCCCAATGCACGAGCGCCATGATCACCGGGTAGAGGTCGAGGCCTTTTTCGGTGAGCCGGTACTCATAGCGGGCGGGGCGCTTTTCATAGAGCGTCTTTTTCAAGACCTCGCTGCGCACGAGCTTCCGCAGCCGGTCGGCGAGCACCGGCCGCGGAATGCGGAGACGGTTTTCGAAGGCCTCGAACCGGCGCACGCCGAGAAAACAATCGCGCAGCACAAGAAGCGTCCAGCGGTCGCCGATAACGGAGACCGCGCGCGCGACCGAACAGGGTTCTTTGCCGAGTTTCTTCCACTGCATGACTGATCCGCGTTCCGCTCGCGGAGCGACAATAGGCTTGACGGGTTCATTTTTCAAACGCACTCTTTCACGCAATTCGAAAGCACAAAACGAGGGAAGCGTGGGGACGGAGAAACGCAACGCCACCGTCGCGGTGGTCGGCGCCGGCGACTACATCGGGGCCGCCATTGCGCGAAAATTCGCCGCCGAAAGCTATATCGTTTTCGCCGGCCGGCGGAACGGCGACAAGCTCGCGCCGCTCGTCGCCGAAATCGAAGCCGCGGGCGGCCGCTGCACGGGCCGCGGGCTCGATGCCCGCAAGGAAGAAGAGATCGCCGCCTTCCTCACGGAAGCCGATCGGGCGGCGCCGCTCGAAGTCTGCATCTTCAACGTCGGCGCCAACGTCAATTTTCCGCTGCTGGAAACGACCGAGCGCGTGTTCCGCAAGGTATGGGAAATGGCCTGCTATGCGGGCTTTCTCACCGGCCGCGAGGCCGCACGTTTGATGCTGCCGCACGGCCGCGGCTCGATCTTCTTCACAGGCGCCACCGCCAGCATGCGCGGCGGCGCGGGCTACGCCGCCTTTGCCGCCTCGAAATTCGGACTGAGAGCCGTGGCGCAAAGTGCCGCGCGCGAGCTCGGCCCGAAGAACATTCATGTCGCGCATCTCGTGATCGACGCCGGCGTCGATACCGCATTCGTGCGCACGCGCATTCGCGAGCGCACGGGGAGCGACGCGGTCGAGCCCGATCAGCTGATGGATCCCGATTCGATCGCCGCCGCCTACTGGTATCTGCACCAGCAGCCGCGCGACGGCTGGACGCATGAACTCGATCTTCGCCCCTTCCGCGAAAAATGGTGAGCGCCATGCCCCGCGTTGAATTCCACTTCGATTTCGGCAGCCCCAACGCTTATCTCAGCCACATCGTGCTGCCGGAGATCGAGCGGCGCACGGGGGCTTCGTTCGAATACGTGCCGATCCTGCTCGGCGGCGTCTTCAAAGCGACCAATAACCGCTCGCCGATCGAAGCCTTCAAGGACATCAAGAATAAGCTCTCCTATGAACGGCTGGAGACGAAGCGCTTCATCGCCAAGCACGGGATCTCGCGCTTCAAGATGAACCCGTTTTTTCCGGTGAATACGCTGGCGCTCATGCGCGGCGCCATCGCCGCGCAAGAAGAGGACCTGCTCAAACCCTATGTCGATGCGGTCTTTTCCGCCATGTGGGCGGAGCCGCAGAAGATGGACGATCCCGAGGTCATCCGCACGGCCCTCGATGCGGCGGGTCTGCCGGGCGCAAAACTTGTCGCGCGCACGCAGGAGCAGACGGTCAAGGACAAGCTTGCGAAGAGCACCGAGGCGTCGGTTCTCCGCGGCACCTTCGGCTCGCCGACCTTCTTCGTGGGCGAGGAGATCTTCTTCGGCAAGGACAAGTTGCGCGACGTCGAGGAGGAAATCGTCCGCCAGCGCCAATGAGGCGGCCGGCGGAAATTAACGAAGCCTTCACCAAGGGAAGGGCGATGGCCCCTGTATAAGCCGGGCGCCGCCCGGTTAACCCCGTGGCAACCCTAATGATTTATTATGGCGAACATTTCCGTCGAGTCGGAGTTCGCCGAGCATGCGTCGCGACCGGGCGCCCAAACCGAGCATCGCCCCGAGCGAGATTGAGGGCGAACTCGATCTCGGCGCGCTGGGCCGCGCGCTCTGGAAGAAACGCCGCTGGATTGTCCTGCCGACCATTCTCGCGGCGCTGATCGCCTTCGGCGCGGTGAACATGCTGACGCCGCGCTACCTGTCGGAAGCGCGGGTGCTCATCGAAAGCCGCGAAACCGCCTATAGCCGTCCGGAAATCGACCGCACCGCGGTGGAGCGCGATCGCGCCCCGCTCGACGCCGAGGCGCTGCAAAGCCAGGTACAGATTTTTCAATCGCGCGATCTCGCCCGCAAGGTGGCGCGCGAACTCAAGCTCGCGGAATTGAAGGAATTCAATTCCGAAAGCAGCGCCCACCAGATGATGACGGCGCTCTTGGCGCTCGTCGGTTTTTCCGGCGAGCCGTCGCGCAAGTCGCTCGAGGAGCGGGTGCTCGAACGCTATTACGAGCGCCTCGCGGTCTATCAGATCGAGAAGTCTCGCGTGGTCGCGGTCGACTTCCAGTCCGAGGACGCCGAGCTTGCCGCGAAAGTCGCGAACGCGATCGGCGTCGAGTACCTGGCGATGCAGGAGGCGTCGAAGCGCGATGCGATGAAACAGGCGAGCCTGTGGCTCGCCACCGAGATCGAGCGGCTGCGCGCCCGCGTCGGCGAGGCGGAGGCCAAGGTCGAGGACTTCCGCTCCCGCTCGAACCTCTATGTCGGCAACAACAACAACCAGCTCGGCACGCAATCGCTCGGCGAATTGAATACCCAGCTCATCAACGCGCGCTCGCAGAAGGCCGACTTTGAATCGCGCGCCCGCTTCATTCGCGATCTCCTCAAGAGCGGCAAGCCGATCGAGGCGGCCGACATCACCAATTCCGAATTGATTCGCCGGCTCGTGGAGCAGCGCGTGGCGCTGAAAGCGCAACTCGCCGAGCAATCCTCGACGTTGCTGCCGCAGCATCCGCGCATCAAGGAGCTCACCGCCCAGATCGGCGACCTCGACAGCCAGATCCGCGGCGAAGCCGAAAAGCTCGTGCGCTCGCTCGAAAACGACGCGCGCATCGCCAACGCCCGCGTCGAGACGCTCTCGACGCAACTCGATCAGCTGAAGCAGCAGCAATCGGCGCTGGGAAATCAGGACGTGCAGCTGCGCGCGCTCGAGCGCGAGGCCAAGGCGCAGCGCGACCTGCTGGAATCGTACCTCGCGCGCTATCGCGACGTGACCGCCCGCGACACGCCGGATGCTGTGCCGGCGGACGCGCGCATCATTTCGCAGGCGGTAGCCTCGTCGACGCCGCACTTCCCCAAGAAGCTGCCGATCGTGGCGGTGGCGGCGATCGGCATGTTCATGTTTGCGCTGGCGCTCGCGGCCATGGGCGAGCTGCTGGGCGGCGAGGTGTACCGGCCTGTCGAGGCCGCGCGGCCTTCGTCACCGCCGCTTGAAGCACCGGCGCGGGCGCCCTCAAGCCTCGCGGCAACACCCGCGAACGTACAATCGCGGCTCGCTGAAGTCGCCGATCAGATGCAACGGCTGGGGCGCGGCATTTTTCTCGTGAGCGGCGCGGGCACCGATCCGTCCTCCGGCCGCATTGCCGTGCATCTCGCGCGCGATCTTGCGGCCAGCGGCGCACGCACGCTTTTCCTCGATCTTGATCCGGACGCGGCTCCTTCCGCCGCGCTTCTGCCGGAGCCGCGAGTCGCGGGCCTTTCCGACTTGCTCACGGGTGCCGTGCATTTCGGCGATGTGATCCACCGCGACCGCGCCTCGCGTGTCCACGTGATCGCGCCGGGGCGCGCGGCCGCGAGCAGCGAAGCGCTACTCGCCGGCGAGCGGCTTTCGGTCGTGCTTGGCGCGCTGTCGCAGACCTACGACTACGTGGTGGCGGCGACGCCGGCTCTTTCGATGCTCCGCGGCGCCGAACGGCTCGCGCGCTTTGCGCGCGCGACGATCGTGATCGCAGGCGAGGGCGATGACGCCGCGGCTTCGGCCGAAGCCAGCCGGCTCGAGACCAAAGGCTTTGCCCATGTGAAGGTTGCGGCGGTAGCGGATACGCCGCCCGACCGTTCAGGCGGCCGCGTCGCCGCCTGATTTTTTCCCGCCCGCAAGCATCCGGCGGAGCGTCAAGGCGAGTTCCAGCGCCTTGGGCGAGCGCTTTACCCAGCGTTTGATCATCGCCTTTCCCGCCGCGATCGCCGCGAGCGCCTGGCCGCGCGGCGACAGGCCGAAATATGAATCGAACAAGGGTTCGGCGGCGTCGGAGAACATCGATTTGTACTGCGCCTCACCGACGCCGTGATCGTAGATGGAAAGCCCGCGTTGCATGTGATCGCGGATGACGTGGACGAGCAGCAAAAGCCCGGGGCTTTGGCGGGCGGCGTCGCCGAGCGTGTAGGAATTGAACATCGAGGAGAAACGCTTGTCGTCATTGACGCCGGCGAAAATCGCGAGCACGTCGCTGTCGGTATCGAGGGCGTGGATTTCGATGACAGGCTTTTCCTGTTCGAGGCCTTGCAGGCAGGCCTCGCGGATGAAATCGGCAACGCCGGGCGCGGCGAAGACGTTATCGATGCCTTGTTCGGCGAGCCGCGCCGACTTCTGCGCGAAAAAAGCGTCGAGAAAGCGCTCGACCTCGGCGGGGGTCCTGGCGCGCAGGTAGCGATAGCCGGCAAGTTTTTCGAGCTTGCGCTCCTTGGTGCGGAGCCGGCCGCGCATGCTGTTGGACAGGATTCGCTCGAACAATTCCTCGGGCGCGCCGGTGAGCGCGAGCCGGAAGCCGTCGCTCGGCGAGCCTTGATGCGGGAGGCTGCGAAACGGATTTTGCATTCCGTCCCAGCTTTCCGGCTGGTTGAGGAGTTCGATCGCATCGAGACCGGGGCGAAGTTCGGCGAGCCAATCAATGAGCGCGCGGAGCGCCGCGGCATCGCAGGCAAAATCGCGCCGCCACGGGCCGAAATTATAGTTGGCGTGCTTGCCGCCGAGGAAACGAAGCACCGTGAAGCGGCCGCTCGCGGAAGCGCCGAGCGGCAACAGAAACAGCGGCTCGCCGGCAATGTCGAAGGCGGCGATCAGGTGCGGCGAGATGCCTTCCGCAGCACCCACATGGCGCTGCCAGCCCGCGATCCAGTCGAAGCGCTGATAAGGCGTGAGCACGCCGGAGACCTCGAGCTTCCGCCAGTGCGGCTCGGCGGCGGCAATCTCGGCGATCAATTCGAGGCGGGCGATGCCGCGGCTCGAAAGCGCGGCCGGCAGGCGGCCCGTCCATTCGCGTTCCCCATCCGCGCGCATACGCGGAAAAATCGCGGTCTGCATCATTACGCACCCTTCCTCGGCCGGACCTTGATAAAGAAATCCTAATTTTTTTACCGGGCCTCTAGGGCCTTGGGCGGAAAGGGTTTTTCGCAGCCAATCTTTCTTCGAAATAGCGGGAATAACGCGCTTCCAGACTCAGTCTCCATAGAGGGACGGGTGATTTTGCGCGCTCGGCGCGAAGAGGAGAGCGAAATGGCAGAGAAGGACTTTATGGACGGCCCGGAAGTCGATCGCCGCGGCGCGCTCGAATGCATGATCTGGGCGGGTACCGGCGTGCTGTGGACGCTTGCGGGCGGCGTGCCGAAATCAGTCGGCCTCGTAGGCGAGGCTTTCGCCGCCGACGTGAAGGGCTTCACTTTTTTGCAGATCAGCGACAGCCATGTGGGCTTTGAGAAACCCGCGAACCCCGACGCGCTCGGTACGCTGAAAGAGGCAATCGCCAAGGTGAAGGCAATGCCCGCCAAGCCCACCTTCATGATCCACACCGGCGACATCAGCCACCTGTCGAAGCCAACGGAATTCGACAATGCCGACAAGGTGATCAGCGAGGCCGGACTTAACGTGCATTACGTGCCGGGCGAGCACGACATCATCGACGAGGAGCGCGGCAAGGCTTATCTGGAACGTTACGGCAAGGGCGCGAAGGGCGCGGGCTGGTACAGTTTCGACGACAACGGCGTCCACTTCATCGGCCTCGTCAACGTCGTGGATCTCAAGGCCGGCGGCCTCGGCAATCTCGGCGCCGATCAGCTGGCCTGGCTCGAAGACGATCTCAAGGGAAAATCCGACAGCACGCCGATCGTGGTCTTCGCCCATATTCCGCTGTGGATCGTCTATCCGCAGTGGGGGTGGGGAACCGAAGACGGCATGCGCGCGCTCGAGCTCCTGAAGCGTTTCGGCTCGGTCACGGTGCTGAACGGCCACATCCATCAGCTCATCCAGAAGGTGGAGGGCAACGTCACCTTCCACACGGCGATGTCCACGGCCTTTCCGCAACCGGCGCCGGGCGCGGCGCCTTCACCCGGACCGATGCTGGTGCCGGCGGAGAAGCTCCGCAGCATGCTTGGCCTTTCCAGCGTCACCGTGAAGCAGGGCCAGAAGCCGCTCGCGATCGTTGACAGCACCCTCGGCTGAAGAGGGCGACGATGATTCAGCCGAACGGTTTAGGCGCAGCGATCAACATCGCGCGCCGCGCTTTCCTTGCGCTAGCGTTCGCGGCGGCTTTTGCCGCGAACCCCGCGCAGGCGGAAGGTGCGGCAAAAGTGACCATCGACAACTTTACCTTCGCCCCCGCCGAATTGACGGTTGCGGTTGGCACAACCGTGACCTGGGAAAATCACGACGACATTCCCCATTCGGTGGTGGAGAAAAACAAGCTTTTCCGCTCGCGGGCTCTCGATACCAACGACGCCTTCTCGTTCACATTCACGTCAGCCGGCACCTACGACTATTTCTGCGGGTTGCATCCGCACATGGTCGGGAAGATCATCGTCAAGCCGTGAGCGGCGGAAACCCGACCTATCCCTTGGCGGTCGAGCCGCGCGTCGAACCGATGAAGATTCACGGCGCCCGCACAAAGGTCCGGCCCGCCCGGCCCGGCGAGGGAGCGACAGGGCAGGCCGTGGACGAGAAAGACAAGCGCAAGCTGTTCGACGAAGTGTTCTTGCCGCATCTCGTGCAAGCCTATCGGCTCGCGCGCTGGCTTACCGGCAATGCCGCCGACGCCGAGGACGTGGTGCAGGAATCCTCGCTCCGCGCTTTCCGCGGGATCGCGGGCTTCGGCGGCGTTAATGCGCGCGCCTGGTCGCTCGCGGTGGTGCGCAACACCGCCTATAGCTGGCTCCTGAAGAACCGTCCGGCGGCCGTAGTCTTCGTCGAGGATCTCGATGATGCCGAGCAGGAACGCCTCGAACGGCCGGCGGAAGCGGGGACGCCGGAGAGCGTATTGCTCGCGCGCGGCGACATCGAAGAAGTGCGCGGCGCGATCGCTGCTTTGCCGGCGCCGTTTCGTGAGGTCATTGTGTTACGCGAATTGCACGAACTGAACTACCGCGATATTGCCGAGATCACCCAGGTGCCGATCGGAACGGTGATGTCGCGGCTTGCGCGCGCGCGGCAAATGCTGATCGCGGCGCTGAGGAACGCATCATGAGCCAAGTATCCGACGACGAAGGCCTGTTGCAGGCGCATATTGACGGCGAGCTCGACCCCGCCTCGGCGGCGGCCTTCGAGCGGCGGCTCGCGGCCGAGCCGGGTCTGCGCGCGCAGCACGATTCATTGCTTTCGCTCCGCCGTCTCGTCCGTTCCATTCCCGCCGATGATGTGCCGCTCGCGCGGCTGCGGACGAAGATCGACGCCACGGTCAATGCGCCGGAAGTGCGCCGCAATTGGCGGGCGCTTGCGGCCGCGGCCCTTATCGGCGCGGTGATTGGCGCCGCCGCCACCTTCGTCTTCGTGCGTTCGGAACTTACCCGCGAGACTTCCAACCTCGTGGTCACCAACCATATTCGCGGACTGTTGGCGCCGCAGCCCTTCGACATCGCTTCCTCGGACCGGCACACGATCAAGCCGTGGTTCACGAGCCGGCTGCCGGAATCGCCGCCGATCGTCGATCTTTCCGGCGACGGCTTTACCCTCGTCGGCGGCCGCGTCGATGTGATCGGCACTGAGCCGGTCGCGACCGTGGTCTACCGCCATGGCGGCCACACCTTGAGCCTCACGACGCTGCGCGGGAATGAAACCGTGCTTCCCGGAAGTGTCGCCGGCTACAATGTGCGGACCTGGCACGCGGCGGAATTTACTTACGTCCTAGTCGCGGATCTCCCGGACGCCGATCTTGAAGCCTTCAGGCGCGCGTTTGTCGCGGGTCTTGCGCCCTAAAATCATCCACAGGGGCGGCAACGGAAAGACAAGATTCTATTGGCATAGTCCGGCCCTTCTGGGAGGGCGGCGCAGCCGCTCCGAGGGCCGATGGCGGATCTGCGTAATTCCGTGTTCCGGGTGGGGTTGGAGGCGCTGTATTTTTCCGGCGCCCACCACGTCTTGCGGCCGCTCTATGGCGGGGTGGGCGCGATCTTCACGCTCCATCATGTCCGCCCGCGCTTGCAGGCGCATTTTCAGCCGAACCGGCTGCTTGAGATCGAACCCGCTTTTCTCGAACGCGTGATCGTGCGGCTGCGGGAACGCGGCGTCGACCTTGTGAGCATAGATGAGATGCGCCGCCGGCTCGTGGAGCGGGATTTCTCCCGCCATTTCGTCGCGCTCACCTTCGACGACGGCTATCGCGACAATCTCGAATTCGCGCTGCCGATCCTCGAGCGGTATCAGGCGCCGTTCGCGCTGTTCGTGGCGACGAGTTTCCCCGACCGGCTCGGCGAATTGTGGTGGGTGGCGCTCGAGCGGGTCGTGGCCAAGGCCGAGCGCATCGTGGTCGAGATCAATGGCGAGGAGCGCTTCTTCTATTGCGAGCGCACGGCGAAGAAATACGAGGTCTATGCCCAGCTCTATTGGTGGCTGCGCTCGCTCGATGACGAGAAGAGAATGCGCGGCATCGTGCGCGACCTTTGCCGGCGCTATGGCGTCGATTTTTTCGCGCCCTGCCGCGAGTTCTGCATGACCTGGCCGGAAATCGCGGAGATGGCAAAAAGCGCGCTCGCGACGATCGGCGCGCACACGGTCAATCACCCGATGCTCGCGAAGTGCACGCTGGCCGAAGCGCGCGCGGAGATGCAACGGAGCCGCGAGGTGATCGAGGCGGCCCTCGGGCAGCCGTGCCGGCATTTTGCCTTTCCGGTCGGCGACAAGACCTCGGCGGGGCCGCGCGAGTTTCAACTTGCCGTCGAACTCGGCTTTGCGACCGCGGTCACGACGCGGCCCGGCGTGCTTTATCCCGAGCACCGCCAACATCTTACCGCGCTGCCGCGCGTCTCGCTGAACGGCCATTTCCAGGCCGCGCGTTTCGTCGACGTGTTTCTTTCCGGCGCGCCGTTCGCGCTCTGGAACGGTTTCCAGCGGGTGGATGCGGCATAACGCCCGGTTTCCGATCGATCATCATATTGTCTTGGAAATAGCGCAAAACAATATTTCGCCCGCCTGACCGGGATAAAAGCATTGGGAGACAAGCATGACGTACGCCTTCACCTTGACCGACATCATTCCGGCGGAGCCGCGCACGATCTACGATACCTGGCTCGACAGCCGCGGCCACACGGCGATGACCGGCGGCAAGGCGAAAATGTCCAACAAGCTCGGCGCCGATGTCTCGGCGTGGGACGGATATATTTTCGGCAAGAACGTGGTGCTCGAGCCCGGCAAGCGCATCGTGCAGACATGGCGCACGACGCGCTTCACCGAAGCCGATCCCGATTCAAAAATCACCGTGACGCTTGTTGCCGTCGATGACGGCACCGAGCTCACGCTGCATCATGCCGGCGTGCCCGACGAGCATAAGGGTTACGAGAATGGCGGCTGGCAGACCCATTACTTCGATCCGATGAAGAAATATTTCGGCGAGGCGAAGCACGCGAAGCAGAAGTCCGCCAAACGCCGCCCGAAACGGAAACCCGCCAAGGCGGAAGCGAAAAAGGCGAGGACGATCAAGAAAAGAGCGAAGGCGAAGAAACGGAAATCCGCGAAGCGCCGGCGGAGATAGCGGGCGCGGCGGCTCAGTCCGGCCGCGACATCTAGCGGATCAGCAGTCCCGCCGGAATGACCCAGATCAGGCCCAGCGCGATGAAAACCGCCGCCTGATAGCCGCCCGAAAGCTCGGTCACGCGGCCCTGCGCGAGGCTCATCGCGAAAAGAGCCCAGAACAGCACGAAGGCGAGGAGCAGGGCGGTGCCGATGAGCTTGCGCGGGCGCTGACGCATGAGATGAAGATTTGCGCGGAATGCGTGAGGCTCTATATCTGTCGCCCGCCGCAATGAAAACCGCCCTGAAAGCGAAAATACCGGTTGCCAAAAAATCGCATGCCGACCGCATGCGGCCGGTGCGGCGCTGGCTCTACGTGATCGCCGCGATGGTGGCGCTGATGGTGGTGCTCGGCGGCACCACGCGGCTCACAGGCTCGGGCCTTTCGATCACCGAATGGAAACCGGTTACCGGCATCGTGCCGCCTTTTTCAGAGGCCGATTGGCAGGCCGAATTCGAGAAATACAAGGCGATCCCGCAGTACCGCGAGATCAACCAGGGCATGAGCCTCTCGGACTTCAAGTTTATCTACGGATGGGAATGGGCGCACCGCGCGCTTGGCCGCCTGCTCGCGATGGTTTTTCTTGCGCCGTTCTTCTGGTTCCTCGCGCGCGGCCTCATCGGCCGCGCGCTCGGCTGGAAGCTCGCCGGCGTGTTTTCGCTGGGCGGCCTGCAAGGCGCAATCGGCTGGTGGATGGTGGCCTCGGGCCTCAGCGAGCGAACCGATGTAAGCCAGTACCGGCTTGCCGTTCACCTTACGCTTGCCTGCGCCATTCTCGCGGCAATCGTTGCGGTAGCCGTGAGCCTTCTGCCGCGGCGAGCGGCGAGCGTATTCCCGCGCGTGCGCAACGGCGCAGCGGCGATCCTCGCGCTCGTCTTCGTACAGATCTTTCTCGGTGCGCTGGTCGCGAAGACCAATGCCGGCCTCACCTTCAACACTTGGCCCTTGATGGACGGGAATTTCATTCCGCCCGCCACGTCGCTGTTCGCGATGGCGCCATGGTGGAAAAACTTTTTCGAGAACGTGCTCACCGTGCAATTCGATCACCGCATGGCGGCGTATGCCGTGCTCGCACTCGCGGCTTTTCACGCCTTCGATGCGCGGACAAGCGCGAGACCGATCGCGCGGGGCGCCTTTCTTCTGTTCGCGCTCGTAGCCTCGCAAGCGATGCTGGGCGTATTCACGCTGCTTTGGGCAGCACCTTTTGCGTTCGCGCTCCTGCATCAATTGGGGGCGATCGCGGTGCTTGTGGTCGCGACCGTTCATTGGCAACGGCTGAATCCTGCTCAGCGCGGCTCAATCAGGAAATCGTAAGGGCCGCCGCCGTCACCGCTAAAGTCGAAATGCCACCATTCACGCGAGTAATTGCGGAAACCCTGCTTCTCCAGCGTTTCCTTCAGAATGGCGCGCGTCCTTTTTGCTTCCGCGGCGATGTCGGGTGCCGATGTGTGGCTTCTGACATCGAAGCAATCGAAACCGGTGCCCATTTCGATCGTGTCGTCGGGCGCGCGCATGGCAGCGGGCTCGATGCAGGAGCCGTAATGCGCGGCGGGATCGAACGCGGCCGCCGGTTGGTGCGACAGCGGCACCAGCGTGAGATCCACCGCCTTGCCGAGCGAGTGGTTCGAGCGGGTGGCGATGTAGCCGAGTGCGAATAAATCCGCTTTGTGCGCGCGCGGAAAAAAACGCTTGGTCGGCGCTTCCGGCTTGCCGTCATCGGTCCAGGCGCGCATTGCGCGCACCGCCCGCGCCGGCCGGTAGCAATCGTAGACCTTGAGCGAGTAGCCTTTCGGTTCAAGTTCCGCCTGCGCGCGTTTGAGCGCGTTCGCCGCGCCCTCTCGCAGGATGCATTCCGGCGCGTTGTAGCCGGGAAGTTTTTCGCCGGTGAAATTGTCGGAGCCGGCGTATTTCATGTCCTGTAAAATCGTTGGCGCCACATCGCGCAAATACACGAACCCAGGGGGCAGCGCGCTCCCGCCCGCGGCGGAAGTCGCGACGAGCGCCGCGCAGGCGAAAAGCTTGAGCGAAAAGAGACGCGGTATCCTTGTTCCGGATTTCACCCGCGCCCACTCCTCCGGGCAGGGCTTTACGCCGCCAGTCCCTGTTCGAGATCAGCGATGATGTCCTCGGCATCCTCCAAGCCGATCGAGAGCCGCACCACGTCGGGCCCGGCGCCGGCCTGCGTCTTCTGCGCATCGGAGAGCTGCCGGTGCGTGGTCGAGGCCGGGTGGATGATCAGCGAGCGCGTGTCGCCGATATTGGCGAGATGCGAGAAGAGCTTCACGTCGGAGACGAGCTTGATGCCGGCCTCGTAGCCGCCCTTCAGGCCGAAGGTGAACACGGCGCCGGAGCCCTTCGGCACGTAGCGTTTGGCGAGCTGGTAGTAGCGGTCGCCCTTGAGGCCTGGATAGCTCACCCATGCCACCTGCTTGTGGCCCGCGAGATATTCCGCGACCTGGAGCGCATTGTCGCAGTGGCGCTGCATGCGGAGCGGCAGGGTTTCGATGCCGGTGAGGATCAGGAACGCGTTGAACGGCGACAGCGCTGGCCCGAGGTCGCGGAGGCCCAGGACGCGGCAGGCGATGGCAAAGGCGAAATTGCCGAAGGTCTCATGCAAAATGATTCCGGAATATTCCGGCCGCGGCTCGGAAAGCATCGGATAGCGTCCCTCGCGCGACCAGTTGAAGGTGCCGCCGTCGACGATGACGCCGCCGATCGAATTGCCATGGCCGCCGAGGAATTTTGTCGCCGAATGAATGATGACGTCGGCGCCGTGCTCGATCGGCCGGCAGAGATAGGGGGTGGCGAGCGTGTTGTCGACGATGAACGGCACGCCGGCGCGGCGCGCGACATTGCCGATCGCCTCGAGATCGGTGATGACGCCGCCGGGATTGGCGATCGATTCGACGAAGATCGCCTTGGTCTTGGGGCTCACCGCGCTCTCGAAGGTCTTCACATCGTCGGGATCGGCCCACACCACGTTCCAGCCGAAATTCTTGAAGGCGTGGTTGAACTGGTTGATCGAGCCGCCATAGAGCTTCTTCGAGGCGATGAACTCGTCGCCGGGCTTCAAGAGCGTGTGAAATACGATCGCTTGCGCCGCATGGCCGGAGGCGACCGAAAGAGCGGCGGTGCCGCCTTCGAGCGCCGCGACCCGCTCCTCGAGCACGGCGCAGGTCGGATTGGTGATGCGGCTGTAGATATTGCCGAAGGTCTGCAGACCGAAGAGGGCGGCGGCGTGATCGACGTCGTCGAACACGTAGGACGTGGTCTGATAGATCGGCGTCACGCGCGCGCCGGTGGTGGGATCGGGCTGGGCGCCGGCGTGGATCGCAAGCGTGTTGAAGCCTGGCGCCTTGACGTCGCCCTTGGTCGATTGATCCATTGTACACCTATCTAGCGTATATTCTGACTAATCTCGTTTATCCGACGCTATTTGCGGAAGGCCGTGGCCGTCAACCGTCGGTGCGATCGCCGCCACCGAGCTTGAGCCGCTGCACGCCGCCGGGCAAGCGCTGCGGGCGCTTGGACGAGAGCATGCGCGTGTTGACGCCGACCCAATTGATCTCGCCGGAGAGGCGGCCGTATTCGATCTTGGGGCAGCGATCCATCACCACCTTCATGCCGGCGGCCTCGGCCTTGGCCGCCGCCGCCTCGTTCTTCACGCCCTGCTGCATCCAGAACACGGCGGGACGGTGAGGGAGTGCCAGCACCTCGTCGAGAACCGGCGGCACGCTGTCGGAATTGCGGAAGACATCGACCATGTCGATCTTTTCCGGCACGTCGGCGAGCCGCGTATAGGCGGTCTCGCCGCCGATCTTCTGGCCGCCGCGGCCGGGATTGATCGGGAATACGCGATAGCCGCGCTCGGCGAGGTATTTCACGACAAACATGCTCGGGCGGTTATCGCCAGGGCTCGCGCCCACCACGGCGACGTTCTTCACGGTGTTGAGGATGCCGCGGATGTAGTCGTCGTCATAGCGGTCGTGGTTCATGACGGCGAGGAGCTATACGCCAATTCGACGAAAGCGAAAGGACATTCAGCGGCCCTGACTTTCGACCACTTTCCGGCAAGCGTCGGAGAGCTTGTCCTTTTGCCTGGCGAGGCAATCGAGGACACGGCCGCCGCCGGGAATCACGCCGTTGCAAAGCTTCTTGAAGTCGTCGCCGCAAGCCGCGCGTTGTTCGGCGCTCTGCGCGAGCGCGACTGACGAAAACCCTGCCGCCAAAACAAGGACGGCCAACAGGCGCGCGATCAACGGTCTTCCCATTTCGGCTCGCGCTTTTCGATGAAGGCGAGAATGCCTTCCTCGGCGTCGCGCGCCATCATGTTCTCGGCCATGACGCTGGCGCCGTATTTGTAGGCGCCGGCGAGGTTCATGTCGCGCTGGCGATAATAGGCTTCCTTGCCGATCTTCTGCACATAGGCGGATTTCGAGGCGATGGCTTGCGCGAGCTTTTCGGCCTCCGCGCGCTCGCGGCCAGGCGCCACCACGCGATTGACGAGGCCCATCTCATGGGCGCGCGCGGCGGGGACGAACTCACCGGTAAGCAGCATTTCCATCGCGTGATTGCTCGCCACTTTCCGCGATAGCGCCACCATCGGCGAGGAGCAGAAGAGGCCGATCTGCACGCCGGGGGTGGCGAAGCGCGCGGCTTCGGAGGCGATGACAAGGTCGCAGGAGGCGACAAGCTGGCAGCCCGCGGCGGTGGCAACACCGTGCACCGAGGCGATCACCGGTTGCGGCAGGTGCACGATCTTTTGCATCATGCCGGCGCATTTTTCGAACAAACCCGTGAAATAGGCGCGGCCGCGGTCGGGCGCGTTCCTGTGCGCGGTCATTTCCTTCAGATCGTGGCCGGCGCAGAAGGCGGGGCCGTTGCCGGCAATGATCACCGCGCGCACCGCGCGGTCGTCCCGGATCGCAGCAAGCGTTGCGATCAGCGTATCGAGGAGCTCCTCGCAGAGCGCGTTGCGCTGCTCCGGCCGGTTGAGCGTGAGGGTGGCGACGCCGTCACGGTCCTCGCGCAGGAGCACAGGCAGAGCAGCGGCGGGTGCACGGGCGGGTTTCGACATATCGCAAGCCTTTGCGTTTCCTCGTCCGCATTGTATCCGAATGGAACGCCAAGGGAACCATCGGAAAGCGGGGCTGATATGAAGGCGGTGAAGATGACCGCGGCCGAGCTCGAAACGCGGCTCGCGCGCGATTTTCCGCAAGGAAATTACGGCAAGCGGGTCCGCATCGAGGCCGTGGGCCCGATGACCGCGCGGCTTCGTTATTCGGCGAACGAGAAGAACTTGCGCCCCGGCGGAACGGTCTCCGGGCCGACGCTGATGGGGCTTGCCGACGGGGCGATGTATGTGGCGATCCTGGCCAATATCGGCTGGGTGCCGCTCGCCGTAACCACAAGCCTCACCATCAATTTCCTGAGGAAGCCTTCGCTTGGTGATCTTGTCGCCGAATGCAAATTGATCAAGCTCGGCAAGCAGCTCGTGGTGGGCGAAGTGGCGCTCTATAGCGACGGCGATGACGCAATGGTCGCCCATTCGGTCGTCACCTACTCGATACCGCCGAATTCGGTCGAGAGTTAGCCACGGGTATCCAGACACCAATCTTTCAAGCCATTGCAAATATTGCAATAAAACTTCAAACCGTGCATTGACCCGGCCGCTTCGCTCATCTAGAACCGCGCGACTTTCGGCGGCCTTGGCCCCCGTTTTTTCGAGACAGACCATGAAAACCTATTCGGCCAAGCCCTCCGACATCGTCAAGAAATGGGTGGTGATCGACGCCACCGGCCTCATCGTCGGCCGCCTCGCTTCGATCGTCGCCATGCGCCTTCGCGGCAAGCACAAGCCGACTTACACCCCGCACATGGATTGCGGCGACCATGTCGTCGTCATCAATGCCGAGAAGGTGGTGCTGACCGGCAAGAAGCGCGAGAAGAAGGTCTATCATCACCACACCGGCTTTCCCGGCGGCGTGAAGACGCGGACCGCGCGCTTCATCCTCGACGGCAAATTTCCCGAGCGCGTAGTGGAAAAGGCGGTCGAGCGCATGCTCGACGAGGGACCGCTCGCCCGCAAGCAGTTCTCGAATCTGCGGGTCTACAAGGGCCCGAACCATCCGCATGAAGCGCAAAAGCCGGAGACGCTCGACGTCGGCGCGCTCAATCCGAAGAACAAGAGGGTCGCCTGATGGCCGATACCGTGCAATCGCTCGAAGGCCTTTCCGCCTTGAAGCCGGCGGCGCCGGAAGCGCCGAAATACGTGCAGAAGCTCGACAAGCAGGGCCGCGCCTATGCCACCGGCAAGCGCAAGGGCGCGGTCGCGCGGGTGTGGCTGAAGCCGGGCGCCGGCAAGATCGTCGTCAACACCAAGCCCCTGGAAACCTATTTCGCGCGGCCGGTCTTGCGCATGCTGATCCAGCAGCCCTTCACCGCTTCCAACCGGGCCGGCCAGTACGACGTCATTTGCCATGTCTCCGGTGGCGGCTTGTCGGGGCAGGCGGGAGCGCTCCGCCACGGCGTTTCCCGCGCGCTTACCCATTTTGAGCCGGATCTGCGCGGCGTCTTGAAGAAGGGCGGCTTCCTCACCCGCGACTCGCGTGTCGTCGAGCGCAAGAAGTACGGCCGCAAGAAAGCCCGCCGCAGCTTCCAGTTCTCGAAGCGCTGAACGAGTTTTGCCCGGAGATTTACGGAAAGAGCGCATGCGAAATGCGCTCTTTTCTTTTGCCGCCTGAATCAATTCATCTCGAGGAAGGCTTCGAACTTCGTCAGTATGTCATTGAGCTTCGGGCCGGCTTCCGGCAGCGGGATTTTCTGGATTCCGCCCCGCGCCGACACCGCGGCGACGAGTCGCAAGTCGGAATTGACCAGGAACATATCGCTGCCGACGATCTCGCGCGTGCCCACGAGGTATTGGCCCGTGGCGGGGACAATCGCGAAAAAGTAGGCCTGACGGGCGACCGGATCGGTCGCGGTGGCCTGGCGAATGATGAGATCGCCGCCAAGCCCGAGTGCCGCGCTGATGTCGTCGTTAAGCCTTACGGTTTGGCCGCGCTGGTCGATCACCCGCAGGAGCTTTTCCATCTGCACATCCGAGATCGGCGGCCGGCCGTCTGTTCGCTGCGCGGAGGCGGGAAATGCAAGGTTGGTGCTTGCCACGAATAAGGTGAATGCAAATACAACCAAGCAGCCGGGGAAACGGCCGCGGGCTCGGGCGCATCTGAACAGCGAGGAGAGGGTCTCGTGCATCGGCTGATCTTTCGCAAAGCGGCCGTCTTATTTCAATGCCTGTCCTTGCCGCGCGTCCGTTCGCCGCAACATTCTCCGAAAATTCTAGCCATTGCGGCAAGCGGCGGACAACCTTGCGCGATGCTTACACGAAAGCAAGCCACGACCATTCATATTGCAAAGGCCGGGTAAGGAATTTCGCAAGACGCAGGATTGCATCTTCACGCGTCAAGGAGATGCGGAAAACCTGATGCCTCTCGACGTACCGACCCTGATCATCGTCTCGATTTTTGTCACGGCGATCCTGGGGCTCCTGCTCTTGTTTGTCTGGGTGCAGGACCGCAGCATCCAGGCGCTTGCCTGGTGGGGCGTCGCCTATCTCGTGGCGGGATGCTCGATCGCGCTGTTGAGCGGGCGATTGCCGGTATCGGACGCGGTTTCGATCGATATTGCCAGCGCGTTCCTGTTCGCGGCCTGCGGGCTCTCGTGGAACGGTGCGCGATTGTTCGACGACAAGCCGGTGCGGCCGTTCGCGATGTTCGCGGGCGCCCTGATCTGGCTTCTCGCCTGCCTGATCCCGGCCTTTGCCGCCTCGCCCATCGGCCGCACGGTCGTAAGCTCGCTGATCGTCTCCAATTACACGCTGGTGACCGCCTTCGAATTGTGGAGCGGGCGGGCGGAGAAACTCGTCACGCGCTGGCCGGCGATGCTGGTGCTGATGCTCCACGGCATCATCTTTCCCTCGCAGATCCCGCTCCTGATGATGCAGCCGGGCGGGCGCGAGGCGCCTCTGTTTTCGAGCGGCTGGATGGCGCTTCTGGCGCTTGAAACGCTTCTTTACGCGATTGCCACCGCCTTCATCGTGCTCGCGATGGCCAAGGAGCGGAATGAAAAGATTCATAAAACGGCGGCGAGCACCGATCCCCTGACCGGGGTTCCCAACCGCCGCGCGGTGATGGACGCGGGCCGGCAACTGATCCGCCGCACGGCGACACCCGAACGGCCGGTGGCGGCGCTCATGTTCGACCTCGACTTCTTCAAGGCGGTCAACGACCGCTTCGGCCACGCGATCGGCGACCGCGTGCTGAAAGTGTTTGCGAGCACGGCGACCGCGAACCTCCGCTCAACCGATATTTTCGGGCGGCTCGGCGGCGAGGAATTCGCGGCGATCCTCCCCAACATGGACATCGACGCCGCGGTGGCCGCCGCCGAGCGCGTGCGCTTGGCGTTCTATCAGGCGGCGATCGAGATCGACGGCCATCCGGTGCGTGGCTCGCTCTCCGCCGGAATCACCGTCACGAACGACTCGACCGACAGCCTCGATGCGCTGCTCTCGGTTGCCGATGAAGCGCTCTATGTCGCCAAATCGAACGGCCGCAACCGCGTCGAGGTCGCGAGCAAGCATCATTGGCAGCCGTCGGCTCCGGTGGAAAACGCGCCGACCGTGCGGCAACCGGAACCGGCGGAGATCCGTGTCAAAGCGGGGCCTGCCGAGAAGGTGCGGGCGTGCAAGGAGCCGGCCGCGGCGGCTTTACGCGCATCGGATGCGGCATGAGCGCGCCATGGTCGACAGGAGGAAAGCGGGTTATTCGCAATTTTATCCTTTCGACGACCTGTTTTGTAAGGGCGGCAAGACATGTTGGCGCGTTTTTGAGCGCGCGAATTTCATAGGGGCGCGGCGGTAGATGAAGCTCGACGTCAATACGCTTTATACGATCACCATTCTGGTGATGGCGCTCCTTGGTCTGCTCCTGATCCTCGTGTGGTTGCAGAACCGCCGCATGCGGGCGCTCGCCTGGTGGGGCGCGGCCTATCTCGTCGGCGGCATGTCGGTATGGCTTCTGGGATCGCACGGTTCGATCTCCGACCTTCTGTCGATCGATCTTGCCAACGCGCTTCTGTTCATCGCCTGCGGACTGACGTGGAGCGGCGCGCGGCTCTTCGACGGCCGCGGCATCAAGCCGGTGGCGATGCTAATCGGCACCTTCATGTGGGTCGGCGCCTGCCAGATTCCGGGCTTCATCGCCTCGCTCGACGCCCGCGTGATCCTCTCCTCGGTGATCATTTCCGGCTACACCATGGTGATCGCATTCGAGTTCTGGCGTGGTCGCGCCGAACCCCTGGGCTCGCGCTGGCCCGCGATCATCGTGCTCGCCGCGCATAGCGCGCTGTTCCTGCTGCGCGTTCCTTTCGTTTTCGCGAGTTCCTATGATGGCTCGGCGAGCTCGCTGTTCGGCAACGGCTGGTTCACGATCATCGCGCTCGAGTCGCTCCTCTACGCCATCGCCTTCGCGGTCATTGTCGTCGCCATGGCGAAGGAGCGCGGCGAGCTGAAGCAAAAGATATCGGCGCTTTCCGATCCGCTGACGGGGATCGCCAACCGGCGCGCCTTCTTCGATGAGACGCTGCGGCGGCTCGATCCCGCGAACAAGGACGAGCGCCCGATGGCGGTGGTCCTGTTTGACCTCGATCGCTTCAAGCGCGTCAACGACCACTTTGGTCACGCGCTCGGCGACAAGGTGCTGCGTATCTTCGCCGAAAAGGCCAAGGCGAATTTGCGGCCCGAGGACTTCGTGGCGCGGCTCGGCGGCGAGGAATTTGCGGCGGTGCTTTCGGGCGTCGAACTTTCAACCGCCTTCATGATGGCCGAACAGATCCGCATTGCATTCGCGGCCACGGGCCGTCAGGTGGACGGCTACCGCGTGCAGGCGACGGTTTCGGCCGGGATTGCGCTATTGCCGGCCTCGGAGGCCGATGTCGACGCGCTGCTCGCGCGCGCGGATCAAGCGCTTTACGTGGCAAAAGCGCGGGGCAGGGACCGCGTGGAAATCGCCGAAGTCGACCGGCCGCATGCCTGGCAGCCGGCCGAGGAGGAAGAGTGGGTCAGGGCGCCCGCCGCCTCGGGCAAAGTGGCCCGCTCCGCGCCGCGGCTCGTGCCGAGCCCCGCGCTTGCGCCCGGCGATGTCACGCCGATCCGCAAGGTTGGAATCCATTAATCATTTCGGGGTTACCTTCGTCGCATGGCGATGGGGGCGAATAGGGCCACAAACGCGCATCTCACGCGGCTCGAGACCGCCGCGGCGCTCGCCGGCTGCGCGCTGATCTGCACGCATCAATCCGCCGAGGAACTCCACAGCGCGCTCGTTCGCGAATATCTGAGCACGCATGGTCGAAGGCAGGCCGCTTTTTTCGCGTCCGCGCTCGCCGTCCTCGCCGCGCTGTTTATTTGGCTCTGATTCTGAGCGGCGTCGCCGCGACCCATCCGGCCGCTTGCGCAGTGGCCCGGCGCCTCAGCCGGGAAAGCGGCTCGACAATCCACCCCACCACCGCATAGGCTGCGGCCTTCACCCATTTGCGTCCGCGCGGCTCAACGTAGCGCGAGACAGCGAAAGCCGCGCCAATCATGACGGCAATCATCGCCGGAACGAGCAAGGCGGCCGGAACGTACTGGCCGAGCCGGTTGAAGGCGATGAAACCCGCGTGCTGGTGCAGCAAATAGAGCGGGTAGGTGAGGCCGCCGAGCGCGATCACGACTTTAGGCGGCAACGGGATGTGATTGATGCGGCTTGCCACGGCGACGAGAGCGATCGTCATGAGCGTCAGCCAGATCAAGATGCGCGGGTCGATGAAGGTCGAATAGTGATCCGCGGTCCAGCGTCCGCCGGTCAAGGCCTCGCTGCAGGCAACGGCGGTGGAAACCGCGATCAGAAACGGCGCCTGCCAGCCGCGGCGGCCGCGGGCGATTTCCGCGAGCAAAATGCCGGCACAAAAGAAGCCGGCGTAGCTCGTGACGAAGAGGTGGGTGACGATTTTCGAGTGTAACAGCGCTTCGTTCGCAAGCGCGATGGCAAGCCAGGCGAGCACGATCTCGTCGACGCGGCGCGGAAACAGACCGAAGGCGATGAACAGCGCCATCCAGCCATAAAACGTCAGCTCCAGCACGATCGACCAATAGGCCCCGTCCATGAAGGGCTGGCCGAAGGCAGGCGCGAGCATGGTTAAATTCGCCACCCACTGGACGAAGTGTGTCTCGAATGGGGGCATGCCGAACCAATAGGTTACCGCGAAGGTGGCGGTGGTGCAGGCCGCGAAGGCGGGCCAAAGACGCGCGGCGCGGGCGATGCCGAACTCGATGGCGGTGCGGCCGAGCGCCGACCAGGCGATGACAAAGCCGGAAATCACGAAGAAAAGTTCAACCCCGAACCAGCCGTATTTCGCGACCGGCGCAAGCGCGGGCAGGGAAACCGTGGTGAATCCGTCGGCGGCGGCGCCGCGGTAAGCGTAATGGAAGACCACCACGGAAAGAGCGGCGAAGAGCCGCAAAAGGTCGAGCGCCGGCACGCGATCCTGCGCAGGCTTCTCGACGGCTGAAATCGTTGACAAGGCGCTCTCCGTCTCGTTTCGAAACAAGCGCCTTTCACGTTTCAAGACGCATGCCGAAGCGACGGGGACGCCCGGAAAAGAAAAGGGCGCCCGAAGGCGCCCTTAAGGTGTTCGCGCGGTCAAGCGCGACTGGGAGGAAGCTCAGGACGAGTAGTACATCTCGAACTCGACCGGGTGCGGCGTGTGCTCGAAACGAATGATTTCCTGCATCTTGAGGTCCATGTAGGACTCGATGAAGTCGTCGTTGAACACGTCGCCCTTCTTGAGGAAATCGCGATCCTTGTCGAGGTTGGAAAGCGCCTCGCGCAAAGAGCCGCAGACGGTCGGAATCTTCTTCAATTCCTTCGGCGGCAGATCGTAGAGGTCCTTGTCGATCGCTTCGCCGGGATCCAGCTTGTTCTGGATGCCGTCGAGCCCGGCCATCAGCATCGCCGCGAAGCCGAGATAGGGATTGGCGAGGGGGTCCGGGAAGCGGACTTCGACGCGTTTCGCCTTCGGGTTCGAGGTGAACGGGATGCGGCAGGAAGCCGAGCGGTTGCGCGCGGAATAAGCGAGCAACACCGGGGCTTCGAAGCCGGGGACTAGGCGCTTGTAGGAATTGGTCGTGGGATTGGTGAAGGCGTTGATCGCCTTCGCGTGCTTGATGATGCCGGCGATGTAGGAGAGGCACGTCTCCGACAGGTCGGAGTATTTGTTGCCGGCGAAAACCGGCGTCGAGCCTTTCCAGATCGACTGATGGCAGTGCATGCCGGAGCCATTGTCGCCGTAGACGGGCTTCGGCATGAAGGTCGCGGTCTTGCCGTAGATATTGGCGACCATGTGGATGCAGTATTTGTAGATCTGCAGCTGGTCGGCCATCGTCACCAGCGGACCGAACTTCATGCCGAGTTCGTGCTGGGCCGACGCCACTTCGTGATGGTGCTTCTCGACCTTGACGCCCATCTTGGCCATGGCGCCGAGCATTTCGGAGCGCATGTCCTGGGCGGAGTCCTGCGGCGGCACCGGGAAGTAGCCCTTCTTGGTGCCGATGCGGTGACCCAGATTGCCGCCCTCATACTCGGTGTCCATGTTGTCGGGCAGCTCGATCGAGTCGATCTTGAAGCCGGTATTGTAGGGATCGGCCTTGAACTTGATGTCGTCGAACACGAAGAACTCGGCTTCCGGGCCGAAATAGACGTTGTCGCCGACGCCCGTCGATTTCATGTAGGCGACGGCTTTCTTCGCCATGCCGCGGGGATCCCGGTTATAGGGCTCGCCGGTGGTGGGTTCCAGCACGTCGCACACGATCGACAGCGTGGTTTCGGCGAAGAACGGATCGATGCACGCGGTCGCCGGATCCGGCATCAGGTTCATGTCGGACTCGTTGATCGCCTTCCAACCGGCGATCGAGGAGCCGTCGAACATCACGCCTTCAGCGAAGGTGTCTTCTTCGAACATACCGACGTCGAAGGTGACGTGTTGCCACTTGCCGCGCGGATCGGTGAACCGGCAGTCGACGTATTTGACATCTTTGTCCTTCATCAACTTGAGGACTTCCTTAGCAGTCGTCATTTGAACTTACCCCCTGTGATTTTCGTCCCTCGGGCCCGAGGGCTTGGTTGCGATAGTCGGATCAGATGGCGTCGGTTCCGGATTCACCTGTACGGATGCGAATGGCTTCTTCGATGTTGGAGACGAAGATCTTGCCGTCGCCAATGCGGCCGGTTTGCGCGGACCGGCGAATTGCCTCGACGGCCTTTTCCACCATGTCATCGCCGAGCACGACTTCGATCTTCACCTTCGGGAGAAAGTCGACGACATATTCGGCGCCGCGATAGAGCTCGGTATGGCCCTTCTGGCGCCCGAAGCCTTTGGCTTCGGTGACGGTGATCCCCAACAATCCTGCCTCTTGTAGTGCCTCCTTCACTTCGTCGAGCTTGAACGGCTTGATAATGGCCTCGATCTTTTTCATGGCGTTACCCTTCCCCCGGCCGGTCCGCCACGCGCCGGCCGCATCGGCCGACGAACTGATCGCTCCAACGGCCGGGAGCCAGCCGGCGGCGCGGATGGAACCGAACCGGCCGTAGCACTTCCCATGCCAGCGGCCGGCGGCGCGGAAATTCCTTTGTTTTCACTTTGTTGTACGATCGTGAGGACAGGTGGCGGAGTTTACGGCGAGTGGCTTGCGCAAGGATTAGGCAATTTGTCCAATAAAAAGGCAAGTGAAACCGGCCCATTCTCAACGGTGGAGCTTCTCACGCCGGCCGAGATGGCCGAGGCGGACCGGCGCGCGGTCGCGGCGGGCACGCCGGGGATCGCGCTCATGGAGCGCGCGGGCCGTGCGGTCGCGGACGCCTTGGCCGCGCGCCATCCGCTCGGCACGCGCGTGTTCGTGGCCTGTGGCCCCGGCAACAACGGCGGCGATGGTTTCATCGCGGCGCGGATCTTGAGCGAGCGCGGCTATCCGGTGCGGCTTGCACTTCTCGGCGCGCGCGAGGCGCTCACGGGCGACGCGGCAAAAGCCGCGCAACTTTATCGTGGCGAAGTCGAGCCGATGAAGGCGGACGCGGTCCGCGATGCGGGCGTAATCGTCGATGCGCTGTTCGGGGCGGGTCTTTCGCGGCCGCTTACCGGACGCGCATTGGAGGCGGTCGAGGCGATCGCGCGCGCGGCGGAGGCCGGCGTGCCGGTGATCGCGGTCGATCTGCCCAGCGGAATTGATGGCGCGAGTGGAGAAGTGCGCGGAGCGGCGGTCAAAGCCGATGAAACGGTCACCTTCTGCCGCCGCAAGCCCGGTCATCTGTTGATGCCGGGGCGGATGCATGCGGGACAAGTGCGGATCGCCGATATCGGCATTTCGGATGCGACCGTGGCAGCCGTTGGGACAAAGACATTCGCCAATGAGCCCCCGCTCTGGCGGCCGCATTTTCCGCTCCCCAAGGTCGATGGCCACAAATACGACCGCGGCCATGCGGTGGTCGCCAGCGGCCCGATGCATGCGACCGGCGCGGCGCGGCTCGCGGCGCGCGCAGCCCTGCGGGCAGGCGCGGGCCTTGTGACGGTCGCCGCCGGCAAAGCCGCGATCCCGGCGCTCGCGGCAAGCCTCACGGCGGTGATGGTGTGGGAAGCAAACGGCGCCGCCGGCCTCGCCAAGCTCCTTGCCGACCAGCGGCTGAATGCGGTGCTCCTGGGCCCCGGGCAGGGCGTGGGCGCGGCCACCAAGGAGATGGTCCTCGCCGCCGCCAAAGCCAAGCGGAAGCTTGTGCTTGATGCCGATGCGCTGACGAGCTTCGCGGGCAAAACGGGAGAACTCGCAAAGGCGCTGAGATCGGCGCCGATGGCTGTCGTGACGCCGCACGAGGGAGAATACAAACGGCTGTTTAGCAACGCACCACAACTACTTGATAATAAATCAAAAATAGGCAGGGCGAGATTCGCGGCCAACATCCTCGGTGCCGTCGTCTTATTGAAAGGGCCCGATACCGTGGTTGCCGACCCTGACGGTCGCGCGGCGATTGCCCATAACGCACCGGCTTGGCTTGCGACCGCGGGCGCGGGCGATGTGCTCGCGGGTTTCGTGCTCGGGCTTCTCGCTCAGGGCATGCCTGCCTTCGAGGCCGCCGCCGCCGCCGTGTGGATACACGGCGAATGTGCGCGAAAATTCGGGCCGGGGCTGATCGCCGAGGACTTGCCGGAGGCGTTGCCGCGCGTGCTCAGCGATTTCTTCGAGCTCTAAAAGCGCTCCACGTTCATTATCCGGGGGGGCTTTGCTTCTTTAGGCGAGCCGAACGCATGATCGAGCATGCCGAGCGCGATCTCGCGCTCGCCCATGACGACGAAATTGGCGCCGTGCTTCTGCAAGTGCTCGACTTCGGCGTCGGAATGGGCCCGCGCGATGATCTCGAGCTTGGCGTTGGCGCGGCGTGCCTGCTCCGAAACTTGCCCCGCCTCGAAGCCATCGGGGATGGCGATGAAGAGGAGGCGCGCGGCCGCCAAATTTGCGGCCACAAGCACACGCGGGTCGGCGGCATTGCCCGAGATCACCTCCAGCGTCTCCTTGCGCGCGGCCTCAGCAATCTTCTGCCGTTCCTCGATCACCAGGAAGGGCTTGCCCTCTCGCCGCAACCGCTCGCCGATAATGGTGCCGACGCGCCCGAAGCCCACGACCACGGCGTGATCGCGGAGCGCGGTCGGCGGGATCTCCTCCTCTTCCTTGATGGTAGCCTGGCTTCCTGCCGGCTCGACCAATCTGAATTTTGCCTTCAGGCGGGTGATGACCGCGAAGTAGAGCGGATTGACGAGGATCGAAATGATGGCGCCGGCGAGGATCAGATCCTGGCCCTGCTGCGGCAGGATTTTCAGGCCCACGCCCAAGGCGGCGAGAATGAACGAGAATTCTCCGATCTGGGCAAGGCTCGCGCCGATCGTGAGCGCGGTCGCAGCCGGATGCCCGAAAAGCCGCACGATCAGGTAGGCGGCGACCGGATTGCAGACGAGCACGACGATCAGCGTGGCCGCGAGCGAGAACGGGTTGTTGAGAAGAACCGACGGGTTGAACAGCATGCCAACCGAGACGAAGAACAAAACCGCGAAGGCGTCGCGAAAGGGAAGCGACTCTTCCGCCGCGCGCTGCGAGAGCGTTGACTCGCTCAAAATCATGCCGGCGAAGAAGGCGCCGAGCGCAAACGAAATGCCGAAGAGTTGCGCGGCACCGTAAGCGACGCCGAGCGCGATCGATAAGACCGCGAGCCGGAACAGTTCGCGCGAGCCCGTATGGGCGACGTAGTGCAGGATTTCGGGAATGACGCGCTGGCCGACGACAAGCATCAGCGCGACGAAAGCAAGCACTTTGGCAATGGTAATGCCGGTCGCGCGGAGAATGTCGTCGAGCGCGGGCGCGCTCGCGCCGCCGGTACTCAGCACGCCGGCCAAGGCCGGGATCAACACCAGCGCGAGCACCATGGCGAGGTCCTGGACCACGAGCCAGCCGACCGCGATGCGGCCGCGCTCGGTCTGCATCAGATGACGTTCCTGCAAGGCGCGCGTGAGCACGACGGTGCTCGCGACCGAGAGCGCGAGCCCAAACACGTAGCCCGCGCCCGCGGGCCAGCCGGCAAGCCACGCCACGCCCATTCCGAGGAGCGATGCGACCAGCATCTGGGCGATAGCGCCGGGAATGGCGATGGCTTTGACGGAGAGAAGATCCTTCAGCGAGAAATGCAGGCCCACGCCGAACATCAACAGAATAACGCCGATCTCGGCGAGATCGGCGGCGAGCGCCTGATCCGCCACGTAGCCGGGGGTGAAGGGGCCGACGAGAACGCCCGCCAGCACGTAGCCCACGATCGGCGAAATTCGCAGCCGGTTCGCCGCCGCGCCCATGAGGAAAGCGAGCACGAGGGCGATCACCAGTGTCGCGATCAGCGGTGTGTGATGCGGCATGGCGAGGATGATACCGGCTTTGGAGCGCGCCGGCATAAGCGTCCGAACTTGCCCGCGGGCGTGGCTTTTTGCACACGCGAAACGTCATGCTATACCGCCGCCCGGCCGGCGCTGGACCTCGCGGGCTCTCGGTTTCTCGCGGGCGTGGCGGAATTGGTAGACGCGCGGGATTTAGGTTCCCGTGACGAAAGTCGTGGGGGTTCGAGTCCCTCCGCCCGCACCAATACTGCGCTTCGATTGGCAGCCAACAACGAGATGATCAATGCAAGTGAAGGAAACCCTTTCCGAGGGTCTTAAGCGTGAATACAGCGTCGTGTTGCCGAAGGCCGAACTCGACGAGCGCGTCAGCTCGCGGCTTGAAGGCATCAAGGACCGCGTGAACTTGCCCGGTTTCCGGCCCGGCAAAGTGCCGATGCCGCATCTGAAGCGCGTCTACAGCAAGGCGGTGATGGGCGAGGTGATCGAACAGGCGATCGCCGACGCCAATAGCAAGATCGTCAATGACGGCGGCTATCGGCTCGCCATGGAGCCGAAGATCACTTTTCCTTCGGAGCAACCATCGGCCCTGAACGAGGTGATCGAAGGCAAGGCGGACCTTGCCTATACGGTCGCGCTCGAAATTCTGCCCAAGATCGACCTCGTCAACTTCAAGAACATCCAGATCGAAAAGCTCGCCGCGCCGGTGACCGATGCCGACGTCGACGAAGCGATCCGCCGCATCGCGGAGGCGAACCGCACCTACTCGCCGAAAGAAGGCAAGGCCGAGAAGGACGATCGCGTGGTCATTTCCTTCGTGGGCAAGATCGACGGCGAGCCGTTCGAGGGCGGCGAGAGCGAGAACGTGCCGGTCGTGCTCGGCTCAAGTCGGCTCATTCCCGGCTTCGAGGATCAGCTCCTCGGCTATAGCGCCGGCCAAAGCGGCGTCGTGAAGGTGAAATTTCCCGACGACTATGTGGCCGAGCGCGTCGCCGGCCGCGACGCGGAGTTCGACGTGACGGTGAACTCGGTCGAGTCGCCTAATGAAATCCTGCTCGACGACGATCTCGCCAAATCGCTCGGCGTCGAGTCGATCGAAAAGATGAAGCAACAGGTGCGCGAACGCGTCTCGCACGAGCATTTTTTCGCCTCGCGGCAGCGGGCGAAGCGCAAGCTTTTGGATGAACTCGACAAGCTGCACAAATTCGAGGTTCCGCCGACGCTCGTGGAACAGGAATTTCAGGGCATTTGGCAATCGCTCGAAAAGGACATGGAAAAGCGCCGCGTAAGTTTCGCCGACGAGGATACGACCGAGGAAGCAGCGCGCGAGGAGTACCGCAGGATCGCCGACCGCCGCGTGCGGCTCGGGCTTGTGCTGGCCGAGATCGGCGAGCGCAACAAGATCCAGGTGACCAATCAGGAGATCGACCGCGCGATCCTGGACCAGGCGCGCCAGTTCCCCGGCCGCGAGCAGCAGGTGCTCGACTATTACAAACAGAATCCGATGGCGGTCGCCGAAATTCGCTCGCCCATCTTCGAGGACAAGGTGATCGACTTTCTTCTCGAGTTGGTGCAGGTGAACGAGAAGCAGGTGAGCAAGGAAGCCCTCTTCGCCGAAGATGACGAAGAAGAAGCGGCGGGTGCCAAGGACAAAAAGCCCGCCAAGGGCAAAAAGGGCAAGGCCTGAGGCCTACCTTTACGCTCGCTTGCGCACCATATAGGCGCAAACGGGTATGTTGACGTTTCAGAGATTCGCACCTCTTTTGCGGGCGGAGAGATGACCATGCGTGATCCGGCCGATACCTACATGAACTACCTCGTGCCGATGGTGGTGGAGCAGACCAACCGCGGCGAGCGCGCCTATGACATCTATTCGCGCCTCCTGAAGGAGCGGATTGTGTTCATTACCGGCCCGGTCGAGGACGGGATGGCCTCGCTGATCGTGGCGCAGCTTCTGTTTCTGGAAGCGGAAAACCCGAAAAAAGAGATTTCCATGTACATCAACTCGCCGGGCGGGGTCGTGACCTCGGGCATGGCGATCTACGACACGATGCAATTCGTGCGGCCGGCGATCTCGACGCTGTGCGTGGGCCAGGCCGCCTCCATGGGCTCGCTGCTGCTCGCCGCCGGCGAAAAAGGCATGCGCCATGCGCTGCCGAACGCACGCATCATGCTGCACCAGCCTTCGGGCGGCTTTCAGGGGCAGGCGACCGACATCATGCTGCACGCTGCGGAAATCCTCGCGCTGAAGAAGCGGCTGAACGAAATCTACGTCAAGCACACCGGCCAGTCGCTGAAGACGATGGAGGAGGCGCTCGAACGCGACAAATTCCTCACGGCCGAGGGGGCCAAGGAATTCGGCGTCATCGACAAGGTGATCAACAAGCGGCCGCTGGTCGAGGAAGCACACGCCAAAGGCTGACGTTCTGTATTCCGCCGAACAAGCATCGCGAAGGCGAATCGAATCGTTTCAACGAGCGTTCGCCGTCGAGGCATGATCGCCGCGGGCGAGGCTTCGATTTATACGGGTGTGCACAACCGCCTCAACTGAATGTGATGGTTTTTGCACCGTAATCGGCGTCAATTGCCGCAATTTCCACATGTTGAAACCGGCATAGCGCAAGGAATCCTCGCTTTGCGGCAATCCGGCATTATGTTTGCATCTTCCGAGGGTGAGGATTCGGCCGCGTATGGGCCGATGGTAGCGTTAATGTATTCTTGATCGACCCTCGACTAGCATGCTTCGCTAGGGACGTGCTTGATATGCATGCTTGCGGCCTCTGCGCCGCACCCGGGCGGAGCCGCGGAGTGACGGAGAATGGCGATGAGTAAGGCCGGCGGCGAGTCCAAGAACACGCTCTACTGCTCGTTTTGCGGCAAAAGCCAGCACGAGGTCCGCAAGCTCATTGCCGGGCCGACCGTGTTCATTTGCGACGAATGCGTCGAGCTTTGCATGGACATCATCCGCGAGGAGAACAAATCCTCGCTGGTGAAGTCGCGCGACGGCATTCCGACACCCAAGGAAATCCGCAAGGTGCTCGACGACTACGTGATCGACCAGGATCACGCGAAGAAAGTGCTCTCCGTCGCGGTGCACAACCACTACAAACGGCTCAATCACGCGACCAAGCACCAGGACGTGGAGCTTGCGAAGTCTAACATCCTACTGATCGGGCCTACGGGCTCGGGCAAGACGTTGCTTGCGCAAACGCTCGCGCGCATCCTCGACGTGCCGTTCACGATGGCCGACGCGACGACGCTTACGGAAGCGGGCTATGTCGGCGAGGATGTCGAAAACATCATTCTCAAATTGCTGCAGGCGGCCGACTACAACGTCGAGCGGGCGCAACGCGGCATCGTCTATATCGACGAGATCGACAAAATTTCCAGGAAGTCCGACAACCCCTCGATTACGCGCGATGTGTCGGGCGAGGGCGTGCAGCAGGCGCTCCTGAAGATCATGGAAGGCACGGTCGCTTCCGTACCCCCGCAGGGCGGCCGCAAGCATCCGCAGCAGGAATTCCTGCAAGTCGATACCACCAACATCCTGTTTATCTGCGGCGGCGCCTTTGGCGGCCTCGACAAGATCATTTCCGCGCGCGGACGCGGCACCTCGATCGGCTTTGCGGCGAAGGTCGCCGCGCCCGAGGACCGCAAGCCGGGGCTGGTTTTCCGGGATGTCGAACCCGAGGATTTGCTCAAATACGGCCTGATCCCCGAATTCATCGGCCGTCTGCCGGTGATTGCGACGCTTGAGGATCTCGACGAGACGGCGCTCAAGCGCATCCTGGTCGAGCCGAAGAACGCGCTCGTGAAGCAGTATCAGCGCCTGTTCGATATGGAGAACGTCGACCTCACCATCCACGAGGACGCGCTGACGTCGATCGCGCGTAAGGCGATCGAGCGCAAGACCGGCGCGCGGGGCCTGCGTTCGATCATGGAAGGCATCCTGCTCGACACGATGTTCGATCTTCCGAGCCTCGAGGGTGTCGAGGAAATCGTGATCGGCCGCGAGGTGGTGGAAGGGGGCGCGCGCCCGCTCTACATCTACGCCGATCGCGCGAGCGATGCGGGCGCGCCGGCGAGCGCGTAAGCCGCCTTGGCGACGACATAGCAGTGCCCTCTATAATCCACGTTTTGATGCTGGATTTAGGTAGGGCGAGCACGCGAGAGCGACCGGCGGCAATCGGGCCGCGAGTACGGCAAAGAGTTGGGAACAGGTCGTTTTCCGCTCCTTGACACCCCCATGGTGCATCGCCACCTAATGGGCCGACAAACGAATCCGCTTCGGATTCTCCAGGATCGTTTTCCTGTAACGCGCCGTTTGCTTTCGGCGCCTAGAATCCGTCCGGGACCAGAAAGGCAGGGCTGAATGAACGCCCCCAAACCGCGTCCTCCGCTGACCCCTGGCGCAAACCAGGTCTTCCCGGTGCTTCCGCTCCGGGACATCGTTGTATTCCCGCACATGATTGTGCCGCTCTTTGTCGGCCGCGAGAAATCGATCCGCGCTCTCGAAGAGGTGATGCGGAACGACACCTACATCCTGCTCGCGACGCAGATGAATGCCGGCGACGATGAGCCGGCCAAGGACGCCATCTATCAGGTCGGCACGCTCGCGCAGGTGCTGCAACTCCTGAAGTTGCCCGACAACACCGTGAAGGTGCTCGTCGAGGGCGTGGAGCGCGCCAAGATCAACAAATATACCGACCGCACCGAATTTTTCGAAGCGGAAGCGGGCGTGCTTCCGAGCGAAGTCAAGAGTCCGGTCGAGGTTGAGGCGCTTGCGCGCTCGGTCGTCACCGAATTCGAGAGCTATGTGAAGCTCAACAAGAAGGTTTCGCCCGAGGTCGTCGGCGTAATTTCGCAGGTCGAAGACCAGTCGAAGCTCGCCGATACCATTGCCTCGCATCTCGCGGTGAAGATCCCCGAGAAGCAAGCGGTGTTGGAACTCACCAGCGTTTCGGCGCGCCTCGAAAAAGTGTTGGCGTTGATGGAAAGCGAAATCTCGGTCTTGCAGGTCGAGAAGCGCATCCGCACGCGCGTGAAGCGCCAGATGGAGAAGACCCAGCGCGAGTACTACCTCAACGAGCAGATGAAGGCGATCCAGAAGGAGCTCGGCGACGAGGAAGGCAAGGACGAGCTGCAGGAGCTTGAGGACAAGATCAAGCGCACCAAGCTGTCCAAGGAAGCGCGCGAAAAGGCGAACCACGAGCTGAAGAAGCTCCGCCAGATGTCGCCGATGTCGGCGGAAGCAACGGTCGTCCGCAACTATCTCGATTGGTTGCTTTCGATCCCCTGGAACAACAAGAGCAAGATCAAGAAGGATCTCGATTTCGCGCAGAAGACCCTCGATGAGGACCACTACGGCCTCGAGAAGGTCAAGGAGCGCATTGTCGAGTATCTTGCGGTGCAGAGCCGCGCCAACAAGCTGACCGGCCCGATCCTGTGCCTTGTCGGCGCGCCTGGCGTCGGCAAGACCTCGCTCGGCAAGTCGATTGCCAAGGCCACGGGCCGCGAGTTCGTGCGCGTGTCCTTGGGCGGCGTGCGCGACGAGGCCGAAATCCGCGGCCACCGGCGCACTTACATCGGCTCGATGCCCGGCAAGATCATCCAGTCGATGCGGAAGGCGAAGAAGTCGAATCCGCTGTTCCTGCTCGACGAGGTCGACAAGATGGGCGCCGATTTCCGCGGCGATCCGTCATCGGCGCTTCTCGAAGTGCTGGACCCAGAGCAGAACCACACCTTCAACGACCATTACCTCGAGGTCGACTACGACCTTTCGAACGTGATGTTCGTGACGACGGCGAATACGCTCAACATTCCGCCGGCGTTGCTCGACCGCATGGAAGTGATCCGCATTGCTGGCTACACCGAGGACGAGAAGGTTGAGATCGCGCGCCGCCATCTCATTCCGAACTTGCTGACCAAGCACGGTCTCAAGGCGGAGGAGTGGTCGATCGACCAGGAGGCGCTGCTCACCATCATCCGCCGCTATACGCGTGAAGCGGGCGTGCGCAATCTCGAGCGCGAGCTTGCGAACCTTTTGCGCAAGGCGGTGAAGGAGATCATGGCCGAGAAGAAGGAATCGGTCGCGGTCACTGCCGGCAATCTCGAAAAGTATCTGGGCGTGCCAAAGTATCGCTTCGGCGAGGCCGAGCGCGAGGACCAGGTCGGTGTCGCCACCGGTCTTGCCTGGACCGACGCCGGCGGCGAGTTGCTCACCATCGAGAGCCTGATGATGCCCGGCAAGGGCAAGATGACGGTGACGGGCAATCTTCGCGACGTGATGAAGGAGTCGATCTCGGCGGCGGCGTCCTATGTACGCTCGCGGGCGACCGGCCTCGGCATCAAGCCGCCCTTGTTCGAGAAGAAGGACATCCACGTGCACGTGCCGGAAGGGGCGACCCCGAAGGACGGTCCCTCGGCGGGCGTCGCCATGGCCACCGCCATCGTGTCGGTGATGACCGGCATTCCGATCCGCAAGGATGTGGCGATGACCGGCGAGATCACGCTCCGCGGCATGGTGCTGCCGATCGGCGGCCTCAAGGAAAAGCTCCTGGCTGCGCACCGCGGCGGCATCAAGAAAGTCTTGATCCCCGAGGAGAACGCCAAGGACCTCGCGGAGATTGCCGACAACGTGAAGAGCGGGCTCGAGGTGATCCCGGTTTCGCGGATGGACGAGGTGCTGTCGCAGGCACTCCTGCGCAAGCCTGAGCCCATCGAATGGGACGAGGATGCCGCAAAACCTGTGGATGCACCCCCGCCGGATCTCCCGGAAGAGGACGATTCCGCGGGTGTGATCGCTCACTAATAATTTCAATAACTTAGACAAGGTTCTGAAAGCGGCGGATTAACTCCGCCGCTTTTCAACTTAAGGCCTCCCTCAGCAAAACCTAGGATTTATGCGGGTTTCCGGGGATAAAGCCATTTTTTCGCCCCGCTCAGGGGGAACCTAGCCTGCGGTCGCGGCGTTTGCCGCCGATTCTGAAAAATCCTTGAAAGGGGATGGGTTCGATGACCAAGAACGAATTGATCGCAATGGTTTCAGACAAGGCACAGATCAACAAGAATGACGCCGCCAAGGCGGTCGAGGCTACATTCGATATCATCACCGGCGCCCTTAAGCAGGGCGACGAGGTGAAGCTCGTCGGTTTCGGCAGTTTCACGGTTTCCCAGCGCAAGGCGCGCGAGGGCCGTAATCCGCGCACGGGCGAGCCCGTCCATATCGCGGCTTCCAAGGCCCCGAAGTTCACGGCCGGCAAAGGCCTGAAGGACGCCGTCAACACGGTGGCGATGTAAGACCCGCGTTGCGGGTTTCGCAGGAATTCCGGATGCTCCCGTGGTGGGGTCACGGGAGCATTCGCGTTTTTGGCCTCCAGGCGTTGAGAAGCCGGGCGCGGAGGGCTAAAGCACGGAGCGGGCGGTTAGCTCAGCTGGTAGAGCATCTCGTTTACACCGAGAGGGTCGGCGGTTCGAGTCCGTCACCGCCCACCAGCCCCGTCAAAACCCGAGACTTGCCTGCAAATTTTCCTGCGCTTGCTTTGCCGCAAGCGACGAGAGCGAAACGCCCAAGAGGCGCACTCCCTTTCGGATCGGGAACAAGCCTTGCAGCAAATCTACGCTGATGCGCTCGATATCGGCACGGTCGCCAACCGGCGCCGGCGTCGAACGGCTCCGCGTGATCAATTCGAAGTCGGCATATTTTACTTTCAGCGTTATTGTGCGCCCGCGGATGCCTGAGCTGTCGCAAAAGCGCCAGACCTTGTCGATGATCGGCTGCAGGGCCGCGTGCATGGCATCGAGCTCCGTAAGATCGCGCGAAAACGTATTTTCGGCGCCGATGGACTTGCGAATGCGGTCGGCGCGGACGGCCCGCTCGTCAATGCCGCGGGCGATCGAATAAAAATAAGCGCCGGATTTTCCGAAGTGCTTTTGCAGAAATGCCGGCGACTGGGCACGCAGGTCGCTGCCGTTATAGATGCCGAGCCGGTTCATTTTCGCGGTGGTCGCGGGACCCACGCCGTGAAATTTGCCCACGGGAAGAGCCTCGACGAAAGCCGCGCCCATCGCCGGCGTAATCACATAGAGGCCGTCGGGTTTCCGGTAGTCGGAGGCGAGCTTCGCCAGGAACTTGTTGTAGCTCACGCCGGCCGAGGCCGTGAGGCTTGTCTCGGTACGGATCCGCGCGCGGATTTCTTCGGCGACCGCGGTTGCGGACGGAAGTCCCTTCAGGTTTTCGGAGACGTCGAGATAGGCCTCGTCCAGCGACAACGGCTCCACGATCGGCGTGTATTCGGCGAAAATCGCGCGTATCTGTTTTGAAACCTCCTTGTACACATCGAAGCGCGGCTTCACGAAAATCAGTTCGCTGCATTTGCGTCGCGCCGCGACCGAGGGCATGGCCGAATGAATGCCGAATTTGCGCGCTTCGTAGCTAGCCGCCGCGACTACGCCGCGTTCGAAGGCGCCGCCCACGGCGACAGGCTTGCCGCGCAAATCGGGATTGTCGCGCTGCTCGACCGAGGCGTAGAAGGCATCCATATCGATATGGATGATTTTGCGCGGGCACGCGCGATTGGCGGGCGCTTCTTCTTGGTCCTCTGAAGCCATCGCGGCCTCTGGGTTTACAGCGATCGCGTCTTTCGCCGCGCCGGCACCTGCTGAAGCTGCTGGAAGGTGACGTCAAAAACGCGGGCCACGACAAGCTGCTGTAATTTATCCGATTCGTCGATATTGAGATGATCGAGGCTGTGGTCGGCGCTGAGGTCGACGTTGTCGAGCTGTCCGCGGAATCCGGGTCCGGCAATCGCGCGGCGCCCGACGCCGTTGTTTTGATAGTAGTTGATGAAAAACTCGACGTTCGCCGGCACCTCCAGCGGCTCGGTGATGTCGAAGGTCACGATCAGATCGATCGGAATCTTTTGAGGCGCCACGCTGTTCGCGATCTGAACCGTGGAATCGGAACCGAGCGAATGGCCGATCAGGATCGTGTGGCCCGTCTCGCCGCGACGGTGATTGGCGACGATCTCGGTCGCCGCCAGACTCCACTGTTCCCAGCCGAGAATGATGGGATCGTAGCCTTGCGCACGGAGCTTGGCGGCAAGCTTGTCGATGCCGAGCGAGAAAATACCGAAGAGGCCGCGCAGCATGTAAATGCGCGCTTCGGGCGCGGCTTTTTCTTCCGTGTCGGCGAGGGCGGCAGGAATAGCAAGGAGTCCCGCCAACGCCGTTCCCAGCGCGAAAATTCGGCGCGTGATCTTCATGACGGCTTTTCGCTTACTGGAAGTCGGAAATTAGTGTCAATCCCGCGACGCCAAGCGCGAGATTGACGCCGATTTGTCCTTCGATCGAGAGTGGTTGCAGCGAAATCGACTTATCCGAGCCGCCCACGAGCACATTGGCGCCGACGCCGATGCCCAGGGAAACTTGCCCGCTGGCGCCCGCGTAATCGCCGGCGAGCGCGCCTCGCAACAGGCCGGTTGTCGGCGCGAGCACCGCCCAGCTCATTATGCCGCCGCCGGTGACGCCAAGGTCGACGCCGATACGATTGATGGTGCCGTAGTAGTTTTCCGGCACGCTGGCGTATTCCGGCGTGAAGGTGCAGCTGATCTTTTGCTGTGAAGCAACGATGAGGCCGATGCTGACAGCCGTATTGCAGACGAGCACGCCTACCTTGGTCTGCTGGCTCGAAGCAGAAGAAACGGAGAATGCCAGTAGCGCGAGCGTCATGACCGGCAAAAGCAGTTTGCGCACGGGAAAGTCCCCCTCGTGGTTGATCGCCCTTGCAGGCAGCGTAGCGCCTCTACGGGCCGGCACCAGCGTTTTTTCGCATTTGGACCGGCAATCTTACGAAACTGTAGGCAATACATGGCGAATCTGATTCATTCGGCGGCGCATGGGCCGTTTCGCATGAGCACGAACTCCGCCACAATTCTCGCCCTCGAAGTCGAGGTGCTGAAATCGCTGGCCGAGGAGGTTGCGCAACTCCGGAGCGCCGTCGGCCAGCTCGAGCAGAAAATGGAAATGCGGGCGCAGGATATTTTGCTCGCCACACTTTCCGAGCAGACCCCGGCCTTCATGCTGGAGACGGAAAAACCCGTCGCCATGGATAGCGTTGATCACCGCTTTCCGCACGGCACCGCGAGCGACAGCACCCGTTGGCCGCGCTTTGTGGCGGCCTGCGAGCGCCTGTTCGGGCCCCGCCTCAAGTTTCTCGATCTCGGCTGTGCCGGCGGCGGCCTCGTGCTCGATTTTGTCCTGCGCGGCCACGACGCGATGGGGCTGGAAGGCAGTGACTACAGCCTCGTGCGGCAGCGCGCGGAATGGCGCACGCTCAAGCACCGGCTGATGACCTGCGACATCACGCAGCCGTTCAAAATCCGCCGCGCGGGCGGCGAGGCGATGAAATTTGACGTTATTTCGGCCTGGGACGTGCTCGAACATATTCCGGAAGCGGCATTGCCGGGTTTGTTTCGAAATATCTCTGAGCATCTTTCGCCGGGAGGAATTTTCACCGGTACCGTCTCGACGCGGGGCGCGCGCGTCGCGCCCGACGGCACCAATTACCACGCGACCGTCAAGCCGAAGGATTGGTGGCTGGAAGCGTTTACGGCCGCGGGTCTCGCGTTTCGAGTGCCGGATCCGTTCGATTTCGAGGATTATCCGCGCGGCAACGGCAATAATTATCCCGCCAATTTCAAGGCCCACCCCGAGACCGGCTTTCATTTTTCGCTGAGCCGCGCGTAAAAACACAGCGCGCGGCTGCTGATAGCGGTCGGCGATGCGGCGCTTGCTTGCTTCCGCCGTGCCCTGAATAATTGCCGCATGTTCGTTTCCTTGCAGCGGTTCGGCGCAATCCACGATCTCGGTCTTGGCTTGCGTTGGGATCGGGCGATGCTCGAACAGGAGGTCGCGCGCCGTGCGGCGGTTTTGTCGCAAAACGGCATTGGCCGCGGCGCGCCGGTCGTGATCGCGCATGATGGCAGCGCGCATTTTTTTGCCGATCTCCTGGCGGTGTGGACCTTGGGCGCGACCGCCATCTGCCTCGACAGCGGGCTGACGGAAGCCGAATTCAGGACATTGATTGCCTTCGCAGCACCCGCGGCGATTCTCGTCGAGGGAAATGCGGTGGCCGCCGACCCCCTGATTCCGGTGCTGCGGCTTGCCGGGAGCGGCGATGCTCCCATGACCATGCCCGCCTGGGCGCTCAACGATCCCGCGCTCGTGCTGTTCACCTCGGGCACCACCGGCGCGCCCAAGGGCGTCGTCTTGACCTTTCGCGCGCTGCTCGCGCGCTGGTCGCTCAATGTCGCGGTAATCGGCGAGCGCACGCTCGCGCGCACGCTTGTGACCCTGCCCACGCATTTCGGCCACGGTCTCATCGGCAATGCGCTGACTTCGCTGCTCGCCGGCGGGACAATCGTTCTCTATGCGCGTGGAATGCCGCTCGCCCGGGAATTGGGCCGCATTGTCGACAAGGAGGACATCACCTTCATGAGCTCGGTGCCGGCGCTTTGGCAGATGGCGTTGAAGCTCGGCAATCCGCCGGCCGGCGATTCACTTACGCGCGTGCACATCGGGTCGGCGCCGCTTGCCGCCGAGCTTTGGTCGGATGTCGCCGCCTGGTCGCGGGCCGAAATCGTCAATTGCTACGGCATGACCGAGACCGCCAACTGGATTTCGGGGGCGTCGTCCAAGGCCGACGGGATCGAAGAAGGCCTGGTTGGAAAGGTTTGGGGCGGTGCCGCTGCCGTTGTGAACGAGCGCGGCGAACGGCAAGCTCTCGGCGAGGGCGAGATCGTGCTGCAATCGCCCTCGCTGATGGCGGGCTATTTCGGCCGCCCCGATCTTTCGGCCGAGGTGTTGCGCGACGGCTGGTTTCACACCGGCGACCGCGGCTCGATCGACGCCGACGGCAAAATCCGCCTCACCGGCCGCATCAAGGACGAGATCAACCGCGCCGGCTTCAAGGTGCAACCCGCTGAAATCGACCGCCTGCTCGAGAGCCATCCGGCGGTGGCGCAGGCTTGCGTGTTCGCCATACCAGACACGATCGGCGGAGAATCCGTGGCGGCGGCGATCCGCCTCGCAGAAGGCGCAAGCGAAAACGCGGAAAGCCTTCGTAGCTGGTGCGAGCTGCGGCTTCGCCGCGAGGCGATTCCGGGGCGCTGGTTCATCGTGCGCGATCTGCCGCATAATGCGCGCGGGAAGGTCGACCGCAACGCGGTGCGCCGCATGCTCGTCAAGGATGCTGCAAAATGATGCGGGCGAAGGGCCGGCCGGTGCTGTTGCAGACGGACCGCTTTGAGCTGCGGAGCGTGACGCCCGCTGACGCCTCGGACCGCTGGCTCGGCTGGGCCAAGGATCCGGCCGTCATGGGGCCGCTGAACCTGCCGGCGCGCGCCATGCGCCGCGAGGAGCTCGCCCAGCACATCGCCAGCGTCGATAACAATGCGCGATACTTGGTCGGGATTTTCGACAAGGCGAGCGGAACGCAGATCGGCTTCTTCATGATCGATGTCGAGGTCATGCATCGCTACGCGATCTTCAACGTCGCGATCGGCGACAAGAATTGGTGGGGCAGGGGCGTCGTCAACGAGGCGCGCGCCGCACTCCTCGATCATTTCTTCCAGGCGCGCGGCATCGAGAAAGCGGTCGGCCTGCCGCTCGCGCGCAACTTCCCGGCGCTTTTCAACTACAAGGCCCAGGGCTGGCGGCACGAAGGGACGCTGCGCGGCCAGTGCCTGTCGCTCACTGATGGCTCCAGGCTCGATCAGTATCAGTTCGGCATGCTGCGCAAGGACTGGCAACGGTTGCGTGCGAAAGGCGCTCCATGGGCGAGTTGAACGGCGCCAAGCAATTGCTCGCCGAGGCGATCGGCGCCGAAATTGCGGCCGTGCCGGAGGCGGCGCGCGTCGGCGCTTTCGAGCGCTGGGATAGCCTTGCGCATATGCGCCTGATCCTGGCGCTGGAAGAGAAGATCGGCCGCAAGCTTGACCCTGATGAGGCGGTCAAAATCGAGAGCCTCAAGGATATTGCGGCTCTCCTCGACCGCCGGAGTTAGTTCCACAACCGGCTTTGTCTGCTCAGTGTAGGAATGATCCCGAACCGGGCTTTTCGGGGGTATTACAAAACCTTTGGCGCCGGGTCGTCCATGCTGAATTCCGGGGGTATGTGCCTAAATTGTCACAGCTTCTGCGGCTCAATTGCAGTATACTTTGAGAAGAGTTCGGGAATCGAAACAACCGGATCGGGGCTTGGGATGAGAAAGCTGCTGCTCGGCGGAGCCGCGATTGCTGCCATCACACTTGCGGTCGAGGGTCCGGCTATGGCCGCGCCGCCGCCGGTCTATAATTGGACCGGCTGCTACATCGGCGGCAATGTCGGAGGCGGCTGGGCGCATAAGGATTTCTCGACGGAGCTGAACGGCGTCTTCACCGGCCACGGGCCGCAAAATGCGTCTGCTATCGTCGGCGGACTGCAGGGTGGCTGCGACTACCAATCCGGAATGTGGGTGTTTGGCGTCCGCGGGATGTTCGACTGGACGGACATGCACGGCGCCGGCCCATTCATTGCCGGCAAGGGCTATACAACCCAAATTCCGTGGTTTGCGACGGCGACGGGCCGCGTTGGTTTTCTCACGCAACCCAACCTGCAGATCTTCGTAACAGGTGGCGGCGCGTGGGTGCGCGACCATCACGTGTTCTTCGACCCGGGTCCGTTCGAGTTCGCGAGCGTCACTCGGAGCGGAGCCCTGGTCGGCGTCGGCGCTGAATGGATGTGGTCTCCTTTTTGGTCAATCACCATCGAATACGATTATATGAGTTTCGGTAATAAGGCCGTCGTCTTTACCAACATATTCGGGAATACCGGCACCGAGCATATCAAGCAGGACGTCCAAGCGGTACTCGTCAGCCTGAACTATCGCTTCGGCACTTGGGGCGGGCGCTAGGCGAGGCGGTTGATGAGAAAACTTATGCTCAGCGGTGCTGCGGTAGCGGCCATCACCCTTGCAGTGGATGGTCCCGCGGAGGCCGCGCCACCCGCCTACAATTGGACCGGCTGCTACATCGGCGCCAATGTCGGCGGCGGCTGGGCGCGTAAGCAATTCACGCCTGGTAGCTTTGGCGCCTCGGGTGAAGGTTCAGCCGCTCTATCCGATTTCCTCGGCGGCGGACAGTTCGGTTGCGATGTCCAGAGCGGAACGTGGGTCTTCGGCGCCCAGGGCATGTTCGATTGGACGAATATGAGCGGGCAGGATCCGTTCTTTCTCGGCAAAGCGTTTGCGACGCGGATACCGTGGTTTGCCACCGCTTCCGGCCGCGTGGGCTTTCTCGCCCAGCCGTCGTTGCTGATCTTCGTCAGGGGTGGCGCCGCCTTTGCGCACGACGAGCATAAACTTATCGAGTCCCCTTCGACCGTGGATGCCACGGGCCATGTGACCCGTAGCGGCTGGCTTGCGAGTGCCGGTTTCGATTGGATGGTCGCGCCCAATTGGTCGGTCACGGTCGAATACGGCTACGTGGGCTTCGGCACCGACACCGTGCACTTCCAAGGGGTGGGCATATTTCCGAGCTTCAACGAACGCGTCAGCCAGCACATGCAGCTCGCGATCATCAGTCTGAATTACCACTTCGGCACATGGGGCAGCAGGCCCTAGGCCGCTAAAATCCCCACCCGCAGTCATGCGGGTTACCTCATCAGCGCTGAATTTCTATCGACAAAGAAATAGGGGCCGTGCCCTTTCGAGCCCGGCCCCGTTAGATGAAAGCCGCGAAAAGCGTCGGCAGCGATTGCTTAGATCGCTTCCTTCAATTCCTTGGCGGCGCGGAAGGCGACTTTCTTGCTCGCCTTGATCTGGATTGGCTCGCCGGTCGCGGGATTGCGTCCCATGCGCGCAGCGCGCTTGCGGACCTGCAAAATGCCGAGACCGACCATGCGGATTCGCTCGCCCTTCTTGAGATGACCGACAATCGTCTCGATCAGATCATTGAGCACGGTTTCGGCTTGCTTCTTCGGCATGTCATGCCGTTCCGCGAGCTTCGCCGCGATGTGCTTCAGCGTCACCGTTGTAGGTTTTCCATTTGCCATGGCTGCACGACCCCCTTTGCGGTTCTAGCGTTGGCAAGCGCGACTTTCAGCGAGAAGCCATAAGCGATTCGTGGGCGTTTTAGCCATAGAAAGCGAGCCTGAATCCGCAGAAAACGCGCATTTATGGGGCTTTTTACGGCCTCCGGGTACCGTTTTGCGCATTATGACGGCAAATTTCCGCAGCGCAGCAAGGTTTTACCGGAGAAAATTGCCGTGCTTGGGCACCCCCATAGAGGCAGCCCGAAGAGAAAACCGGGCTCGTCATGTGGCCGCTTCATCGAATTTGGATTGCTCAAGTTGGAATTGATTGCGCGTCACTCGTGTTCGCGATGGGAGCGGCGAATGCAGGGTCCGCCGTCACACACCCGACTTCGACTTGCGCGCAGAGGACCGAACACCGGACAGTCCAATAACGATCACGGTGCCAGGCGGCAGCGCGGTCGATGATGTGCAGGTTGCGCTGGCGAGGGCGGAACGTAATCTTTTTTTAGCCGTTCTCTTGGGCGCGCCATTTTTGCGTTTTCTTGACTTGCGGTGGTGTGCGGCTTAAGCGAACGCACTCCCGTTAGGGGGCGTAGCTCAGTTGGTTAGAGCGCCGGCCTGTCACGCCGGAGGCCGCGGGTTCGAGTCCCGTCGCTCCCGCCATTTTTCAAAGCCCTATTTTCCGCAAATAGGCGCCATGAAGCGACGCGGCACTGGCTGCCGACGGTTCATCAGGAAATTCAATACGACGGTCCTGATCGTCGCTCTGCTTCTCTTACTCGGCGCAGCGGTCGCGCAGACCGCAAAGGCCGACGAATGTGAGGACAACGCGATCATTACCGTGACCGGATTCGTGGGCGAGATTTACCCCAACCAAGCAGGGACATGGACGATTCCCGTGGCGCACCCCACGTACAGCTGCATAATCGCTCCCGCTATCATCAGTGAGGATCGCCCGCCTGACTCCTGTTACGAAGGCGCTAAACTCACTGCCATCATTCGAATTAGCGTCGATGATCTTATCGGGTTTGTATCGCAGAAAGAGTTGATCGAATTAACCTGCGAATGAAGGAAACCAGCAGGGGTCTTGGCATGGAAGCGCATTATCACATGGCCGTCTGGATCGATCATCACGAGGCCCGCGTCTTTGGCCTCAACGCCGAGCGCTATGACCGCGTTCTCGTGCGCCCGCGCAACGCCGCCGAGCACCTGCATCACAAGGCGAACACCACCGGCAGTGGCCGCACGCCGGAAGATCAGGAATTCTATCGCGATGTGGCGAAGGCGATTGCCAGTGCCGGCGCGGTGTTGGTCATGGGGCCCGCGAGCGCCAAGACCGAATTTTTAAAGCATCTGGAAAAGCACGAGCCGAACTTGTTGCCGAAAATCGCCGGCGTCGAAGGCGCGGACCACATGACGGACGGCGAGGTCGTCGCGCGCGCGCGCAAGCATTTTGGGCCGGAGCACATGCAGCCCGGGCGCGAGCGCTAGCTGCGGCGGCTCGCCTCGAACAGGAACCACGTCCGCCGCTCGGCCTCGTCGATCCAGTTCTCCAGGAGGCTCGTGGTCGCGACATCGCCTTGCTCGTCGCAAAGGTCGTGCGTCTCGCGCATGAGCGCCGCCAGCTGTTTGTTGTCGTCGCGAAGCTCCGCGAGCATGTCCTCGGGCGTTACAAATTCCGCGTCATTGTCGAGCAGGCGCTGCAAGCGGCTGATCTGGCCGATCGAACGCAGCGTCGTGCCGCCGATTTTGCGGGCGCGCTCGGCGATATCGTCGGTGGTGGCGAAAATCTGCTCGCCCTGTTCGTCGAGCATAAGATGGTAGTCGCGAAAATGCGGCCCCGACATGTGCCAATGAAAATTCTTCGTCTTCAGATAAAGCGCGAACATATCCGCCAGCAACGCGGTGAGAGCCGCGGAAATATCCCGAATGGCGTTTGGCGAAAAATTCGATGGGGTCGCGAGCGGCGCTGCCTGGCGTGATTTTACTTCACTACGGCTCATGTCGCTTCTCCTTGCTACACGAGTTAACAATCTGGCTGGCATATTACAGCATCCGGCCATGATAGTAAGCTGAAGGGAGTAGCCAGCCCCGCCATTGTTCAGACAACTTGCTCTCTATGCTTTGAGTTCCGCCTGTTAAAAAGGCATGCGCCGTTTGCAAGGAACGGTTTTCCGCCTTGAGCATTGCTATTTCACCGCAAGCCTATTGCGCGGAGCGTCGCGCGGCGATAAGGCGCGTTGGAGGCTGAAAGGAATCCTATGTTCGCTGCTCATTTTATTCGCGGGCTCGGCGCGCGATCGTTAATCCGCGCGCTGCTTGCGTTCGCGCTCGTTTTCACGCCGGCGGCGGCCACCGGTTTGCTGCCGCAAGCGGCGCAAGCGCAAGGCGCGATCGACTTCCATGCCGCGCTCGATGGATACGGGCACTGGGTGCAGCATCCGCGCTGGGGCGAAGTCTGGGTTCCGGATCAGACGCCGCCCGATTGGCAACCCTACCGCTTGGGCCATTGGGTCTATACCGACGAATGGGGCTGGTACTGGGATTCGGAAGAAGATTTTGGCTGGGTCACCTATCACTACGGCCGTTGGGTATTCGACCCCGGCTTCGGCTGGATCTGGATTCCGGGCAATGATTGGGGGCCGGCCTTTGTCGACTGGCGGCAGGGCGACGACTTCGTCGGCTGGGCGCCATTGCCGCCCGATGACTATATCGACGACGGTTATGAAAGCCCGGACATCTACATGTTCGTGCGCGCGGGCGATCTCCTGGCGCCGCGGGCCTATGCCGTTTTTATTCCGGTGCGCGAGCGCTTCGCGTATTACAATCGCAGCTTTCTCGTGAACCGTTCGGTCAGGTTGCGCGGCGGGCGCATCGCGGTCAATCCGGGCGTGCCGCCGGCGTTTATCGCGCGCGCGAGCGGACGCCCGTTCCATCCGGTGTCGATCGCGCCGGTGGTGCTCGCGGGTACCGCCGGTGTTGCAGGCGCCGTCGTGATCCGTGACAATTTCCGCGACCGAGAGCGCACGCGCATTGTGGTCCGTGAAACCACCAAGTTCATTCAGCCGAATGATCATTTCGTGCGGCTCAAGCCGTTGCAGAAAGGCGAGCGGGGACAGCTCGGCGGCAGCACTCCGCTCGCCGCCCGCGGCGTCGGTATCGAAGTCAAATCGAAAAGTTTCGGCGGCGCGCCGTCAGGCAATACGTTGCAGAACCAAGGCGGGCAGAAACAGTTCACGCCGAATGTGAAAAATCTCGGTACCAGCGGGAATCAAAGCGGCCAGCAAAAGAACTTCCAAGAGAAGACGTTCCAGCAGCAGGGCGGTCAACAAAACAACCAGCTGAAGACCTTCCAGCAGCAAGGCGGCCAAAAGACGATTCCGGGTGGTTCGCAGACCTATCAGTACCACCAGCAAAACTTGCAACAACAGCAACAGCAGCAGCAAAAGACCTTCCAGCAGCAAAACTTCCAGCAAAAAAGCTTTCAGCAGGGTGGCCAGAACAACCAGCCGCATGTTCAGCAGAACGTGCAGCCCCAGGTGAAGCAACAAAACACCCAGCGCGGCGGCGGGCAGCAGCAAAACAATTCGAGGGGCGACAAGAACAAGCAGCAACAGTGACGCGCGGGCCGTTGTTGCGATCTTGATCTGGCGCGGAATTAGCGGAAGCGCGCGAGCTCGCGGCCGACGCGCTCGATCACGCGCTTCCAATCGCCGAAGTCCGGCTGGCGGAAGAGGCGCGCGTCCGGGTACCAGGGGCTGTCTTCCCGATCCAGGAGCCAGCGGAAATCGGGCAGGTGTTGCAGCAAAACCCAAACGGGACGGCCGAGGGCGCCCGCAAGATGCACGGTCGAGGTATCGACCGAAATAAGGAGATCGACCTGTGCGAGCACGGCCGCGGTGTCGGCGAAATCGTTGAGCGCTCCACCGAGATGCGCGATCTTGGGACGCGTTTGCAGAAATTCCGCATCGCCCGGGCGCAAATCGCGCTGAATGCTGATCCACTGAACATGATCGAGCGCGAATAACGGCGCGAGATTTTCGAGCGCGATCGAACGTATGCGATCCTGCTCGTGCGTGGCGCTGCCGGCCCAGGCGATCGCTACGCGCGGTTTATCGCTAGACGGCAGACGCTCTTTCCATTGCTCGAGCCGATCGCCGGATGCCGTGAGATAGGGGATGCTCGCCGGAATGCTCGCAAGCTCGGTTTTGAAGGCGAGCGGCAGGCTGAGAATCGGGCAGTGGAAATCAAAGGCGGGAAGTGGCTCGCCGCGCGTAATCACCCCCGAGACGCCATCCATATGCGCGAGCAGCGGTTTCAGCGGCGCCTGAATTTCGAGCACGACGCTTGCGCCGTGCGCGGCAAGCAGAGGCACATAGCGGACGAACTGGATCGTATCGCCGTATCCTTGCTCGGCATGGATGAGGATCGTTTTGCCCGCAAGCGGCTGATCGCCGAGCCAAAGCGGCGCACTGAAATTCCTTATTTGCGCCCGCTGTTTTGCCTGCCAGCGCCACTCGTATTTTTCCCAGCCGACGGCAAAATCGCCGAGCAACAGCCGCGTCATGCCCTCGTTGAAATTGGCCTCGGCATAGGCGGGCTCAAGGGCAAGCGTTGCGGTGAAGCTCTGCAACGCCTCGTCGAAGCGTTTCAGCTCGTGCAGCACATTGGCGCGGTTATAATGCGCCATGGCATTTTGCGGATCGAGTTCGATGGCGCGATCAAGGTTCTTCAGCGCCTCCTCGCGACGCCCGAGCCGACAGAGCGAAGCCCCGCGCGTGACAAGCGCCGGCACATAGCCCGGCCGCAGGATGAGCGCGCGATCGAAAAAGGCGATCGCTTCATTGTCGCGCGCAAGATGCCGCAGCACGGCGCCGTAATTCGAGGCGACCTCGGCCGACGTCGGGTTCGCCTTCATGGCGGCGCCGATGAATTGCAGCGCCTCAACATATTGCCCGCGCTCAAGGTGGATCGCACCCAGCTGGTGCAATCCTCGCCAGTCGGTTGGATCGTCCTTCAGCACGTCGCGATAGCCGTGCTCCGCCTCGTCGAGGCGGCCCTGCCGGTGCAACTCCAGGGCGGCGGCAAGCGCGGGCGAAAGGGCGGCGGCCTTTTTTCTCTGTTTGAGCTTGGACATCGCGGGCTCGAATCGCCTGGACCGGGTTTACGACCGTATCGCGCGCTTCAACCTTTGCGAAAGTCCGGCAGGCGCATTCGGCGGCCTTGCTTAGCGTTCTAGCGTGGGTTAAGCCCTAAGGGTCTTTCGAATTATCGCGATTTGCGGGGTCGGAAGGCGCCCCCCTAGAGACCAAAACCACGCCACGGGGGCGGTGCCGGGAGAGTGCCCGCGCGAGGCCCCCATGGATGCCCTGGTCCAGGATTATCTGCCCGTCATCGTGTTCATTGGGGTGGCGACCGTAATCGGGCTTGCGCTTCTGATTTCACCCTTCCTGGTCGCCTTTTCGCGACCTGATCCCGAGAAACTTTCGGCCTATGAGTGCGGCTTCAACGCCTTCGACGACGCGCGTATGAAGTTCGACGTGCGCTTCTACCTCGTCGCGCTCCTGTTCATCATTTTCGATCTCGAAGTCGCATTCCTGTTTCCTTGGGCGATTACCTTCGGGGAACTCGGCGCTTTCGGGTTCTGGGCGATGATGGTCTTCCTTGCGGTGCTCACGATCGGCTTTATCTATGAGTGGAGGAAGGGAGCTCTGGAATGGGATTGATCGCTCTCGCACCGAAGGAAATCATCGACCCGCGCACCGGCAGCACGGTGGCGGAGCGCGACCCGTTTTTCTCCGGTTTGAGCAATGAGCTTGCCGACAAGGGTTTTCTCGTCACCGCCACCGACGATCTCATCAACTGGGCGCGCACCGGCTCCTTGATGTGGATGACGTTCGGGCTCGCCTGCTGCGCCGTCGAGATGATGCAGATGTCGATGCCGCGCTATGACGTGGAGCGCTTCGGCTTTGCCCCGCGCGCCTCACCCCGGCAGTCGGACGTGATGATCGTTGCCGGCACGCTGACCAACAAAATGGCGCCGGCGCTCCGCAAGGTCTACGACCAGATGCCGGAGCCGCGCTACGTGATTTCCATGGGCTCGTGCGCGAACGGCGGCGGCTATTATCATTTCTCCTATTCGGTCGTGCGCGGCTGCGATCGCATCGTGCCGGTCGACATTTACGTGCCCGGCTGCCCGCCGACGGCGGAGGCGCTCTTGTACGGCGTGCTCCTGTTGCAGAAGAAGATCCGCCGCACCGGCACGATCGAGCGCTGAAGGGCGGCTATGGAAGAAAAGCTGCGCGAAATCGGCGAGCATCTGAGCCGCGCGCTTCCCAATGCGGTGAGCGGCTTCGAGATCGCGCACGGCGAGCTCACGATCCACGCCCGGCGCGAGGCGATCGAGGATGTCGCGCGCTTTCTCTGCCATGACCCGCGCTGCTGGTTCTGGAGCATCATCGACATCTGCGGCGTCGATTGGCTGACGCGCGAGCAGCGTTTTGACGTCGTCTATCACCTGCTTTCGCCGAAACACAATTTGCGCGCGCGCGTGAAGGTTATGACCGATGAGGCGACCCCGGTGCCGTCGATCTGTTCGGTTTATACCGGCGCCAACTGGTTCGAGCGCGAGGCCTACGATCTCTACGGCATCCTGTTTTCCGGTCATCCGGAATTGCGGCGGCTACTCACGGATTACGGCTTCGACGGCCATCCGATGCGCAAGGATTTTCCGCTCACCGGCTTCGTCGAGGTGCGCTACGACGATGAACAAAAGCGCGTGGTCTACGAGCCGGTGAAGCTCACGCAGGAATTCCGCAACTTCGATTTTCAATCGCCGTGGGAAGGTACCGACTATGCGTTGCCGGGCGACGAAAAGGCGAAGGCCGGCAACGGAAAGGCCGGCGCATGAAACCGACGCTGAAGCCGGGCGTGAAGCGCTCGCTCTCCTACAAGGTGCCGGTGGACAAGACGGTGCCGCATCTGTTTCCGGAGGCCGCTCATTTCAAGGCGATGCCGGAGGTCTTTGCGACCGGCTACATGGTTGGCCTGTTCGAATGGGTGTGCACCGAATTGCTCGCCGAACATCTCGATCCGGGCGAAGGAAGTCTGGGTACCCATGTTGATTTCAGTCACGACGCGGCAACGCCTCCGGGCATGACCATCACGGTGCAAGCCGAATGCATCGGGGTCGAAGGGCCCAAGGTGCGCTTTCGCGTGAGCGGCCACGATGGCATCGACAAGATCGGCGGCGGCGAGCACGAGCGTTTCGTGGTGCGCTGGGACAAGTTCAATGCGCGCGTTGCGGAAAAGGCGAAGCGCGCGAAAGCGCCGGCGGGAGCCGATTGATGGCTGAAAACGCGCTCCGCAATTTCCAGATCAATTTCGGGCCGCAGCATCCGGCCGCGCACGGCGTTTTGCGGCTGGTGCTCGAACTCGATGGCGAAGTGGTGGAGCGCGTCGATCCCCATATCGGCCTCCTGCATCGCGGCACCGAGAAGCTGATCGAGTACAAGACCTATTTGCAGGCGATTCCTTATTTCGACCGGCTCGATTACGTCGCGCCGATCAATCAGGAACACGCGTTTTGTCTCGCCGTCGAAAGACTGCTGGAGATCGACGTGCCGAAGCGCGGGCAGCTGATCCGCGTGCTCTATTCGGAGATCGGCCGGCTTCTTTCTCATCTCCTGAACGTCACGACGCAGGCGATGGATGTGGGCGCGCTTACGCCGCCGCTCTGGGGGTTCGAGGAGCGCGAGAAGCTGATGGTGTTCTACGAGCGCGCGTCGGGTTCGCGCATGCACGCGGCCTATTTCCGGCCCGGCGGCGTGCATCAGGATCTGCCGTCAAAGCTCATCGATGACATTGGCGCGTTTTGCGATCCGTTCCTGAAGGTGTGCGACGACCTTGAAAGCCTCTTGAGCGACAACCGCATCTTCAAGCAGCGCAACGTGGATATCGGCGTGATCTCGCTCGAAGACGCCTGGGCGTGGGGTTTTTCAGGCGTGATGGTGCGCGGCTCGGGCGCTGCCTGGGATTTGCGCAAGGCGCAGCCCTATGAGTGCTACAGCGAATTCGAATTCGACATTCCGATCGGCAAGAACGGCGATTGTTACGATCGCTATCACATCCGCATGGAAGAGATGCGGCAGTCGATCCGGATCATGAAGCAATGCGTTGAGCGGCTCTCGCGCGAACAGGGGCCGGTCTCGCATCCGGACAACAAGATCGTGCCGCCGAAGCGCGCGCAGATGAAGCGCTCGATGGAAGCGCTGATCCATCACTTCAAGCTCTACACCGAGGGCTATCACGTACCGGCGGGCGAAGTGTACGCGGCGGTCGAAGCGCCGAAGGGCGAGTTCGGCGTCTATCTTGTCTCCGACGGCTCGAACAAACCCTACCGCTGCAAGATCCGGGCGCCGAGCTTCGCGCATTTGCAGGCGATGGATTTCATGTGCCGCGGCCATATGCTCGCCGACGTCTCGGCCGTGCTCGGCTCGATCGATATCGTGTTCGGGGAGGTCGACCGGTGATCCGATCCATCATCGCGGGAATTTTGGCAATCGGCGCGCCGCTTGCGGCACTCGCGGAAGAACAGAATGTTCAATCGCTCTTGTCCGCAGGTTTCAACCTTGTGGGGATTGTGCCATCGCCTGCCGGGCCCGGACTTTTCCTGCAAAAGGGCGACAAGCTTTTCGCCTGTTTTGTCGTGGAGACGCCGACTTCGCCGGAACTAAAAACGCGTTACTGCAAGCCTGTTCGCTGAGAACCGCTATGACCGTCCGCCGCCTCGCCGAAAAACAGCCGAAGGATTTCGCCTTCACGCCCGAGAACGTCGAGTGGGCGAGGCGCGAGATCGCGAAATATCCCGACGGGCGGCAGGCCTCGGCCGTGATCCCGCTCATGTGGCGCGCGCAGGAGCAGGCGGGCGGGTGGCTGCCGGAACCCGCGATCCGCTACATCGCCGACATGCTGGGCATGGCCCACATCCGCGCGCTCGAGATCGCGACCTTCTACACGATGTTCAATCTTTCACCGGTCGGGAAATATCTCGTGCAACTCTGCGGCACCACGCCCTGCGTGCTGCGCGGCTCCGACGAGATCCGGAAAATTTGCAAGCGGCGGATCGGCGACGAGGAAGCCATTAGCGCCGACGGAAAATTCTCCTGGCGAGAGGTCGAGTGCCTAGGCGCCTGCGTCAACGCGCCGATGGTGCAGATCAACGCCGACTACTACGAGGATTTGACGCCGGAGAATTTCGAAAGGCTCCTCGATAACCTCGCCGCGGGAAAGACCCCGAAACCTGGCCCGCAGATCGACCGGCAGTTCTCGGCGCCGGTCGGCGGGCCGACAACGCTGAAATCGGTCGGAAAATAACATGCTCGCCGACAGGGACCGCATCTTCCAGAATCTCTACGGCCTCCACGATTGGGGTCTCGACGGCGCTCGGGCGCGCGGCGCCTGGGACGGCACCAAGGGCTTCCTCGAAAAGGGCCGCAACTGGATCATCGACCAGATCAAGGCATCAGGCCTGCGCGGCCGCGGCGGCGCCGGATTTCCCACCGGCCTCAAATGGTCGTTCATGCCGAAGCAGTCCGACGGCCGGCCGAGCTATCTCGTAGTGAACGCCGACGAGTCCGAGCCCGGCACCTGCAAGGACCGCGAGATCATGCGGCACGACCCGCATTTGCTGGTCGAGGGCTGTCTCATCGCCGGCTTCGCCATGGGTGCCAATGTCGGCTACATTTATGTGCGCGGCGAATACATTCGCGAGCGCGAGCGGCTGCAAGCTGCGATCGATCAGGCGTACGAGGCGAAGCTGATCGGCAAGAACAATATCCACGGCTTCGATTTCGAACTTTACGTTCATCACGGCGCCGGCGCCTATATCTGCGGCGAGGAAACGGCGCTCCTGGAAAGCCTGGAAGGCAAGAAGGGAATGCCGCGGCTGAAGCCGCCGTTCCCCGCCAATGTCGGTCTCTATGGCTGCCCGAGCACCGTCAACAACGTGGAATCGATCGCGGTCGCGCCCGATATTTTGCGGCGTGGCGCCCCATGGTTCGCGAGCTTCGGCCGGCCGAACAATTTCGGCACCAAGCTCTTCTGCCTTTCGGGCCATGTGAACAGGCCTTGCAATGTCGAAGAGGCGATGAGCATTCCGTTCCGCGAGCTCATCGAAAAGCATGCTGGCGGCGTGCGCGGCGGCTGGGACAATTTGCTCGCGGTGATCCCGGGCGGCTCGTCGGTGCCGGTGGTGCCGGCGGCGCAGATCATCGATTGCCCGATGGATTTCGACGCGCTGAAGGACTTGAAATCCGGCCTCGGCACGGCCGCCGTGATCGTAATGGATAAATCCACCGATATCGTGCGAGCGATCGCGCGTATTTCCTATTTTTACAAGCACGAATCCTGCGGCCAGTGCACGCCGTGCCGTGAAGGCACGGGCTGGATGTGGCGTGTGTTGACGCGGATGGCCGAGGGCAGGGCGCAAAGGCGCGAGATTGATCTTCTGCTCGATGTCGCGGGGCAGGTCGAAGGCCATACCATCTGTGCGCTGGGCGACGCGGCGGCGTGGCCGGTGCAGGGGCTGATCCGCCATTTCCGCGGCGAGATCGAACGGCGTATCGATGCCTATGCGGCGAACCCGCATGCGGAACCCGTCGCGGTGGCAGCGGAGTAAGCGCGATGGCGAAACCGGTTCTGTGGTGGCAGAAGTTCGGAAACGCCGCGCAGATCGCGTCGGCGGTGGTCGCCGCTTTCGGCTTTGGCGCTGTGCTCTTCCAGATCAACGAAATTCGCAATAACAGCCGCGCTGCAAGCGCGCGCCAGACCTATCTCGGCTACCTGGATCTCGCGTTCAAGAACCCGACCTTTTCCGAGCCCGACTATGGAAAGATCAAAGCCGCGGGCAAGGAAGAGCTGATCCGCTATGAAACCTTCGTCAACTATTTTCTCTACGCTTGCGAAGAGGCGATGCTTCTTCTCGATACGCGCGGCGAGTGGCGGGAATCGTGCGAATACGATCTGAAATATCACTTGCCGTTCCTGTGCGAGAAGAATGCGGCCGACCCGCGTTATCTTTCGACCTATAACGAGAAGACGCGGGAATTGGTCAAATCCGCGATGCAGCGCTACGGCGTCGTAGCGCCCGAGTGCAAGCTGATGAGGTCGTGAGGAGGGATAAATGCACGACAATATGAGCGGCGGCGCGTTAATCATCGGGCTTATCTTTTGGTTCGTCATCCTCGGCATTCCGCTGATGCAGATTCTGCGGCGAACCGGTTTTTCGCGCGCCTGGGTGCTGATTATGTTCGTGCCGATTGTGAACATCGTCTTCCTCTGGATCTACGCGTTCACGCGCTGGCCGGTGGAAGGCGAATAAGGAAAGGGTCGCGACCGCGATGACCAAGCTCATCGTCGACGGCAAGGAAGTCGACGTCCCGCCGGAATACACGCTTCTTCAGGCGTGCGAAGCGGCGGGCGCAGAGATTCCGCGCTTCTGCTTCCACGAGCGCCTGTCGATCGCGGGCAATTGCCGCATGTGCCTCGTCGAGCTCAAGGGCTCGCCGAAGCCGATTGCGTCGTGCGCGTGGGGCGTGCGCGACTGCCGCCCGGGCCCAAAGGGCGAGCCGCCAGAGGTCAATACGAAAACGCCGATGGTGAGGAAGGCGCGCGAAGGCGTGATGGAGTTCCTGCTCATCAACCATCCGCTCGATTGCCCGATCTGCGATCAGGGCGGCGAATGCGACTTGCAGGACCAGGCCATGACCTATGGCGTCGATCGCTCGCGCTACGTCGAGAACAAGCGCGCGGTGGAGGACAAGTATATCGGTCCGCTCGTCAAGACGATTATGACGCGCTGCATTCACTGCACGCGCTGCATCCGGTTCGCGACCGAAGTAGCGGGTGTGTCCGAACTCGGCGCCATCGGCCGCGGCGAGGACATGGAGATCACCACCTACCTTGAACACGCGATGACCTCGGAATTGCAGAGCAACGTCGTCGACCTTTGCCCGGTCGGTGCGCTTACCTCCAAGCCCTATGCGTTCCAGGCGCGGCCGTGGGAGCTGATCAAAACCGAGTCGATCGACGTAATGGACGCGATCGGCTCGAATATCCGCGTCGATACGCGCGGCCGCGAGGTGCTGCGCATCCTTCCGCGGCTCAACGAAGACATCAACGAGGAGTGGATTTCCGACAAGACGCGGCATGTGGTCGACGGGCTGCGCACGCAGCGGCTCGATCAACCCTATATCCGCGAGCGCGGACGGCTCAGGCCCGCGACGTGGAGCGAAGCCTTCGCCGCGATCGCGAAGCGCGTGAAGTCGGCGAAGCCGAAGGAGATCGGCGCGATCGTGGGCGACCTTGCCGCGGTCGAGGAAGTTTACGCGCTTAAGGATCTGATCGGTCGGCTCGGCTCGCCGAACATCGATTGCCGCCAGGATGGCGCGGCCCTCGACCCCGCGCTCGGACGCGCGAGCTATCTCTTCAACGCGACAATCGCAGGCCTCGATGAGGCCGACGGGATCATGATCATCGGCTCCAATCCGCGCCGCGAAGCGCCGATCCTGAACGCGCGCATTCGCAAGCGCTGGCGCGCGGGCGATTTCAAGATCGGGGTCATCGGCGAGAAGGCGGACCTTACCTATGAGTACGTCTATCTCGGCGCCGGGCCGGAGACGCTTGCGACCTTCGTCAAGCATGAGCGGGCGAAGCTGAAGAAGCAAATCTGGCTGATCGGCGCGGGCGCGCTCGCGCGGCCGGACGGGCAGGCGGTGCTCTCGATGTTCGCGAAGTCCGTGCTTTCGGTCGGCGGCATTGCCGATGGCTGGAACGGATTTTCCGTGTTGCATACGGCCGCCTCGCGTGTCGGCGCGCTCGATGTCGGCGCGGTTCCCGGCAAAGGCGGCCTGGATGCCGCGGAAATGGTGAAGAAGAAGGCGCTCGAAGTCCTGTTCCTGCTCGGCGCCGACGAGATCGAGGTCGGGGACGGCGCTTTCGTTGTCTATATCGGCACCCATGGCGATCGCGGCGCGCATCGCGCCGACGTCATCCTGCCGGGCGCCGCCTACACCGAGAAATCCGGGACTTACGTCAACACCGAAGGCCGCCCACAGCTTGCGAACCGCGCTGCGTTCCCGCCAGGCGATGCGCGCGAGGATTGGGCGATTTTGCGCGCGCTTTCGGATGTGCTGGGCGTGAAACTCCCCTATGACTCGCTCGCCGAACTCCGCCGCGCGATGATTGCGGCGCATTCCCATCTCGGCATGCTTGGCCAAATCGAGCGGGCGGACCCGTTGGCGATCGAAAAAGTCGCGAAGCTCGGCGGCAAGGTGGACAAAGCCGCATTCGTTTCGCCGATTCACGACTTCTATCTCACCAACGCAATCGCGCGCGCATCCGCCGTCATGGCCGAATGCTCGGCGCTCGCGGCCGGCCACCGACAGGCAGCGGAGTAGCCATGAGCTTGGCGGATATGTGGAGCGGTTACATTTGGCCGGTCGGCGTGATCGTGGCGCAGAGCGTTTTTCTGCTCGTCGCGCTCCTGATCTTCATTGCCTACATTTTGTTGGCCGATCGCAAGATCTGGGCGGCGGTGCAAATGCGGCGCGGGCCGAACGTCGTCGGCCCGTGGGGGCTTTTGCAATCCTTCGCCGATCTCCTCAAATTCGTGCTGAAGGAGCCGGTGATTCCGTCAGGCGCCAACAAAGGGGTGTTCCTGCTCGCGCCACTCGTCACCTGCGTGCTCGCGCTTTCAGCCTGGGCCGTGATTCCCTTCGATTTCGGCTGGTCGATCGCCAACATCAATGTCGGCGTGCTTTATATTTTCGCGATCTCCTCGCTCATGGTCTACGGCGTGATCATGGCCGGCTGGGCGTCGAATTCGAAATATCCGTTTCTCGCCGCCCTTCGTTCGGCGGCGCAGATGGTTTCCTACGAAGTCTCGATCGGCTTCGTGTTCATCTGCGTGCTCCTATGCGCGGGCTCGCTGAATCTGACCAAGATCGTGCAGGCGCAGGCGGGACCGCTCGGCATGTTCCAGTGGTATTGGCTGCCGCTCTTGCCGCTCTTCGTGATTTTCTTCGTCTCGGCGCTCGCCGAAACCAACCGGCCGCCGTTCGACCTCGTGGAAGCTGAATCCGAACTCGTCGCCGGTTTCATGGTCGAATATTCCTCGACGCCCTATCTTCTGTTCATGCTCGGCGAGTATGTGGCGATCATGACCATGTGCGCGATGGGCACGATTCTCTTCCTCGGCGGCTGGCTGCCGCCGTTTCCGGTGGCACCCTTCACCTGGGTGCCTGGCATCGTCTGGTTCGTACTCAAGCTTTGCTTCATGTTCTTTCTCTTCGCCATGGCCAAGGCAATGGTGCCGCGCTATCGCTACGACCAGTTGATGCGGCTCGGCTGGAAGGTGTTCCTGCCCGCCTCGCTCGCCATGGTCGTGATCGTGGCGGGCGTCTTGCAATTCTTCGGGCTCGCCCCAAGGTGAAGATATGAGACTGGACCTGTACGCGCGCTCGCTCTTCCTCGCCGAATTCATCGGGGGATTTTTCCTCGCGATGCGTTACTTCTTCCGCCCGAAGGCGACGCTGAATTATCCGTTCGAAAAGGGAATGCTGTCGCCGCGCTTTCGCGGCGAACATGCGCTGCGGCGCTATCCCAACGGCGAGGAACGCTGCATTGCCTGCAAGCTGTGCGAGGCGATTTGCCCGGCGCAGGCGATCACCATCGAGGCGGGGCCGCGCCGCAATGACGGCACGCGCCGCGCCACGCGCTACGACATCGACATGGTGAAATGCATCTATTGCGGCCTTTGCCAGGAGGCCTGCCCGGTCGACGCCATTGTCGAAGGACCGAACTTCGAGTTCGCGACCGAAACCCGCGAGGAACTCTACTACGACAAGGAAAAGCTCTTGGCGAATGGCGATCGTTGGGAGCGGGAGATCGCGAAGAACATCGCGCTCGACGCGCCGTACCGGTAAGTCCAATGAACCTCTCGGCGCTTTTCTTCTACCTTTTCTCGGCGATTACGATCGCTTCCGCCTTCATGGTGATTGCCTCGCGCAATCCCGTGCATTCGGTGTTGTTCCTCATTCTCGCCTTCGTCAATGCCGCCGGATTGTTCGTGCTCGCGGGCGCCGAGTTCCTGGCGATGATCCTCATCGTCGTCTATGTCGGCGCGGTCGCGGTCTTGTTCCTTTTCGTCGTCATGATGCTCGACGTCGACTTCGCCGAGCTGCGCCAGGGTTTCCTGCAATATCTGCCGGTCGGCGTCATTGTCGGCTTTATTTTTCTCGCGGAATTGCTGCTTGTGGCCGGAAGCTGGGCCGTCGGCTCGAACGTTGCCGGCGCCATTCGCTCGCCGATCCCGCCCGCCTCTGAAATCACCAACACGCAGGCGCTCGGCCGCGTGCTCTACACCACCTATGTGCACTTCTTCGAGCTCGCGGGCCTCGTGCTCTTGGTGGCGATGATCGGCGCGATCGTGCTCACGCTGGAGCACAAGACGAAAGTGAAGCGCCAGAGCATTTCCGCGCAGAATGCGCGCTCGAAGGCAAGCGCGATCGAGATCCGCAAGGTCCGGCCGGGGCAGGGGATCTAACGATGACCATTGGCCTGTCGGACTATCTCGTCGTCGGCGCGATCCTGTTCACGCTCGGCATTCTCGGCATTTTCCTCAACCGCAAGAACGTAATCGTCATTTTGATGTCGATCGAGCTGATCCTTCTTGCGGTCAACATCAACCTCGTCGCCTTCTCCGCCTTTCTCGGCGACATCGTCGGTCAGGTCTATGCGCTTCTCGTGCTCACGGTGGCCGCGGCAGAAGCGGCGATCGGGCTCGCGATTCTCGTCGTGTTCTACCGCAACCGCGGCTCGATCGCGGTCGAAGACATCAATCTGATGAAGGGCTGAGCGGCATGTATCAGGCGATCGTTTTTCTGCCGCTGATCGGCTGTCTGATCGCTGCCGCGATCACGCTCGTCGGCGCGCGGCAGCGCCATCCCGGCGGCTTGCCGCCGGCAGGCGCCGAGGATCACAGCGGTGACCACGGCGGGCATCATCACGCGCCGCCGGTTGCCGGCGGCGGTGTGATCCATGCCTCGCACCACGAAACCGAAAGCCGCGAGTCCGCTGCGGCAGGATCGCGGGCGGCCGAACTGATCACGACCGCGCTCCTCTTCGTTTCGGCAATCCTGTCGTGGATCGCCTTCGTCTACGTCGGCTATCTCGGCCACGATGCGCGCGTGCCGATCTACACATGGATCGCGGCCGGCGATCTCAAGGTCGAATGGGCGCTCCGCATCGATACGCTCACGGCGGTGATGCTTGTCGTCGTGAACAGCGTCTCGGCGCTCGTTCACCTCTATTCCATCGGTTACATGCACGAGGATCCGTACCGGCCGCGGTTCTTCGCGTATCTCTCGCTCTTCACCTTCGCGATGCTGATGCTGGTGACGGCCGATAATTTCGTGCAGATGTTTTTCGGCTGGGAAGGCGTGGGGCTCGCAAGCTATCTCCTGATCGGCTTCTGGTACCTGAAGCCGGAAGCGAACGCCGCCGCGATCAAGGCCTTTATCGTCAATCGCGTCGGCGATTTCGGATTTGCGCTTGGCATTTTCGCGGTGTTCGCCCTGACCGGTGCCGTCGGTTTCGAAACCGTGTTCGCTTCCGCAAAATCGCTCGTCGGCAAGACCATCCACATCCTCGGACACGACTATGACGCGCTGACGGTCACTTGCCTGCTCCTGTTCATGGGCGCCATGGGCAAGTCGGCGCAATTCCTGCTGCACACGTGGTTGCCCGATGCGATGGAAGGCCCGACGCCGGTCTCGGCGCTGATCCATGCCGCCACCATGGTGACCGCTGGCGTGTTCATGGTGGCGCGGCTGTCGCCGCTCTTTGAACTCGCGCCTACGGCACTCGTCTTCGTCACTTTCATCGGCGCCACTACCGCGTTTTTTGCCGCCACCATCGGCCTCGTGCAGAACGACATTAAGCGCGTGGTCGCCTATTCGACCTGTTCGCAGCTCGGCTACATGTTCGTCGCGATGGGCGTCGGCGCGTATTCGGTTGGCATGTTCCATCTTTTCACCCATGCCGCCTTCAAGGCGCTTCTGTTCCTCGGCTCGGGCTCCGTGATCCACGCCATGCATCACGAGCAGGACATGCGGAAGATGGGCGGCCTGAAGAGCAAAATTCCGTTTACCTACGGGATGATGGTGATCGGCACGCTCGCGCTCACCGGCTTTCCGCTCACCGCCGGCTATTTCTCCAAGGACGCGGTCATCGAGGCGGCCGGGGCCGCACATAACGTGATGGCGCAATATGCCTTCTGGCTCACGGTGATCGCGGCGGGTCTGACCTCATTCTATAGCTGGCGGCTCGTGTTCATGACTTTTCATGGGCGGACGCGCGCCGATCATCACACTTACGAACACGCGAGCGAGCCGCCGATGGTGATGCTTGCGCCTCTCGCCGTCCTCGCGTTTGGCGCGATCGTGCTCGGTTTCGCCTTCCGCGACGTGTTCACTCACGATCATGGCGTCGAAACGTTCTTCCGCGAGTCACTCTTCTCCGCATCCGGCAATTCCATCCTCGAGGAAATGCATCATTCGCCGCCGTGGGTGTCGTTGATTCCGACTGCGATGATGGCCGCGGGCTTCTTCTTCGCCTATTGGTTCTACATCGTGGATCCGAGGGTGCCGGTCGCGCTCGCCGAGCAGAACGTGCTGCTCTACCGCTTCCTCTTGAACAAGTGGTACTTCGACGAGCTTTATGACTTCATCTTCGTACGGCCAGCGAAATGGCTTGGCCGCTTTCTGTGGAAGCAGGGCGATGGCTGGCTCATCGACGGCTTCGGACCCGACGGCGTTTCCGCGCGCGTAATCGACGTCACGCAGCGCGTCGTGCAGCTGCAAACCGGCTACCTCTATCACTATGCCTTTGTGATGCTGATCGGCGTCGCCGCGCTAATCACCTGGTTTCTGATGCGGGGGATCGTGCCATGACGTGGCCGATCCTCTCGATCATCATCATCCTGCCGCTCGTCGGCGCCGCCTTTATTTTCGCATTACAAGGCGACGACGAAGCGATCCGCAACAATGCCCGCTGGGCGGCGCTGTGGGCGACGCTACTCACCTTCCTGGTTTCGCTGTTTCTGGTCGCCGGTTTCGATCGCGGCATTCCCGATTTTCAGTTTGTCGAAAACCGTCCGTGGCTCGGCGGCGTCATCCGCTACCACCTCGGCGTTGACGGCATTTCGCTGCCCTTCGTGATCCTGACGACGGCGCTCATGCCGGTCGCGATCCTCGCGAGCTTCCAGGCGATCGAGCATCGCGTGAAGGAGTACATGATCGCGTTTTTGCTGCTCGAAACGCTGATGATCGGCACCTTTGCCGCTCTCGATATCGTGCTCTTCTACGTCTTCTTCGAGGGCGGTCTGATCCCGATGTTTCTGATCATCGGCGTCTGGGGCGGCAAGCGCCGGGTCTATGCGAGCTTCAAGTTCTTCCTCTACACGCTTCTCGGCTCGGTCTTGATGCTGCTCGCGATCCTCGCGATGTATCGCTACGCCGGTACGTCCGACATCACCGTGCTCTTGACCCACGGTTTCCCGCGCAGCTGGCAGCCCTATCTGTTCCTGGCCTTCCTCGCCTCTTTCGCCGTGAAGTTGCCGATGTGGCCGGTGCATACTTGGCTCCCGGACGCGCATGTGGAGGCGCCGACCGCGGGTTCCGTGATCCTCGCCGCGATCCTGCTGAAAATGGGTGGCTACGGTTTCATCCGCTTCAGCCTGCCGATGTTTCCGGCCGCGTCCGAATTCTTCGCGCCGATGATGTTCGCGCTCTCGGTGATGGCGATCATCTATACCTCGTTCGTGGCGCTGATGCAGGAAGACGTGAAGAAGCTGATCGCCTATTCGTCGGTCGCCCATATGGGTTTTGTCACCATGGGGATTTTTACGCTCTCGCGCGAAGGCGTGCAGGGCGGCATCTTCCAGATGTTTTCGCACGGGATCGTCTCGGGCGCGCTATTCCTCTGCGTCGGGGTCATCTACGACCGCATGCACACGCGCGAAATCGACGCCTATGGCGGCCTCGTCAATCGCATGCCGCTTTATGCCGCGGCCTTCATGGTGTTCACGCTCGCCAATGTGGGACTGCCCGGCACCTCCGGCTTCGTCGGCGAATTCCTCACGCTGCTTGCGGCTTTCAAGGTGAATACGACGGTCGCGCTTTTTGCGACACTGGGCGTGATCCTGTCGGCGGCTTACGCGCTGTGGCTCTACCGGCGGGTGATCTTCGGGGCGCTCGAAAAGCGCAAGCTTGCCGGCATTCTCGATCTCAGCCCGCGCGAGATCATCATTCTCGCGCCGCTCGTCGCGCTCACGGTGCTGTTCGGCATCTGGCCGAACGCCGTGCTCGACACGAGTGCGGCTTCTGTCTCGATGCTTGTGGATCGAACCCATGCCGCCCTCGCCGCCGGGCAGAAGGCAGCACTTCTGATGGGAGTGCACTAGTGGACATCGCGTTCGGCCCGATCTTTCCGGAAATCCTGGTGATTGCGGGCGCGCTTGCGCTTCTGCTCCTCGGCGCGATCCGCGGCGAACGCGTTGCCGGCATCGTCGACATCGCGGCGATCGCGGTCTTGGTGCTCGCGGCGATTCTGACCGTGTTCCTGCCCGGCGAGAAGATCGAGCTCTTTGGCGGCAGCTTCGTCGTCGACAATTTTTCGCGCTTTTTGAAGGTGCTGGCGCTTCTCGGCTCCGCCGCGTCGCTGCTTCTGTCGATCGATTACTTCCGCGCCAAGGACATTCACCGCTACGAGTTTGGCATTCTGGTGCTGACTTCCGCCGCCGGCATGATGGTGATGATCTCGGCGCGTGATCTCATCATGCTCTATCTCGGCCTCGAATTAATGTCGCTTTCGCTTTACGTGATCGCGGCGATCGATCGCGACAACCTGCGCTCGACCGAGTCGGGTCTGAAATATTTCGTTCTCGGCGGGCTTTCGTCGGGCATGTTGCTTTACGGTGCCTCGCTCATTTACGGCTTCACGGGCACGGTTGCTTTCAGCGGTATTGCGGCCGCGGCCAAGGTTCCAACGAACGGGCTCATCTTCGGGCTCGTGTTCCTGTTCGCGGGGCTCGCGTTCAAGGTTTCGGCCGTGCCGTTCCATATGTGGACGCCCGATGTCTACGAGGGCGCACCGACACCGGTCACCGCCTTCTTCGCAGCAGCCCCCAAGGTCGCGGCGGTCGCGCTCTTCCTCCGCGTCGCGATCGAGGCCTTTCCCGGCATCGTGCCGCAATGGCAGCAGATCATCATATTCATTTCGATCGCCTCGATGATCCTCGGCGCTTTTGCCGCCATCGGCCAGCGCAACATCAAGCGGCTGATGGCCTATTCGTCGATCGGCCACGTGGGCTACGCGCTCGTGGGGCTCGCCGCCGGCACGCCCACGGGCGTCCAGGGCGTGCTCGTCTATATGGCGATTTATGTGGCGATGACGCTTGGCACCTTCGCCTGCATCCTCGCCATGCGCCGCGCCGGCGGCATGGTGGAGGAGATCGACGAGCTCGCAGGGCTCGCGCGCACGCAGCCAATGGTCGCCTTCTTCCTGGCGGCGCTTTTGTTTTCGCTCGCCGGCATTCCGCCGCTCGCGGGCTTCTTCGCGAAGTTCTACGTTTTTCTCGCCGCGATCGACGCCAAGCTCTATACGCTCGCGGTGATCGGCGTCATGTCGAGCGTCGTCGGCGCCTATTATTATCTTCGCATCGTCAAGCTCATGTATATGGACGAGCCTGCCGGCGCGTTTCTGCCGATGCCGAATGAATTGCGCCTCGTGCTCGGCATTTGCGGGCTGTTCGTGATTTTCTTCTTCCTCTATCCTTCGCCGCTCGTGGCGGCCGCCGAGGCTGCGGCTAAGTCATTGTTCTAATGAACGTATTTCCGTCGCAGGCGGGTGGGATCCCGGTTCTTGCCTTTGAGACGATCGGCTCAACCAACGCCGAAGCGCTGGCGCGTGCGCAAGCCGGCGAGCAGGGACCGCTGTTCGTCGTTGCCGAGCGCCAGAGTGCCGGCCGCGGCCGGCGCGGGCGCGAATGGATATCGGAGCCGGGCAATCTTTACGCGACGCTTCTCGTCGTTGACCCGGCACCGGCGGCCGCAAGCCCGCAAATCTGCTTCGTCGCGGCGCTCGCGCTGCACGATGCGGTGCTCGATGTCTGTGCGGGGCTCGCGCCCGCACGCATCACGCTCAAATGGCCGAACGATCTCCTCCTCGATCAAGCGAAGGTGGCGGGCATTCTGGTCGAGGGAACGACGCTTGCGAATGGGCGGCTCGCGGCCGCTGTCGGTATCGGCGTGAATTGCGCTCACCATCCGGCGGACACGCCATATCCGACAAATGATTTCCTCGCGGCGGGCTTCGATCTTCAGCCTGCCGCACTGCTCGCCCGCCTTGGTGAGCGATGGAATGAGCGCGCGCGCGAATGGAAGCGCGGCGAAGGCTTTGCGGCGATCCGCACCGCCTGGCTCCTGCGCGCGGCCGGCGTGGGCGGCGCGATCGAAGTGCGGCTTCCCGACCGTACGCTCAAAGGCACTTTCGAGGCGATCGACCAAAAGGGAGCGCTTCTCCTGCGCAAGCATGACGGTGGCCGCGAGGCGATCTCCGCCGGCGATATTTTTCCAATCGCGAGCGCCCGTTGATGGCTTCGACTTACGACGAGCTTCTGTTCGTTCCGCTCGGCGGCGTCGGCGAGATCGGCATGAATCTCGCGCTCTACGGCCTCGGCGCCGGCAAGCTACGCGAATGGATTTGCGTCGACATGGGGGTTGCCTTCGCGGACGCGGAGGTGCCCGGCATTGATCTCATCATGCCCGATATCCGCTTTCTCGAGGGGGAGCGGAAGAACCTCAAGGGCATCGTGCTCACCCACGGCCACGAGGATCACGTTGGCGCGATTTTCGATTTGTGGCCCAAGCTCGAAGTACCGGTTTACGCCACGCCCTTCACCGCGGCGCTGATTGACTCAAAGCGCATGATGGAAGAGGGCGCGCCGAAAATCCCCATTCGCGTGGTGCAGCCGGGCGCCCGCGTCGGCGTCGGGCCGTTCGACGTGGAGTTCGTGCCGGTCGCGCATTCGATCCCGGAATCGAACGCGCTGGCCATCCGCACGCCGCTCGGCCTTGTGGTGCATACGGGCGACTGGAAGCTCGACGCCACGCCCGTGATCGGCGCCATTACCGACGAGAAAAAATTCCGGGCGCTCGGCGAGGAGGGCGTGCGCGCGGTTGTGTGCGATTCCACCAATGCCGTGCGCGAGGGCCAGTCGCCGTCGGAGTCCGACGTCGCGAAGCGCCTTGCCGAGATCGTCAAAGCGGCAAGGGGGCGCGTCGCCGTCACCACCTTCGCCTCCAATGTCGCGCGCATCCGTTCGGCGGCGCTCGCGGCGGCAGCGGCCGGCCGCGAGGTCGTGGTGGTCGGCCGCGCCATGGAGCGCATCGTCAATGTCGCGCGCGAAATGCGGCTCCTCGACGGCGTGCCGCAATTTCGCGGCGTCGATGCCTATGCCTCGTTGCCGCGCGAGCGGACGCTGGTGCTGCTCACCGGCAGCCAGGGCGAGCCGCGCGCGGCGCTTGCGCGCATCGCCGGCGACGATCATCCCGACATCGAGCTCGACCATGGCGACACGCTGATTTTTTCCTCGCGCACCATCCCCGGCAATGAAAAAGCGGTGAACCGCATCCTTAATGAGATGATCCGCCGCGGGATCAAGGTGATTACCGACCGCACCGACCTTGTGCATGTGTCGGGGCATCCGCGGCGGGGAGAGCTCGCGGCGCTTTATCAATGGCTGAAGCCCGAGGTGGCGGTCCCGGTTCATGGCGAGGCGCTGCATCTCTCCGAGCATGCGGCGCTCGCGCGGAGCGAAGGCATCAAGGAAGTGGTGCTTTGTGGCGACGGTGACGTGCTGAGGCTCGCGCCGGCGCCCGCCGCGGTGATCGACGAGGTCCCCTCGGGCCGTCTCTATCGCGATGGCTTGCTGCTGATCGAGGCGGAGGCGCGCACGGTTGTCGAGCGCAAGCGGCTCGGCTTTTCAGGGGTCGTGTCGGTGGCGCTCGCGCTCGGCAGCCGCGGCGAGATCGCGAGCGAGCCGAATGTTGAGCTTTCCGGCCTGCCGGAATTCGCCCATGGCGGCAAGACCATGGAGAATGTCGTGCTTGACGCAATCGAGGACGCGCTGCAATCGCTGCCGAAGCCGCGCCGCCGCGATCCCGATGCGATCGAGGAGGCGATCATCCGTTCGGTGCGCGGGCAGGTGAGCGCCGTATGGGGCAAGAAACCTGTCTGTCACGTCATCGTGCTGCAGGTCTGAAGCTAACGCGCCGGGATCACCAGCTGTGTCTGGGTGACGACCGCAGCAAGCCGCCCGTCGCCGCGCGAAATTTTCGTCTGCCAGACCATGGTGGTGCGGCCGCGATGCAGGGCGGTGCACTCCGCCTTTGCGGTATCGCCCACGGGCACGGCGGCGAAGAAGTTGGTCTTGCTCTCGATCGTGGTCGTGGTCATGCCTTCGGGCAGGTTGGCGACGGTGGCGTAGGCGCCGACCGTGTCGGCGAACGCCATGATGGCGCCGCCGTGCAGGATCGCGGGCCGGGTGCAGAGGTCATCGCGCACCTTGAGCGAGGCGGTGACGCGTTCGGGAGTGATCTCGGTAATCTCGAGGCCTATCAATTTCGCAAACGGCAATGCATCGCCGACGGTCATCTATGCCTCCCTTGACTTCGGTTCCTTGGCACTGGCCGATTTAGGCCATTGAGCAAATGAAAATAGGCCACTTGGCAAGGTACTGTTTTGCTGTGGTTTTTAGGTCACGCCACCCCGGATTGTCGTTGAGAAGCCAATTTGTCGCAGGTAATGCGACCACCGGAACCTATACCCTCATAAGTAGAACGGGCTTGGCCGAATCCATGGGGAGCGCAGCTATGAAAAAGATTCTCGCGGCGTGCATTGTTGCCGCTGCATTCTGTGCACCGGCATTCGCCGCCGACATGCCGGTGAAAGCACCGGTCTCCACACCCGCAGCCTTCGATTGGAGTGGTTTCTACGTTGGCGGATCCCTCGGTTATCAAGATCCCCGCATTAAGTTGGTGAACCCAAACTTTCCAGCCTCTGCGATCCAGCCTCACGACCCGGACGGTATATATGGCGGTCACATCGGCTTGCAAAAGCAGTTCGGCGCTTTCGTGCTTGGCGTAGAGGGCGGCCTGCAAGACTCGTTTTTAAGGAGTGGCGGCAACGTCGCCTGCAACGGCCCCAATGCGGGTTTGGCACCCGGCATACCAGCGAACTGTCAGGCGCGGATGAAGGACGTGTGGACCATCGGCGGCAGGGCGGGTTGGGCGGCTGGCAACTGGATGCCGTACATATCCGGTGGATATGCAAACGGAGCCTTTGATTATCACGCCATAAGTTTGGCAGGCTCGACATTTGAGCAAGCGAAAACGCGCCTGGGTGGTTCATATATCGGCGGTGGCCTGGATTGGATGCTGTCTCCGCATTGGACGCTGGGCGTGGAATACCGGCATTATCAATTCGACCACAAGTTGGCGAGTGCGTTCGGTACCGGTGGCGGCGGGTTTCCCGCCGGTGTTTTTACCGAACCTGTTCAGTTCGGCGCGAAAGCTGACACCGTCAGTGCTCGTCTCTCTTACCGCTGGGGCTGGATGTAGCACTCCACTTAGGCAAGCCTGAAAAGGCAATAGAAGAGCCCCGGCATCGTCCGGGGCTTTTTGTAGCGCCGCTCATTCCTTACCTCCCTCGATTACCTGAAACCGCTGATGCTTCGGCGGCGTTCTTCATGAGCGTTTCGTCGTTGTTGTTGCCGACTTTGTTCATCCGTCGCCTAACCAAAAGTTCACCGGGCGGCAGCATGAAATAGAGGCCGCCAATTGAGGCGGCCTTACTTTGTTTCCGGTTCAGGATTGGCGCCTGGTAACGATTCACCGACGCCTAGTGACAGCGGTGGGTCCTCCACAACCGGCGCGGCGCTCGCCATCTGGGATTCTGCTTCTTCGGCCTTCGTGAGATATTCGGCTGCCATGAGGCGCAACCGCTGCGCCAACTCGGGAAAGCCCGCTCGATCCGCGAAACGCATACAAATCTCCGCCGTTCGGCGAAGCCCATCTGGCGTCAAGGCGTCCCCCTATGAGGTTTCCCTGACAACTAAATGGCTAATGCCCGGTTCCCAACTCTAGTGAGAGAAAAATGAAAACAGGCCACTCTTCATTTCAAACTAGGCCACTCAGTCATTAAACAGGCCAGTACCCGGTTCCTTGCAAAGAACAAATGCAAAACTTGTCTCGATTCCCTGAGCCTGTCCAATCGTTTCAAGGAAATCCCTCATGAATCAGGGCGTCGGTGTTTTGGCCGGCCTCTTGTCGAGCGCCTTCGGCGGTATGGCGGCTGGGACCACGCGCTTCATTATCGGTCATTCCGATCCTATCACCATCGGCGCGTTTCGCTTCGGCATCGGTTTCCTGATCTTGTTGCCGCTCGCTTTCCTGCTGCGTCAGCCATGGCCACGCGGAAGAGACTGGCTCGGCGTTACCGGGCTCGGGCTTCTTTTCTTCGGGATCTTTCCGATCATTTTCAATGCGGCATTCATCTACACGACCGCCGCGCGCGGCGCGCTCGCGCTCTCCATGCTGCCGCTGTTGACGATGGCGGTCGGCGCGCTCCTCGGCATCCAGCGGCTCGGCATACGCAAGACCATTGGCGTCCTGATCGCGACAGACGGCGTAGCGCTCGCGCTCGCAGCCGGCCTTTCGACAGCGCCGGAAGGCGCCTGGCGCGGCGACCTCTTGATGGTCACGGCCGCCTTTTGCATGGCGCTTTACAATGTCTGGTCACGGCCGTTCATCGCGCGATCGGCACCGCTATCGTTCGCCGCGGCAAGCATGGGGATTGGCTCCAGCTGTCTTGCCTTGTTGGCGTGGTTGAAAGGCGGCTTTGCCGCGGTCGAGAGTTTCGGTACGGCGCAGTGGATGGCCGTTGCCTATCTTGGGCTCTTCGGCGGCGCGCTCGCGTTCTTCCTGTGGGTGTTCGCGCTCCAGTACGCTTCGCCGACGCGAGTTGCGAGCACCATCACCATTAATCCGATCGCGGCTTCGCTGGTGGCGGCGGCGCTGATGGGCGAGGAGATCAGGCTCAATCTCCTCGTCGGCGTTGCTGCGGTGCTGGCCGGAATTTGGGTCGCCGCGAGCGAGCCGGCGAAAACATAAGCCAAAAATTATTCGCGCGGCTGCCGTGCTTGCGGCTATAAAGACCGAAGGAGATCAATATGATCGGCCGGCTTAATCACGTAGCGATCGCGGTCAAGGATCTGCATTCCGCCGCCGCCGTCTATCGCCAGACGCTCGGCGCCGAAGTTTCAGAAGCGGTGCCGCAACCGGATCACGGCGTTACCACCATCTTCATTACGCTTCCCAACACCAAGATCGAGCTTCTGGAGCCGCTTGGCCCCAACTCGCCGATTGCAAAGTTCCTCGAACGCAATCCCGACGGCGGCATCCACCATATCTGCTACGAGGTCGCGGACATCAAAGCGGCGCGCGACCGGATGAAAGCCGCGGGCGCGCGCGTCCTCGGCGACGGCGAGCCGAAGATCGGCGCCCATGGAAAGCCGGTCCTGTTTCTGCACCCGAAAGATTTCAACGGCACGCTCGTCGAGCTGGAGCAGGCTTGATGCGATCGGTCGCGTTGCTTGCGGCGGTCTATTTCGTGGTGTGGTGGCTCGTATTGTTCACGGTGCTGCCGTGGGGCGTGCACAGCCAGCACGAAACGGGGGAGATTTCGCCGGGCAGCGACCCCGGCGCGCCCACGCGGCCGTTGCTTTTGCGCAAGGCCATCGTAACGACCCTGATTGCAACAGTAGTCGTGGGGCTTGGTTATGCGGCCTGGGCGTATGGCCTGGTCAGCGAGCGCGTTATTCCGCCAGGCCTCTTTCCGCCGCCGCCGGGGCGCTAAAAAACAAACGGGCGAGCGGATGCTCACCCGTTTGCCGTTCCGACCGCTTCTCGTCGCGTTGATCTCGCGCCGGCGGCGGAGCCTTCCTCCCCAAACCTGGGCCTCAAACCGGACTAGCCGGCTCGCTTCCCCTGTTGAGAACGGGAAAGCTAGACCGGAAGTCATCCACTTGTCATTCTTGCGTTGCAATCGAATTTTCTGCGATGCAAAAGGACAGGGACTCGAAGCTAGGGGCGAAGCCGCCCTTGTCATTCGGAATTCTTCTGCGTTCACTCGCCGGGGCAACCGGCCCGACCGAATCGAGCGAAGGCTAGGGATGCGCCTCTCCCGTTATTTTCTGCCGATCCTGCGCGAAACGCCGAAAGAGGCCGAAATCGTTTCTCACCGCCTGATGCTGCGGGCGGGGATGATCCGGCAGGAGGCGTCGGGGATCTATGCCTTCCTGCCGCTCGGCATGCGGGTGTTGCAGAAGGTCTGCGCCATCGTGCGCGAGGAGCAGAACCGGGCCGGCGCCATCGAAATGCTGATGCCGACGATCCAGTCGGCGGAGCTATGGCGCGAAAGCGGGCGCTACGAGGCCTATGGCAAGGAAATGCTCCGCATCGAGGACCGGCACGAGCGCGAGATGCTCTATGGGCCCACCAACGAAGAGATGATCACCGAGATCTTCCGGGCCTATGTGAAGTCCTACAAGCAGCTGCCGCTCAACCTCTATCACATCCAGTGGAAGTTCCGGGACGAGTTGCGCCCCCGTTTCGGGGTGTACCGGGCGCGCGAATTCCTCATGAAGGACGCCTATTCCTTCGATTTGGACCCGGCTTCCTCCCGCCATTCCTACAACAAAATGTTCGTGGCTTATCTTCGGACCTTCGCGCGGTTGGGGCTGAAATCGATTCCCATGGTTGCCGAATCCGGTCCGATTGGCGGGAATTTGTCGCACGAGTTCATCATCCTCGCCTCGACCGGGGAGAGCGAAGTGTTTTGCCATCGCGACTATCTCGACTTCGAGGTGCCCGGCGAAAAGGCCGACTTCGATAACGTCGCAGGCTTGCAGAAAACCATTGACCAGTGGACTTCGCTCTACGCCGCGACCTCCGACAAGCACGATAAGACGGCGTTCGAGAAAATTCCCGAGGCGAAGCGCCTCTCGGCGCGCGGCATCGAGGTCGGCCACATCTTCCAGTTCGGCACCAAATATTCCGCGCCGATGAAGGCGACGGTCGCCGCCCCCGACGGCGGCAACGTGCCCGTGCACATGGGCTCTTACGGCATCGGACCGACGCGGCTTGTCGCCGCCATCATCGAGGCGAGCCACGACGAAGCCGGCATTGTCTGGCCGGAGTCGGTCGCGCCGTTCAGGGTCGCGCTTCTCAATCTCAAACAGGGTGATAGCGCCACCGACGCGGCCTGCGAAAAGCTTTACGCGGATCTTGCCGCCCGCGGCGTCGACGTCCTCTACGACGACAGCGACGAGCGGGCCGGCGCGAAATTCGCGACCGCCGATCTCATTGGCGTGCCGTGGCAGGTGCTCGTGGGCCCCAAGGGTCTTGCCGAGGGCAAGGTTGAATTGAAGCGGCGCGCGGGCGGGGCGCGTGAAATGGTTTCGTCCGCCGATGCGCTGGCGCGGATTGCAACATAGAGAGAACCATGGCGGCAGGAACGCTTCCCTTTGCATCGTTCGAATGGATGTTGTCGATCCGCTATCTGCGGGCGCGGCGCAAGGAAGGATTCATCTCGGTGATCGCCGGATTTTCCTTCCTCGGCATCATGCTGGGCGTTGCGACGTTGATCATCGTCATGGCGGTGATGAACGGCTTTCGCACGGAGCTGATGTCGAAAATTCTCGGCCTCAACGGCCACGTGCTGATCCAGCCGCTCGAACAGGCGCTCACGGATTATGCCGAGGTTGCGAAGAAAGTGTCCGACATCAAGGGCGTCACACTCGCCGTGCCGCTCGTCGAAGGACAGGCGCTTGCTTCCTCGCCGTTCTATGCGAGCGGCGTTTTGGTGCGGGGAATCCGCGAAGAGGACCTCAGAAAGCTTCCGGCGATCGGGCCCAACATCAAGAACGGCACGCTTGACGGTTTCGATACCGGGCAGGGGCTGGTGATCGGCGCGCGGCTCGCGAACCAGCTTTCGGTGCGGGCGGGCGATCAGATGACACTGGTGGCGCCGCGCGGAGCGGTGACGCCCATGGGCACGACGCCGCGCATCAAGACCTACAAGATCGCGGCGCTCTTCGAGATCGGCATGTCGGAATACGACAACGTCTTCGTATTCATGCCGCTTTCGGAAGCGCAAGCCTATTTCAACCGGCCGGGCGATGTGTCGGCGATCGAGGTCTATACCGACAATCCCGATCAGATCGACCGCTTTCGCAAACTCATCACCGAGGAGGCCGGCCGGCCAGTGTTCCTCGTCGATTGGCGCCAGCGCAACGCCACGTTTTTCAATGCCTTGCAGGTGGAGCGGAACGTGATGTTCCTGATCCTCACGCTGATCGTGCTCGTGGCGGCGCTCAACATCGTCTCCGGCCTCATCATGCTGGTGAAGGACAAGGGCCACGACATCGCGATCCTGCGCACCATGGGCGCGACCCAGGGCGCGGTACTCCGCGTCTTTTTCATCACCGGCGCTTCGATCGGCGTCGTCGGCACGCTTGTGGGCTTCGCACTGGGGCTTCTCATTTGCGTCAACATCGAGGGAATCCGGCAGTTTCTCTCCTGGCTTTCCGCGCGCGAGCTTTTCTCGCCCGAGCTTTATTATCTCAGCCAAATGCCGGCTGATATCGATTCGGGCGAAACGGTCGCGGTGCTGGCCATGGCGCTCGGGCTCTCCTTCATCGCAACGCTCTATCCCGCCTGGCGGGCGGCGAGGCTCGATCCGGTCGAGGCATTGCGTTACGAGTAGGGGATGCGCGATCAGCCTGCCTTGCATCTCGAAGGCGTCGAGCGGCGCTACCGGCAAGGGGATTCCGTCCTCGAAATCCTGCGCGGTGCCACGCTATCGGTATGGCCCGGCGAGTCGGTGGCGCTGATTGCGCCTTCCGGCACCGGCAAGTCGACCCTTCTCCAGATCGCGGGCCTTTTGGAGCATCCCGACGGCGGCGAGGTGTTCATCGGTGACCGCGCGACCGCGGGGCTTGCCGACAAGGAGCGCACGCGGCTTCGCCGTACCGAGATCGGCTTCGTCTATCAGTTTCATCATTTGTTGCCGGAATTCTCGGCGCTCGAAAACGTCATGCTGCCGCAGATGATCACCGGCCTCGACAAGAACGAAGCACGCCAACGATCGGGCGAGCTCTTGACTTTTCTCGGCCTAGGCGCGCGGCTCGATCACCGGCCGGCGGAATTGTCGGGCGGCGAGCAGCAGCGCGTCGCGATCGCGCGGGCGGTAGCCAATGCGCCGCGCATTCTTCTCGCCGACGAGCCAACCGGCAATCTCGATCCGCATACCGCCGATCATGTATTCGCCACGCTTTCCAAACTCGTTAACGCGTCGGGTTTTGCGGCCCTGGTCGCAACCCACAACATGGACCTTGCCGCCCGCATGCATCGCCGCGTCACCATCAAGGACGGCGAGGTGATCGAGCATAGTTGAGACGCTTCAAGTTAAGGCATGATCTTTCCGAAAACCGGTTTCCACTTTTCGAGATCATGCTTTCGTCCACAGCCCGACGCTGAAAATTCTGGACGCGGGCGCGATGCAGGCCCACGATGGGCTCGAAGAATTTTCGGAGACGATTCGTGTCTGATCTCGCCAGGGCGGTGGGCTTCGTCCACCTCCATGTTCATTCGTCCTATTCGCTGCTCGAGGGCGCGCTCAAAATCGCGCAGCTCGCGGCGCTTGCGAAGGCCGACCGCGAGCCCGCGCTTGCGCTCACCGACACCGGCAATCTGTTCGCAGCGCTCGAATTCTCCGAAAAAATGGCGAGCGTGGGAATCCAGCCGATCGTCGGCTGCTCGCTGGCCGTCGATTTTGCCGATGAGCCACCGGCGAAGCACGGCACCCTCGCGCGATTGCCACGGGTCGTGCTGCTCGCGGCCACTGAAACGGGCTACCGCCATCTCATCGCCCTCGTCTCGAAAAGCCATCTCGAAGTCGCCGAGGGCACCGAACCGCATGTGAGCCTTGCTTGGCTCCAGGCTCACTCGGAAGGCTTGATTGCGCTCACCGGCGGCCCGGATGGGCCGCTCGACCGCGCGTTCGCAAGCGGCCAGCCGGAACTCGCGAAGAAGCGCGTTCTGCGCCTCGCGGAAATCCACGGCGACAGGCTCTACGTCGAATTACAGCGCCACGGGCTTGAGTCCGAAAAGCTGGTGGAGCCCGCGCTGATCGGGCTTGCCTTCGAGCATGGGCTTCCGCTCGTCGCCACGAACGAGCCCTATTTTGCCGCGCGTGACGATTACGAAGCGCACGACGCGCTTCTCTGCATTGCCGAAGGCAGGCTCGTGGCCGAGAGCGGGCGGCGGCAACTCACGCCCGAGCATTATTTCAAGACGCGGCAGGAAATGGCCGAGCTCTTCGCCGATCTGCCGGAGGCGCTTGCCTCGAGCGTAGAGATCGCGCGGCGCTGCTCCTTCCGCACCCAAAGCCGGGCGCCGATCCTGCCGCGCTTCTCGATTGGCGGAAAAGCCGCTGACGAGACGGCTGAACTCCGCCGCCGCGCCGAAGCAGGACTTGCGAAGCGGATGGCGGAGCACGGCATCACGCAGGGCTTCACCGAAGAGGAATACCGCGAGCGGCTTGCCTTTGAGCTCGATGTCATCGGCCGCATGAATTATTCGGGCTACTTTCTGATCGTCGCCGATTTCATCCAATGGGCGAAGGCGCAGGGGATTCCCGTGGGGCCCGGCCGCGGTTCCGGCGCGGGCTCGCTTGTCTCCTACGCGCTCACCATCACCGATCTCGACCCGATCCGCTTCGGTCTCCTGTTCGAACGCTTCCTCAATCCCGAACGCGTGTCGATGCCGGATTTCGACGTGGATTTCTGCCAGGACCGGCGCGACGAGGTGATCCGCTACGTGCGCGAACGCTACGGCCGCGAGCAGGTAGCGCAGATCATTACCTTCGGTTCGCTGCAGGCACGCGGCGTGATGCGCGACGTCGGCCGCGTCCTCGAAATGCCTTACGGCCAGGTCGACCGCATCTGCAAACTCATCCCGATCAATCCGACGAACCCGGTCACGCTCGCGCGCGCGATCGAAGACGAGCCACGGCTGCAAGAGGCGCGGAAAGAGGACCCGCGCGTGAAGCGCGCCTTCGATATCGCGCTCAAGCTCGAAGGCCTGCACCGCCACGCCTCGACGCACGCCGCCGGCATCGTGATCGGCGACCGGCCGCTGACCGAGCTCGTGCCGCTCTATCGCGACCCGAAATCGAACATGCCGGCGACCCAGTTCAACATGAAATGGGTCGAGGCGGCGGGGCTCGTGAAGTTTGACTTCCTCGGCCTGAAAACGCTGACGGTCATTGAAACGGCCGTGAAGCTTCTGAAGAAACGCGGGATTGAGATCGATATCGCGCGCATCCCGCTCGACGATCCCGCGCCATATGAAATGATTTCCCGCGGCGACACGGTCGGCGTGTTCCAGATTGAAAGCGCGGGCATGCGCAAGGCGCTCGCCGACATGCGGCCCGACCGTTTTGAGGACATCATCGCGCTTGTCGCGCTCTATCGTCCGGGGCCGATGGCGAACATCCCGACCTACAACGCCCGCAAGCACGACAAGGAAAAGCCCGACTATATTCACCCGAAGCTGGAGACGGTGCTGCGCGAGACGTTCGGCGTCATCGTCTATCAGGAACAGGTGATGCAGGCGGCGCAATTGCTCGCCGGCTATTCGCTCGGCGAAGCGGATCTTCTGCGCCGCGCCATGGGCAAGAAAATCCGCAGCGAAATGCGGGCGCAGCGCGCGCGCTTTGTCTCCGGCGCGGTCGAGCGCGGCGTCGAGCGTACGCAGGCCGATGCGATCTTCGATCTCCTGGAGCGGTTCGCCGAATACGGCTTCAACAAGAGCCACGCCGCGGCCTATGCGCTCGTTGCCTATCAGACCGCATACCTGAAGGCGCATTATTCGGTCGAGTTTCTCGCGGCCTCCATGACGCTCGACATGGACAATACCGACAAGCTTGCCGACTTCCGGCGCGAAGCAGACCGGTTGGGCATCAAAGTCGAGCCGCCTTCGGTCAATCTTTCGGGTGAAAATTTCGGCGCCGGCGAGGGGACGATCATCTACGCGCTCGCGGCGATCAAGGGCGTCGGCCGGCAGGCGGTCGAGGCAATCGTCAAGGCCCGCGGCGAAAAGCCGTACGCGGATCTCGCCGATTTCGCCGCCCGCATCGATGCGCGTACGCTCAACAAGCGCACGCTCGAATGCCTTGCCGCGGCGGGCGCTTTCGATTGTTTGGAGCCGAACCGCGCGCGCGCCTTCGCGGCTGTCGACGCGATGCTTGCTTATGCGCAGCGCCGCAGCGAAGACGCGGCCCGCGGCCAGACGCAATTGTTCGGTGCCGGGCCCGTGCGCGCCACGATCCATGCGCCGGAAACGGCGCCTTGGCTGCCGGCGGAGCGGCTGAAACGCGAATATGATGCGATCGGCTTTTTCCTCTCCGGCCATCCGCTCGACGATTATGCAACCGCGCTTGCGCGCCTGCGGGTGCAGCAATGGGCGGACTTCGCGCGCGCGGTTCGCGCGGGTGCCACGGCCGGACGGCTTGCCGCGACGGTCGTTTCGCGCACCGAGCGGCGCATCAAGTCCGGCTCGAAAATGGGGATCATCGGGCTATCCGATCCGACCGGCCATTTCGAAGCGGTAATTTTTGCCGAAGGCCTCGCGCAATACCGCGATCTTCTCGATCCCGGCACCGCCGTGCTGCTGCAGGTCGGCGCCGAACTGCAAGGCGACGAGGTGCGCGTCCGCATTCACAATGCGGAATCGCTCGATGAAGCCGCGTCGAAGGCCCAGCGCGGGCTGCGCGTATTCGTGCGCTCGTCCGAGCCGATCGATCTCCTCACCAAGCGGCTCGCGCCGAACGGCGGCAAGGCCGAGAAGCTCGGCGAAGTGTGCTTCGTGCTCACGCTCGCCGATGGCTCCGAAGTCGAAGTGAAGCTCCCCGGCCGCTATCCGATCTCGCCGCAGATCGCGGGCGCGATGAAGGCGGTGCCGGGGGTCGTCGCCGTGCAGGAGGTGTGAAGCGCGGATTTGCCGCCCTTGCGCCGAAATCAGAACGGCCAGATTAGAACGGCCAAGTCACGATCATCAGAGCCGCTCCGATCACGCCGAGCACCATCGCGCTCATCACATAGAGCTGGCCGACGATGTAGACGGACAGGAAACGCCCCAGTGGCCCTTCGGGCCGTCCGATGAAGATCATGACCAGCGCAGCACCGATCATGATGGCGCCCTCGGTGAAACCCATGCTTCCCCCCTTGCGATTTTTATCGTTTGCCGGTCACCGATCATCGGCCAGTTGTTCCTGCTTGCATAAGCGGCAGTTGGTCGCGCCCTTGCGCCGCTTGGTTTCACCCCCTATAAGCGCCGCCATCACGCACGCGGACTAGCTTTCCCATATCCGGGACGGCATCCGGTGCCGGGTTCGCCCGGCTCGGTCCGCGGAGGCTAACCGGAAGAGGACAACATGGCGCTTCCCGACTACTCGATGCGCCAGCTATTGGAAGCTGGCGTTCACTTCGGCCATCAGGCCCATCGCTGGAATCCGAAGATGGCTCCGTTCATCTTCGGCACCCGCAACAACATCCACATCATCGACCTCGCGCAGACCGTGCCGATGCTGCACAAGGCGCTCACGGCCGTAAGCGACACCGTCGCCAAGGGCGGCCGCATCCTGTTCGTCGGCACCAAGCGGCAGGCGTCCGACGCCGTCGCCGACGCCGCCAAGCGCTCGGCGCAGTATTTCGTGAATTCCCGCTGGCTCGGCGGCACGCTCACCAACTGGAAAACGATCTCGAACTCGATCGCACGCCTGAAGAAAATCGAGGAGATGCTTTCGAGCGAGACGGGCGCGGCCTATACCAAGAAAGAACGGCTGACGCTCGCGCGCGAGAAGGAGAAGCTCGAGCGCTCGCTCGGCGGCATCCGCGACATGGGCGGCATTCCCGACCTCGTCTTCGTCATCGACACCAACAAGGAAGATATCGCGATCAAGGAGGCGAAGCGCCTCAACATTCCGGTCGCGGCGGTCGTCGACACCAATTCCGATCCCGACGGCATCGTGTTTCCGATTCCCGGCAATGACGATGCCGGCCGCGCAATCACGCTCTATTGCGATCTTGTCGCCAAGGCCGCGATCGACGGCATTTCACGCGCACAAGGGCAGGCGGGCGTCGACCTCGGCGCTGCCGAAAAGCCCATACTCGAGGAATTGCCGGCGGAAAAAGCCGAGTGGGAAAAATTCGAGCCGCTGCCGGGCCCGATCGGCGCGCCCGACGACCTCAAGAAGCTGCATGGCGTAAGCCCGGCGATCGAAAAGCAGCTCAACGACCTCGGCTTCTTCCACTATTCGCAAGTGGCTGGCCTCGACAAGAAGGACGCCCATCACCTCGGCGAAACCGTTGGATTGCCCGGCCGCATCGAAACCTGGATCGCGGAAGCCAAAGCGCTTTCGGCCGAAACGGAGTAGGCGATGGCTGAGATCAGTGCGAGCCTCGTCAAGGAGCTGCGCGAGAAATCCGGCGCCGGCATGATGGACTGCAAGGCGGCGCTCACCGAGACCAAGGGCAACCTTGAAGCGGCGGTCGTCTGGCTCCGCAAAAAAGGGCTCGCCAAGGCCGCCAAGAAGGCCGGCCGCGTCGCCGCCGAAGGTCTCGTTGGGCTCGCGGTCGAAGGCAAGAAGGGCGTGCTCGTTGAGGTCAATTCCGAGACCGACTTCGTCGCCCGCAACGACCACTTCCAGGGCCTCGTGAAACTGATCGCTGAAGCGGCGCTCCATAACGGCACCGACGTTGAGAAAATCAAAAAGGCGAAGGCTGGCAACGGCACGATCGAAGAGGCGATCGCCCAGGCGATAGCGACGATCGGCGAGAATATGACGCTGCGGCGCGCCGCCGAGCTTTCGGTCGGGCAGGGCGCGATTGGCGCCTATACGCACGCCTCCATTTCCGAAGGGCTCGGCAAGATCGGCGTGCTGGTCGCCCTCGAATCGAAAGCCAGCCCCGCCGAGCTCGCGATTTTAGGCCGCATGCTCGCGATGCATGTCGCCGCCTCCAATCCGCTGGCGGTCGACGCCAAGGGTCTCGACGCGAAGGTTGTCGCGCGCGAGCGCGAGGTGATCGCCGCCAAGGCCGTAGGCAAGCCCGCCAATGTGGTCGAAAAGATCGTCGAGAGCGGCCTCAAGACCTTCTACAAGGAAGCCTGCCTCGTGGATCAGCCTTATGTGCATGATCCGGCAAAAACGGTTGCGCAGGCGGTGAAAGAAGCCGAAGGAAAGCTCGGCCAGCCGATTGCGATCAAGGGATTCGTTCGGTACGCGCTCGGCGAAGGCGTGGAAAAACAAGAACAGGATTTCGCCGCCGAGGTGGCCGCGGCCGCGGGCCAAAGCTGAACTCGGCGGGGGCGGTCGGGATGGCGAAGCCCCATTACAAGCGCGTCCTCGTCAAGGTTTCGGGCGAAGCGTTGCAAGGCGGCGAAGAAGGCCTGCACGCGCCGACGCTTTCGCGGATTGCGGCCGATCTCGTCGAAGTCAAAAAGCTCGGCATTGAAACCGCGGTGATGGTCGGCGGCGGCAATCTCGTACGCGGCGCCGTTCTTGCCGCAACGGGTGTCGATCGCGCGGCCGCTGATGCCATGGGCATGCTCGCGACCGTGATCAACGCGCTCGCGCTTGAGGGCGCGATCGAGCGCGCAGGCGCCACCGTCCGCACGCTGTCGGCGGTTGCCATGCCAAGTGTCGTCGAGCCCTATGCGCGCCAGCGCGCCAATGCGCATCTCAGGCAGGGCCATATCGTGCTGTTGGCGGGCGGGACGGGAAATCCGTATTTCACGACCGACACAGGCGCCGCGCTGCGGGCCGCCGAGCTCGGCTGCGACGCGATTCTGAAGGCGACGCAGGTCGACGGCGTCTATGACAGCGACCCAAAGACCAACCCCAAGGCCAAGCGGTTCGATAAACTCACGCATGACGAGGCGCTTTCGCGCGATCTCAAGGTCATGGACGCGGCGGCTTTCGCGCTTGCCCGCGAGGCGAAGCTGCCTATCATCGTGTTTTCGATCAGCGCGCCAGGGGCGATCGCCGCCGCGATCAAGGGCGAGGGCAAGGCGACCATTGTTACGCCGTGATGGCGCGCGAAGACCGTTAAAGAGGTGAGATATGAAACCGGGCGCTTTTGATCTCGCTGACGTCAAGCGACGCATGCAAGGCTCGCTTGCCACCCTGAAACAAGAGCTCGGCGGCCTGCGCACAGGCCGCGCGTCGCCCAACCTCGTCGAGCCCATTCATGTCGAAGCCTATGGCTCGCACATGCCGATGAACCAGGTCGCGACCGTGAGCGTGCCGGAGCCGCGGCTGATCTCGATCCAGGTCTGGGACGCTTCCGTCGTCAAGGCGGTGGAAAAGGCGATCCGCGATTCCAATCTCGGGCTCAGCCCTTCGACCGAAGGCCAGATCGTCCGCATCCGTATTCCGGAACTGAACCAGGAACGGCGCCAAGAGCTCGTCAAGGTCGCCCATAAATACGCCGAAGCCGCGCGCGTTGCCGTGCGCCACGTGCGCCGCGACGGGCTCGATCATCTGAAGAAGCTGCAGAAGGACGGCCATGTGAGCGAGGACGAAATCAAACGCCACGAAGGCGAGGTCCAGAAGGCGACCGATCAGGCGATCACCGACATCGACCACACGCTCGCCACCAAAGAAAAAGAAATCATGTCGGTTTGACGGAAACCATGTCATTGCCCGATCCCGTATCCATCGCAGGCAGCGGCTCGCTCGAGCCGCCGCTGCATGTCGCCATCATCATGGACGGCAATGGACGCTGGGCGGCGGCGCGCGGCTTGCCGAGGCGGGAAGGGCATCGCCGCGGGGTTGAGGCGCTGCGCCGCGCGGTGCGCGCGGCCGGCGACATCGGCATCAAGTTCTTGACCATCTATTCCTTCAGCGCCGAGAACTGGTCGCGGCCCGCCGAAGAGATCAGCGACCTGATGGGTCTGTTGAAGCGCTTCGTGCGCAAGGATCTCGCCGAATTGCACGAGAATGGCGTGCGCGTGCGGGTGATCGGCGATCGCAACGGCCTTGATCCGGAGGTGCTGGCACTTCTCAACGAGGCGGAGCAACGAACGCAGAACAACGAGCGCACCACGCTCGTTGTCGCTTTCAACTATGGCGGCCGGCAGGAAATCGCGCGCGCGGCGCAAAAAGCGGCGGCGGATGCGGTCGCCGGCAAACTCGATCCGGCTGCAATCGACGCCGCCACCATCGAAACACATCTTGACACCGCCGGCCTGCCCGACCCCGATCTCGTGATCCGGACCAGCGGCGAGCAGCGGATTTCGAATTTTCTCTTGTGGCAGGCCGCCTATGCCGAATTCGTATTCCTGCCGATCTACTGGCCGGATTTCGACCGCGCGGCGCTGGAAGCGGCGATCGTCGAATATCGCCGTCGCGAGCGCCGTTTCGGCGGAGTGACCGCCCGCACAGGATCCTGACTTGTCCTCGATCCGCGAGTTGGACCGCCCCGCCGTAAAAGGCGCCAAGCGTAGGGCCAATGAATTGCCGCTCCGCGTCTATTCGTCGATCGTGCTCGGGGCACTGGCGCTGGCGGCAACCTGGATCGGCGGAACTGTGTTCGCGCTGTTCTGGCTTGTGGCCGCGATCGGCGTCGCGTGGGAGTGGGCGCGCCTTACTTCGTTGCGGCCTATGTGGCTTGTGGCGGGTGTGATTTACGCCGGCATTTTTCTGGTCTCGATGTTGTTGTTGCGGGACGATTCGGTGCTCGGCTTCGTCGCGTTGATCTGGCTCTTCGCGCTGGTGTGGACTGCGGATGTCTTTGCTTTTTTCGCGGGAAGAGCGATTGGCGGGCCGAAGCTCGCGCCGCAAATAAGCCCGAACAAAACGTGGGCCGGCGCCATTGTCGGCACTATCGCTGGCATTACAGCAGGGGCGATCGTCCTTATCGCTGCGGGCCTCAGCTTGCGGCCGGCGCATTTGATCATCATGTTTATCGTAGTTATTGCCGCCCAGCTCGGGGATCTCGTGGAATCGGCCATCAAGCGCCGTTTTGGCGTGAAGGATTCGAGCCAGTTAATCCCCGGCCATGGCGGGCTGATGGATCGTTGTGACTCGCTGTTTGCCGCCGCGGCGGTGGCGCTTGCGATCGGATTGATGGGGACGGGCGCAAGCCTGCCTGCTGAAAGCCTGCTCCTATGGTGAGCGCGATAAAAACGGCGAGCCGCAAGACCGCGGTCAGCATTCTCGGCGCCACCGGCTCGATCGGAAAAAGCGCGCTCGACATCGTGCGGCGCGCGCCCGAACGCTACGAGATCGCCGCGCTCACCGCCCACCGCGACGGCCGCAAACTCGCGGCCCTTGCGCGCGAATATGGTGCGAAGCTCGCCGTGGTGGCGGAGCCTGAAGCTTATGGCGAACTTTGCGATTCGCTTTCAGGATCAGGCATCAGGACGGCCGCCGGCCGCGAGGGACTGCTTCTCGCCGCTGCGGAGAACGCTGATGTCGTCATCGCTGCGATCTCTGGCGCCGCGGGTCTTGAGCCGACGCTCGCCGCACTTTTGGCGAAGCGGCGCATTGCACTTGCCAACAAGGAGTGTCTCGTCTCGGCTGGCCGGCTGTTCATGCAAGCGGCCAAAGCTTCAGGCGCGATCGTGCTGCCGCTCGATTCCGAACACAACGCCATCTTTCAGGCACTGACCGCCGGGCCGCCGGAAGCCGTCGAACGGGTGACGCTCACCGCCTCGGGCGGACCGTTCCGCACCTTTTCATCCGAACGTCTTGCGCGCGTCGTGCCGGAGGAAGCCCTCCGACATCCGATCTGGTCGATGGGCGCGAAAATTACGATCGATTCCGCGACGCTGATGAATAAGGGGCTTGAGCTGATCGAAGCGCACCATCTGTTCGGGCTCTCGCCGGACCGGCTTGATGTGCTCGTGCATCCGCAATCGATCGTGCATGCGCTGGTCGCCTATCGCGATGGCGCGGTCGTCGCCGGACTTTCAGTGCCCGACATGCGGGTGCCCGTCGCCTATTGCCTCGGTTGGCCGGAGCGCCCCGCCTGGGAAGCGCCGCGGCTCGATCTCGCGGCCCTTGCAACCCTCAGTTTCGAGCCGCCCGATCCGGTGCGTTTTCCGGCGCTCAGGCTCGCGCGGGCGGCCATGGAAGCAGGCGGACCTTTGCCCACCGTGCTTAACGCCGCCAATGAGGTGGCGGTGGGGGCCTTTTTGGCACGCCGGATCGGTTTTTTGGGGATTGCGGCCATGGTTGAGAGCGTGCTGGAGCAGGCTGCATCCAAGGGATTGCGGGAGCCCGCCACGGTCGAGGAGGCGCTTGCCGTTGACCATATCGGCAGAAGTTTGGCCCACACCCTCTTGCCCCAATTTGCCGCAAAGGCATCCTAGGTCGATAACAGTTCAGAAAGGATGCGGCATGAGCTTTTTCTCGAGTTTGCACTTTTGGGGCGGCTCTGCGCTCGGTTCTGTTCTCCCCTTTCTGTTCGTACTAACCGTCGTCGTATTTTTCCATGAGCTCGGCCATTTTCTGGTCGCGCGGCGCTGTGGCGTGAAGATCGACGCCTTTTCCATCGGCTTCGGTCCCGAGATCATCGGCTTCTATGACAGCAAGGGTACGCGTTGGCGCATCGCCGCCATCCCGCTCGGCGGTTATGTGCGCTTCCATGGCGACGACAGTGCTGCCAGCACGCCGGATCACGCGGCGCTTGCGCGCATGGACGTGGCGGAACGCGAAACCTCTTTCTATCACAAGCCGGTTGCCCAGCGCGCGGCGGTGGTGGCGGCGGGGCCGATTGCGAACTTCGTGCTCGCCATTGCGATTTTCGCCGGCATTTTCGCGGTTTTCGGCAAGCCTGCGAGCCCCGCGCGCGTACATTCGATCGTGCCCGACAGTGCCGCGGCTGCGGCCGGCTTCCGGGAAGGCGACCTCGTGTTGTCGATTGACGGCCGCAAGATCGAGACTTTCTCGGACATGCAACGCATTGTCACGGTGAGCCCGGGCAAGTCGCTCGTCTTCGTGGTCGAGCGCAATGGCGGCGAGGTGACGCTCACGGCCGTTCCTGCCCTTGAAGAGCACAAGGACCGCTTCGGCAATGTCTATCGTCTAGGCCGCCTCGGCATTACCGGCGTTCTCGAAGCGCCGAAACCGGTGAGCCTGCCGCAAGCAGTGATGCTGGGCGCGTCCGAAAGCTGGTTCGTCGTCGACCGAACGCTCTCCTACATCGGCGGCGTGATTGTCGGCCGCGAATCGGCCGATCAGCTCGGCGGCCCGCTGCGCATTGCGCAGGTCTCCGGCCAGGTCGCTTCGATTGGATTTCCCGAGCTTCTCAACCTGACGGCGGTTTTGTCGGTCAGCATTGGGCTTCTGAACCTGTTTCCAATCCCGTTGCTCGATGGTGGTCACCTTTTGTTCTACGGGATCGAGGCTGTCCGCGGCCGCCCGTTGAGCGAAAAGGCGCAGGAGTTCGGATTCCGGATCGGGCTCGCGATCGTCGTGATGCTGATGATTGTCGCAACCTGGAACGATATCCTGCATCTGGTTGCGCTTTAAGGCCGCATTTCTACCAGACTTGTTGAATTGCCCGGATTCGGACGAATTTTCGCCCGTAGCCGCTGGCAATCATTCCGAAACTCATCGCGGGCAGGCTAAGGCCCGCGCCTGAGGGGGTTGGGGGGCAACCGCTACCCCAGGTGCATATGGGGTGAGTTTCACCGTGGCTGATCGGCCACGGCGGCCGGGAAAGCGCCCGGCCACGGGGGCGGGGCGTTTCCAAGTGCATGAAAACTCATTAAAACTTTCCAGAATTGAGGGAATCTGCGCGCTCGTGTGCGTGGATGCGGACGGTCGTGTCCTCGCGGACCGGCCGATGAGGGACGGCAGGTCGCGTATCGCATGAAACTCCGAGTCCGCGTTCTGAGGATCGCATTTCTCGCGGCCATCACCTTTGGCGGGTTCGCGGGCGCAGGCGTTGTGTCGCTTGCGACGTCGAGCCAAGCCGCTGCGCAAACCGTGGTCGCTGCCGTCGTTGTGCAGGGCAACCGGCGCGTCGATACCGAGGCGATCCTCGGCTATGTCGCGATCAGACCCGGCGACCGGGCGGACCCCCTCAAAATCGACGAAGCGCTGAAGGCGCTTTACGCCACGGGCCTCTTCGAAGACGTCCGCATCAACATGGTCGGTAACCGGCTCGTGGTGACGGTGGTGGAAAACCCCGTCATCAGCCGCATCGCCTTCGAGGGCAATAAAAAGGTCAAGGACGAGACGCTGCTCGCCGAAATCCAATCGAAGGCGCGCGGGCCGCTGTCGCGAACGACCGTGCAGGCCGACGTGCAGCGCATCATCGAGGTTTATCGCCGCAGCGGCCGCTATGACGTGCGGGTCGATCCGAAGATCATCGACCGCGGCCAGGGTCGCGTCGATTTGGTGTTCGAAATCAACGAAGGCGACAAGACGACAGTCAAGAAGATCGTGTTCGTCGGCAACAAGGCGTTTTCGGACTGGAAACTTCGCGACGTGATGACGACGACGGAGACGAACTGGCTGAGCTGGATCAAGAGCACCGACGTTTATGATCCTGACCGCGTCAGCGCCGACCAGGAGCTGTTGCGGCGTTTCTACCTGAAGAACGGCTATGCCGACTTTCGCATCATTTCGGCGAATGTAGAAACCGACAAGGGCGCGGGTGGATTCATAATCACCATCACCCTCGAAGAAGGCGAGCAGTATCACACCGGCACGGTCGATGTGATTTCCAGCTTGCGCGACGTTGATCCCGCCACCATCAAGAGTTTCGTGAGGACGAGGACGGGCGAAGTCTACAATGCGGAACTCGTCGAGAAGACAATCGAGGATCTCACCATCGAGCTTGCCAAACGCGGCTACGCGTTCTCGCAGGTGCGCCCGCGCGGCGACCGGGACTTTGCCGCGCGCACCATCAACCTCGTTTACGTGATCGAAGAGGGGCCGCGTGTCTATATCGAGCGCATCAACATCAGGGGCAACGTGCGGACGCGCGATTATGTGATCCGGCGCGAATTCGATATTTATGAGGGCGATCCCTACAATCGTGCGCTGATCGACCGCGCCGAACGCCGGCTCAAAAATCTCGGCTATTTCAAAACCGTCAAGATCACCAACGAGCCGGGCTCGGCGCCCGATCGCGTGATCATTAACGTCGATGTCGAGGACCAGCTCACCGGCGAGTTCTCGATCGCCGGCGGCTATTCAACCTCCGCCGGCTGGCTTGCCGAAGTCTCGGTCGGCGAGCGCAACTTCCTCGGCAAGGGCCAGTATGTGCGTGCTTCGGTGTCGTACGGACAATACGCACGCGGCGCCGAGCTTACCTTCAGTGATCCGTACATGCTTGGATACCGGGTGAGCGGAGGAATCAGCATCTACGCCAAGGAGCAACTGCAGAACACCTATCAGAGCTACAACGTCTCCACGATCGGCACCACGCTGCTTGCGGGCCTGCCGCTGAACGATGATCTGACGCTCGGAACCCGCTATTCGATTTTTCAGCGAACGCTTTCGGCGCCTCCAGGTTGGACCGACGGCTGCCGCGTGTTGGCGGACAATTCAATTTATCCGCGGGTCGGAACCGGTCCGACGGACCTCAACTGTACCGGCAATAGCAATGACGGCACGACAATAACGGGTGCTGCGGGCGGCTGGCCCGGCGGATTTGGCCTTGCGCCGCTGCCGCCGGGTCAGGGATATGATCCCAATGAAGTGTCGCCTGCGATCAAACAGGCGCTTGGCTCCACGATCACCTCGTCGGTCGGTTACACGCTGTCCTACAACACCCTCGACAACAATAAAGACCCTTCGATGGGTCTCCTCATCAACTTCAACCAGGATTTTGCAGGCCTTGGCGGCGACTCGAATTACCTGCGTTCGTCAGTCGACGCCAGGATCTATAAGCCGCTCGGTGGCGATTACGTCGGCATGTTGCGCGCTCAGGGTGGCTACATCATGTCGACCGGTAATAACGGCGGCAACGGCTCGCTGCGTATTCTCGACCAGTTCTTCAAGGGACCGGAACTCGTACGCGGCTTCCAGCCCTCAGGCATCGGGCCGCGTGACCTCGGTTCGCAGTTTACCGATGCACTTGGTGGTTCCCAGTATTGGGGTGCAACGGCCGAATTGCAGTTCCCGCTCTCGTTCATGCCGAAGGAACTCGGCCTGAAGGCGGCCATTTTCGCCGATGCCGGTTCGCTTTGGGGCTATAAAGGCGGCACTACCTTCACCGCTTTTCCACCTTACGGTACGGGCGGTGGCCAGGTTGCTTGCCCCACTGGAACAACGGGCCCGAAGAATAACGTTGATGTCTGCTTGGCCGACTCAAGCTCGATCCGCTCCTCGACCGGCGTGAGCTTGATTTGGACCTCGCCCTTCGGGCCGATCCGCTTCGATTTTGCGAAAGCGCTCACCAGAGAATCTTACGACAAGACCCAATTCTTCCGCTTCAGCGGCGGGACGAATTTCTGACGAACGCCGTTTGGGCGACAGCCGCGCACGCGGCGTCGAACGATATATGACCGAAGCCGTATTTTCCCGCGCTGGAACGCCGCTCAGTCTCGACGAAATCGTCGGCCTGACCGATGCGAAAGTGACGAAGGGCGCCGACCTCGCGCGAAAAATCACAAGCGTCAGACCGCTTGATCTCGCGGGTCCCTTCGATCTTTCCTTTCTTGAAAATAGAAATTTTCTCGACGCGTTCCGCTCGACCGACGCCGGCGCCTGTTTCGTCGCGAACGCGCATGCGAGTGAAGCGCCGGCCGGTGTTGTCGCACTCGTGGTGAAAGAGCCCTATCGCGCTTATGTGAAGATCGCGCGCGCACTGTTCGAGCGTGAATTAAAACCTGCGGCACTCTTCGGCGGCAAGGGAATCGCCTCGGGCACGGCCGTGCATCCCGAAGCCAGGCTCGAGGATGGAGTGGTGGCCGATCCGGGGGCAGTCATCGGCCCGCGCGCGGAAATCGGAATGGGCACGCTGATCGGGGCCAATGCCGTGATCGGCGCCGATGTCCGGATCGGGCGCGATTGCTCGATCGGGGCCGGTGTAAGCATCCAGCACACGCTTCTAGGCGACCGCGTGGTCATCCATCCGGGCGCGCGCATCGGCCAGGACGGATTCGGCTACTTGCCGGGAAAAGAAGGACACCTCAAGATTCCGCAAGTCGGACGGGTCATCATTCAGGACGACGTGGAAATCGGCGCCAATACCACGATCGACCGCGGTGCCAATCGCGACACCATGATCGGCGAAGGCAGCAAGATCGACAATCTCGTGCAGATCGGACACAACGTGTCGATCGGGCGGCATTGCGTGATTGCCGGTCAGGCGGGTATTTCGGGGAGCTGCACGCTCGGCGACTACGTCGTGCTCGGCGGCCAAGTAGGCTTGGCCGACCATCTCACGGTCGGCGACGGCGCGCAGGTCGCGGCGCGGAGTGGATTGATGCACAATGTACCGGCAGGAGAAAAATGGGCCGGCGCGCCGGCAAAGCCAATCCGCGAATTCTTCCGCGAGGTGGCGGCGTTGAAAGGGCTCACGGGGAGCAAGGCAATGCCTCCTCGGTCCGGCAAGGATCAATCATAGAGCAAATTTGATGGACACGCGGCATAAAACGCAGACGACGATCGAAATGCAGGACATTCTGCGGCTCTTGCCACACCGCTATCCGTTCCTCCTGGTGGACCGGATCACAGAGGTGCGCGGCGACGAATCCTGCATCGGCATCAAGAACGTCACGGCCAACGAGCCATTCTTCCAGGGACACTTTCCGGGGCAGCCGGTCATGCCCGGCGTGCTCATCGTTGAGGCCATGGCGCAGACGGCCGGCGCCATCTGCTCGCTTTCGCGCGGCTACGACAATCCGCCGAAGTCGGTCTTATTCCTCACCGTCGACAAGGCGAAGTTTCGCCGGCCGGTGGTGCCGGGCGACGTCGTCGAAATCCACATGACGAAGAAAACGCGGCGAAAGACCATGTGGTGGTTTCGCGGCGAGGCCAGGGTCAAGGGCGAGCTCGTCGCCGAAGCAGAAGTCGGTGCCATGATCGTGGACGACTGACGCGTGACCAAGATCGATCCATCGGCGCGGGTCGCCGACGCCGCGAAGATTGGCGCGAATGTCGAGATCGGCCCCTATTGCATTATCGGCCCCGATGTCACGATCGGCGATGGCTGCCAGCTGATTGCGCACGTCAATATCGCGGGCGTGACCACGATCGGGCCGCGCACGCTGATCTATCCGTTCGCTTCGCTCGGAACACCGCCGCAATCGGTGCACTATAAGGGCGAGCCGAGCCGGTTGCTCATCGGCGCCGACTGCGTGATCCGCGAGTCGGTGACGATGAATACCGGCACCGCCGGCGGCCGCATGGAGACACGGGTGGGCGAGCGGTGCATGTTCATGGCCTACGCCCATGTCGGCCACGATTGCATCGTCGGGAACAATGTGATCTTCGCCAATGGCGGCACGCTCGGCGGCCATTGCACGGTCGGCGATTTCGTGTTCATGGGCGGCTACGCGGCGGTGCATCAGTTCGTACGCATCGGCGAGCGGGCGGTGATCGGAGGCTTGTCGGGTGTCGTCCACGACGTGATCCCGTTTGCCGCCGCCAACGGCCAGCGCGCCAAGCTCGCCGGGTTGAACATCGTCGGTTTAAAACGGGGAGGGCTCTCGCGGCCGCAAATTCATGCGTTGCGCCACGCCTACCGGATGTTGTTCGCGGGACCCGGTACGGTGCTCGAATCCGCTGAAAAGGTCGCGGGGGAATTCCCCGGCGACGAGAACGTGCAGCGCATCGTTCAGTTCGTACGCGAGGCCGGCAAACGGCGCTTGACGACGCCGCGCGCGTCCAGCGCCGGGGACGATGACTGATGAAGGCGGCGGCAAAATCCCGGGGGCGGGCGAGCGAGACAACCCAGGGGCCACTCGGAATCGTCTGCGGGGCCGGCGCCTTTCCGATCGCGGTTGCGGAGGCCGTGCAGCGGCGCGGCCGGCCCGTCGTGTTGCTCGCGCTTCGCGGCTTTGCCGATTCCGCGGTCGAACGATTTCCCCACGAGTGGATGCCGTTCGGCGCGTTCGGGACGAGCGTCAAGCTCGCCCGCAAGCACGGGGTGCATGATCTCGTTCTGATCGGCTCCGTGCTCCGTCCCAAGCTCCTGGATTTTCGCCTGGATTGGACCACGCTCCGGCTCTTGCCGCGGCTCGCGCGGCTTTATCGCGGCGGCGACGATCACTTGCTTTCCGGCGTCGCCAAGATCCTCGACGATTACGGTTTCCATCTGATGGGCGTACACGAGGTCGCCCCCGAACTCATGATTCCAGCAGGCGTGCTCGGCGCGCATCGGCCATCACCTGAGGATGAAACCGACATCGCGCTCGGCTTCGATCTTTTGCGGGCGCTCGGTCCTTTCGATGTCGGTCAGGCGGTCGCGATTTCCGCCCGGCGCGTGCTCGGCGTGGAAGCGGCGGAGGGGACGGCGGGATTGCTCGCGCGGCTTGCAAAACTCCGCGCGAGCGGGCGGCTGAAGCTCGCGCCGCGCGCGGGCGTGCTGGTGAAGGCGCCCAAGCCCGGGCAAAGCCGGCGGATCGATCTTCCGGCCATTGGCGCCGAAACCGTTGCGCAAGCGGCAGCAGCGGGCTTGCGCGGGATTGCGGTTGAGGCAGGCGGCACCATTGTTCCTGACGCGGCGGCGATGATACGCGCGGCTGATAAAGCCGGTCTTTTCCTGACCGGCGTTCCCGCGCTCGATGAGTGCCAGCGTTGAGCGCGGACGGCATGAAGCCCGCGCTCGATGCATTCCTCGTCGCCGGCGAGCCATCGGGGGATCATCTCGGCGCCGGCTTGATGCAGAAATTACGCGCGCGCCTCGGTGGAAAGGTGCGGTTTCGCGGCATTGGCGGTCCGGCCATGGCGGCGGAAGGGCTCGCGAGCCAGTTCCCGATGGACGATGTGACCGCCATGGGATTCGGCGCGGTGATCCGCAAGCTTCCACTGATCCTGCGGCGGATCCGCGAGGCGGCAGCGGCGATCCTCGCTTCGCCACCGGATGTTCTCATCCTCATCGATAGTCCCGACTTCAACCAGCGCGTGGCGCGACGCGTGCGGCGCGCCTTGCCCGATCTTCCAATCGTAAAATACGTCTCGCCTACGGTCTGGGTATGGCGACCCGGCCGGGCACGCAAACTCGCGCCAATCGTCGATCACGTGCTCGCGCTTTTTCCCTTCGAGCCCGATGTGTTGAAGAAGCTTGGCGGCCCGCCTTCGAGCTATGTCGGTCATCCCTTGCTCGAGCGGGTCGCTGATTTGCGGCCTTCACCCGAAGAAGAGCGGGTGCGAGGGAACGAGCCGCCACTCCTCGTCGTACTGCCGGGAAGCCGCCAGATCGAGATTCGACGTCTGGCGAGGATTTTTGGGGAAACAATCGGGCGCCTTGTTTCCAGCCGCGGTCCGATGAATGTCGTTTTGCCGACGCTACGGGCGCGCGAGGACGAAATCAGAGCCGCGGTCGAAAACTGGCCGGTGAAGCCGCGTGTCGTGATCACCGAGGCGGAAAAATACGCGGCGTTTCGGCGCGCGCGCGCGGCACTTGCCGCCTCCGGCACCGTGACACTCGAACTTGCCCTCGCCCACGTGCCGATGGTTGCCGCTTATCGAGTGCCCGTATGGGAGGAAATGATCGTCCGGGCCGTGGTGCAGGTCTCTTCGGCGATCCTGCCCAACCTCGTGCTCGGCGAGCATGTGGTGCCAGAATTCCTGCAGCGCGACTGCACGGCGGAAAAGCTCGCCGCAGCACTTGCACCTCTCCTCGACGACGGGCCGGAGCGGCGGAAACAGGTCGAGGCGTTCACGCGGCTTGATCAGATTTTCAGCACGGATGGCGAAGAAGCGAGCGACCGCGCCGCCCGTGTGACGCTCGAAGCTATTGAAAACAAAAGAAAATCAGCGGTTGAGGAAATCCGTTCCTGATGGCAAAAACTTTGCTAACAGGGTACAATTCCTCCCAACAATAACGACCACGCGGGGGCGTTGAGCAATGTTGCTGCGTCCAGACAGGAGAGGGCCCGTACGCGCCGCGATCACGGGCGTGCACGGCTATCTGCCGGACTATGTGCTCGGCAACGACGAGCTGTCGCGCATGGTCGACACCAGCGACCAGTGGATCACCGAGCGCACCGGCATCAAGGAGCGCCGCATCCTGAAGGGCGAGGGGCTCGGCACTTCGCATATGGCGGTCGAAGCCGTGAAGGGCCTCCTGGAAAAAACCGGGACCAGGCCCGACGAGATCGACGTCCTGGTGTGCGCGACCATCACTCCCGATTACGTGCTGCCTTCGACCGCCAATCTCATCTGCGACATGGTCGGCATGCGCCATATCGGCAGTTTTGACATTCAGGCGGCGTGCTCCGGTTTCGTGTACGGGCTCGATGTCGCCTCGCAATTCATCGAAACGGGCCGGGCCAAGAAGGCGATTCTTGTCGGCGCCGACAAGATGTCGAACATGATCGACTACACCGACCGCACCACTTGCGTGCTGTTCGGCGACGGTGCCGCCGCGATCCTCCTGGAGCCGAACGATAGCGGCTACGGGTTGCAGGACATCGAGCTTCATTCCGACGGCGCGGGGATGCCGCACATCCACCAGAAGGCGGGCGGCAGCCGGCTGCCGCCTTCGGTAGCGACCCTCGAAGCGCGAATGCATTACCTTTATCTGAACGGGCCCGCGGTTTTCCGCGCGGCGACCGAGCGGATGTCGGCGTCGGTCCGCGAAATCATGACGCGCAATAACTTGACGCTTGAGGACGTCGATTGGTTCGTGCCGCATCAGGCGAACAAGCGCATTCTTGAAGCGATCGCCGACCGCTTGGGGATTCCCCACGACAAGGTGATGATGACCTTGCAGAAATACGGCAACACCACCGCCGCGACGATTCCGCTTTGCCTGTGGGATTACGAGTCGAAGCTAAAGCGGGGCGACCGCTTGGTGTTCGCGGCGTTCGGCGGCGGCTTCACCTGGGGCAGCGCCTATATCAACTGGGCCTATGACGGCGCCAAAGCCGCGAAGGCGCCCTGCAAAACAGGCGCGCTCAGCGCAACGCCCGCCGAATAATCCATAGCTTCGCCGGTTATTTCCGCCGCGAGATCGGCAGGTAATCGCGCTTGGTGGCGCCCGTGTAGAGCTGGCGCGGGCGGCCGATCTTCTGGCTCGGGTCCTCGATCATTTCCTTCCACTGCGCGATCCAGCCTACCGTGCGTGCCACCGCGAACAGCACGGTGAACATCGCGGTCGGGAAGCCCATCGCCTTCAGCGTGATGCCCGAATAGAAGTCGATATTCGGGTAGAGCTTCTTCTCGATGAAGTATTCGTCCTTGAGCGCGATGCGCTCGAGTTCCATGGCGACGTCGAGCAACGGATCGTCCTTGATGCCCAGCTCGTTCAAAACCTCGTGGCAGGTCTTCTGCATGATTTTCGCGCGCGGATCATAGTTGTGATAGACGCGGTGCCCGAAGCCTATCAGGCGGAACGGATCATTCTTATCCTTCGAGCGCTTGATGTATTCGGGAATGCGGTCGACATGGCCGATCTCGGCGAGCATCTTCAGTGCCGCCTCGTTGGCGCCGCCATGGGCGGGGCCCCAAAGGCAGGCAATACCGGCGGCGATGCAGGCGAAGGGATTGGCGCCCGAAGATCCCGCGAGCCGTACGGTCGAGGTCGAAGCGTTCTGCTCGTGGTCGGCGTGCAAAATGAAAATCCGGTCCATTGCGCGCGCAAGAACCGGATTGGGCTTGTACTCCTCGCAGGGCACGGCAAAGCACATGCGGAGGAAATTGGTGGCGTAATCGAGCTCGTTCTTCGGATAGATGAAAGGCTGACCGATCGTGTATTTGTAGGCCATGGCGGCGAGCGTCGGCATTTTGGCGATCATGCGGATCGAAGCAATCAGCCGCTGCTGCGGATCGGAAATGTCGGTCGAGTCGTGATAGAAGGCCGAAAGCGCGCCGACCGAGCCGACCATCACCGCCATCGGATGCGCGTCGCGGCGGAAGCCCTGAAAGAAGCGGCTCATCTGCTCGTGGACCATGGTGTGATTGGTCACGCGTTTGACGAAGTCGACGCGCTGCGCCGCCGTCGGCAGTTCGCCGTAGAGCAGGAGATAGCAGGTCTCGAGGAAATCGCCGTGCTCGGCGAGCTGCTCGATGGGGTAGCCACGATAGAGCAGCACCCCTTCATCGCCATCGATGTAGGTGATTTTCGACTCGCAGCTGCCGGTCGAAGTAAAGCCGGGATCGTAAGTGAACATCCCGGTCTGGCTGTAAAGCTTAGCGATGTCGATGACCGACGGCCCAATCGTCCCTTCGTGGATCGGAAACGACCAGGTCTGGTCTCCGGCGGAAAGCTTGGCCGTCTTGGTGTTCGCTAGTTTTGCGTCCATCCGGCAATCTCCCTGAGAGCGAGAACACACGGCCGGCGGCCGGGTGGCCAGAAGCCGCGGCGCGGCAGGGCCAGAGGGCGAGGGTCCGGTCTAATTGCTAATTTGGTAACTCTTTCGCATTGCACAAGCAAGCAGACGGCGATGTCAGCCATGTGAATAGAGCGCCCAAAACCTATGCAGCGGCGGTTACTCCGGCCTGATCCCGGAGACGGGCGAGGCTTTCGTCCTTCCCGAGCGCAACCAGCACGTCGAAAATGCCGGTCGAGGTCGACTTGCCGGTCAACGCCGCGCGGAGCGGCTGGGCGACAGCGGCGAGTTTCACCTTCTCGTCATCGGCGAGCGCACGCACGGCGGCGTCGAGCGCGTCGGCCTTCCATTCAACCTTCTCGAGCATGGAAATCGCGCGCTTGAGGATCGCCCGCGCCTCCGGCGTGAGGATCGCTCTCGCCTTGTCGTCGATTTTGAGCGGGCGCTCTTCGAGAAGGAAACGGATGCCGTCCACGAGCTCGATCAGGGTTTTAGCCCGCTCCTTCAGGCCAGGCATGATCGCTTGGATGCGATCGCGCAAAAGCTGAAAGCGCGGCATGAGGGTCGCGCCATCGGGTAATTCCGGCAGGAATTTTTCCAACGCGCCGGTCAGATCCTGGTCAGAAGACTGGCGGATATACTGGCCGTTGAGGCTTTCGAGCTTGGCAAAATCAAATCGGGCGGCGGCGCGGCCGACGCGATTGAGATCGAAGAGCGAAAGCAGCTCCTCGGTGGTGAAAATTTCCTGATCGCCGTGGCTCCAGCCGAGCCGCACGAGATAATTGCGCATTGCCGCTGGCAAATAGCCCATGGCGCGGTAGGCCTCGACGCCAAGCGCACCGTGGCGCTTGGAAAGCTTGGCGCCGTCAGGTCCATGGATCAGCGGAATGTGCGCCATTCTCGGAATCGGCCAGCCGAGCGCATCGTAAATCTGCGCCTGGCGCGCGGCGTTTGTCAGGTGATCGTCGCCGCGAATGATGTGGGTGACGGCCATGTCGTGATCGTCAATGACGACGCCGAGCATATAGGTCGGGGTGCCGTCGGAGCGCAGCAGCACGAGGTCGTCGAGATCCTTGTTCTGCCAGGTGACGCGACCCTGCACGAGATCGTCGATGATGGTCTCGCCCTCGGTCGGCGCTTTCAGCCGGATCACCGGTTCGACGCCCGGCGGCGCTTCCGACGGGTCGCGGTCGCGCCAACGGCCGTCGTAGCGCGGCGGGCGGCCTTCTTTGCGCGCCAAATCCCGCATTTCCTGCAATTCTTGCGGCGAGGCATAGCAGCGATAGGCACGGCCGACCGCAAGCAGGGCTTCCGCGATCTCGCGATGGCGGGCGGCGCGGGCGAACTGAAACACGGGTTCGCCGTCCCAATCGAGGCCGAGCCAGGTGAGGCCGTCAAAAATCGCGTCGATCGCTTCCTTGCTGGAGCGCGCGCGGTCGGTGTCCTCGATGCGGAGCAGCATCTTGCCCCCGCGGCCGCGCGCGTAGAGCCAGTTGAACAGCGCCGTGCGCGCACCGCCGATGTGGAGGAATCCGGTGGGCGAAGGCGCGAAGCGCGTGACGATCGGTGCCGAGGTCTCGGTCATGAGCGAGTATGGCGCAAAGCCGCGCGCCGTGTAGCATAGAGATCAGCCGCCGAGTAGGGCGGGGGCTCCGCATGGCGAATGAAAATCAGAGGCCGCGCGCGGGCGGGCGCACGGTCGCGATCGGCGGCCGGCGCCCGGCAGGAATCGGCGCATGGCTCGGCGATCTATGGGCCAGCGCCGGCGAACAGCTCACCAACGCGTTCCGCGCCGAGGCGGAGGCCGCGCGGCTCGCGCCCTGGCTTCCGGTCGCCTTCGGCATTGGCATCATCATCTACTTCGCGGCACCCGCGGAGCCGTCATGGATCGCTGCGGTGGCAGCGTTCGTCGCGTTCGCCATCATCGTTTACCTGTCGCGGGCGCGGCCCGTGGCCTTCGCGGTTTCGATGGCGCTCGCTGCGACCGCCGCCGGATTTGCCGCGGGCGCGCTGCGCGGCGCGATCGTCGCGCATCCCATACTGTTGAAACCGACCGCGACGCTGACGCTCACAGGCTTCGTCGAAGCGCGTGACGCCACCGATCGCTCGGACCGGATCATCCTGCAGGTGACTTCGGCGGCCGGCCGCGGGAGCGAGCACCTGCCGCAGCGCGTGCGAGTTTCGCTTCGGCGCGGGATTGCGCCCGAGGTCGGCACGCATGTGGAAATGAAGGCGCGGATGCGGCCCTTGCTCAGCCCAACCCGGCCCGGCGGTTATGATTATGCGCTCGGTGCCTATTTCAACCGCCTGGGTGCCACCGGCTTCGTCCTCGGCAAAACGAAGCCAGCCGCGGCACCCACGGACACGCCCTTCGACATCCGCGTTGCCGCTGCCATCGAAAGCGTGCGGCGTGCGCTCACCGCCCGCATTCTCGCGGTGATCCCCGGCCAATCGGGCGCCGTTGGCACCGCGTTGATCTCCGGCGTGCGCGACCAGATTTCGGCCGATGTCAACGAGGCAATGCGCATATCAGGGCTTTATCACGTGCTTTCGATCTCAGGCCTGCATATGGCGATCGTTGTCGGTTTCATTTTCGCGGCGATACGCGGCGGGCTGGCGCTGATCCCGGGGTTCGCGCTCCGGTTTCCGATCAAGAAATGGACAGCTGTGTTCGCGCTTCTCGGCGCCTTCATTTATCTTTTGCTCGCCGGCGCCGATGCACCGACGCTGCGCTCTTTCATTATGATTGCGCTGGTGCTTGTCGGCGTTCTGCTCGATCGTCCCGGTATTATGGCGCAAGCGCCACAAGCACGGCGACCCCACCCAATGTCTAATCAGGAGGTGACGGTGTAGGAGCGCCGCCGTGTTTGCGGCAAGCGCCGTTGCGCTACTTCATTTGATTGTAGGGGGCATCACCTCGTTGAACGAGGTTTCCGTCTTGTTCGTAAAGCCACATTCCATTCGTTTCATGACCCTGAGAGATTGGACCGCGATATCGAAGGATGATCCTAAAAAAGGTGTCGCTCCCGTCGGGCGGTGTAAATTTGGGAATTATCTCTGCTTCATCAGAGAACCCATAATCTACAGGTACCTCGACAGTAATTTCCTTAGAAAGCATTCCGTCGGCAACCCTAGCCACAACTTCCCGAATATCATTTTGCTGCAAAATTGGGAAAACGACCAAGGAATCGTTCTCGCCGACATGCAAGGGCATATCGATATTCAATCCTTCCCCGTAAACAAAGCCAGCCGATGCTTCTTCGATGATTGCAGGCAATCTTCCAAAATTTGCGACCTTGAATTTAACGAAAGCGCGGCTGTTTATTCCGTCAGCCACGTAAATCAATTTACTCATTCCAAAAACGAATATATATGGCCGTTCGATATCAGTGAGCGCGCGCTCGGATATTCTCGCAGATTTTTGTGCGGCAGCTGCGGAACGAATAGAAGCATGGGTAGTTCGCCGTGCTTCAATTACAGTGCGGCGCATGAAGATAGCTTGTGCAACGAAGGCCGCCAGTTGCAGCAAAAAGATACCGAACGTAACTACGCCGATAACAACTTGGTCCGCCGCATACTCAACAAGTTTGTGGTCGTCCGCCGCCTTGACCTTCGCCTCTATCTCCTTTTTTTCGGCTTCGGCCTTCTGTTCGGGGGTGGGTACAACATTTACCGTGAGCGGTTCTTCTGGGGTGCCGCGTTGATTGGGATTGGCAGTTTGTTCGGCTTTAGCAGCCTCGTGTCTGGCGGGTTGAGTTCTCTGCCTTCCCCATGAATCCCCAGCGAACGCTAGACACAGTGTCAGCACCAGAAACGCTATGCGTTTCATTCGCATGAGGTGAGCTAAATCTCCTCCAATGCCACGCCGTCCAAACCAAGTGCGGCAAGACAAGCCAAAAAGAACGTCGCGGAGAATGACCCGCGTTTTAGCTTGTTGGTGATAGAGGCTTCCGTTTCTTCTTTGAAGCCATGCTTCTTAAGGCGTTTGGCCAATTCCAAATAGGTCACCTCGCACTCCCGAAGCTTATGCTTCAGGAAAGCAGCCGCACGCTCCTCCCATTCAGCCTGAGAGGTAATCCCAGCCATAGGGCCTCCTATCGAATCTAAGGGCTATCATATACGATAGTTCAGTGTTGACAACCCTATACCTATCACATATGATAGGCTCATAAATTGGGGTTGACGCTATGGCACAGCATTTCCTTCTTTCCCGGCAGGCTAAGACGCTCTCTCTGGCCAAGATTTACCAAATGAAGGACGCGGAAGCCGAAATGGCCTTCCGCAAGGTCCGTTGGGACAAAACCGATGGCGAGCCTGTTTGCTCCCACTGTGGAAGCCTTATCGCCTACGATTGCCGGCGCTTGAAGGGTGCACCCCGCTTCCGTTGCCGGCAGTGCCGCAAGGATTTCTCCATTACCTCAGGAACGCTATTCGCGCAGCACAAGCTTCCGCTTCGCTGCTATCTCGCCGCCGTTGCGATCTTCTGCAATGAGGTCAAAGGCAAGTCTGCCCTCGCGCTCTCCCGCGACCTGAATGTTTCCTACAAGTGCGCCTTCGTCCTCTTGCACAAACTCCGCGAGGCGATGGCCGAAGAATTTAAGGACCGCGTGATCGGCGGAGCGGGCAAGGTCGCGGAAGTCGATGGTGGTTATTTCGGCGGTTACGTGAAGCCCGCTGGGAGCGACGGCCTTGGCGGCCAATGCACAAGTCCAGCGTAGCAACGCCGTGTGCCTGATCTCGACGATGAAGAATTCCACTTCGATCGTCCAACCGGTCGGATGCCGCGGTGGCACCGGCTACTGCGGGTGCGGCCCTGGTTTCGTCAGTGCGTGTGCTCCTCGTTGCTGCAGGTGCGTACCCTGCTGACGAGTTGCCCGGCGTAAAATTAGCGATGAACGCATTTGAGGCCGCCCTCGGGGCGGCCTCTTTGCTGCGTTTACGTCGGCCGGTTAAATCGCCGTCGTGATAACGGCCGTTATTGTCGTTCAACAAGCGCCAGAGACGATTCAGACGATGGCCTTCCGAACGGCAACGATGAGGAATTGTGGACGGTATTTTGGTGCCGTCAAAAATGCAGACTGCTCACTTTGTGGGCGCAAACAAGAGATGGGGCCAATTCGAAATTGGGAGTGCCGTATTTCGAGAACCGTATATACTCTTCGGGCTTTCTTCTTTTCGACAATCTCTTTCCACCTGGAGAAAGGCTTATGAAGAAAATCGCGATGACCGTGATGGCAGCGGCATTTGCGCTGGGAGCGATGGGCTTGGCAGCCAATGCGCAAATTCAGCGTAGCAATGCCGTCTGCCTGATCTCGACGATGAAGAACTCGACTTCGATCGTCAAAAACGCAGGGTGCTATGGTGGCACCGGCTACTGCGGGTGCGGCCCCGGCTGGGTGAGTGCGTGTGCTCCTCGTTGCTGCAGGTGCGTACCCTGCTGACGAGTTGCCCGGCGTAAAATTAGCGATGAATGCATTTGAGGCCGCCTTTGCAGGCGGCCTCATTCTTTTCGAACCAACTTCGAGCCTCGGCTTCGGCAGTCGGGGCTTTCATTTCGGCCAGTGAATTCAGCTACTGAGGGTAGCTGGTAAAATCCGCCGGGCCGAATTATCAATGCAGTCCTCGGGTGTTGGGGGAGTTATGAGAATCAAGTTTTCCGGCGCGGCGGCGGTCTTTGCGCTTGCATCGTTGTTTTCATCCGCGCGCGCGGATGTCGTCTACACCTACACCGCAATCCGTTTAATAGTTTCCAAGGCGATTATGCCTGTCCGCCGCATTGCTCGCTGACCCTAACATTCGACCTTCCGTCCGCCATTGGCGCGAATTTTAACGGCAGCCTGTCGCCGACAAATTACAATTTCAGCGATGGCTCGAGTGTGGGTTCGACAATTTTCACTGCAAGCAATTCCTTCTTCGACACCTTCACGATCGGGACCAATGCTTCGGGCATCATCACGTCTTGGGACATCTCAGCGCTCGAACTAGGCAATCTCACCCTATTTACGTTCGGCGGAACGATAAACTCCGACAACTCGGTCAGAAACGGTACGAATTTTGCCAGCGCAGTGATCAATGATTTGCCCGGCACGTGGAGCGAGAAAACCATCAGCAGCGGCGTTCCGGAGCCATCAACCTGGGCCATGATGCTGATTGGCTTCGCCGGTATCGGGTTGCTGGCGTATCGGCGAAGCCGAAAGCTCGCCGCCGCATGAGACAACCCCGGCTTCGGCCGGGATTTTTATTTGGCGGTGTTCCTGTGGCTTTCCGGCCACGTTATCAGGTAATCGGCGAAGATACGGCGATGTCGCTGTTCCGACACTCCATCGGAATATACTCTACAGAACATAAGACTACCGGCGCCGGGGGGCGATCAGTTGAGAGTGTTGCTAGTAGCCGCGGCTGCCGCTGTAACGGCAGCGCTTTATATTGCGCCAGCTTCGGCCGCGCCGTTCGACTGGACCGGCTTCTATTCCGGCGTGAACCAAGGCGGTGCGCTCTCCAAAAGTCACAACGCCGACCCGTTCATCGATCCAATCGACGGCGCCACCGCGAAGTACGGCGATCGCGTGCGATCAACGGGCGCCTTTTTTGGCGGCGAGATTGGCTACAACTATCAGATCAATTCCACCGTTTACGGCATCGAAGCCGATCTCAATTGGGCCGATATCAGCGGCACCTTCACTTGCCTTGATCCCGGGTCGCACTTTTCCGGCGCGACCTGCCAGGTTCGTCCTAACTGGTTCGGTTCGGTCGCGGGCCGTCTTGGCTGGGCCGTCGGACCCGCAGGCCGCACACTCATCTACGGCAGAGGCGGCCTCGCCTGGCTGCACGACAAAATCGACATCACGTTGAATCAGCCTTTCGGCGTGAATTTCACCAATGACCTGACCAAGCTCAGCCCATTCTCCCAGTGGGGATGGACGCTCGGAGGAGGCGTCGAGTACGCGCTCAGCCGCGACTGGTCGATCAAGCTCGAATACGATTATCTAAGCTTCGGCAGTCACGACGTCACGACGCCGCGCGCAACCGTCGGCATGTTCGGCCCCGACGGCAGGAAAGTCGGCCTCAGCCAGGACATTCACACGCTCAGGCTCGGCCTTAACTATCGGTTGGGCGGCGGCACGCAGGATGGGCTGGCTTTCGACGCGCCGATGCGCAACGTCGCTTCGAGCTACGAGCTCGAAATAGGCACGCGCTATCTCTATGGCTGGGGGCGGTTTCAAAAGAATTTCGGCCTCGATCCGCCATTCGGCTTTCCCCCGAATACGCTCGTCTCTCGGCTCACCTATGACAACATGCTGACGAATTCGGGCGAATTGTTCGCGCGCTTCGATGCGCCGAATAACTTCATGCTGAAAGGCTTCGCCGGCGCCGGCGAGGGCAAGACCGGTCACATGAACGACGAGGACATGGGCGTCGGTGGCGTATTCATGCGCTATTCGAATACGATCGCGGATCCGGTCACGGATCGCCTGCGCTATTTAACCATCGATGCGGGCTACGATTGGTTGAAGGGATCCGGCTACAGGGTCGCATCTTTTGTCGGCTTCAATCGCTTTAACAGCCATATGGAAGCCTTCGGCTGTGCGCCGATTGTCGCCGTTAATTGCATTCCGCCCGCACCCAATACGGGTCACGCGAACATCACCGAATTCGATCGGTGGGACGCGGTGCGGCTCGGCACGGCGGCCGAAGTAATGATTCTGCCGCAGCTGAAGCTCACGGCCGAGGCGGCGTATTTGCCTTACGTGTCGTTCAAGGGCGTCGACCACCATTACTTCGGCAATACGAGCGACGTGTACAAAGTATTTCCATCGGGAGGTCACGGCCGCGGCGTGCAGCTTGAGAGCGTCGTCTCTTACGAAGTGACCGAACGCTTCAGCATCGGTATCGGCGGTCGCTATTGGGCGATGTGGACGACCAAGGGATCTTGGGACTGCGAATTCACCGGCGTTCCCGGCGGTTGCGGGCCGCCGCCGCCGCCGCCGCCCAAATTCTACCGCGCCGAGGTGGAGCAGGCGGCGGCCTTCGTGCAGGCGAGCTACAAATTCGGCTCCGGCGGGAATTGAACCGCGCCGATAAAAAACCCGGCGCCATTGCACCGGGGGTTTTATTTTGGTTTCGCGGGGTGATCAGTAGCGGCGAAAGAGACCCACGAGCTTGCCCTGAATGCGCACGCGGTCGGGGCCGAAGATGCGCGTCTCGTAGGCGGGGTTCGCGGCCTCTAACGCGATCGAAGCGCCCTTCTTGCGGAGCCGCTTCAACGTCGCCTCCTCTTCGTCGACGAGCGCGACGACGATGTCGCCGGTCTCGGCGGTGTCGCTTTTGCGGATCAATGCAAGGTCGCCTTCGAAAATGCCGGCCTCGATCATCGAGTCGCCGCGTACTTCGAGCGCGAAGTGATCGCCGGACGATAGAATTTCCGGCGGCACATGGATGGTGTGACTGCGGTTTTGAATGGCCGCGATCGGCGTGCCGGCGGCGATGCGACCCATGACCGGAACGGCCACGGGTCGGCCGCCTTCGTCCTCCGAAGCGGCGCGCACACGGCCAAGGCTGCCTTCGATAACGTTCGGCGCAAAACCTTTCTTGCCGCCGAAACTCGGCGCCACGGTTTCCGGCAGACGCACCACCTCGAGCGCGCGCGCCCGGTTCGGCAGCCGACGGATGAAGCCGCGCTCTTCGAGGGCGGTGATCAGACGGTGGATGCCCGACTTGGAGCGCAAGTCCAGCGCTTCCTTCATTTCCTCGAAGGAGGGCGGCACGCCCGACTCCTTCAGGCGCTCGTGGATGAAGCGGAGGAGCTCGTATTGTTTGCGTGTAAGCATTTTGAGGACTCGCTGGGCGGGAATCACGACTCGAAACAAATCCAGAACGAATGTATCCGTTCTGGTTGTGTTCCGCAACTTGAATCGAGGACATCTCGAACCCAATCCCTTCACCCGATTCGGGTTTTGTCCCGGTAAACGTGAGATGCCCTCGGCGGCGGCTCGCTTCTTAGGGCTTTTTTCATCATGGCGGGTTTTTACTAAAGCATTGATTCGAAAAGTATTTTTTGCTCTGAGGCCACATGCATGATGCCGTTCGCGACTTAAATTCTTCCGCCGACCGCGGTGAGGCGAATTTTCTTCCCGCGTCCGAGCGGGCTGCGAGCGGCCTTGTCGGCAATACCCCGCTCTACAAAACGCTGATCTCGAACTTCGAAGGCATTGCCTATCTGAAATCGCAGCGGCTGCCGGGTCGGCGGCAGAATTTGTCATTCGAGACATCGGCGGACCTGCACGAGCATTTTGAATTCCTGCGGCCGGATTTCGCAGGCGCACCGCTCCTTTGCTTTGCGCATGCCCAGCTCGTTGTCTGTATCCGGCGCAAAATCGATCTCGACCAGAACGTGCCGGCGTTCCTGAAGCTTTGGGCCGAGGAATTCGAATTCCTGGCGGCGCATTTGAATTCGCGCTGGCTGATTTCGGCTTGCGATACCTTCGCCGATTATGGATCGGACGCGCAGAAGGCGGGGGCGATGCTGCTCGTGGTGCTGATCAATACGGTCAAACTCGCGGAAACCGAGCGCCTGGCGCTACTCGACCCAAATCCACGCCGCGAGAAATTCGATGCGATCGCGGCGAGCCATGACGCCAAGGTCCATATCGAGCTATGGGACGGGTTGGTCGCCTACACGCCGTTCGCCGGCGACATGCCGCGCAATATGCTGCGGCGGCTCGCGACGCTGACCGGCAAGGACAGGGCGCTCAACGTGATTGCACGCATTCTTATTCATCGAGCGATTGCCGCCGATACGTTGCTCGGCAGGCTCGGAAGGTTGAACAACGGATTTTTGTCGGCCGAGTTTGCCTGATTACGCAACCGGCTAACTCTCTTTCTAATCGGCGAGACGCAGCACTTCGCACGGCGCGCCCTCGGGCAGCGCCGGCGCGTGCGGCGGCCGCACGATCAGACAGTCGGCCGCATGCAGCACCGAAAGCATGGAAGAGTCCTGCAGCTTGAAGGGGGTCGCCACCAGCGCGCCTTCAGGACCGCGCGCAAGCTTCGCGCGCAGGAAATCCTGCCTGTGATCATTCTGATCGAGCGCGCGGCCCAATAGCGCTTTCTCGGCCTCGGGCAGGAGGTCGCTGCGGCCCTGCAGCTTGCGCAAGAGTGGCAGCAGAAACAGGAACGCGCACACGAAGGTCGAGACCGGATTGCCCGGGAGACCCAGAACGCGCATTCCCTCGGAAAGCCCCAACAGCATCGGCCGGCCGGGGCGCATGGCGATGCGGTGAAAACCGAGCGCAATGCCGGCCTGTGCGAGCGCCGGCGCGATCAGGTCGTGATCGCCGACCGAAGCGCCGCCGAGCGTCACCAGCACATCGGCCGCCTGTTCGCGGGCGCGGCCGATCGCTTGCGTGATCAAATCCGTCTTGTCGGGAACAATGCCGAGATCGATGGGCTCGACATTTTCCTGCTGGATCAGCGCCGTCAGCGCATGCGGATTGGAAGCGACGATACGATCAGGGGCATCACCGGTGCCGGGCGCCACCAGCTCGTCGCCGGTCGCGATGATGGCAACGCGGGGGCGGCGGGCGACCGCAACCCTGGCATAATCCATCGCCGCCAAGAGGCCGACGTCGCGCGCGTTCAGCCGGCGGCCGGATTCGAGCATCACCTGACCCGCCTTGAAGTCTAGTCCCTGGCGGCGAACAAATTTGCTCTTTGGCGGCGAATTGATCGTGACCTGATCGCCGTCGCGCACGATATTCTCCTGCGGCACCACCTGGTCGGCGCCGGGCGGCATCACCGCGCCGGTAAAGATGCGAACGGCTTCGCCCGGCTTTAGCGTGCCGTCGAACGGGCGCCCCGCGGCCGACTCGCCGATCAGGCGCAAGCTGGCGGGGATTGCCGCGATGTCGCCGGCCTGCACCGCGTAGCCGTCCATCGAGGAGAGATCGGCGGGCGGTTGCGTGCGGCGGGAAGCGAGCGAGCCCGCGAGTACACGGCCGTGCGCTTCGCCGATTGGAATTTCCTCGGAAGCGAGCGGCAGAACACCGTCGAGCACGCGGGCGAGCGCTTCCTCGACGGAGATCAGCGCCACGTCAACGCTCCGCGCGCCACGCGCCCGATGCGCCGCCGGATTTTTCAAGCAACCGGATGCCCTCGATCCGCACGCCGCGTTCGGCGGCCTTCACCATGTCGTAGATCGTGAGGCACGCGACCGAGACGGCGGTGAGCGCCTCCATCTCGACGCCGGTTTGGCCGGTGACTTTCACGGTCGCGCGCACGACAAGGCCCGGAAGCTTCTTGTCCGGCTCGATCGCGACTTCGATCTTGGTGACGGGCAGGGGATGGCAGAGCGGGATCAGCTCGTGCGTGCGCTTGGCGGCCTGGATGCCGGCAATGCGCGCGGTGCCCAAGACGTCGCCCTTCTTGGCGTCGCCCGAAAGCACGAGATCAAGCGTTTCCGGCCGCATGACGACCTTACCCTCGGCAATGGCGATGCGCTCGGTCGCGGGCTTTTGTGAGACGTCCACCATGTGCGCCTCGCCGTGCTTACCGAGATGAGTGAGCGTTTTTCCGGCCATCGTCCTTCAGGCCGACTTTGCCTGCTTCTTGTTGCGCGCGAGCAGCGTGCGGGTGGCAAGCGTGACGTCAGGCTCGCGCATCAGGCTTTCGCCGACCAGAAACGCGCGCACGCCGGCCTCGGCGAGCCGCGAAATATCGGCGGGCGTGAAAATGCCGCTCTCGCTCACGAGCAAATGGTTCTTCGAAAGCCGGGGTGCAAGCCGCTCGGTGGTGGCAAGCGTCGTTTCGAAAGTATGAAGGTCGCGGTTGTTGATGCCGATCAGCATCGAGCCGAGTTTGAGGGCGCGATCAAGTTCCGCCTCGTTGTGCACCTCGACGAGGGTGTCCATGTTCCAATGCACGGCCGCCGAATAAAGTTCGCGCGCGGTTTTATCATCGACCGCGGCCATGATGATCAGGATGCAATCGGCGCCGAGCGCGCGCGTTTCCGCCACCTGATAGGGGTCGTACAGAAAATCCTTGCGCAGCACCGGCAGCGCGGTGGCGGCGCGCGCGGCGACAAGCTGATCGGGCGAGCCCTGGAACGAGGGGCCGTCGGTCAGCACCGAGAGACACGTCGCCCCGCCCGCGGCATAGTCGCGCGCGAGCGCCGGCGGATCGAATTCGGCACGGATCAGGCCGCGCGACGGGCTTGCCTTTTTGATCTCGGCGATCAGCGCATAATCGCCATGGGCGATCTTCGCGCTCAATGCCGCGAAAAAGCCGCGCACAGGAGAGGCGGCTTCGGCGGCAGCCTCGACCGCCGCGCGCGGGCGCTTCTTTTTGGCCTCGGCAATTTCCGCGCGCTTGTAAGTCTCAATTTTTGTCAGAATATCGCTCATGGCGTCACTATGATCTCGCGTTCGACACGGCGACGAGTTTCTTCAACCGTTCCTTGGCGGCTCCGCTTTCAACGGACTTCAAGCCAAGTTTAACGCCTTCGGCGAGGTCTTTGGCCTTGCCGGCGACGACGAGAGCTGCGGCCGCGTTCATCAAGGCGACATCGTGAAAAGGGCCGGGCATGCCGTCGAGCACGGCTCTCAATGCCATGGCGTTCAGCGCGGGCTCGCCGCCTTTCAATTCCTCGGGTTTCACGCGCTTGAGGCCTGCTTGTTCAGGCGTGACCTCGAAGCTCTTTACCTTGCCCTGATCAAGCTCCGCGACAAAGGTCGGGCCGGAGGTCGTGACTTCGTCGAGGCCATCGGAGCCGTGCACGACCCAGGCGCGCTCGGAACCGAGTGCGGCGAGCACCTTGGCGAGCGGCTCGATCCAGGGCCGCGCAAAGACCCCCACCATTTGCCGCTTCACGCCCGCGGGGTTCGACAGGGGGCCCAGGAGATTGAAGATCGTGCGGGTGCCGAGCTCAATTCGCGTCGGGCCGACATGTTTCATCGCCGGATGATGCGAAGGCGCGAACATAAAGCCGATGCCGGCTTCCTTGATGCAGCGGGAGATGGCAGGCGGATCGAGATCGATCTTGACGCCGAGCGCCGACAGCACGTCGGCCGCGCCCGATTTCGACGAGAGCGCGCGATTGCCGTGCTTGGCGACGGGCACGCCGGCGCCCGCCACGATGAAGGCGGCACAAGTCGAGATATTGTAGGAGCCGGCGGCGTCGCCGCCGGTGCCGACCACGTCGATCGCGTCGGCGGGCGCCGCGACGGTGAGCATCTTGCTCCGCATGGTCACGACCGCGCCGGTGATTTCATCCACCGTTTCGCCGCGGATGCGGAGCCCCATCAGGAGGCCGCCCATTTGCGAGGGCGTCGCTTCGCCCGACATCATCTTGTCGAAGGCGTGCGCCGACTCCTCGCGCGAAAGCGCGGCACCCGTTGCGACCTTGCCGAGAAGCGCGCGGAAGCGTTCCATTTCAGCCGCGCTTCGCCGCGTTCCACTGGACGGCGAGATCGAGAAAGTTCTTCAAGATCGTGCGGCCGTGCTCGGAAGCAATGCTTTCGGGGTGGAATTGCACGCCATGTACCGGATATTTTTTGTGCGACATCGCCATCACGAGCCCATCGTCGGTTTCGGCGGTGATCGCGAGATCCGCGGGCATGTTGTCGCGCTTGACGACCAGCGAATGATAGCGCGTCGCCTCGAACGGCGCGTTGATGCCGCGGAGCACGCCTTCGCCTTTGTGCTTGATCGTCGAGAGCTTGCCGTGAACGGGAACGGGTGCGCGCACCACATCGCCGCCATAGGCCGCGCCGATCGCCTGGTGGCCGAGGCAAACGCCGAAAATCGGCACGCGGCCCCCGAGCCGCTTGATGAGTTCAAGCGAAATGCCCGCTTCGTTCGGCGTGCAGGGACCGGGGGAGATCACAATCGCGTCGGGACGTGCTTCCGCGATCGCATCGACGGTGATCTTGTCATTGCGATGCACTTCGATCTCGGGCCCGAGCACGCCGATCGCGTGCACGAGGTTCCAAGTGAAGCTGTCGTAGTTATCGACGAGCGCGATTTTCAGCATGGGTGAGACGCCCTTACGGCGCCTTGGTGGCGCGTCGCCGCGCCCGCGTCAAGAAGCGGCTATTGCCCGCGGCCGGCGCCGCTCGCGAAGCGCCGCGCTTCCTCGGCGGCATGAAAGAGCGCCTTCGCCTTGTTGACGCATTCCTGCTGCTCGGATTTGGGGTCGGAGTCGGCGACAATGCCGGCGCCCGCCTGCACGTACATCTTGCCGTCCTTGACGAGGGCGGTGCGAAGCACGATGCAGGTATCCATGTCGCCGGCGGCGGAAAAATAGCCGACGCAGCCGGCATAGAGGCCGCGTTTTTCCTTCTCCAATTCGTCGATGATTTCCATCGCGCGCACTTTCGGCGCGCCGGAGACGGTGCCCGCCGGAAAACCCGCGATCAGCGCCGAAAGCGCGTCGTGCTTTTTGTCGAGCTTGCCCTCGACATTGGAAACAATGTGCATCACATGGCTGTAGCGCTCGATGAAGAACTGGTCGGTGACCTTGACCGAGCCGATCTCGGAGACGCGGCCGACATCGTTGCGGCCGAGATCGAGAAGCATCAGATGCTCGGCGCGCTCCTTCGGATCCGCGAGCAATTCGTCCTCCAATGCCTTGTCCTCATGCGGGGTGGCGCCTCGCGGGCGGGTGCCGGCGATCGGCCGCACGGTGACCTTGCCGTTGCGCACGGTAACGAGAATTTCGGGGCTGGAGCCCGCGACCGCGAAGCCGCCGAAGTCGAGATAGTAGAGATAGGGCGCGGGGTTGGTGCGGCGAAGCGCGCGATAGAGCGAAAACGGCGGCAGCGGGAAGGGCGCCTCGAAGCGTTGCGACAGCACCACCTGAAAGATGTCGCCGGCCATGATGTATTCCTTGGCGGCGGCGACCATTTTCTCGAATTCCGCGGGCGTGGTGTTGGAGTGCGTCGCGATCTTCAACGGATCGAAATTCGGCGCTGGAATCTGTTTCTCGAGCGGCCGTTCCAGCGCATCGACGACCGCCGATAACCGTTCGGTCGCGCGCGCTTGCGCCGCCTTCGCGCTAACGTCCTTTTCCGGCCGTACGGGGGTGACAACGATGATTGCGTCCTTCACCGCGTCGAACACGACAATGACGGTCGGCCGGATCAGGATCGCGTCGGGAATCCCGATCGGGTCGGGATTGGGCGAAGGCAGCTTCTCCATCAGCCGCACCATGTCGTAGCTGAGATAGCCGAAGATGCCCGCCGCCATCGGCGGCAGTTCAGGCGGGATTGCGAGCTTCGATTCCGCCACAAGCTCGCGCAGCGCCGAAAGCGCAGGCTGCCTACACGGCTCGAACGCATCCGGCTTCGTGCGGACGGCGCGGTTGATCTCGGCATGTTCGCCGGAAGCGCGGAAGATCAAATCGGGCTCAAGGCCGATAATCGAATAGCGCCCGCGCACGGCGCCGCCCTCGACCGATTCCAGCAAGAAGCTCATCGGCTTGCCGCCCGCGAGCTTCAGGAATGCGGAAACCGGCGTCTCGAGGTCGCCAACCAGCGTCGTCCATACGAGCTGCGGCTCGCCCGCCCCATAGCGCGCCGCAAAGGCTGACCCTCCGGGCAGGATTTCCATCGCCGCTCAGTTCCTGTCGCTGCCGGTGATCGAGCGCAACGCCGCCTCGTTGATGCTCACGCCGAGATCGTGCTCGAGGCGCAACACGTATTGGCCGAGAAGATCATCCTCAAGGCCGCTTGTGATCGCCTTGAGGGCGGCGGGCGTCGGCGCGAAGGGCGGAATGTTCACCTTGAGAATGCGATAGACGATCCAGCCGGTGCCGTCGTTCGCGGCATAAACGCCGGCCTTGTTTTCGGTGGTCGCGAAGATGCGCGCGATCGCATCGGCATCGAGGCCTTCGACCTTGCCGCCGCGCCTGATTTTTTCGCGATGCTCGACCGCAACACCGGGGACGGCCTTGGCGAAGCTTTCACCGCTATCGATCTTGGCGCGGATCGTATCGGCCAAAGTCGCGAGCTTCTTGCCGGTTTCCTCCTCGCGCCAACGCGCTTCCACGAGGCCGCGCGCTTCCTCGAAGGTGCGATCGCGCGCGGGGGTGATGCCGGCGACCTCGTACCAGACAAAGCCGCCTTGGTTGCGAAGCTCGACTGGATCAGTCTCGACGCCGGGCTGCGAGAGAAAGGCGCCTTTCAAAAGATCGTCGCGGCCGGGCACGTCCTCGATCATCGTGCCGTCGGGCTTGCGTCCGCTGCGGTCCGCAGCCTCGATCGTCACCGCCTTGAGGCCGAGCTTATTCGCCGTCTCCGTAATCGTGGCGCCGCCCGCGCGCTCGTCCTCGACCTTGTCGTGAATGTCGAGAATCTGGCGCCGTGCGCGATCGCGTGCGATTTCCTTCCGCAGCGTCGCGGCAACGGCGGAAAGGGGCTGCTCGACGCCGGCCTCGATCCGCTTCAGACGCAGCAGCACGGCGCCGAAACGGCCGGGGATCGGCTCGCTGACCTTGCCCACGGCGAGGGTAAACGCGGCGTCGGCAATGGCGGGGTCGAGGATGTCACGTTTGGCGACGAGCCCGATCGAAATATCCTTCGGCGTGAGCTTGCGCTCTTCGGCGATCTTGTCGAACGAAGTGCCGGCGGCGATGCGGTCGGCGGCGGCCTTCGCCTCCTCCATATTCAAGAATACGATCTGGTCGAGGTCGCGGCGCTCGGGCGTGCGGAAACGGTCGATCTGCGCCTCATAAACCTTTTGCACATCGGCGTCGGAGACCTCGATCGAGGCGGCGAGCATATCGGCCGTGAGCGCGATCAGCACGATCTTGCGGTATTCGGGCGCGCGGAAGGCCGCCTTGTGCTCGTCGTAATAGGCCTTGAGCTGCTCGGGCGTGGGAGCGGCGATTTGCCCCGCCTGGTCCTTGCCGAGCCGCACGAATTCGATCGCCCGTTCCTCGCTTTCGAACCGTTGCACCGCTTCGCCGAGGATCTTCGGAATCGCGGGCGCGCCGGTGAAAGCGGACGCGATCTGCTGGCGCAGCATCAGGCGGCGCTGCTCGCTCACATACTGCGCTTCGGTGTAACCGTTCGCCCGCAGGAGCTGCAGAAAAAATTCGTGGTTGAAGGTGCCGCTCGGGCCGCGAAAGGCTGGATCTTCGGCAATGCGGCGCGAAAGCGTGTCGTCGGAAATAGCGAGGCGGAGGCCTTGCGCCTTCTGATCGAGGGCCGCTTCACTCAACAATTCGCCGAGAATTTGCCGGTCAATGCCGAGCACATGCGCCTCGGCCGGCGTAAGCGGACGGCCGAGCTGGCGGCCGAGCCGCTGCAAACGCTCCGTGAAAAGACGGCGGAAGCCTTCAATCGAGATCTGCGTCTTGCCGACGCTTGCAAGCGTGGTGGTGCCGAAGTTGCGAAATACGTCGGCAATGCCCCAGATCACGAAAGCAAGGATCAACAGGCCCATGAAGCCCTTGACGAACCAGCTTCCGATTCCTTGGCGAAAGGCCTGCAGCATGGTGCCGTTTCCTGAACGCTCGCGTCACAAAACCGTTGTGCCGGGAAGGGCGCGGATCATAGGGAGGGCGACCCCTTCGGGCAACGCTGCCGGCCCGCTGTTTGCGCTGCTTTCAACGGTCTGCTACCCGCGTTCGAGGCCAAAAAAGGGCGGGAAATGGCCACACGGCGTCCCCTGATTGCGGGCAACTGGAAGATGAACGGGCTCTCCGCCTCGGTGGAGGAGCTCGATCGCATCATCCAGGGCTTCGCGCCTGAGTTTTCCGAGAAGATTGATCTCCTGGTCTGTCCGCCGTTTACGTTGATCGAAGAATTCGCGGCGACCGCCAAGGGCACCCAGGTGATGATCGGCGCGCAGGATTGCCATCCTGAACCTTCCGGCGCCCATACCGGCGACATCTCCGCGGAGATGCTCGCCGATGCAGGTGTGAAGGCCGTGATCGTCGGGCATTCGGAGCGCCGCGCCGAGCATCACGAGGACGATCGGCTTGTGCGGGCGAAGGCGGATGCGGCGTTTCGCGCCGGGCTGCTGGCAGTCGTATGCGTGGGTGAAACGCGGGCGGAGCGTGAGTCAAAGCAGACACTCGACGTGGTCTCGCGTCAGCTTTCGGGCTCGGTGCCAGACGGGGCGGGAGCGGATAGGCTCGTGATCGCCTACGAGCCGGTATGGGCCATCGGCAGCGGGCTCACACCCTCGCCGAACGACATTGCCGAGGTCCATGGCCTCATCCGGAGCGCACTTTCGGCTCGTTTTGGCGCGGCGACGGGCGCGGCCACGCGCATTCTTTATGGCGGCTCGGTCAAGCCCGACAATGCCGGTTCGCTTCTGAAGGCGAAGGATGTGGACGGAGCGCTCGTGGGCGGAGCGAGCCTCAAGGCCGGAGATTTTCTCACCGTCGCGCGCGGCGCCCTGTAGCGAAAACGGGAATTTTGGCTAAGTCAGCAACGTCAAGGAATTGACGCAGAATCCGGTTTTGGTCGCTTGTACCCGGTTCCTCGCTACCCCAAGTTGGGTGGCGGACAAACGCACGATCGTGTAAGCACCCCCCGTCCCGCGAGAAAGCCATGCAAACCGTCCTCATCGTCATCCACCTCTTGGTCGTGCTCGCCATGATCGGGGTCGTGCTGTTGCAGAAATCCGAGGGCGGCGCGCTCGGCATGGGTGGAGGCGGCGGTGGCTTTCTTTCGAGCCGCGGCACATCGAATGTGCTCACCCGCACCACCGCGATCCTTGCAGCGCTCTTTTTCCTGACGAGCTTCGTGCTCTCGGTTTTGGCCGGCTGGGGAGGCCGTCAGGGCTCGATTTTCAAACCCTCGGCGACGGTGCCTACGGCCCCAGGCCCGGCAAGCTCCGGCGGAAGCCTCCTTGACCAGATGAAGCAACAACCCCAGCAACCGCAGCAGCCCCCTTCGGGGCCGCAGGTTCCGCAGTCGAAATGAGGCGGAAGCAACAAAGGGCCGGGTTTCCCGGCCCTTCGGTTTTTATGGGCGGGCTGGGGAAAAGCCTCTCGTCGAATCAGCCGCAAGGGTCTAGAGGTTGAATCCCATGACGCGTGAATTCTCGCAAAGCGGCGGCATGGACTCATGAAAATCTCACACATCATTTGCACGCGAAACCGGGCGGAGCAGCTCGCGATCACGCTCGGAAAATTCAATACGGCGCTGATGAGCGCGCATCAGATCGAGCTCGTGCTCGTCGACAGCGAGTCCACCGACGCGACGCCGCAGGTGATGGCGGAATTCGCCGAGAAGTACAAAAGGACGAGGATCGTGCGCGCGGGCAAAGGACTCGGGCGCGCGCGCAATGCCGGCATCGATGCCGCGAAAGGCGATCTCATCGCCTTCACCGACGACGATTGTTACCTCGACGACAACTATTACACGGCGCTCCGGCTGCAATTCGCCGAACCGCGCGAGCACCATTACGGCATGGGGCAGATCCTTCTGTTCGATCCCGATGACGATTGGCGGATCGCCAATGCCACCATCTCGCAAATGGTGACGATCAAACCGCGGACGCTTTTGCCGACCGGCACCTTCCAGGGCGCGAACATCTTTTTCCTGCGCGAGGTGTTCGAGAAGGCGGGGAAATTCCGTGACGACATGGGCTCCGGCACGCCATTCCCGTGCGAGGACATCGAGTTCGGCACACGCGCCTCGCTCGCGGGTTTCACGGGCGTGTTCACGCCCCTGATCAAGGTCTTCCACCATCACGGCCGCAAGGCCGGGAGTGCCGAGGCCGACGATACGGTGCTCGGCTATGAAACCGGCCGCGGCGCCTATTACGGCGGCCTGATCGTCGACGGTATTAACGAAGTGTGGAAGCTATGGCTTGCCACCACGCATACCGGCGGGCCGCCGCCGCCGCGCGTTCTCGAGCGGCTCGAACGCGAGTTCCGGGGCGCCGCCGATTACATCCGTTACCGTCTCGATGCCGGTGATACGGCCGGCCAGACGGCTGCGCCGGGCGCAGGGCAGGCCGGCGCCGAAAAACCCTCGCCAAAGCAGGCGCAAGGCGCTAAGGCTTAGGTCCCATGGCGCGGTATATTTTCATTACCGGCGGCGTGGTTTCCTCGCTTGGCAAGGGTCTGGCGTCCGCCGCACTCGGCGCGCTCCTGCAGGCGCGCGGATTTTCGGTGCGGTTGCGAAAGCTCGACCCGTATCTGAACGTCGATCCCGGCACCATGTCGCCGTATCAGCACGGCGAGGTATTCGTCACCGACGACGGCGCCGAAACCGACCTCGATCTCGGCCATTACGAGCGCTTCACCGGCCGGCCCTGCACGCGCCAGGACAACATCACGACGGGGCGCATCTACCAGGAAATTCTCGCCAAGGAGCGGCGCGGCGATTATCTCGGCGCCACCATCCAGGTGATCCCGCACGTCACCAACGCGATCAAGGAATTCATCCTGGAAGGCAATGAAGGCTTCGACTTCGTGCTCTGTGAGATCGGCGGCACGGTCGGCGATATCGAGAGCCTGCCGTTCCTGGAAGCGATCCGCCAGCTCGGCAACGAATTGCCCGACCAGCACGCGGTCTACATCCATGTGACGCTCTTGCCCTACATCGCCTCCGCCGGAGAGGTGAAGACGAAGCCGACGCAGCATTCGGTGAGCGAGTTGCGCTCGATCGGCATTCAGCCAGACATTCTGCTCTGCCGTACCGATCGCGAAATTCCGCGCGAGGAGCGCAGGAAGCTCGGCCTCTTCTGCAACGTGCGCGAAAGCGCGGTGATCGAAGGCCGCGATGTCGACAACATCTATGCGGTGCCGACCGCCTATCACCGGGCGGGGCTGGATCGCGAAGTGCTGGCCGCCTTCGGCATCGAGAGCGCGCGGGCGCCGGACCTTTCGCGCTGGACGAAAATCGAAGAGCGCATGCACAACCCCGAAGGCGACGTCACCATCGCGATCGTCGGCAAATATACCGGGCTCAAGGACGCCTATAAATCGTTGATCGAGGCGCTGACGCATGGCGGCATCGCCAATCGGGTGAAGGTCAAGCTCGACTGGATCGAATCCGAAATTTTTGAGCGCGAGGATCCGACACCCTTTCTCGAACACGTCAACGGCATTCTGGTGCCGGGCGGTTTCGGCCAACGCGGCACCGAGGGGAAAATCCGCGCGGCGCGCTTCGCGCGCGAGCGGCAGGTGCCGTATTTCGGCATTTGTTTCGGGATGCAAATGGCGGTGATCGAGGCGGCGCGCAATCTCGCCGGCATCGGGGAGGCGAACTCGACCGAATTCGGTCCAACGACCGAGCCGGTGGTCGGGCTTCTCACCGAATGGATGAAGGGGAACGAGCTGCAGCGGCGGCAGATGGGCGGCAATCTAGGCGGCAGCATGCGGCTCGGGGCGTATCCGGCGAAGCTCGGAAAGGGGAGCCGGGTTTCGGCGATCTACGATAGCTCGGATATCTCCGAGCGGCACCGCCACCGCTACGAGGTCAATACCGCTTATCAGGCGCGGCTCGAGGACAAGGGCATGCGGTTTTCGGGCATGTCGCCGGACGGATTGCTGCCGGAGATTATCGAGTATCCGGAGCATCCCTGGTTCATCGGCGTGCAGTATCATCCCGAGCTGAAATCGCGCCCGTTCGAGCCGCATCCGCTATTCGCCTCGTTCGTGGGCGCGGCGGTGGAGCGGAGCCGGCTCGTCTGATTGCTTGTCCTACGGGCCGGGCTTCACGAGGCCCGCAGCGACGAGCAGGAGATGACCGGCCTCCGTATAGAAAAAGAAATAGATCGCCGCGGCGACGATCACCAATACGCTGAGCGCGATACGGACGTTCATCGATCTTCCCCTATTTTCCCCGACGCTAGCAATTCGTCTTGCATGTGCCTACGGTGGAAATTCGATGGCCCGCGGGATCGATCATGTTGTCCATGTAGTGCGCGACCTCGCGGCCGCAGCGGTCGCCTTTGAACGGATCGGTTTCCAGGTCGGCGCCGAGAACATCCATCCTTGGGGCACGAAGAACCGGCTGGTGCAATTGCCGCACTGTTACATCGAGCTTCTTGCGCTTCCGGAACCAAACGGACTGCGGCAACCGCAAGAGCGAAGCTATTCATTCGGCGCCTTCAATCGCAGATTTTTGCAGGAATGCGGGGAGGGGCTTTCGTTCCTGGTGCTGCAATCGGCAGATCCGAAGAACGAAAAAGCGGAATTCGACCGGGCGGGCTTCGGCGGCTTCGAGGTGATGGATTTCGCGCGCAAGGGCAAGCGGCCCGACGGCAGCGAAACCGAGGTCGCGTTTTCGCTGGCGTTTGCGCGCGATCCGGCTTCGCCGCATGCCGGATTTTTCACCTGCCTGCACCGGACGCCCGGGGAAATCTGGTTTCCCGAATTGCAGCGGCACCCGAATGGTGCAATGACGATTTCAGCCGCGGTGCTCGTCGCCGACAACCCCACCGACCATCATATTTTCCTTGAAGCCTTCACCGGCGCGCGCGACGTGCGGGCCACCTCGCTCGGCCTTCGCATCGAGACGCCGCAAGGCGAGATCCTGGTTTATGATCCGCAGGCGTTTTTCGACGTGTTCGGCTTCGCGCCGCCGCAAGACGAGGGGATGCGGTTCGCGGCCTTGGTTTTTACGCTGGGGGACTTCGCGGTTGCCGGGAAATGGTTCGAGGAGAATGATTTGACGCCGCATGCGCGGCACGGCCGCCTGATCGTAGGCCCGCCGACGGCGATGGGAGCGGTGATCGCCTTCGAAGCGGCCTGAAACGCAGGTTTTCCACGGATATTCATTAAAAGTGAAATTTCATTTTGAACGAAAAACGGAGATGCGCTAGCTAGAGGGCATGGAAGCCGACCATCCGCTCGCCCGCTGGCGCAAGCACCACGACAAGACCCTCGTCGAACTGGCCGAGGCCGCCGGCTGCGCCGTCTCGCATCTGTCGCAGATCGAAAGCGGCAAGACCAACCCCTCGCTGAAATTGATCGCGAAACTCAAGGCGATTTCCGGCGGCGCGCTGAAAGTGGAGGATTTCCTGCCGTCGGAAAGCGCGCCCGCGGCGCGCGCGAATGTTTCGGTCGGCAAGATCAAGTTCGGCAACGGAGCGCCACTCGCGATCATCGCCGGGCCTTGCCAGCTCGAAACCCGCGAGCATGCGCTCGAGGTCGCGGGCACGCTCGCGAAGCTCGCGAAAAAGCTCAAACTCGGCCTCGTCTATAAAACCTCCTTCGACAAGGCGAACCGCACCAGCGGCAAGAGTGCGCGCGGCATCGGCATCGACAAGGCGATCCCCATCTTCAAGGAAATCCGCGCCCGCACCGGCCTTGCGGTACTCACCGACGTGCATGAGATCGAGCAATGCCGCCGGCTCGCCGACGCCGTCGACGTGTTGCAGATCCCGGCCTTCCTCTGCCGGCAGACCGATTTGCTCGTCGCCGCCGCGAGGACAGGCCGCGTCATCAATGTAAAAAAGGGTCAGTTCCTGGCGCCATGGGACATGAAGAATGTGGTCGAGAAGATCACCAGCGCGGGAAACCGCAATGTGCTCGTCACCGAGCGCGGCGCTTCGTTCGGCTACAATACGCTCGTCTCCGACATGCGAGCGCTGCCGATCCTCGCGCGCACCACCGGCGCGCCGATCGTCTTCGACGCCACCCACTCGGTGCAGCAGCCTGGCGGCAAGGGCACGGCCTCGGGCGGCGAGCGCGAATTCGTGCCGGTGCTCGCGCGCGCCGCCGTCGCGGTCGGCGTCGCCGGCGTGTTCGTCGAAACGCATCCCGATCCCGACCGGGCGCCTTCGGACGGTCCCAATATGGTGCCGCTTTCGGAAATGGAAGGTTTGTTGCGGACGCTCGTTGCTTTCGATCGCCTCGCGAAAGACTAACGGGTTCTGGTTCGCGTGCCGCACCGAGGCATTGGATTCGAAACGTGACTCCAAAAACTTCTTGTGATTGATAGGTTCGCCTTGCGTTGAAAGCTTGGAGGAGGCGCAAAATGAGAATCCTCGTTTTTCTGGGCGCACTCTTTGCTGCCTCGCTGCTGTTGCAGACGAGCGCGTCAGCCGAAGGACCGTATTGTTTGGAGTCCGCCGACGGCGGCGGCGGTTCGACGATTAACTGTGCCTATGAGTCGATGGCGCAGTGCCTCGCATCAAAATCGCAGCCGAGTGACAGGTGCATGGTCAACCCGCGGATCGGTACGCGCCGCTGAGCAGGAACGCATTCGTCCCCCGCCAGGCAAGGAGATTAGAGATGAGGATTCTTGTTTTTCTGGGAGCTCTCTTCGCTGCTTCGCTGCCATCGCTCCATGCCCGCGCCGCATCGGTCCACAACCGGCCCTATTGCATGGAGATCGCCTATGGCGGGGGCGGCTCGACCTTCGACTGTTCCTACGAGTCGTTCGAGCAATGCCTGCGGTGGAAAGTGGACATTTCCTCCACTTGCATGCGGAACCCGCAGTGGTACGGCCGGACCCCGCAGCGCTACGTGCCAAGGTGATTGTTCTCGGCCGAGCAGTCGGCCCTTGCCGAGCACCGCGATAATCGCCATCATAAGTCCATCGGCTTGGGGTGCCGCGATAGCCGCGGCTGAGAACACACCCATCGAACCTGTCTGGGTCATGCCAGCGAAGGGAGCCGCGATGTCCGACCGGCGAGATGCATCCATCCGCGTGAACGGCAAGATCGAGCCGCTCGTGGCCGACACCTTGTCGGCGCTTCTTCTCGAAAGAGAGATCGCGCCGGAGGCGCGCGGCATCGCGATCGCCGTCAATGGCATGGTCGTCCCGCGCGCCGCCTGGCCCGTGACAAGGCTTTCCGCTGGCGATCAGGTCGAGATCGTTCGCGCGCGCCAAGGAGGCTGACATGCGTCCAACCCCCGTTCCATCCGACGCGCTGGTGATCGCCGACCGCGTCTTTCGCTCGCGCCTGTTTCTGGGCACCGCGCGCTATCCGAATTCGCAGCTCATGTTGGAGGCGGTCGCGACGAGCGGCACCGAAATGGTCACCGCCGCGATCCGCCGCGTGATGCCGGGCGGCGAAGAAGAAAATATGATCGAAGAGCTCGCGGGCCGCGTGCATTTTCTGCCCAACACCGCCGGCTGCTACACGGCGAAGGACGCGATCCTCACCGCGGAGCTGGCGCGCGAGGCGCTGGAGACCAACTGGATCAAGCTGGAAGTGATCGGCGACCGTGATCTCCTTTATCCCGATGTCGAAGGCACGCTCCGCGCCACGGAAGCACTCGTCGCCAAAAATTTCGTGGTGCTCGCCTATTGCAACGAGGACCCGGTGACCTGCCGCAAGCTCGCGGAAGCGGGGGCCGCCGCGGTGATGCCGCTCGGCGCGCCCATCGGCACCGGCCGCGGCATCCACAATCCGCATGTGATCGAGGCTATTTGCCTGCGGTCCACGGTGCCGGTCGTGCTTGATGCCGGGATCGGAACGGCATCGGACGCGGCGCTCGCCATGGAGCTCGGCTGCGCCGCAGTGCTCCTTAACACGGCAGTGTCGAAAGCGAAGGATCCGGCGAAGATGGCGGCGGCGATGCGCGCGGGTGTCGAGGCGGGACGGCTCGCTTATCTCGCCGGTCGCATGGAAAAGCGCGATTACGCCGAGCCCTCAAGCCCGACCCTCGGTCTCGTCGGCACGTGAAGCTGCCCGAGCCGCCGCTTTTGGTCATCACCGACCGGAAGCAGGCGGCGCTGCCGCTCGTCGACGCCGTGGCGGCGGCGCTGGCGGGAGGCTGCCGCTGGATCAGTCTGCGCGAGAAAGATCTTCCGGAAGACGAGCAAATCGCCTGGGCGGAAAAGCTCTTACCCCTGGCGCGCCGCTTTGGCGCCCGATTGACGATCCATGGCAATATCGCCGTGTCCTCGATCCTCGATGGCGTGCATTTGCCCGATGGCAGCGACGCGCGCGCGGCGCGGATGCGGCACGGACCCGACAAGCTCATCGGCCTTTCCATTCATTCGCCGAAGCAGGCGGCGGCCGCTGATGCCGTGGCGCTCGACTACCTCATCGCAGGCCCGGTTTATGAAAGCGCGAGCAAGCCGGGCTATGGACCGGCTCTCGGCCCCGGGGGTCTCGCTCCGTTCATACGCGCGACTTCGTTGCCGGTGATCGCCATCGGCGGGGTTGATGCCGGCCATATCGCTGACGTGATGAAAGCGGGCGCCGCTGGCGTCGCGGTGATGGGCAGCGTCATGCGCGCGGCTGACCCCGCGCAAACCGTACGGGAGCTTGCCGCCGCGCTCGCGCGGGCAAAACGCTAATCATGAACCCGGATTCTTAAGCCACGGCCGCCGACGCGACGTTCGTCTATTGTCTGATTACCAGCTTCTCGATGGCTTGCTCGAGATCGACACTGATCGGGGTCTTGTTGTCGAGGTCGCCCGGCTGTTTCCATGTGGTCGCGGTCAATGTGTGCGGTCCGGCGAACTGAAAGTCCCCCGATACCGTCGGCGCCCCATCGATCATGTCGCTGAATTTGACGATCAGGTTTTTCTTGCGGCTGTAGACCATGATCGGGAATGACCAGGGCGAATGGCCGCCGGAAGAGATCATGCTGTAGACGAAGAATTCCGAGTCGGGCGACCATTGTGCGCGGTAGACGTAATATCCGTTCGCCCCGCGCGGCGACGAATGATCCTGCGACGTCAACGTATCGCCCGCGCTTGACCGGATCACGACACGGCTTTCCATATCAGGCGTGGCGTACAGGCTGACATCCACGGGAAGCACTGAGGCATGCGTGGTTTTGTCGGGCGAGACGAAAATCTGGCTGATGATCTCCCGGCAGCTTGTTTCCGGTCGCGGCGCGGTCAGGAGTTCGTGTCCGCTGCATTGAGCGTCGGCGTAAGCCGAGAACGGCAAGAATGCCCCAAATGCCGTGAACAGCACGGACATTGGCACCCGCAAAACTTTTGCGCCGATCATGGTTTCCTAGCCGCGCCCGCGATAAGGCGCGATCCCTTGCTCCGGCACCCATACGCCCGCCGGCAGCCTGCCGTGCTGCCAGAACACGTCGATGGGAATGCCGCCGCGCGGATACCAATAGCCGCCGATGCGGAGCCATTTCGGCGCGATGGTTTTCACAAACCGCTTGCCGATCGCGACGGTGCAATCCTCATGGAAGGCGCCGTGGTTGCGGAAGCTCGCGAGATAAAGTTTCAGCGACTTCGATTCCAGCAGCCACTTTCTCGGCGCGTAATCGATGACGAAATGCGCGAAATCCGGCTGGCCGGTGATCGGGCAAAGACAGGTGAATTCCGGGCAGGCGAAACGGGCGAGATAATCCGTATCGCCGTGTGGGTTCGCAACGCGGTCGAGCACCGCGCCATCGGGCGAGGCCGGCAGCGACGAGGGCTTGCCAAGGAGACGGGGCGGGCGCGGCATGGCGGCACTGGAACTACGTTCAAGGGCGGAAGTTCTATTATTGCAACAATCGGCCGCCAAGCGAAAATCGGATGTTGGGCATTTCCGCCCCGCCACTTTGCTCGCAAGCCGCCATCCTGTAGAAGCGCGCGAGCATGACCGCCATTTCCGACCTCATTGCCCGCGAGATTCTCGACAGCCGCGGCAATCCGACCGTCGAGGTCGACGCCGTCTTGGAGGACGGCTCGCGCGGCCGCGCCGCCGTGCCTTCGGGCGCCTCCACCGGCGCGCGTGAGGCGGTGGAACTGCGCGACGGCGACAAGAAACGCTATCTCGGCAAGGGCGTACGCAAGGCGGTCGAGGCGGTCGAAGGTGAAATCTTCGATGCGATCGGCGGCATGGCGGCCGAAGACCAGGCGCGCATCGACGCGACGCTGATTTCGCTCGATGGCACGCCGAACAAATCGCGCCTTGGGGCCAATGCGATCCTCGGCGTGTCGCTCGCGGTCGCCAAGGCCGCGGCGGCCGCGGCCAAGATGCCGCTTTACCGCTATGTGGGCGGGGCGAGCGCGCGGCTCCTGCCGGTGCCGATGATGAATATCGTCAATGGCGGCGTGCACGCCGACAATCCCATCGACTTCCAGGAATTCATGATCATGCCGATCGGTGCGCCGACCTTCGCCGAAGGTTTGCGCATGGGCGTCGAGATTTTTCAGACGCTGAAGAAATCGTTGAAGGATGCGGGCCATAACACCAATGTCGGCGACGAGGGGGGCTTTGCGCCGAATTTGCCCGACGCCGATGCCGTCCTCGGCTTCGTGCTGAAGGCGGTCGAACAGGCGGGCTACAAGCCCGGCCAGGATGTCGTTCTCGCGCTCGATCCCGCCGCCAGCGAATTCTTCAAGAACAAAAAGTACGTCTATGCAGGCGAGGGGAAGACGCGCGACATCGAAGCGCAAGTGAAATACCTCGCCGAACTATGCGCGCGCTATCCGATCGCCTCGATCGAGGACGGCATGGCCGAGGATGATTGGGACGGCTGGAAGTTGCTCACCGACACGATCGGCAAGAAAGTGCAGCTCGTCGGCGACGACATTTTCGTCACCAACGAGAAAATATTGAAGGAAGGGATTGCGAAGGGCATCGGCAACGCGATCCTCGTCAAGGTCAACCAGATCGGCACGCTCACCGAGACGCTTGCCGCCGTCGACACCGCGCATCGCGCCGCCTATCGCGCGGTGATGTCGCATCGCTCCGGCGAGACCGAGGATTCCACCATCGCCGATCTCGCCGTCGCCACCCAATGCGGACAGATCAAGACGGGCTCCTTGGCGCGCTCGGACCGCACCGCCAAATACAATCAGCTCTTGCGCATCGAGCAGGAACTCGGGAACGAAGCGCGTTACGCCGGCAGGTCCGCGCTGAAGGCGCTGAGCTAAGCGCCTCATCTTCTTCACAATCGCTCGTAGACTTTGACCGATTGCAGGCACGGATCGGGCGATGACTGCACGCGCCAAAAAGAGCCTGAAATTCGCCGCCGCGGCGATTTTCGCGGCGTTCCTGGTCGCGATCACCGTCAACGCCGCGGTCGATTACTGGATGCCGCAAGCCGGGCTGAAAGAGCCGGCCATGCCGTCCGTTACGCCACCGGTAGATCCGGCCGCGCTGCAAATGCCGACGACGCAGCCGCTACCCGCCGCCCCCTTGCCCGAACAGGACGCCGCAATACCCGCAGAGCCGCAGTGGAACCAACCCCTGTTCGAGCCGAAATTCGACGGACCCGGCTGGACCACGCCGGGCGGAACGCGGAGCGGCGGCACGCAAGGCTTCGCTACCCCGGATTTCAGCAAAGTACTGAATCAGTTCGCGCCGCAGTCGCAGGTATTGCCGCCTTCGATCGAAGCACCGGGCTCCAATCCGATGCCGTTGTCGGTGCGCCCGATCTTCGGTTCGAAATCGGGCGGAACGGAAGGCGGCGCGCTAGACGCGGCCGGCGGCCTGCCGGGCGCCGCCACGGGCGCAGTGAACGGCGCGGTTTCCAGCCCGACATCGCTCCTCAACAAACGCTGAGCGGCGGCACCGTTAACGGCAAGGCAACGATCGCGCCCGCATAAAGCATTGCATGATCGCGCGCACGCGGCTCGGACGATTCCTTCGCGGCCTGTTGCTGCACGCGATCGTTGCCGCGTTGATCGGCTATTTCGCGCTGCAGGCGTATCAAGGCAATTACGGGTTAGAGGCGCGCAAGGGCTACGAAGAGGATATTGCCCGGCTCACCCGCGTGCGGGACGAACTACAGAACGAACGCCAGGAGCTCGAGTACCGCGTCGCGTTGCTGCGGCCCGAAAGCATCGATCCCGACATGGTTGAGGAATTGGCCCGCCGCGACCTCGGCTTTGCCCGCCCCAACGACCTCCTGATGCTTACGCCGCGGCGTTGAAGATCGTCTACGCGGCCTCCGGATGCTCGCGCCGCGCCGCTGAATCGGCGCGGTCGCGGGCATTTTCTCAAATCGCATTCCCCGTTGTTTGCTAAAGGTTTGTGCACTGCCGTCTTGCGCCCGGCGCGGTGGCGCATGATCTAGTTTTGAGCTAAGCCCATCGTGGCCAAAATAGTCCCGAGCAAGCCATGGCCGTAGCCGCCAAGAAGACCGATAAAATCCCCGATCCGACGAAATCGCAGAGCGCCGGCACCCCCGCCGCGTGGACGCGCGAGGACGAGCTTCACGCCTATCGCGAGATGCTCAAGATCCGCCGTTTCGAGGAAAAAGCGGGCCAGCTCTATGGTATGGGGCTGATCGGCGGCTTCTGCCACCTCTATATCGGCCAGGAAGCGGTCGTCATCGGCATGCAGATGGCGATCGAAGCAGGCGATCAGGTCATTACCGGCTACCGCGACCACGGCCACATGCTCGCCTGCGGCATGGATCCGAAGGGCGTGATGGCGGAACTCACCGGCCGCCGCGGCGGATATTCCAAGGGCAAGGGCGGCTCGATGCATATGTTCTCGATCGAGAAGAATTTCTACGGCGGCCACGGCATTGTCGGCGCGCAATGCTCGCTCGGAACCGGCATTGCCTTCGCCAACCGCTATCGCGAGAACGGCCGCGTGTGCCTCACCTATTTCGGCGACGGCGCCGCCAATCAGGGCCAGGTCTACGAAAGCTTCAACATGGCGGAGCTCTGGAAGCTTCCCGTCGTTTACGTCATCGAGAACAACAAATACGCCATGGGTACTTCGGTCGAGCGGGCGACGGCGCAGCCGGATTTTTCCAAGCGCGGCGCTTCCTTCAGCATTCCCGGCGAGCAGGTCGACGGCATGGACGTGCGCGCGGTAAAGGCCGCGGGCGACCGCGCGGTCGCTTTCGCGCGCGGCGGCAAGGGCCCCTACATCCTCGAGATGATGACCTACCGCTATCGCGGCCACTCGATGTCGGATCCGGCGAAATACCGCTCGAAGGACGAAGTGCAGAAGGTGCGCACCGAACACGATCCGATCGAGCAGGTGCGCGCGCGCATGCTCGAGCAGAAGATCAAGAGCGAAGACGAGCTGAAGAAGATCGACGCCGAAGTACGCAACCTCATCAACGAAGCGGCGGAATTCGCGACCCACGATGCCGAGCCGGACGCGTCCGAGCTCACGACCGACATCTTGCGCTGAGCGGAGGTTTCCTTGCCGATCGAAGTCCTCATGCCGGCGCTGTCGCCCACCATGGAAAAGGGCAACCTCGCCAAGTGGGTGAAGAACGAGGGCGACCCGGTGAAGGCCGGGGACGTGATCGCCGAGATCGAAACCGACAAGGCGACGATGGAAGTCGAGGCGGTCGACGAGGGCACGCTTGGCAAGATTCTCGTGCCCGCGGGCACCGCCGATGTCGCGGTGAATACGCCGATCGCGCTCATCCTCGGCGATGGCGAGGACGCCGGCGACCTCAAGGACGCGGAGCAACCTGCGCGTCAGGAAGAGGCAGCGGAGTCGGCGCCGCCCGTGGAAGTCGAGAACAACAAGGGCAAAGCCGCGCGCATGCCGGAGCCCGCGGCCGACAAATCCGAGGAGCCCACCGCGCCCGCACCTGCCGAGCCTGATGTTCCGGCCGGAACGGAAATGGCGAACATCACCTTGCGCGAGGCGCTGCGCGACGCCATGGCCGAGGAAATGCGGCGCGATCCCGATGTGTTCGTGCTCGGCGAGGAGGTGGCGGAATATCAGGGCGCCTACAAGGTCACGCAGGGGCTGTTGCAGGAATTCGGCGCCAAGCGCGTGGTCGACACGCCGATCACCGAGCACGGCTTCGCCGGCCTCGGCGTCGGCGCGGCGTTCGCCGGCCTCAAGCCGATCGTCGAATTCATGACCTTCAATTTCGCCATGCAAGCGATCGACCAGCTCGTCAATTCAGCGGCGAAGACGCTCTATATGTCGGGCGGCCAGGTCACCTGCTCGATCGTTTTTCGCGGGCCGAACGGGGCGGCCGCGCGCGTCGCCGCCCAGCACAGCCAGGATTATTCCTCGTGGTATTCGCACATCCCGGGACTGAAAGTGGTCGCGCCCTATACGGCGGCCGACGCCAAAGGCTTGCTCAAGGCGGCGATCCGCGATCCCAATCCGGTGATCTTCCTCGAAAATGAAATTCTCTACGGCAAATCCTTTCCGGTGCCGAAGCTCGACGATTATGTGGTGCCGATCGGCAAGGCGAAGATCGCGCGGCCGGGCAGGGACGTCACCATCGTCGCCTGGTCGATCGGCATGCGCTACGCGCTCGAGGCCGCCGAGGAACTCGCGAAGAAACACATCTTCGCCGAAGTGATTGATCTCCGTACGCTCAGGCCCATGGATATCGAAACTGTCCTCGAATCGGTGAAGAAAACCGGGCGCTGCGTCACCGTCGAGGAGGGCTGGCCGCAATCGGGCGTCGGCGCCGAGATCGCCGCGCAAATCATGGATCGCGCCTTCGATTATCTCGACGCGCCGGTGAAGCGCGTCACCGGCAAGGATCTGCCGATGCCCTATGCCGCGAACCTTGAAAAACTCGCGCTGCCCTCGGTCGCCGATGTGATCGCGGCGGCACGGGCCGTTTCGTACCGGTGAGGCGAAGATGACGATCCTCTCCGGCAGATGCCATTGCGGCGGGGTCGAGGTTTCCTTCGAGACCGCGCAATCTCCGCAAGCAATCGAGGTCCGTGCCTGCCGATGCACGTTTTGCCGCCGCCACGGCGCGAAGACCGTGACCGACGCCGACGGACGACTGGTCATTTCGGCGCAAGCAGGCACGCTCAACCGCTATCGCTTCGGCCTTCGCACCGCCGATTTTCTCCTGTGCCGCCATTGCGGTGTCTATATCGCGGCGATCATTGCGGACGGCGGTGAAGAGCGCGCCACGCTGAATGTCGCAGGCACCATGATCGAAGGGCTATGGGACCGCGCAGCGACCCCCATCGATCTTGACCACGAAGACGCCGCGACGCGCCGGGTCCGGCGCCAGCGGTCCTGGACGCCGGCAACCGTCGTTTCCCATGTGGCGAGGAGGAGCGGATGACGCACGAACCCCACGCTCCGCGCTTCGAAGCGCTGATCATCCCGGATGATGCGTTGGCCAAGGGCGGCGTTGAAATTTTGCGCGCGGCGATCGTCGGCGGGCAATTACATGTCACCTTGCGGCGCACATTCGAGCAGCCCGACCCTTGGGGCGGGCTCTTGTCGGAAGTCGCCCGCCGGGTCGCGCGTGCCTATACCGCCGACGGAACCTTCGAAGAGCGCGAGGTCATCTTCCGTATTCATTCGTCGTTCGCCGCCGAAGACAAGGTTCGCGGCGGGCGGGCGAGAAAAACCGCACGGCGCCCAGCGAAGAAAAAATCTCCGAAGCGGCGAGGGCGGCGATGAGCATCAATATCCTCATGCCCGCGCTCTCGCCCACCATGGAAAAGGGCAACCTTGCCAAGTGGCTGAAGAAAGAGGGCGACCCGGTCAAGGCCGGCGACGTCATTGCCGAAATCGAGACCGACAAGGCGACCATGGAAGTCGAGGCCGTCGACGAGGGCACGCTCGGCAAGATCATGGTGCCCGAAGGCACGGCGGATGTGCCGGTGAATCAAGTCATCGCGGTCCTCCTGGAGGAAGGCGAGAGCAAGTCGGCCATATCAGGCGCGAAGTCCACGCCGGCGCCTGCCGCCAAGCCCGCACCCGCGCCGAAACCTTCCGCTGCACCGAAGGCCGCGCCGCCCACGCCGCAGCCCGCCAAGGCGCCGGATGCTCCCGCGCCGAAGCCGAAGGCGACGAACGGCAAAGGGCTCGAAGGCAAGGGACTTGAAAGCAAGGGGCCTGGCGGCGTCTTCGCCTCGCCGCTCGCGCGCAGGCTCGCGAAAGAAGGCGGGATTGATCTTGCGCGCGTGCAAGGCTCCGGCCCGCACGGCCGCGTAATCGCGCGCGATATCGAAGCCGCCAAAGGCGGCGCGCCGATGCGGGCGCCGGCGGCCGCACCCACGGCCGCGCTATCGATCGAGTTCCCCGCTGCCATGCCCGACGACAAGGTCCGGGCGCTGTTCGAAGAGGGCAGTTACGAATTCGTGCCGCACGACCTGATGCGGAAGGCGATCGCGCGCCGGCTCACGGAATCGAAGCTCACCATCCCGCATTATTACCTCACCATCGATTGCGAGATCGACGAGCTCCTGAAGGCGCGCGAGGAAGTCAACGCTTCGGCGGCGAAAGGCGCCGACGGCAAGCCGCGTTTCAAGCTCTCGGTCAACGATTTCGTCATCAAGGCCTTCGCGCTGGCGCTGATCGAGGTGCCGGACGCGAATGTCAGCTGGCTTGATTCCGGCATGCTCCGGCACAAGCATGCCGATGTGGGCGTCGCGGTCGCGATCAAAGGCGGGCTGATCACGCCGATCATTCGTCATGCCGAGGAAAAGACGCTCGGCGTCATTTCCAACGAGATGCGCGACCTCGGCTTGCGCGCCAGGAACCGCAAGCTCAAGCCCAGCGAATACGAAGGCGGCTCGGCGGCGGTATCGAACCTCGGCATGTACGGCGTCAAGGAATTCGCCGCCGTGATCAATCCGCCGCATGCGAGCATCCTCGCCGTCGGCGCCGGCGAGCAGCGCGCGGTCGTCAGAAGCGGCAAGGTCGCGGTGGCAACGGTTATGACGGCGACGCTTTCCGCCGATCACCGCGCGGTCGACGGCGCGGTCGGCGCGCAATTGCTCGCCGCGTTCAAGAACAATATCGAAAAACCGGTTGCCTTGCTTGCCTGATGACAAGCCGCAATGAGCGAGCCCGTGGAAAATAACTCCAAGCTCAGGATCGTGGTCACGATCTTCCCGATGTTCATCGCCGCGCTTTCGTTACTGACCGCGATCTACAACGGCTATCTCAACAACAAATTCGTCGTGCTCATCCAGCAGAACGTCTCGCGCGGCGAATACATCCGGACTTGCAAGGACATCATCGACAGCTATTTTCTGATCAAGCTGAAGGCGGCGGCCCTCGCCGCCGCGGCCGAGCGCGAACGCGCGGGCCGCACCGTCGATCTCATCAGCTACGAGGCGGAGGCCGACAACGCGGCGAGCCATTTCGGCGCGCTCGGGACTTATCTCGCGAATTTCCAGGACGATGCGGCGCGCGAGCGCTACACCTATCTCGCCTGGGAACTCGTGCGCGTCGTGAAGATCGCGCGAGATACCGCGCCCGCCGACGTCGACAAGCTGTTCGAAAAGGCCGACGCGATGTTCACGCAGATGAACAATGACTGCATCAAGACGGCGAAATCCAGAATCTAGGTCCGCATCCCGTGCCCGAAACCAATTTCGATATTCTCATCATCGGCGCGGGGCCCGCGGGCTATGTGGCGGCGATCCGCGCGGCGCAGCTCGGCTTCAAGACCGCGATCATCGAGCGCGAGCATTTGGGCGGCATCTGCCTCAACTGGGGCTGCATTCCGACCAAGGCGCTTTTGCGCACGGCGGAAATCTACCGCTATATGCAGCACGCCAAGGAATTCGGGCTTGCCGCCGAAAAGGTGAGCTTCGATACCGCCGCGATCGTCGCGCGCTCGCGCGCGATCGCCAAACGCCTTTCCGACGGCGTCGCTTTCCTCATGAAGAAGCACAAGATCACCGTCATCGACGGCACCGCGCGCATCACCAGGCCCGGCGAGGTCAAGGTCGAGGGCAAGGGCGCGGGCAGCTATCAGGCCAAGCACATCATCGTCGCGACCGGCGCGCGGCCGCGCGTGCTTCCCGGCATTACGCCGGACAAGGAGCTGATCTGGACCTATTTCGAGGCGATGGTGCCGAAGTCGCTGCCGAAATCGCTCCTGGTCATCGGCTCCGGCGCGATCGGCATTGAATTCGCGAGCTTCTATCGCACGCTCGGCGCCGAAGTGACGGTGGTCGAAGTGCTGCCGCAAATCCTGCCGGCGGAGGACGAGGAAATCGCGCAGCTCGCGCGCAAGCGCTTCGAAAAGCAGGGCATCAAGATTTTCACCGGCGCAAAAGTGACCGGCGTCGAGAAGAAAAAGGATCAGGTCACGGCGACGGTCGAAGACGCGAAGGGCGCCAAGCAAACGATGACCGCCGAGCGGGTGATTTCGGCGGCGGGCGTTGTCGGCAACATCGAAAATCTCGGGTTAGAGGCGCTCGGCGTGAAAACCGAGAAGGGCACGATCCAGGTCGACGGCCTCGGCCGCACCAACGTCGCGGGCATTTACGCGATCGGCGACGTCGCGGGGCCGCCCATGCTCGCGCACAAGGGCCAGCATGAAGGCGTGACCTGCGTCGAACTGATCAAAGGATTGAAGCCGCATCCTCTCGACAAAAACCGGATCCCCGGCTGCACCTATTGCGACCCGCAGATCGCTTCGGTCGGCGTCACCGAAAAGCGCGCCAAGGAAGGCGGCCGCGAGGTGCGCGTCGGCCGCTTCCCGTTCCTCGGCAACGGCAAGGCGATCGCGCTTGGCGAGGATCAGGGCCTCGTGAAGACGATCTTCGACAAGAAAACCGGTGAGTTGCTCGGCGCCCACATGATCGGCGCCGAGGTGACGGAATTGATTCAGGGCTTTGTCATCGCGATGAACTGCGAGACGACCGAGGAAGAGCTGATGAATTCAATTTTCCCGCATCCGACGCTGTCGGAAATGATGCACGAGAGCGTGCTCGATGCCTACGGCCGGGTCATGCACGTCTAAACGTGTTGCGGCATGCAATTGTGGAATTTCCACAAAGTAGAAAAGGCGTCGCCTAAATACCGCTTAAGACGGCGTACGGTTTTCGGGAACTGCATCAGTTTGAATGTGGGAAATTGGGCGGCGCTTCCTTACTGTGCGTTTTAGGTCACACCACAGGAATTATTCAGCGCGGCCATTTTTTTACATTTTATGCGACACTGGGAAGGCTTAGCCTCTAGAATAGGCAGGCCGAATCCATGGGGCTCATATGAAAAAGCCTCTTGTACTGGGCATCGCAAGCGCTGTGTTCTGCGGCGCAGCTGCTCTAGCAGCGCCACCTGCTGCCCCGATGTTCAGCTGGACCGGTTTCTACGTTGGCGTGAACGGCGGCTATGGTGGAAATTCGGGTGACCTCGGCAACAATATCGTCGATGTATTTGCGGGTGTTATTACTAACAATATCCCACTTGTCGCTCCGAATCCGAGTGGCGGTTTTGGCGGCGGCCAACTCGGCTACAACATGCAGTTCGCACCCAATTGGCTATGGGGTGTCGAAGCCGACTTTGAGGGGTCGGGCATACGGGGCACTTCTCATAGTTCGTACGCGGGGGTACCCGGTCTGCTCAATGCGCTGACTCTCACGTCGTCGTACAAGACGGATTATTTCGGAACGGTTCGCAGCCGTTTGGGTTATACTGTCGATCGCACGATGGTGTTTATCACCGGCGGCTTTGCCTACGGCCGAAGCTTATATCTGACCTCGGCGAACTTTTTCCCCGTCGGCGGCCCTGCCTTTAATTTGATGAAGACTTCGACCAACACTGGTTACGTGGTGGGTGGCGGCGTTGAGCAACGGCTTACCGGTAACTGGAGTCTGAAAGCCGAATATCAATATATCAATATGGGTTCGGATTCTATTACCGCTCCGTACTTCCCTCCCTTTAATACCACCTATTTTAACACAGTGAAGTACGACAATATTTTGCAGACCTTTCGTTTGGGTCTGAACTACAAGTTTGGCAGTTAGTGAGCGCCTCACTGATCCGATCTTGAATGGATAAAATTCAAAGCTCCGGCGGCGCAGGCAGGTTTACGCAGCCTGCGTGGGCTTGGCCGCGTTCGGGGCTTTTTGTTTCGTAGCCGCGTTATTCACGAGAGCGTGCTCGATGCCTACGGCCGCGTGATGCACATCTGACAATTCCGCTGCTCCGCGATCGCGGCGGCGTCACCCAGGCCGCTTCGTCCGGATAAGGGCGAGCAAGATCGCGCCCAGGCCCCATAACGCCACGATCGCAAGCAACCCGAACCACGCCCAGCGCGTGCCTTGCCCGAATATGAGGCTGATGATCGCGAGCGGCAGGCCGAACACGGAGAAGAAGGCGGCAAGAAGCACGATGAAAATATTGCGGCCGACAATCTGCAGCGACACCGGTTTCGGGCCCGTACGATCCCGGTACCAATGGACGGTCATCGCAAGCATGGGCGCCGCCCAGGTGGCGAAACCGCCAAGCGCGGCGGCGATCGCGATGATCGGGCCGGACGCCGGAACGGTCCATTCGAGAATAACACTGACGGCGGCGACCAAGAGCACCGCGGCAAAAATTCGCTTCCACAGCTCACCAAGCGTCATTTTTTGCTGCCCAGCAGGTCTTACACGGCGTTGCCTGCATTTATACAACAGGAAGACGGTTTGACCGCGCGCGGGGCCGAGGTCAGACTGGAATCGTTACTTGGGGCAACAGGAGACGCGCATGAATGAGATGCAGGGACTTCTCGGCAATCCGAGCATGGGCTTTTTCGAGCTCTTGCTGATCGGCATCATTGCCGGCTGGATCGCGGGGAAAATCACCGAATCTTCCCACGGTATTTTCACCAGCATGCTGATCGGGATCTGCGGCGCTTTCGTTGGCAGCAAGCTCGCCGACGTGCTGGAGATTTCCGTTTTCGGCTTCTGGCGTTCGCTCGCTTCGGCCGCGATCGGCGCGGTGATTCTCTTGCTCGTCTGGCGCCTTATTCACCGGCAAACCCCCTGATCCTATATAAGCGGCATGGTCGTCGTTCTCGATTCCACGAAGGTTCTGCGCCACCCGGAAAAGGCGCACCGGCCCGACGCACCCTCGGCGCCGAAGCCCGACTGGATTCGCGTGCGCGCGCCGGGACCCGGCGCCTTCGCCGAGACGAGCCGGATCGTGCGCGAGCGCGGGCTGAACACGGTTTGCGTCGAGGCTTCGTGCCCCAATATCGGCGAGTGCTGGGCGGTCCGCCACGCCACCTTCATGATCCTCGGCGACACCTGCACCCGCGCCTGCGCCTTCTGCAACGTCAGGACCGGCGTGCCCGGCGCCCTCGACCCGGCGGAGCCGGCACAGGTCGCGGACGCGACCGCCAAGCTTGGGCTCAAGCATGTGGTGGTGACGTCGGTTGACCGCGACGATCTAGACGATGGGGGCGCTGCGCACTTCGCCGAGACGATCCGCGCGATCCGCCGCGAAAGTCCGGGCACCACGATCGAGGTGCTGACGCCGGATTTCCTGCGCAAGGACGGCGCCCTCGAGCAAGTGGTCGAGGCGAAGCCCGACGTTTTCAACCACAACCTCGAGACCGTGCCATCGCTGTACCTCACCGTGCGGCCGGGCGCGCGCTATTTCCATTCGGTGCGGTTGCTTGCGCGCGTGAAGGAGCTTGATCAGACGATCTTCACCAAGTCCGGCATCATGGTCGGCCTCGGCGAGGAACGAAACGAAATTTTGCAGGTGATGGACGATTTGCGCTCGGCCGAGGTCGATTTCCTCACCGTCGGCCAGTATCTGCAGCCGACGAAGAAGCACCACACGGTCGTGCGTTACGTCCCGCCCGCCGAGTTCGACGCGCTGAAGACGGTCGCCTTTGCCAAGGGATTCCTGATGGTTTCGTCCTCGCCGCTGACGCGGTCATCTCACCATGCCGGCGAGGACTTCGAGAAGCTGCGCGCGGCGCGTGCGGAAACATTGACCCGATAAGCAGGCTTGCATGCCTTCCTTCCGAACGACGCGGCGGGTCAAGCACGCGGCGGCCGACATGTTCGAGCTTGTCGCCGACATCGAACGTTATCCCGAATTCGTGCCGCTCTGCGAGCGGCTCACCGTCAAGCGGCGGGCGGAGGGCGGCGAGGGCACGCAAATCCTCGTCGCCGACATGACCGTTGCCTACGGGCCCATGCGTTATACCTTCACGAGCCAGGTGACGCTCGACCGGCCGCGGCTCGCGATCCTGGTCGAATATCTCGACGGGCCGTTTCGCCAGCTTGAGAATCGCTGGCGCTTCAAGCCCGAGGACGAGACGGCTTGCACGGTCGAATTTTTCATCTGCTACGAATTTCGCTCGCGCACGCTCGGCCATCTGATGGGCGCCGTGTTCGACAAGGCGTTTCGCCGTTTCGCCGAGGCGTTCGAAACACGCGCCGACAAGCTTTACGGTTTGCGTGCACGGTGAGCAGCGGTATGAGTAGAAACAAGATATTGGAACCGTTGAACGGGAGCTAATCGTGGCCGGGCGGCAGACGCACATCCATCTGACGACGCAGGCGAAGGATTTCTGGCTCGCGCGCGGCGCCGTTCTCTTCATCGTGGCGTTGCAGCTCGGTCTCGTGAACGACCTCACCGTCGGCCCGCACTGGCTCGCGCCCGTCATCGAGCTCGCGCTCCTCATCCCCTTGTCGGTGGCGACGGCGTGGACGCAGCGGCATGCGCGCAAGGCCTCCACGGAATCCGACTGGAAACGCGTCGGCCGCAACCGCCGCCTGATGCGGGGATTTGCGATCCCGCTTACCGCCATCGTCACGCTGATGAATTTCGGGGCGCTCGCGCGCCTAATGGCGGCGATCCTCTCCGGCCGCGCCGGCAACGGCCAGACGCTGCTTCTCGATTCGGCGAATATCTGGCTTACCAATATCGTCGTCTTCGCGCTGTGGTTCTGGGCGCTCGACCGCGGTAGTCCCGCCATAAAAGGGATGGTGAGAGACCCCCAAAACGATTTCTTTTTTCCGCAGCAACAATCGGTGCGGGACTGGCCGCCGTTCGCAAAATGGTCGCCGGGTTTTGTCGACTATCTATTCCTGGCCTTTACAAATTCGACGGCATTTTCGCCAGCCGATACGTTTCCGCTCACGGCGCGCGCGAAGCTGTTGATGATGGCCGAAGCGATTATCTCGCTGGTGACGATCGCGCTCGTCGCCTCGCGCGCGGTTGGAATCCTGAGCTGAGGCCGAAACACGAGGTCAGTGGCAATCCCCGCGTGCAAGATAGCGAAAATTCTTGACGAGTCGATTATCAGCGCGCGGCAAACTGGCGCGTGGTATTACGCTCGCGTGCGATTTCAATGCGTCCTGGTTCACTTCATTGCGATCATCGATGTCACGATCGCACCAACGAAAGAATCTTGAGTGAGTTGGGTGTGTTTCAAAGCTGCCCGATCAGCTCCTTCATCAGCGCGAGGGCCGCAAGCGCCGACAGCCTTCGCACTTCGCCGCGGCCGATATTGCCGTAGCGGCATTCGCGATGAAGGGCTTTGCCGCCGCGATGGGCAGCCGCGATATGCACGAGGCCGACGGGCTTTTGCGGCGTGCCGCCGTCGGGTCCGGCAATGCCGGTGACCGAAAGCGCGAGATCAACGCTCGCTTTCTCGATCGCGCCCCGCGCCATGGCGCGCGCCACTTCTTCGCTGACCGCGCCCTTCGTCTCGATGAGGTCGGCGGGAACGCCGAGATCCTGGTGCTTGGCGGCGTTTGAATAGGTGACATAGCCGCGGTCGAGCACCCGCGAGGAGCCGGGTGTGGCGGTGAGTGCCGCCGCGATCAGGCCGCCGGTGCAGGATTCGGCGGTGGCGAGCGTGAGATTGCGTCCGCCGCAAAGGCCAAGCACTTCGGAAGCGGCCTCGAACAGTTCGTTGCTGATCATGATGCGCTTGACGGCAAGCGGATGGTGGCGGTCGCCATCGCGGCGATGCCTTCCTTGCGGCCGATAAAGCCGAGCCCTTCGGTGGTCGTCGCCTTCACGCTCACGCGCGAGATTTCAATGCCGGTGATCGCGGCGATCCGCGCGCGGACCGCGTCGCGATGGGGCGCGAGCTTGGGGCTTTCGCTGAGCACGGTGGCATCGAGATGCGCGATCAAGCCGCCGCGCGCCCGCACCTTGGCCGCGGCGAAGGCGAGGAACTGATCCGACGCGGCTCCGCGCCATTTCTCCTGCGAGGGCGGAAAATGATGGCCGATATCGGCCTCGCCGAGCGCGCCGAGCACCGCGTCGGTCAGCGCATGCAGGAGCACGTCGGCGTCGGAATGGCCGATCACGCCCTTGTCGTGCGGGATCGCAACGCCGCCAAGCATCACATGCTTGCCCGGACCGAAGGCGTGAACGTCAAAGCCGGTGCCGGTGCGCACATCCGTGAGCGCGCCCACCATCGCTTCGGCGCGGGCGAAGTCGTCCGCCGTGGTCAATTTGAGATTGCCGGCTTCGCCCGCGAAGGTCGTCACCGGAATGCCAGCCCATTCGGCGAGTGCCGCGTCGTCGGTGAAGTTGTCGAGACCGGCGGCGCTCGCGCGGCGATGAGCGGCGATCAACAGATCGAACGAAAACGCCTGCGGGGTTTGCACCGCGCGAAGCTCGTTGCGGTCGAGGGTGGCGACGACGTCGCCGGCGCGATCGACGCGCTTGATGGTATCGCTCAGCGCGACGACCGGAATCGCGGCGCCGCTGGCCGCGGCCGCGGCGAGCGCGCGATCGACGAGCGCCACCGAGGCGAGGGGGCGCGCGGCGTCGTGAACGAGAACGATCGAAGGTTTCAGTTTCGCGATCGCCTCCAGGCCGGCGCGAACCGAGCGCTGGCGCGTGGCGCCGCCCGCGACCGGCGCGAGACATTTCGGCAAATCGCCGATGGCGTTCCGATAGGAATCCGCCTCGCTTAAATCGATCACCGCCTGCACCGCGTCGATCGCCGGATGCAGCGCGAACGTGCGGAGCGCGCGCGCAAGCACCGGCTCACCGAGGAGATTTTGATATTGCTTGGGCCGCGCCCCACCGGCCCGTTCGCCACGGCCGGCCGCAACGACAATGGCCGCACGCATTCTGGTTTCTCCTCAGGATTGACGCGAAGGAAGGCAATCCTCGCCACCGTAAACCAAGCTGTGATTTGTGCCCGCTGCAGCGCAATAAAATCCTTGCGCACCTGACACAATTGATTAAGATATAAGCATCTGTCGCCCAGCCCATTTTGTGAGCAGGCGACAGAAGGGGCAAATTTTATATGCCTGGCAACGGGTTATTTGCAGTCGGTCCATTTCGCTTAGCGAACCGCGCTTTTCTTGCGCCCATGGCTGGTATTACAGATTTGCCGTTTAGGCAGATGGCCATGCGCTTCGGCGCGGGCCTTGTCGTCTCGGAAATGATCGCCAGCGAATGGCTCGCCGACGGCGACCCCGCCGCACGCTTGCGGGTCGAAGGCGAGGGCGCGGGCCTGCATGTGGTGCAGCTCGCCGGCTGCGAAGCGCGCTGGCTCGCGGAAGGCGCGCGCATTGCCGAGCATGTCGGCGCAAGCATCATCGACATCAATATGGGTTGCCCGGCCAAGCGCGTGACCACGGGCGAGGCGGGGGCGGCGCTCCTGCGCAATCTCGACCATGCACTTTCGCTGATCGAAGCCGTTGTCGGCGCGGTGGGCATTCCGGTCACGCTCAAGATGCGGCTCGGATGGGATGAACATTCCATCGTGGCGCCGGAGCTCGCGCGGCGCGCCGAAGCCGCGGGCGTTGCGCTCATCAGCGTTCACGGCCGCACGCGCGCGCAGTTCTACGAAGGGCGGGCGGATTGGAACGCGATCGCCCGCGTAAAAGCCGCCGTGAACATTCCGCTCGCCGCCAATGGCGATCTTGCGCGCTACGAAGATGCGACCGAAATACTCGCCGCCTCGCGCGCCGACGCGGTGATGATCGGCCGCGCGGCGCGTGGAAGGCCGTGGTTCGTGGGCCAGATCGGACATTTCCTGACGAGCGGGGAAAAGCTTGCCGAGCCGCCGCTCGCCGTGCAGCGCGACGTGCTGATCGAACTCTACGAGGGATGGCTTTCGCATTACGGGCGCGCCCGCGGCCTGCGCGAGGCGCGCAAGCATATCGGCTGGGCGCTGGAAGCGGCGGCCGCGCGTTTCATCGAAACCACTCGCGGCTGGACCAAGGAATGGCGCGCGCGCCTGCTCGCTGAAACGGAACCAAGCCAAGTTACCCGCGGCATTCACGACGCCTATGACGACATCGGCTGGAAGGTCGCGGCATGAGCATGAGCAAGTCTCGGGTCGAGCGGCCGGCGGCGGCGAGTATTCACTCGGCCGATGCGGTATTGAACGCGCTGCCGCATACGGTAGTGACGGTGGGAGCCAACGGGCATATCGCCGAGGCCAACGCGGCGGCGGAAGCGTTCTTTCAATCGAGCCTGCCGGTCCTCCGCCGCCATCCGATCCAGGAATTCGTGCCGTTCGGCAGCCCCTTGCTTGCCCTGGTCGAGCAGGTGCGCGCGCGCGGCGCGCCGGTCAACGAATATCGCGTTGATCTCGGCACCCCGCGCAATGGCGGCGAACGCATCGTGGATCTTCATGTGGCGCCGATGCCGGAGCAGCCAGGTTATGTCGTGGTGGTGCTGCAGGAGCGCTCGATCGCCGACAAGATCGATCGCCAGCTCACGCATCGGGGGGCAGCCCGCTCGGTGATTGCGCTTGCGGCCATGCTCGCGCACGAGATCAAAAATCCGCTTTCCGGCATTCGCGGCGCCGCGCAGCTTCTCGAGCAATCGGCCGAAGACCAGGACCGGGTGCTGACAAGGCTGATCTGCGACGAAGCCGACCGCATCGTGAAGCTCGTCGACCGCATGGAGGTCTTCGCCGATGAACGGCCGGTCGAGCGGGAAGCCGTCAACATTCATTCTGTGCTCGAACATGTGAAGCGGCTCGGGCAATCGGGTTTCGCCCGCAAGATCAAGATCGTCGAGGAATACGATCCGTCGCTGCCGCCCGTGCTCGCGAGCCGTGATCAGCTGGTGCAGGTCTTCCTCAACCTCGTGAAGAACGCGGCCGAAGCGATCGGTGACGCGGGCGACGGCGAAATCCGCCTCACCACCGCGTTCCGGCCCGGCGTGCGCCTCACGGTGCCGGGCTCGTCCATGCGCGTCGGGCTGCCGCTCGAATTTTGCGTCATCGACAACGGGCCGGGCGTACCCGAGGACCTGATGCCGCATCTGTTCGATCCGTTCGTCACCACCAAGCCCACCGGCAGCGGGCTCGGGCTTGCGCTCGTCGCCAAGATCGTCGGCGACCATGGCGGCATCGTCGAATGCGACAGCCAGCCCAGCCGCACCGTCTTCCGCGTGCTGATGCCGATGTATAGCGGCGAGGAAGCAACCATGCAGGCGGCGGAGCACTGAGATGCCGGCAGGAAGCATCCTCGTCGCCGACGACGACGCCGCCATCCGCACGGTGCTGAACCAGGCGCTGTCGCGGGCCGGCTACGAAGTGCGCTCGTGCAGCAACGCCGCGACGCTGTGGCGCTGGGTTTCGCAAGGCGACGGCGATCTCGTGATCACCGACGTGGTGATGCCCGACGAAAACGCCTTCGACCTCTTGCCGCGGATCAAGAAGGCGCGCCCCGATCTTCCGATCATCATCATGAGCGCGCAGAACAACTTCATGACCGCGATCCGGGCCTCGGAACGCGGCGCCTATGAATACTTGCCGAAGCCCTTCGACCTGAAGGAACTGATCGCGATCGTCGGGCGCGCGCTGGCCGAGCCCAAGCGCAACGAGGCGGTGCCGCCCAAGCTCGAGGAGGCGGAAGGCATTCCGCTCGTCGGCCGCTCGCCCGCGATGCAGGAGATCTACCGCTTGCTCGCGCGGCTGATGCAAACCGACCTCACGGTGATGATCTCGGGCGAATCCGGCACCGGCAAGGAACTGGTGGCCCGCGCGCTGCACGATTACGGCAAGCGCCGCGACGGCCCGTTCGTGCCGATCAACATGGCGGCGATCCCGCGCGATCTGATCGAGTCCGAACTCTTCGGCCACGAAAAGGGCGCGTTCACCGGCGCGCAGGCGCGGAGTTCCGGCCGCTTCGAACAGGCCGAAGGCGGCACGCTCTTCCTCGACGAAATCGGCGACATGCCGATGGAAGCGCAGACGCGCCTTCTCCGCGTCCTGCAGCAGGGCGAATACACGACCGTCGGAGGCCGCACGCCGATCAAGACCGACGTGCGCATCATCGCCGCCACCAACAAGGACTTGCGCATCCTCATCCAGCAGGGGCTGTTCCGCGAAGACTTGTTTTTCCGCCTCAACGTCGTGCCGCTGCGGCTGCCGCCGCTCCGCGAGCGGAGCGAAGACATCCCCGATCTCGTGCGCCACTTCTTCGCGCTCGCCGAACGCGAAGGCTTGCCGCGAAAGCAAATCGAGCCCGCGGCGCTGGAGCGCGTGAAGCGCTATCGCTGGCCGGGCAATATTCGCGAACTCGAAAACCTCGTGCGGCGGCTCGCAGCCCTTTACCCGCAGGAGATAATCAGCGCGGGCATCGTGGAAGCCGAGCTTGCGCAGCCGGCGGCCACGGCGCCGGACGCCGAGCGCACCGAAGAGACGCTTTCCGCTTCCGTCGAGCGGCATCTTGCCCGCTACTTCTCGGGCTTCAGCGGCGATACCTTGCCGCCGCCAGGCCTCTATCACCGCATCCTGAAGGAGGTGGAGGGGCCATTGGTGACGGCAGCACTCGCCGCGACCCGGGGCAATCAGATCAAAGCCGCGGAGCTTCTGGGGGTTAACCGCAATACCTTGCGCAAGAAGATCCGCGATCTCGATGTTCAGGTGATCCGCACCGGCCGTTAATAGACCGAGGCACCCTATGGCGCCGCCGGGCTGAATCTGTCACATTTTTGCACCAGTGTTGTAGGAAGGCATCAGTCCCGCCTATTCCGGCCGGTTTTGATGGGCTGCGTATGTCCGAATCCGTCGCAAAATCGCCGCCCGTGGCCATTTCGCCGCCTTTCCCGCGGCCTCCGCGCACCTTTAGGGGGTACCTGGCACCAGCGGTCGTGGTCCTGGCGCTGTTGTCGGCGCTCGTCACCTTTCTGGTTCTCACAGGCCTCACGGCCATCGTGCCGACCCATGAGGTCGTGGTTTCGGTGTTGCTGGCCAACGCCACCATGGTGGCCGTGCTCCTTGGCATCGTCGCCTGGGGGTTCTTCGACATCGTACGGGCGCGCCGGAAGGGGCGCGCTGGCGCGCGGCTGCATGTCCGCATCGCCTTGATGTTCGGCCTCGTGTCGGCGGTGCCGGCGATCCTCGTCGCCATTATCGCCTCGATCACGCTCGAGCGCGGTCTCGATCGCTGGTTCTCGACGCGCACGCGCGAGATCATCAACAGCTCGTCGAGCATCGCGCAAACCTATGTGCGCGAACACGCTTTTGGAATCCGCGCCGATGCCACCGCGATGGCAGACGATCTGTCACGTTTGCGCAGCATGCATGACGAGAATCTCACCCATTTCCGCGAGATTCTCACCGCCCAGGCTTCGATCCGCGGGCTTCCCGTCACCCTGATGATTCACGGCAATGCCTCAGTCATGGAACGCGCCGACATCGACGTGAGCAAACAGGCGCAAGTTCCGGGCAATCTCGCGGTGACGCATGCGACCATCGACCGGCCCATCATTTATTTCTCCGACAACGCCGACTTCGTCGCCGCCATCGTGCCGATACAGAATTTCGACGACGCCTATCTTTATGTCGCGCGGCCGATCGATCCCAAGATGCTGCAATATCTGAGTTCGACGCAGGCCGCGGTCGCCGAATATTCGAGCATGGAGGACCGCCGTTTCGGCGTCCAAGTCGCCTTCGCGCTGATGTACGCGGTGATCGCGCTGATCCTCCTGTTGTCCTCGGTCTGGCTCGGGTTGAATTTCGCCAACTGGCTCGTCGCCCCGATCCGCCGCCTGATCGGCGCCGCCGATCTCGTCGCCTCGGGCAATCTCGACGTCAAGGTTCCGCTGCGGCGAAACGAAGGAGACCTCGCCAATCTCAGCGAGAGCTTCAACAAGATGACGCAAGAGCTCCGCTCCCAGCACGAGGACCTCGTCGGCGCGCGCGACCAGATCGATCAGCGCCGCCGTTTCACCGAAGCGGTGCTTTCGGGCGTGGGCTCAGGCGTCATCGGCCTCGACACCAAAGGCCGCGTCACCATCATCAACCGCTCCGCTGAGCGGTTGCTCAACCAATCCGGCGCGGATTTCATCGGGGCTGCGATCGGCGAGCAAATTCTCGAAATCGCGCCGCTCGTCGAAAAAGCGCTTGCCGGCGAGGAGCGCGTGAACGGCACGATCAAACTCATGCGGGGAGGGCGCGAGCGCACGATCAACGTTCGGGTGACGACGGAATCTTCGCCCGAGTCGGAGCACGGCTATGTGGTCACGCTCGACGACATCACCGAGCTCGTTTCGGCGCAGCGCACCTCGGCCTGGGCCGACGTTGCGCGCCGCATCGCCCACGAGATCAAGAATCCGCTGACCCCCATTCAGCTTTCGGCGGAGCGGCTCAGGCGCAAATACGGAAAAGTGCTCGCCAATGACCGCGAGATTTTCGAGCAATGCACGCAGACGATCATCCGCCAGGTCGGCGACATCGGCAGAATGGTCGACGAGTTCTCCACCTTCGCCCGCACGCCTAAGCCGGTGGTGGAGACACAGGACCTTGCCGAAACCGTGCGGCAGGTCGTCTTTCTCATGCGCGTCGGCCATCCCGAGATCCATTTCGAGGTCGAATTGCCGCCGGCGCCGCTACAGGCGCGTTTCGATCGCCGGCTGATATCGCAGGGGCTCACCAACATCATCAAGAACGCGGTCGAGGCGATCGAGGCGCTGCCGGCCGCCGAGGGCGGCAAAGGCAAGGGACGCATCATCGTCCACGCCGCGCGCGAAGGCGCGTTCGCCGTCGTCGACGTCGTCGACAATGGCATCGGCTTGCCGCGCGAAAACCGCGAGCGCTTGCTCGAGCCCTATGTCACGACGCGCGAGAAGGGGACCGGGCTCGGGCTCGCCATCGTCGGCAAGATTCTCGAGGAGCACGGCGGCAGGATCGAATTGCGCGACGCGCCCGCCGTCGATGAAGGCGGCCACGGCGCCTGGATCAGATTGAGCTTCGCGATCGAGGGCGCGCCGCAAAACGAGCGCGCCGAAAGCAAGGAAGAAAAACAAGCGCAGGACAACAAGCAGGCGTTCACGGCATAAATCATGGCAACCGATATCCTCATCGTCGACGACGAAGCCGACATTCGGGAGCTCGTCGCGGGCATTCTCGAAGACGAGGGTTATTCCGTTCGCACCGCCAAGAACTCGGATGAAGCGGTCGCCGCGATCCAGGCGCGCCGCCCGCATCTCGTATTGCTCGACATCTGGCTCGAAGGCAGCCGCCTCGACGGGCTCGCGCTCCTCGATGTGATCAAGACCGAATATCCCGACATGCCGGTGGTGATGATCTCCGGCCACGGCACGATCGAGACCGCGGTCGCGGCGATCAAACGCGGCGCCTACGACTTCATCGAGAAGCCGTTCAACGCCGACCGCCTCGTTCTGGTCGCGGGCCGCGCCATCGAGACGCTGCGGCTCCGCCGCGAAGTGCGCTCGTTGAAGCAGCTCGCGCCGCACGCCGACCGGCTCGTCGGCTCTTCGCCCGCCATGCATCAGTTGCGGCAGACGATCGAGCGCGTGGCGCCGACCAACAGCCGCATCCTGATCGTGGGAGCGGCGGGCACGGGCAAGGAAATCACCGCCCGCATGATTCATACGAATTCCGCGCGTGCGACCGGTCCGTTCGTCGTCATCAACGCCGCGGCCATTACGCCCGAGCGCATGGAGATGGAACTGTTCGGCGTCGAGACAAACGGCGACGGCCATTTGCGCAAGGTCGGCGCGCTCGAGGAAGCGGACGGCGGCACGCTGTTCATCGACGAAATCGCCGACATGCCGAAGGAGACGCAGAACCGCATCCTGCGCGTTCTGGTCGAGCAGAATTTTCAACGCGTGAACGGCAGCGCGCGCATCAATGTCGACGTGCGGATCATTTCCTGCACCGGCCGCAACCTCGAGGCCGAAGTCGCCGACGGCAATTTCCGCGAGGACCTCTTCCACCGCCTGAGCGTGGTACCGATCCGGGTGCCGCCGCTCTCGGAGCGGCGCGAGGACATCGCCGAGCTTGTCACCTATTTCCTTGACCAGATTTCGGTCGCCACCGGCCTGCCACGGCGGCAGATCGGCGCGGATGCGCTCGCGGTTCTTGAATCGCACGACTGGCCCGGCAACGTCCGGCAATTGCGCAACAATGTCGAGCGCCTGCTCATTTTGGCCGGCGGCGCGCCCGACGCCACGGTCACCGCGAGCATGCTGCCGCAGGACGTGGTGGCGCTCGTTCCCAACATGCCGAACGGCATGGGCGGCGGCGAGCATCTCATGAGCCTGCCGCTCAGGGAGGCGCGCGAGGCGTTCGAGCGCGAGTATCTCATCGCCCAGATCAGCCGCTTCGGCGGCAACATCTCGCGCACCGCCGAGTTCGTGGGCATGGAGCGATCGGCGCTGCATCGCAAGCTGAAAGCGCTTGGCGTCGACTGAAAGGCCGATCGTTGTCCCGCATCGCCTTTGTCAACGGCCGCTACCTTCCGCTCGCCCAGGCCGCCGTTCATATCGAGGATCGCGGCTACCAGTTCGCCGACGGCGTCTATGAAGTTTGCGAGGTGCGGGAGGGACGGATCGTGGACGAGCGCCGCCATATGGAGCGGCTTCAGCGCTCGCTTTCGGAATTGCGCATCTCGCCGCCGATGGCGCCAAGGGCGCTCGGCATCGTGCTGCGGGAAACCGTCCGCCGCAACCGCGTGCGCGACGGGCTTCTCTATTTGCAGGTGACGCGCGGCGTCGCTAGGCGCGACCACGCATTTCCACCGGACGGAACGCGGCCGAGCCTCGTCGTTACCGCCCGCCCGCGCGACCGCGAAAAGGCGGAGCGCGTTGCGGCGGCGGGAATTGCGGTCATCACCGTGCCCGACAATCGCTGGGAGCGGGTCGATATCAAGACCATCGCGCTGGTGCCGAACGTGCTCGCGCGCCAGGCCGCGCGGGAGGCGGGGGCGGGCGAGGCGTGGTTCGTCGATGACGAAGGATTGGTGACGGAGGGCTCCGCTTCCAATGCCTGGATCGTCACGCGCGAGGGAACGCTGGTCACGCGGCCGGCCGAGCGCGGAATTCTGCGCGGCATTACGCGGGCGGTCGTGTTCGAGGTCGCGATGCAGTCGCAGCTCAGGATCGAGGAGCGGCCGTTTCGCGTGGAAGAAGCTTTGCAGGCGAAGGAAGCCTTCATTACCGCCGCCACGCAGATCGTGATGCCGGTGGTCAAAATCGACGGAAATTCGGTGGCGGACGGAGAGCCTGGGACAATTGCGCGCGCGCTGCGGGCGCGGTTCCACGATGTGGCTGAAATCGAGGAATAGCGCCAAAAATCATCCGCTCCTTGCGCAATCCGTGGGCACGCCGGCGGAATTTTGTCTTGCGCATCCGCGGCTTCCGTTTTCTAATAATGGCGCTTTCGCGCGGCGGCTTTTACCGCTGATGGAAAGCCCGGCGATCCGCGGGGATCGTCGAGACAATCGCTCGCCCGACGAACAAAAAGGATAACAGCAATGGCGGCCGAACGTGCTCAAAACCTTCAAGACACCTTTCTCAATCACGTCCGCAAAAACAAAATTCCGCTCACCATTTTCCTGGTGAACGGGGTCAAGCTGCAGGGCGTGGTGACGTGGTTCGACAATTTCTGCGTACTCTTGCGACGGGATGGGCATTCTCAACTCGTTTACAAGCATGCGATCTCCACGGTGATGCCGGGCCATCCGATCCAGCTCTTCGAGCAGGCGGATGAGGGCATGCCCGCCTTGGACAAGGCCTGATTGGAGCCGCGCCGCGGACCCGGCGGAAAGCGGCAAGGCGGGCGCCTCGCGGCAGCCGCGGGAGCGGTCGCGCGCGCGATCGTCATCGTGCCGCATCTCGTCAAGAGGGCGACGAAAGCGGGCGGGCGAAAGGCGGGCCGCGGGATCGCGGCGCGGCTCGAAGAAGCGGTCGGGCTCGCACGCGCCATCGACCTCGACATCGCGAGCGCGGGCGCGGTCCCGCTGAGCGAGATCAGGCCCGCGACGTTTCTCGGAAAAGGCAAGGTCGAGGAGATCGCCGGCATCGTGCGCGCCGAGGAGGCGGGTCTCGTTTTCGCCGATTGCGCGCTGTCGCCGGTGCAGCAGCGCAATCTCGAAAAGGCGTGGGGCGCCAAGGTCGTCGACCGCACCGGCCTGATCCTGGAAATTTTCGGCGAGCGCGCGCGCACCAAGGAAGGCGCGCTGCAGGTGGAGCTCGCGCATCTCAACTATCAAAAAAGCCGGCTCGTGCGCTCATGGACGCATCTCGAGCGGCAGCGCGGCGGCTTCGGCTTTCTCGGCGGCCCCGGCGAAACGCAGATCGAGGCCGATCGCCGCCAGATCGGCGAGCGCATCGACAAGATCGAACGCGAACTCGAGCGGGTGAAACGCACGCGCGCGCTCCACCGCGAGAACCGCAAGCGCGTGCCGTATCCGATCGTGGCGCTCGTCGGCTACACCAACGCCGGAAAGTCGACGCTCTTCAACACGCTGACCAAAGCCTCGGTGCGGGCCGAGGACCTCTTGTTCGCGACCCTCGATCCGACGCTGCGCGCCGTTGATCTTCCCGCGGGCACGCGCGCGATCGTGTCCGACACGGTCGGCTTTATTTCGGAGCTGCCGACCATGCTGATCGCGGCCTTCCGGGCGACGCTGGAGGAGGTGACCGAGGCCGATATCATCATTCACGTGCGCGATTGCGCGCATGAGGACACCGAGGCGCAAGCGGAGGACGTGGCGGCGATCTTGCGCGAACTCGGCATCGATCCCGACGATCACGGCCGTGTCATCGAGGCCTGGAACAAGATCGATCTTCTCGACCGCGACGGGCGCGAGCGGCTCGCCAATATCGCCGCACGGAAAGAGCCTGAAACGCGACCGGTGCTGGTGTCGGCGCTCACCGGCGAGGGCATGACGGCGCTCCTCTCCGCGATCGAAGCGCGGCTTGCGGCCAAGCGCGCGCTCCTTTCCATTGCCCTCGATCCCGCCGATGGCGCCGGCCTCGGCTGGCTGCACCGCCAGGGCGAAGTGCTCGGCCGCGAGCTTGCCGGGGACGGCGAGCTCAAGGTCACGGTGCGGGTCGAGCCGTCGAAGGTCGAGCAGGTCCGCCGGCGTTTTCCGCAGGCGGTTCTTACTTCCGTTTGAGGCCGTCCGCCCGTTCGGCGGCTTTTGCGGCGTCCCAGAGCGCGTCCATCTCCGCGAGGTTCGACTGCGCCGGCGTTCTGCCGCGCGCGGCAAGGCCTTTTTCGACGGCATGGAAGCGGCGCTCGAATTTGCGATTGGCGGCGCGCAAGGCGGCTTCCGCGTCGACGCCGGCGTGACGGGCGAAGTTGACGAGCGCGAACAAGAGATCGCCGAATTCCTCCGCCGCCTTCTCGCGGTCGCCCATCGCGGCGGAAAGTTCGCGGATTTCCTCTTCGATCTTGGCCTTGACGTCGTTCACGCTCGGCCAATCGAAGCCGACGCGGGCGGCCTTGGTCTGCAGCTTTTCGGCGCGGCTGAGGGCGGGCAGGGCGCCGGGAATGCCGTCGAGAGCGCTCGCATTCGCCTTCCCGGCTTTCGCGCGCTCTTCGTCCTTGATGGTTTGCCACAGCGCCTTGACTTCCTCCGGGGCAATATCGCGGCCGCCGCCGAACACGTGCGGATGCCGGCGCACGAGCTTGTCGGTGATGGCGTAAACCACGCCGCCGAAATCGAACGCCCCGCGCTCCTCGGCCATGCGGGCGTGAAAGACGACCTGCAGGAGCAGGTCGCCCAGCTCGTCCTTCAGGCCGGCGAGGTCGCCGCGGGCAATCGCGTCCGCCACCTCGTAGGCTTCCTCGAGGGTGTAGGGGGCGATGGTCTCGAAGGTCTGCTCGAGATCCCACGGACAGCCCGAGCCCGGCGTACGCAGCGCTGCCATGAGCGCAAGCAATTGCTCGATGTCGCGGGAAGCCTCGGCCTTCATGAGCGCCTTTCGGATGCGAGGTGCGGATGGAAGAGGAACGCCGAACCGAGGCTGACACGGTTCGGCCGCCCACATGATCGATTCGCAGAAGACATATTATGGAACATCTAAGGGCGATGTTTCACTTCGCATACCCGACGCCGAATAAGGCGCGTTCCTTCAGCGTCCGCAGGCGACGACACAGGATCGGTAGTCGATCGCGCATGGAGCCGCGCAGGATTTGTAGGCCGTCCGGCAGGCACGCCGGCACGCGAAGTCCAGGGTTCCGCACGGTTTGCGGCATTCCGTGCGCACGGCGGCGCAGGGCGCTTCGCACCTATTCTCCTGTTCGATGCAGGTCTTGATGCAGCCGGGCCCGGCCACCGCCTGAGAGGCCATCAAGGCAAAGGCCGCCAATGTCGAAATCAGCAAGGTTTTTATCATCGTTTCCCCCAGAGCAGGTCGCACTGTAGCCGATGCGTTCGGGCTTGAATATGCGAGGTGCGGTATTGCCCATTTGCCGTTGGGCTCCCGCCCCGTTTTGCCAGTTAAAGAGCCGATAAACCGATCGATTCAAATTTGAATCATTCCCGGTGTGCTTCCTAAAGAGGCACGGTGGCATGTTCGTCCCGTTTGGGGTCTGGTTTGGGGGCGGACGCGTGTCGATGCCAGGTAGCGGCATACGAGCTGGCCGGGTGCGATTGCACTGGCACTTCGTGCTCATCGTGTTGATCGCGGTGATGCCGATCTTTGCGCTCTATGTCAGCCGGCTGCAGTCAAAGCGCGAATATGCGCTGTCGCAGGCGCGCGCGCATGCGGCGGATCTCGCCAACAATGCCGCTTCCGTGCAGGCGGGCATCGCACTAAGGGCGCGGAACGTCCTTGAAATGGTCGCGCAGTCGCCCGTTCTCCGCGGCAGCGTCGATCAGTGCGACGAATTCCTCAACTGGGTGCAGTATCTTCTCCTCAGCCAGGACGATAAACCCTGGATGACCGGAATTTTCGTCGTTGACCGCACCGGCAAGGGCCTGTGCGGGACGTTTACCAATTCGAAGTCGCTCGCCATCGGCGACCGCCCGCACTTCCAGCAGGCGCTGGAGACGAAGAACTTCGTCACCAGCGAAATCATCATCGGCAGGATCAGCAGGCGCCCGATCATCGCCGCCGAGCTTCCGATTCTCAACGCGCGCGGCGAGATCGAATTGGTCGTCGGGCTCGGCGCCGATCTCGAACGCCTCGACGAGATCGCGCTTGAGGCGAGCCGCAAATTCCACGGCTTGCTGCTGGTCTTGGACGACCACGGGCGCGTCATCGCCAATCTGCCCAAACTCCCGGACGGCGAGATTTCGCGGAGCTTTGACGAACCCGCGATCATTTCGGCGCTGGTTAACGCCAACGCGCCCATTGTCGAGGCGGCCGATCGCGCGGGCATGAAGCGCATCTTCGGCGTCAAGCAGCTTCCCAACGGCCAGTTCGTCGCGGTCGGGCTCGACCGCGAGACGGTGCTGATGCCGGTCGAGCATGCGTTCCGCTCCGATCTTTTGTTCCTCTTGCTTGTGGCCGCGGCTTCGATTGCGGCGGCGTTAATCATGGCCGAGTTTGGCGTGCTGCGGGGCGTGCGGCTGTTGAAGGGCGCGGCCCTCCGCCTCAAGGCCGGCGGCATGGGGCTGCGGGTGAAGCTTCCGGTGTTTGTCGCCGCCGAGCTGCACGACCTTTCCACGACCTATAACGCGATGACCGCCGAATTCGAGCGGCTGGCCTATCTCGACCGCCTCACCGGCCTGCCCAACCGGCGCTATTTTGAGCGCGAGCTCGCGGGCCGCAATGGCAACGACAAGCATTCCCGCCAGGCGGTGCTCGCGATCGACCTCGACGGCTTCAAGCCGGTCAATGACAGCTATGGCCACGCGGTCGGCGATCGCGTGCTCGCCGCGGTCGCGCGCCGGATCGCGACCGTCATCGCCGGCCAAGGGCTGCTCGCGCGCGTGGGCGGCGACGAATTCGTCGCGGTCCTTCCCCTGCCCGACGGCAAATGCCGCGAAGTCGCCCGCACGCTCGCGGAACAGATCCGCGCCGATCTCGAGATTCCGGTCGAAACCGACCAGTTGTCCTTCGTCGTCGGCTGCAGCGTCGGGATTGCGGTCGTTCCCGACGATGCCTCGAGCCTCGCCGGCGCCCTGGTGGTCGCCGACAGTGCGCTTTACGAAGCCAAGCGCGGCGGGCGCAACCGTGTCATCGACAATGCGCCGCCGATCGCCGCGGACGTCGAGCCGGATGCCGGGAAGCAATCGCCGCGGACGGCGCTCGAATTCAACGAGCCGGTCTGAAATCAGCGGCCGGCGCCGCCCGGCGGCGGGATGAATTCCAAAAAGATGTTGAGCGTATCGCGCCATCTGGACAGGTAGACATCGTTGTCAACGAGCGTGGCGCCGGCCTTGCTGACATAGAGCGTCTTCAGCAATTTGCCCGCGTCCGACATTTGCCAGACGATCATTTCGTTGGGATTGCGCGCGATCATGACGGCGTTCGGCCGGTCATGCACGACGTCGAAGGCAACGCTCGAATGGTCGTTCGGATTGGCAAAGGCCATGCGGCTCACGATCACGTTCGCGTCGCCCCATTCGAAAATATGCGCCATGTCGCGCGACATGATCGCGTCCGTGCCGTCGCGCCGCACCCATTGAATGACATCGGCAATGGTATGCGCGGTCTTGGTCTCAGGCGGCGTTTGCGCAAGGGCGGCCGAGGCGAAGCTCAAGAAAGCGATGACAAAAAGACGCAAGCGATTAGTCGACATTGATCCTCATTCCGTCATAGGCCGGCTCGACGTTTGGCGGCAGCCCGCGCGACAGCGTTTCGTAGTCGAGGTCGGTATGCAAATTGGTGAGAATCGCCCGGCGCGGATGCAAGCGCGCGATCCAGCCAAGCGCTTCCTCGACCGTTAAATGACTGGGATGCGGCCGCTCGCGCAATGCGTCGATGAGCCACACGTCCAGATCCGCCAGAGCCGCAAAGCTTTCTTCGGTAAAATCGCTCACGTCGGGCGTGTAGGCGAGGCCGCCGAAACGCAGGCCGAGCGCCGGCGCATTGCCGTGACGAAGCTCGAACGGAAGCGCTTCGATCGCACCGCCCTCGCCTTCGATTTTGACCGTCTTGCCCGCCTCCATCCGGTGCTCCTGCAGGATCGGCGGATATTCACTTCCTTCCGGCGTCTTGAAGCAATAGCCGAAACGCCGGTGCAAAAACGCCGACGTGCGCGCGTCGAGGTAAACGTCGATGCGTCGGCGCTGCACGAGCGCGAGCGGCCTCAAATCGTCGATGCCATGGGTGTGATCGGCGTGTTCGTGGGTGAAGATCACGCCGTCGAGGCGCGCGACATCGGCATCCAGCAACTGCTCGCGAAGGTCCGGCGAAGTATCGACAAGCACCCGGGTGCGGCGGCCGCCATCCGCTCTCTCGACCAGGAGCGAGCAGCGGCGGCGGCGGTTCTTCGGGTTGTTGGGATCGCACGCGCCCCAGCCCTGCCCCACCCGCGGAACGCCGCCGGAGGAGCCGCAACCGAGGATCGTGAAGGTGAGCGGCATCAGACGGCGGCCACCTTCGAGAACAGACGGAAGAAATTGGCGCTCGTCGTTTTGGCGATCGCTTCCATGGAAACGCCGCGCGTCTCCGCCAATACCCGCGCGGTCTCGGCGACGTAGGCGGGCTCGTTGCGCTTGCCGCGATAGGGCTGCGGCGCGAGGAACGGCGCGTCGGTTTCGACCAGAATGCGGTCTTCGGGAAGACTCGCGGCGATCTTGCGCAGATCGTCGCTATTCTTGAACGTGAGAATCCCCGAGAACGACACGTAGCCGCCGAGCGCGACGCCGCGGCGGGCAAGATCCTCGCCGCCGGTGAAGCAATGCAATACGAAGGGAAAATTTCCCTTCGCGCTCTCCTCCTCGAGAATGCGGGCAATGTCGCCGTCCGCCTCGCGCGCGTGGATCACGAGCGGAAGCCCGGTTTCGCGCGCCGCCTGAATGTGCGTGCGAAAGCCCTTTTCCTGCGCTTCGCGCGGGCTGTTGTCGTAGTGATAATCGAGCCCCGCCTCGCCGATCGCGACCACTTTCGGATGTTTCGTCGCGGCGACGAGATCGGCGGCCGTCACATCCGGTTCCTTGGCCGCGTGATGCGGATGGGTGCCGACCGAGCAATAGACCTCGTCGAAGCGTTCGGCGATGGCGCGCAAGGCCGGGAATTTTCCGACGCGGGTCGAGATCGTCACCAGGCGCCTGATATCGGCCGCGCGGGCGCGCGCGATCACGGCGTCAAGCTCCGGCGCAAACTCGGGAAAATCGAGATGGCAATGGCTGTCGACGAGCATGGTCAGCCCGCCTTTTCTTCCGCCTCGACATAGCGCGGAAACACCGGCTGTGGCGCCGGCAGCGCCGTTCCCGCCTTCAGCCGGCCGGCTTTTCCGAGGAATTTAAAATCCCGTGCGCTCGCGGGTATCGCCAGAAGGTCGAGGAGTTTCGCCGCGCCCGCGGGCACGAAGGGCTGCGCGAGAATCGAAATTTGCCGCGTGACCTCGGCGGTCGTCCACAGAACGGTCGCAAAGCGCGCGGGATCGGTCTTCCGCAAATCCCACGGCGCCTCGCCGGCAAAATAGCGATTGGCCTCGGCGACCACGCTCCAGATCGCGTTCAGCGCCTGATGCAGTTGCTGCGTTTTCATCGCCTCGCGCGCTTTCGCGAGGATGCCGTCGGCGGCGGCGAGGATCGCTGCATCCGAGGCCGCGAGCTTTGCCGGCGCCGGCACCTTGCCGTCGCAGTTCTTGGCGATCATCGAGAGCGATCGCTGGGCGAGATTGCCAAGGTCGTTGGCAAGATCCGCGTTGGTGCGCGCGACGATCGCCTCGTGGCTGTAATTGCCATCCTGGCCGAACGGCACTTCGCGTAAAAAGAAATAGCGGAGCGGATCGACGCCATAGGCGTCGGCGAGCGCGAACGGATCGACGACGTTGCCGACCGATTTCGACATTTTCTCGCCGCGGTTGAACAGAAATCCGTGGCCGTGTACGCGCTTCGGCAACGCGATCCCCGCCGACATCAGAAAAGCCGGCCAGTAAACCGCGTGGAAACGCACGATGTCCTTGCCGATCACGTGCAAATTCGCAGGCCAGAAGCGGCGAAACAATTCGGACTTCTCGTCGGGATAGCCAACGCCGGTGATGTAGTTGGTGAGCGCGTCGACCCACACATACATCACGTGGCCGGGCGCATCCGGCACCGGCACGCCCCAGGTGAGCGTGGTGCGCGACACCGATAGATCCTGCAGCCCCGCTTTGACGAAGCTCACCACTTCGTTGCGGCGGCTCTCCGGCAGGATGAAATCCGGGTGCGCGGCATAATGGGCAAGCAGCTTTTTCTGGTAGGCGGAAAGCCGGAAGAAATAGGTTTCTTCCTTGGTCCGCTCGACCGGCGTGCCCTGCGGGCCGAGGCGCACGCCGCCTTCCACGCGCGTCTCCGACTCGGCATAGAACGCTTCGTCGCGCACCGAATACCAGCCCTCATACGTGCCGAGGTAAATGTCGCCGGCTTCCGCCATCTTCCGCCAGATCGCCTGCGAGGATTCATAATGCGCGGGTTCCGTGGTGCGGATGAAGCGGTCGTAGGAAACATTCAGCCGGTCGCACATTTCGCGGAAGCGCGGCGCGTTGCGGTTGGCAAGCTCGCGCGGCGAAATGTCTTCCTTGGCGGCGGTCTGGGTCATCTTCAACCCGTGCTCGTCGACACCGGTGAGGAAGAAAACATCATTGCCGTCGAGGCGCGCAAAACGCGCGATCGCATCGGTCGCGATCGCTTCGTAAGCGTGACCGATATGCGGCGCGCCGTTGGGGTAGGAAATCGCGGTGGTGACGAAATACGGCGGGCGAGCGGCGGGTTTCCTTGCTGCGGCCTTCTTCTTGGCCGCGGTTTTCTTCACGCGCGACTTCGCGACGCTCCGTTTCCTGGCCGGCGGCGGCTTGCGCGATCTGTTCTTGTTTTTCTTCTTCGCGGCCATCGACGAAACCTCCGGCGGGCGCGCCGCGCCGCTGTCAGCGCGTCGCCTCGGCCAGCATGGAAAAGACCTGAAACACCAGCGGCTTGCGGTCGAGATTATAAATGTCCGTCTCGGCCGCGGCGCGGCGCACGTTTTCCCATGTCTGGGCGAAACGCGCAAGGCGCGCGGGCGCGGCCCCCTTCTCTGTCGCCGCGAGCGCGAGCCAGTCTTCCACCGCCTCGGCGAAAACGTAAAGCGAATCGCCGCCGTAAAGCTTGTCGCCAAGCTTGTGCAACGCTTCCCCATCGACCGCCGGGAGTTTCGCGAGCAACTCGGCAGTGAGATGGCGCACCTCGAGCCCCTCGCCCGACAAAAGCGCGAGCGCCCGGCGCACGCTGCCGCCGGAGGCGGCCGCGGCTTCCTTGATTTCACCGCGCGAAAGACCGGGAATTTCATCGGCGATCGAATCGATCGCCTTGACCACGTCGGCCTCGGTGAGCGGACGCAGCGACAATTTCCGGCAGCGCGAGCGAATGGTGGCGATCAGCCGGCCCGGCGTGTGCGAAATCAGGACAAACAGCGAATGCTGCGGCGGCTCTTCCAGCACTTTCAGGAGCGCATTGGCGCCGCTCGCATTCAATTCGTCGACGGAGTCGACGATCGCGATGCGCCAGCCGCCCATGGCCGCGGTCGAGCCGAAGAACGAGATTGCCCGCCGCACCTCCTCGACCGAAATTTCGCTCGGCGGCCTCTTGCCCTCTTCGCTGGCGATCCGCCGCAGCGCGATGAGGTCCGGATGCGAGAGTGCCGCGACCTGGCGGCTCGCCGGATGGTCGGCGGGTATTTCGAGGCTTTTGGCTCCCGGCTTCGGCATTGAGAGGAGAAAGCGCGCAATGCGATAGGCGAGCGTCGCCTTGCCGATGCCTTCCGGTCCGCCGAGGAGCAGCGCATGCGGCAGGCGGCCGCCATTCCAGGCGGCGAGGATTTCGGCCTCGGCCGCCGCATGGCCGAAAAGCTTGGTTTGCTGGCGGGGATGCGGGCAGCCGGCAAGCCGGTCGCCTTCTTCGCGCTCGCTCACCCGGTTGCTCGCGGCGCCTGCCCTTCGCGCAACGGGCGCAACAGGCGCTCCTGCACCGCCATCCAGATGCGGGCGCTGACGACATCGGGATTGGCGCCGGCATCGATGAGCACGCAGCGCTCAGGCTCGCGCTCGGCGATCTCGCGATAGGCCGCGCGCAGCTGGCTGTGGAATTCGAGCTTCTCCGCCTCGAAACGGTTGGTGGCCTCGCCGCGTTCGCGCACGCGCTTAAGCCCAGCTTCCGGCGGCAGGTCGAGCACGAGCGTGAGATCCGGCATTTCGGCGCCGACCACGACCCGCTCAAGCTCGCGGATGAGCCGCTGATCCACGTTGCCGAGCGAGCCTTGATAGACGCGGGTTGAATCGATGAAGCGGTCGCAAAGCACCCAGGCGCCGCGCGCAAGCGCCGGGCGGATCGTCGTCACCATGTGATCGTCGCGGGCGGCGGCGAAGAGCATGGCCTCGGCCTCGGTGCCGAACGGCTTGGCGAAGCCTTGCAGCAGGATGTGGCGCAAGGCTTCCGCGCCCGGCGAACCGCCGGGCTCGCGCGTCTCCACCACCTCGCGGCCGAGGAGCCGCAGCCGCTCGGCAAGCCGGCGCACCTGCGTCGTTTTGCCGGCGCCTTCGCCGCCTTCGAACGTGATGAACCGGCCGGTGGTGGTCATGGATCGCATTTTACGTTCGCTTGAATTTGGAAAAGGCCGTGCGGACAAGATCGACGGTGAGTTCATAGACCCCATCGATCGCCCGCCGGAAGAGGCCGCCCGGCCCGACGCTATCGCCGGCATATAGGGGGGCATCGAGCACGAGGCGATCGCCGCGCCAGGCTTTCAGCCGCGCGACTTCGGCGCCCTTGGAAACGGGCGCCCGCAGCGGGCCGTTATAGACCGCGCGCACGAGCATGCGGTCGGAGGCGCCTTTCGGCAGGAACACGCGCAGTGCCTGCTTGGTCACGAGCGGCACATGGCCGCGGTCGCCGCCAAACACCGAGGCTTCGGCGACCACCGCCCCCTCCTTCACGAGGGGATGCGGCTCGAAGTTCTTGAAGCCCCAATCGAGGAGCTTGCGGGCATCTTCGCCGCGGTCCTTCATGTTGGGGGAGCCCTCCACCACCACGATCAGGCGGACGTCGTTCTGCACGGCCGTGCCCACGATGTTGTAGCCCGACTCCTTCACGTAGCCGGTCTTCATGCCGTCGGCGCCGATGTTCATGTCGAGCAGCGGGTTACGATTCTGCTGCTTGATCTTGTTCCAGGTGAAATCGCGCTGGCTGTAATAGGGAAAATAATCCGGATATTCGCGGATGATATGGGCGGTGAGGCGCGCGAGGTCACGCGCCGAGATGTTGTGACCGGGATCGTAAAGGCCGGTCGCATTCTTGAAGTTCGCGCTGCTGAGGCCAAGCTCGCGCGCGCGCTTGGTCATGTGCTGGCCGAACAGCGTCTCGTTGCCATCGAGCGCTTCAGCAAAGGCAATGGCGGCATCGTTGCCGGAAACCACGACGACGCCCTGAATCAGGTCCTCGACCTTCACCTTGCTGTTGATCGAGGCGAACATCGTGGAGCCGCCGGACGGGGCGCCGCCATGCTTCCACGCATAGGGGCTGATCAGCAGTTGCTGGTCGAGGGAAAGATTGCGCTCGTTGAGCGCCTGGAAGACAAGCTCCATGGTCATGAGCTTGGTGAGGCTCGCGGGCGGAAAGGGCGTGTCGGCCGCTTTTTCGTAGAGGATGCTGCCATTCTCGTAATCGATGAGGATCGCGTGGCTGGCGGAAATCGCCGGCGCGGCGGTCGCCGCATGGCCCTGGGCGAAAACGATTTTCGGTATTAGAATCAATATGGTTACGGTGAATAGTTCAACTATCCACCGAAACCGCGCCGGGCGCTTCACTCGGCGAAACATCCGCAAGGCAAACTCCTGTTTTGCAACAATCGTGCGTGCGCGCGCCCCGCGCCTGCTTACAAGCGGCCCGGCATGCAATCAACGGCTTTCCCGATGGAGAGCGGTAACGTCTCAGTAAAGGCCGCGGCCGGAGACGAAGCCCGCGGCATAGCTCGAAGCGTTCGCGGGCGGCGGCGTATTCGCGAAGCCCGCGGACTGCCAGGGCGAGTTCGCGGCTGCTTGCCGGGCCGTCTGGTTGACGGAACGCGGATCCGGATCGCCCAGTTCAAACGGCCGGTCGGGCGGGATTGGCGCCGCGTTGCCGCGCCGGAGGTAATTCGCCGACGAGGCGGACGCAGGCAGGTAGGACGAATTCGAAGCAAGAAGGACCGAGGGCGCGGGCGCCGCCCTTCCATCGGAGCGAAGTGTTGCGAGCAGCATGCGATCGTCGGTGCCTTCAAGCGGCGCGGGCCCCGCATATTCCACCCGCACGCGCGCAAGCCCAACGCCTTTGTATCCGAGGAGTTCCGCGGTCTTTGATGAGAGATCGATGACGCGGTCCTTGGCATAGGGGCCGCGGTCATTGACGCGCACGATGATCGAGCGGCCATTGGCGAGGTTGGTCACGCGCGCGTAACACGGCAGCGGCAGCGTCGGGTGCGCGGCGGAAATCGCTTCCTTGTCATAAACTTCGCCATTGGCCGTGAGCCGGCCATGGAAATCCGAGCCGTACCAGGAGGCGATGCCTTCGGCGCTGTAGCTTTCATCGTGCTCGGGCACGTACATGCGGCCCGCGACCTGATAGGGCTTGCCCACGCGATAGACGCCGCCGCCCTTGGGGATGGGCTTGCCTTCCTCGACAACGCGCGGGCTTGAGGAGACGCCGTAACGCGGGTCGACCTGGCGCGCGAATTGATCGGAGGAAGCGCAGTTGGCGAGGAAGAGGCAGGCAATCGCCGCAAATGAAAGACGGAACAACGGCGCCGGTTCACGCGACGCGCAACGCTCCGTGCTTGTCCCCCGACGCCCCATCACTCCCCGACCGACTCTTTCACGCCCCCGAAAACATTATCACGCGCGCCCACCCGGGGCGCGCCCCGCGACATTCTTCCTTTGGCGAAGCCGCATCCGGGCGAATGACCCGGAGTTGCCGCATTTATAGCGCTAGAACGCCTTTCGACTGGGGCGGAAATACGACCCGCGCACGAATGTGGTTAATGGCTCGCTTCGCGGGACGCCTTCCACCCTGTCGCTTGCATTGACTGCCTTCTTCTCGCAAAGGTCGGCTTGGACGGGTGGCCGAGTGGTTTAAGGCAGCGGTCTTGAAAACCGCCAAAGGTGCAAGCCTTTCGTGGGTTCGAATCCCACCCCGTCCGCCAGGAATTGCGGCGAAGCTGCTGCGAGGGATCGAAATGGCCGGTCGCGCAAAATGGATGCTCGCAGTGCTTGCGGCTTCGGCCGTAACGGTTGCGGCTGCGCAGGCGCAAAACTCCGAATACGACCCGCTGCCCGAGACCGCGGCTCCGGCTCCCGTTCAGGTCGCACCCCCGCCTCCGCCGCCTCCCGCAGTTGATCAGACAAGGGGGGCGATTGAGGCAAAGCAAAAGACCGCCGCTGAAAAAGCCGCGGCCGAAAAGGCCGCCAAGGAAGCGGCGAAGGAAGCAGCCAAGGAGGCCAAGGAAAAGGCCGCGGCCGAAAAGGCGGCCGCCGAGAAAGCCGCCAAGGAAAAGGCGGCGGAAAAGGAACAGGCTCAGAAGAAGCAGGCTTCGGCGCCCGGCGCGAAGCAAGAGAAGGACGAAGGCGACGTCCAACTTGGCCGCCGGATGGCGCCGACAGCGTCGATCCCGCCTTTCCCCGGCGATGAAAAAGGACCGAAGACGGTCGACTTCCTCGGCAATTGCGCCAGCAACTACGATAATTGCATGGATATCGTGCGCGGCATCGGCGAAAAACTGCCGGATTCCGAACTCTGCATTCCGTCAGAGATCTACTTCTCGACCGTGACCGAGCGCGTGCGCAAATGGGCGACGCTGCGTCCCGACATTCACAGCCTGCCGGCAGGCCGCGTCATCGCCGCGGCGCTGCGCTCGATCTATCCCTGCAAGCATACGCCGGCGGCGCGCACGGCGGCGGAAAAAAGCGCACCGAAGGCCGCACCGGCGCAGTAGTCAGCGGCCGAAATTCATACCGTCGAACTTGTAGTTCAACACCAGGCGAAGTGATTGCGCCGAGATGTTCTGCGTGAACGCGCCCGGAAAGCCGGGTGCCGGCGCAAGCGGCCCCATCACGTCCGACGCATAACGCTGCGTGCCGTAGGGCGTGTAGAGATATTCGAAGCCGAAGGACCAGTCGTTCATCAAGGCATATTGGAAGCCGGCCCCTATGGCGGGACTGACATGCGTGTGGGTATCGCCCCACGACGCGGAAATCAGCAGTATCGGATCCGAGATTTCGTGCGTGGCCTGGAACCGCGCAAACGAGACGCCGCCGAGGATGTAGGGCAGCATACGGCCGTCATCGAAGGCATAGCCGAGCCGGGTCAGGAACTGGCCCGACCATTGTTGTTTGACGTGGCAGCTGAAATTGTCGCCGACGATGATAGCCGCGGTCTCGAAGCAGTCCTGCCGGCCGCTCGGGCCGCCGAGGGATGCCGAAAATTCCGTGCCGAGCACGACACGGCCGAATTGGTGATTATAGCCGATCTGGCCGCCGCCGAAGGCGCCGCGGAGCGGCTGCGCGCTGACGTCGCCCAAAGGCGGCACCGCGATCTCGTCGAATCCTCTCGCGCTTCCCCATCCGTCGCCGACATGGGCGCCGACATAGAAGCCCGTCCAGTTATAGAAGCGCTTGGTGGCGCGCTCGCGCGCGCTGATGGAATCGTCGCCGAACTTGTAATTCACGACCGCGCGCAGCGTCTGGGTCGTGAGGTCGCTGCGGTCAGCGGACACGCTGAAGGGAATGCCGTTGAAGGTCGTGATGCTGCTGAAATCCTGCGAGCCGTAGCGCGTGTAGAGATATTCGAGGCCGAACGAATAGCCGTTGCCGAGCGCATATTGCACGCCGGCACCGAATACGGCGCCGGTGAGGGTTCTGTCGGTGCCCCACGCGACAGTATTGCCAAGGAACGAGTCGCTAAGACTGAGGTTCATGTGCGCGATCGCGACGCCGCCCACCACGTAAGGCAAGAGCCGTCCGTCATCGAAGGCGTAACCGAGACGGGTGAGGAATTGCGTCGACCAATTCTGCGTGGCACGGCAACTCGCCGTTTCGCCGGGAGAAAGCGCGCTCGTCTGGAAGCAGAAATTGGTGTTGTCGAGCTTGCCCCACGAGCCGGAAAGCTCGGCGCCGAGCACGACGTGCCCGAACTGGTGATTGTAGCCAAGCTGCGCGCCGCCGAGCGCGCCGTGCATGTTCTGCTCGGTCAGGTCGAAAAAGCCGCCATTGTTGACGGAGCCGGACCGGCTCGCCCAGGCACCGCCGCCATGGCCGCCGATGTAAAAGCCGGTCCAGTCGTAAATGCCGCTCGTCGCGTGGCCGGGGATCGCCGCCGTGTTCGCGCTCACCGGCTGGGCGCTGCCGAAGGTGTAGTTCAGCACCAAGCGCACCGACTGCGTGGAGAGGTTCTGGTCGGTAATCTCGATGCATCCGCAGGCTGTGACGATGCTGGTGTGACCCTGATTGAGGAACGACACGTAGAGATATTCGATGCCGAGCGAAAAGCCGTTCCCCAGCGCGTACTGGAATCCAGCGCCGAGGCCGGCGCCCGGCTGCATGTGCACCCCGCCCCAGGTCGTCGTCGGGAATGGGCCCGGAGCATTCAAATCGTCTTTCTTGACGGAAAGCCGCGACAGCACCACGCCGCCGGTGACATAGGGCAAGAACCGGCCGTCGCCGAGCGCATAGCCGAGCTTGGTGAGAAGCTGCAGGCTCCAATCCTGGCGCGAATGGCAGTTCAGGCTTTCGCCGGGAAACAGCAGAAAGGACGCGTTGACGAAACAATCGCCAGCGCCGTTGATCTGGCCGTAGGATCCCGAAAACTCGGCGCCCCAGACGACGCGGCCGAATTGATAATTGTAGCCGGCCTGTGCGCCGCCGAAGGCGCCACTCATATTTTGCTTCGTGATCTCGGCCGGAATATCGAAAGAATCGGCGCCCTTGGTCTCGCTCCAGGCGCCGCCGGCATGCAGACCGGCGTAAAAGCCGGTCCAGTTATAGATGCCGGCTTGCGCGAACGCGCTCGAGGCGCCAGCGAAATTGACCGCCGCCAGCACAGCAAGAAACGCGGCGGCTACGACAAGTCGCCTGTTCAAAAGACGCCCCCAACCGGCAATGACCTGAAAAAATCAAATCTTGCCTTGGCGACACTCTAAGCCAGAATGCCGCAGACGGCTGTGGCTTCCAGGCCACAGTGGATGAGAATCCGCAGCGCCAAAGCCGAGGTTTTACAACCTGCTAGTGCGCTCTAATCGAGCTTTACGCCCGCCTTCTTCACGATCGGCCCCCATTTCTCGAGGTCGCTCTTGGTCAGCGCCGCAAGCGCGTCGGGGCCTTGCGCGATGAGGTCGACCCCGAGGCCCGCAAGCCGTTCGCGAATCGCGGGCATGGCGAGCACGGCGAGGATTTCCGTATTCAGCTTGGCGACGATTTCGGGCTTGGTGCCGGCGGGCGCGTAGACCGCGAACCAGGTGGAAGCCTCGAAATTCGGCACGCCCGATTCCGCCACGGTCGGCACGTCCGGCAACACCGGCGAACGATGCAAGCCGGTGACGGCCAGCGCCCTCACCTTGCCCTCGCGGATATGCGGCAGGCCCGTGAGCACGAAATCGAAAAACACCGGCACGCGGCCGGCGATCACGTCGACGATCGCAAGCGGATTGCCGCGATAGGGAATGTGCAGCATGTCGGTGCCGGTCATGCTCTTGAAGAGCTCCACCGCGAGGTGGTTGGTCGAGCCGTTGCCGGCGGAGGCGTACGTGATCTCGCCGGGCTTGGCCTTGGCGAGCGCGATCAGCTCCTGAATGGTCTTCGCCGGAAAATCCGGATTCACCACGACGACCATCGGGATCGAGCCGATCAGCGTCACCGGCACGAAATCCTTGATCGGATCGAAGGGAAGCTTGGCGTAGAGGCTCGGCGCGATCGCAATCGAACTCGGCGTCAGGAGCAGCGTGTAGCCGTCGGAGTTGGCCTTGGCGACGAAGTCGGTGCCGAGATTGCCGCCGGCGCCCGGCTTGTTCTCGACCACGAAGCTCTGGCCGAGGCGCTCGGTAAGGTATTGGCCGATCAAGCGCGCGAGCGTGTCGGCGGAGCCGCCGGCGGGGAACGGAATGATGACGGTGACCGAGCGCGCGGGATAGGTTTGCGCGCGCGCCGGCGCCGTGGCCGCCAGCAAGGCGATGACCGCGAATAACGCGGCGAAGCGGCGCACGAACATGAGCGTTCCTTCCGGCTGCCTTATTGTTGGTGCTGACGATAGTCGAAGGGCACACGCGCCTCAATCAAGCGTGGGCCGGGTGGCGGTAATGGTGTAGAACGCCGCCGCAATCCGGATATTCCGCACCGAGCTCGGGTTTACTCGAGATCGGTAACTGGATGTCTCGGGTTTACCCGAGATCGGCGATTAGATGCAGCTATGAACGACACGCGCGCTCCCAAGGTCGGTTTTGTCTCGCTCGGCTGCCCGAAAGCGCTTGTCGATTCCGAGCGCATCGTGACCCGGCTCCGCGCCGAGGGTTATGAGCTTGCGCGCGAACACGCGGGCGCCGACGTCGTCGTGGTCAACACCTGCGGATTCCTCGACAGCGCCAAGGCCGAGAGCCTCGCTGCGATCGGGGCGGCGCTCACCGAGAACGGCCGCGTGATCGTGACCGGCTGCATGGGCGCCGAGCCGGAGGAAATCCGCGCCGTGCATCCGAATGTCCTGGCGATCACCGGCCCGCAGCAATATGAGGCGGTGGTGGCGGCCGTGCACGAGGCCGCGCCGCCGAAGCATGATCCGTTCCTCGATCTCGTGCCCGAGCAAGGCATCAAGCTCACGCCGCGGCACTACGCGTATCTGAAGATTTCCGAGGGCTGCAACAACCGCTGCTCGTTCTGCATCATTCCGAGGCTGCGCGGCGATCTCGTCTCGCGCCCTCTTGCCGACGTGATGCGTGAAGCCGAACGCCTGGTGAAGGCGGGCGTAAAGGAACTCCTGGTGATTTCGCAGGACACCTCCGCTTACGGCGTCGACATCAAATACGCGCCGAGCGAATGGCGCGGCCGCGAGATTCCCGCGCGCTTCACGGATCTATCGGCGGCGCTGGTGGAATTGGGCGTGTGGGTGCGGCTGCATTACGTCTATCCCTACCCGCACGTCGATGCGGTGATCCCGCTGATGGCCGAGGGAAAACTCCTTCCCTATCTCGACATTCCCTTTCAGCACGGCAGCCCCGCGGTGTTGAAGCGCATGAAACGGCCGGCGGCGCAAGAAAAGACGCTCGCCCGCATCGCGCATTGGCGCGAGATTTGTCCGGAGCTCACATTGCGCTCGACCTTCATCGTCGGCTTTCCCGGCGAAAGCGAGGATGAATTTTCCGAGCTTCTCGCCTTCCTCGAGGAAGCGAAGCTCGACCGCGTCGGCTGCTTCCAATACGAGCCGGTGCGCGGGGCGGCGGCGAACGACATTGCGCTGCCCGTGCCTGACGAAGTGAAGGCCGAGCGCTACCGCCGTTTCATGCAGACGCAACAGGCAATCAGCGCGAAGAAGCTCAAGCGGAAAGTCGGCAATCGCGAGCCCGTGATCATCGACAAGATCGAGAACGGCTCGGCGACCGGGCGGTCGCGCGGCGACGCGCCGGAAATCGACGGCGTCGTGCACGTGCGCGCCCACCGGCCGCTCAAGGTCGGCGAAATCGCGACGGTGAAGGTCGAGCGCGCCGACGCTTATGATCTATACGGCACGGTCGTCGGTTTCTGATCAGCTTTTGGAATTTCCGCCCGCTACCAGTACCGGCTCCGCCCGGTAGTAATCGGGAAACTGGCGCTTCAGCTCCTCGACCTTCGGCAGATCGTTGCGAACGATGTAAGGCTGGCTCGGGTGCAGCGTCAGGTAATCCTGATGGTAGTCCTCGGCCGGAAAGAAGGATTTATCCGGCTCGATGGTGGTGACGACCGCCGCATGGAAGACGTGCGCCTGGTTGAGCTGATCGATATAGGCTTTCGCCACCCTCGCCTGCTCGCCATTCACGGGGAAGATCGCCGAGCGATATTGCGGGCCGTAGTCGGGTCCCTGGCGGTTCAACTCGGTGGGGTCGTGGGCGACCGAGAAATAAATCTGCAGGATTTTTCCGTAGCTGATGCGCTTGGGATCGTAGGTCACACGGACGGATTCGGCGTGGCCGGTCATGCCGCTGCCGACGATCTGGTAGCGGGCGGTGCTCTCGCCGCCGCCGGCATAGCCGGAGACGGCGCTCACGACGCCGTCGACATGCTGAAAGACGCCCTGCACGCCCCAGAAGCATCCGCCGGCGAGCACCGCGACTTCGGTGCCGGTATTGGCGGGCGTTGGTTCGGCAAGCGCCAAAGGCGGAACACGGCGCGTCTCTTCGGCGACGGATTTGGACGGGGCGCCGAGCGCGCTCGCCAGGATGCAACTCGCGAGCACAAGCAAAAGCGCGCCTTTGGCAAGGCATTCCTGAGGAGTTTGTTCTGCGGCCATGGATCGCTCCCGATTCTCGGCTTCAACCTGCCGGTAGATAGGCAGCGCTTTTGTGGCGCGCGAAGCAAGATCGCGTGAGCGCCGGCGCGCGCGAAAATCACGCGCGTGTGATCGCGGCGCTGCCCTTACGCGGCGGACGGCGGCGCCAGCGCTTCGGCGACAAGCGCGGTATCGAGATATTCGGTGAGCTCGCGGAGCTTGCCGTCCTGGAGACGGCACACATAACAATAGCTGTTGTTGTAGGGCTTGCCCGTTTTCGTCATCACATCGCCGCGGCATTCGACGACGACGAAATCGTCCTCGGCGATGAAGCGCTCGGCGTGGTTCGTGTATTTGCCCGCGAATTGCGAAAAGAGCGGCTTCATCAGCTCGTTGAGAACGGCTTGTTTTCCCGCATACTTTTTCGACCAGGCGCCGTTGCCGGTGATCGTCCAGCTGAAATCGTCGGCCATGGCCTCGACGAACGGTTTGCCATTCCCCTTTTCCAGCTCGGCGAAAATCTGCCGCATCAGTTTCTTGTTCTCGGCTGCGCTCATGACTGCTCTCTCAGGGTTGGTTCCGCAAAAACTCGATCAGCAGACGGCAGACTTCCTCCGGCTGCTCCTGCTGCACCCAGTGGCCGGCGCCTTCCACCAGATGAAAGCCGGTCATTTTGGTGCAGGCCTTGGTCTGCATCTTTTCCGCCGCTCCCGGAAACTGCCAGGTGCCCCAATCGGCCTTGCCGGCGATGTAGCATGACGGCACGTCGATGGTGCGGCCGGAGAAGGTCTGCATTTCGGCAAGGCTCTTCGGATCAGTGCCGCGCCGTACGCGATAGCCTTGCAGCGCGCCGGTGAACTCCGTGCGCGAATATTCGGTGACTTAAACATCGACTTCGGCGTCGGTGAGCCATTTACACGCGGCGATCTCCTCCGCCGACGGCATCCCTTGCGCCGCCGTTTCGGCCATGCCCTTGTCCTTGTCCATCACGTAGTAGGTCGGCATTTGCGCGAGCTCCTCGGCGGTGCGCGCCTTCAGCGGATGCGGCTTGTTCTCTTTCCAATCGGCGCTCTTGTAGTGATAATAGCCGCGGAAGAAATCGTGCAGGCCCTGCGGCGCGTGCAGCATGTTGCCGTTGGCTTCGCGCGTGCGCTGGTAATTCATGTAGTATTTTCGCGGCCGCGGAAGTGCGGCGAGCTCGGCATCGAATTCATCGTCGGTCATGGGCCGGCGCGGCAACGGCGCGCCGTTCGCGGTATTGAACGGCAGGCCGGGCACGCCGTCGAACGGCGCGCTCATCATCACCACCGAGCGAAACATGTCGGGCCGCACGAGCGCGCACCACGCCGCGACCGGCGCGCCGGCATCGTGCCCGATGACGGAGGCGACCTCGCGATGGCCGAGCGCGAGCGTCAGCGCGATCGCGTCGCGGACCATGTTGAGCATGCGGAATGGATCGGGATCGGCGTCATAGGCGCCGTCCCAGCCAGTGGTCCGCCCGTAGCCGCGCATGTCGGGCGCGATCACGTGATAGCCGGCGGCGGCGAGCGGCAGCATGACTTTCCGCCAGCTGTAGGCGAGCTCCGGAAATCCGTGCATGAGAATAAGGACCGGCCGCCTCGCGCCCTCGAAGCCGGCTTCGAGCATATGCACGGCAAGGCCGTTGACGTTTTCGATCACGCGCGAGCGAATGCCCGGCGGCAGCGTGCCATTGCCGTAAGGAGGCAGGTCCGGTTTCATCGCCATACGTTTGGCGGCGCTTCGCAGGTATTTCCGTAAAGCGGAATCGGCGGATAATTACGCCGGCGCAGCGCTCTTCCTCGCCCGCCAATAGGCGACGAAGCCCATGCCGGCGAAACCGATCAGCATCATCGCCCAAGTCGAAAGTTCGGGCACGGCCGAGACGGACACGGCATCGAGCAGCACGCCGCCGCTGCCGCCGCCGATGGTGTTGTCAAAGCGAAGCGTCGTGCTGCTGGAATCCGCGACGAAGGTGCCGGTGTAAACCACCCAGTTGATGTTGCCGGTGGTCGAGCCGGAATGGGTGATGGTTCCGGCCAGCAAGCCGGAATTGCCGAGAACATCGAACGCGGCAGCGGCCGTCGACGTGCTCCACGGATTGTTGCCGTAAGCAAAGCTCAGCGCATAGGTCTTGCCGGCCTGCGTGTTGAAGGTCTGCAGGATGTCGCCGGTGCTGCCATAGCCCACAAGATCAAGAAACTGCGTGCCCTGATAGGCCGGCGCGCCGCCGGGGCTAAACGAGGCGCTTACGATGTCGACGTTGTTGCCGACAACCGACCAGCCGGGAAAGGAGGGGCCCGACCATGGATCGTTCGTGTGCGCGCCGTAGTTCTGGTACCAGGTCGCGATCGCCGGATCTTCGAACCCGCCGTTCTGAAGCAAATTCACGCCCGCCTGCGCGCCCGCCGAACCCAGCAGGAGCGAAAACGCCGCGGCCGCAATCAGTCGCTTCTTCATCGGCAACCCATCCAGAATTGCAGGAACTCCCCATACTACCCGGCGGACGGCCGGCATGCAAAGTCAAATGTGGACGGCGTGAAACAGCCCGCCCGGCATTCGTTCCGTCTCGATCCTCTGATTGTCGCTTGACTGATACATAACCGGCAGGTTATTGATATAATTCATAACCACGGAGCTATAGGTTCCATGCGCGCCGCTCCCGATGCCCTGTTCAAGACCCTCGCCGACCCCACGCGCCGCGCCATTTTCGAGCGGCTTTGCCGCGGCGGCGAGCAGACCGTGCGCATGCTGACCGACCGCTCCGGCGTGTCACAGCCGGCGGTATCGAAGCATCTCGGCGTCCTCAAGCTCGCGGGCCTCGTGCGCGACCGGCGCGCGGGCCGCGAGACCCATTACCGCGCGCGGCCGCGAGGCCTCGTGCCGCTCATCAACTGGATGAGTTTCTACGGCGCGTTCTGGCAAAGCCGATTCGACCATCTCGAAGACCTGCTCAAAAGGATGGATCAATGACCGATCCCGCGACCGAAACGCGCTCCGTCGTCGTCGAACGCGAGATACCTCATGCGCCGGAAAAAATCTGGCGCGCGCTCACCCAACCACACCTGATCGAGGAGTGGCTCATGAAGAACGACTTCAAGCCCGTCGTCGACCACCGTTTCAACCTGCGCGCGGACTGGGGCGCCGTCGACTGTCAGGTCCTGGCGGTCGAGCCGAACAAAACGCTGACTTACACGTGGGCGGCCTATGGTCTCGAAAGTGTCGTCACCTGGACCCTCACTCCTACGCGCACGGGAACCCATTTGCGCATGGAGCAGTTGGGCTTTCGTCCGGATCAGCAGCAGGCCTACCAGGGCGCCAAGCATGGCTGGCAGCGGTTCATCGGCCAGCTGGAAAGCGTGGTGGCGGGGCTGAAGTGAGAGGTGCGAGCATGAAATCTGCCCTTAAAACCGGCAACCTCGAATCCCCGGCGGATACTTTTCTTCCGCCGATCGAAAGACCTCGCGGCCTCGCCCTGAAGCTGATGTTCGCCATGATACAGCGGCAGTTCGGCAAGGTGTTCATGCCGCTGAAGGTTTTCTCCGCGCGGATGCCGCTCGCGTTCATGAGCTTCTACGGAAAAATCGCCCGGCTCGACAAGAAGCTCACGCTTCCCCGCGAAACCATCATGCTCATCCGCCAGCAAGTGGCGCGCATCAATGTTTGCGAGTTCTGCATCGATCTCCAGCGATGGGCCGCCATCAAAGAGTCGATGAACGAGGCCAAGTTCAACGCGCTCGATCAATACAAGACCAGCAGCCTGTTCACCGACGCCGAACGCGCGGCGCTCGACTATGCGACGAAGCTAACGAGGGAGAAGAAGATGGATGCGGATACGTTTGCCCGCTTGGCCCGCTTCTACTCCGAACGCGAAATCTGCGAGATCGTCTGGCTTGTCGCGAGCGAGCACCTCTACAATCTCACCAATATCGGCCTCAACATCCATTCCGACATGCTCTGTCAACTGGACACGCAAAAACGGAAGGCGGCTTGAACCGGCGTCGCGATCAACGCAGTCCGAGCAAACTCTTCATCGTCGCGAGGAAGCCGTCCTCGCAAATCGACTTCGGCACAAACTGGCAAACCACTTCGTGCGAGCCGTTCCAGATCATCTCGATCGCGACTTGCAGGATCACCACGAGCCCGATCCAGGCGATCCAGCCGTGACGGTCGAGGAGCCGCGCGATCCAGTTCGCCACCACGCCCATCAGGAGCACCGAAAGCGAAAGCCCGATCACCAGCACCGGGATATGCCCCTTCGCCGCGCCCGCGACCGCCAACACGTTGTCGAGGGACATCGACACGTCGGCGACGATGATCTGCGTGAGCGCGTTCCAGAAACCGGCCTTGGGCGGCTTCGCGCCGTGCGGCGCCTTCGGCCGCACGACCTCGCGGTACATTTTCCAGCACACCCACAAGAGCAAAATGCCGCCGGCGAGCGTGAGGCCGACGATCGCGAGCAATTCGGTCGCGATCACCGCGAAGGCAATGCGCAGCAGAACGGCGCCGACCACGCCCCAGAAAATCACCCGCTTGCGCTGCGCCACGGACAATCGCGAAGCCGCCATGCCGACCACGACCGCGTTGTCGCCGGCGAGTACCACATCGATGATGACGATTTGCAGAAGCGCGATGAGCTGCGGATACCAGGCGTCCATCTTCGCCCCTATCGCGGCGGCTTGAAGTTTTCGACGAACCGCACGAGCGCCGCCACCGCCAGCCCCATGTCATGCGGGCTCGCATATTCCGCCGGGTTGTGGCTGACGCCGCCCTTGCAGCGCACGAACATCATCGCGATCGGGCAGAGCTTGGCCATCGACATGCCGTCGTGGCCGGCGCCCGAGGGCATGCGGATCGGCTTGCCGCCGACCGCTTCGATCGCGCTCGCCAGCTGATCCTGCAGGCGCGGATCGCAAGGCGTCGTCGGAATTTCGTGAATGAGCGTGAAGCTCGCCGCGAGTTTGCGGCGGGCGGCGATTTTCCCGCACTCAGTCCGGAAATCGGCGATCGCCTTCTTGCGAGCGGTATCCGAGGCGTCGCGAAGATCGATGGTGAAGCGCGCCGTGCCCGGGATGATGTTCACCGCTCCCGGCTTCGCTTCGATTATACCGACCGTCGCGACCATGCCGCCGCGCGCGATGTTCTCCGCCGCGAGCGTCATTTCCGCCGCACCGGCGAGCGCGTCGCGGCGCAAATTCATCGGCACCGTGCCGGCGTGGCCCGCCTCGCCTTTCACCTCGATCGAAAGCCGCGTCTGACCGGCCATGGCCGTGACGATGCCGAGGGGCTGGTTTTCCGCCTCCAGGACCGGTCCCTGCTCGATGTGCAACTCGACATAGGCCGACGCCTCTCCTGGCGTAAGCGCGACGCTGGCGACGTCATCGGGATTCTTGCCATAGGCGCGTAACGCTTCGGCGTAAGTGACGCCGGCGCTGTCCTTGAGGTTGAGCGTGTTTTTGTCGAAATGCCCGGCGAGCGCGGCCGAGGTCGACAGCGTCGTGGGAAAGCGCGAGGCCTCCTCGTCGCCGAAGGCGACCAGCTCGATGCCGAAAGCGGGCTTCGCGTTGGCGCGGGCGAACGCGTCAACGGCGAGGATCGCCGCCACCACGCCGAGCGGCCCGTCATAGCGGCCGGCGTCGATCACCGTTTCGATATGCGAGCCGATGAGAAGCCGCGGCGCCGGGCCGAGGCGACCGCGCACATTGCCGAGCGCGTCCTCGAAAACTTCCGCGCCCGCTTCCCGCATCCAGCGGGCGACGAGATCCGCCGCGCGCCGGTATTCGGGCGAAAGATAAAGCCGCACGAGCCGCGCGGGCTCGGCGGAAATCGCCGCGAGCTCGAACAGCATCGCCTCGGCGCGGCGGCCGAGGGATTGCGGATCGAGCTTGAGCGGCACGGCCACAGGCTAGGGAATGAGTACCGTCTGCCCGGTGGTCTTGCGGGATTCAAGATCGCGGTGCGCCTGGACCGCGTCCTTCAGCGCGTAGGTCTGGTTGACCTCGATCTTCACCTTCTTCTTCAGCACGGCGTCGATCAGGCTTTTCGCGGTCGTCTGCAAATCCTTCGCATTGGCGGTGTAGGTCATGAGCGTGGGCCGCGTCAGGAACAGCGAGCCCTTTTGCGCGAGCAGCCCCGTGTTCAAGGCGTCCACCGGGCCCGAGGCGTTGCCGTAAATCACCATCATGCCGAGCGGCCTGAGGCAGTCGAGCGAGCCCATGAAGGTCGCCTTGCCGACGCCGTCATAGACCACGTCGCACTTCTTGCCCTTGGTGATCTCGGCGACGCGCGCGACCCAGTTCTCCTCGTTGTAGAGGATGGTGTGATGGGCGCCGTTCTTCCGCGCGAGTTCGGCCTTTTCCTTCGAGCCGGCGGTGCCGATTACGGTGGCGCCGAGCGCCTTGCCCCACTGGCACAGGATGAGTCCGACGCCGCCGGCGGCCGCGTGGACGAGAATGGTGTCGCCCTTCTTCACCTTGTAGGTGCGGTGCAGGAGGTATTGCGCGGTCATGCCCTTCAGCATCATCGCGGCCCCGGTCTGGTCGTCGATCTTCGGCGGCAGCTTCACCGCGCGTTCGGCGGGCAGAATGCGCTCGGCCGCGTAGGCGCCGAGCGTGTAGACATAGGCGACGCGGTCGCCCTTCTTGATCCCCTTCACGCCGGGGCCGACCGCGGTGACGACGCCCGCGCCCTCATTGCCGGCGACGAACGGCAAATGCGGCGCCGGATACAGGCCGCTCCGGAAATAGGTGTCGATGAAGTTGAGGCCGATCGCCGTCTGCTTGATCTTGATCTCGCCCTGCCCCGGTTCCTTCACCGGCACGTCCTCGTATTTCATCACCTCGGGACCGCCGGTCTGATGCACGCGCACTGCCGCGACCATGTTTCAATCTCCCGTCATTATGGATTGCTGTTGGACCAATGGTTGGAACGAGGTTCTAGCCCTGCGCGGGGCCCGGGCCAAGCGGCCCGGCTTTCCGGGGGCATTGCCGCCATAATACAAGAACACGCTCAACCGTCATGATGGGAAGGCGGTCAAGTCGCATGGAGCCAATCGAGATCGCTGGAGGTCCATCAAATAAAAACCCCGGCCGCGCGCCGGGGTTTTGGATTCGAGCGAGCGGGGCAATCGCGTGGCTTCGAGACTACCTTACCTGATAGGGCGCGGTGGAATTGCCAAACGGATCGAACTGCCGGCTATCGCCCCATCCGTAACCGGCTTGTCCGCCGATATAGAACCCGGTCCAGTTGAAGAGCGGCGCCGGTAGTGCCGCGCGCGCGGGCGCGCTCGCGCTGATGAGCGCGGCGGCCGCGATGCCCGCGGCGAGTAGCTTTTGCAGATACGTCAGCCCTTGGCGACGACAGGCGCCTTGCCAATCGGTGCTTTGCCAGCGCAGCCAGCGGCGCTCAGCAGCGCCAGGATGGCGGTGGTTGCGATCAGAAACTTCTTCATAGGATCCCCCAACGAGTCGAAAGCCAATCGATGGGAAACTGTACGAAGAACCGCGTTCATACATCCAGCGGCAATTTGCCAGTTCATTCGCTTTGTCGTCCGCTGTGACTTACGGGCCACACAAGAAATGGCTTGGTATGGGCTTTCGGCATGGGCGTCAAAAAGTACCCCGCCGGAGCGGGGTACAAAGGCTCAAATCCTGAACTGCTCGACATGCGAGAGCGGCTCGCAGCGCGTGCTGATGCCGGTGACGTAGGACGCCTTGCCCGACAACACAGCCGCGAGATCGTCTCGGCGGCTTCGCCGGCGCTCCCTGCCCGGCCCATGGGGACGAGGCCGCTGATGCGCGCGGGTTCCGGCGAACGCCGCCCATTCATATAGTTAAGCCCGTGTTAATTCCGTCAACGTAGGACTTCACCTTTGGTCTGAGCCGAGAAGGCCGATGGCGATCGAACCCGGATTCAAAGTCCGTCTCGGAATTTACAGAATTGACGCCGAAGTCGAGGCGCTGCGGCGGGAAATTTGGGAGATTCTGTCGCCGCATCTGCAGTCGATCGTGGAAGCCCACCACGAAAATGTCATCCGCCACGCGCCCTTTTACAGGGACAACGTCGAACGGGACCGCGCCGCGCTCAGCAACAGAATTATCACCGGAACGAAGCGGCTGCTGCTCGAGCCCTTCGACGAGGCATGGGTGAAGGCCGCCTATGAGCGCGCGCAATCGGAAATCGAAACCGGCTTCGATATGCGCTCGCGCGCGGCGATCTCGGCGTCGATCCTGACCCATTTGAACGATCTGATCGCCGCGAAGTATCGCTTTTCCAGCGCCAAAGCGGTTCGCCTCGCCGATGCGGCTTGCCGCCTGTTCATGCTGGACGCCGCGAATGCCATTGCCTGCCACAACAGCCTGGAAGCGGAGCGCGCCAAGTCGCGCGCCGACCAGTTGGCCGCCGCCATTCATGATTTCGGACAGGCGATCGAGGGCGTTCGCGCCGCGGTGGAAACCGCCATCGCTTCGCTCGGAACCACCTCGGATCAGCTCGCCGAGCTCGCCAGCGCGGCCGCGAGCCAGGCCAACACGGCGACCCAGGCCGCCGAGGATACGGCGCTCAAAATCTCTACCATCGCCCACGCCACCGAGGAGCTGAGCGCCGCGATCGAAGAAATGCATGCGCAGACGGCGGCAAGCGCGAAAATGACCGGCGATGCCGTCGCCCATTCCAGGCACACGAGCGCGAACATCCGGGCGCTTTCCGAGGCCGCGGAGAAAATCGGCTCGGTTGTCGGCCTGATCTCGAAGATCGCGGCGCAAACCAATTTGCTCGCGCTCAACGCGACGATCGAAGCGGCGCGCGCCGGCGAAGCCGGCAAGGGTTTCGCCGTGGTCGCCTTCGAGGTGAAGTCGCTGGCGCTGCAAACAGCGAGCGCGACCGAGGACATCGGCAGACAAATCGGCCTCGTGCAGGAGGCCACGCGCCGGTCAATGGGCGAGATCACCTCGACCAGCGAGGCGGTCGCGAACATCTCCGTTGCGGCCGAGGCGCTGGCGGCGGTGGCCAGTCAGCAGGCGAGCACCACAAACGAGATCGCCCGCAATACGAGCGGGGCCGCCGCCAATGCCACGACCGTGGCCGAGGCCTTGAAGACGGTGGAAGGCACGATCTCGCGGACGGAACAGACGACAAAACTCGTGTTGAATTTTTCCGACGACCTGTCGCGCCGCTCCAAGGAGATCGGCAGGGCCATGGATGCGCTGTTCAATGCCGCGGCTTCGAATATCGGCGTGAAAAAATTCTCGAATCTGGCGGCGACAAACCGCTGAAAATCAGCGCCCTCCGGCGACGCGGATATTGGCGCCGGTCACGTAGGACGCCTTGTCCGACAACAGCCACAGGATGGTCTCCGCCACCTCGTCGGCGCTCCCTGCCCGGCTCATCGGGATCAGGCCGCTCATGCGCGCGACGCGGTCGGGCTGGCCGCTGGAAGCGTGAATATCGGTCTCGATCAGGCCGGGTGAGACGGCGTTGACGCGCACGCCTTCCTTCGCCAGCTCGCGCGCAAGCCCCAGCGTAAAGCTGTCGATCGCGCCCTTGGAGGCCGCGTACCAGCTGAATTCGCCGGGCGAGCCGATGGTCGCCGCCGCCGAGGAGAGATTCACGATGGCGCCGCCCTCGCCGCCATTCGCCGTCGACATGCGTTTGGCTGCTTCGCGCGCGACCAGGATCGCGCCGGTGACGTTGAGGTCGATCACCTGCCTTATTGTCGCGGGATCGGCGGCATCCAGGCGGCTCGCGCGGCCGACAATGCCGGCATTGTTCACAAGATGCGTGAGCCGGCCGAGCTTGTTGTCGATCTCCTCGAACAGGCGGCGGACTTCATCCTCGCGCGCGACGTCGGCCTTGACGATGAGCGCCTTGCTTCCGGCTTTCTCGACCGCGGACCCGACCTTTTCGGCCGCCGCGCGGTCGTTCGCATAGTTGATTGCAACGGCGTAGCCCTGGGCCGCCGCCATCTTCGCAACCGCAGCACCGATGCCGCGGCTCGCGCCGGTGACCAGCAGGATTTTTTTGCTCATGACTTCGCTCTTGGCCGCCGGCCCAAAAATCCGGCCAGCAGAAAATAGACGCCGATGACGCAGAGCGCCGTCGTCACATAGACCGGCGGCGAGAAATCCCGCCACAGCGTGAAGATCGCAAGCGCCGACCAGATTCCCGTGAGCGCGATGTTGAGGGGCCGCCACCGTTTCACGCGCAAGGGATGGATGAAAAGAACCGGCATGAAGGTGAGCGCCACGAAGGCGACGACGACCGCCAACGCGACGTAAGGCTCGGGCCGCAGCAGAAACAGATAAAAAGCGATGAGATTCCACACCGCCGGAAAGCCGCGGAAGTACCAGTGCTCGGTCTTCATGCTCGTGTCGGCGAAGTAGATCGCGCTGGAAATCAGGATCGCCGCGGCGGCGGCGAGCGCGAGCGATGGCGGCAACAGCCCGCCGGTCGCGATTGCGAGCGCCGGCACCAGCACGTAGCCGAGAAAATCGACGACGAGATCGAGGGTGTCGCCGGAGAAACGCGGCAAGGCTTCGGCCGCCTTCAGCCTGCGGGCGAGCGCGCCGTCAATGCCGTCGACGAAGAGCGCGACCGCGAGCCAGCCGAACATCTGCGGCCAGCGCCCGCCAATGGCGGCGACCAGGGCGAGCAGCGCGAAAGCCGCGCCCGAGGCGGTGAGCACATGCACGAGAAAGGCAAGCGCGCGAAGGAGCGCCGGGCGTTCCGAGAGCATCGGCGGGGTCCCCGCCACTTCAGTTGCCCCAATCGAGGCGGCAGATTTCGGCGCTGCGGCCGGCGAAGTTCCAGTTGCGGCCGAAGGCGCGCATGCGGCTCTTGTCGGCGCGGGAAACGATCACGTCGGGCGCGATCCAATACTCGCTGTTCCGGATCACCACTTCGCCGCCCCTTTCCTTGCCGCGCACGGGCGTCACCGCGCCGTCGACGATGCCGGGGATTTCGAAATGGCGGGTGCCGTTCTCGACGCGATAATGGATCGGCTCCTGGCGGACGCCAAGAAACTTGCCGACCAGGATCGACAAGAGATGCGTCGAGCCGCCGGCGCGGCCGGTGAAGATGCGGGTGAGCGCTTTGACCGCATAGACGCTCGCGCGTTCGTCGACGAAGAGGCCCGCCTCCCAATTGCCGCGCGACATCAGGCCTGGAATTTCCATGACGAGGCCGACATTGATGCCGGCCAGATCCACGTCGTCGAAGCGGCCCTTGTCGATGCGGATGCCGGCCCAGGTCTGGCAATAGCCCTCGGTCGGCGGCGCCTGGCCAAGCGACAGCACGCAGGGACAAAAAACCGTGCAATTACAGGAGAGTACGAGCTCTCCTTCAAGTTTCCAGGGCTCCACTGCCGGCGACCTCCGAAGGTTCTTTCGATCCGATCTCGTTGAATCCAATCATCTCGCGAAGGGGGTGATCTGCGCGAAAAATACCGCGCCCGCGGCGATCAGCGCGACCCCGACCGCGCGCGGCCAGATTTGCGAGCGCGTCATCTTCTCCGCCGTCATGATCGCCGCGAGCCCCGCCATCCAAACGAGGTTCATGGCGCCGAGGGCGAGCATCATCAGCATCAAGGCCCAGCAGCAGCCGAGGCAGTAGAGGCCCTGCTGCAAGCCGAGCCGAAAAACACCCGCCGCGCGGTCGGTCCAGTTCGCAAAAAAGAACGCGAAGGGCCGGCGGCAGCGCGAGAGACAAGCGTGCTTCAGCGCCGTGAACTGGTAGAGGCCAGCGAGCACGAGGCTTGTGCCGGCAAGAAGCGCCGCTTGTTGCGGGCTAGGCGCGATCAGCGGCGGCAACAGGATTTCCGCGAAGCTCGCCGTCAGCGCGAAGGCGATCCAGACCGCGAGATAACCCGCGGCGAGCACCAATGGTGAAACGGCGGCGATGCCCTTGGCCGCCGAGGTGTCGGCGATTTCGGCGTAAGTCAGCAACATGGGAGCGGCACTCGGCAGCATCATCACGAGCGCTATCGCCGCTAAGCCAGCGAAAGAAAGAGCGAGAGCCATGGCCGCGTTCATCTCGGCGGTGGATTTCGCCCCGCAGAACATTTTGAACGCGGCGAAATCGCCGCTCCCGCTTTTGGCCATCAGCACGCCGAGAATGGCCGCTCCCAGAGCCGTCAGCACGATCACCCCCGCAAGCGCGACAGATTGCGGCCGCGCGGCATAGCGCACGAAGACCGCGGCGGCGGGCGAGAGATGACGGAAGTCTTCGTAGAGCGACATTGCTTGACCAGCCATAGTCAGCCTATCGCATCGCTGCGCGGGCCGGTACCACCCTCGCCTTGCAAGTTGAACGGCGCTATCAACGGCTGATGGCAAAAGCATTCAGCGCGGAAGCGGCGGTGGTCGGCGGCGGCCCGGCAGGGCTCGTGACCGCGCTCGCGCTTGCGGCCGGTGGGCTTGAGACGCTTCTGATCGCGCCAACGCCCCCGCCCGACCGCCGCACCACGGCGCTCCTCGACGGCTCGGTGGAGATGCTGAAAGAGCTCGGCGCCTGGCCCGCGCTCGCGCCCGAGGCGGCGCCGCTCAAATATCTCCGCCTCGTCGATGCGACAAACCGCATCCTGCGAGCGCCGGAAGTCGTATTTCATTCGGCCGAGCTCGGCCTGGAAGCCTTCGGCTACAACGTCGAGAACGCCCGTCTGCGAGAACAGCTATTCGCGGCCTGTCGCAGGGCCACGAATTTGCGCATTGTCGAAGCCGCGGTCATCGCGCTTGAGTTCGACGATTGCGGCGCAACGCTAAAGCACGAGCGTGGCGAGGAACGCGTGCGGCTCGTGGCCGCCGCCGACGGGCGGACGTCGCCCTGCCGCGCCGCCGCCGGCATTGAAATGCATTCGCGCGCCTTGCCGCAGACCGCGATTGCGCTGAACCTTCGTCACTCGCACCCGCACCACGACACCTCGACCGAATTTCACACCGAGAGCGGGCCGTTCACGCTGGTTCCGCTCAAGGGCCATCGTTCGAGCCTTGTTTGCGTGGTTACACCCGGCGAAGCGGAAATGCTGAATGCGATGAGCGATGCCGAACTCGGCCGCGAGGTCGAGCGCCGGGCGCATTCGATTCTCGGCAAGGTGGAGATCGATGGGCCGCGCGGAATATTTCCGCTCATGACGGAAAAGGCCGAACGGCTCGCTGCCCGCCGCGTGGCGCTCGTCGGCGAAGCCGGTCACGTGCTGCCGCCGATCGGCGCCCAGGGCCTCAACCTCGGCTTCCGCGACGCGCACGCGCTCGCCGAGCTTGTCACAAATGCCCGCCATGCGGGCCGCGATCCGGGCGGCGATAGGGTGCTCGAAGAATACGACGCGCGGCGGCGCGGCGACGTGCGCACGCGTTCGCTCGCGGTCGAACTCGCCAACGGGTCGCTGATGAGCGATTTTCTGCCGGTCCACGCCGCGCGCGGGCTCGGCCTGCACCTTGCCGCCCGCGTGGGCTTTTTTCGCAAGGCGTTGATGCGGCAGGGCCTCGGGCGCTAGCTACTTCAGCTCGCCGAGCGGCGGGAGGCCGCGCGTCTTTTCCTCGACTCTCAGCGCCGGCGAAATCGGCACCGGCAGCGCCGGCATGGTCTCGCCGCCGGGCGCCGACACCTTGTGCTCGAAGAGACCACGCGCGACGAAATGCGGGTCATGCAGCGCCTCCTCGATCGAGGCCATGATCGTGACGCAGCAATCGGCCTTGGCGAAAAGCGGCCGCCAGTGTTCCGCCGTTTCCGAGGCGATGATGGCGCGGACGGCTTCGATCGTCGCCTTGGGATCGCGCCTGTCGTCGACGAATTCCTTTGGCAGGCCGATTGTCGCGCAGAATGATTCCCAAAATTTCTGCTCAAGCGCTCCGCAGGCAACGAGCTTGCCGCCGCTGGTGGGATAAAGCTGGTAGCGCGGCGATCCGCCGAAATGGCGGAGCTTGTCCGGTTCGATCGCCTTGCCGGTGGCAAAGCGCGTGGCGAGCGCGAGCCAGGCAAAGGTGAACATCGCATCGCTCATGGCGATATCGAGATAGGCGCCCTTCCCGCTTTTTTGACGCCCGATCAGCGCGAGCAAAATATTCATCACAGCCGGGAAGCTGCCGCCGCCGATATCGGCGATCAGCGCCGGCGGCACGGTCGGCCGTTCCATCGATCCGGGCGAGAGCGAAAGGAGACCGGTCGCGCCGATATAATTGATGTCGTGGCCGGCTTCGTTGCGGCGCGGGCCTTCCTGGCCGTAGCCGGTGATCGAGCAATAGACGATCCCGGGATTGCGCGCGCGCACGGCTTCGTAGCCGAGGCCGAGGCGCTCCATGACGCCGGGCCGGAATTGCTCGACCAAGACGTCGGCGCGATCGACCAGCTCGAAGACGCGGGCCTTGTCGGCGTCACGCTTGAGGTCGGCGATGAGGCTTTTCTTGCCGCGGTTGAGAAAGGCGAAGGCCGCCGAGTGCCCGGCCCAGAAGGGCGGAAAGTGCCGCACATCCTCGCCGCCCGGCCGCTCGATCTTGACGACCTCGGCGCCGGCTTCCGCCAGCAAAAGGGTCGCGAGCGGCCCCGGCAGCAGCGTGGTGAAATCGGCGACGAGAATGCCTTCCAGCGGTTTCGGCATGAAGGCAGATTGTCACGAAACGCGGACGCGCGCGAGCGGTTACAGTCTTTTCGCTACGGCTGTCTTGAACTCTTCCACCGTTCGCGCGTTGCAAACGCCGTAATTCAGATGCCGGCCTCCGGCCTCCCAGGCGCAGAGCATGGAGGCGCCGAACGACATCTCCAGCGTGAAAAAGGCGGGAACCGTGGGCCGTTGCACGATCGCCACGAAATAGCACTCCGTCATCTGCCGCGGCGGCGGCATTTCGATGACGAAGGCCTGCCTGTCACCAATTTCGCACCGATGCGTGCGGATCGAGTCGGCAATCATGACGACGTCATGGCTATCGAGGCCGCCATTCTTCGCCACCATCTCGAGAAGGCTTACGATCAGAAACTCTGCCTTCTCCGAGTCGGCAAGGAATTTATAAATTTCCTGGGGCTCCCGCATCGCTATCGCGCGCAAGGCATAATGCGTAAATTGATAATGCCATTGCCTCGGCGTCGCAGAAGAACGGGGCCCGGGGGATGCCGGCTTGGAGGAATGCTCGTTGTTTTGCATCGACGTTTTCCATGAAACGTCGCCCTTGCAGCCCGCAGAGCAGCCGGATTTGTCAAATGTGAGACCGAAACGTCTCAATGAAAAAGGTTGGGCACGAGCACGAAACGCGCGTTCGCGAACTGCTCGATCGGCCGCGGGAAACTCGCGGGTAGCAGCCGGTTTGGCATCGGCACGCAGCAAATTGGTCAATTCGTGAGCATGAAGACTTTCGACCAAGGCGCGGCTAGGCGAAAGGCCCCGCCTCGTTTAAACCCTTGCCGACCGGAGACGGAATCTTCCGATGAAGCTTCCCCGCAATTTCTTTCGCCCGCTCGCGCTCGGCGCGCCGGCGCCTTTGCGCGAATTGCCGGTGCGGCTCGAGCGCGTGATCCATTTCGTGCCGGCGCATAACGAAAAGGTGCGCGCCCGCCTCGGCGACATCATCAAGGATGTCGATGTCGTGCTCGGCAATCTCGAGGACGCAATTCCCGCCGACGCCAAGGATGCCGCCCGCAAGGGCTTCATCGAAATGGCGAAGAAACACGATTTCGGCGCCACGGGCCTGTGGACGCGCATCAACTCGCTCGCGAGCCCGTGGGCGCTCGACGACATCATCGAGATCGTGAGCGCCGTCGGCGACAGGCTCGACGTCATCATGCTGCCCAAGGTCGAGGGACCGTGGGACGTGCACTACCTCGACCAGCTGCTCGCGCAGCTCGAGGCCAAGCATTCGATCAAGAAACCGATCCTCATTCACGCGATCCTCGAGACGGCGGAAGGCGTGATGAACGTTGACAGCATCGCCTCCTCTTCGCCCCGCATGCACGGCATGAGCTTTGGTCCCGCGGATCTCGCGGCCTCGCGCGGCATGAAGACGACGCGGGTCGGCGGCGGCCATCCGGAATACAAGGTGATCGCCGATCCCGGCCCCGCCCCGCGCGCCGCCGCGCAGCAGGACCTCTGGCACTACTCGATCGGCCGCATGGTCGATGCCTGCGCCGCCAACGGCATCAAGCCGTTCTACGGCCCGTTCGGCGACATTGCGGATCTCGAAGGCTGCGAGGTGCAGTTCCGCAACGCCTTTCTGCAGGGCTGCCTCGGTGCCTGGTCGCTGCATCCGAACCAGGTCGAAGTCGCCAAGCGCGTGTTCAGCCCGGACCCGGCCGAGGTCGCGTTTGCGAAGAAGATCCTTGCCGCCATGCCCGACGGCACCGGCGTCGGCATGGTCGATGGCAAAATGCAGGACGACGCCACCTGGAAACAAGCAAAAGTGATGGTGGACCTCGCCAAGCTCGTCGCCGCCAAAGACCCCGCGCGCAAAAGCCTCTACGGCCTATAGCGCCGAAGACCCGAAATCCGCCGTGATCGCCACCGAATTTCCCCCTATAATTGGGGGCGGTAAGGGTGCGCCATGCATCCCTGGCACCTTCAAAAGCCCCGCAAAAGCGGGGTTTTTTCTTGCCGTTTACAGCCGTTTACATTTTCTGTTCGCTTCTGTTCCCGCCAAAGCAAAGACCCCGAAGACCAATCCGGCACTGAGGGCGCTCTCCTGACGCGCACCTCGGCGAAGCCGCCGTCGCCGGCCCAAAGGCCGAAGGGCGACCGGACACGTGATGTCTAAGTCTTGGCGCGGCAATGGGGGCCCATTACCCAATGAGAACGCGGCCAAGAAGTCCCACTGCCACAGGACTTTGCGAAGCTTATATGGAGTTCATCATCCATTGTTATGAATGGTAATTTCCATCACACTTCCATTCGGCGCTCAAATGTGATAAGAAATACCATGTTTTCCACGAATACCCGGTCTCGGGATCATGACGCTGGAAAGGAGATCGACCATGTCAGCTAATGAGAATAAAACCGCGGCGGCATTGACTACTATTATTGGTGTGCTGACGCCACTGTCCTCGGAGGAGCGCCGCCGCACCGTAAACGCTGCCATGACATTCCTCGGCGAGGACACGGACGGACCGGGAGACCCGCACAAGCCGGGAAAGCCCGGAGCGGATGAGCAAGGTCAGCCAAATGTCGCCAAGTGGATGAAGCAGTACGGCGTGAACCGGGAAGAGTTGGAGCACGCCTTCCAATTCAAGGACGATGGTTCGTTCGAGGTCCTCGATGTGCCGGGAAAGTCCAAGAGGGAGAGGACGGCGAACACGTATATCTTGTGCGGTCTAGGAAAATTTCTGGCGACCAACCAGCGGAATTTTGACGACGCCTATGCCCGCGCCCTCTGCGACACGTTCGGATGTTACGATCAGGCCAACCATTCGGCGATCCTGCAAGGGCATCGGACTGAATTCACCGGTGACAAGACCAAGGGCTACACGATGACGCCGCAGGGATTGAAGCGTGGTGCGGCACTCGTGAAGGAGCTTGCGGAGGCTGCGGCGTGATTGATACCGCGCGGTTGTTCGGGACCGTCCCGCCGCCCCTCCGGGAGGAACTGCTCAAGACATACAAGGAAATCATGTCGAACTATCTGCAGCGCCGCTGGGAGCCGTCAGAACTCAACGGTGGAAAGTTCTGTGAAGCCGTCTTCTCGATCATCCATGGAGCCGTGACCGGCAACTTCCCGGCGGCAGTTAGCAAGCCTCCCGATATGTTGGGCGCATGCCGCATGCTCGAAAAGGAGCCTGCCGATCCTAAGCGCGTTGGTGATCGTAGTCTGCGCGTGCTTATTCCGCGAGCGTTGCCGGTCCTCTACGAAATTCGCAACAATCGAGGAGTTGGGCACGTCGGCGGCGACGTGGACGCCAACCATATGGATGCTGAGTTCGTGCAAGGAACCGCAAGTTGGATTTTGGCCGAACTCGTGCGCATCTTTCATGGCGCTTCGATTGATGAAGCGCAAACGGCGGTCGACGCATTGGTTGAGCGAAAAACGCCAGCGATCTGGGTAGTAGGTCAAACCAAGCGTGTTCTCGATGCGAGGATGAACGCGAAAGACCAAGTGCTCATGCTTTTGCATCATAGCGAAGGCTGGGTATCCGCGAATGATCTCTTCAGGTGGACGGAATATTCAAACGAGAGCGTTTTCCGCGCGAAAGTGCTGTCAGCGCTGCACAAGGATCGTCTCATCGAATTCGATGACGAGCGAGAGGCAGCATGCATTTCGCCGCGCGGCGGCATGGATGTTGAGCGGCGGCTCCTTAAGGGTTCAAATTTGCAAAGAGCGTCCAAGTAACTGATCTGTATGACTAGGTATGACTGGCAGTTTACAAAAAAAGCCAATATCTTCAATTATCTTAAGGCTACGCCATGAACACCAAGAGCCGCCAGGCAAAATATCGTATCGGGCAGGTCGTCCGTCACCGCATGTTTCCGTTCCGCGGCGTGATCTTCGACATCGATCCGACCTTCAACAACACCGAGGAATGGTACCTGTCGATCCCGGAAGAAATCCGGCCGACGAAAGATCAGCCCTTTTATCATTTGCTCGCCGAAAACGCGGAGAGCGAATACATCGCCTATGTGTCGGAGCAGAATTTGCTGCCGGATACATCCGGCGAGCCGTTGCGCCATCCGGAGCTCGAAGAGCGCTTCTATCCCGACGGCAAAGGCGCCTATCGCGCGCGCGACCGGCAAGTGCACTAAAGCGATCGTCCAAAACGAAAAACGCCGCGCGGATATCGCGCGGCGTTTGCTATTTGCGTCCGAGGCCGGAGCTTACTGCTTCTGCTGCTTCTCGCGTTCGGCGCGCGCGTCATCGGCCGCCTTCTGCAGTTTTTCCTGCATCTTCTTGCGCTGATCTTCCATCGCCTTCAGGTCCATCGCCGGGCCGTCATAGACCTTGCCGAATTCCTTGGTCGGGAAGATGAAGTGAATGGTGCGCGGCGGCGCCTGGGCGGTGATGACCTGAATCCACATCTCCTGCGACTTCTTCAGCGCGGCAATGAAGTTCTGATCGACCGAGACTTCAACGATGCAAACCGGCGCCTGATTGGGCGGAGCGACGCAGGCCGTATAGGGCAATTCGCTCTGCAACGCGGCGCCGTCGATCAGCACGCGGATGCCCGGCTGGATCAACATGCCGAGCGGAGCGACCACGCGGAAAATCCGGTTCGGATTGTCGGGAATCTCGGCGAGGCTCGCCGACATCAGGAATTGACCGGTCTCGGCGATCTGCGCCTGGCTGATTTCACAGACCTGCTTTTTCGATTGCGGGTCTTCGGCGCAGCGTTTCGTCCACGGCGTGGGAATGGTGCCGGCGGGTTGCGACTGCTGCTGCACCTGCTGTCCTTGCGCGGGAGCTTGCTGCTGCGGCGCCGGCTGCTTTTGCGCCGGCTGCTTCGGCTGCGTCTGCGTCTGCGCCTGCTGCTGCGGCGCGGGCTTGGGTTGCGCCGGCGTTTGTGCAACTGCATCCGCCGCACAAGCGATCACGAACAAGGCGGCAAAACCGGCCGCGCGGCGCAAGGCACCCCCCGGTGCGAAGGACATGCGAAGTTTCATCAAGACTCCCCTTCAGGCTAGGCTTACGCCGCCCCGCGACGGTTTGTGGATGGTTATCGTCGGCGCGAGCCCAAAGAGTCGCGCTCGAACTCGAATGCTGTCGGCGGCAAATGAGGCAGGAGAGTGGCGTCCGTCAAGTCCAAACTAAGCCTTGCCTTGGCCGGTGGTATGGTTCTTTCCTCCGCGAATTGGTCGATTCCGCCGAACGGAGGAGCCCAGTGCCGGTTGGCCGTTTGCCGGGACGCGCATTGACCTTAACGCTCGCTGCCGCGATCGGCTTTTTACTCCTCGATGCAAATGTTACCGCCGAGCCCCAGCATGCAATCGCCATGCACGGCGACCCGCTCTATCCCGCGGGCTTCGATCATTTCCTCTATACCAATCCGGATGCGCCGAAGGGCGGACGGTTAACGCTCGGGCTTCTCGGCACCTTCGATAGCCTCAACCCGCTGATTGTGCGCGGCACCTCCGTGCCGCAGGTGCGCACCTACGTGGTCGAGAGCCTGCTCGCGCGCGGGCGCGACGAGCCGTTCACGCTTTACGGCCTGCTAGCCGAAAAGGTCGAGACCGATGACGCGCGCAGCTTCGTCACCTTTTATCTCGACCCGCGCGCGCATTTTGCCGACGGCACGCCGGTCACCGCCGACGACGTGCTGTTTTCGTGGAAACTTCTCCGCGATAAGGGACGGCCCAACCTTCGCTACTATTACGGCAAGGTCGCGCACGCGGAAAAAGCCGGCGACCGCGCGGTGCGGTTTGATTTTGCCAACACCGACAACCGCGAATTGCCTTTGATCCTCGGCTTGATGCCGGTGCTGCCGGCCCACGCGATCGACGCCGAGCATTTCGAGGACACGGGATTGAAGCCGCTCCCCGGCAGCGGGCCTTATCGCATCGTCGAGGTGAAAGTCGGAGAGAGCCTGACGCTGAAACGCGATCCCGATTACTGGGGGCGCGATCTCGCGGTCAATCGCGGGCTTTATAATTTCGACGAGCTGAAGATCGATTTCTACCGCGACGCCAACACCTGGTTCGAGGCATTCAAGCGCCAGCTCTACGACGTGCGCATCGAGACCGATCCCGGCCGCTGGACAACGCAGTACAATTTTCCCGCCGCGGGCGCGCTCGGGCTCGTGCGCGAAAGCGCGACAAGCGCCGAGCCGCGGCCGATGTTCGCGCTTGTCTTCAATACGCGGCGCGCGATCTTTTCCGATCCGCGCGTGCGCGCGGCGATTGTGCAATTGTTCGATTTCGAATGGGTGAATGCCAAGCTCTATTACGGCGCCTACCGGCGCACCGCGAGCTACTTCGAGGCTTCCGAACTTTCCGCCCGCGGCCGGCCCGCCGATGAACGCGAGCGCGCGCTCCTCGCGCCCTTCCCCGGCGCGGTCACGCCCGATGTGCTCGAAGGCCGCTACCAGCCGCCGGTGTCCGACGGCTCCGGCCGCGACCGGGAGCGGCTCAAACGCGCGCTCGAACTCTTCGCGGAAGCCGGGTGGGAGCTTAACAACGGGGTGCTCGTCTCGCGCGCGCGGAAAGAGCCCATGCGCTTCGAGATCATGGTTTCGGGCCGCGACGAGGAGCGGCTCGCGCTCGCCTTCTCCGACATGCTCAAACGCGCCGGCATTGCCGCGAGCGTGCGCTTCGTCGACGGCACGCAATACGAACGGCGGCGGCAGAGCTACGACTTCGACATGATGCCCTATACGTGGGAGCAATCGCTGTCGCCGGGCAACGAACAGAGCTTTTATTTCGGCTCGGCGAGCGCCGACATTCCCGGCACGCGCAACTACATGGGCGTAAAGTCGCCGGCAATCGACGCCATGATCGCGGCGATCATTGCCGCGCACGCGCGCGAGGATCTGGTGGCCGCCGTGCGGGCGCTGGACCGGCTGCTGATGTCGGGCACCTATGTCGTGCCGCTCTATCATTTGCCGGATATCTGGATCGCGCGCTGGCCATGGATCGGCCGGCCGGCCACGCCGCCACTCACAGGCCCGGCGATCGAAAGCTGGTGGAGGATACCCGAATCGTCGCAAAGGAGGCCGACGGACAAGCGCTGATGCGCGAGCGGACCAGAGATTTCGCCAACACCGGGCTCGATCCCAAGGTCGCGCTCGACGCCATCTTCCGCCGCAACGTGCTGATGCAGCCGGGGGCGCTGGCGCTCGCCGATCCGGCCGACCGCGCCACTTTCACCGACGGCCTGCCCCGGCGCCTCAACTACGCCGAGGCCGATCTCGCGGTGAACAGGCTGGTCGCGGCGCTGAAATCGCTCGGTCTCGCCGAAGGCTCGGCGGTCGCCTTGCAGCTTCCCAATACGGTCGAAGCGGTGCTTTCGCTGCTCGCGGTCCTGAGGGCCGGCCTCGTCGCGGTCCCCGTCCCGCTCCTGTGGCGGCGCGCGGATCTCGTCGCGGCCTTACGCGAAATCAACGCGCACGCCATCATCACCATGGTCCGGATCGGCGACGAGCGGCCGGCGGAAATCGCCTGCGAAGCGGCGGCGGATTTATTCTCGCTCGGCTTTCCCTGCGCGTTCGGCCATTCGGTGCCCGACGGCGTGATCCCGCTCGATTTCGACGCGAACTCGCACGCGCAAAAACAGGATGCCGCGAGCGTGCGAATTCCGGTGACGGAGAGCATCGCGGCGGCGACCTTCGACGCTTCGCGGAGCGGTGCGTTCGCAGTCGGCCGCACGCACGCGCAATGGATCGCGGCGGGGCTTGCCGTGATGCTTGAGGCGCGGATCGCGCCCGGCGAGACCCTTGTCTCGACGCTGCCGCCCGCTTCGCTCGCCGGAATGGCGACGGGATTTTTGCCGTGGCTGCTCTCCGGCGGAACGCTTTCGCTCGTGCATGGCTATTCGCCGCTCGCGGTCGCGCAGGCCGCAAACAGTGGCGCGCATCTGGTGGCGCCGGCGTCCGTCCTGTTGCCGCTGTCGGAGGCGGGCGGCGGAAGTTTTGCTTCCTCGATCGCGGTGCATCGCGGGCCGCAAAGCCTCGGCGTCGATCTTTCGGAAGCGCGTTGCGAGGCGATTGTCGATATCCAGTCGTTCGGCGAGATCGGATTAGCGGCGTTGCGGCGCATCGCGAAGATCATGCCTTCGCCCATACCGATCGGCGAAATCACCGCCCCCGCCGATGCGCCGGGCGGCCCGGTCGCCATCGAGACGAAACGGCTCGCCGATGGCACGCTCGCGGTGCGCGGCGCGATGGTGCCGGACAAAGCCTACCCCGGCGCCGCGCGCGCCGGCGCCGGCCGCATCGAATTCGATCTCGACGGCTTTGTGCGCACAAACTTGCGGTGCCACGCGATCGGATCGAGCGGGCTCGTGATCGAAGCCTTGCCCGACGGGATCGTCGCCATCGGCGGGTTGCGCTATGGCGTCGACGACCTCGCCATGCGCATCGCGAAGGCTTCTCCCGGTGCCGCGCTCGCCACCGAGCGCGATCCGCTTGTCGGCGCGCGGCTTGCGATCGAAAGCAACGATCCACCGGCCGCAAGAAAAATGCTTGACGAGGCGGGTCAATCGCGCCTGATATTCGAGAGCGCGAGAGCACGGGCAGTGCGCCGCGCCGGTTGAACGGAGGCGGCATGAAGAAGCGGGTCGTGATCGACGTCGTGTCCGACGTTGTGTGTCCATGGTGCTATCTCGGCAAGCACCGCCTCGAAGCCGCGCTCAAGCTCCGCCCCGACATCGAAACCGAAATTCACTGGCGGCCGTATTTTCTCGATCCACGCGTGCCGCGCGAGGGCATGGCGCGCGTCGATTACCTGTCGCGCAAGTTCGGCAGCGACGAGCGCATCCGGCCGGCGCACGAGCGGCTGTCGCGGCTCGGGCGCGAGGAAGGAATCGAATTTCATTTCGAAAAGATCGCGCGCCAGCCGAATACGCTCGACGCGCATCGCCTGATCGGATGGGCGGAAGCCGAGGGCCGCGCGGGTGCGGTCGTCGAAAAAATATTTTCGCTCTTCTTCAGCGAGGGCGCCGATTTGACCGACCGTGAAACCCTGCTCGTGGCGGCGAAAGCGGGCGGCCTCGATGTCGATAACATGCGCCGGGACCTCGCAGGCGAGCGCGACGTGCTCGAAGTCGAAAAGGCCGCCACCTTCTCCGCCGAAGCGGGTATTTCCGGCGTGCCGTTCTTCATCTTCAACAACCGCTTCGCGGTGGCCGGCGCGCAAACGCCGGACATGCTTGCGGAAGCGATGGACAAGACGCTCGCGGAAGCGGCCTGATCAGGCGGCCTTCGCCCGCTCCGCGATCCGTACGAGATTTTCCAGAAGCTCGCGCGCGCCGGCAAGCCGCGCCTTGGCATCCTGCCAGTCCTCGAGCCAGACGATCTTCTGGTCGGGGCGGATCTTGGCGAGCGGCGTTTGCGCCGCGATCCAGGCAAGCAGCCCTTCGGCGTTGTTGAACTTGTTGTCGCGGAACGTGATCACCGCGCCTTTCGGCCCCGCTTCGATGCGCTCGACATTGGCGCGGCGGCAGAGCGCCTTGATCGCCACCACCTTGAGCAGCGTTTCGACCTCGGGCGGCAGCTTGCCGAACCGGTCGACCAGTTCCGCGCCCGCGGCCTCGATCTCGGCGTCGTTTTCGAGATCGGCGAGACGGCGATAGAGCCCGAGGCGCACGCCGAGATCGGGCACGTAGTCCTCGGGAATGAACACGGGGATGCCGGCGGCGATTTGCGGCGACCATTTGTCGGCGGCCGGCTGTTCGATTCCGGCTTCGAGCGCGGCCACGGCTTCGGCGAGCATTTCCTGATAAAGCTCATAGCCGACCTCGCGGATGTGGCCGGATTGCTCCTCGCCCAAAAGATTTCCGGCGCCGCGAATGTCGAGGTCGTGGGAAGCAAGCTCGAATCCAGCGCCCAGGCTGTCGAGCGATTGCAGCACTTTCAGCCGCCGCTCGGCTTGCGCGGTCACGGGCTTTTCGGCGGGCATCGTGAAAATCGCGTAAGCGCGCGTCTTCGAGCGGCCGACGCGGCCGCGAAGCTGATAGAGCTGGGCAAGACCGAAGCGATCGGCGCGATGCACGACAAGCGTGTTCGCGGTTGGAATGTCGAGGCCCGACTCGATGATGGTCGTCGACACCAGCACGTCGAACTTTCCTTCGTAGAAGGCGCCCATGATGTCCTCGAGCTCGCGCGCCGGCATCTGGCCGTGAGCCACGGCGAATTTCACCTCCGGCACGTTATGCTCGAGAAACTCGCGGATGCCCGCGATGTCCTCGATGCGCGGGCAAACGTAAAACGCCTGCCCTCCCCGGTAGCGCTCGCGCAGCAGCGCTTCGCGCACCACCAGGGGATCGAACGGCGTGATGAACGTGCGCACGGCCAGGCGATCGACCGGCGGGGTGGCGATGATCGAAAGCTCCCGCACGCCCGCGAGCGCCAGCGACAGCGTGCGCGGGATCGGCGTCGCGGTGAGCGTCAACACGTGCACTTCGTTGCGGAGCTGCTTCAGGCGTTCCTTGTGGGCGACGCCGAAATGCTGCTCCTCGTCGACGACCACGAGGCCGAGATCCTTGAACTTCACGGATTTCGCGAGCAGCGCGTGGGTGCCGATCACGATGTCGACGCTGCCGGCGGCAAGCTCCTCCCGTACCTTGGCGAGTTCGCCGGATGAGACGAGCCGCGAGGCCTGTGCCACGCGTACCGGGAATCCGCGGAAGCGCTCGCTGAAGGTGAGAAAATGCTGGCGCGCGAGCAAGGTCGTCGGCACCACCACCGCCACCTGCTTGCCGGACAGCGCGGTGATGAAGGCGGCGCGGAGGGCCACTTCCGTCTTGCCGAAGCCGACATCGCCGCAGACGAGCCGGTCCATCGGCCGTCCGGCGGCGAGATCGCCGGTCACGGCATCGATCGCCCCATCCTGATCATCGGTTTCCTCATAGGGAAAGCGCGCGCAGAATTCATCGTAGAGGCCTTCGGGCACGGTGAGTTTTGGCGCTTCGCGCAGCTTGCGCGCGGCCGCGACACGCACGAGTTCGGCGGCCATCTCGCGGATGCGGGTCTTGAGGCGCGCCTTCCGTGTCTGCCAGCCGAGGCCGCCGAGGCGGTCGAGTTCGGCATGCGCCTCCTCGTTGCCGTAGCGCGAGAGCAATTCGAGGTTTTCCACCGGCAGGAAAAGCCGGTCGCCGCCCTGGTAATGGATTTCGAGACAATCATGCGGCGCGCCGAGCGCTTCGATGGTCTTCAGGCCCGCGAAGCGGCCGATGCCGTGGTCGATATGGACGACAAGGTCGCCGGCCGAAAGGCTAGTGAGTTCGGTGACGAAATCGTCGGCGCGGCGCTGGCGGCGGCGCGGGCGCGCGAGCCGGTCGCCGAGGATGTCCTGTTCGGAGATGATCGCGGCATCGGCGCTTTCGAAACCGCTCTCGAGGCCGAGAATCGCGAGGCCGAAAGCCCCCTTGGACAGGGTCAGCGCCTCGCTGAAGTTCGCGACCGGCCGCAGATTGGCGAGCCCATGATCGATGAGCACATGCTGCATGCGCTCGCGCGAGCCCTCGCTCCAGAAGGCGAAAAGCACGCGCTTGTTCGCCGCCTCCAATGCGCGCGCGTGAGCGGCGACCGCGTCGAAGAGATTCTTGTTCTCGTCGGCGCGTTCGGTGGCAAAGGTGCGGCCGGCCTTGCCGCCGGCGTCGATCACGCCGGGCGTCGCGGGCATGGCAAAGGGCGTGAGACGAGCGAGCGCGGCCGCGGCCAGCCGCGCCTTCCATTCTTCTTCCGCGAGATAAAGCCGCTCCGGCGGCAGCGGCTTGTAGAGCGGGCTTTGCCCCGCTTCCATCGCCTCCCGGCGCGCGCCGTAATAGTCGGCGATTTGCGCGAGCCGCTCGTGCGCCGCTTCCTCGATCAGCGGCTCGAGCACGACGGGCGTGCCCGGCAGATAGTCGAACAGGGTTTCGAGTTTTTCGGCGAAGAGCGGCAGCCAATGTTCAAGGCCGGGATGGCGGCGGCCTTGGCTCACCGCCTCGAAGAAGGCGTCGCCCTTGGTCTGGCCGCCGAACTCGGCGACATAGCCCATGCGAAAGCGCTTGATCGTATCGGGCTCTAGCCGCACTTCGCTCGTCGGCACGAGTTCGAGCCTGTCGAGGCGGCTTGCCGTGCGCTGCGTCTCGGGATCGAAAGCGCGGAGCGATTCCAGCGTGTCGCCGAAAAAATCGAGCCGCACAGGCGCGCTCGTGCCCGGCGCATACAGATCGAGGATGCCGCCGCGCACGGCATATTCGCCGATGTCGCGCACGGTCGAAGCGCGGATGAAGCCGTTGGTTTCCAGCCAGCGCGCGACCTCGTCCATCGGCCGCACGTTGCCGGCAGCGAGCGCAAGCGATTGCGCCGCGACCGCCGCGCGCGCGATCACGCGCTGCAATAGCGCGTTGATGGTGGTGAGCACGAGGCCGGAACCGTCGGGCGATCGCGCAAGATTCGCGAGCGTCGCCATGCGGCGCGCGGCAACGGCGGCATTGGGCGAAACGCGGTCGTAAGGCAGGCAGTCCCAGGCGGGGAATGTAAGCACGGAAAGATCGGGGGCGAAGAAGGAAAGCGCGCGCTCGAAGGCGGCCATGCGCTCGGCATCGCGGCAAACAACGAGCAAGCGTTTTGATTCCGTCTTGGCGCGGGCGGCGACGCTTTTCGCAAGATCAGCCGCGACCAGCCCGGAAAATCCGTCAGGCACGCTCGCGATGGTCAGCACCTTGCCGGGAACGAGCCGGTCGGCGGGCGCGAACGGCTTGTTCATTCCGCGCTCCCGAGATGAAACTGCCGCAGCCGCCGCAGGAGCGGCGTGTCATAGAGCGGCGGCGCTTCAAGACTGCCGGTGATCCAGGCGTAAAGCTCGGGATCGGAAACTTCCATCAGCGTCTCGAAGGCGTCGAGGGTTTCGTCGTCGAGTTTCGCGATCTCCGCATCGGCGAAACGGCCGAGCAGAAGATCCATTTCGCGCGTGCCGCGATGCCAGGCGCGGAAGGAGAGCCGCCGCCTGCGGACATCAAGGTCGCTATTCGCACCCGGTTCGTTCATCGCGATTCACAACGCCGAAAGCCCGGACGGGCCGGGCGCGCTTGATATAGCGACGGCGGAGGCGTTTGTCAGGCCCGAACCCGGGTTTATCCGAGTCCGGTGTTTTCAGGATTTGTCGAAACCGGATAAATCCGACTTCGACCGTTGCCTGAAATCGAGGCTTCGGCCACGCTCGCGCGCGATGCGTCCCCCCATCCTCAATCCGCTGTTCGCGGCGCTGAATACGCTGAAAGGCATCGGCCCCAAGCTGATGACGCCGTTCGCGCGGCTCTTGGCGCACGAGCCGCCGCGGGTGATCGACCTTCTGTTGCATCTCCCCTATTCCGCGGTTGACCGGCGCGCGCGGCCGAAGCTCAAGGATGTTGTGCCCGGCGGAATCGCGACGGTGCAGGTGGTGGCCGAGCGGCATTTTCCCGGGCGCGGACGGGCGCCCTACAGGATCACCGCCGGCGACGGCACCGGCACGCTGGAAATCGTCTATTTCAACCTGCCGCGCGAGCGCGTGGAAAAAATGTTTCCGCCGGGCGAGACGCGCTATGTCTCGGGCCGCGTCGATCTCTATGACGGCCGCCTGCAAATGGTGCATCCCGACCGCGTGGTCGACGAGAAGGGCCTCGCAGAGCTGCCGCTCGTGGAGCCGGTCTATTCGCTGACCGAGGGTCTTGCCGCCGGCATCGTGCGGCGCGCCGCCGCCGGCGCGTTGACCAAGCTGCCGGAGCTTCCGGAATGGCTCGACGGCGCTTTCCTCGCCGAGCGGAAATTTATTCCGTTTCCCGCCGCGCTTCGCCGCCTGCATGCGCCGGAAAACCCTTCCGACGTCCTGGAGCGCTCGCCGTTTCGCGCGCGGCTTGCTTACGACGAGCTCTTGTCGCACCAGCTCGCGCTGGCGCTCGTGCGCGGCCGCATCCGGCGCGAAGCCGGCCGCGCCAGTATGGGCACCGGCATCTTGCGCAAAAAAATCGAAGCCGCCCTTCCCTTTTCACTCACCGGCGCGCAGCGCGGCGCGATCGAGGAGATTTCGCGCGATCTTTCCTCCGATCAACGCATGTTGCGGCTCCTGCAGGGCGACGTCGGTTCCGGCAAGACGCTGGTGGCGTTGATGGCCGCGGCGCATGTGATCGAGGCAGGGCGGCAGGCCGCGCTCATGGCGCCGACCGAAATTCTCGCGCGCCAGCATTACGAGCGCTTGCGCCCGCTCGCCGAAGCCGCGGGCATTCGCGCGGCGCTCCTCACCGGGCGCGAACGCGGCCGCGAGCGCGAGAAAATGCTCACCGAACTCGAGGGTGGGAAAATCGACCTCCTCATCGGCACCCATGCGCTGTTCCAGGAAGGCGTCGAATTCCGCGACCTCGCGCTTGCGGTCGTCGACGAGCAGCACCGCTTCGGCGTGCACCAGCGGCTGGCGCTCGCCGAAAAGGGCGAGGCCGCGGATCTTTTGGTGATGACCGCGACGCCGATCCCGCGCACGCTCGTGCTCACCTATTTCGGCGACATGGAAGTCTCCGAGCTTCGCTCCAAGCCCGCGGGGCGCCAGCCGATCGACACGCGCACGGTCTCGCTCGGCCGCATCGAGGAAGTGGTGGAAGCCGTGGGCCGCGCGGTCGAGAGCGGCGCGCGCGCCTACTGGATTTGCCCCTTGATCGACGAATCCGAACTCACCGACCTCGCCGCCGCCGAGGAGCGCTACGAATTCCTGAAGAAGCGCTTCGGCAAGCGCGTCGGCCTCGTGCATGGCCGCATGAAGGGAAGCGCCCGCGACGCGGCGATGGAAAGTTTCGCGGCGGGCGGAACGCAAATTCTCGTCGCCACCACGGTGATCGAGGTTGGCGTCGACGTGCCGGAGGCGACGATCATGGTGATCGAGCAGGCCGAGCGCTTCGGACTCGCGCAGTTGCACCAATTGCGCGGCCGCGTCGGCCGCGGCAGTGCGCAATCGACGTGCCTGTTGCTCTACAAGAGTCCGCTGGGTGAAGCGGCAAAGCGCCGGCTTTCCACCTTGCGCGAGACCGAAGACGGCTTTCGCATTGCCGAGGAAGATCTGGCCTTGCGCGGCGAAGGCGAAGTGCTCGGCACGCGCCAGAGCGGGCTGCCGGGCTTCAAGATTGCGCGGCCCGATATTCATCGCGATTTGCTGGAGGCCGCGCGCAAGGATGCAGGCCTGATCGTCAACCGCGATCCGTCGCTTGCCTCGGAGCGCGGAAAAGCGTTGCGGCTGCTCTTGCACTTGTTCGAGCGTGATGATGCGGTACGGTTGATTGAGGCGGGGTGATTGCCATTCGTCATGCCCGGCCTCGTGCCGGGCATCCACGCCTTCCTTGCTGCAAAGACATGGATGGCCGGGACAAGCCCGGCCATGACAGTTTCTTACTCCACCGTCACCGACTTCGCGAGATTCCGCGGCTGATCGACGTCGGTGCCGCGGTGCACGGCGGCGTGATAGGCCAAGAGTTGCACCGGCACCGCGTAGACGATCGGCGTCACGGTCGCGGGCATTTCCGGCAGCGTCAGGATCGCGCTTACCTTGTCGCCGGCTTCGGCGGCGCCCTTCTCGCTGGTCACCAGGATGACCTTGCCCTTGCGCGCAATCACTTCCTCCATGTTCGAAATGGTCTTCTCGAACACGTTGTCGTAAGGCGCAATCACCACGACCGGCACGTGCTCGACGATCAACGCGATCGGCCCATGCTTGAGTTCGCCCGCGGCATAGCCCTCGGCGTGGATGTAGGAAATTTCCTTCAGCTTCAGCGCGCCCTCGAGCGCCAGCGGAAAGCTCGTCCCGCGGCCGAGATAGAGCACGTCGCGGCAATCCTCCAACTCCTGCGCGAGCCGCTCGATCTTCGGCTCGAGCGCGAGCGCTTCGTTGAGATGACGCGGAATTTCGATGAAGGCGCGGACGAGATTGCGCTCGTCCGCCTCCGAGAGCGTGCCGCGCGCGCGTCCGGCGGCGACCGCGAGGCAAGCAAGCGCCGCGAGCTGGCAGGTGAAGGCCTTGGTGGAGGCGACGCCGATTTCCGGCCCCGCCAGCGTCGGGACGACGACCTCGCTCTCGCGCGCGATCGTCGAGGTCGGCACGTTGACGACCGCGAGCGTATGCTGGCCGTGCGCCTTGGCGTAGCGGAGCGAGGCGAGCGTGTCGGCGGTCTCGCCCGATTGCGAGACGAAGATCGCAAGCCCGCCTTCGGCCATCGGCGCCTCGCGGTAGCGGAATTCCGAAGCGACATCGAGATCGACCGGCAGCCGCGCGAAACGCTCGAACCAGTACTTCGCCACCTGCCCGGCATAGAAGGCGGTGCCGCAGGCGGAAATCGTGATGCGGTTGAGGTTCTTGAAATCGAACGGCAGCTGCATCGGCAGCCGCACGCGCTCGTTCGTCATGTCGATGAGGGAAGCGAGCGTGTGGCCGACGACCTCGGGCTGCTCGTGAATTTCCTTCGCCATGAAGTGGCGGTGATTGCCCTTGTCGACGAGGAAGGCCCCGGCGGCGCTCGTCTGCACCGGCCGCACCACGCGCTGGCCCTCGCTGTCGCGGACTTCGGCGCCATTGCGGTCGAGGACGGCAAGGTCGCCCTCTTCCAGATAGGAAATCTTGTCGGTGAAGGGCGCGAGCGCAATCGCGTCGGAGCCGAGATACATCTCGCCCTTGCCGTAACCGATCGCCAAGGGGCTCCCCTTGCGGGCGCCGACGAGCAAATTCTCCTCGCCGTTGAACAGGAAGGCGAGCGCAAAGGCGCCCTTGAGCCGCGGCAACGCCGCGGCAACCGCCGCGACCGGCTTCTTGCCGGATTTCATCTCCTCGGTGACGAGATGGGCGATCACTTCCGTATCGGTTTCGGTCAGAAATTTCGCGCCCTTTTTGGAAAGCTCCTCGCGCAGCTCGCGATAGTTCTCGATGATGCCGTTGTGGACGACGGCGAGCTTGTCAGTCGCGTGCGGATGCGCGTTGGTTTCGTTCGGCGCGCCATGCGTCGCCCAGCGCGTATGGCCGATGCCGATGTGGCCCGCGAGCGGCTCCTGGGCGAGGCGCTTTTCGAGATTTTTGAGTTTGCCTTCGGCGCGGCGGCGCGTGAGATGTCCACCCTCAAGGGTGGCGACGCCGGCGGAGTCATAGCCGCGGTATTCGAGGCGCTTCAACGCGTCGACGAGACCGGAGGCCACGGGCTCCCGCCCGAGAATGCCGACAATGCCGCACATGAAATGACCCCTCGCCCTGCGACCCTATCAAACAGCCGTTTAGAGATGGTTCCCGCGAAGAGAAAATCAATTCGGATTGCGGCGAATTTCAAGCGCAGTTTCGCTTTGCGGTTAAGCAGTTATGCGGCGCCGGCGCCTTCGCGTTAAGGAATATGCTAAACGCAGCAGCAGCATTCCGGGGGGAACGCATGCCGATCAAGCTCTATGATTCCAAGGTGTCTCCCTACGCCCGCAAGGTGCGCTTGCTCGCCGCCGAACTCGACATTGCGGTCGAGAAAATTCCGCTCGATTTCCAGAAGGGCGATCCGCAGAAGCCGGAATATCTCGCGCTCAACCCGAACGGCAAGGTGCCGACCATCGACGACGATGGCTTCGTGCTGTGGGAATCGATCGCGATCCTGAAATATCTCGCGGGCAAGAAGGGCCGGCTCGTTCCGAAGGACGCGCGCGGCCAGGCCGAGGCGGATCAATGGATGATCTGGTGGGCGAACCAGCCGGAGCCAGCGATCGAGCTCCTGATCTACGAGATCGCACTCAAGCCCTTCTTCGGCAAGCCGGGCAACGACCCGAGCATCATTCAGGAAGCGCACGATATCCTGCGCCGTTTCCTGCCCGTGCTCGACAAGCAACTCGCGGGCAAAGACTACGTGATGGGAGAGCTCAGTGTTGTCGATTTCGCCATGGCGCCGCCGCTCGAGCTCGCGCAGCGGCGGCTGAACGTCAGCCTCGACAAATACCCGGGGATCAGCGCCTGGCTCGCGCGGCTGCAGCAGAAGCCGTACTGGAAAGCAAATTAGCCGCGCTTACGCGCGTCGCTGCGTTCGACCGGGGTCAGCTCGAATTTCACGATCTCGCCGCCGCGGAGCGCATTGACCACAACGGCGCGGTCGATGCGCTCGCCGTTCAAGAGCCGGATCAGATCGTCGATGCCGGTCACCGACTCGCCGTCGAGGCTCACCACGATGTCGCGCGGCGCGAGCGCCGTCGCGGCCGCGGGGCTGTCCTTCTCGATCGCGGTGATCATGGCGCCGAAGCGGTTCGATATGCCGGCGGCGACCGCAAGACGCCGCGGCACCGGAATGGTCTGCGCCGACACGCCGATGTAGGCGCGCCGCACGCGGCCGTGGCGGATCAATTCGCCGAGCACGAACTTCGCGGTGTTGCTCGCGATCGCAAAACAAATGCCCTGCGCGCCGAGAATGACCGCGGTGTTGATGCCGATCACTTCGCCGCGGGCGGAGACGAGCGGGCCGCCGGAATTGCCGGGATTGAGCGCGGCATCGGTCTGGATCACGTCCTCGATCAGGCGGCCGGTGCTCGCGCGGAGCGAACGGCCGAGCGCGGAAATGACGCCCGCGGTCACGGTCGATTCAAAGCCGAGCGGATTGCCGATCGCGACCACGAGCTGGCCGCGATGCAGCCGCTTGGAATCGCCGAGCGGCGCCGCCGGCAGATTCTGCGGCGTATGGGCCCGCAACAGCGCGAGGTCCGTGTCGGCGTCCTCGCCGATCAGGCGCGCGCCCAATGAAAGCCCGTCGGCGGTCGCCAGCCGGATGTCGCGGCTGCCTTGGACGACGTGGCTGTTGGTGAGCACGAGGCCGTCGGGCGAGATGATCACGCCCGAGCCGACGCCACCGCGTCCGCGGCCGCGGGTTTCGACCCGGACGACCGCCGGGCCGACGGCATCGACGACGCCGGAAACCGCGCGTGAATAGGCGTCGAGCAGGTCGCCGTCATCGAGGGGTTCAGGTTCGACCGGGCGAAGCTCGGACGGCTCGCCAGGATCGAGAACGAAGGTTGGGTTTGGGTGCAGCATGGTCCCCTATATGGGGATGGCCATGCCGGTTTGCAGGATATCCGTCAGTCGGGCTTCGCCTTCTTTCCTTTGTGCGCCCGCAACTTTTTGATCGCGCGCAGCTTCTTCACCCAGCCCTTCTTCACCGTCTGGCGCGCGCGCGCGACCGCCAGCGCCTCGGCCGGCACGTCCTTCACGATCACCGAGCCGGTGCCGATATAGGCGCCATCGCCGATCTTCACCGGCGCCACCAGCGAGGAGTTCGAGCCGATGAAGGCGTCCTTGCCGACCTCGGTGCGGTGCTTCTCCTGGCCGTCGTAATTGCAGAAGATGGTGCCGGCGCCGATATTGGCGCCGTCGCCGACGCTGCCGTCGCCGATATAGGCGAGGTGGTTGGCCTTGGCGCCCTTGCCGAACTTCGCCGCCTTTACCTCGACGAAATTGCCGACGCGGGCGCCGGCGCCGATCACCGTGCCCGGGCGGAGCCGTGCGAACGGCCCGACCGTCGCGCCCGCCGCGATGTGCGCGCCTTCGAGATGCGAGAACGAGCGGATCGTGGCCTTGTCCTCCACCACGACGCCGGGGCCGAAAACGACGTAGGGCTCGACCGTGACGTCGCGGCCGAGCCTGGTGTCGGAGGAGAGATAAACCGTTTCCGGCGCGAGCAAGGTCGCGCCCGCTTTCATCGCGCTGTCGCGCAGCCGCTTTTGCAAGGCGCCGTCCGCCTCCGCGAGTTGTGTGCGGTCATTGATGCCCATGACTTCCTCCTCCGGTGCTTCGCGAACCGCGGCGGCGAGACCTTTTTCCGCCGCAACCGCGACCGCGTCGCTCAAATAAAATTCCCGTTTCGCATTCCGGTTGCCGATCGCGCGCACGATGTCGAGCGCATGCTCGCCGGAAAGCGCCATGACGCCGGCATTGCAGAGCCGGATGGCGCGTTCGGCTTCGCTCGCGTCCTGCTCCTCGCGAATGGCGGTCAGCCTGCCGTTGGCGATCACCAGCCGGCCGTAGCCGTTCGGATCGGTGGGGCGGAAACCGAGCACGGATACGGCGGCGTTCTTCAAGCCGTCGTGCAAGGCGCGAAGCGTCTCGGCGCGCACCAGCGGCGTGTCGCCGAACACGATAATGATGTCGTCGCCTTCCGCCAGCATCGGCTTCGCGGCGAGCAGCGCATGCGCCGTGCCGCGGCGCTCCTTTTGCACGAAAATCCGCGCCCCGGGCGAAAGCCGCTTCGCGACCTTCGCCACGTCCTCGCGGCCCGGACCCACCACCACCGCGATCTTGCCGGCACCGGCGGCTTTCGCCGCGTCCAGCACGTGCGCGATCAGCGGGCGGCCGCCGATCTTGTGCAGGACCTTGGGCACGCTCGATGCCATGCGCGTACCCTCGCCCGCGGCAAGCACGACAATTGCGGTTCCTGCGGCCATGAAGACTCCGGCGCCCGCCCTGAGAAACCGGCGCCGCAAGCGGTGTAGCCGAAGGCTCGCGCGCCTGAAAGCGGCGGCCTTGGCAACCCTCCGACTCTGGTAAATTGGCGGCAAAGTGATTCGCGAGAAGGCTTCTACTGGAGCCCGCATGGCCGCCCAGCCCGCCGCGCCGCAACCGCCGCCGAAGGCGAAGCCCGCTTCCGGCGCGGGGGGCTATTTCGTTTGGGGCTCGCTCGCGGTCTTCGCCCTGATCGGTGTTTCGGTGCTGATGGCGATGGGGATTGGCGCCTCGCGCGGCGGCTTTGGTGTCACGCCGACGAACACGCGGCCGCCGATGATGCCCGTCGTGCAAAAGCCGGCGGCCTCCGAGTTCGAGATCGACCGCCTCAAGGACGCGCTGCGTGACCTTTCCGCCCAACGCGATCGTCTGGAGGCGCGCGTCGACCAATTGGAGCATTCGGTGGGCGACATCACCGCGAGCATCGGCGCGGTCAAGGACCGGCCGACGGCACCGCCCGCAGCAAAGACCGATCCCGAAACGAAACCGGTGTCCGCCCCCGGCGCCGCGCTGATCCCGACGACCGTCGAGCCCGTCGCTCCGCAGGCTACCGTACCGGTGGCGCCGCCGGGCGCCATTCCGCAAATGCCCGCGCCGGTCCAGGCGAACGTTCCGCCGCCGCCCGAGGAGCTGGAGCCGGTGAAGCCTTCAATCATGCCGCGCACCACGCGGCCGCAGGTCTCGCCGCGGCCCCTGCCCGCGCCCAAGACCGTGAAGCTCAATCCGCCGCCGCCCGTGCAAGCGCCGCCGGCTCAGATCCAGCCGCCGCAAGCCGCGGCGCCAAAAGGCCCGTCGACGCAAGTCGCGCAAATCCTGCCGCAAGCAAATCCAGCGGCCGCGGATTCCGGCACCAGCAAGACCGAATTCGCCATCGATCTCGGCGGCGAAATGTCAATCGACGGCCTGCGCGCGCGCTGGGCCAATATCAAGGGCAACCATGGCGCGGCCCTCGAAGGCCTGCGGCCGCTCGTCAGCGTGCGCGAGGGGGTGAAACCCGGCACTGTCGAATTGCGGCTGATCGCGGGCCCGGTGCCCAATGCCGGGGACGCGGCCAAGGTCTGCGCCAGCCTGCAGACCAAAGGCGTTGCCTGCCGGACGACCGAATTCGACGGCCAGCGGCTCTCTTTACGCTGATCGCTTTGGCGCATTGCGGCGCCGGCCGCGCGCATGGCAAGTTTCGTCCATGCACACCCGATCGTTTCTGCCGTCGCCGCGCGCCTCGAACGTACTGATCGCGTTGGGCGCGGCCGCGCTCGGATACGCGCTTTATCTCCGCTATTTCATGATCGAGAATTCGACGGTGGGGCTTGCCTGCGAGGCCGGGCTCGGAACGCCCGCCTGCATGGTGCGGATGAGCGTGATTTTTCTCTTCCGCTATCAGGTCTTCGGCGTTCTCGCCCTCATCGCCGCCATCTATCACCTGTTGCGGCCCGACATTTACGCTTTCGCCGCGGGCATGATCACCGCCGCCTTCGGGCTCGTGCTCTACAACAACGGGCTCGCCGCCCTTGCCACGGCGCTTCTCGTCGTCAGCTTCGCACGACCCGTAATCGTAGACACGCCGCCGCCAGAAGCAGAAACAAAGCGGCGAGCCACTGGGCCTGCCAGTTCAGCAGCCCCTCGTTGAAAAAAATGTAGATCGCGGATCCCGCGAGGATCGCCGCCGAAATCGGCTCGGCCACGCCCTCGCGCTTGAGGCCGGGCGGACAGGCGAAGGTCGCGGCGAACAGCGCGACGGCAGGCCCGGTGAACGGCGCAAAGGGGAAATCGCGATAGCGCGGGTCGAAGACAAGGCCGAGCGCGACCACGATCGCGAGCGCCACGGTCACGAGCAACAGCGCCGCCAGCAGGCGTTCGAGCGGCTTGGCGGCGCGCCGGAACAGCGGGTCGAGCACGGTGGCAAAGCCCGCCATCGGCGTTCCGTAAGCCGCGGCCGCGGCTGCGACGGGGGGCGTAATGAAGGCGATAAGAACAAGAATTGTTGATTTTATCCAATCGATTATGGTCAAGCTTTCAAGTGGTACGAGAACGAGCGCCCAGCCCACAAACAGGCCTCCCGCCAGCGCTATCGCGGCAATCGGCGGCCAGTGGATTTTCTCCGGCTCCTCCTCGCCCTGGCTGCGGGCGGCGAAGTAGGCGGCGGCGAAAGTGACGAAGGCGAGCAGGATGCCGAGAACGCACTGGTAAAACCACAGCGGATGGTCGCGTACCGGGGCGCCCCAAGCGAATTTGGGCAGGCGTTTTTCCCCGTCATAGAGCCCCCAATGGCCGCCGACCGTGCCTTCGAGCTGGCGCTTCCACGGCTGGTCAAAGGCTTCGATCAGATTGATCGGCCAGTAATTGCGCTTGGCGATGGCAATCACCTCTTCCATCACCCGCGCCTGGTTCGCGGGCGAAGGAAGCGCGCCGTCGCGCATGCGGCCGGCGCTCGGCCAGCCGACCTCGCCGATCATGATCTGCTTGTTCGGGAAGCTCGCGGCGACCTTGGCCTGCACCTCGGCCACGTGCCGGGCCGCAAGGGCCGCGTGCAGCGGAAAATCTTCCCAATACGGGAGGACGTGGATGGTGACGAAATCGACCGCCGGAGCCAATTCGCGATTGCGGAGCCAGTACTCCCAGACATCGGCATAGGTCACCGGCAGGCCGGTTTCCCGCTTCACCCGCTCGATGATGCCCTTGAGGTCGGGCACGGCCATCTCGCCGCGAAGGAGAACCTCGTTCCCGACGATGACCATTTTGATGACGTCACGGTTATTGCGGGCGAGCGCAATGCCGGTCTCGATTTCGAGCCGGTTCCGCTCGGGATCGCGGCTCAGCCAAATGCCTTGCAGCACGGAAAGCCCGTATTTGCGGGCAATCTCGGCGATCTGATCGAGCCCCTGGGAATTCGAATAGGTGCGGATGCAGGAGGTGATTTCGGCGAGTTTCGCCAGATCCGCATCGATCTGTTCGGCCGGAATCTCGAGCGCCCGGTTCAGCGGCGATTGCGCCCCCCGAAACGGCGCGTACGAAACGCAGGCAAGCTTCTCCCCCGGATCCAGCGGCGAGCGGGGCATGGCCTGAGGTTGGCCCAGGATATACCAAAGGAGTGCGATCAGGGCCGAAACGGCGGCAAGCAGAACGGCAGGTTGGCGAGCGTACGCTAAAAACAAGGACGGCCCCCACCCGGCGGCTTCCGGAAACCCGACTTAGCCATCGACCGGCAACACCCTCAAGCGGAACCGGCAGGCATTCTTAACCGCCTCGCGCTACCCCTCTTGCATGGCGCCGCGATGATGACAAAATCAAACGTCAAATAGCCTCGCCGGAGGCGGGGGAATCGCCTCCCTGAGTTTCCGAAGATGCCTTTCGCGCTTCGATTTGCAGCCGTCGCTTTCGCAGGCGGCCTTTTTTTCGCGTCCCTGGTACCGGCTTTTTCGCAAAGCCAAGACGGGGAGCAGAAGCCCGTCGCCCCGCAAACCGCCGAAGAAAAAGCCAAGGAAGAAAAGGCCAAGGAAGCGCGGGTGAAAGCAGCGCGTGAATTTGCGGAAGCAGCGAAGCTGTCGAAGAATGCCGGACTTCCCGAATGCCTGTGGACCGGCCGTCTCGCGGCGAGCTTGCTGTATCGCAACGATGTCGACACCACCAAGCGCTACATGGATCTCTACGACCGTTTCGGTTGTCCCGCCGACCATCTCAAGCTTGCCATCCGCTGCGTCGTGCAGCTGTGGCCGCGGCAGGGCGCGGAAATGCTGGCCGACAGGGTGCAGGCCTGCTGGGTCAATCCCGACACCCCACCTCCTTCGCTCGGTCAATGAGGGCGTTGGGAACCACCCTTTCCCGCGGAACAACCATGCCTCTTTCGAGTCATAGAGCGGGAGAAATGCGTCCGGAGACGGGCGTGCCGCACGCTTCCAGGGCGGCAACGGGCATGCGGCCGTCAGGTCCGCCGAGGATGGACAAAATTTAATGCGCGTCGCCGCCGCGATCCTCGGTTTCGTCGCCGCCCTGCACGCGGGGATCTGGCTCATTGTCCGCGAGAGCGGCACCGCGCCCTCCGCCTATGGCCAGTTTGCAAGCCTTTCGTTCGCGCCCTTTAACCCCAGCGACAAACCGGACGGCGGCGCCCGCACCACCGAAGAGCAGATCCGCGCTGACTTGAAGGTGATCGCACCTTATACCCGCGCGATCCGGACCTATGCGGCCACGGGCGGGCTTGAGCTGGTGCCCCCGATAGCCGCCGAATTCGGCATCCGCGTCACCGTCGGCGCGTGGGTCGATAAGGACGCCGAGCGCAACGAACGCGAGATCAAGAGCGCAATCGAGCTCGCGCGCAAAAACTGGAACGTCAATGGCATCGTCGTCGGCAACGAGACGATCCTGCGCGACGACGTTAAGCCCGACCAACTGATCGAATTGATCCAGCGCGTGAAGCGCGAAGTTTCGGTGCCGGTGACGACCGGCGAAATCTGGAGCACGTGGCGCGATCACCCCGAACTTGCGTCGGCGGTCGATTTTATCGGCGTTCATATTCTTCCCTACTGGGAAGGCGTGCCGGAAGAAAATGCGGCGGACGACGCCATCGGAAAATACGAGCAGCTTCGCTCTCTCTATCCCGGCAAGCGCATCGTGATCGCCGAGTTCGGCTGGCCCAGCGCCGGCTACAATCTCAAGCAGGCCGATCCCGGCACCATCGTGCAGGCGCAGATCATCCGCGATTTCGTTTCACGCGCCGCGCAGCTCGACATCGATTACAACATCGTCGAGGCCTTCGATCAGCCGTGGAAGAGTTTCGAAGGCAGCGTCGGGCCCTATTGGGGCGTGTTCGACGCCGACCGCAATCCGAAGTTCCCGCTTTCCGGCCGGATCGACGATCCGACCTGGCGGCTCCGCATGACCTTTGCGCTCATCTTCGGCGTGCTCATTTCGATCCCGATTCTCTCCATCGCCGGCATCACCGCGGCGCAGGCCTTTTTGCTCGCGGCCGCGGCCAATGCGGTCGGCGCCTGGTTCGCGGTGGTGATCGACTACTGGGTCTCGCATTATTTCGTATTCGGCGCCGCGATCGCGCTCGGCCTTGGCGTCGTGCTTCTGGTGCCGCTCGTCCTGATCGCGCTCAGCCGCATCGAGGAGCTCGCGGAAATCCTGTTCGGCATCCGGCCGCAGCGGCTGTTGCTCGCGCGCGCGGACACAGCACTCGCGCGCACGCCGAAGGTTTCCATTCATATTCCCGCGCATAACGAGCCGCCGGAAATGCTGAAGCAGACGCTCGATTCCGTCGCCAAGTTGGACTGGCCGGCATTCGAGTGCATCGTCGTCATCAACAACACGCCCGATCCCGCGCTGTGGCAGCCGGTGGAAGAGCATTGCCGCCTGCTCGGCGAACGCTTCAAGTTCCTCAACGTCGACAAGCTCACGGGCTTCAAGGCGGGCGCGCTCAGGCTCGCACTTGATCACACCGCCGACGATGCCGAGATCATCGGCGTCATCGACGCCGACTACGCCGTGGCGCCGAACTGGCTGAAGGATCTCATGCCCGCCTTCGAGGACCCGACGGTCGGCATCGTGCAGGCGCCGCAGGATCATCGCGACGGCGGCAAGAGCGTGGTGGCGGAATTGATGAACGGCGAATATGCCGGCTTCTTCGACATCGGCATGGTGCAACGGAACGAGGCCAACGCCATCATCGTGCACGGCACCATGTGCCTCGTGCGCCGCGCCGCGCTGCTCGACGCCGGCAACTGGTCGAGCGACACGATTTGCGAGGACACCGATCTCGGGCTCACGCTCCTCGAACGCGGCTGGCGGGCGCATTACACCAACCGCCGCTACGGCTGGGGGCTCCTGCCCGACGGCTTCGAAGCCTACAAAAAGCAGCGCCACCGCTGGGCCTATGGCGGCATTCAGATCATCCGCAAGCACTGGCGGCGCTTCCTGCCCGGCGGCAGCTTGCTGACGGCGCGGCAGCGGCTCGAATTCCTGCTCGGCTGGCTCGGCTGGCTCGGCGCCGAGAGCCTCGGCGTCGTGGTCGCGGCCCTGAACATTCTATGGGTGCCGATCGTCGTCTTCGCCGGCATCGCCATTCCCGAGCGCATTTTGACGATGCCTATCCTCGCGACCTTCATCGTCACGCTCGTGCATTTCCTCGCGCTTTATTTCGCGCGCGTCGACATCCCCGCCCGCCAGGCGATCGGGGCCGCTTTCGCCGCGATGGGTTTGCAGTTCACGATCGCCAAGGCCGTTGCCGACGGCCTGGTCATGGACCACCTGCCGTTCGTGCGCACCGACAAGGGCGGCCGCCGGGCGCAGGCGCACTTCCCGGCGCTGTTCGAGGCGGCCCTCGGCTTTTTGCTGATCGCGGGCGCGGCGTTGCTGCTCGCGACCAACAAGAACCAGGTGCGCGAGATCTATATCTTTGCGGTCGTGCTGATGGTGCAGAGCCTGCCGTTCCTGTCGGCGGCGGCGCTCGCCGCGATCGAGCGCTCGGCGTGGAATGATTTTGCGACCTGGCGCAAGTTTGCCGCCAAGATCGCGGCGCTCATTCCGGGCCGCATTCCGCCGGCGAGCCCGCCCGCGACCGCGGAATGAGCCGGACCCGTTCAGCCCTTCAGCCGGCCCGCCACCACGTCCCAATTGATGATGTTGTCGAGGAGCGCCCGTACGTGATCGGTGCGGCGGTTCTCGTAATCGAGATAATAGGCGTGCTCCCACACGTCGACGCCGAGGAGCGCCGTCTTGCCGCTGGTGAGCGGACCGTCGCCGCCTGACGTATCGATGATCTCGAGCTTGCCGCCGTCGCCCTGCACGAGCCAGGTCCAGCCCGAGCCGAACACGGCGCCCGCCTGCGCCACGAATTTGTTCTTCAACTCGTCGAACGAACCGAAGGTGACGCTGATCAATTCGAGAAGCCGGCCCTCGGGTGACTTGGCGCCGCCCGGCGTCAGCATTTCCCAGTAGCGCTCGTGGTTCCACGCCTGGCCGGCATTGTTGAAGAAGCGGCGGTCCTTGTCCTTGTTCGCCTCGACAACGAGCTGCGGCAAGGTCATCGACGCATAGGGCGTGTCCTTGGTGATGGTGTTGAGATTGGCGTAGTAGCTCGCGTGATGGCGGCTGTAATGGAGCGCCACGGTGCGGGCGCCGATGATCGGCGCGAGCGCATTCTCGGCGAAGGGCAAGGGCGGCTGCTTGAACGGGCCGGAAGCGGGCGGCGTTTGCGCCTGCGCGAGCTGGGTCTCGGCCTCGGCGAGGTAGGACGCGGCAAACGTCGCGGCCGCCGCGGCCGCAACAAAGGCTCGACGATTAACTCTGGACATGGCCTTCCTCCGTTCATCGCCGCGCGGGGCGCCGCGTTTCGCTGGCGGGAAATCTAGACCCCGCGCGTAAAACGACAAGCACGCATTTGCCTGCGCCAGAAACAATCGTGCGGCGAAAAAATTCCCGCGCGCGCTCAGCCGTTTAGCGGCGCCGTCAATCCATTACGGCGGCGGGCTGGGTGCCTGGCGTAATGCGCGCCGGGCGCCGCATCAGCCAGACCAAAAACGCCGCCGGCAGGCTGATGATCAGCATGAACTTGAAGTCGTTGGCATAGGCGATGATCGCCGCCTGCCGCGTCACCTCGCCGTTGATCGCCATCAGGCCCAGGGGATTGGCGAGATTCCAGAAGAGGTACGCGCCGCCGGTCTGCAACATGCGATTGAACGGCGTCACGTATTCGGCGAGTGCCGCGTGATTGATTTGGGTGCCTTGCGCGAGCAGGAACGAGGAAACGGAAATGCCGATGGCGCTGCCGACATTGCGCACGAGGTTGAGGATTGCGGTGGCCTCGGTGCGCAGCTCAACCGGCACCGTGGTGAAGCCGATGACGTTCAGCGGAATGAACAGGAAGCCAAGGCCGAAGCCCTGAATAACGCCGGTCCACGTCACCGACCAGACGCTGACGTCGGGAGTCCACACGGTTTGCTGCCAGAGCGAATAGGCGAGAAAGGCGGTGCCGAGCGTAAGCAGAATGCGCGGATCCATCCGCATCGACAAATTGCCGGCGAGAAACATCGCCGCCATGGTGCCGAGGCCGCGCGGCGCCATCAGCAACCCCGCGCTCGTCACCGAATAGCCGCCGAGCGTTTGCAGATAGGGCGCGAGCACCGCCGAGGTCGAAAGCAGAATCGCGCCGATGCCGAACATGACAAAGAGCGCGGTGACGTAATTGCGGTCGCGAAAGAGCGCGCGCGGAATGAACGGCTTGTCCGCCAGCCACATGTGGACCGCAAACAGATAAAATCCGAGCCCGCACAGCACGAGGTAAATCACGATCTCGGTCGAGCCGAGCCAGTCCTTCTGCTCGCCGCGGTCGAGAAAAAGCTGCAGCGCCGCAAGCCCGAGGCTCAGCGCCGCGAAGCCGATCCAGTCGAAGCGCAGCCCATCGTTCTTCGAATTGTCCTTGAGGAAGATCCACAGGCCCGCGATCGCGGCAATGCCGAAGGGCACGTTGATGTAGAACACCCAGCGCCAGTTATAGGCGTCGGTAAGATAGCCGCCGAGCGTGGGGCCAAGGATCGGCCCCACCATCACGCCCATGCCCCACACCGCCATCGCCGAGCCGCGCCGCTCGACCGGGAAGAGGTTCAGCATGGTCGATTGCGACATCGGTACCAGCGCCGCGCCAAAGGCACCCTGCAAGACGCGGAAGAGAACGATCTGTTCGAGCGTCGACGCCGCACCGCAGAGCATCGAGGCGATGGTGAAGCCGGCAAGGCAGGTGACGAAGAAGTTCTTGCGCCCGAAGCGGGCGGAAAACCAGCCGACCGGCGCCGTCATGATCGCCGCCGCGATCACATAGGAAGTCAGCACCCAGGTGATCTGGTCGGGCGTCGTCGATAGCGAGCCCTGCATGTAGGGCAGCGCGACGTTGGCGATGGTGTTGTCGAGCGCCTGCATCAGCGTCGCGATCATCGCGCATACGCTGATGATGAGGCGGTGCGAGCCTTCCGCGGCGATGTCGCCGGCCTTCGGCTTTGGCTCCGACGAAGCAGGCATGGCGCTAGAACAAACCCATGGCCCAGCGCCGGTGCTTGGTGTCGATGTCGACGAAGGCGCTCATGCCGGAGCGCAGCGGCGGATCGTTGGGCTGGCGCTCGAGCCTGATCTTCACGGTGATGCGCTGCACGACCTTCACCCAGTTGCCGCTCGAATTCTGCGCGGGCAACAGCGAGAACTCGGCGCCGCTCGCGGGGCTGATGCTTTCGACCGTGCCCGTCCAGACGTAATCGGGATAGGTGTCGATCGTGACGTCGACCTGATTGCCGACCTTCACGAAGGTGAGATCGGTCTCCTTCATGTTCGCTTCGACCCAGACGTCGTCGGTCGAAACGAGACCGATGGCGCCGGTGTTGGTGAGCGCCGCGGTCTGGGCGACGAGATAGGCGCCGGGCTGGAGAGCGGCGACTTGCGTCGCGATGCCGTTGAACGGCGCGCGCACGGTGGCGTGATCAAGCTGGCGTTGCGCTTCGTCCACTTGCGCCTTCACCTGCTTGTAAGTCGGATGATCTTCGGGCGCGATGTCCGGGTTCCCGCCGAGGCGGGCGAGCTGCACCTTGGCCTGATCGTTCAGCGCCTGCAGCTGCTTCTTCGCGGTTTCAAGGGCGAAACGCGTCTGGTCGTAGGTCGCGCGCGAGCCGCTGCCGGTTTTCGCCAGCGCGTCGGCGCGGTCGAAATTCACCTGCGCGAGCTCGACCTGCGCCTGCTGGCTCGCAATGTCGCTCTGGATGCGGCGGTAATCCTGCTTCATCGACTGGATGTTGAGAACGGTCTGCGCCAGCTGCGCCTTGGCATTGTCGAGGGCGATGCCGAACTGCGTGGGGTCGACCTGGAACAAGACATCGCCCGCCTTGACGTATTGCCCCTCCTTGACGTTGACCTCGGTGACAATGCCGGAGACGTCGGTCGAAACCATGAGCTTCGCCGCGCGCACATAAGCGTTGTCGGTGGAGGCGTAACGGCCGCCCATGAGCCAGGCCACGGCCGCGACAAAGGCCACGAGCGCAATGCCGCCGACCATCAAATGAATGCGCAGCCGGCGGCGATCCTTGCGGAGCGCGGCGATATAGCCTTTGGCGCCGGCGTATTGCTCGCGCAGCGCCTTGGCGGCGGGCGATTGGCGCAGCTCCTCGGGGACGAACAACATGGCGCTACCTCGAGGGCTTGCCGTGCGCTTCGGCGCGGGCCGTCAGATTCGCCTTGATGCGCGTGAGCGCCGCGCTGGTGGCATCGAGCGTGCGCCGCTCGACGCCGTCGACCATGATCATTTCAAGCTCGGCGAGGCATTGATCGATCTCGCGGATGATGGGCGCGGCCTTCGGCTTGAGGTGCAGGCGATGGATGCGGCGGTCCTTGGGGTCGCGGCGCCGCTCCACGAGCCCCCTCGCCTCCAGCCGGTCGATCAGGCGGCCGATGGTGATGGGCTCGACCTCGATGATGGCGGCAAGCTCGTTCTGCGACAGGCCCGGCGTGCGGAAGAGCCGCTTCAGGATCACCCATTGCGCGCGCGTCATGCCGCGCTCGCGCGCGCGCTGGTCGGCGGCCGTGCGCATCAAATGCGCGACCTCATGCAGGAGGAAAATCAGATTGTGCTCGTTCGGGGTTTTCACGGAGGTATTCCCTAACGCCTGATAATATAACGCACGTTATTATATAAACGCAATGCGGCGCGTTGTCAGATAGGCCGCACAAAGTTGAAAGGCCGTAAATGCGAGCCGCGAATTACGCCGGCATCGCGCTTTCGATCAGCCGCACCCAGTAGGAGGCGCCGAAGGGAATGGCCTTGTCGTTAAAATCGTAGGCGGGGTGATGCAGATTGGCGCTATCGCCATTGCCCATGAAAATAAAGGCGCCGGGGCGCCGCTCGAGCAGGAAGGCGAAATCCTCGCCGCCCATGACAGGCACGGTCGCGGGATCGACATTGCCCGCGCCTGCGACCTCGCTCGCAATCCGGGTTGCAAATTCGGTCTCGCCCGGGTGGTTCACCACAACCGGATAGTCGCGCGAATAGACGACCTTGGCCTTGGCGCCATAGGCCGCAGCGACGCCTTCGGCCGTTTCCTTGACGCGCCGCTCGAGAACGTCGCGCACATGCGGGTTCAGGCTCCGCGCGGTGCCGCGCAACAGCGCGGTCTGCGGGATCACGTTGTCGGTCGTGCCGGCCTGAAACAGCGTGATCGAAACCACCGCGCTCTCGAGCGGATCGATATTGCGCGCGACGATCTGCTGCAACGCATTGATGATGGCGCAGCCCACGAGCACGGTATCGACCGCCTTGTGCGGACGCGCGGCATGGCCGCCGAGGCCTTCGATCTCGATCTGCAGCCGGTCGGCGGCGGCCATCAAGGGGCCCGGGCGGATCGCGAACTTGCCGACGCCCATCCCCGGATAATTATGCAGGCCGTAGACTTCCTGAATGCCGAAGCGGTCGAGCAACCCATCGTCGATCATGGCCTTGGCGCCCGCTCCGCCCTCTTCCGCCGGCTGGAAGATCAAAACCGCGGTGCCGTCGAAATTGCGCGTCTCGCAAAGGTGGCGAGCGGCGCCGAGGAGCATCGAGGTATGGCCGTCATGGCCGCAGGCGTGCATCTTGCCGGGCGTCTTCGAGGCATAGGGCAAGCCGGTCGCCTCCTCGATCGGGAGCGCGTCCATGTCCGCGCGCATGCCGACGACCCGGCCGCTCGCGTGTTTCTTGCCGCGGATGACGCCGACGACGCCGGTGCGGCCGATGCCCGGCACCACCTCGTCGCAGCCGAAGCTTTTCAATTTGCCCGCGACTTCCGCCGCCGTGCGGTGAACTTCGTAAAGAAGCTCCGGATGCTGGTGAAAATCGTGCCGCCATTCGGCGATTTCATCGGCACGGTCGGCGATGCGGTTGAGAACGGGCATTGAAGAACTCCGGAAGCGAAAGGCGGAGGGACTTTATGCGGCCCATAGGTAAACGAAAAGGGCTCCTTGTCGCCTACTATTGACGCAAGGCGCTCGCCTCCGTAGGTCTTGCCGCGCGAGCCCGTAGCTCAGTGGTAGAGCAACTGACTTTTAATCAGTAGGTCGATGGTTCGATCCCATCCGGGCTCACCAACATGTTTCCCGTACGAATCGATGCACAACCGCTCAACTCAGCGGCGTCACCGGTATTGTGGACAGCGTGCCCGGCAAAATGAGCACGAGCGCGTAGCTGATCGGCGCATCTTCCATGCCGAGATAGCGGGTCGCGATCGCGATCTCGGTCCTGCGGCTTTCCGGCGCCGCGCGCGCGAACGCTTCCAGCCTCTCCATGCAGGCCTGATCGTCCTTCAGGCAAAAGACCACGATGCCGTCGCGCTTGATGCGCTCGCCGGTCACCCACGGCGTCCGCTGCGGCCGGAAGATGTTCAGCGTCGACGGACGGCCGGCGAGATAAAAAGCCGCGCTGTCGGCAAGCGCGTGGGCGCTGCCCAGGAGGCGCAACGGCTGATCGGTCGCCGCCCGCCAATTTTTTCCGATTTCCTGCGCGAGCAGGCGATATTGCCCGGAATTGTGATTGACCCCCCGCAGGTGGTTGGCAATGGCGAAGGCCGGCGAAAGGGCGAGCGCCGCGAGCGGCAGCGCGACCGCACAGAGTACGATCGCGGCCACGGCGTTGCGCGTGAGCACGATGCTTTTCGAAGCGAGCAGGAGAACCGGCAAAAGGCTCACGGCCGGAATTGCCCAGATCGGGGTCAGATCCGAGCGAAGCAACAGAACAACCGGAATGGGAAGCAGAATCGGCAGCCAGAATGCCAAAGCGGCGAGCCGGCGATCGTCTTCCTTCGGCCAGAAAAAACCCCTGAGCGCCGCCGCCGAAGGCCTTGCCGCGAGCGCGAAGAGCAGCAAGGGCAAGGCGATGTAGGCCACAATGCCCAGCAGATAAAGAAGGACTTTCCTCGCGCTGAATGACTCCGAATGACCGCCATGCATCTGCAGCGGATAGCTGAACGCCGAGAAATGGTTTTCGTAAAGCCAGACGAGATGCGGCGCGATGATGAGGAGGCCGACCGCGATCGTCACCCATGGCGCCGGCGAGCGAAAATACTCGCGCCGGCGCGGATCGATGATCGCGGCCAGGCCCAGGCCCGCGATGAGAAAGATCGACCAGTATTTTCCGAGCATGCAGGCCGCGGCGCCCGCGCCGGCGATCGCCGCGAACCAGAGATTTCGCGTCGAGTACGACAGTAAAAAGCAATAGGTCGTCAGCGCCCAGAACGGCACCAGCACCGCGTTCACGTTGTACTTGATCGCGAGAAAATTGAAGAACGGCACGAGCGTCAAGAGTGCGAGACCGGCCGCGCGCTTGTCAGGATCGAGCCAGTATTTCGAAAGCCGCCAGACGATCCACAGCGCCGCCGTCGCGGTCGCGATCGCAAGCAGATAAAAGGCCCAGTCGGTGTAAGGAAAAACCTCGAACCAAAGGGCCGCGATCCAGGCGGCGAGCTGCGGATGCTTGGGGCCGCCGGCCGCGAGCTCGCGCGACCAGATCACGATCTCGGCCATGTCGAAATTGATGTCCTGGCTGCTCTTCTCGATGACCGCATAGAGCGTCCAGACCGCGAGATACGCGAGCAGCAATAGCCCGGCGTTGCGTTCGCCCTTGCGATGATCGGTGAGCGCCGTAACGAGCCGGTCGCCATAGGCGAGCAACCGGGTCGATAAATTTCGCCACGCGGCGGGGAAGCTATTCATTTCCAAATGATTTGCGAGCAATGACGGTCGAGTAAATCACAATATACGTACACGTTACCCGACGGCAGATGAAAACGATGCGTGCGAGGTTCTGCCGCGGTCAGCGAGCCGCTCAGAACGGCGCGGTGGAAAGCATTCCCGGCGCAATCGCGATAAAAGTATATGCGACCGACTCGCCGCTTATACCTAGGTATCTATCGGTCAGCGTGAATTCGCTTCGGCGGCTTGCGGGTGCCGCGCGCGCGAAAGCTTCCAGTTTCTCCATGCATCCCGGAACATCGCTCGGGCAGAAGACCGCGATTCCTTCGCGCTTGATGCGCGCTTCATCCGCCCATGGCGTCCGCGACGGCAGGTAAATATTCAGCGTCGAAGGTCTGTCGCGGAGATAAAAGGCGGCGGTATCGGCCAGCGCATGGGCGCCGCCCAAGAGGCGCAAAGGCTGATCCGTCGTCTCGTGCCATTTTTTTTCAACCGCTTGGGCGAGCAAGTGGAATTGCCCGGCATGGTGGCCATTCCCGCGCAGGTGATAGGAAATGGCGACGCCCGGCGCCAAAACGAGCGCGACGAGCGGCAATGCGACCGCAATCACCACGATCCTGACGACGTCGTTGCGCGCGAGCGCGATTTTGTCCGAGGAAAGAAAAACCACGGGCAAGAGGCCCATGGCCGACATCGCCCAGACGGCGGTCAAATCGGAATGAAGCAGGAAGACGACCGGGATCGGCAGCGTGATCGGAAGCCAGAACGCGAGCGAGGCAAGACGGCGGTCGGCATCGCTCGGCCAGAAAAAATCCTTGATCGCGGCGAGCCCCGGCCTCGCCGCCAAAAAAATGAGCAGCAAGGGAGCGGCGGCAAAGGCAGGCAAATCGATCACATAAGAAAACACCTTGTGCGCGACTTCCGCGAGGGTAAGCCCGCCGTGCTGCCCCATCGGGTAAGCGAGAGTGGAAAACCGGTGGCTGAACAGCCAAGCGACGTGCGGCGCGATGACAAGCGAGCCGGCGGCGATCGTGATCCACGGCGCCGGCGAGCGGAAATAGACGCTTCGACGCGTGTCGATGATCGCCGCAAGGCTGAGGCCCGCGAGCAAAAAGATCGCCCAATACTTTGCCAGCATGCACGCCGCGGCACCGGCGCCGGCAAGGGCGGCGAAGAAAGGGCTTCGCGTCGAATACGATACCAAAAAGCTGTAAGCCGTGAGGTTCCAGAACGGAATCAGAGCCGCGTTGGTGTTGTATTTGATCGCGATGAAATTGAAGAACGGCACCAGCGCGAGCAGGGCAAGACCGGCGACGCGTTTTTCCGGGTCGAGCCAGCGCTTGGAGAAGATCCACGTGATCCAAAGCGCCGAAGTCGCACTGACGATCCCCAACAGGTAATAAGCCCAATCCCGGCAAGGGAAGATCGCAAACCACAACGCCGCGATCCAGGAGGCCAAGGGAGGATGCGTGGGATTGCCCGCGGCAAGCTCGCGCGACCAAATCACGATCTCCGCCATGTCGAAGTTGATGTCCTGGCTGCTCTTCTGGATCACCGCATAAACCGTCCAGATGGCGATATAGGCCAGAAGGACCAGGCGGGCGTTCCGTTCGCGCGTGGAAGGATCGGTCAGCGCCGCGACGAGGCGATTGCCAAGGTCGAAAATCCGGGTGGACAATTTCCACCAGGGTGCGAGAACGCTTTCGGTCGAGGGGAAAAATTGCATAGATGGGGCGACTGAACTGGCCACGACTATACGCGCCTCCGTTGCAAATGGAAAAGCGTGTTAGCGAGTTTCATATCACCCGCGAAACCTCAGTAAGTCAGGGGCAAACATGAAAACCCATCGCATCGCGGTGATCCCCGGCGACGGCATCGGCCGCGAGGTCGTGCCCGAAGGCCTGCGGGTGTTGGAGGCGGCCGGCAAAAAATTCGGCATCGCCTTTCAATGGGACAGCTTCCCGTGGAGCTGCGAATATTACGCCGAGCATGGCCGCATGATGCCCGATGACGGTCTCGCGCAAATCCGCGGCCACGATGCGATCTTTCTCGGCGCCGTCGGTTTTCCCGGCGTGCCGGATCACGTTTCGCTCTGGGGCCTCCTGATCCCCATTCGCCGCGAATTCGACCAGTATGCGAATGTGCGGCCGGTGCGGCTGATGCCGGGCATCCGCTCGCCGCTCGCCGGCCGCAAGATCGGCGACATCGACTTCATTGTCGTGCGCGAAAATACCGAAGGCGAATATTCCTCGATCGGCGGCCGGATTTACGACGGCACCGAGCGCGAGATGGCGGTGCAGCAGGCGATCTTCACGCGCATCGGCACCGACCGCATCCTGAAATACGCCTTCGAGATTGCGAGCCGGCGGCCGAAAAAACACGTGACGTCAGCGACGAAATCGAACGGCATCTCGATCTCGATGCCGTATTGGGACGAACGCTTCAAGGCGATGGCCAGGCACTATCCCGATATCCGCACCGACCAGTTTCACATCGACATTCTGACCGCGCATTTCGTCCAGCATCCGGACTGGTTTGACGTGGTGGTGGGCTCGAACCTCTTCGGTGACATCCTCTCGGACCTTGGTCCCGCCTGCACCGGCACGATCGGGATCGCGCCGTCGTCGAACCTCAATCCCGAGCGGAAGTTCCCGTCGATGTTCGAGCCGGTGCATGGTTCCGCGCCCGACATTTACGGCCAGAACATCGCCAATCCCATCGGCCAGATCTGGTCTGGCGCGCTGATGCTCGAACACCTCGGCCACAAGGACGCGGCCGACGCCGTCGTCGGCGCGATCGAGAAAGTTCTCACCGAAGGACCGCGCACGCCCGATATCGGCGGACAGGCCTCGACGCAGGATCTCGGCAAGGCCGTCGCGGACGCGATTTAGCGAAATATTTTCGCGCCGGGCGAAGCCAGGGAACTATTCGGGCTTGTAGTAAGGCGCGAACGGATCGCCGATCCGCTTGATACAATCCTCGACATAAGCGAGGTCTTCGCCGCTCAGGTGATTGCGGAAGCCGCCGATCTTGCCTTCGCGGGTCTTGAGCGCGCGCGGGTCCAACGATTGCTGCAGGCTGTGATGCTGCACAATGCCCTTGGTTTCGACATCGCGCATATTTTCGAAACTGCCCGCCTGAACGGATTCCGCGATGAACTTCTCGTCGATCGGCCAGTTGCCGATGAAGTGCAACGTATCGCGCAGCACCTTGCCAGGGTCTTTGAATATCCGCTCATAGGATGTGATCATGAGATCGGAAGCGAGATTGCGGTTCTTCCACCATTTGTTGTGGGCGGCGAGAATTTTCTCGATGCCGGCGCCGGGCGAGCGGATGAATTCCTGCATGGTGCCGCTATAGGTTTTTTGGCGATAATGCGCGTGAAACCAGCAAGAGACGATGACGTCGCGCGGATCGCGCACGAGAAAGATGACCTTGCGGCCGGCCCATAGCTCCGGCGTAGCCACGATCGGATGTTGCGGCGGAATCGCGTCGATGAAATTCGCCGCGTCGTGATTGTAGCGCGTGAGCCCGCCGGGGTTATGACCCGTCAGCTTCGCCGTTTTCTGCGTTTTTGCGATCGGCAGGCCGAGGACGAGGGTAAGATAGTGGCCGAGCAAAAACCGGTGCCACGTCCGGCCCGACTTCGGATAGGAAATAAGGAAGATGTCGGTGTCCCTGCGCAGACGCCGGATCTCTTCTTCGTATCGGCCGACCCGGATGTTCTGGTGAAGCTTCTGCAGCAGAGGATATTTTTCGCAACGCCATACGTCACGGGTAATCGAGTTCAGAAGCCCCATCGACGATTCCCGCGTTACTACTTTGTGTAGGCCAGCCCTGAGCCGTCACGACGCCGCCAAGGTAGCGATTTTGGCAGTTTGCCCGCGAATTCGCTTTCGTCGGAAACCCACCACAAGACGGCAACAAAGGCAACAAATCCCGCGACGACACGGCTGGATTGCACCGCAGCGGATCTTGCATCTTCTTGACTTGCAAACCCCACACGCCCAAACCTTGGCCATGTCCGCCGGTATTCTCCAGATTTTGTAAGCGTCTTCCGAGTCTTTATGCCGAAAAACGGACGAACTTCGACATGAGCACTGTCGCAAATTCGCCCCTAGCTACTGGTGTAGCTCCTATACCCGTTCGCCCCGCGCACATTTGTCGCATCGAAGCGGAGGCCATCCACATCCTGCGCGAAACCGCGGCCGAATTCGCGCGGCCGGTCCTGCTCTATTCCATCGGCAAGGACTCTTCCGTTCTCTTGCATCTCGCGCGCAAGGCGTTTTACCCGGGGCCCATTCCCTTTCCCGTCGTTCACGTAGATACCGGCTGGAAATTTCGCGAGATGATCGCCTTCCGCGATCGCATGGCGAAGGAAATCGGATTCGAACTCGTCGTGCACACCAATCCCGACGGCGTTGCCGCCAACATCAACCCGATCGAGCACGGCGCGACGACGTATACCGACGTGATGAAGACCCAGGCCTTGCGGCAGGTTCTCGCCAAGCTCGGCGCCGACGCGGCGATCGGCGGCGCGCGGCGCGACGAGGAAAAAAGCCGCGCCAAGGAGCGCATTTTTTCCGCCCGCGGAAAAGGACAGCGTTGGGATCCGAAAGCGCAGCGGCCGGAGCCGTGGGGGCTCGCCAATACGCGGCTGCTGCCGGGCGAAACCATGCGGGTGTTTCCGCTCTCCAACTGGACGGAGATCGACGTGTGGGAATACGTACGGGCCGAGCGGATCCCGCTGGTGTCGCTCTATTTGGCGGCGAAGCGGCCGGTGGTGCGGCGGGGCGAGAGCTTGATCATGGTTGACGACGGGCGTTTCCCGCTCGCGCCGGGCGAAAAGCCCGAGGCGATGTCCGTGCGCTTCCGCACGCTCGGCTGCTATCCGCTGACGGCGGCCATTCCGTCGACCGCCTCCACGCTCGACGCATTGATCACTGAATTGCGCAATTCCAAATTGTCCGAGCGCCAGGGCCGCCTCATCGACGGCGAGCGCGGCGATTCCATGGAAGCCAAAAAGATCGAGGGCTATTTCTGATGACGGCCCTTCCCCGCAACGCGCCGCAGGCCGGCGTCGCGGCAAAAGCTTCCGGACGCGACCTCCTTCGTTTTCTCACCTGCGGCTCCGTCGACGACGGCAAATCGACGCTGATCGGGCGGCTCCTCGTCGACACCGGACTCGTGCCCGAGGACCAATTCGCCGCGGCGAAGCGCGCGAGCAAGGACGGCTTCGACTATGCGCTCCTGCTCGACGGGCTTGCGGCCGAGCGCGAACAAGGCATCACCATCGACGTCGCTTATCGCTACTTCTCGACGAAGCAAAGGAGCTTCATCGTTGCCGACAGTCCCGGACACGAGCAATTCACGCGCAACATGGCGACCGGCGCGTCGACGTCGGATCTCGCGGTGCTGCTGGTGGACGCGCGCAAGGGTCTCCTCTTGCAGACGCGGCGCCACGCCACGATCGCGGCGTTGATGGGAATCCGCCACGTCATCCTCGCCGTCAACAAGATGGATCTCGTGCAGTATGGCGAGCACGCTTTCAATTCCGTGCTCGACGAATTCCGCCCGCACGCCGAGAAGCTGGGAATTCGCGTGACCGCGATCCCGCTGTCGGCGCTTACGGGCGAAAACGTCGTGCAGCGCGCGGCCTCGATGCCCTGGTACAGCGGCCCGACGCTTCTCGCAGCGCTAGAAACGATCGACGTCGTTTCCGATGCACCGCAAAAGTTTTCCTTCCCGGTGCAGCGGGTGAGCCGGCCGAATTCGGAATTTCGCGGCTATCAAGGCACGGTGGCCGGAGGGCGCGTGCGCGTCGGCGATCCGGTCGTCGCGATCCCCAGCGGCCAGTCGAGCCGCGTGCAGCGGATCGTCACCTTCGATGGCGATCTTGCCGAAGCAAGCGCCGGCGACGCGATCACGATCACGCTCGCCGACGAAATCGAGGCCGGCCGCGGAGCGGTCCTCGCGCATCCCGAGGCAACGCCGCCCGCGGTCGAAAACTTTACCGCGCATCTCGTGTGGATGAGTGACGCGGCGCTCGATACCGGCCGCGATTATCTTCTGCGCACGCCGACGGCGCTCGCACCGGCGCGGGTGAGCGCGCTCAGGAATCGCCTCGACGTCGTGCAGCTCGCGGAAACGCCGGCCGAGACGCTCGCAAAGAACGATATCGGGCTCGCGGCGATCACGGTCGAACGGCCGGTCGTCGCCGATCGATACGCCGATAACCGGCGCCTGGGCTCGTTCATTCTCGTCGACCGCATGAGCAACGAGACCGTGGCCGCGGGCATGGTGATCGAGCCGATCCTGTCGACGCAGAACGTGTTCTGGCAAAAATTCGACGTGAGCCGCGAGGATCGCACCCGCGCCAAGGGCCAGATGCCGGCGATCATATGGCTCACGGGTCCGTCCGGCGCCGGCAAATCGACGGTCGCGAACCTCGTCGAGGGCGTGCTCACCCGCGCAGGCCATCATGCCTATGTGCTCGACGGCGACAATGTTCGCCACGGCCTCAATCGCGATCTCGGCTTTTCGGCCGCCGAGCGCACCGAGAACATCCGGCGCATCTCGGAGGTCGCGCGCATTCTCGCCGACGCCGGGCTGATCGTGATCGTCGCGGCGATCTCGCCGTTCGCGCGCGACCGCGCGGCGGCGCGGGCCACGGCCGAGGATGTCGGCTTCTACGAAGTGTTCGTCGATACCCCGCTCGAGATCTGCGCCAAGCGCGATCCCAAGGGGCTCTATAATCGCGCGCGCGCGGGCAAGATCGGCAATTTCACCGGCGTCAGCGCCCCCTACGAGCGGCCGGACGCGCCGGATTTGCATCTTTACGGCGACAACGAAACGCCGCTGCAGGAGGCGCGCAAGGTCATCGACCTGCTCGCGCGCAAGGGACACATCCGCGCCGACGCGTGAGACCTCAATCTTCTCTCAGGAATTTTCCGCGCACCCAGCCGGTGATGCCGTCATAGCGGATGCGGCACCAGCGCCGCTCGGCGGCGCGCTTTCGCTCTTCCTCGCTCATGGCGAGCCATTCCTGATAGGTCGGCTCGTGGGTGCAGCCGAGATTGGCGAGCCTTCGGCCGTTCCACGGGACGGTGCCGAGGCTTGCCGCCGCGAGCGAGGGCCCGGCATGAATGCCAAGCACGCCGCCGGCCGCGATGCCGGTGACGGCCCAATAATCGGGCCCGCCATCCGCCGCAGCACGCGGCACGAGCGCAATGAGAAACGCGGCCACTAACGCAAAAGCGACAAGCGGCCGCATGCGCCTCATGCTTTCTTGGCCGCGGCCGCGCGCGCGGCGCGCAGGCCCGGCTCGCGGCGCGTGAGCCACCAGCCGTAGGGCTCCGGCCAATCGGCGAAAAGCTCATCGGCTGAACTCGCGAGCATATAGCGCGCGTGCAGCGGCCAGTTCGGATCGAACAGCGCCTCGCGGCCGATGGCGATGAGATCGGCCTGGCCCGCGGCGAGCACCGCCTCGGCCTGCTGCGGCTCGACGATCAGGCCGACGGACATCGTCTTGATGCCGGCATCCTTGCGGATGCGCTCGGCAAAGGGCACCTGAAAACCGAGCCCGCGCGGAATGCGCGCGGCGGTCGCCGAGCCCACGAGCCCGCCCGAGGAGCAATCGACGACGTCAACGCCGCGCGCCTTCAACTCCCGCGCATAAGCAACGGAATCGTCGAGGCTCCAGCCGCCGTCGATGCCGTCGACCGACGAGATGCGGACGAAGAGCGGCTTCTCCTTCGGCCAGACGGAGCGGACGGTTTCGACGATTTCGAGCGGAAACCGCATGCGGCCGGCGCGGTCGCCGCCATAGGCGTCGTTGCGCTTGTTCGAAAGCGGCGAGAGAAATTCGTGCAGGAGATAGCCGTGCGCGGAATGAACTTCGAGCATCTCGAAGCCGGCATTCAGCGTGCGTTCGGCCGCGAGCCGCCACGCCTCGCGGAGCTTCGCGAGACCGTCGATTGCAAGCGCGGCCGGCATGAGCCAGCCCTCGTCCATGGGAATCGCGCTCGGCGCCACGATCGGCCACGGCGTCTCGCCGCGCTTCAAATCGCTGTCATCCATCGGGCCGTTGCCGTGCCAGGGCCGCTGCATGCTCGCCTTGCGGCCGGCATGCGCAAGCTGCATCGCCGGCACCGCCCCCTGGCTTTTGACGAAGCCCGCGATGCGCGAAAGCTTTTCCGCATGCGCATCCGACCAGATGCCGACATCGCCGTAGGTGATGCGGCCCTCGGGCTCGACCGCGCTCGCCTCGACGAATACGGCGGCGGCGCCGCCCTGGGCGAATTTGCCGAGATGCACGAAGTGCCAGTCGGTGACGAAGCCGTCCTTTGCCGAATACTGGCACATGGGCGAGATCACGATCCGGTTCTTGAGGGTGACCTCGCGGAGCGTGATCGGCGAAAAGAGCATGGGCTCGGTCATCGCAGTTCCTTGGTCCATTGCGCGCGGGTGACAACGGCGAAATCATTCAAGCGGCCGGCGGCGATAGCATCGCGGATGCCGGCCATCAATTCCTGATAATAGGTGACATTCGCCCAGGTGAGCAGCATGGCTCCCAGCATTTCGTTGGCTTTCACGAGGTGGTGGAGATAAGCGCGCGAATAGTTGCGCGCGGCCGGGCAAGAACTCGTCTCATCGAGCGGGCGCGGATCCTCGGCGTGGCGCGCATTGCGAAGGTTGATCTTGCCGTTCTTGGTATAGGCGAGCGCGTGACGGCCGGCGCGTGTCGGCAGCACGCAATCGAACATGTCGATGCCGCGGGCGACGGCGGCCAGCATATCGTCGGGCTCGCCCACGCCCATCAGATAGCGCGGCTCGCCGGCGGGAAGCTCGATCATGGTTTCCTCGACGGTGGCGAGCATCGCGTCCTGCGGCTCGCCGACGGCAAGGCCGCCAATGGCGTAACCGTGAAAGCCCATGCCCACGAGCGCGCGCGCGGATTCGCCGCGCAATTTCGGCACCACCCCGCCCTGCACAATGCCGAAAAGCGCGCGGCCCGACGGCGCGTTTTCGAAGGCGCGCTTCGAGCGCTCGGCCCAGCGCAGCGACAGGCGCATGGCGCGCTCCACGTCCGTCTCGGGCGCGGGCAGCCGCAGGCATTCGTCGAGCTGCATCACGATGTCGGCGCCGAGAAGATTCTGGATTTCGATCGCGCGCTCGGGCGAGAGCTCGAACATCGCGCCGTCGAGGTGCGAGCGAAAGGTGACGCCGCCCTCCTCCACGTTCCGGAGGTCGGCGAGCGACATCACCTGATAGCCGCCGGAATCGGTCAGGATCGGCTGCGGCCACTGCATGAATTTGTGCAGGCCGCCGAGCGCCGCGATGCGCTCGGCGCCGGGACGCAGCATCAAGTGATAGGTGTTGGCGAGCACGATATCGCTGCCGGCGTCGCGCACGGAATCGGGAAACATCGCCTTTACGGTCGCGGCGGTGCCGACCGGCATGAAGGCCGGCGTGCGGATCACGCCGTGCGGCGTCACGATCTCGCCGCGGCGGGCGGCGCCGTCGGTGGAAAGCACCGAGAACAGGAATTGCGCCTTCAACGCTTCGTCTCCGGATCCGGATACAGGAGACATGCATCGCCGTAAGAATAAAAGCGATAGCCGGTTTCAATCGCGTGCCGGTAGGCGCGCCGCATGCGCTCGAGGCCGCTGAAAGCCGCCACCAGCATGAACAGGGTCGAGCGCGGCAGGTGAAAATTGGTCACGAGCGCGTCGACCGCGCGGAAACGATAGCCGGGCGTGATGAAAATCGAGGTCTCGCCGGAAAATGCGGCGAGCTTTCCGTCCTCGCCGGCGGCGCTTTCGAGCAGCCGCAGCGCCGTGGTGCCAACCGCGACGATCCGTCCCTTCCGCGCACGCGTCTCCTGCAGCGCCGCCGCCGTCGCGGCGGAGATCTCACCCCACTCGGCATGCATGCGGTGGCCGGCCGTGTCCTCGGCCTTCACCGGCAGAAACGTGCCAGTGCCGACATGCAGCGTCAGGCGATGAAGCGAAATTCCGCGCGCGTCGAGCGCGGCCAGGAGTTCGTTGGTGAAATGAAGGCCCGCGGTGGGGGCCGCGACCGAGCCTTCGGGCTTGGCAAAAATCGTCTGATAGTCGCCGCGATCCTGCTCGTCGTCCTCGCGCCTTGCCGCGATATAGGGCGGCAGCGGCATATGGCCGAGCGCTTCGATCGCTTCTTCGAGCACGGGGCCGTGAAAATCGAAACGCAAGAGCACTTCCCCGCCCTCGCCGATTTCCTCGACCGTTGCATCGAGCGCGCCGAGCAAGCAAACGCGGCTTTCATGGCCGAAGCGAATGCGATCGCCGGGCTTGAGACGTTTCGCGGGCTTGGCCAGCGCGCGCCAGCGTTCGTTGCCCTCGCGGCGGATCAGCGTAGTCTCGATCTTCGCCCGTGCCTCGCCGCGCGTCCGCTCGCCCACGAGGCGCGCCGGAATGACCTTGCTGTCATTCACAACGAGGGCGTCGCCCGGCTGCAACAGAGCGGGCAGATCGCGGATCGTGCGATCCTCGAACTCCGGCGCGGCATGGGGCCGCACCACGAGCAGCTTTGCCGCGTCGCGCGGAACGGCCGGACGCAATGCAACCCGCGCGGGCGGCAGTTCATAATCGAAGAGATCGGTGCGCAATTGTCATTTTCCCGTAATGAAACTGAGCCAGAAGCGTCATATGGCAATTCAGTGAAGGGAATGGCATGTCGCGAACTAGATTAATTCTCCTGCTCGCTCTGGCGGTTGGTTTCGCCGCGTGGTCGGCGCTCGCCCAGACTCCGCCTCCGGCCACTCCGCCCGCCTCCTCTTCTCTAACGCCGGAAAAGATGATGGCCAAGGAGAAGGCCGTGGAGGAGCACCACGAGAAGCGTCTCGCCTGCAAAAAGCAGGCGAAAGAAGCCGGGCTCGGCTATTTCGATCGCAAAAAATTCGTGAGCGACTGCATGGCGGCCAAGTAAGGCCGCAGCACTTCACGCGTCGGCGGCCATCTTCGCCTTCAAGATCTTGTCGGGATCCTTCACCGGTTCGCCGCGCTTGATCTTGTCGACGTTTTCCATGCCCGCCGTCACCTCGCCCCAGGCGGTGTATTGCCGGTCGAGCCAGGGCGCGTCGGCAAAGCAGATGAAGAACTGACTGTCGCCGGAGTCGGGGCTTGCCGCGCGCGCCATCGAAACCGTGCCGCGGCCGTGCTTGGTCGCGTTGAACTCGGCCTTTAATTTTTGGCCGGAGCCGCCGGTGCCGTCGCCACGCGGGCAGCCGGTCTGCGCCATGAAGCCGTCGATCACGCGATGGAAGGGAACGCCGTCGTAGAAGCCCTGGCGCACCAACTCCTTGATGCGGGCGACGTGCTTCGGCGCCTGCTCGGGCTTCATTTCGATCGTGACCGCCCCCTTGGTGGTCTCCAAAATCAGCATGTTTTCGGAATCGGCCATGATCGCTCCTTTTTCCAAAGCATGATCTTTTCCGAAAACCGGTTCCCACTTTTCGGGATCATGCTTTTTTCCAAAGCATGATCTTTTCCGAAAACCGGTTCCCGCGTTTCGGGATCATGCTCACTGTTGCTTGATATCCGCGGCGACGCGCACGGTGATGATGCGGTCGGGATTGGTGACGCGGCCGTTGAGCGAGCTCGGGCCTTTGGTCAGGTCGTCGATCGCTTCCATGCCGGAAACCACCTCGCCCACGACCGTATACTGGCCGTTCAGGCTCGGCGTGTTGTCGTACATGATGAAGAATTGGCTGTTCGCCGAATTGGGGCTTTGGCTCCGCGCCATGCCGACGACGCCGCGCACGAACGGCACGTTGGAAAACTCGGCGGGCAAATCCGGATAGCGCGACTTGCCGGTGCCGTCGCCGTGCTCGCCGTCGCCGGTCTGCGCCATGAAGCCGAGGATCACGCGATGGAAGGGAACGTTGTTGTAATAGCCGTCGCGCGCGAGCTGCTTCAGGCGTTCGGCATGCCTGGGCGCCAGATCCGGCCGGAGCTTGATCACGACGCGGCCCTTGGTCGTTTCCATCACCAGCGTGTTCTGCGGGTCGAGCTTTGGCTGCTGCTGGAAGAGCTGGGCGGAGGCGGCGGGCACGAAGGCAACAAGCAAAAGAAGGGCGAGCGCGGCGAGACGTTTCATTGCTTACTTCCTGTCGGATTTATTTCTTGTGCGGAAACTTCGCGGCAAGTCTGGTGACGACCTGCTTCGGCACGAAGGCGGATACGTCGCCACCCATGGCCGCGATCTGGCGCACCAATGTGGCGGTGATCGGGCGCACCATGGGCGAGGCCGGCAGGAACACGGTCTGGATCGCGGGCGCCATCAAGCCGTTCATGCCCGCCATCTGCATTTCATAGTCGAGATCGGTGCCGTCGCGCAGTCCGCGGATGAGCAATGTGGCGCCGACGCGCCTTGCGGTTTCGACCACGAGATCATCGAAGGTGACGCATTCGAGCGCGCATTTCTCGGCGGCCGCGATCGGCCCGCAAACTTCCTTCAGCATCGCGAGCCGCTCCTCCGCCGAGAACAGCGGCGCCTTGCCCGGATGCACGCCGATCGCGAGCACCAGCCTGTCGGCGAGACGGCAGGCGCCGCGGACGACGTCGAGATGGCCGTTGGTGACGGGGTCGAAGGAGCCGGCGTAAAGGGCGGTGCGGGGCATGGCGAAGGGTTAGCGGGCTAGCGGGCCGGAGACAAGCCGGGCCGCGCGGCCAGCGCTTTCCGCAGTTCAACGGCGGCGGCGACAAGGGCGGCGTTCGAAGGCGCGACGACGCCGTTGGGAAGCTCGCGGGTATCCTCGAAACCGATCCGCGTGGAATAGCCCCGCACGAGCGCCGCCTCGACGGCGACCCACGCGGTCGTATCGAAACCATGCAGGAGCACGGGCTTCCGCCGTGCTGCATCCCCGAGGCGCGCTTCGATCGCCGCCAGCTCCGGCAGGACCGCGCCCGTCTCTTGCTTCATGACCTCGAACAGGAGCCGGAGCGCGCGTGTTCCCAGGTCCAGTTCGAGGCAGCGCGCGGCGTCCGCCGCCGTCCAGATGCCCGCCTCAATGCCGATGCCGCGAGTTTCCAAAAGCGCGATGACCGCCGCGCAATCGGCCTCGGCGAGATTGACCGAGGCGTAGTCCGGTAGCGCCGACCAGTTGCGGATGCAGTCGCGGCGGCGGGCGTCGTCCTTCTCGATCCACTCGCCGGTGCTGACGCCGATCAGCGTGCCGGGACAGGCGCGGCGCAGCTTCGTCATCGCGTCGTCCACGAACTCCGGCCGCAGCGTTTCGCGGCCATCGGCGTCGCGGATATGCACGTGGATTTCGTTCGCACCGGCCGCGACGACCTCCACGGCGTCGCGCGCGATGGCGTCCGCCGTGACCGGCAGCGCCCGATGATAGGAGGCCTCACGCGCGCCGTTGAGGCAGGCTTGGACGATCATCGTCCCTGCCCGCCGTCAGCCCGGCCGGCGGGCGAGCGTGAGCCAAATGCTGCCGCCGATCAAAGCCGCCGCCGACAACCGCCCGAGGAATTTCGCGCGCGCGGCCTGCAGGAAATAGCCGCGCCCGAAGCCGGCGGCGACGGCAAAGCCGGAATCGGTCGCCAAGCCCATCAGCACGGAGATCGCGCACATGAGCACGAGTTGCCGATCGGCGGGCAAAGAAGGGTCAACGAATTGCGGCAGGAAGGCCGTGAAAAACGCGATCGTTTTCGGGTTGGTGATCGCCACCGTGAAACCGCGGCGGAAATGCACGCGGCCGCGCAAGTCCGGGGCGCTCGCAAGCGCGCCTGCGTTGCGCCAGGCCTGGATGCCGAGCCAAAGCAGGTAGGCGGCGCCCAGCCAGCGCAAAATCTCGAACAGCGCGAGCGCGTTCTTCAAAACCCAGCTCAACCCGAGCGCGATCGCCGCAAGCAACAGGGCGTTGCCGAGCGTTATTCCCAGCACCGTGATCAGGCCGGCGCGGATGCCGTGGCTCGCGCCCGTTGCAAGGACGAGGGTCACGGCCGGGCCGGGGGTGAGAAACAGAACGAGGGTGATGAGAAGGAAAGCCGTGAACAGTTCCCAATTCATGGCGCTGCCGCCCTATCGCTTTCGGCTAAACCAACGCGTCCCGAACATTTCTTGCCGAAGCATGATCTTTTCCGAAGGCGATATTGTACTTCGCAAACCCAACACAACGCCTAGGGGCTAGTGTTTAAAACGTTTAATTTCGGCGATGCAATAGGACATGCCGTGAATTAACTCTCTCACGTCGCGTCGAGTCATCGTGAAAGTCATCTCATCATCACCCACCAAGTTATGTATATCACTTGTGTCTGCATATAACTTGATGCCCTGTTTTTCCATTTCCTCTTCCAATCGCTCCATCCAACCGCTGAGAAAATTCATCGTTTCTATGGCGCGGCGGCCGAGGGCGCGGCGGGTTGAAGGTCCAGCCATATCGTTACTCTCCAGATGTTTTAAGTTTTGCCGACGTAGCCGTCGCCTTTGCGATCTTCCCAAGCTTTTTCTCAAACCGCGCCTTGTCCTCGTCGCAACCGAGGCGACGAGCAACGGAGACGAAATCATCGCTCGCAATGCGGGCAGACGGGACCCCACAGGATCGCTTCCAGCGCGCCGAAGGCCGCCGCCTCATCGTGGAAATAGGCTTCGTTGAGTACACTAGTCATAATGGCCTTCTAGTTGATTTGGGGCGGCAATCCAGATGGATGATTTCGTAGTAGGTCATCAACCTCGTCGAGCCACACCTTGAGTTGACCGCGCCAAGCCTCAGTCACGTCACGATTGTTTTGGCGCATACGGACTCCATTCTTCTCTTCAATCGATTCAATCATCATCTGAAGTTGACGACGGCGCAGCTTCAATCCGTGGACTTGATCTAAAAGCATGTTCAGTATCGCGGCGACCCGCGCCTCTACAGGTTGTTCCCCTGCAGCGTATCTCTGGGCCTGTCGTAGCGTCACCTTAAGAACCGCCGGTGATGCATAAACCGAGAGGCCGAGACGGCGCAGGGCTTCGTTGAACTGGTTAGTAGTCACAAACACATATATACGTCATGGGGTCGTATATGTCAAGGTGACGTATAGACCAATAACAAAAACTGCCGGCTAACTATGGTGGTGGGTTTGTGAACTATAATATCGCCTTTCCGAAAGCCGGTTCCCGGCTTTCGGGGTCATGCTCTATTCCTCGCCGGCCTCCTCGCTGATGCGCTCGACCGAAACCACGCGCTCGCCCTCGGCGGTGTCGAAGACGATCACGCCTTGCGTCGAGCGGCCGGCGATGCGGATGCCTTCGACCGGACAGCGGATGAGCTTGCCCTTGTCGGTGACGAGCATGATCTGGTCCGCGTCCTCGACCGGGAAAGAGCCGACGATCTTGCCGTTCTTCTTGCTGATCGCCATCGCGACGATGCCTTTGCCGCCGCGGCCGGTGATGCGGTACTCGAAGGACGAGGTGCGCTTGCCGTAGCCGTGCTCGGTGAGCGTGAGTATGAACTGCTCGGCCGCGCTCATGGCGGCATAGCGTTTCTGCGAAAGCTCGATCGCCTTCACCTTTTCCTCTTCGTCGTCCTCGCCCTCCTCGCCGCGGCGCACCGCATTCGCCATCTTCAGATAGGCCACGCGCTCCTCGCTCGTCGCCTCCACATGGCGGATGATCGCCATCGAAATCAGCTTGTCCTTCTTTTCCAGCCGGATGCCGCGCACGCCGATGGAATTGCGGCCGGTGAACACGCGCACGTCGCTCACCGGGAAGCGGATGCACTGACCCTCGACGGTCGAGAGCAGCACGTCGTCCTGCTCGGTGCAGAGCGCGACGTGGGCGATCGAGTCGCCCTCCTCCAGCTTCATCGCGATGATGCCGGAGCGGCGGATGTCGACGAAATCCGTGAGCGCGTTGCGGCGCACGGTGCCGCCGGTGGTGGCGAACATGATGTTGAGCTTGGCGCGCGCCGCCTCGTCCTCGGGCAGCGTGATGATCGAGGTGATGCGCTCGTCGGTCTCGATCGGGATGACGTTGACGATGGCCTTGCCGCGCGCCTGCGGGGCCGCCAGCGGCAGCCGATAGACCTTTTGCGTGTAGGCCTTGCCCTTGGAGGAGAAGAACAGCACCTCGTCATGGGTCGAGGCCACGAACAGGCGGGAGACGAAATCCTCCTCGCGCGTCTGCATGCCGGCGCGGCCCTTGCCGCCGCGGCGTTGCGCGCGATAGGTCGAGAGCGGCACGCGTTTGACGTAGCCCGCGTGCGAGACGGTGACGACCATCTCTTCGCGCTGGATGAGGTCTTCTTCCTCGACTTCGACTTCGGCGCCGGCGATCTCGGTGCGGCGCGGGGTGTTGAACTCGTTCTTGATCGCCGTGAGCTCGTCCTTGACGATGGCGCGGATGCGGACACGGCTCCTGAGAATTTCGAGGTGCTCGGAAATTTCCTTGCCGAGCTTGTCGAGTTCCTCCTTGATCTCGTCGCGGCCGAGCGCGGTGAGCCGCTGCAGGCGGAGGTCGAGGATCGCCCGCGCCTGCTCGTCCGAGAGCCGGATCGTTCCGCTGCTCGCCGACAATTTGTAACGGGGGTCATCGATCAGCGCGATCAGATCCTTGACGTCGGAGGCTTTCCAGTCGCGCGCCATCAGGCCGTCACGCGCGGCCTGCGGGTCCTTGGCGCCGCGGATGAGCTTGATCACCTCGTCGATGTTGGCGACGGCGATCGCCAGCCCGACGAGCACATGCGCGCGGTCGCGCGCCTTTTTCAGCAGGAATTTGATGCGCCGCCCGACCACTTCCTCGCGGAAGGCGATGAAGATGGAGAGAAGGTCCTTCAGCGTCATGGTCGCCGGCCGGCCGGCGGCGAGCGCCACCATGTTGGCGGGGAAACTCGTTTGCAGCGGCGTGAAGCGGTAGAGCTGGTTCAGCACCACCTCGGTCATCGCGTCACGCTTGATCTCGATCACCACGCGCATCCCGTCGCGGTCCGACTCGTCGCGGATGTCGCCGATGCCTTCGATCTTCTTGTCGCGCACGAGCTCGGCGATCCGCTCGATCATCGCCGCCTTGTTCACCTGATAGGGAATCTCGGTGATGATCAGCGCCTCGCGGTCGCCGCGCAGCGTCTCCTGCGAAACGCGGCCGCGCATCATGATCGAGCCGCGGCCGGTGAGATACGCCGCGCGAATGCCGGCGCGGCCGAGAATGATGCCGCCGGTGGGAAAATCGGGGCCGGGAACCAGGGCCGCGATTTCCTCGGCCGATAGCTCCGGCTTGTCGATGAAAGCGATGCAGGCGTCGCAGATTTCGCCGAGGTTATGGGGCGGGATATTCGTCGCCATGCCGACGGCGATGCCGCCGGCGCCGTTCACCAGCAAATTCGGGAATTTCGCGGGGAGCACCACCGGCTCCTGCTCGCGGCCGTCATAGTTCGCCTGGAAATCGACCGTGCCCTTGTCGAGATCGTCGAGAAGCACCATGGCCGGCGGCGCCAGCCGCACCTCGGTGTAGCGCTCGGCCGCGGGCGGGTCGCCGTCGACGGAACCGAAATTGCCCTGCCCGTCGACGAGCGGCAGGCGCATGGAAAAATCCTGCGCGAGCCGCACCAGCGCGTCATAGATCGCCTGGCTGCCATGCGGATGGTATTTGCCCATGGTGTCGCCGGTGACGCGCGCCGACTTGTTGTACGACTTGCCGGGCGTGTAGCCGTTCTCGTTCATCGAGAAGAGGATGCGCCGGTGCACGGGCTTCAGCCCGTCGCGCGCGTCGGGCAACGCGCGCGCCACGATCACGCTCATGGCGTAATCGAGATAGCTGCGCTTCAGCTCATCGGTGAGCGAAACGGCTTTAAAATCCGAGGGGCCGGGGCTTGGCGGCTCCGCCGGCGGCGGGGTTTTGGTGTCGGACAAAGGGCCTCAAAACCGCATGAAAATGAATGCAATTTTATAGCCGATTCCGCGCGGCAAAGCCAAAGAAATGAAGGCCAATAGGCGGCTATTTTGTCTTTAAAAAACAATCAGTTAGACGTGAGTTTGCAGGCGTCGGAACGTCTTCGGAAAAACGCGCCGGTCTGCGCGAAAAACCGCCCCCTCAGTGCCCGAAAACGACCGCGTGCATGATGCGGCCCGGCACCAGCGTGAACAGCCCCGCGATCACCAGCGCGCCGAAGAAAATGGAAATCATCGTCCAGCGATGGGCTTGAACCTGATGCGTATGCGCGCGCCAGACGCCGAGCGGCAGCATCACCAGCGTGAAGATCGACAGCAGGTGGATGGGGCTCCACGGGCCCCAGATTTTCAGTTCGTGAATGAAAAACGAGCTGATGGCGACCACGAACATGATCGCGACCCAGATGCCGCCGAGCGTCCGGTGTGGCAGCGTGCCCTTGGGTGCCGCGAGCTGCACGATCCCGAGCGCAAAGGCACTCATCGCCGCGAATGCATGAACCTGGATCGCGGGCGAAGCGGAGAGAAGAGGTTCCAAGCTCAAGCGCGTCCCCTGTTTTGCCAGAAACGCCGCGATTTTATCCTTCGCTGGCGCGGTCGCCCCGACGCCGTTGAGATGAACTTGCCACGCGGCCGGATGGGCCGGAAGCGAAAAATTGACGGGCCGGCCGCGGCCTGGCGGAACATCCGCCTTGGATTGCCATTTCGGCCATTCAAGCGTTTAGTTCCCCGATGGACGCTTATCTGCAGCAAATTCTTCCCGAAATCCTGTTGTGGCTGTTTGTCGTCAACCTCGGCATTGCGCTCGGCGCCGGGCTCTATGAAATGCGCGTGGTGGTGCCGCTATGGGCGAGCAACCCGCCCGTTTCGATCGGCCATCCCGACAGCGGCCTGCGCTTCTGGGTGTTCGTCAGCACCGGGCCGCTGACGATCCTTTGCCTGGCGAATTTATTCTACGCGTGGCAAGCGTTGGGTCCGCGGCACAATTGGTGGCTGGTGGCCGCCATCCTCGAACTCGTCTCGCGGCTGATGACCTTTGGTTATTTTATTCCTACGGTCATCCGGCTGCAGCGCTCGCAGGCCCCGGCCGCCGAGGTGCGGGCGAAATTCTCACAATGGATTACACTCAATTACGTGCGCGTCATCCTCACGCTCGCGGCCTGGCTCGCGGCGCTCAAAACTTTGACGCTGCCGGCCGCCTGATTTCTAGTCCCGACACGCATTCGCCCCAGTTGGAACGTTTCCTGCATTTGCACATTGGCAAGTGCGCATGAGGCATGCGCACGACACGGCAGGTCAAAGTGGAGTGGGTGATGTTTTCGACAAAGATGTTCGTTCTGGCGGCGTTGGTTGCGCTTTGGGTTCTCGGATTGGCGAGTGAACTGGATTCGGCACGGGCGACAACGGCTTATCTATTGATTTCGCTGGTGTTATTGGGCTCGACCGCGGCTTTCCGGACGCTGCGTCCCGCAGGCGAATAAATAGGCTGCGCGAGCCTGCTTCTTGAGCTTGATCCTGCGGCCCGGCCGCCGGGGCGATGCATGCCGCATTGACCGCGGCTGATCAGCCGGCATTCAATTTTTCAAGAATTCTCGCGACGGTTTTCCAAGTCCGCGTCGTTATTTCCTTGCCGAACTGCTTTTCGAGAAAACTCATCAGGTCGGGCGTCTTCGCGCCAGTCGTATCGATCACACTGCAAACCGCGCAGTCATGAAGAGCCAACAGCTGATATTTCTTATTCTCCGGCCGGTGCGGAAACTTCAGTTTTGTGCGCGGCGGAGATTTCAGAAAGGTAACATTCAGGCGGGACTTGGGGGTATCCTTCAGGCGCCGGAAGGGATTTCTGTCGACGAGCTCCTGCAAGCTTTCGCGGCTGCGGACAATCGTGGTGGCCTTAAAGCCAAGGCGTGCGGGCCACGCCTTTTCGATCATCTTTTCGAGTTTGTCGATGTCCTTCGACGCGCTCTCAAAGAGGACATTGCCGCTGGCAATCACCGTCCGGACGTTACGGAATCCAAGGCCTTCGAGAACGCCGCGCAGCTTTTCGTTGCGCATGTTCGGATTTGACGGCCCAATTCCCCGGATGAGCGCAGCGTATTTTATCATGATCAACTCGTTATGGGTTTGCACAAACTAATAGGCAAGCAGGGCGCCGATATTCATCGCGGGCTTGGCGATCATCAGCCAGATGATGGCGAGCACCGCGCCAAAAGCCGGAAAGCCAAAGGCAAACCAAAGCCGGAACAAGCGGTGATATTCAGGCGGCAGCGCGCGCCCTTTCCGCGCCGCTGCTTCCGCGAGATTCCGCATTTTGATCTGCATGAATATGACCGGAATCCAGAGGGCGCCGGTGAATAGATAAAGCAGCATGGAAAGCGCAATCCAAGTTTCACGGAGCGAAAACCCGAGTTCGCGGGCGAGCAGAATGCCCGTCACCGGTTGCGCCACGACCGCGGTCGCCGTGAACAGGAAATCGGCGACCACCACGATGCGCGCGACGGCGGTAACGATTTCAGCCCTTCCCGTCCGATGGGCCAACAGCAGAAAGAAGGCGATGCCCGCGCCGGTGCCGAGAAGCACCGCGGTTCCGATCACGTGCAAAAATTTCAGGACAAGATAATAGCTCATCGATCATCAAGGATCGCGAGCGCCACGATCGTGAGCACGATGAGTGGAAACATCTTGACGAGCGGACCAAGCGGATCGAGCCAGAGACCGATCCGCATCAGTCCGCCTACTGCGATATAGGCGGCGGCGACCGGCAGGCTCGCGAGCAAGGCCGCCCGTGCGGTGGCATGGATGGCGATGCCGATTCCAAGACCAAGTTGAATGAGGCCCGAGGCAATCGCCGCAAGTTCGGACCAGCCTTCGAATCCGATCTCGAAGGAAAGATCGGCGACGGCCAGGCGCGCCGGTCCGAGTCCGATCACGCCGCTCATGATCCAGAACAATGACAGAACCGCGATAACGAGCGGCTTCAAGAGATAGAGACGCGCGAACCAGCGGTCCTGCACCGAGGCGGGCTCAAGCGCGAGTGTCGTATCCAACCGCGTCGGCGTGATCCCGGTGATGCGCGTCCATTCGGCGGGATCACGCGCGAGCGAGCGCGAGAGCTGCTTGAGCGCGGTGGTGCGCAAGGGCGACCGCCAGCCGAGCAGGCTCACCGCGTCGCCGAGTTTGGAGAAAAGCGTCGCGGCGATCATCGGCAGGCGAATGAGTCTCGCCGCCGGCAGGCCGAGCCAGCTGCGGTAACTCGCGACGATCTGCGCGAGCGTCATCCGTTGCGGCCCGGCGATTTCGATGGTGCGGCGAACGGGCGCATCAGGCCGCAGGAAGAAACTCACGGCGGCGGCGAGTTCGTTGACCTGTACGGGCTGGAAGGTCGCGCTTTCGCGCGCGAGCGGCAGCACAAAGGGAATGGCGGCGAGAGCCCGGACAAGCGCCATGCCGCCATAAACCGAACGCCCGGCCACGAGCGAAGGCCGCAAAATCACCCATTCGAGATCCTGGCTCTTCAATGCTTCTTCGGCGGCATGCTTGGTGCGCGCAAATCGCGTAGCTTCGTCGGGGCCGACGCCTACCGCCGAGATCAGGATCGCGCGCCGCACGCCGGCCAGCGCGCAAGCCGCAAACAAGGCGTTCGCGCCTTCGACATGAACCTTCTGCGTGGAATCGGCCGGCGCGTCCTGCAAAACGCCGGCGCAGTTCACTACCGCATCGATGCCGGCGAGATTCGCCTGCCATTTTTCGGGCTTGCGGGTGCGCGAAAGGTCAATCTTGATCCAGCGCAAATCAGGGCGGCGCTCGCGTGCGGATCGAATGCGGCGACCCGCGCCCACCACCTCGTGGCCATCGGCGACAAGGCGCGCAACCACGGCCGAGCCGATGAATCCATAAGCACCGATGACGAGAACCCGCATGACGCGGCGGACTTTAGCCTATGGCGGCGGCGGGCAAGAAAAAATCTTACCGCAGGGCGGAGCGCTACCGCTCGGTCCGTTCGCGCGCTTCTGTGAAAGCGGCCGCCATGATAAATTAAGCGCGCATTTCGTGCGGAAAATCAGCTGCAGTCGGACATCATCGCGGCAACCGCGGGAGGAAGGCATGAACAAACGCACCTCACTTTTAATGTTGTTGCTGGCAAGCGTGACGCTCTGCGCAGCGCCCGCCGCCGCCCAAAAGAAATACGACGTCGGCGCCAGCGATACCGAAATCAAGATCGGCAACATCATGCCGTATAGCGGGCCGCTCTCGGCCTACGCCACCATCGGCAAAACGCAGGCCGCCTATTTCAACAAGATCAACGCCGAAGGCGGGATCAACGGCCGCAAGATCAATTTCATTTCCTACGACGACGGCTTCAGCCCGCCGAAAACGGTCGAGCAGGCGCGCAAGCTCGTCGAAAGCGACGAGGTGCTGTTCATCTTCCAAAGTCTCGGCACGCCGACAAATCTCGCGATCGAGAAATATCTGAACCAGAATAAGGTGCCGCAGCTCTTCGTCGCCACCGGCGCGACCAAGTTTGGCGACGTCAAGAACTTCCCGTGGACTATGGGCTGGCAGCCCACCTACCAGATCGAAGGGCACATCTACGCGCGTTACCTTCTGCAAAACCACCCGGACGGAAAGATTGCGATCCTCTATCAGAACGACGATTCTGGTCGGGACTACATCAAGGGCCTGAAGGACGGCCTGCAAGGAAAGATGCAGATCGTCGCCGAGGCTCCGTATGAGCCCGCGGACCCGACGGTCGATTCCCAGATCGTCAACCTCAAGGCGTCCGGCGCCGACGTTTTCTTCATCGAGGCATCGCCAAAATTTGCGGCGCAAGCGATCAAAAAAGCGGCGGAACTCGGCTGGCAGCCGGTGCGGCTGCTGGCCAGCATTTCGGCCTCCGTCGGTTCCGTGCTGAAGCCCGCGGGGCTCGAGAACTCCAAGGGCATTCTGTCCAGCGGATATCTGAAAGATCCCACCGATCCCACCTGGAAAAACGATCCGGCGGTGAAGGAATGGGCCGCGTTCATGGACAAGTATTATCCCGAGGGCGACAAGACGACGACCTTCACCGTTTACGGCTACCTAACGGCCCAAACGCTGGTCCAAGTCTTGAAGCAGTGCGGCGACAATCTCACGCGTGAAAACATCATGAAGCAGGCGGCGAACCTCAAGGACCTGGAACTCGGGATGCTGTTACCGGGAATCAAGATCAACACCGGTCCCGACGACTACTATCCGATCAAGCAGATGCAGATGTCGCGCTTCAACGGCGAGTATGGAGAGCTATTCGGCCCCGTCATCGCCGGCGAAGTGAGCGGCATGTGACGATCAAATGGATGGCTATTGCGGACACCGCATCTTGGTTCGGTCCCACTTGATATTGTCGAGCACGATACCCTGAAGGCAGATGCTGAGTTTCTGCGTGACAGTGCCGGTCAGGATGATCGCAACGTCCTTGGGCACGGGCTTCGGATTGGCGCCGGTGATGTTGTAGACGGTGCCGTCCTTGTCCTTGATCATCAGGCAGCCGAGCTCCACACCCGGATAGGGGCAAGCGGTGATGGTGACCTTCTTGCCTTCCGCGGCAGCGGAACTTGCAAGCGCGCAGACGAAAAAGACCGCCAATGAGACCGAAACGACTTTCATGGTGATTTCCCTCTCCGGTTGCAGGTCGGATGCAAGGCTCAGAACGGGATTTCGTCGTCCATATCACCGCGCTTGCCGCCAGCGCCGGCGGCCGCCGGCCGGCGTTCGCGCATGGGCCCGGAGGAGCCGAATTCGCCGCCTGAGTCTTCGAGCGCGCCGCCCCCTCCGCCGCGGCTGTCGAGCATGGTCAACTGCGAATTGAAGCCTTGCAGCACCACCTCGGTCGAGTAGCGGTCCTGGCCTTCCTTGTCCTGCCATTTGCGCGTCTGCAATTGGCCTTCGAGATAAACCTTCGCGCCTTTTTTCAAATATTGCTCGGCGATCCGGCAAAGGCCTTCATTGAAGATCACCACGCGGTGCCATTCGGTCTTTTCGCGGCGCTCGCCGGTGGCCTTGTCCTTCCAGGACTCGGAGGTCGCGACGCGCAAATTTGCCACCGGCCGGCCGTCGCCGGTGCGGCGAATTTCGGGGTCGGCGCCGAGATTGCCGACCAAAATCACCTTGTTGACGCTACCCGCCATCACCGCCTCCGTTGTTCGCCCTTGCAACCAGCTCGCGTGCTTTCCGTTTCACCCTAACCGTCCGCGCCGCCAGCGCCCCTGGCGTTAAGAACTTTTCCACAAGGGGTTCAGAAAGGTACCGGAATATACATTTTCCCATGTTCATGGTATGTTCTAGCCCGTCTGAACGCAACGGACAAGCGGGTTTGTACAAAACTTACTTGCAAATTGCGGGACCGGATTAAGCCTCGCGGCCAGCCCGATGTTCTATCAACGTTCTTAGGACTTTGAGTGCCCTGTTATTAACTTTTTCGGCCGCGCTCCGGCATTTAGCACGCTGATCCCGCTTCATAATCCATGTCACAAACACTCGCGGCGAGCCGATTTGGCGCCGCCCGCGATCACGCGCTAGATGGCGCCATCGAGTGAGCGTCATGGCCCCGAAATCGAGCGCAGCAGAACAACCTTCTTCCGCTTCCGAACTTTTTGCGAAGGCCGCACAACAATATCAATCGGGGCAGTTGCGCCTGGCCGAGCAAAATTTTCTCGCGGTACTTGCAGCCAATCCCGGTTTCGCCGACGCCGAGTATGGTCTCGCACTCACGCTGGTCGCACAGGACAAGGCGATCGAGGCGCTCGGCCACTTCCAGCGCGCGCTCGCACTGCGGCCCAATTTCGCTGAAGCCTTCAACAATCTGGCGCAGACCTTGTTCGCACTCGCCGAACGCGGCCATGCGGCGGAGGTCATCAAACGCAATCCGGCCATCCGCCGGCTCGCGGCAGAGGCAAAAAAGACCTGGCCCCGCCGCCTGCCCGCCGCTGAACTGTTCGCCGAGGGAGGCATTGCCGAGGCGGCAAAGGATTCCTTTCTTCTTTTTTTCCTCGGATCGTCGCGGCTACGCGATGCGGAGATCGAGCAATTTCTCACCGGCGTACGCGCGGCGATCCTGCAGCGCGCGGCCGAAGCACCCGATGAGGTGCCCCCTCCGCCGATCCTCGCGCTTTATTGCGCGCTCGCGCGCCAATGCTTCATCAACGAATATGTTTTTTCACAAACCGCGGACGAAAAGGAACTTGTAGCTAGCCTGCGCGAGCGGACCGCACAGACGCTTGCGGCCGGCGGGGCCGCGCCCGTTCATCTTCTCGCGGCGCTTGCCGCCTATGTTCCACTGAACAATCTGCCCGCCGCCGAAACACTTTTGCAGAAACCGTGGCCGCCGATCTTTCAGGCGCTTCTGATCCAGCAGGTGCAGGAGCCGCTGATCGAGCGGCAATTGCGCGAAGAGATGCCGCGTCTCACTGAAATCGACGACGCGGTTTCACTCAAGGTGCGGGCGCAATACGAGGAAAACCCCTATCCGCGCTGGGTGATCGCCTCCTCGCCTTCGAAAAAGATGAAGATCGACGACTATCTGCGCGCGAAATTTCCCCATGCCGCCTTCAAGCCGCTGGGCAAGACCCAGGCCTTCGATCTTCTGGTCGCGGGCTGCGGCACCGGCATGCTGGTCGCCGGCATGGCGCAGCTCCTGCAAGGCGCCCGGGTGCTCGCGGTCGATCTCAGCCTTGCGAGCCTCGGCTACGCCAAACGCATGTGCGGCATGCTGGGCCTTTCCAATATCGAATTCGCCCAGGCCGATATCATCAAGCTTCCGGCGATTGGCCGGACGTTCGACGCGATCAGCACCACCGGCGTGTTGCATCATATGGCGGATCCGATCGCCGCCTGGCGCGGGCTCGTGTCGATGCTGCGGCCGGGCGGATTCATGCATGTCGGCCTCTACAGCGAGACCGCACGCCAGGAGGTTTCGAATGCGTGGAGATTCATCGCCGAGGGCGGCTACGGCAAGAGCGCCGACGAGATCCGCCGCTGCCGCGAGGATATTTTTGCGCTCCCCGAAGGCGCGCCGATCCGGCAGGCGACCTTGTCGCCGGATTTCTACAGCCTCAGCGATTGCCGCGACCTTCTGTTCCACGAGCACGAGCTCAGACTGACACTGCCGCAGATCAAGGCGTTCCTTGCCGAGAACGATCTTGCCTTCATCGGCTGGGACAGCGACGAAAGTTTCCTTGCGAAATACGGCGAGGCATATCCGAACGACAAGGCCAAGATCAACCTTGATCAGTGGCATGTCTTTGAACAGAAATATCCCTTCGTCTTCGCCCACATGTACAAATTCTGGGTGCAGAAGCGCGCTTAGAAAATCTCAAGACGCGATTTTCATTTTCGAAAGCGGCAGCGCCTGCTTGATTTTAGCGTAGCCCTTCCACGGATCTCCGGCGCGCGCGAGCCGGGCGCCATCCTTCACGCTCGCGGGATGCGCATCGGAAAGCCGCCCGACCGCGCTCCACGCCAGCGGCAGCGCGACATAGGCGCCTTTGCGCGCGCGCGTCGAATAGGGCGTAATCGCGGTCGAGCCGCGCTGGTTGCGCATGAAATCGATATAGATTTTGCCGTGGCGCTTCGCCTTCGACATGTTGGCGACGTAGCGTTCGGGACTGTCCGCGGCCATGTTGCGTGCCATCGCTTCCGCAAAAGCGCGGTGGTCGTCCCAAGAATGCCCCCGCGCAAGCGGCACCACGACGTGGATGCCTTTGCCGCCGGTCGCCATCGGGAATGACTCGAGGCCGAGCTTTTGCAGGCGGTCGCGCAATTCGCGCGCGCCTTCTCTCACCTTGGCGAAGGCGACGCCCTCGCCCGGATCGAGATCGAACACGAGCCGGTCGGGCTGTTCGAGCTTATCGATGTGACAGCCCCAGATGTGAAGTTCCAGAATGTCCATCTGCACCGCCGCGACGAGGCCCGCGGCATCATCGATGTAAAGATAATCGGCGGTGCCGGACTTTTCCTTGATGCGCACCTTCCTGAAGAGATCGGGCCAGCCGGGATTGGCGTGTTTCTGAAAGAAGCATTTCTGTCCGCTCCCCCCGGGGCAGCGCACAAGGGCGAGCGGGCGGTCGACGATATGCGGCAGCATCAGGTCCGCGACCTTGAGATAGTACTCCGCAAGCGCGCGCTTGCTGACGCCTTCATCCGGAAACAGCGCGCGATCGGGGTGCGTGAGGTGGACGCCTTCGATCTCGTCGCTTTCGGTGCGCGCCTTCGCGGCTTTCGCTTTGGGCATGGGTCTCTCCCGAATAATTTCACCCGCCGGCTTATCGCCGCGCAATCCCTTGAAGGCGCCCTGGCGGACCAGGCCATCGCGCGTCCAGCCGCGAAATGCGATCTCCGCCACCAGTGTAGGATCGAGGAAACGCGCGTCGCGGGCAATCGCCGGCGGAATATCGGCAACCGGCGCAGTCTTGCGTGCGCGCTTCTTGAACGCGGCGGAGAGGTTGTCGAGCCGCTCGCCGGTGTAGCCGGTGCCGACACGGCCGGCATAGCGCAACGCCCCCTTGTCGTGCACGGCAAGCAAGATCGATTTGAACGGCCGCCCCGTCTTTTTCGACGGCCGCCAGCCTATAATGACAAATTCCTGCTCCAGCGCGCATTTGGTTTTCAGCCAGCTTTTCGTGCGGCCGGAAACATACGGATCGTCCAGCCGCTTGGAAACAATGCCTTCGAGCTTTAGTTCACAAGCCCGTGCAAAAACCCGCTCGCCTTTGCCCTCAATATGATCGGAATAAGAAAGCGGGCTTTTGACGCCCGCGAGCAATGCTTTCAGCTTTTGCTTGCGTTCACTGAGCGGCAGCTTGCGCAAATCTTCGCCGTCGAGATGGAGAAGATCGAAAACATAGAAACCGAAATTGGTGCGGCCTTCTGACAGCGCATCTTGTAACGCGCCGAAGTCGGTATGGCCTTCCTTGTCGGCCACGGCGATTTCGCCGTCGAGCACGGCGGAATCGCAAGGCAGGCGCGAGAGCGGCCCGACCAGCGGCTGAAACCGGTCGGTCCAGTCGAGCCCGTTGCGGGTACGGATTACGGCGCGGCCGCCCGCCAGCGAAACGATCGCGCGATAGCCGTCGTATTTTATCTCGTGGAGCCAGCCCTCGCCGGGCGGGATCTCATCGACGAGGGTCGCAAGCTGCGGAACGATGAAGGGCGGGAGCCGGCCGGTCTTTTTTTTTGAGCCTTCGGTTTTGAAGCGTCTTCCTGCGATGCCCTGGCGCGATTGGAGTGCCAGACCTTGCTGCCCTCGGCGATCTCCTGCATGTCCCGTCCGCTTTTCACGCTTCTGGTTTCGCGCTCGACCACGGGCCTGCCGCCTGATCTTGCGGCCGCATCCTTCTCCTTAATCAGGAGCCAATTGTCGTGATGACCGCAGATCTTGCCGTTACCGCGTAGACGCACAAGCGCCCAGTTGCCGGTGAGCCGCTTGCCGTGCAACGTGAAGCCGAGCTTCCCTTTCTCCATGGCTTCATCGACATCGCTGTGCGGCTCCCAGGTGCCGCGGTCCCACAGCATCACGGTGCCGCCGCCATACTCGCCTTTGGGAATCGTGCCTTCGAAGCCGCCGTATTCGATCGGATGGTCTTCGACATGCACCGCTAGCCGTTTATCGCCGAGTTTTTCGCTGGGGCCCTTGGGGACGGCCCAGCTCATCAGCGCGCCGTTCCATTCGAGGCGGAAATCGTAATGCAGCCTTCGGGCCGCATGTTTCTGAATGAGATAGGAAAGCCTCTTGCCTGACTTTTGCCGTTTGCCCGCGGGCTCCGCGGTGCGGGTGAAATCCCGCTTGGCGCGATAAGCCTTCAGGCGATCGAGCATGGCCTTCCTAGGCCGCCCTGTGCGAACGCGCGCGGCGCTTGCCGCTCTTGCTGCGGCCTTCGCCCTTTTCGCCGACGCTTTTGCGCAGCGCCTGCATCAAATCGATAATCTGCGCGCTTTCGCGCGGCGCCTCGATCTGCCGCACTTTGCGGTGTTCGGCCTTGGCCTCGATCAGTTCGCGCAGCGCATCGTTGTAGGTATCCTTGAAGTCTTCCGGATGGAAGCGCTTCTTCTTGCGTCCGATCAGCTCCTGGGCGAGGTCGATCATGTCGTCGTCGGGCTTCACTTCCTTGATGCCCGAGAAGACTTTATCGGCTTTGGCGATCTCGTCAGCGTAACGCAGCGTCTCCAGCAACAATCCCTTGCCGTAAGGTTTGACCGCCACGATCGAGCCCTTGCCGCGGATCACGATCTGGCCAAGGCCGATGGTCTTGGTTTCCTTCATGGCGTCGCGGAGCACAATGAAGGCTTCATTCTCCTCGTCCTCGTCGGGCAGCACGTAGAACGGACGCTCGAAATAGACCGGATCGATTTCATTCTCGCCGACGAATTGCACGAGATCGATGTTCTTCTTGGCTTCGAGCTTGAGGTCGTCGATCTCCTTGTCCTCGAGAAGGACGTATTTGCCCTTCTCGATTTCATACCCCTTGACGATGTCGTCGGTTTCCACGGGGCCGATCCCGGGCACTATCTTCTCGTAGCGGATGCGCGAGCCGCTCGGCTTATGGATTTGATTGAAGGAAATCTTGGAGGAGGTCTTGGTCGCCGGGATGACCTCAACGGGGATCGAAACCAACGACAAGCGGATATTGCCGGTCCAATACGCACGCGCGGCCATGATAAACCCTCACTACGCCGTCACTTCTAACGCTTTGCGCCCGCTGAAGTTCCGAATACAAGCATTTCGATTTCAAGACGTAAACTCGGAGTGCGTCGGCGCCCCATCGACAATCGGCTGGTCAAGGCAAACGCCGACATGGTTCTGATCCGCCTGACGATCCGATAAAGGCTTCGCAGCCGGCGCTGAATTCAGCGAACGCAAAAAGGCCAGGGAATTGGCTATAAGTCACCGGCCCTGAAATTTGATCGAACCCAGCCCCAGCCCTCATGAGCCGCCCCAACGCCCCCCGCCAAATCCTGTCGAAGGCCATCGCGCAGCATCAATCGGGCCGGCTTTCCGAGGCGGCGGCGCTTTACCAGCAGGTGCTTTCCATCGAGCCGAATAATTCGCTGGCGCTGCACAATCTTGGGGTGGTGGCGCATCACCAGCGGCGCCATGAAGACGCGATCGTGCTCATCGGCAAGGCGATCAAGCTCGAGGCCGGCAATCCCGGCTATTATTACAATCTTGGCCTTGCGCATCACGCGCTCCAGCGCTTCGATGAAGCGGCCGCGCAATATCGCCGCGCCGTGGCGCTGAAGAATGATTACGCCGCCGCCTATTTCAACCTCGCAAGCGCGCTGGTGCCGCTCGGGAAATTCGACGAAGCCGCGGAAACCTATCGTCACGCCATCCGCCTGGCGCCACAAATTGCCGAAGGCCATTACAATCTCGCCGATGTGCTCGCGCAGCAGGGAAAACTCGATGAAGCGGAAGCTGCCTACCGGCAGGCGCTTTCGATCAAGCCGGACTTCACGCCGGCGCTGAACAATCTTTCGCGCATCGTTTTCGAAAAGGGCAACGCCGCCGAGGCGCTTGCGCTTTCGCTGCGGTCGCTCGCAAGCGCCGAAACCGAAGAGGCAAAGAGCCTCTTCGTCGATTATGCCCGGCACTGCTCGCGCGCCGGCCGGTTGTTGAAGCCGGTCGACGGCCTCGCGCCGACGCTCGCGCGGGCGATACGCCAGCACTGGTTGCGCCCGAATGACGTGGTGGCGCTCGCAAGCCAGGCGCTCGAACTCGATCCGGTGGTGGGAAAATGCATGCAGCGCGCGGCCGCGGCGTGGCCCGACCGCCTGCCGGAAGCGGAATTATTCGGCGGCGAAGGCATTGCCGCCATGGCCAAGAATCCGCTGCTCATTTCGCTGCTCGAAGCCGCGCCGGGCAGCGACCGGGCGATGGAGAAATTCGTCTGCGCCGCGCGGGCCACGATACTGGAGCGCCTGAGCCAGCCGGATTCTGTTACGGCCGACATGCTTGGTTTCTACGCCAGCGTGGCGATCCAGTGCTTCATCAACGAATATGTCTTCTCGGCGGATGAAAAAGAACTCGCGCGCGCGGAGCAAGCACGGAACGAGCTGATCAAAACGCTGAAGGGCGGCGCGGAGGTCGCGCCCGTCTTGCCCGTGGCAGTCGCCGCCTATTTTCCGCTGGTGGGAGTGCCGGGCGCGGAAAAACTACTCGAGCGGAAATGGCCCGCGGCTCTCACGCGGCTTTTCGATCGCGAACTGCGCGAGCCGCTGAAGGAACGCGAGCTTGCGCGTTCGATCCCGCGGCTCACCCCCATCGAGGACCGCGTTTCGCGCCTCGTGCAGGAGCAATACGAGGAAAATCCCTACCCGCGCTGGGTCGAGACCATGGAGGCCTGGGGGCGGCCGAAACAGGTCGACGAATATATGCGCGCGCAGTTTCCGCACGCGCCGCTCCGCGCGCTCGGAAAAGACAAGATCGATATTCTGATCGCGGGCGCCGGCACCGGCCGGCAGGCGATCGAGATCGCCCGGCAGTTTCCCGACGCCAGGGTGCTGGCGGTGGACCTCAGCGTCGCCGCCCTCGCCTATGCCAGGCGCAAGTCGGACGAATTACGGATCAAAAACATCGAGTACGGCCAGGCGGACATTGTCGAGATCGGCGCGCTCAACCGCCGTTTCGACGTGATCTACGCCTCGGGCGTGCTGCATCACCTCGCCGATCCGTTCGCCGGCTGGCGCGGGCTCCTGGAAATTCTCGCGCCGAACGGACTGATGAATGTCGGGCTCTACAGCGAGCGGGCGCGCGAGGACGTGGTCGCGGCCCAGCGTTTCGTCGCCGAAAAGGGCTATCGGCCGACGGCCGGGGACATCCGCCGCTCGCGCGAGGAATTCGAGCGGCTGCCGGCCGATAGCGGGCTGCGCAATGTGATGCTGCTCGCCGACTTCTATTCGATGAGCGACCTGCGCGATCTTCTCTTTCACGTGCAGGAACACCGCATGAGCTTGCGGCAAATCGCGCAATTCCTCGCCGGTCATAAGCTGCAATTCCTCGGCTTCGACCAAGCGCCGCATATCTTGCAGCGCTATCAGCAGGAATTCCCCGCCGACACCGCCATGACTGATCTCGCCCTTTGGGAGCGTTTCGAGCAGGAAAACCCGCGCGCCTTCATCGGCATGTATCAGTTCTGGGTGCAGAAGGCGGGCGAATAGCGGCGATTTCCCGACGTCAATGCCTGCACCATGTTTTAGGTATTTAGGTAGGTGTGGCCAAAATGTCTCTCGCTCGATCTTTTGGCATGTCCGTCCACAACCGACGCTGACATGCGTGCACAACCCGAATACTCTTGCCGTAAAGGTTTTTGGGATTCGTTTGGGGGCGATCATGAAACGGATTTTGCTCGCGTCGCTTGCTGTTACCGCTCTGAGCGCGGTGCCTGCATTTGCTGCGGACTACCCCGTAAAGGCGCCGGCAGAAGTAGCAAGTTGGTCTGG
>DATGIF010000020.1:0-37763 GCA_035295845.1 Xanthobacteraceae bacterium
ACGCCGTGTAGTGCGCCTGGCCCTTCTCCGCCAATATCTTCGTGATCGCCGCCGTCAATGACGTCTTGCCGTGGTCAACGTGGCCAATCGTCCCCACGTTGCAGTGCGGCTTCTTCCTCTCAAATTTCTCTTTCGCCATGGCATGCTCTCTTTCTACTGCGGCGGTTTCGGCTCACGCGGTTGAACTTGGAGCGGGTGAAGGGAATCGAACCCTCGTCATCAGCTTGGAAGGCTGTTGCTCTACCATTGAGCTACACCCGCAATTCGCAGCCTCCCGTCACTAGCCCTTGTCGAAGCGCCGAAGACGCGAAGGCTGGTGGGGGAGGCAGGACTCGAACCTGCGAAGGCATAGCCAGCGGATTTACAGTCCGCCCCCTTTGCCGCTCGGGACACTCCCCCGGAAAACGCCTCCGGCTCATGGGCAGATTTCTAGGAAACAACAATTCCCGCTGGAAATTGCAGGAAATTCCAGGCGGTTATGGGGAGCGACCCCTTTTCTGTCAACCCCGCGAAGCCTTGCAAAGCCCAATGCGGTAAAGGCTTTTCGCGGGGCCACGCCGTGGCGCAATCGAAATTGCCAACCGCCTTGCCGCATGAATAGAACCATTCATGCGAAAACGCGAAAAAGGCCGCGGCCGCGCTTGGGCCCGCCCTTGGCAAAAGCGCGAGCGGCGCGGCGAGCGCGACGTGGCGTTGATCTATGGCTGGCACGCGGTGCAGGCGGCGCTCGAAAACCCGGCGCGGCGGATCAGGCGCTTGCTCGTAACCCCGAACGGCGCCCGCAGGCTCGAAGAACTCGGGCTCAAGGCCGCTGTCGCGCCCGAAATCGTGCGGCCCGAGGAGATCGACCGATTGCTTTCGCCCGATGCCGTGCATCAGGGAATTTTCGCCGAAGCCGATCCCCTGCCCACGCCCGCCCTCGACGAGCTGCCGGCGAGAGGCATCGTGCTCGTGCTCGACCAGATCACCGATCCGCATAATTTCGGCGCGATCGTGCGAAGTGCGGCCGCCTTCGCCGTCACCGCCATCGTCACCACCGCCCGCCACAGCCCCGAAGCGACCGGCGTTTTGGCGAAGAGCGCCTCCGGCGGCCTTGAACATGTGCCGCTTGTGCTCGCGCAGAATCTCGCCCGCGCCATGAGCGAATTGAAGACGCAAGGATTCCTGCTCGTCGGCCTCGATGAAGCGGGGGCGATCGATCTGGCCGATGCCCCGCTCACGGCGCCGCTCGCGCTCGTGATGGGCGCCGAGGGCAAGGGTCTTCGCGCGCTCACGCGCGAGACCTGCGACCTTCTTGCCCGCCTTGATCTTCCCGGCGCGATCAAAAGCCTCAACGTCTCCAACGCCGCGGCCCTTGCGCTTTATGTCGCCGCGCGAAAAATCCGCGCCGGCTGATTTTTCGATCCCAGGGAGAACACCATGAACCCCTTCGACTTCACCGGCCGCCACGTGTTCGTGTCCGGCGGCACCAGCGGCATCAACCTCGGCATTGCAGAAGCCTTCGCCGCGCATGGCGCCAATGTCGCGGTAATGAGCCGCTCGCAGGAAAAAGTGGACGCCGCGGTGGCAGCGCTGAAAAGAACCGGCGCGAAAGCGGCCGGAAGGACGGCCGATGTGCGTGATCCGGCCGCGGTCGCAGCCGCGCTTGCCGCCGCCCTTGGCGAATTCGGCGAGATCGACGTGCTGGTTTCGGGTGCGGCCGGAAACTTCCCCGCCGCGGCCCTCGGCATGTCGCCGAACGGCTTCAAGGCCGTGGTCGATATCGACCTGCTCGGCTCCTTCAACGTTCTGCGCTCGGCCCATCATCTGCTGAAGAAGCCCGGCGCCTCGATCATCAACGTCTCCGCGCCGCAGGCGATGCACGCGCAAGCGATGCAAGCGCATGTTTGCGCCGCCAAGGCCGGCGTCGACATGCTGACGCGGGTGCTGGCGATCGAATGGGGCGGCGACGGCATTCGCGTGAACTCCATTATTCCAGGCCCGATCGCCGACACCGAAGGCATGGCGCGGCTCGCACCAACGCCGGAGGCGATGGAAGCGGCGCGCAAGAGCGTTCCGCTTCGCCGTTTCGGCGAGAAGCGCGAAGTCGCCGAGCTCGCGCTGTTTCTCGCCTCACCGCTTGCGAGCTACATCACCGGCGCCATCATCCCCGTCGACGGCGGCCTCACCGCGGCGGGCCCGCGCATGCTCGCGCAGGCACTCGCGGCAGCCTGGTGAGCGAAATGCTGCGCTGCTCTGCACTGAAAATTGCTGCACTCGCGAAGCGTCGATCGGTTGCGTCCAAAGTCTTAGCACCCAAAGTCTTATAGGGACGCCATTTCGGCGAGTGTTAGCGTTTCCTTCTGATGGGAGGAGTTGACGTCGTCTCGGCTTGAAGTTGCCCGCGAAGGGCACGAACCGGGAAAATTTCCTGTCAAAAAGCCCAACTGGAAATTCAACACCCTAGGGGGAGTTTTCACATGAGCATGGCCAAGACTTCAGGCCGCGGCCAAGGCATGACGAGCGAAGAAAAGTTCGTCATTTTCGCCTCGTCGCTCGGCACGATCTTCGAATGGTATGACTTTTATCTCTACGCGGTGCTGGCGCCATTCTTCGCCGCACTCTTCTTCCCGCCCGGGAACGTCACGGCGGCCCTTCTGTCGGCTTTCGCCGCCTACGCAGCCGGCTTTCTCGTGCGCCCGTTCGGCGCGCTGATCTTCGGCCGCATCGGCGATCTCGTCGGCCGTAAATACACCTTCCTCGTCACCATCGTGGTGATGGGCGCTTCGACCTTCCTCGTCGGCTTGCTGCCCACCTTCACCCAGATCGGATGGCTCGCCGCTATCCTGCTCGTCGGCTTGCGTCTCGCGCAGGGCTTGGCGCTCGGCGGCGAATACGGTGGCGCTGCGACCTATGTCGCGGAACATGCACGTCCCAATGAGCGCGGCTTTGCGACCAGCTGGATTCAGACGACCGCTACACTCGGTCTTCTGCTTGCGCTGATCGTCATCGCCCTCTGCCGCGAATACATGGACCCGAAGGTCTTCGCCGACTGGGGTTGGCGTATTCCGTTCCTGGTTTCCATCATCCTGCTGGTGTTCTCGGTCTATATCCGGCTCAAGCTGAATGAGACCCCGATCTTCCAGAAGATGAAGGAAGAAGGTAAGGGCTCGAAGGCTCCGTTGACCGAGAGCTTCTTCCACTATCCGAACAATAAATACGTGCTCTTGGCCCTTCTCGGCGCCACCGCCGGCCAGGGTGTGGTGTGGTACACGGGCCAGTTCTACGCCCTCTTCTTCCTCACCATCACGCTGAAGCTGAACTACGTGCTTGCCTACGTCATGATCGGCATTTCGCTCGTGATCGGCACGCCGTTCTTCATCTTCTTCGGTTGGCTCTCGGACCGCATTGGCCGGCTCAAGATCATCCTCGCCGGCTGCCTGATCGCGGCGGTAACGTACTTCCCGCTGTTCGCCGCGCTCACGCACTATGTGAACCCCGGCCTCGAAGCGTTCGAGCAGAAGAACCCGATCGTGCTCACCGCGGATCACGCGACCTGCCAGTTCCACCTCTTCGTGGGACCCTGGTCGACATTCTCGGATTGCGACAAGGCGCAGGACTTCCTTACGAAATCCGGCCTGTCGTTCAAGAAGGAGGCGGGTGCTGCGGGCTCGGCGCCGAGCGTGCAGATCGGCGCAACCAAGGTCGACGGCTTTGACGCAAAGAACTGGCAGGCGGCACTCGACACTGCCGGCGCGCCGAAGTCGGCCGACCCGAAGGCCATCAACTGGGTCATGGCCGAGTTGATCCTGATCATCATGGTGATCTACGTCACCATGGTGTACGGGCCGATCGCGGCGTTCCTGGTCGAGTTGTTCCCGACCAAGATCCGTTACACTTCGATGTCGTTGCCCTATCACATCGGCAACGGCTGGTTCGGCGGAATGCTGCCGCTGACCGCGACCGCGTTGGTCGCGGCGACCGGCGACATCTATTACGGCCTCTGGTATCCGATCGTCGTCGCCGTGATGACCGTCGTTATCGGCAGTCTCTTCCTGCGCGAGACGAAGGACACCAACATCGTCACGAGTTCGGCCGTCGCCAAGATGTCGGGTTGATCCTGACCGCTATCCCATGAACGAGCGGGGCGGCTTTTGCCGCCCCGTTTTCTTTTAGGAGCAGCGGCTCGTTTTTCCGATCGCGGAATTTCTAGGCCGCCGCCTTCGACCCCGCGGCTTTAACCTTCTCTTCGACTTCGCCTTCACGGGTGTTCAGCGCCATGGCTGCAATGGTATGCCGGCGACCGCGGATCAGCTCCATCAAGAAGCCGGTGGTGACGATCTGGACGCCGAGCGCCATTGCCGCCGTCGATAGCGCCGCGAAGCGGACGATCAGGGAAGGGTCGAGATCGCCAAAGTCGGCATGCATCCAACGAACGATCGCGGCGGCGGCAATAAGTAGGCCGGCCGCGAACATCGCCCCGCCCGCAAGGCAAAAACGGTCGACCGTGAGCGCGTGCTGTATGCGCGAAAATCGCGGGCTCGCAGGAAGCAGGCCCTCGGAAACCGAGTGTAGCTTAGCCACCAGATAAAACATGACCATCTGGGCGCCCACCAGCACCGCCGCGAGCGCGAACAGGATCGTCGCGCTGTCGAGCTTGAGTTGGCCGACCGTGACCGGCCCGGGCAACAAGGCCGCCGTAAGAAGCACACCAAGCCCGACAAGGGCTGCGCCTGGATAGAGGAACAGCCAATGCGGCGCGAAGTTGAGCAACAGTTTCAGATGCCGCCAGCCGTCGCGCCAGCTTCTGAGATGCGGCGGGCGCGAGCGCCCGTCGGGCGATAGCGTCGTCGGCACCTCGGCGATGCGAAGCCCCGCGATCGTCGCCTTGATCACCATTTCGGAGGCGAATTCCATCCCCGGCGCCACCAGGCCGATTTTTCTCATCGCCTCACGCGAAAAGCCGCGCAGGCCGCAATGGAAGTCGCCGATGGGGCTTCGGAAGAAAAGCCTCCCGATGAAAGAAAGCACCGGATTGCCGAGATAGCGGTGCAGCGACGGCATCGCTTTTTTCGCGATCCCGCCCTTGAAGCGGTTACCCATCACGAGCTCGTAACCTTCGCGGAGCCTGCCGACGAACTCGCCGAGGTTGGAAAAGTCGTAGGAATCGTCGCTGTCGCCCATGACGACGAAACGGCCGCGCGCCGCTTCGATCCCGCCAATGAGAGCCGCGCCATAGCCGCGGGTCGCGATCGGCACCACCCGCGCGCCCTTGCCGCGCGCGATCTCGCGGCTGCCGTCGGTCGAGCCGTTGTCGGCAATCACCACCTCGCCTGCAATCCCGCTCGAGGCGAGGAAACCCATGGCCTTGTCGATGCAGCGGCCGATCGTCTCGGCCTCGTTGAGACAGGGCATCAGGATGGTGAGTTCGATCTCCCGCCGCCCGGCAAAGGTCTTCTCGACCTCGGCGAGGGCCGCGTGAATCGGGTTCTCGCCGGAAAATTCGTCGGCCATTCGCTTGTTTCCGCTAACGCGGGGGTAAACATTCCATGGGAGCCTTGACGGTCGGTAAATGAACTCCCGGGAAATCGACGCATGCAGGGCCCCGCCACCGCCGTCTCGCCGAGCGCCAGAACCTCGCAATTAGCGGGAATCGGGCTCCTCGACCGGCCGGCGGCAAGGCTTTTCCTGATCTGTATCAGCCTCGCCGTGTTCATCTGGCCGCAAGTGCCGGCCATGATTTCAGCGCTTCGCCTCGAACTTCCCGACAGCGACGACGCCATGCGCCTTCTGAGCGTGCGGGATTTTCTCGCCGGCCAAGGCTGGTTCGACATGCATCAATACCGATATCTACCGCCGCAAGGTGTCGTGATGCACTGGTCCCGCTTGGTCGATCTTCCGATGGTGATGCTTGTGCGCCTGCTCACGCCGTTCACGGGTCTCGAAAAAGCGCTCGGGCTCACGGCGGCGGCCTGGCCGCTCGCGCTCTTCGGCGCGTATCTCACGGCGGCTGGCCTTATCGCACGGCGGAGATGGGGATCGATCGCGGCCGTCTTTGTGATTCTCGCCGCCTGTCAAATGACCGTCTTCGCCGATATTTTCGGCACCGGAAGAATCGATCACCACAACGTCGTTGCGCTGCTGCTCACGATTGCTGCCGGCGCGCTCATTCTTTCGGATAATTCCGCGCGCGCCCCCTATCTCGCGGGGATCGCATGCGCCGCGTCACTTGCCGTCAGCCTCGAGGCGCTGCCCTATGTTGCTGCCATCGGCGCTCTTTATGGAGCACGCTGGATCCTCGCGTTGAGTCGCGGCGGAGAGGCGATCGGGCGTTTCGGCATCGCTCTCGCTGCAACGGCACTTGCGGCTTTTGCCGCCGACACCGCGCCGTCGGAATGGCGAACAGCTTACTGCGATACGCTCTCACCTCCTTGGCTTCTGCTCGCCGCCGGCGGAGGATTGATCGGCGCTGTTTTGTCAGGGCTGTCGCAGAAGCTGCGCGGCTGGCCGGCGCGGTCTGCCGCCGCCACGGCATTGGCAGCCTCGCTGATTGTTGCTTTCGCCGTCTTTTTTCCCGCTTGTCTCAGCGGACCTTATGGCGTCGTGCCCGAACCGTTCCGTACCGAATGGCTCCACGACATTCCCGAGGCTTTTTCATTCCGCCGCTTCCTCGCCACAAATCCCGTTGCTGCTCTCGAATGCTACGGACCGCTCTTGACCGCGGCGATTGTCGCGAGCGCGGCGGCCTTATCTTCGGCTTCCACGCGTGAGACACGCTGGGCCATGGCGGCGCTCGCGTCGCTGCTCTGGATCGGGGTCTTGATGTGTCAAGTTCAGGTTCGCAGCTTTTACGATGTGACGGCTTTCATCCCGTTGGTAGCGGGCTGGTTCATTCATCGCGCGCTTCGCGTGTTGCAGACGGCGGCAACTTTTCGGTTCAAAACCGCCGCCCTCGCCTCGGCCTGCGTTCTGTTCTTTAGCCTGCCCTGGGCATTGGGTCCCCGCGCGGCCAGCGCACTCGGTTACGAGCCAAAAACCGAGAGCTTCGGCGGCGACTCGCCCGACTGCGTTCTCGCTCACAACCTGAAAGCGCTGAACGCAATTCCGCCTGGGCTTGTGCTGGCGCCGATCGGACTCGGCTCGCACATTCTGGTTCATACGCCGCACGCCATCATCGCCGCCGGGTACCATCGCGCCGTCGGCGGGATCATCGCGGGCATCGAGGCATTTTCGGGCTCCGAAGCCGACATGCGGCGCCATGCCGAAGTACACCATGCCGACTACATCGTGATTTGCCCGCAATGGGCCTTGGCCAAGCCGGATTCGACGGCTTTTGCGCGCGAACTCGCGGGCGGCAAGGCCGTCTCCTGGCTCGAGCCCATCAGGATCGAGTCCGGACCGCTCATGGCCTGGCGCGTCCGCCGCTGATGCAGCGCAAAATCCGCCGCTTCCCCGGCGGAAAATCGCATCTCGACGGATTTCATCCGAAAGGATAGTTTTCTGGGCGGGGCCTTAGCCTGCCGAGCCTGCCATGCGCCGCACCGATATCGAGAAGCAACGCAACGAATTGATCGAACGTTTGCGGCAAGCGCGCACGATCAATCCCCGCGCCAATCCGCTCTATCGCAAGGCGCTAAGCCTGCTCACCCGGACATGGATGCGCACGCCCGCCGTCCGTCACTTGGGACTGCTGAAAACGGCGATGTGGCTCTGCGCCATCGCCGACAAATATCCGATCATGTAGGCGGGAAGCGTTACGGCTTTTTGCCGTGGCTGTGCTCGTGCTCGTCGAAATTCGGCGCGTAAATCACCGACGGTCCCTCATACGGCGTCGGGCTGGTGGCCGGCGCGTGATCGGACTGCACGCCCCACGAGCGATACCACGGCTCGGACGGAACCGGCGGCACGTAGGGCGGCGAACGATAAGCAGCGGGGTCATAGCGATTGGTCGGGAAATAATATCCGGTGCCGTAACGCGGACTGATGACCACGTACGGGCCCTCGACATACGGAACGATCGCGCCCGGCCGATATAGCCCCCAATCGCCATAGACCACCGCGCCGTCAGGATAGATGAGCGGCATGTTGTCGGCCTTGGCTTCTCCGGCATGGGAGGCAACGGCAACAACAAAAGCGGTGGCGATCAATTTGCGGATGGCCAAGACACCCTCCTGTCGAGGCTGCCATCTTGCGTCCGGCCGGTCATGGAAGGGTTACCGTTCGGGAGTGATCTTGGCGTATGGTTAGCGCATTCGCTTGGCCCGTCCCTCTCGGGCGGATAAACCAGCGCCCAGGCCGGCTTAGCTCAGCTGGTAGAGCACCCGCCTTGTAAGCGGGAGGTCGCAGGTTCGATCCCTGCAGCCGGCACCACACCTTATTCCTCAATGTTGCGGAGCATGGCTCCGACGATGTTCGAGTAATCGTCGGTCCACACACGGGCGGACGATGCCTGCAGCACCCAACCCTTCTCCTGCTGGGCCAGCGCGCCGAAATCGACGTCCCGGCGCGCACAGGCCGCGACGGTCGAGCTGTAAAGATATTTGTCCGAATCCTCGTTTTCGTTCGTCCTTGAGTTCAGGCGCGTGACGAGGCCGTTCGCCTGCGCAATGCCGGCAACCACCGAGCCAAGCTCCAGATGCCGGTTCGAGATGTGCATGGCCACGATGCCGCCAGGCGCGAGCTTGGCAAGATAAAGCGCCATGGCCTCGCGCGTGAGCAAGTGAACGGGGATGGCGTCGGACGTAAACGCATCGACGACGATGAGGTCGTAGCCGCCATTGTCCGCGTCGGCGAGCGTCAGCCGCGCATCCCCAAGGTTGATCTTCGCATCCGGCGTGCAGCTCGCATAAAACGTGAAATAGCCCGGATCGGTCGCAACATCGACGATGCTCTGGTCGATTTCGTAGAAGCTCCACGCATCCCCTTCACGCGCGTGGCAGGCGATGCTGCCGGTGCCGAGCCCGATCACCCCGACGCGAAGCGGGCCCGGTTTCTTCTCGCGCATCGCGTTGATGATCTGCGCGAGGCTGGAATTCGCGTGATAATAGGTGAGCGGAACGGGCCTGGCGTCGGGCGGCGGGTTCTCTTCGTCGGAGATTTTTTCGGCGCCGTGAATGGTCGTGCCGTGCAACAGCACGCGATAGCCGTCGTAAGTGTCATATATTTTGTGGACGCCGAAGAAATTCCGCACCGACTCGCCGTGATTCGATTGCAGATCGTAGACGATTCCCACCGTCAGCAACGTGGCCGCGACCGCCGCGAATTTCAGCGGATCGCGCAGAAAAATAATCGAGATGAGCAGGACCGCCGCGGCAAAAGCCATCAGCTGCGACGGGCGCAGCGGATATTTCGACTGCACGAACAATACGGCTATGTTCGCCAGCACCGCGATCGCAACGAGCCAGACAAGCCGTTCGCGCTTCATGCCAAGTTCGATCACGCCCGGCCGGCAAAGCAGGCCGAGCACGATCAACAGCGGATATTCGGCGACCCAGTTGAAAACGTTCGGTGCGATCAGCCCGGCGGAAATTCCGCCGATCATGCCGCCGAACGACATCCACAGATAAAACTCGGTGAGGTAGCGCGCCGCCGGCCGCCGCCGCGCGAGCTCGCCATGACAAACCAGCGCGGTGAAGAAAAAGGCCGCGAGGTTGATGAAGATCGTCGTGAAGATCGAGTCAGTCGAGCCGTTGATGTAAACCCCGATCAAGAGCGCGACCGCGACCAGCTGCGCGGCGAGCGCGAAACCATGCGGGATGATCGGACGTCTCTGAAACACAATCACGAAGGTCGCGAGATAAAGCGCGAGCGGAAGCACCCATAACAGCGGTGCCGCGGCAACGTCGGTCGAAATATGCGCGGTGACCGCGATCAGGAAGGCGGCGGGCACGGCCGCAAGCGCAATCCAGATCAGTGCGTCCTTCCAGCCCGGCGCATGCGCGGCATCCGCGCGAGAAGGGAGCGGCGGCTTGCGATCGGCCGAACGCCAGATCGCGGCACCACAAAGCGCGATCAACAGGATCAGGGCGTAGAAGCCGAAGGCCCAGAACAAGGTTTGCTCGCTCAAGCGCGTCAGCGGCTCGACCAGGAGAGGATAGCTGAGGAGCGCGAGAAAGCTTCCGACGTTGCTCGCCGCGTACAGAAAGTAGGGATCACGCGCCAAAGGATGGCCGCTCTTCGCGAACCATGCCTGCAGCAGCGGCGCATTGGCCGCCAGCGCGAAAAACGGAAGCCCGATCGACACCGCGAAGAGGCCGATGAGATAAAGCGCTTCGCCTGAAGCGGGCGGGCGGCCCCAACCCAGCGGGATCGCGAGCGGCAGTGCCAGTGTCGCAAGCAGCAACAGGGCGACATGCACGGTGATCGACTGGCGGCCGGAGAGACAGCGCGTGATCAAGTGCGCGTAAGTATAGCCCGCGAGCAGCGCCGCCTGAAAAAAGACCATCGCCACCGACCACACCGACGGCGAGCCGCCAAGCCGTGGCAACACGAGCTTCGTGAACATCGGCTGCACCGCGAAGAGAAGTGCCGCGCTGAGAAAGATCGCCAGCGCGAAGAGCGCGAGCAAAAGGTTGTTGGGAAGCGCGGGTGCCGCGCGCGCAGCGTTTCGTTGTCTCTCTTTTCGGAAGGCCACGCGCTGCTCCCGCGGATTCGAATGCGCCGAATCGCGGAAGCGATTGGCTGCGACATTTCGCATGATCGCCGATGCCCGCGAAGCCGTCCACTGCCGCATTTCGCCGCGTCGATGAACATCACAAAGGCCGCGAAAACTCTGCGCCTCGCAAAATCCCTTGAAATAAAAAGGCCGCTCTTTCGAAGCGGCCTTTCTTCTGTCTAACGCCGGATATGGGCGGGGATCGGTGGTGGCGCCGCGAGTTTCATCAGCACATAGGTGATGGCAAGCGTCGCAACATAAACCACCACCTGCATTCCGGTCGGCTGATCGTTATAACCGATAAGCGTATGCAGCACTTTGCCGAGCAGGCTCGAATCCGAAAGAATGCCGGAGCTGTCCCACAAGATCGTATTGAGCGCCGTCACGATATCGGCCTGTTCGAGAAATCCGATTGCCTGCGATGCCATGCCGGCCGCGAGAAACGCGATCATCAGGCTCGTCACCGCGAAAAGATAGCGCCCCGGAACGCGCAACAGTCCGAGATAGGTCAGCGTGCTCACCACCGCGCCGAGCGCGAGCCCCGCTAATCCGCCGAGCAGAATGCTTGAGCTCCATCCGCCTTCGGACGTGACGATGCCGTAAAGGAAGAGCACGACCTCCGATCCTTCGCGCAGCACCGCAATCCCGACCACGATGGCAAGCGCGAGCAGAGTTCGCGATCCGGCCACCACCGCCTTGCCGATCGCCATCATTTCCGCGGCGATTTCCCGGCCGTGCCGCGACATCCAGACATTGTGCCAGGTGAGCATCACGACCGCGATGCCGAGGATGCTCGCGTTAAAAACTTCCTGACCCATGCCGGCGAAGGCCGCCGTGATCGTGCCGACGAAAATCGCGACAAGGCAGGCCCCGAGCACGCCTGCGGCCACACCGCCCGCGATCCATTGTCCGCGATGCGCGACCGTTTTCGTAGCCGCCATCACGATGCCGACGACGATGCCGGCCTCGATGACTTCGCGAAAAACGATGATGAGCGCCGCGACCAATGCTTGGTTCCTTTTACTTCACCACCAGCACGCCATTGCCGGTGTCCTGATGGAAATCGTCGAAGAACTTGTAGCTGCCGGGCGCGAGCGCGCGAACATTGACGCTGCCCTCGCTGTTGCCTGGCACCACTTTTTCAACCCGCAGCGAAACGCTCTCGAATTCCATCGGTGTGGGATCAAGGTTCTTGACCCGAATGACGATCGGCCGGTTGGCCGGCGCCGTGATCTGGCTCGGTTGAAAACGATGGTCCTTGATCGAGATCTGCACCGTCACTGCTTCTTGTTGCCCGCTCGCCCGCAATACGACGACGAAACAAAGGCAAAATGCAGCGGCAATGCTTACTCCTCTACGCTTCATTTTATTTCCTGTCCGCGACATATTGCTCTCCCGCCGGTCTAAAATTCGTAAGCGAATTTCAGCTTGCCCTTTTGCCGGGAAAATTCCTCGAGCTCGAGATTGCTGGGTTCGCCCACCGTATGGCCCCTCACCTGCACCGCCCAAGCCGCGGTCATGAAGGACTTTGGCGAAAGCTGCCAAAACAGCGTTGGCCCGACGAATAACGCGTCTCCCGTGAATTGGTTGAATGCATTGCCGTCATAGTGACGAAAATACCCGACCTCGACGCCCAAGGTGAGCGGAGCGATGGGCCGAACCGAGAGCGCACTCGAAAGACCGAGCGTGGACTCCCGTGTCATTGGCGCGTTTGGCGTATGCGTTACCTCCGGCTCGTAGATCGCGTTAAAACCGAGATAGACCCGGTTTTCCACAAGCTCGGCATCGAGCGCGAGCTTCGTCTCGAATTCGTAATTGGTGACCTGGCTGCCATCCGTTTCATCGATACGGCGCCAATTCGGCTCGAACGAAAGGGTGCCCGAGATCGGCGAGTTCGGACCGCGCTCGAGAAAGAGATAGCGAACTTCCGCGAACAGGCCGCTGAACTCGAAGGCATTGCGATTTTCGAGGCCGGTCACGTTGTTGATATTATGAGATGCGACTAGGCCACCGAATTCAATTTGGAAAAACTGGCTCGGCGTAAACTCGTATTCGAGCTTGGTTTCGGTCGCGGCATAACGGCCGTCGCGCTTGCCGAAACGGCCGACGGTCTCGGTCGAGAATTCCTTTTCGCCCTGCAAACCGATGCCGGAGCCCTCGGTGAAACCGAAAATATACTTGGTCTCGATCTCGTTGAACGTCTGCGCGACGAAATTCTGGCCAGCGTTTTCCGCATGCAGCGACGAAAAGCCTGCCGCATCGAGAAACGAAGCCGCCGTCAACATCGACATCAGCGCCAACCAAGAACGCGATCGCATAAGCGGTTTCCCCTCCACCGCGCCCTTGCGCCAGCGGCTTCCCAAGCCCGCTGCCAAAGGACTGCCGTGGAAGGAAAACGTCAAGTAAAATCAATAGTTTATATAGATTCTAAGGTCGGCAGTTTTTAAAATAGAAAAATTCAAAAGAATGCCCGGACCGATGCGCAAAATCGGCGCTAGGCCGCCTCGCGCGGCAATCGCGCCGGATCGTAGGACAAGAGCGGCGCCAGCCACTTCTCGCATTCGGCAACGCTCCAACCCTTGCGCTTGGCGTAATCCTCGACCTGATCGCGATCGATGCGGCCGACGCCGAAATAGGCGCTTTCGGGATGCGAGAAATAAAGCCCCGATACCGAGGCGCCCGGCCACATGGCGAAGCTCTCGGTGAGCGCCACGCCGATCTCCTTCTCGGCTTCAAGGAGACGAAAGAGCGTCGCCTTTTCGGTGTGATCCGGCTGCGCCGGGTAACCGGGCGCCGGCCGGATGCCGCGATAATTCTCCTCGATCAATTCGTCGTTCGATAGTTTCTCCTCCGGCGAATAGGCCCAGAATTCCTTGCGCACACGCTGGTGCATGCGCTCGGCGAAGGCTTCCGCCAGCCGGTCGGCGAGCGCCTTGAGCAGAATCGCGTCGTAGTCGTTGTTGGCGCCCTTCAACGCCGTGGATTTTTTCTCCTCGCCGATGCCGGCGGTGACGACGAAGCCGCCGAGATAATCGGGCTTCTTGCTCGAAATCGGCGCGACGAAATCCGCAAGCGCCAAATTCACCCGCGCATCACGCCGCGGCATCTGCTGGCGGAGCGTATGGAAGGTGGCGAGACGTTCGCGCCGGCCCTCGTCCTTGAACAAAACGATGTCATCGCCTTCCGTATTGGCGGGCCAGAATCCGATCATGCCGCGCGCTTCCAACCAGCGCTCGCTTACGATCCTTTCGAGCATGGCAAGCGCGTCCTTGTGCAGCGCGCGCGCGGCCGCGCCGTATTTTTCGTCCTGTAAAATGTGCGGATAGCGCCCTTTCAGCTCCCACGCCGTGAAGAAAGGCGACCAATCGATAACCGGTACGAGCTCCGAAAGATCGTAGGCACGGAACGTGCGGGTGCCGAGGAAAGTCGGCTTTGGCGGAGTGTACTTCGAAAAATCGAGTTTCAGGCGATTTTCGCGCACAACCGCGAGCGGCTGCCGCGCCTTGGTGTCTTCGGCACGCGCATGCGTCTCCGCGACCTTGGCATATTCGCCGCGGGTCTTGTTCACATAGCCGGAGCGCGTCTCGGGATTGAGCAGCGTCGAGACGACGCCCACCGCGCGGCTCGCGTCGGTGACGTAGACCGCCTGTCCGCGCAGGTAATTCGGTGCGATTTTCACCGCCGTATGCACGCGGCTCGTGGTGGCGCCACCGATCAGGAGCGGCAGGTCGAAACCCTCGCGCTCCATTTCGGCGGCGACATTGCACATCTCGTCGAGCGATGGCGTGATGAGGCCCGAGAGGCCAACGATGTCGACCTTCTCCTTGCGCGCGGTCTCCAAAATTTTCTGCACCGGCACCATCACGCCGAGATCGAGCACCTGGTAATTGTTGCACTGGAGCACGACGCCGACGATGTTCTTGCCGATGTCGTGCACGTCGCCCTTGACCGTCGCGAGCAGGATTTTGCCGGCGGCCGGCATCTCGGTCAGGCCAAGCTCCTCCTTTTCCTTCTCCATGAAGGGCATCAGGTAAGCGACCGCCTGCTTCATCACGCGCGCGGACTTCACCACCTGCGGCAGGAACATCTTGCCCGAGCCGAACAGGTCGCCCACGACATTCATGCCGCTCATCAAGGGCCCTTCGATCACCGCCAAGGGCCGCGGCGCTTTCTTGCGCGCTTCTTCAGTATCGACCTCGATGAATTCGGTGATGCCGCTGATGAGGGCGTGCTCGAGCCGCTTCTCGACCGGCCATTCCCGCCAGGCGAGGTCGGCCTCGCGCTTCTCCATGCCGCCGCCCTTGTAGCGTTCGGCAAGTGCCAATAGCCGCTCGGTCGCGTCAGGGCGGCGGTTGAGCACTACGTCCTCGCACGCCTCGCGCAGCTCCGGATTAAGGTCGTCATAGACTGCGAGCTGGCCGGCATTGACGATGCCCATATCCATGCCGGCGGCGATCGCGTGATAGAGGAAGACCGCGTGCATCGCCTCGCGCACCGCCTCGTTGCCTCGAAAGGCAAAGGACAGGTTCGACACGCCGCCCGACACATGCGCGTAAGGCAGATTTTGGCGGATCCAGCGCGCCGCCTCGATGAAGGTGACGCCGTAATTGGCGTGCTCCTCGATGCCGGTCGCGACCGCGAAAATATTGGGATCGAAAATAATATCCTCGGGCGGAAAGCCGACTTCCTCGGTGAGGATCTTGTAGGCGCGCGCCGAGATTTCGGTCTTGCGTTCGAACGTATCGGCCTGGCCTTGCTCATCGAAGGCCATTACCACCACGGCGGCGCCATAGCGCCGCACGAGCCGCGCATGCGTGCGGAAAGCGTCTTCGCCTTCCTTCATCGAGATCGAATTGACGATGCCCTTGCCCTGCGCGCATTTGAGCCCGGCCTCGATCACCGACCATTTCGAGGAATCGATCATGATCGGCACGCGCGCAATATCGGGCTCCGACGCAATCAGATTGAGAAACGTCACCATCGCCGCCTGCGAATCGAGCAGGCCCTCGTCCATGTTGACGTCGATCACCTGCGCGCCGTTTACGACCTGATCGCGCGCGACATCGAGGGCGGCGGCGTAATCGCCCTCTTTGACGAGCTTGCGGAAGCGCGCGGAGCCGGTGACGTTGGTGCGCTCGCCGATATTGACGAAGGGAATTTCCGGCGAGAGCTCGAATGGCTCGAGGCCCGCGAGCCTGAGCCGCTTCGCAATGTCGGGGATCTTGCGCGGCGTCTTTCCCTCGACCGCCTTCGCGATCGCCGCGATGTGCTCCGGCGTGGTCCCGCAGCAGCCGCCGACGATGTTGACGATCCCGGCGCGCGCGAACTCGCCGAGGAGTTCTGCCATGTATTCGGGGCTCTCGTCGTAGCGGCCGAATTCGTTGGGCAGCCCCGCATTCGGATAGGCGCAGACAAGCGTGTCGGCGACGCGCGAAATCTCTGCCACATGCGCCCGCATTTCCTTGGCGCCGAGCGCACAGTTGAGCCCGATCGACAGGGGCTTCGCATGCGCGACCGAATTCCAGAACGCGGCCGGCGTCTGTCCCGAAAGCGTGCGCCCCGAACGGTCGGTGATGGTGCCGGAGATCATCACCGGCAGCCGGATGCTGCGTTCCTCGAACAGTTTCTCGATGGCGAAGATCGCGGCCTTGGCATTGAGCGTGTCGAAGATCGTCTCGATCATCAAAAGCTCGGCGCCGCCGTCGACGAGGCCGCGCGCCTGCTCGTGATAGGCCGCGACCAACTCGTCGAAAGTAATGGCGCGAAAGCCGGGGTTGGAAACATCCGGCGAAATCGAGGCCGTCCGGTTGGTCGGCCCCAAGGCGCCGGCGACAAAGCGGCGACGGCCGTCTTCTTTTTGCGCGAGCATGGCCGCCTCGCGCGCGAGCCGCGCGCCCGCAAGGTTCAGCTCATAGGCGATCTCCTCCATGCCGTAATCGGCCTGCGCGATGCGGGTGGAGGAGAATGTGTTGGTCTCGACGATATCGGCGCCGGCGCGGAAATAGCGGTGATGAATGTCGCGGATCGCCTTCGGCTGGGTGAGATTGAGGAGGTCGTTGTTGCCCCTCACCTCCCGGTTCCAGGCGTCGAAGCGCGCGCCGCGAAATGCGTCCTCGTCGTAGCCCAGCCCCTGAATCATCGTGCCCATGGCGCCGTCGAGCACAAGGATGAGCTCGCGCGCGGCCGCGCGCAGCGTGCGCTCGATCTCGGCTCCGTCGATCTTGGGAAATTCCTCGCTCATGACGCCGCCCTCACCTCCGCTTCGGCGGGCCGCAAGCCCAGGAGGTGGCACGTCGCGTAAACGAGGTCGGCGCGATTCAGCGTATAGAAGTGAAATTCGCGCACGCCCTTGTCGACAAGGTCGAGCACCTGCTCGGCGGCCACCGCCGCGGCGATCAGCTTCCGCGTCGCCGGATCCGCGTCGAGCCCGTCAAAACGCCGCGCGATCCACGAAGGCACCGAGGTGCCGCAGCGCTCGGCGAAGTTCCGCGCCTGCTTGAAGTTCTGCACCGGCAGGATGCCGGGAACGACCGGCACGGAAATTCCCCGCGCCCGCACCTTGTCGAGGAAACGGAAATAGACGGCATTGTCGAAGAAGAACTGCGTCATCGCCCGCGTCGCGCCCGCGTCCACTTTGCGGGCGAGCACATCGAGCTCGGCCTCGATCGAAGGACTGTCCGGATGTTTTTCCGGATAGGCCGACACTGAAATTTCGAAGTCGCCGATCTTCTTCAAGCCGCCGATGAGATCGGTGGTGTAGGCATAGCCGCCCGGATGCGGCACGTAGCGCTTGCCCGCGCCCTCCGGCGGATCGCCGCGCAAGGCGACGATATGGCGGACGCCCGCGTCCCAATAGCCGCGCGCGACCTTGTCGATCTCCTCGCGCGTGGCGGCAACGCAGGTCAGGTGCGCGGCGGGCTTGAGCTTGGTCTCATCGAGAATGCGTACGATCGTCGCGTGCGTGCGCTCGCGCGTCGAGCCGCCGGCGCCATAGGTGACCGACACGAAATTCGGCTTGAGCGGCGCCAGCCGCGCGATCGACGCCCACAGCGTCTGCTCCATCTCCTCCGTCTTCGGAGGGAAGAACTCGAAGGAGACGGAGATCGCATTCGAGCGTTCACGGCTCTGGCGAAAGGTTTCGACGCTCATCGGGCCTCGCGATCGGGTCGATCGTAGAGAAATGTCCCTACGAAACCGGCCTAAGCATGCTTGAGACATATTATAACAATATAAAGATATCTTTATATAGACCGACTCCTTGACTCCACAAGCGTTAAGGGCTTCGATTGCAACCGGTGCAGGCGGTCCGATCACGGTGTGACCGGACCTTCAGGGAACGCGGTAAAGCCTTGATTTATTGGCTAAATCCGCGGCTGCTCCCGCAACTGTAGGCGGGTAGTCCCTTCCACATGCCACTGGGCGAAAGCCCGGGAAGGCGGAATGGGGCGACGACCCGCGAGCCAGGAGACCGGCCTGCACTGGGTCATCCTTCCGACGTGCGGCGAGCGCGTATGGAGCGGCCAGTCCGCAGCGGTGACGACTGAAGTCAACCGTTGCGGGGAGCCGATGCAGCCGCTTCCGAAATTCGAGAGTGCCTACGCCCGATCCGGGAATCCGGCGCGCGTTCGCTCCGCCGCGACTTGTCCAACGACAATCGCTGGGGGCGATCCATGTCAACGAACAACACCGCAAAACTCGTCTTAGTTTCTCTCGTCGCGATTTTTCTTCTCGCCACTCCGATCACCGCTGCTCTCGCGGACGACACGAGTCCGCTGAACACGCTGCCGGAAACGGTGATCAGCGCCACTGCGCTACCGACGCCGAGCGAGGAAATCGGAAGCTCGGTCACGGTGATCACGCAAGATCAGATCGAGCGCGACCAGCGCCGTACCATCCCCGATCTCCTGCAGACCGTGCCGGGCCTGAACGTGGTGCAGACCGGCGGCGCGGGCGGACAGACGTCCGTGTTCATTCGCGGCACCAACTCGAACCACGTGAAGGTGCTGATCGACGGCATCGAGGTGAGCGACCCCACGCAGCCGGCGCGGGCCTTCGATTTCGGCAATCTCACCACCGCGGACATCGACCGCATCGAAATCCTGCGCGGCCCGCAAAGCGGCCTCTACGGCGCCGACGCCATCGGCGGCGTGATCTCGATCACCACCAAGCAAGGCTCCGGCCCGCCGCAGTGGAAGGCGATGGTCGAAGGAGGCTCCTTCGGCACCTTCAACCAATCGATCGGGGTCAGCGGCGGAACGCAGAGCGTCAACTACGCCTTCACTGCGGCGCACGTTCTTTCCACGAGCACGCCGGTGACACCGCTCAACCTTTTGCCGCCCGGCGAAGTTCGCCACAATGATTTTTATGACAACTGGACCTACAGCGGAAAGGTGGGCGTGAATCTTTCGGAAGTTTTCGCGCTTAATTTCGTCGGCCGCTATACCGACGCCGCGCTCCACTTCACGCAGGACGACTCGTTTCCGTCGTTTCCCAATCCGGATCAAAGCTCGTCGCGCAACCACGAATTTTACGGATTGACGGACGCCGTGTGGAAGCTCCTCGACGGCAAGTTCAACAACCACGTCGGCATCGCTTATACCGACGTTACCCGCCGTGCATTCGACCCGGATTCGTTTCTTGCCTTCAGCCCGCCGCTCAACCTCTTTGCAGGCAACCGCATCAAATATTACTGGAAGTCGGATCTTGCGCTGGCGCCGGGACAAACGCTCTACATGGGCGTGGAAGAAGAGCAGGAAAAAGCGACCTTCGATGAGTTCGGCTTTTTTGCCAAGGGCAGCAATCAGAATCTCGGCAGCTACGCCGAACTGCACTCGGCTTTCGCCGACCGCCTGTTTCTCACCTCGAACATCCGCTTCGACCAAAACGAAAATTTCGGCGGCCACGCCACCTGGCGGCTCGCGCCGAGCTATGTGATCAAGGAAACCAACACCATCCTGAAAGCAAGTTATGGCACCGGCTTCCACGCGCCGGCGCTCGATCAGATCTTCGGGCCGTTCGGCGCCAACCCGAATCTGAAGCCGGAAGAAAGCCGCGGCTACGATTTCGGTTTCGAGCAGGGCTTGCTGCAGAAGCGCGTCCGGTTCGGCGTCACCTACTTCAACAACAGCATCAAGGATTTGATCGTCCCCGACCCGATTACGTTCATCAACGAGAACGTCGCGGCGGCGAAAATTCACGGCATCGAGTCGTTCGTGTCCGTGGCTGTCACCGACCGCTTCCAGATCCGCACCGACTACACGCGTACGATCGCGATCGATGCCACCACCGGCCTCGAGCTGATCCGCAGGCCGGAGAACAAAACGAGCGTAAGCGCCGTATGGCAGCCGACCGATCCCTGGACGCTGAGCGCGACCCTCCTCTGGGTCGGCCACTGGATGGACGTTCCGCGCGCCGGCGGCGTCTCGATCGTCGCGCCCGGCTACAACACGGTCAATCTTGCCGCCAACTACAAGGTGAGCGAGAATCTCGTCGTGTTCGGCCGTGTCGATAATTTGTTCGACAAGCACTACGAGGATCCGTTCGGCTTCGAGCGTCCCGGCCTCGGCGTTTACGGCGGCATCCGCGTCGTCCGCTGAAGCGCGGCGCTCTAGTTCGCCGCCTTTTCCGTCTCGGCGAGGATCCAGTCGATGAAGGGCTGGTTCCCGCCGCTGACCGGAAGAACGAGAACCGCCGGCGTGTCGTAGGCGTGGCCTTCCTTCACCGCCGTGCTCACGCGCTCGGCGAGCGAGGCCCGTGTCTTGACGATCATCACCACCTCGTCCGCGGCCTCGATCGCCCCCTGCCAGCGGTAGATCGAGCGCATGGCCGGCACGATGTTAACGCAAGCCGCAAGCCCCGCTTCGACAAGCTTGCGGCCGGCTTTCTCCGCCTCGACAAGCGAGGGGTACGTTGTATAGACGAGGACCGGCTCGTCCTTCATTGACTGTCCCGCGTATCCCTATGACCAAGCCCGTCAAAACCTACGACAAGATCGCCTTCGTCGCGAGCGGCCATGAGGAGGCCGAAGCCGCGCGAAAGATGCTCGCCGCCCGCTACGGCGACGTCGAGGCGGCGGATGCCGATGTTGTTGTGGCGCTCGGCGGCGACGGCCTCATGCTGCAAACGCTGCACCGCTTCCGCGACACCGGCAAGCCGATCTACGGCATGAGCCGCGGCTCGGTCGGCTTCCTGATGAACGAGTTTGTCATCGACGGGCTGAAGGAACGGATCGCCGCCGCCGAGCGCACCGTCATTCATCCGCTGGCGATGGAAGCGATCGATGCGGCCGGCAAAAGCCACCGCGCGCCCGCCTTCAACGAGGTTTACCTCTTTCGCGAGACCTATCAGGCGGCGAAGCTCCGGCTTTCGATCGACGGCAAGGTGCGGCTCTCTGAATTGATCTGCGACGGCATATTGGTCGCGACCCCCGTGGGTTCAACCGCCTATAACCTTTCGGCGCACGGGCCGATCCTGCCGCTCAATGCGACGTTGCTCGCGCTCACGCCGTTGAGCCCCTTCCGTCCCCGGCGCTGGCGCGGCGCGCTCCTGCCCGACACCGCCCGCGTCGAGGTCGCGGTGCTTGAGCCCGACAAGCGCCCAGTGAGCGCGGTGGCCGATCATTTCGAGGTTCGTTCCGTCGTCGCGGTGCGGGCGCGCATGGATAAGGCCGCGTCGATGATCATGCTGTTCGATCCCGGCCATAACCTCGACGAGCGCATCCTCGCCGAGCAGTTCGGTTACTGAATTACCGGAAAATTAACGCTGTCCGGCGCTAATGGGCCAAGGGCCCGCGCGAGCTTTGCGGCGCGGGATACGGCACCATGATCCGGATCGAATTCCACCGCCTGCGTTTTCTGGTCGTCGACGACAACATGCACATGCGGCGCATCGTGCGTCAGCTCCTGCACGGCTTCGGCTCGCGCGAAATCTACGAGGCCGAGGACGGCGCCGCGGGTCTCGAGGCCTTCAACGGCCATAACCCCGACATCGTGATCACTGACTGGGCGATGCCCATTCTCGACGGCCTTGAGCTCACGCAGATGATCCGCAAGCCCGATACCAACGCCAATCCCTACGTCCCGATCATCATGCTCTCCGGCCATTCGGAAAAAAACCGGGTGATGCAGGCGCGCGACGCCGGCGTCACGGAGTTTCTGGCGAAGCCCATCGCCGCCAAGGCGCTCTATGAACGCATCCTCAGCGTCGTCTTGAATCCGCGTCCATTCATCCGCACGACGACCTTCTTCGGACCGGACCGCCGCCGCAACGTCAACCCGAATTACTCCGGTCCCGAGCGCCGCAAGGGCAAGGAAGGCGGCGAGACGATCCCGGTCGCGCCGCTCGCCAACCAGGTCCTCGGCGGCAAGTCGCAAAAAGAGGCGGAAGGAAACCTCACCGCCGCTTCGTCGTTGCGCCGAATGCCGCGGACTGCCGGCGCCGCCCGCTGAACCAAGACGCGTTGAGGTATCCGTATGGTCAAGTCCCCCATTCAGCAAGCGGAAGAGACGAAATTCAGCGATCACACCGTGATCGTGCCGCCGCACCGCCTGAAAGCCGTCATCACCCACACGCCCGAGCAAGGCGATATCGCGATGGATGTCGTCGCGCGCGCGGAAGCGGCGCTTGCCGAGATCAAGCACGAATTCAGGTCATGGATGAGCGCGGAGTGTGACGCGCTCGAAGCCGCGCGCAACGAAATGCGCGCCGCAGGCCTGTCGAAACCCGTCCTGAAGAAGATCGGTGACGCCGCCCACGAAATCAAAGGTCACGCGGCGGTCTTGGGATTTCCGCTCGCCGGCCGCATCGCCAATTCGCTCTGCCGGCTTCTCAATCATGCCCCCCAGCCGGGCCTCGTGCCGATCACCGTGATCGAAAGCCACGTGGATGCAATCCGCGCCGTCGTGCGCGAGCAGATCCACAACGCCAATGACAAGACGGGCAAGGAAATTTTTGAACGCCTGGCCGCAATCGTCGAGAATTTTCTTGCCAAGGAACTGGGCGACGCCTATGCCGAGATCGCCGGCGACAGCGCCTTCGCTTTGCCTAAGCAATCCGCAAAGCCGCGCGGCTGAGCCCCGCTCCTACGCCGCCGCGACCAGATCCGCCGTGTAGATACGCGCCTCTTCGCGCGCGGCTTCCGCCGCGAGCTTGCGCAAAAGCGCCAAGAGATGGTCAAGCTCGCCGTCGGCCGCCTCTTCATAGCGGACGAGCACCCGCTCGACGATGCGCCGCCGCAGCACCGCGTGCCCTAGCATGTCGTCGGCGAACCCCGTCTCGAAGATCACTTCGAGCGCGGCGCGAAAGGCGCGATAGGCGACATCGGGCAACCCGGCCTTGTCGTAGAGGGCACGGAAGCCGTGGCCGGAACGATCGGATACGATCGCCTCGACCCGCGCGGGTTTGAGGCCCGAGAGTTCGGCAAGCGCCTCGATCAGAAAGCGAACATTGCCGGCCAGCAATGCGCGCAGCATCAACCCGCCGGTAAGCTGGCCGCTCGTCACGAGATGGCGGACGAGATGGCTCACTTCGTCGGAATTGGTTTCGGCGGCGATCGCCACCGTCACGCGATCGCAGGCCTCGCGCGCAATATCGTGCGCGCGCTCCTCCGGCAGCCATTCCCGGTGCGCGACAAAGCGGGCGAGCGTATCGGAAAGCTTCGCCACCAGCGCCTGCCGTATTTCGATCGCGAGATCCTCGCGCGCGAGCAGCGGCTCGCGCACGGCGGCGAGATGGCCGTGCCGCTCGGCGATACGGGCAAGCGCCGCCCCGGTCAGTTCAGCGTCGGGGTTCTCGATCAGCGTCAGGCACGCGGCGGCGGAGCCGATTTCGGCGATGGCGGCCGCGAGCGAACGCGAGAGCGGCGCGCGCGAGGCGACCGCGCATTGCACGCGTTCCACCGTGCCGCTGATCAGATCGATCAATTCCCCTTCGTTCAGAACCGGCGAACGGGCGGCGACGATCTCGGCAATATCGGTCTGGTCGCGCACGAGCCCGAGGATCACGCCGTGCGGCGCTTCCCGGGAAGAAGCAAGCGCCTCGGCCAGCGCTTGGCGCACAAGTGGCGACGGATCGTCGAGGAGCACCGTCATTGCCGCGGTGGCGGCGAGCCGGTCCTCGTTCGAAAGGTCGGAGTAAAGATAAGCGCGGGCAAGGGCGCTGGTGGCATCGGCCCGGTCGCCCGGAGGCGCCGTCTGAATCCAGCACAGGAACTGACGCACAATCATCGCGACACTCGACGCTGAACGATCCTGCCGGCGAGTATTGCCCCTGGGGCTTAATAAAGCGTTCAGCGTAAATCTTTGGAATTGATTAAGAATTGCGCCACGGAAAACGTGGCGCTGAAGGCCCGCGCGTTACGTGCCGCTGCGCCGCCCGCTATTGCCGACCGAGTCCTTCTGGAAGGTCGAAAGATCGGTGGGCGTGCCGGCGCTGTCGGTATTCACCGAGACGACGCGCCGCGTCGTCGTGCTGCCGTCGCCGCTGCTCCAGATTTCGCGCACCGTGTCCGAGACCGGGCCGCTGCGCTCGGTGCTGAACATCGACTGAAAGATGGGACCATTCTGGGCATTGAGGCCGCTTGCCGCCGACGGCGATTCAAGGTCGGGAAGCTGCACCTGCACCATGCGCACGCCGCTCCCCTGGCTGCGGACGGCGGTCCTTGCCGCCGGCACGGCCTGCGCGAGCGAAACCGGCTGCGAGCCATCCGGCTGATCGCTGGTCACGACCTGCACGATCCCCGGCTGCGGCACGAGCTGCGGCGGCGGCGCGTAGTCGTGTTTGGCGACAAGGCCCGCATAGACGTCGGCGGCACTCCGCGCCGAGCCATCGGGCTTGTAGAAGATCGGACGGTTGGCGCGGGCGGCGTCGGGGAAAACGTTCGCGGCCGAAGCGAACGGCTGGTTCTCGGCGAGCGAGATCAATTTGCGCGCGCCGCTCGCCCCCAGAAAATGCGCGATATAGAGTTCGCCCGACGTGGGCTGCCGCCCCATATTGGTGGTGAGGTAATCGGCATTGCGGCTGGCAAGTGCGCCTGCCAGCAGCGCCGAAATGCTCGGATCGTCTCTGAGCTTCAGAATCTCGGCGCGTTTCGCGGGATCCCGCACCGTATAGCCGCCGCTCGTCGTCTTATCGACGAATGCCGCGTATTGCGCGAGGCCGTAGCGCGGCCCCTCTTCCTTCATCATGGCGAGCCATGTCGTGTCGATAAACTGGAAGAGCCCGCGCGCGGACGAAGTCGAGGCCTTGGCCGTGGGATCGAAGGCGGATTCGCGGGCCGCCGTGCGCATGAGAAAATCGAAGGAGGTCCCCGTCGTCCGGCTTGCCGCCTGGATCGCCGAGTTGATGCGGTCGCCCGCACCGCTGACGTTGTCGAGGACCATTCCGGTTGTCCTCCGGCCCGCCCGCCCGGATCGGGCGAATGTCGGGCCGCGCCGCTTAACCATTGGGTTGTTATGGTAAAGGAAACCTTAACGAGCCACCCGGGAGGAGACCATGAGCGAACCCCGCCGCCACAAGCGAGGCGGCCTCTATTTCGAGGATTTCAAGGTCGGCGAGGTGATCGAGCATCGGCTCACCCGCACGGTGACCGAGATGGACAACATGCTGTTCTCCAACATGACCCTCAATCCGCAGCCCTTGCACATCGACCGGCATTTTTGCCTCGAGACGGAATGGAAGCAGCCGCTGATGAACTCGCTCTTCACGCTCGGGCTGATGATCGGCATTTCGGTGAACGACACCACTGTCGGCACCACCATCGCCAATCTCGGCATGCAGGACGTGAAGTTTCCGCATCCTCTTTTTCAGGGCGACACGGTGCATTGCACGACCGAGATCATTGACAAGCGCGAGTCAAAATCGCGACCCGACGCCGGCATCGTCGAATTCCACCATCGCGCCTTCAATCAGGACAATGCGCTCGTCGCCGAGTGCCGGCGGCAGGCCTTCATGCGCAAGCGGCCGGCTTGAGCGCTGCGGGAGAGCCCGTACTGCGCGAAAAATCCTCCGCCTAGATGATCTTCGCCGCTTTGGCCCGCGCGATCACCCGCTCGGCATATTTGACGTGCAGCATGTCGAGCATCTCGCCCTTGAAGCCCACCGTGCCTTTTCCGGCCTTGGCGAAGGCATCGATGATTTCCTGCGCCCGCGCGATCGCCTCTTTTGCCGGCGTGAAAATCTCGTTGATCACCGGCACCTGATCCGGGTGGATCGCCATCTTGCCGAGGAAGCCGTCGCGGCGGCCGGCGAGCGAATCCCGCCGCAGGCCCTCGCTGTCCTTGTAGTTGGTGAAGACGGTGTCGATCGGCGTGACACCGGCGGCCACCGCCGCGAACAAACAAAGCGCGCGCGCGAGCTGATAGGGCTCGGTCAGGCGGCCGTCGGGGTGGCGGTTCGTCTCCGCCGCGATTTCAGCGGCGAGATCCTCGGCGCCCCAGGTCAGCGCCTCGCAGCGCGGGCTCGCCCCGCGATAGCTCCCCATGCCGAAAATCGAAACTGCGATTTCGGTGGTGATCGGAATGATCTTGGTCGAGCCGTCGGGAAGACCGGCGATCGCCTCCCGCGGCGCGAGTTTGGCGCCAAGCGCGATCACATCGGCGCCGCCCGCCGACTTCGGCAGCATGATGCCTTCCGGCGTGCCGGCGAGCACGGCGTCGAGATCGTCGTCGATCAGCCCCGTCGTGAGCGCATTCACCCGCACATAAAGCCGCGGCCGCGGCTCGTCGCGCGAAAGCGAGCGCAAAAATTCGCGCACGATCTCACGCGCCTTGGCCTTCGCGTCGGGCGCGACGGAATCCTCCAGATCGAGGATCAGGACATCGGCGCCCGCGCCGAGCGATTTCGCGAGCTTCTTCTCGCTGTCGCCGGGTACAAAAAGGAGCGAGCGCATGTCAGCGCGGCCTCACCATGGTGAAGGTCTCGTCCAGGACGGAATAGTCGTGATAGCCGCAGCGCGCGATCGGCTTCATAGCGGCGCTGTCCAAGAGCCCGTTCTTGATGAAGCGCTCGTCAATGTGGATGCCGACCACCTGCCCGATCACCACATGCCGGTCGAGCGGATTTCCCGCAATGTCATGCAGCGGCACGATCTGCACGAGCTTGCACTCCATCGCGCAGGGCGCGGCAGCAACCCGCGGCGGCTTTACGAGCTTCGAGGGCGCCGCCTTCAATCCCGCCACTTCCATTTCGTTGACGCCGCGCGGCAGCGTCGCCGAGGTCTCATTCATCTGTTCGCGCAGATCCCAGGTGGCGAGCGAACAGACGAATTCCTTGGTCTCGGCGATGTTGGCGACCGAATCCTTGAAGCCTTCGCTCGAAAACATCACCATCGGCGGCCGCGAGGAGACGCCGTTGAAATAGGAGTAGGGCGCGAGGTTGATCTCGCCCTTTGCGCTCAGCGACGTGATCCAGCCGATCGGACGCGGCGCCACGATTGCCTTGAACGGATCGTGCGGAAGCCCGTGATCGTTCTTGTCGGTCTGATAAAACATCGTGTCTCCTAAACCCGCGTGACAATTTCGGAAAGCGGCGGCCGCGGACGCTCCTCTTGCGCCGCTTTCGGCGTGCCGATGTGAATATAACCTGCCACGCGCTCGTTCGCGCCGACGCCGATGAGATCGAGGCATGGCCGTTCATAGGCGACCCAGCCCGTGACCCAGTTCGCGCCATAGCCCATGGCGTGCGCGGCGATCACCAGATTCATGCAAGCGGCGCCCGCCGACAACACCTGTTCCCATTCGGGGATTTTTGCGTGCGGAGCGGCGCGCGAAATCACCGCAATGACAAGCGGACAATGGGCAAAACGCTCGGGTTCCTTCGCCACCTGGTCTTCCGTCGCTTCGGGATGCGATTTCTGCAAAAGCTTCAACCATTCCGCGGCGGTTCGCTTTTTCGACTCACCTTCAAATACGAGAAAACGCCAGGGAACGAGCTTGCCGTGATCCGGCACGCGCGCGGCAAGAGTCAGAAGCGTGTCGACTTCGGCCGCGCTCGGACCCGGAGCCACAAGGTCGGGGATTCGGGGCGAGCGGCGCGTTCGCAGGAGTTCGAGGGCATCCGACATGGGATCGTCTTAGCCTTTCGCCTGGGCTCGTGGAAACCCTCAAGCCCGCATGGCGGAAGCTTCGGACAAACGCCGGGTCTTGCAATCGCCTCAAGGCCGGGGGAAGAATGCCGCCGATGCCCGCTGTTCGCACCGCGCTCTGCGTATTCACGCTCCTCGCATCATCTGCGGCGGCTTATGCCCAGATCGGATTCACCGGCATCGGCGGATCGGCGCCGGGTTTTGCGCCACCCCCGGCTGCGACAACACCGCCGCCCTCACCTCCGCCGCCGCAATCGCGCACAGCAACGCCCGTGGTGGCCCCGAGCGCAGCGCCGCAGCCGGCGCCGCTTGCGCCTGCGATCGGTCCGCGCGATCCGCACGCTTTCGTTCCGCAAGTCGCGCAGGGCAAGGTCGCGCTTGCGGTCGCCGCGCGCTATTCGTCCGACGGCCCCTATATTCCGCGCGCGATGAATTGGCGGGTTTTCGCCGAACGGCCCGACGGCGGGCCTCCTGTCGCGGTGGCGGAAGCGCAGGACGCCTATCCCGTGTTCGCGCTCGATCCCGGCAACTACATCGTGCACGCTTCCTACGGCCTTGCGAGCGACTCGCGGCGCATCCAGCTCACTGGCGAAACCAGGAAAGAAACCTTCATCATTCCCGCCGGCGGCTTGCGGGTACAAGGCAAGATCGGCGATCTGGCCATTCCGCCACAGCGGCTGCGCTTCGATGTCTATGAAGGAAGCTTCCTGCAGCGCGGGCCCGTGAACGGCCGCAGCCGCAAGAGCGAGCGGCCGCCGGTACTGCGCGGCGCGAGCGGCGGCGATCTCGTTTTCCTTCCAGCCGGCACCTATTACGTGCAATCGACTTACGGCGACGGCAACGCGCAGATCCAGGCTGACGTACGGATCGAGCCGGGCCGCCTCACCGACGCCACCGTGCATCACCGTGCGGCGCAAATCACGCTTCGGCTCGTCAACGTGCCCGGCGGCGAGGCGATCGCCAACACCCAATGGACGGTCGTGACCCCCGGCGGCGATTCGATCCGTGAATCGACCGGCGCCTTCCCCTCCGTTGTGCTCGCCGAGGGCGAATACATCGCGGTTGCCCGCCACATCGACAAGACCTGCCAGCAGCCTTTCAAGGTTCAGTCGGGCAATGATCGCGAGATCGAAGTGCTGACGGCGCAGTGCCAGGCGGCGAATACCGCACGCCAGTAGCTTTGTTTCTGCTTATTGCGGCTTCGGCCCGTCGCTCTTGCAGGCGGAGGGGACCTTGCCGCCCTCGCTCCTCACCCAGTCGCCGCAGCGGTCGCAGCCCGCGAGCAAAAGCGCGAATGCGCAAAGGCCGAAGAGTTGAGCTAGGCGCAAGCGTATGGACATCCGAACCCCGTCGACCTGATCATACAGGAGTGGCGCCGCGCGGGCGAGCGCCTTTCATCAGGCCGTATTCTGCAGGCGTTTTACGTCCGGCGGCATCGATTCCTCGTTGAGCATCGCCAGCGCATCTTCCCACGCCATGGATTTCTGTTCCTGCGAGCCGAGCCGGCGGATCGATACGCTGCGATCGGCCGCCTCCTTTTTGCCAACGACGAGTAGAACCGGGATTTTCGCAAGCGAATGCTCGCGCACCTTATGGGTGATCTTTTCGTTGTTGAGATCCGCCTCAACCCTGAGGCCGGCGCGCGTCGCAGCCATGACGAGGTCGTTCGCGTAGGCATCGGCATCCGACGTGATCGTGCAGACCATCGCCTGCGTCGGCGCGAGCCACAACGGCAAATGCCCGGCATAGTGCTCGATGAGAATGCCGATGAAGCGCTCAAGCGAGCCGAACATCGCCCGATGCAGCATCACCGGAACGACTTTCTCGCCCGAGGGCGCGATGTAGAAGGCGCCTAGCCGCCCCGGCAGGTTGAGGTCGACCTGAATGGTGCCGCACTGCCAATCGCGGCCGATTGCGTCGCGGAGCACGTATTCAAGCTTCGGCCCGTAAAAAGCGCCCTCGCCGGCATTCAGCGTCCACGGCCGCCCGGATTTTTCCAGCGCCTGCTTTAGAGCGGCTTCCGCCTTATCCCACGCCGCATCATCGCCGATGCGTTTTTCCGGCCGGTCGGAGAATTTAATCCGCACGTCGTCGAAGCCGAAATCGGAATAGATCGACAGCAATTGATTGTTCACCGCGATCGTTTCCTGCGCGATTTGCTCCTCGGTGATGAAAATGTGGGCGTCGTCCTGCGTGAAGGCGCGCACGCGCAACAGCCCATGCAATGCGCCGGACGGCTCGAAGCGGTGCACTTTGCCGAATTCCGCAATCTTCATCGGCAGATCGCGATAGGACTTCAAGCCGTTCTTGAAAATCTGAATGTGGCCGGGGCAATTCATCGGCTTGATCACGAAGAGCCGTTCATCGTCCTCGCGCGGCTCGGTGAGGAACATCATCTCGCGGAATTTTTCCATGTGGCCGGAAGTGACCCACAGCGAAGAGTCCATCAGCTGCGGCGTGTTCACCTCGAGATAACCCGCCTCCTGCTGGCGGCGGCGCATATAGGCAACCAGCGTCTCGAACAGCATCCAGCCCTTGGCGTGCCAGAATACCGCGCCCGGCGCGTCTTCCTGGAAATGATAGAGGTCCATCTCGCGGCCGAGCCGGCGGTGGTCGCGCTTCTCGGCCTCTTCCAGTTGATGCAAATATTGCTCGAGCTGCGCCTTATCCGCCCACGCCGTGCCGTAAATGCGGGTGAGCATCGGATTGCGGGAGTCGCCGCGCCAATAGGCGCCCGCGACTTTCATCAGCTTGAAGGCGTCGCCGGCCTTGCCGGTCGAAGTCATATGCGGGCCACGGCAAAGATCGAACCATTCGCCCTGTTTGTAGATCTTGATCGGTTCGCCCACCGGGATCGCGTCAACGAGCTCGACCTTGAAGTGCTCGCCGCGGTCGGCAAAAACCTGCTTCGCGTCCTCACGCGACCAAACCTCTTTGGTAAAAGGTTTGTCCTTCGCTATGATTTCCTTCATCTTTTTCTCGATCGCCGGGAAGTCTTCGGGCGTGAAGGGCTCATTGCGGAAGAAATCGTAATAGAATCCGTTCTCGATCACCGGGCCGATCGTTACCTGCGTACCTGGCCACAGCGTCTGCACCGCTTCCGCGAGCACATGCGCCGCATCATGACGGATCAATTCGAGCGCGCGCGGATCGTCGCGCGCGACAAACTCAATCTTGGCGTCGCGTTCGATCCTGTCGGATAAATCCGCGAGCACGCCGTCGAGCGCCATCGCGACCGTGCGCTTGGCCAGCGAAGGCGAGATGCCCTTCGCGATCTCCAATCCGGTTGTGCCGGGAGCGTATTGACGGCGAGCGCCGTCGGGAAAGGTCAAGGTGATCATCGCGCGCTCCACTCACTCCTGCCGACCAATGCAGGTAAGCGTCTGATTCAGCGGGTTTTTACGACTCGTTGCAGTTCCGCCTGACGCCACTAATGCCGCACCTTGGGGTTCGAATGCAACAGGCTTGGCGGCGAAGAATGCGAATTCGGCGGCGGCGTGTTCGCTTCTTGCTTCGCGCTCGGAAGGATCAGCGATGTGCGCCTCGCGTGGCGCAGATCAAAATCATGGTTCGTTCCGCGCGATTGCTGCGGAAAGAGGCGCAAATTTTTTCGAAAAAATTTTTCGCTACGCGGCAGCGGAATAAATTTCGAAAAAATTTTATTGCGAATTTCAGAACGCAATGAGTACGCGAATCAAGAACCCAACATTTCCGCCACTTGATTCGGCGCCCGCGTTTGCGAATCCAAAAAGTCGTCACATTCATCCCGAATGGATGACACAATCGGAAACAAATCTTGCCCACAGAAAAATTAGACCCGACCCGTCCACGACAAGAAGACGGAGCCGGCACAAAGTTGGGAGCGGCCCTCGTCGCGTAGCGGGCCGCCAGACGGGAGAGGGTCATGATGCGAGGCTTGCGGGAGCCTCGGCGTGCGCAGCTTTGCGGACGCACGAGCGCCGCTCAACTTACCTTCGCGTTTCTTCTATTTCTGCTTCCTTCCATCGTTAGCATCTCAGCCGCGCAGGATTCGCGGCCGATCAAGACCGCGCGCAACGATCCCTCGCAGGTCATCCAGCTCGGGGAGCAGATCAACCAGAACACCATTGCCCTGATGACGGGCAACATCAATGCCACTTATCTTTCAATCGGTTACGATCTTTCGGCGGTGCTCGATGACGGCGACAATCTGCGCATCCTGCCGGTGATCGGCAAAGGCGGCGGCCAGAACATCCGCGACGTGCGCTTCCTCAAGGGCATCGATCTTGGGATCACGCAATCGAACCTGTTGAACGCTTATCGCCGCTCCGGCGAGATCGGCAACATCGACGACAAGATCGTCTACATCACCAAGCTCTACAACGAGGAAATGCATCTCGTCGTTCGGGCGGATTCGGGCATCAACTCGATCGACCAGCTCGACGGCAAGCGCGTCAATTTCAGCGATATCGGCTCGGGCACCCAGCTTTCGACGCGCGATATCTTCCAGCGGCTCGGGATCAAGCCCGTTGAAGTCAACATGGGCCAGGGCGATGCCGCCGAAGCCCTCAAACGCGGCGAGATCGCCGCCTCCATCCTGATCGCCGGCAAGCCGACGGGCTCGACCTCGAAGCTGAAGACGTCCGAAGGCTTCAGGCTGCTGCCGGTGCCCTACCCGAAGGAATTGCAGAGCGATTACCTGCCGGCGACGCTCAGCCACGATGATTATCCGAACCTCGTCAAGGAAGGCGAAGCGATCGACACGATCGCGGTCGGCGCGGTGCTGATCGCCTACAATTGGCCGAAGGATACCGACCGCTATCGCCGCATCGCCAAATTCGTCGAGGCTTTCTTCCCGCGGCTTGCGGAATTTCAGAAACCGCCGCGCCATTCGAAATGGCGGGAGACCAATCTCAGCGCGACGCTGCCGGGCTGGACGCGTTTCCCCGCCGCCGAAGAGTGGCTGGCGAAAAACCGCCCGCAGCAGCAAACGGCCGCGGCGGACACCGAACGCACGCAGTTCAACGAATTCGTCTCCGCCCGCGGTGGCGACACGGCGATCGCCAAGGCCGGAAGCCCCGACGAGCGCGAACGCCTCTATCGCGATTTTCTGATCTGGAAACAGGCGCGCGACCGCCACTGAGTGAGGAAATCTGCCGGCGCGACCGGCGATCATTACCGGAGATATCGGCAATGGGAGAGTGTCCATGAGTACCCAGACCAATCCTCCGCATTACCCGGGTGACCCGGTCCTCGAACCGCGAACCCAATCCCGCCCCCGCCATCCGCATGAGCACGAGCTTCTTGCTCGGCTCGCGCAAGACCTGCGGATCGACCATCCGCAGCCCGCACCCCCGTCCAATTCGGCACCGACGGCGGCAGCGGCCGAGGAAATCGCCGCAGAGGAAGCCGAGCGCGCGCCCGGCCTTTCGCCCTACGAGCTTGCGCGTTTGGAGCGTGAAATCGCGGTGGAACATCGCCGCACGCGCCGCCCGCTTGAGCCTGACTTTCTGCCGCCACCGCCCGCGCGGCCGCGCGCGCAAAAAGCCGCGAGCGAGTCTTTCGCCGGTCTTCTCTTCCGGATTACGGCGGTTGCCGTCCTCGCCGCGTTGGTCGCACTCATGTTTCTCGGCAAGATTTCCGTGCCCGCGCGCTTGAAGAGCTCCATCGTCGAGCCCTTGAAGCGGGTGGCAGGGCTGGTGGTCAGTCCCGCAAAAACCGCGACCGCGCCGCAGGACGCGCCGGCTTTGGAGGTTCCCAAGCTTGTGGTCGAGGGCGCCGATGCCGGCTCGCGCGATGAAATCGGGCTCGGCGTCAAACTGAAGGGATCGGCGCCGGGCGCGCTCGCTTTCATCAGCGGGCTTGCGGCCGGAACGACGCTCTCCATAGGCGAGCCGTGGGGAGAAACGGGCTGGATCGTCCGCGCGCCTGACATCGACAAGGCGATGTTACGGCCTCCACGCGGCTTTGCCGGCGTGATGCAATACACCGTCACGCTCAGGCTCGCGGACGGGCGCAGCGCCGATCATCAAACGCTTCGGCTGGAATGGGACCAGGCGTCAAACGGCAGGCCCGCGCGCGAGGCTTCGCCCCGGCAACTCTCCGCCGAGGAGATCTCGACCCTTCTCAAGCGCGGCGAGGAACTCTTCAAGACCGGCGATCTTGCCGGTGCCCGCCTTTTGTTGACCCGTGCGGCCGAGGCGCATGACCCGGTCGGGGCACTGGCACTCGCCACTACCTACGACCCCAACGTGCTGGAGGAGTTGGGGGTGCTGGGGATTCCGGGCGACGTGGCGCTCGCCCGCGCCTGGTACGAGAAGGCACGGGAATACGGATCACGGGAAGCGCCAAAGCGGCTCGAGCTGTTGGCAAGTCAGGGCCACTGAGGCGCCTCGGCGCGCCGGCGGCACCTGTGTCAGCGTTCCGCCGCCGGCGCGTTCGTCTTTTTTCTGCCCCCCTCACGCCTTGGAATATACCAATGCGTCTGGCGTGATATGATCATGGCGACGAAGATACCTCGGGGGAGGTGCCATGACCGCGCAGCGGTTGTTGCGCAGGTTCATCATTGTGGCTTGTTGGCTGGCGGCATCGCCTTTGCCGCTCGCAAGCCTTGGATTCGCCGATAGCTTCGACGACGACCGCAAGGTTTGCGGGGGCACCACTGGTTCCCTCGATGCGATTATTGCCGCCTGCACCCGCCAAATCGATTCCGGCCGCGTCAAGGAGGGCGACCTTGCGCTGACCTATTACAACCGCGGCAACAAGTGGAGAAACAAGGGCGAGCACGACAAGGCGCTCGCCGATTACAACGAAGCGATCCGGCTCAAGTCGAAATACACCGACGCCCTCAATAACCGCGGCCTCACCTGGTACGCCAAGGGCGATCTCGATAAAGCGCTCGCCGATTACAACGAAGTGCTTTCGATCGACCCGAAATACACGCACGCGCTCAACAATCGCGGCAATGTATGGAGCGACCGGCGCGACTATGACCACGCCATTGCCGACTATAGCGAGGCGATCAAGGCGGACTCCAACTACGTTTTCGCCTACCACAACCGCGGCATTGCCTGGAGGAACAAGGGCGAGCACGACAAGGCGCTCGCCGACTTCAGCCAGGCGATCAAGCTCGATCCCAATTATGTGAGCGCCTACAACTATCGGGGCCTGTCCTGGTACAGCAAGAACGAGCTCAGCAAGGCCATCGATGATTTCACAGCGGCGCTCCGCCTCGATCCGAAATACGTCTACTCGCTCAACAACCGCGCAAATGCCTGGCTTGATCAGCGCGAGTACGATCTCGCGATCGCCGACTACAGTGATGCGATCAAGAGCGATCCCACCTACGCTTATGCCTATAATGGCCGCGGCAATGCCTTGCGCGACAAGGGCGAACTCGACAAGGCGATTGCCGACTACAGCGAAGCAATCAGGATCAATCCGAAACTCGTCGACCCTTATAACGGCCGCGGCAATGCCTGGCAGGACAAAGGCGAACTCGACAAGGCGATTGCTGACTACGGCGAAGCGATCAAGCTCAGTCCGAACTACCCCTACCCCTATAACGGCCGCGGCAATGCCTGGAAGGAAAAAGGGGATCCCGACAAGGCGATCGCCGATTACAGCGAGGCCATCCGGATCAATCCGAAATTCATCGCTCCCTACAACGGCCGCGGCAATGCCTGGTATGACAAGAATGACTACGACAAGGCGCTCGCCGACTACAACCAGGCGATCAAGCTCGATGTGAAATATTTCTACGCCTATAACGGCCGCGGCAATGTGTGGAAGGAAAAGGGCGATCTCGATCGCGCCCTCGACGATTACAACGAGGCCATCAAGCTCAATCCGAAATACGCTCTTGCCTATAATGGCCGCGGCAATACCTGGCGCGACAAGGGCGAACTCGACAAGGCAATCGCCGATTACAGCGAGGGCATCAAGTACAACTCCAACTCACCCTATTTCTACAATGGCCGCGGCAACGCATTGAAAGATAAGGGTGAGTACGACAAGGCAATTTCCGATTACAATGACGCGATCAGGCTCGATCCCAAATACCACTATGCCTATAACGGCCGCGGCACGACCTGGATGGAAAAGGGCGACATCGACAAGGCTATCGCCGATTTTACCGACTCGATCCGCGTCAAGCCGACCTACGTTCTTGCCTACGCCAATCGCGGTGAGGCCTGGCGGCTGAAGGGCGACCTCGACCGCTCGATCTCCGACCTCGACAAGGCGATCCAGACGAACCCCACCAACGCCCTCTTCCATACCTATCGCGGCAATGCCTGGCGGTATAAGGGCGAATTCGACAAGGCCTTCGCCGATTTCGACGACGCACTGCGCTCGCAGCCTGAATTCGTCGCGGCCTTTGTCGGCCGCGCCCTCACCTACGAGAAGAAAGGCGATATCGAGAGCGCCAAGACCAACTTCGAAAAGGCCGCGAATCTCAAACCGCGCACTTACTTCGACACCACCAGATCGGCGCAGGAGACGGCGCGTGCGCGGCTTGCGGCGCTTTCGGCGACCGGCACGTCTGCCCCGCAGCCGCAACAGCAGCCAAAGCCGGCTGAACCCCCCACCGTCGTGCCGGCGTCAGGCACGCGGATTGCCCTCGTGATCGGCAACTCGCGATACAAGAACGTCGCGCCCCTGCCGAATCCTCTTCGCGACGCCCAGACCATCGCCGCGACACTGCGCTCCGTCGGCTTCCAGACCGTCGAACTCGACGACGATCTTACGCGCGAGAATATGACGAAGGCGCTCCACGACTTCGCCGACAAGGCCGACAAGGCCGATTGGGCACTCGTCTATTTCGCCGGCCATGGCATCGAGATCGGCGGCGTGAATTACCTTGTGCCGATCGACGCCAAGCTTGCCGTCGATCGTGATGCCCAATTCGAAGCGATCCCGCTCGATCAGGTGCTCAGCGCGATCGACGGCGCGAAAAAGCTGAAGCTGATCCTCCTCGATGCCTGCCGCGAAAATCCCTTTGCGCCACGGCTGACAACCGCAACCCGTAGCGTCACCCGCGGTCTTGCCCCGATCGAACCCGAAGGGCCGACCCGCGGCAAGGGCGCGACCCTCGTGGTCTACGCGGCGAAGCACGGTCAGGTCGCCCTCGACGGCAAAAATTCGAACAGCCCCTTCGTGACGGCCCTCGTGCAACGGCTGCCGACGCCGGGCGTCGAGATCAACAAGATTTTCCGCCTGGTGCGCGACGACGTGATGGAAGCGACCGAAGGCCGCCAGGAGCCCTTCACCTATGGCTCAACGCCGGGCCGCGAGGATTATTTCTTCGTGGCGTCGCACTAAGGTTACGGCGCCCGGTCGTTTGTGCCGCGCCAGCGGCCATACCGCCACGGCAAATACCAGCGTGCGCCCGCCGGCGTATGGCGCGGAACGAAATCGAGCCCCGCGGTTCCCAGCGGATGACAGCGCAGAATGCGCGCGAGCGCCATCCAGCCGCCCGCCCACAGGCCATGACGGTGGATCGCCTCGTCGGCATATTCCGAGCACGTCGGCAGATGGCGGCAGCGAAAGCCGATGAGCGGTGACAGCGTATAGCGATAGAGCTTGATCAATCCGCGCCCGAAGGCGCGCGGCACCTGCCGGACGATCTCGCCAAATGCCTCGAACCGGGAGGTCGCCTGGCGCGATTCCATCGCCTACTCGGCCGCCTGCTTGGCGCGGCCCTCGATCTGGTTGATGGCGTCCACCACGGCATCGAAAGTGAGCAAGGTGGAGGCGTGACGTGCGTGGTAATTACGTACCGGCTCCAGTACTTTGAGATCCGCCCACTTGCCCTGCGGAGGGGCGCCGTTTTCCTTCAGCATCTTCCGCATTTCGGAACGGAGCCCCCGCAACTCCTCGGCCGTTGCGCCAATAACGTTGCGAGCCATGATTGAGGATGACGCCTGCCCCAGAGCACAGGCTCTCACTTCATGGGCAAAATCGACGACTTTGCCGCCCTTCATGGCGAGGTCGACGGTAACGGTTGAGCCGCAAAGCTTGGAATGGGCGGTTGCCGAGGCATCCGGCTTTTCGAGCCGCCCCAGGCGGGGA
>DATGIF010000021.1:0-24044 GCA_035295845.1 Xanthobacteraceae bacterium
AAAGCTCGGCGTCGCGGTGGATCGGCCTGTCGCGCTCTTTGTCGGTTCCGGTTTTGAACGCAAGGGCTTGCGGCCCGCGATTCATTCCGTCGCTACAAACAGCGACGCCGAACTTTGGGCAGTCGGCCATGATCGCCGGCCACGGGCTTTTGTCGCAGAAGCCGAACGCGCGGGGCTCGGAAAGCGATTCCGCCTGATCGGACCCGCCGATCCTCTCCCCTATTACGCCGCCGCTGACGCGCTGATCCTGCCCTCGTTCTATGATCCGTTCCCCTCGACCGCGATCGAGGCGCTCGCCTGCGGGCTGCCGGTGGTGACCACGACCGGCTGCGGCGCGCGCGACATAGTGCGGGGGCTTGATCCGCGGCTCGTGCGCGACGCCGGTGACCGTGAAGGGTTGGCCGAGGCGTTGCGCGCTGCGCTCGAGATTGCGATAAAGCCCGGAACGACAACGCGCGCGCGCGCGATCGCCGAGGATTTCGGCATCGACCCGATGGTCGACCGCATGTTGGCGGTGCATGAACGCGTGCGCGCCGCAAAGGGGAACGCATGAGGATCCTTCATACCGAGGCCTCGAAGGGTTGGGGCGGTCAGGAAATCCGCATCCTCGACGAGGCCGAGGGCATGATCGCCCGCGGTTGGGATGTGCTGATCGCCACGCCTGCCGAGGCCGCGCTTTTCGAGGCCGCGAAGCGCCGCGGCATTCCCGTTCACGCGATTGCGCTCGATCGCAGAACGCCGGCGTCCTTGCACTCCCTCTATAGCCTCATGCGTGAATTCAGACCGCACATAGTCGTGAGTCACTCCTCCTCCGACAGCTGGCTCGCGGCGGTGGCGACGCGCTTCCACCGCCGGCCCGCGGTTGTCCGGTTGCGGCATCTTTCGGGGCCGGTTGCAGCCGGCCCGCTTAATCGCTGGCTCTACGGCCGTGTGCCGGCACGCGTTGTCACTACGAGCACCGCCATCAATGCGATGCTGATCGAGCGACTCTCCCTCGATCCTGCGAAGGTCGTTGCGATTCCCACGGGCATCGATGTCGACCGCTTCACGCCGGGCGACCGCGCGGCGGCGCGGGCGACGCTCGGGCTTCCCGCCAATGCAAAACTCGTCGGCATAGTCGCCACGCTCCGGAGCTGGAAGGGCCATCGCTTTCTGGTGGAAGCGATGACCGACCCGCGGCTTAAGGACGCGCGCTTGATCCTGGTCGGCGATGGGCCGCAAGAGCCGGCACTGCGCGCGCAGGTCGCAGAACTCGGTCTCGACAAGCGCGCAAACTTCGCCGGCCGGCAGGACGACGTAGTGCCTTGGCTTCGCGCCCTCGACGTCTTCGTGCTGCCGTCCACCGACAGCGAAGGCGTGCCGCAGGCGTTAATGCAGGCGATGGCTTGCGGGGTGCCAGTGGTGACGACGGCGGCCGGTGGAATTCCCGAACTCGTGCGCGACGGCGAAAACGGGCTTGTTGTTCCCACCGAAAATCCATCCGCGCTCGCCGAATCGATTGACCGCCTCCTCCAAGACCGCGCCCTCGCAAGCCGCATTGCCTCCGCTGGCCGCCGCGAAGTCGAGGCGCATCACACCAAAGCCGCGATGCTAGACGCGATGGAAAGGGTTTATCGCGCCGCGGTGCTCAAAAGTTATTGGCCGGTCGTCGGCAAAATTGCGCGCGCCGTCAAGCCGCGAACAATCCTGGATCTTCCCTCTGGCGACGGTTGGCTCGTTGACGTCATGAACGGCGTCGACAATGTCGCAATCGACGGCATCGATCTCTACAAAGCCTCGCCCAAAGGCTATCGCCAGTTTCTGATCGCCGATCTCGAGGCCGGCGTGCCGGAGGACTTGGGGATCTATGACATGGTCGTGAGCTGCGAAGGGATTGAGCACATCGCCAACCCCGGCCTCCTCCTGAAATCGGCAAAGCAACATCTGAATGCGAGCGGCACGTTCGTCGTCTCCACGCCCAATACCTGGTATCCGGCTTCACGGCTGCAGTATTTCACCCGCGGATTCTTCCCCGGTTTCCCTTCGCTCGCGGGCAAGATCAAGCCCGGCTCGCACATGCACATCATGCCGTGGAGCTTTCCGCATCTTTATCTCCACCTCAGGCTCGCGGGCTTCGAGGGGGTCGAATTGCATCCCTGTCTCGAAGGACGCACGCATATCTTCGAGTATCTCCTGGCGTTGCCGATGAAAGCGTATTGCAAGCGAAAAGCGCGCAAGGCGGCGACGCCGGAAGAAAAGCACTACTGGGAAACCTGCGCCTCGCCCGGCTCCCTCTACGCGCGGCGGCTTGTGGTATCGGCGAAGAAGGCCGGCTAAAGCCGGGCGGTCAGGCTGCCTGCCGCTCCAGCGCGTCGCGCTCCGCGAGCCACAGGTCGCCGTAATCGACGTTCTGCCACTCGGCGAACCACGGCCCGCCACGGGTGAAATGCACGACGTTGGGCGTGCCCTTGGCGGGTTTCTCGTTCCAGCCCTCGAGCCAGTTCCAGGTGACGGGAAGCGCACCGATATCCTCGTCCTTCACCCACTGCATGCGGTGCAGATACGCGCCGGTCTCGCGATTGACGAGGTCGGGGTTGAGCGTCTTGACCGCCGGGTGGTCGCAGTTGAACAGCATTAGCGACGACCAGTTCTTGCGCGGATAAGCGGTCTGCACCTTGCCGTCCATCTTCACGGACTCTTTTGGCTTGTAGTCATGCTGCACGCAATACACCGCCTTCGGCGTCTTGGTGTATTCGACAAGCCCGGCGATATCGCCGAGGAAGAGAAAATCGCAATCGCAGAAGAGCGCCCAGCCCTGATAACCCGCGAGTGCGGGCGTGAGAAACCGCGAATAGGTGAATTCGGTCGAGGCAAGCGGGTCTTCGGTGCGCTTGTAGAGGCCGCGTGCGCGCAGGTCGTCCAGCTTAATGGGCGCGATCTGCACCGGGATCGAGGCACGCCGTTCGAGCGAAAATTTCGCAACGTCGTAGGCAACCGGCTCGCGCTTGTCCCAGCCGACGAAAACGCGAAAAGGATTTATCATCGTTCGAACTCGATCTTGGCGGAAGGATCGCAGAAGGTCTAGAAAACACAGCCGCCTGACTTTGGCAAGCAAACCGCCGCCGGAACTTAGATGCTTTCCATTCTTCGCCAGCTTTCCGCCGCCGCCAAAGGCCGCATGTTCGCGCCCGAAAGCTTCAGCGGCGCCGATCTCGGCTACCGTATCGGCAAGGCGATTTTCAAGATCGGCGACGGTCTGAAAGCATCGCGCCGCCGGCTGAAGCGCTGGCTGCGTTCGCCGGCAATAGCCCGCCGCTTGAGCCGCTTCCAGCGCGCAATCGCAAGGCGCGACTGGGAATCCGCGCGCACCCAAGCCCGCGAGATCGCAAGCCTTGCGGAAGCGGCGCGTGATGCGAGGCTGATGGAAGAAATGGGTCTCGCGCTTTTACGGCTCGGCGACTACGGGCGTTCCGGGCGGCTCAGGCTCGAAAGCCGGCGGCTTTTGCGCGGCGCCAATCCGAAGGAGTGGCGGGGCGAGGCCATAGCCGGCACGCTCTTGGTCGATTTCGTCGAGAGCGAGGCCCAAGGGATGGGCGGCACCATCCAGCATGGGCGCTTTGTCGCGGAAGCAGCCAAGCACGCTACGCGCTGCGTTGCGCTTGTTCAGCCACGGCTTGTGCCGCTGTTCAGCCGCAGCTTCGCAGGAGTGGAAACGCGCGCCGCAACCGCCGACAATAAAACGGCGGCCTATACCGCGGCGGACAGGATTGCAGGCTTCGAGCAACTGAACGCTTATGTTGGCACCGACGCCGAGGCGATCGCCCGCACCTTCGTGCCGTTGCGGCCGGATCCGAAAGCGGTCGAGGAATTTTCCGCTCGCTATCGCGTCGGCAAACCCCTCGTCGGCATTTCCTGGGGAAGCTCCGCCTATGCCAAGGACACGCCTAGCCTCGATGACTGGGCTGCCTTGCTCGCGGCTCTCGATGTAAATTTCGTGTCGCTACAATACGGCAATGTGACGGGTGATCTCGCACGGCTCGCCGCGGTTTCGCAAAAAACCGTCATCAACGACAGCAGCGTCGACCAGCTCACGAACCTCGACCGCTTTGCGGCGCAGATCTTTTCCCTCGATGCGGTGGTCACCATCAGCAACACCGGCGCGCATCTTGCCGGCGCGCTCGGCGTTCCTTCGATTGTTATTATCGACGACAATTTCCGCCGCGCCTGGCCAGTTGGGACCGACCACACGCCTTATTATCCGCAAGTCGTTCTCGTGGCGAAAGACGACCGCGGCTGGACCGCGGTAATGGGAGAAGTGCGCGCACGGCTCGGCCGAATTTTCGCGCAGAACCACCCCGGTTGATTTCAGTCAGCAGTGGAATTCTCGACCGCGCTCGTGGTCCAGCGCCGGCCGAGGAGCTTGTTCACGAGCCCGCGGTGCTTTTCGATGATCTCAAAGCGGTAGATCACGCCGGGATGACGCGCCGAGATACCGCGCAAGAGATCGCTCCACCAAGCGGGCGGGCGCTGAGTGCAATGGGCGTTCTCGCCATTGGGCAGCGTCTTCGCTGCCGGGTAGCTCGCGACATTGGCGAAGATGAATTTTTTTCCAGTCGTGAACATCAGCTCGACGATCCAGGGAATGTCTTCCTCCGGGCAATGCTCGAGCACGTCGGTGGAGACAACGCCGTCGAATTTCTCGGACGGAAAAGCCGAGAATTCGGGAACGCCCGGATCGAAGCAGACGATTTTCTCGACGCCGAGATATTCAGCGACGCTCGGAATAATCTCGCCGCTCGCGAGCGCAAGGTTGCGCTGCTTGTAAAGTATGCCCTTTCCGCTGCCGTAATCGAGGAGGCTCTTCGCGCCGGTGCGGCGGGCAAGCGCACGGATCGCCGGCAGGTGTCGCCGGAGGCTGCCGCCAGCATAGGTGCGCTCGGGGCTGTTTGTTTGGCCGGTATTTCCCTTGCGATGCATCTGCGCGTAATGCACGAGCAGCTCGCGATAACGCGGACTCGGATTTTCGCGGCTATAGGCGTTCATTTCTTCTCGGGGAGCGCCAGACGAATGTGCAATTCGCGCAGCTGCTTCGGCGAAACTTCCGACGGCGCGCCCATCAACAAGTCTTCCGCCTGCTGATTCATCGGGAAAAGCACCACCTCGCGCAGATTTTCCTCGCCGCAGAGGAGCATGACGATGCGGTCGACGCCGGGCGCAATCCCGCCATGCGGCGGCGCGCCGTAGCTGAGCGCGCGCAGCATGCCGCCGAATTTTTGCTCGAGTACGTCTTCGCCATAGCCGGCAATCGCGAAGGCCTTGCGCATGACGTCGGGGCGGTGATTACGGATGGCGCCAGAGGAAAGCTCCACGCCGTTGCAGACGATGTCGTACTGGATCGCCTTCAGGGCGAGAATCCTGTCCTGGTCCTTGGCATCGAGCGCGAGAAACTCCGCGGCTGCCATGTTCGGCATCGAGAACGGATTGTGGGAGAAGTCGATCTTCTTCTCCTCCTCGTTCCACTCATACATCGGAAAATCGACGATCCAGCAGAATTCGAAGCGGTCTTTCTGTAAGAGCCCAAGCTCCTCGCCGATTTTCGTGCGCGCCGCACCCGCAAGCTTCGCCGCGGCCGCCGGCTTGTCGGCGGCGAAGAAGACAGCATCGCCCGCCTTGATGCCGGCCTTCGTCGCGATTTTTTGCTGCACCTCGGCCGGGATGAATTTCGCGATCGGGCCTTTGCCGCCATCGGCCTCAAAGACGATGTAACCCAGGCCAGGCGCGCCCATGTCGGAGCGCGCCCATTCGTTGAGCTTGTCAAAGAAGGAGCGCGGTTCTTTGGCCGCGCCCGGCGCCGGGATTGCGCGAACCACGCCGCCTTGCTTGATCACGTTCTTGAACGCCTTGAATTCTACGGCGTCGAGACCAAATTCCTCGGTGACGTCGGCGATCACGATCGGGTTGCGCAAATCCGGTTTGTCGGAGCCATACTTCAGCATTGCCTCGGCGTAGGGAATGCGCGAAAATTTTTTCGTCACCGGCTTGTCGCCGGAAAACTCCTCGAACACGCCGCGCAGCACCGGCTCGACCGCAGCGAACACATCCTCCTGCGTGACAAAACTCATCTCGATGTCGAGCTGGTAGAACTCGCCGGGCGAGCGGTCCGCGCGCGCGTCCTCGTCGCGGAAACAGGGCGCGATCTGGAAGTAGCGGTCGAAGCCCGAGACCATGATCAATTGCTTGAACTGCTGCGGCGCCTGCGGCAGCGCGTAGAATTTTCCCGGATGTATCCGCGAAGGCACCAGGAAGTCGCGCGCGCCTTCGGGCGAGGACGCGGTCAGGATCGGCGTCTGGAATTCGAAGAAGCCCTGCTCCTTCATGCGGCGGCGAAGACTGTCGATAATCGCGCCGCGCTTGATGATATTCCGGTGAATGCGCTCGCGGCGGAGATCAAGGAAGCGGTATTTCAGCCGGATATCCTCCGGATATTCCTGCTCGCCGAAGACCGGCATCGGCAATTCGCCGGCGGGACCGAGCACTTCGATCTCGGTCGCGAAGACTTCGACGGCGCCGGTCGGCAGCTCCGGATTTTCGGTGCCCGCGGGGCGCTTCCGCACCTTGCCGTCGATCCGCACCACCCATTCGGACCTGAGCTTCTCCGCGGTCTTGAAAGCAGGCGAATCCGGATCAGCGACGACCTGCGTCAACCCGTAATGATCGCGAAGATCGATAAACAACAGCCCGCCATGATCGCGGATGCGGTGGCACCAGCCCGAGAGCCGCACCGTTTCGCCGATGTGCGACTCGCGGAGCGCGCCGCAAGTATGAGAGCGATAGCGATGCATGTTTGTCCTGTCAGGGGGCGTGCCGAAGATCGGCGAGTGCATAACGCAATTGGCGCGCCCGGCAAAGCGGGAGCAAAGCGATCAGCGCCGGCGGAAATTCTGGCGGCGCGGGCCGGATTCGATCGCCGGACCCGTCTTATGACGGAAGCTGATGCGGCCGCGGTCAAGATCGTAGGGTGACATTTCCACGATCACGCGGTCGCCGGCGAGCGTGCGGATGCGGTTCTTTTTCATCTTGCCGGCGGCGTAGGCAAGCACCATATGGTCGTTGTCGAGCTTGACCCGGTAATTGCCGTCGGGCAGCACCTCGATGACGGTTCCGTCGAATTCCAGCATTTCTTCCTTGGGCATCACGGCTCTCCTCGTTTCCGTGATGCATGAAAAGGATGCCCATTTCAAGCGGGCCCGGAGGCTGATTGCCGGTCGTCTATCGCCTTCAACTCCGCTATGAAGCGATCATGGACCTTGTGACCACGAGCGCCGATCTTGCCGCCGCCTGCGCGCGGCTCGCGCGCCATCCTTATGTCACGGTCGACACCGAATTCCTGCGCGAGACCACGTTCTGGCCCAAGCTCTGCGTCGTACAGATGGCGGGGCCGGACGAGGCGGTGATCATCGACGCGCTCGCGCCCGGTCTGGATCTTTCGCCCTTCTTCCGGCTGATGGAGGACGAGCGTGTGGTGAAGGTATTTCACGCCGCGCGCCAGGACGTCGAAATCGCCTGGAATCTGGCGAAGCTCATTCCGAGACCGATGTTCGACACGCAAGTGGCGGCAATGGTGCTCGGCTATGGCGACTCAATCTCCTATGACCAGCTCGTGTTGCGCATCACCGGCGACACCATCGACAAGTCATCACGCTTCACCGATTGGTCGCGACGGCCGCTATCGAAGGCGCAGATCGACTATGCGATCTCCGACGTCACGCATCTGCGCGACGTCTATCTTAAGCTCAAGGCCGATCTCGAGCGCAAGCACCGCGTCGAATGGGTCGAGGATGAGATGAGAATCCTCACCTCGCCCGAGACCTACAAGCAGGACCCGGCGAATGCCTGGCAGCGCTTGAAGACGCGGGTGAAAAAGCCCAAGGAGCTTGCGGTGCTGATGGAGGTCGCGGCCTGGCGCGAGCGCGAGGCGCAATCGCGCGACCTGCCACGCGCGCGCGTTCTCAAAGATGACGCGGTGGCCGAGATCGCCCACCAGCAACCGAAGACCGCCGAAGCGCTCTCGCATTTGCGGGCGCTGCCCAGGGGCTTCGAGCGCTCGAAAGCGGGCGAAGCAATTCTTGAGGCGGTGCGGGCGGGGCTCGCGCGCGATCCGAAGACGCTGCCGCGGCTTTCCCGTGACAAGCCGCTTTCGAACGGCGCCTCGGCCACGGTCGAGCTCTTGAAGGTGCTCCTGCGCATGATTTCGGAGCAGCACGGCGTTGCCTCGAAAGTGATCGCCACGGTCGACGATTTGCAGAAAATCGCGACCGACGATCACGCCGAGGTACCGGCGCTCGCGGGCTGGCGGCGCACGATGTTCGGCGAACAAGCGCTGAAGTTGAAACGCGGCGAACTGGCGCTTGCCTTCGAAGGTGGCCGCGTGGTCGCGGTTCCGCACGGCCAAAGCTAGGCGGTCGTGATCTCGCTCTTGCGTCCGATCAGCTTGCCGAGCTGGTTAAGGCGCTTCTTCAGACGATCACCGGAAAGCGCGGCAAGCTCGCCCTCAAGCTCAAGCACGAGCTGGCCCTTCTGCACTTCCATCGGCGCGCGCGGCAAGACCCCAGGCATCGAGGCCGAGGCAAGATAAGCGACGCGCAGCGCCCCGCCGAGAATGCGGGCGCGGTCGAGAAGCCGCGCCGTCGCGAGCTCGCGCAGCCGGTCGGACGGCTCCTCTTTCCAGCCGACGTGACGGTAGAACACGGCGAGGGCCAGAAACGCACGGCCGGGATGATCGATTCCGGCGAAGGCGGCGTTAGCGATGATGTTGAGCGATTGCTCGCCGCGGTAATCGGGATGCGCGCGCCAGCCAATGTCGGCAAGGAGGCAGGCGGCATGACGCAGGCGCTTTTCCTCGGCAGTCTCCTCGATGCCGGTGGATTCCATGAAGCTGTCGGTCCAGCCGATCAGCTCTTCACCGTGGCGCGGCGAACGCGAGCGCAGGATATTGAGCGCACCTGCAGCCGCGAGCAGCGGATCGCGCACGCGTTCCTCCGCCGAAAGCTGCTCGTAGAGAAGGCCTTCGCGCACGCCGAAAGCGGAAATGACGAGCTTGGAAGGCTTGCCGGCCCTGAGCGCCTCGCGCAGCACGAGCGCGCCATAGGAAAGCAGCGGCCGGCGGCCGGCGGCGATCTCCTCGATGTCAGACAAACTATCGGGGTCTACCCGCTGCACGTATTCGCAAAATTCGATGGCGGCATCGGTGTCGATCGAATAGCCGTGCGTCACGTGCAGCGGATAGCCGATCTGATGCATGTGCAGCCGCGCGATCGCCCGCCAGGTGCCGCCGATGGCGTAAAAGACGCGGTCCTTGAGATTGGAAAGCGCGGGGCTCTCGGAGAGCGCATTGCGAACGATCTTCTTCGCCTTGTCGAGCGAGTGCTCGGCGCTGTCGACGAGCGCGAGACCGCCCAAGGGCAGCGTCTGGCCGTTCTTGCTGCGGTCGCCCGCGACTTCGATGAGTTCAAGCGAGCCGCCGCCGAGATCGCCGACGACGCCGTCGGGCCTGTAGAAACCGGCGACGACGCCAGCCGCCGCAAGCTGTGCTTCGCGCGGCCCCGGCAGGATGTCGATTGCAACACCGCAGGCAGAAGCTGCGTCCTTGATGAAGGCGGGACCGTTTTTCGCCTCGCGCACGGCGGCCGTGGCGATCGCGTGCACGCGCTCGACCTGCATCACCCGGCAGAGCGCGCGAAAGCGGGCTAGCGAAGCAAGCGCTTCCTCGATCGCATCCTTGGGCAGGATGCCTTTGGTCGCGACCTCGCGGCCGAGGCCGCACAGAACTTTCTCGTTGAAGATCGGCGTCGGGCTACGGACCAGCCCCTCGTAGACCACAAGCCGCACCGAGTTCGAGCCGATGTCGATGACCGCGATCGGACGCCCGAGCGGTAGCCGTCCCGGCGCCTCGTCGAGCGACGGCTCAACCGCGGGCGCTTCGACGGACGAGACTCTGCGGCGAAGAAGCTTTGAGAGATTTTCCACGGCCTGACAGACTCGGATTGGTCATGAAGTAGCGGTGGGCGTTGAACGATTCCTCGCCCTCCGCCGGCAAGATGCGCGCGCTGGTGCCGTCAGGCAAGACCCTGAAACTTTGTTCGTTATCCTTCAGATTCGCGACCATGATCTGGTCAAGAACCTGCTGATGCACGGTCGGGTTGAGAATCGGGCACAGCACCTCGACACGGCGGTCGAGATTGCGCGGCATGAGATCGGCCGAGGAAATGTAGACGGCGGCCTCGGCATGCGGCAGGCCGTGGCCAGCGCCGAAGCAATAAATGCGGCCATGCTCGAGGAACCGGCCGACGATCGACTTCACCCGGATGTTGTCGGAAAGGCCGGGCACGCCGGGGCGCAGGCAGCAAATGCCGCGCACCACGAGATCGATCTCCACGCCGGCGCGGCTCGCGGCATAAAGCGCATCGATCATGCCGGGATCGACGAGGGCGTTCATCTTCGCCCAGATCGCCGCCGGCCGGCCGGCCTTGGCGTGGGCGATCTCGGCCTCGATGTGATCGAGCATGCGCTGGCGCAAGCCGCCCGGCGAAACCGCCATACGCTCGAGTTCGATCGGCTCGGCGTAGCCGGTGATGAAATTGAAGATACGAGCGACGTCGCGCGAAATCGTCGGGTCGGTCGTGAAGAAGGAGAGATCCGTATAGATGCGCGCGGTGATCGGGTGATAATTGCCGGTGCCGACGTGAACGTAATTGACCAACGCATCGCCTTCGCGGCGGACGACGAGCGAGAGCTTGGCGTGGGTCTTGAGTTCGAGGAATCCGAACACGACCTGGACGCCCGCGCGCTCAAGGTCGCGCGCCCAGCGGATGTTCGCCTCCTCGTCAAAACGCGCCTTCAGCTCGACGAGCGCGGTCACCGACTTGCCGGCTTCGGCGGCTTCCGCCAGCGCGTGCACGATCGGGCTCTGCGAGGAGGTGCGATAGAGCGTCTGCTTGATCGCGATCACGTCGGGATCGCGCGCCGCCTGGTTGAGGAACTGCACCACCACGTCAAACGATTCGTAGGGGTGATGAATGATCATGTCCTTCTGGCGGATGGCGGCGAAGCAGTCGCCGCTCTGCTCACGCACCCGCTCGGGGAAGCGCGGCTCGTAGGGCGTGAATTTGAGATCAGGCCGCTCGATTGCCACCAGCTGACTCAATTCCGAAAGCGCGAGCATGCCGTCGACGAGAAAGAGCTCGTCGTCGGTCGCGGCGAGGGCGCGGGCGACGAAGGCGCGCAGGCTTTCAGGCATGGCCGAGGTGATTTCGAGCCGGATTGCGGAGCCGCGGCGGCGGCGCTTCAGCGCCGTCTCGAACAGCCGCACGAGGTCTTCGGCTTCTTCCTCGACCAGGATGTCGCTGTCGCGGATGATGCGAAAAGCGCCCTGCCCGCGAACTTGATAGCCGGGGAACAGGCGGCCGATGAACAGGAGGATCGCCGTCTCGAGCGTAATGAAGCGCATCTCGCCGGGCTTGCCGTCGGGAAGCCGGATGAAACGTTCGATCTGCGCCGGCACACGGACCAACGCATTCATGCCGCGTCCATCGTGCATACGCACGAGTTCGAGCGCGAGCGAAAAACTGCGATTGGGAATAAACGGAAACGGATGCGCAGGATCGATGGACAGCGGCGTGATCACCGGGAAGACGTGATGCAAAAAGTGCGAATCGAGCCAGTCGCGTTCGCTTTTGGTTAGGTCAGTCCCTTCGACCAGCACGATGCCCGCGGCCGCAAGTCCGCCACGCAATTCGCGCCAGCGCGCCTGTTGCTCGGAGGCGAGCTTTCCCGCTTCCGTCGAAATGCGCGCGAGCTGCTCGGCGGGCGTGAGGCCGTCAGGGCTCGGCGTCACGACACCCGCGCGCACCTGGCTCTTGAGGCCGGCGGCGCGCACCATGAAGAATTCGTCGAGGTTCGCGGCCGAGATCGACAGGAAGCGAAGCTGCTCGAGAAGCGGGTGCTTGGGATTGGCGGCTTCTTCAAGCACGCGGCGATTGAAGCGCAACCATGAAAGCTCGCGGTTGACGAAGCGTTTGGGGCTCGTCGCGAGCTCGCTCACAGGCGGCGTGAATTCGGCGACCTGACCTTTGGCCGGCTCGCCCTGCTTTACCTTCGTTCCGGAGGACATTCGTGTTCTCTTAGGTAAGGCGTCAGACGCCTTCCCGCGCCATTATTGCGCGGTCCACATTAACGCCCAATGACAATTCACCCACAGTACAAAATATTGATAACAATAAGAAGTCTCGCCCCCGCTCATTCCTGCCGGAACAATTCGGCGGCAAGCTGCCGGTTCACCGCGCGCCCCTTGGAAAGCGCCACGGTATCGAGCTTCGCCACCGTCTCGCGGGCGGCAGCGAGCGAGCGCTCCATGCGCGGCAGGAGATAGGCGATCACGCCCTCGCCCACCGCCAGCTGGCGGTCGGCGAAGAGCTTGACGAGAACGGCGGACAAGAGCGCGTCGTCGGGCGGCGCGAGCGCGACCGCATGCACAGTGCGCAGGCGCGAAACGAGATCGGGCAGCGTAAAGCCCGCGCCCAGCCGCTCCGATGCGGTGAAGAGAAGCCAGGCATCATCCTCGCGCGCGAGATTCAAGAGATGAAAAAGCGCCGCCTCGTCGGCGCCCGATACAACGTCTTCGACCACGAGCGCGCCGGTGGCGAGCGAGGCCGGCACATCTTCACGCGTGAGTGCCGCGGCCGCGACAATGCGGGCGCCGGCGCGTTCGGCCCAAATGGCGGCGAGATGACTTTTGCCGGCGCCGCGCGGGCCGGTAATCGCCGCGAGGCGGCCGGGCCATTCAGGCCAGCGTTCGACCAGCGAAAGGGCCTTCTCGTTCGCAGGGCCAGCAAGGAAGTCGTCGCGGCGAAAGCTTTCGGCGTGCGGAAGATCGAACGTCAGTTGACGGGCGAAGGCACGGGGCTCCGGCATGGTCATCGGCCGCCGCGCGGCCGGCCGGTATAGAGGGGGCTCGCGAGATACTCGCCGAGCGCAAAGCGCAACAGCACGCCGACCGCGGCGGCGAGCGGGATCGCGATCAAGAGGCCGACAAAGCCAAAGAGATAACCGAAGGCAAACAGCGAAAACATCAGCCAAACCGGGTGCAGGCCAACGCTTTCGCCGACGAGTTTCGGCGACAGCACATAGCCCTCGAGAAACTGGCCGATGACGAAGACCGTGAGCACGATGATGATGGAAAACCAGCTCGGCCAGAACTGGACGATGGCGACGATCATACCGATCAGAAAGCCGGTGAGCGAGCCGACGTAGGGAATGAACGTCAGCAAGCCGGAGATCGAGCCGATCAAGAGCCCGAAATTGAGGCCGGCGAAAGAGAGGCCGACCACGTAATAAAGGCCGAGGATCATACAGACGAGCGCCTGTCCCCGCAGGAAACCCGCGATCGCCCGGTCGATCTGGCCCGCGAGCATGCGGATCGTGTCGCGGTAGCGGCGCGGGAGCCACGAGTCCACCTTATCGACGACCGCGTGCCAGTCATAGAGCACGTAAAAAGCGACGACCGGCGTGATGATGATGAGCGAGAACAGCGAGATGACCGCGCGGCCGCCGGACCACAGCGACTTCAGGAAGGTGCCGAACCAGCTTGCGGCCTCGCCCATCAGGTCGCCGATCGTTTTCTGAATGTCGGGCAGCTTGTCGCCGACGAGGTGCTGCAGCCATTCCTTGTTCTCGTCCGTGATCAGCTGCTGCAATTTGGTGACATAGTCCGGCAGGCGCTGAAGGAAGGAGAACAGCTGGCTGCCGAGGAGCGGGAACAGAAGGATTCCGGCGAGCACGAAGAACAGCACGAACGACCCGACCACGATTAGCGTTGCGAGGATGCGGGGAATTCCCAGCCGCTCGAGACGGTCGGCGGCTGGGTTGAGGAGATAAGCGAGCGCGGTGCCGGCGACGAAGGGCAACAAAATGTCGTGCAGGAGCCACACGATTAAAATGAAGACGGCGAGCGCGCCGAGCCAGAACATGAGTTGGCGTTGCAGGGTCATCGCGTGCGCTCAAGACGCCATATGGCGCGTCCAGGTCACGAGATAGGCCGCCGCCGAAAGGCCCGTCAAGACAGCAACAACCACAAGTGCCGCCGGGAAAGCATAACCTGCGCTAAAGCCGAAGCCGTTCGAGGCGAGAACGAGTGCCGCGAGGATGAATTGCGCGCCGGTGTTGAGCTTCGATACGAGCAATGGATGGATCTCGAGCGGCTGTTCCACAAGCCAGGACACAACAATGGCGCCGAGAATCATGACGTCGCGCGAGACTACCGCGATCACGACCCAAAGCGGCAACAGGCCCGCAACCGACAGCGACACGTAAATCGACATCAGCATCGCCTTGTCGGCCAAGGGGTCGAGATAGGCGCCGAAGTCGCTGGTCATGCCGAGGCGTTTGGCGAGAAAGCCGTCGACCGCGTCGGAAACCGCCGCCGCCATGAACAGCCAGAAGGCAAACAGGATTTGCCCCGAGGCGATCGCCCAGATGACGACCGGCACCAGAAGAAAACGGCCGATGGTGATGGCGTTGGGAAGGTTCACGCTTTGATCGCCCCGCTTTTATTCAAGAGATAACCATGCGGCCGCGCCCTGCCAAGCGCGGTCTGGCTCGGCCGCTCTTCTTGTTGCGTCGGTGCGCCGTTCGGGCTAACCGGCCTTGCGGGAGGCCGCAATGGCCAAGGCGAGAGGCTTGAGCTATCGCGATGCAGGCGTCGACATCGATGCCGGCAACCGGCTCGTCGAACTGATTAAGCCGCTGGTGAAGGCAACCGCGCGCGCCGGCGCCGATGCGGAGATTGGCGGCTTCGGCGGCGTGTTCGATCTCGCCCGCGCCGGTTACCGCGACCCCCTGCTCGTCGCCGCCACCGACGGCGTCGGCACCAAACTCAAGCTGGCCATTGAATGCGGCCGCCACGACACCATCGGCGTCGATCTTGTCGCCATGAATGTCAATGACCTCGTGGTGCAGGGCGCGGAGCCGCTCCTCTTTCTCGACTATTTCGCCTGCGGCAAGCTTGATCCAGAGCAGGCCGCCGAGGTGGTCAAAGGCATCGCGGCGGGCTGCAAGGAAGCGGGCGCCGCACTCATCGGCGGCGAGACTGCCGAGATGCCGGGGCTTTACGCCGGCGGCGACTATGACCTTGCGGGCTTCGCGCTCGGGGCGGTGGAGCGTGAGAAGTTGCTGCCGAAGAAAGACATCGCCGCCGGCGACCGGATCCTCGCCCTCGCCTCTTCTGGCGTTCATTCCAACGGATTTTCGCTCGTGCGCAAGGTGATCGCGGCCGTGGGCGCGAAACTTGCGGCACCGGCGCCCTTCGACCAGACGAAGCCGCTCGGCGAAGCGCTGCTTCTGCCCACGCGAATTTACGTGAAGCCGACACTGGCCGCGCTCAAGGCGGGCAACATCAAGGCGCTCGCCCATATCACCGGCGGCGGTTTCACCGACAACATTCCGCGCGTGTTGCCGAGGGGCGTCGCGGTGAAAATCGACCTTGCAAAGGTTCGCGTGCCGCCCGTCTTTCAATGGCTCGCGCACGCAGGCCAGATTGCTGAGGCCGAGATGCTTCGCACCTTCAATTGCGGTGTCGGCATGGTCGTAATTGCCGCGAAGAGCGACACCGATAAAGTTGCAGCGGCGTTCGCGGCGGCGGGCGAGAAGGCGGCGCTGATCGGCGAGGTCGTCGCCGCGCAAGAGTCCGGCGTGATCTATTCCGGCAAGCTCGACCTCGGAGCCTGACGTGGCGCGCAAGCGCGTTGCCATCCTGATCTCCGGCCGCGGCTCGAATATGAGCGCGTTGATCGAGGCGGCGCGCGCACGCGAGTATCCCGCCGAAATTGCGCTCGTGCTCTCGAACCGGCCGACTGCCAAGGGCCTCGAGATTGCAAAATCAGCCGGTATTGCGACGGCTGTCGTTGATCACACCGCCTACAAGACGCGCGAGGAATTCGATGCCGAGATCGAAAAGCAGCTTGCGGCCGCGAATATCGAAATCATTTGCCTCGCGGGCTTCATGCGCGTTCTGACCGCTCAGTTCGTGAAAAACTGGGAAGGCTACCTGCTCAACATCCACCCTTCGCTGTTGCCCGCCTTCAAAGGCATCGATACCCATGTGCGCGCGCTCGATGCCGGCGTAAAGATACACGGTTGCACCGTGCATTTCGTGGTGCCCGAGATCGACTCGGGTCCGATCATCATGCAGGCCGCCGTGCCCGTCCTCGAGGGCGACGACGAAGAGGAGCTTGCGACGCGGGTGCTCGCGGCCGAGCACCGGATTTATCCGGCGGCGTTGAAGCTTCTGGCTGAAGGCAAGCTCGCGATCGAGGGCGAACGGGTCGTGGTCGCGGGCGTGAATGGCGAGGCCGACGAGACCCTCACCTCGCCGCGAATTTAGCCCGTCTTTTTCTGCTTCTGCGGCTTGTCGCCCGGCGTCGGGATATTGATGCCGGCGGCGCAACGATCTTTGACTTCGTTATACTTGTCCTTGGAGAGCGTCGGGATCAGGCCGTAGGTTGCGTAGTAGTCGAGCTCCTCCTTGCTCATGATCTTGACGACGCCGGCGGCATAGCAGGCGCAACGTTCCTGCATGTGGGGGCTGCCGACGCCGAAATAATTGGCGGGCTCGTAAGTGCAAGTCTCCTGGATCTTGCCCCGAGCCCGGTCCGGCAGATTGGAGGTCGCGGCGAAGGACTGCGTGCGGTCGCCGCCGACCGTCTCGTAGCAGCCGTGAAGCACGACGGAGAGTGCCCCCGCCAAAACGGCGCAGGCGATCTTTGAGCGGATATTGGCGGATGGCCTCATGCCACGCTCACGCTTCCGGCGCTAACCGACAATCTCATGGTCCTTGAAGAAGAAGACGATTTCGTTCGCCGCGTTCGCCGGGCTGTCGGAGCCGTGGACGGAATTGGCCTCGATCGATTCGGCGAAATCCTTGCGGATGGTGCCGGGTGCAGCCTTGGCGGGATCGGTCGCGCCCATCACCTCGCGGTATTTGGCGACCGCATTCTCGCCTTCCAGGACCTGCACCACCACCGGGCCGGAGGTCATGAAGGTGACAAGGCCGGCGAAAAACGGCCGCTCGCGATGGACAGCATAGAAGCCTTCGGCCTGTTGCTTCGTCATTTTCAGCCGCTTCTGGGCGATGATCCGCAGTCCCGCTTTCTCGATGCGGTCGTTGATTGCGCCGGTCAGATTCCGACGGGTCGCGTCGGGCTTGATGATCGAAAAGGTACGCTCGCGCGCCATGGCGGGTCCGTGCGGGTGAAGTTGATGAGAGGGAAACTTTTTCGTGTGGGCTGCGTTTTACTGGCACTGGAAACAAGGGGCAAGCGGCCCCACGGGAGCGGCGGGATGCCATTGGAGATCACGATGTCGATCGAGGTCACATTCCTGACGGTCGTCGCCGTCCTGTTCGCCGCGGGCTTCGTGAGCGGCCCGGCGATCGTCCGGAAATTTCACCTGACGCTGCACGACCATCATCTGCATCGCCATAACGGCCATGCGCATTAACGCCAAGTAATCCGCGCCGTAAAATCGGCGCGAGAGCCTCGCGTTTCCGCCGGTTTGATGAGCGTCGGATGAATGCCGTCCGCAAGTCCGGTTCAACTAGCTGAACGCGCGAACAACGCCGGGCTCAGCTCCGGTTCAGCCGCCATTTCGTAAGCCAGGCGCGATCACGGCCAAAAAAGGTCGTGAGCCCCTCAAGGAGATCGCGCCATGTTGAAAAAGACCATCCTCGGGATCGCCGCCGCGGCCGCCTTCGGCGCCGCCGCGCTCGCGCCAACTTCCGCTTCCGCCCACTGGTATCATCACCACCATTACGGCTGGTGGGGCTTCTATGGCCCCGGCTTCTATTACGCCGGCTGCTACCCGGGAAAGCGCTGGGTGTGGACCCCTGGCGGCTGGATTCTCGTGCATCGTTCGGTTTGCTATTGAGCGAGTTTTCGCGCAGAAGCACCCCGAAATTCTAAAGCCGGGCCGCAGCGATGCGGCCCGGTTTTTCGTTTGCGGCGTTGCGCCAAAGCCCGGTCATGACGCGCGAGGCAAGACGCGGTAGGAACACGGGATACAAAAATGAAAACCTTTGGCGCCCCTCGTTTCCACCGCAACCTTTTTCTCGCCGCCCTGTTCGCGGCGATCCTCAATTTCATCGCCTTCTATCCCGGCCTCTTCCACCACGATGCCTGGGCGTATTTCGACTCGGCCCGCACCGGCGACTTCACCAACTGGCAGCCGCCGCTCCTCGGCAAGCTATGGATCCCGTTGCAGGCGATCTGGTACGGCCCGCAGCCGATGCTCGTGCTGTTCGTCGCGGGTTACTGGTCGGGCTTTGTCTTGCTCGCGCTCGCCTATGAGGCGGAGCGCCAGACGCTAGCGGCATGGGTATTCGCGGCCGGCCTGTTTCCGCTGGCGCTCAATTTCAACGGCGTCCTCGTCAAGGACACGGGCATGGCGGTGTGCCTGCTGCTCGCCACCGGCATTGCGGCGGCGCTCATGCGCGGCGCGATCAAAAAACGCGCGGCCACGATCAGCGCGATGTGGCTGTTCCTGGTAATGGGGGCGTTCATGCGCGCGAACGCGCTGTTCGCGCTGCCGCCGCTCCTCGATCTCGCCGGCATTGCGTCGAGCATCGCGTGGGCGAAGACCGGATGGATCAAGCGCACGATCGCGGTGTTTGTGATCGCGCTCGCCTTCGCGCCCGCGCACATCCTCGCCGACCGCCATATCTTCCGCGTGCATGATATTTACCCGATGTCGCAGCTGCAAATCTTCGACATTGGCGGCATCACCTATTTTTCCGGCGTCGACCGCTTCCAGGGATTTTTCGGACCCGATTTCGTCGCCCGGAACCACAACTGCTACAGGCCGGAGCATTGGGACTCTTACGGCTGGGACGTCTGCGAAGAAGTGTACGAAAATCTCAAGCCGCAATTCGGCGAGCCGCTGACGAAGATGTGGCTCGCGGCTCTTTCCGCCGACCCCCTCTCCTACCTCACGCATCGCATCGCCCATTTCAACCGCTTCCTGCAAATCGTCTGCCGCGACTGCAAGGCAATCGTTTTCACCGGCATGCAGTCGCAGAACCAAAACGAATTCACCTTCACGCCGACGTTTCTCTATGCGGCGATCGACTGGGCATCGGAGGCGATCAACGACTCGCCTTTCGGCCGGCCGTATGTGTGGCTATTGATCTGTCTCGCCTGGTCGATTTCGTCGCTGGCGATTCCCGATCCGATCACGCGGCGCATCACCTTCATGATCGCGGCGTCCGGCGCGCTCTATACATCGGCCTACGCCGTCGTCGGAATCGCGAGCGATTTTCGCTACATCTACTGGACGCTGCTTTGCGCGCTGGTGACGACGCCGGCGATCGTCGCGCGGGTGATCGCGCGGCATGACGCGAACAACTGGCTGCGCTTCGGGCCGCTCGGCGGAATTCTCGCACTGATCGTGCTGCGCGAATTCGCGCTTCGCGCGCTGTCTTGAAATTACTTTATAAGTATCTGCATCATTTAGTTTTTTTCGAATGCCTTCGATGGGTCGTGATCGAAAAGAAAACGGCCGCCGGTCAGGCGCCGGCGATCTAGTGGAAGCCCGGGAGGTGTCCTCCAAACGCTACGTACATGGCTAATACCACGCCTACCAAAAACGCGATGACTAGGTTCCATTGCATCGGAGAGCTCCGAAAAACTGGGCAGGGGAGCGACTATATCACTCTTTTTTCTGCCAACGGCCGTCGCGGTCCTGCTGCCAATAGATCACGGCAAAGCCCTCGCCCGCCGCCTCCTTCCATTGGTCGCGCGCGGTATCGACCGCGTCGGGATCGTTGCCGTCGAAGAGGATGATCGCGCGCTGATAGCCTGAAAGATCGCCGGCGACGACGCCATCGACGAAAAAGCGCACGTTCGAGCGGTTCGGATTTGCGTCCTTCGTCGTCAACACCACCGGATGCTCGGCGGCGTCGGCATCGCGATCGGTGCCGTGGGCGAGAAAGCTGTCGTCGCGATAGGTCCACAAGAGCGTATCGAGTGCGTCAATGCGCTCGTCGGACGCCGCCTGCACCACGCAGCGCCAACCGCGCTCCAGGCATTTCTCGATCAGGGCGGGAAGCGCGCGTTCGAGCGGCTGCGACTGCAAATGATAGAAATGCACCTCGGTCATTCAGCCCTCGTGGCGATTACGCACGAGCCGGTCGAGAAGCCGCACGCCCCATCCCGGCCCCCAGCTGGTGTTGATGTCGGAAGCGGGCGCGCCCATACCGGTGCCGGCGATGTCGAGATGCGCCCACGGCGTCTTGTCGACGAAGCGCTGCAGGAACTGCGCCGCGGTGATCGAGCCCGCATTGCGGCCGCCGGTGTTTTTCATATCGGCGAATTTGGAATCGATCAGCTTGTCATATTCGGGCCCGAGCGGCAGGCGCCACACCCTCTCGCCGGTCTCGCTGCCCGCTTCAATCAGATGTTCGGCGAGCTTGTCGTCATTGCAGAAGAGGCCGCCATATTCCTGACCGAGCGAAATCAGGATCGCGCCGGTCAGCGTCGCAAGATCAATCATGAATTTCGGCGCAAAACGCTCCTTCGTGTACCAGAGCGCATCGGCGAGCACGAGCCGGCCTTCGGCGTCGGTATTGATGATCTCGATGGTCTGTCCCGACATCGACTTCACGATGTCGCCGGGCCGCTGCGCGGCGCCATCGGGCATGTTCTCGACGAGACCGATGACGCCGACGACGTTGGCGCGCGCTTCGCGCGCGGCGAGCGCGTGCATCAGGCCGACGACGCAGGCCGCTCCGGCCATATCACCCTTCATGTCTTCCATGCCGCCCGCGGGCTTGATCGAAATGCCGCCGGTATCGAAACAAACGCCTTTGCCGACAATGGCGACGGGCTTGTCGCTTTTCTTGCCGCCGTTCCAGCGCATGACGACAAGCCGCGGCTCGTGCACGGAGCCTTGGCCGACGCCGAGAAGCGCACCCATGCCGAGCTTCTTCATGCGCGCAACGTCGAGAATTTCGACCGCAACGCCGAGTTTCTTCAGCGCGGAGGCACGGCGGGCGAACTCGACGGGAAATAATACGTTCGGCGGCTCGTTGACGAGATCGCGCGCAAGTTCCACGCCGCCAGCGATCGCCTCGCGCGAGTTCCACTTCTTGCGCGCGGCCGGGGCATCGGCGACCGCGATCGTGACGTTGACCGCCGAAGGCTGCTCCTTGTCGTCGCCGTTCTTCTGTTTCGTCTTGTAGCGGTCGAAGCGATAGCCACGGAGCCGCATGCCGAAGGCAAAGTCGGCCGCCGCTTCCGGCGGCGCCGCGCCGTCCGGAAATTCGAAGAGCACGGTGACGTTCTTCGCGCGGGCGGAAAGCTTGCCCATGACGCCGCCGCCGAGCTTCGCCCAGTCCGCGGGCTTGATCTCCTTCAGCTTGCCGAGGCCGAGCACAAGGAGCCGCTCGGCCTTGAGGCCGGCGGGGGCGATCACGTCAAGGGTCTTGCCCTTTTTGCCCTTGAACCCCTCGGCGCGGGCGGCGCGAGAAATGAGGTCGCCGGCGGGCTGCAAGGCCCGCCGCGTGAGTCGGCCGGAACGCAAATCCTCGTCGACCAGGACCACGAGCGTGCCGCCGGTAGCCGGTTTTGGCTCGGAAAAGGAGATTTTGGGGGTTCCGGACATGTTTTTTCCTGTCGATTCAAGGCGCCGCATGAAGTGTTAACCGATTGGGCCAAAACGGGCGAGCCGCCTCTAAAAGCCGTAATATCGCCAAATCTTCCAAGTCTTTAGACGATGGGGACATGGGCAGGTTTCGCGCCAAACGCGAAGCGGCGTGGGGATACAATTTATGGGGCGGCTCGACCGATACATCCTGGTCACGGCCGGTGCCGCGTTCATCGCGGCGCTGTCAACGCTCACGGGCATGGTCTGGCTCACCCAGATCCTGCGGCGCTTCGATCTCGTGACCAGCCAAGGCCAGACCATCCTCGTGTTTTTCACGGTGACGGGCCTCGCCCTTCCGACGCTCGTCCTCCTCACCGCGCCGATCTCGCTCTTCCTCGCGATCGCCTACACGCTCAACCGCTTCAGCGGCGATTCCGAACTGATCGTGATGAGTGCCGCGGGCTACAGCCAGTGGCAACTCTTCCGGCCGCTTTTGATTTTCTCGCTCTTCGTCACCGCGGTTTCCGCCGTCCTCAGTCTCGACGGGGGTCCGCTCAGTGTCCGCATGCTGCGCGAGCAGCTGGCGAAAGTGAACGCCGATATCATCAACAACGTGGCCCAGCCCGGTCGCTTCGCGGCGCTCGACAGGGGACTGACGGTCCATATCCGCGAGCGCGCGTCGGGCGGCATCTTGCGCGGGATTTTCGTGCACGATTCGCGCGACCCCAAGGCGATCACGACCTACATCGCCGACCGCGGCCAGATCGTCTCTTCCGATTCCGGGATCTTTCTCGTGCTCGAGGACGGCACCATGCACCGCGCGGCGGAGAGAGCCACCAATGCCTCGATGGTCGAATTCAAGAACTATGCGTTCGACATGTCACAGTTCAACGCCAGCGATAAAGCCGGGCAGTCGCGGATCGCCGACCGGCCGCTCCTCGATCTTCTGTGGCCCCCGGAAGACGACCCCAATGTCAAACCCGACGACAGCCGCATCCGCGTCGAGCTGCACAAGCGGCTTTCAACCCCGCTCTATCCGCTGGCGGCGTTCATCATCCCCTTCGCGTTTCTCGGCACGCCGCAAACGACGCGGCAAAACCGCAACGCCGCGATCGCCGCTGCCGGCTTCATCTTCATGGCGATCGAGATCGCGGGCTTCGGCACCTGGGGATTCGTCCAGCGCAACGAGTACCTTTCGTTTCTTCCCTATCTCGTGCCGCTTGCCGCGATCGTGCCGGGGCTTCTGGCCGTTGCCGGCCTCGTCGAATTGCGGATGCCCTCTTTCATCGGAGGGATCGCCGGCATGGTGACGGCACGGCTCGAGCGAATGCAGACGGCGTAAGGATTTGTAATGGTCGCGTTCGGCAAGCTTGGGCGTTACTTCGGCCGCCGCTTTCTCGGCGCCGTCGTGCTCGTGTTCATCAACTGCGCCGTCCTCATCGGAATCGTCGATTTCTTCGAATTCAGCCGGCGGCTCGGCGAGCGCGCCGACATCTCGGTCTTGGACATCGGTTATCTCGTGCTGTTGCGGCTCCCCGCCTACAGCGAGCAAATGTTTCCGTTCGCCATTTTGATCGGCGCGATGGCGAGCTTCCTCACGCTGTCGCGGCGGCTCGAACTCGTGATCGCGCGCACGGTCGGCGCCTCGGTCTGGCAATTCACGCTCTCGACGGTCGCGATCGCGCTTCTGCTCGGCGTCTTCCTCACCGCCGTCTACAACCCTGTTTCGGCGAGCCTGAAAGAGCGCGCGAACAAAATCGAGGCGGCGTTGTTCAACGACCGCGGCAGCGGCCTCTTCCAGCAGAGCACCGACGGAATCTGGGTGCGGCAGCAGAGCGTCGACGGCCAGGCCATCCTGCAAGCGCAGGCAAGCTCCGACAAGGGCCGCGCCATTACGGGCGTCCGCATCTTCTCCTTCGATCAGAGCGGCAATTTCGTCGAGCGCATCGAGGCGAAGTCGGCGACCCTCGGCGACGGCGTCTGGAAGCTGAAGGAAGCGCGCGTGTTCCCCGCCGGCGCCGAATGGCAGGATTACGATTCCTATCTCGTCAGCACCAACCTCACCCCCGAGCAGGTGCAAGGCAGTCTCGGCAGCGCGGATTCGCTCTCGTTCTGGGATCTGCCTTCCGCCATCGCCGCATCCAAACGCGCCGGTATTCGCGCCGAGCGTTATCAGTTGCAATACCAGCTTCTGCTCGCCCGCCCCCTCTTGTTCGTGACGATGGTGCTGATCGCCGCCTCCGTGAGCCTGCGCATCTTCCGGCTCGGCGGCGTCGGAAAAATGATGCTCAGCGGCGTGCTCGCGGGCTTTCTGCTTTACGTGGCGCAAAAGCTCGCCGGCGAACTTGGCGAAAACGGAATCCTGCATCCGGTGGTGG
>DATGIF010000022.1:0-42500 GCA_035295845.1 Xanthobacteraceae bacterium
CTCCTCGTTGAGCGCAGGGCCGACGCGCAAAATCTGCCACAGCATGCCGTGCCGCATCTTCAGCGTGCGGCCGGCCATGATGTTGTCGAGCGCGCTCATGCCCCTGAACAGCGCGACGTTCTGGAAGGTCCGCGCGATGCCCTGGGCGGCCGCCTGGTGGGGCCGCATCTGGCGGCGCTTCTTGCCCTTGAAGGTGATGGTGCCGCGTTGCGGGTGATAAAAGCCGTTGATGACGTTCAGCATCGAGGTCTTGCCGGCGCCGTTCGGGCCGATGATGGCGCGGATTTCCCCCTTGCGGATATCGAAGGAGACGTCGCTCACCGCCTTGACGCCGCCGAACGCAAGCGAAACGCCCTCGACCGCGAGCAGAACGTCGCCGGCCGCGATTTCCGCTCCCGAGGGCGCTCTCATGCCGCTTTTCCGAGCGGCGTTCGCGCCGTGGCGCTTGGATAAACTTTCATGTCGCGGATTTTTACGTGACCCGAGATCGTACCCTTGCGCCCGTCCTCGAACGTGACTTCGGTCGATGCATCGACCTCTTTCGCGCCGTTATAGAGACCGGTGGCAAGCTGTGCGTAGCGCTCGGCAATGAAGCCGCGCCGCACCTTCATGGTGCGGGTCAGTTCGCCGTCATCCGCGTCGAGTTCCTTGTGTAGAACGAGAAATCGCCGGATTTGCGCGCCCGCCATCGGGCCTTCCTCGGAGAGCGAGCGGTTCACCTCGTCCACGTGCTCGGCGAGCATGTCGTAGACTTTCGGATGGGCGGCAAGCTCCTGATAGGAACCGTAGACGACGTTGTTGCGCTCGGCCCAGGAGCCGACCGCCACCGGATCGATATTGAGCATCACGCAAACGAAATCGCGCTGGTCGCCGAGCGCCACCGCTTCGCGGATGTTCGGGTAGAATTTGAGCTTGTTCTCGATGTATTTCGGCGCGAACAGGGTTCCGTCCTTGAGCCGGCCGACGTCCTTGGCGCGATCGATGATTTTCAGGTGGCCGCTCTTCGGGTCGAAGAAACCGGCATCGCCCGAGTGCACCCAGCCGTCCGGCGTCTTGGTCTCGGCGGTCTTGTCGGGATCCTTGTAATAGCCGACGAAAACACCGGGCGAACGATAAAGAACCTCGCCCTTGTCGTCGACCTTGACCTCGACCTCGTAATTCGGCTTGCCGACGCTGTCGGCGAAGATTTCGCCGTCCGGCTGCGCGGTGACGTAGACCGAGGCTTCGGTCTGCCCGTAGAGCTGTTTCAGATTGATTCCGAGCGCACGGTAGTAGCGGAAAATTTCCGGACCGATCGCCTCGCCGGCCGTATAGGCGACGCGAACACGCGAAAGCCCGTAGCGGTTCTTCAGCGGCGCGTAGACGAGAATGTTGCCGATCCCGTAGAGAAGCCGCGCGTGCAGCGGCACGCGCTCCTTGTTCAGGATTTTTTCGCCCCAGCGCCGCGCCACGCGCATGAAAAAATGAAACATCTTGTATTTGATCGCGCCCGCATCCTCCATGCGCACCATGGTGAGCGTGAGCAGGTTTTCGTAGATGCGCGGCGGCGCGAAGGCGTAGGTGGTGCCGATCTCGCGCCGGTCCTCGATGATGGTCTCGGGGCTCTCCGGGCAATTGACGCAATAGCCGGCGCAATAGGATTGGGCGTAGGAAAAAATGTGGTCGCCGACCCAGGCCATCGGCAGATACGCGATGACTTCCTCGTTTTCGTCGAGCTTGTCGTAGGCGTTGGCATTGCGCGAACTTTTGATCGCGTTGTCGTAGGTGAGCATCACGCCCTTGGGGCGGCCGGTAGTGCCGGAGGTGTAGAGAATGACGCAAAGATCCGAGCCCTTGCCCTTGGTGATCGAATCCTGCCACCAAACCGCGGATGCGCGCGGATCGAGCGCGCGGCCGATTTTCTGCACATCGACGAAGGATTTGAGCCGGGTGTGATCATAATCCCGAAGCCCGCGCGGCTCGTCATAGATAATGTAGGCGAGCTCCGGCAGGCGCTCGGAAATCGACAATAGCTTGTCGACCTGCTCCTGGTTCTCGACCACCGCGACCTTCACGCCCGCATGCGCGAGCACATAGGCCATCTCGTCGGCGACCGAGTCCTGATAGACGGGAACGGGAACGGCGCCGAGCGATTGCGCCGCGCACATCGACCAATAAAGCCGCGGGCGGTTGTTGCCGACGATCGCGACCTTGTCGTCGCGCGCCAATCCGAGCTCCTTCAGCCCGAGCGCGAAGGCGCGCACTTCGTCGAGCACCTGCTCCCATGTCCAGGCCTGCCAGATGCCGAGATCCTTCTCGCGCATGGCCGGCCGCTCGCCGCGCTGGGCGGCGTTCAGAAGCAAAAGCTTCGGAAACGTGTCCGTATAGGTCGTGGCTTCGGCGCGCACGCTCCCCATCCCTGTAGGCCAAATGGCTAGATTTTCTCGAACCTGCTCCTGTGCCGGAGCTTGGCCCAATCAGTTGCAACGAAATCCGCGTTCCGCAAGTCATCAATTGACAGACGACGCAAGACTTCCGCGAGCCGCTAACTGGGCTGCATACATAATAACCTCAGACGGGCCAATCACATAGAGCCTGGGCCCGCGGCGAAGCGCGCCGAATTCTTCCTTTAGTCGAAGACAACCGCGGGAAAACCCCCGTAGCGGGCGTTTCATTCTCCATATTGCGCGAGGCGCGCGAGATCGAGGACGGTAATGCCGCCCCGTTCCACGCGAAGAAGGCCCTTGTTCTCCAGAATTTGAAGGCTCTTGTTGGTGGCCTGGCGGGAGATACCGCACAGAAGGCCGAGTTCCTCCTGGCTGATCTCAAGATGCGTTCCGCCGCCGGGAAACAGGACCGGATTAAAGAGCCAAGCAATGTTGCGGGCGACCCGCTCCGTTGCTTCCAGCGTGCGATCATATTCGACGACGGCGATGAACTGACCCAACCGCTCGTTGAGCTGGCGCACGAGAAAGCGGTTGAACGCGACGCTATGCTCGAACAGCCACAGGAAGGTCGCGCGGCTCATCAACGCCATCCGCGTTCCACGCAGCGCGACGATATCGTAGCGGCGGGGCTCGCCCTTCAGGATCGTTCCTTCGCCGAACCAGCCGCCTGTCCGCAGACCGGTAAAGGTCACGTCCTTTCCGCTTTTCGAGACGGTGCCCATCTTGACGAGGCCGTTGACAACCCCGGTCCAGGAATCGAGGCGATCGCCGCGGTGGCAGATGTAGCTGCCGGTCGGGAAGGTCTTTTCGACGATGCCGCGGCGCGCCTGCTCGATCTCGCTGTCGCTGAGATCCCGCGCCCAATGGGCGATTTCCGCTAAATGCTCCCGCGAGATCACGTGGGGTCCGAGAGTTCCGCGCTGCCCAAGCCAGCCAGCGGATTATGGCCGAGCCGTTGCGGTGCTCAAGGTGCCGGCATCGCCCTTGTAGACCCGGACGGAACGCCGCTATTCCGCCGCCGCCGCAATCGGAGCGGGTTCGCCGGTCTTCACCGCGTTGCGAAGGCGGGTGAGAAGCACAGCTTCCTCGGCTTTCGCCGCCGTGACCGAGCGCTGCTTGACCGGACCAAAGCCGCGGATCTTCTCGGGAATCGAGGCAATCGCAACCGCAAGCGCGCGGTTCGAAGGGGTGAGCGTAGCAATCAATTCCTCGAGATTGGCGACGTAATCCGCGATCAGCTTGCGCTCGAGCTTGCGTTCCTCGCTGTAGCCGAACGGATCGAGCAGGGTGCCGCGGAGGAACTTGAACTTCGCAAGCACACCGAAGGCGGGCTTGATCCATGGCCCGAAGCTCATCTTCCGCGGGCGCCCGCTATTCGGGTCCTTCTTCGCGAGCAAGGGCGGCGCCAGATGAAATTCGTAGCGAAGGTTGCCGTCGAAGGTCGCCGCGATCTGTTTTTCGAACGAGCCATCGGTGAAGAGGCGCGCGACTTCGTACTCGTCCTTATAGGCCATCAGCTTGAAGAGATATTTCGCGGCCGCTTCCGAAAGCGCTGTCTCGCCCGGCGCTTTTGCCGCTTCCGCCGCGCGCACGCGCTCGACAAAATCGCGATAGCGCTTGGCATAGGTGGCATTCTGATAGGCGGTAAGGAATTCGACGCGGCGCGCAATCGTCTCATCGAGCGAGGTCGAAAGCCGGCGCGCTTCCGTCGGCGCCGTGATCGGCGTCACGAGTTTAGCGACCGCTTCCGGATCGATCGCCGCGCGGCGGCCCCATTCAAAGGCGGCCCTGTTCATCGCCACCGCCTCGCCGTTCAATTCGATCGCGCGCAAGATCGCCTCCGCCGAGATCGGTACGCCGCCGAGCTGATAGGCGTAGCCCACAAGGAAGATGTTCTGGCCGGTGGAGGAGCCGAACAGCGCCGAGGAAAGCTTCGTCGCTTCGATGAAATGCGCGTGGTCCTTGTCGGCGGCCCGCGCGATCTCGCGCTTCAGACGCTCGGTCGGAAGCGAGAAGTCGGCATTGCGCGTGAAATCTCCGGGCAGCGTCTCATGCGTGTTGACCACGACCGTGGTTTCGCCCGAGCGCATGGCCGAGAGCACGCGCTTGGAGCCGACGACGACGATATCACCGCCGAGTACGAGATGCGCGCCACGCGCCGGAATACGGATCGCGTGGATGTCGTCAGGACTCTTGGCAATGCGGAGATGGCTGAACACCGCGCCACCTTTTTGCGCGAGCCCCGCCATATCGATGACGCCGGCGGCATTGCCGTCCATGTACGCCGCGGTGCCGAGAATCTGCGCGATCGTAACGATGCCGGTGCCGCCGATACCGGTGATGATGATGCCGAAGGTGCCGTTGATCGCAGGCAATTTCGGCTCCGGCAGTGGCAGCAAGTCGCCCGCGCTTGCCGCGGCCCCTGTGCCGCGCTTGAGCTTGGCGCCGTGCACGGTGACGAAGGACGGACAGAAACCTTTGACGCAGCTGAAATCCTTGTTGCAGCTCGACTGGTCGATCTCGCGCTTACGGCCGAATTCGGTCTCCAAAGGCTGCACCGACACGCAATTCGACTGCACGCCGCAATCACCGCAGCCTTCGCACACGAGTTCGTTGATGATCACGCGCTTGTCGGGATCGGGATACTCGCCGCGCTTGCGGCGCCGGCGCTTCTCGGCGGCGCAGGTCTGATCGTAAATCAACGCGGTCACGCCGGGCGTCGCCGCGAGCTCGCGCTGGATGTGGTCGAGCTCGTCGCGATGATGAATGGTCATGCCCTCAGGCCATTTCACGCTCTTCGGGTATTTCCACGGCTCGTCGGTGACGAGCACGAGCTTCTTCACGCCTTCCGCTGCGACCTGGTTCGCGATGGCGTAAACGTTGAGCCCGCCTTCGTGGCGTTGGCCGCCGGTCATGGCGACCGCGTCGTTGAACAAAATCTTGTAGGTGATGTTGATGCCGGACGCGACACAGGCGCGGATCGGCAAAATGCCCGAGTGGTTGTAGGTGCCATCGCCGAGGTTCTGGAACACGTGCGGGCGCTTGGAGAACGGCGCTTCCCCGATCCAGTTCGCGCCCTCGCCGCCCATCTGGGTGAAGCCCATGGTCGAGCGGTTCATGTAGAGCGCCATGGTGTGGCAGCCGATGCCGGCATAGGCGCGCATGCCCTCCGGCACCACGGTCGAGGTGTTGTGCGGACAGCCCGAGCAGAAATAGGGCGTGCGGGAAGCGACGTCCTGCGTCTCGGCGAGCGCCGCCTGCGCCTGCTTCAGCCGGTTGACGCGATCGGAAATGTCGTCGATGTGCCCGCGCTTCAAAATACGCGCGCCGATCGTAATCGCGATATCGTTGGGATCGAGCGCCGCCTTCACCGGGAAGAGCCAGTGGCCTTCCTCGTCCTTCTTGCCGATCACCACCGGCTGGTTCGGCGTGCCGTAGAGCTCTTCGCGCACCTGCACTTCGATGAGCGAACGCTTCTCCTCGACCACGATGATGAGATCGAGGCCCTCGGCGAATTCCTTCAGTCCTTGCGGCTCGATCGGCCACGGGCAGCCGATCTTGTAGAGGCGGATGCCGAGCTCGTTCGCGCGCACCTCGTCGATGCCAAGCTCGTCAAAGGCGAGCCGCACGTCGAGATAGCTCTTGCCGGTGGTGATGATGCCGATTTTCGCGTTCTTGCCGCCGGAAGTGATAATGCGATTGAGCTTGTTCGCGCGCACATAAGCGAGCATGGCGTCGCGCTTGAAATCATGCAGCCGCGCTTCCTGCGCGAGCGCTCCGTCGAGGCCGCGAATGTTGAGGCCGCCGGGCGGCATCGTGTAATCCTGCGGGATCGCGACCTTGACGCGATCGAGCGAGCCGTCGACCACGGCCGTCGATTCGATCGTCTCCTTCACGCATTTGATGCCGACCCAGACGCCCGCGAAACGGGACATCGCGAAGCCATGCAGGCCGAAATCGAGAAGCTCCTGAACGCCCGCCGGGTTCAGGATGGGGATCATCACGTCGACGAAATGGAATTCCGATTGATGTGCGGTGGTGGAGGATTCGCAGGTGTGATCGTCGCCCATCAGCGCGAGCACGCCGCCGTTCTTCGAGGTACCGGCGAAATTCGCGTGGCGGAAAACGTCACCCGTGCGATCGACGCCCGGGCCTTTGCCGTACCAGATACCGAAGACGCCATCGAACTTGCCTTCGCCGCGCAACTCCGCCTGTTGCGAGCCCCAGAGTGCCGTCGCCGCGAGATCCTCGTTGAGGCCGGGCTGAAATTTGACGTCGTATTTTTCCAGCGGCCCTTTGGCGCGGAGGAAGGTCTGGTCGAGCCCGCCGAGCGGTGAGCCGCGGTAACCGGTGACGTAGCCGGCGGTATTCAGCCCCGCTCGCCGATCACGCTCTTTTTGCATGAGCGTGAGCCGCACGATCGCCTGCGTTCCGGTGAGGAACACGCGATCCTTGGAAAGGTCGTAACGGTCGTCGAGGGAAACCTTGTAATTCGCCATGGCTGTCTCCGCGCCGGGAGGCTGCGCCACTCTATATAGGCGCCTTGTGAGCGTCCGATGTAGGCGGTTAGGTCAGCCCTCGCTACCTAAAATTCGCACGAAGTGCGGTCTCGCGCAATTTCGTAATCACAGGGAGGACAGCAGCGAAATTGCCGGCAGGCAGGATAGGTCGCAATTTGGCGCACTGCGAAAATAGATAAGGCTGTTATGCCAGGTGCCGGCGCGATGTTTGCCTATTTTCGCGACAACCACTGATGGCGGCTCGGCCTATCCGCCCAGAAAGAGGCGCTCCGAAGCCATCATGCCGGTAAACAGGAGGCCGCCGAAGGCAACGATCATAAGCGCTGCGGCCACTTCCACCCCATAGATCAGGATTGTCGCTCCCCCGGCCGGGCGTTTGGTCAGCCAGACCGCGATCCCCTTGCCCCAAACCGCGAGAAGCGCGATCGCGGTCACGGTGATGGCGGTGCCGAACGCCATGGCGAAGGTCGCGGCAACCCCGACCGCGAAAATTCCCTGCGAAAGCGCGAATACGAGCACGAGGATCGCGCCGGAACACGGGCGCATGCCGACGGCAAGCACCGCCGTAAGCCCGCGCTTCAGCCAGCCCTTGCCTTTGAGCTCCGAAAGCTCAGGGCCGTGCGAATGACCGCAATGCTCATCGTGTACATGGTCATGATCGTGGCTATGGCTATGGCCGTGATCATGGTGGTGATGATCGTGGTCGTGGCTGTGGCCGTGGTCATGATGATGCGCGTGTTCAGCATCGGCACGCTTTGAGAGCGCCGAGAAAAACGCGCGGCCCTTCCGCCAGGCGAGCGAAAGCCCGAACAGCACGATCACGCCATAGGCGCCGAGTTCGAGGTAACGCACGGTTTCATTCATGGCCTTGGCGGTCGCACCGAGCAAAAGTGCCGCGATCCCTACGAGCGCGATCGCGGCGATCGCCTGCGCGATCGCCGCCGCGAAGGAGAGCACGACCCCGCGCCTGATCGTAGCGTCGTCGGCAATGAGATAGGACGAAATCACCGCCTTGCCGTGGCCGGGCCCGGCGGCGTGGAAGATGCCGTAGAGAAAAGAGAGCCAGGCAAGGCCGAAGGCCGCATAGCCATCGGTCTTCGCCGCGCTCACCGAACTCGAAAGCGCGCGATAGAATTGCGCCTGTTCGGCCAAAATCCACCGGGTAAAGCCGGACGAGGGCACCAACCCCGCGCTTCCGCCGAAGGGCGTGACTTGCGCGAGTGCCGGTGCGGCATAGGCAAGAAGATCTCCGCCGACGAGCCCGAAAACAACGGCAAGGCCCAGCACACGAGAATTTCGCAAGGAAAGCCTCACTGACAGCGCACCATGATGTTGTTCGCGAACATCTCGCCGTAGCTCGAACCCGCGTTCAACTGCGCGAAAAACGACTCCGGCGTGTTGCCTTGCGAAGACGAATCGTCAGGACCCTTGGTCGCGGCCGAGCATCCCGCCGGAGCGCCGGTCAGCGTCACGGGTTTTTCATCGGCGAAGGAAAAGGCGACGAAATAGGTCGGGTCGTACACCTGCAGCGTCATGTTGCCTTTCGGACCCTGCCCCTTGACCGGCAGGGTGAAGTGCAGCGTCAGAATACCCTTGTCGTCGGCTTCGAGGTAATAATCGACCGGGTCCTCAAATTCGAGCGGCTTTTCGCCCTTCTTGCTGACGGTGAAATAACCGAACTCCTTCAGCGATTCGACATTGGTCTTGGCAAGGTCCGCAAGCTCGTCACGCGAAAACTTGCCGTCGCCATTCTTGTCGAGCCCTTGGGAGGCAAAGGCCGAAAACATGTCGTCGAAGGTCCAGGCGTGACGGATTTGCTTGAGCCTGCCGTCGGGTGAGTAAACAAGCTCGCTCTTCGAAGTCACCCACACATGCGGATGCGCGCTCGCGCCTGCGATGCCGGCGAGGAGAAAGAGAGCGGCAAATGCCGCTAGGCTCAAGGTTTTCATGGTTCGCCTTATATAGACCCTCGAACAGGCCAGCGCAGTCCGGCGGAAGCGTGGCGTAAGGTCTCGCCTGGTAACACTGAATTCGAGCCTTAAGTCGTAGTTAAGCGCCCGCCGCGCCGCCATCCGAACGCCGATCGTGGGCGCCTTCGATCTCGCCCTTGGGGCCGATCGTCACGCCACCGGCGTGCCCCATGATCTCGTAATAGCTGTCCGGCAGCACCTCGATGTCGTGGGCCGCCTTTTTGAGCGCGGCAATCACATTTTCGGGAAACCGGGATTCAATCCGCACATTGGTGATTTCGGTGCCCCAGGTACGGCCCAGGAGCCAGCGCGGCCGATCGATCGCCTCGGCAATCGGCACATTATAAGTGACGAGGCGCGTATAGACGGTGGCAAGCGTTTGCGGCTGCCCCTCGCCGCCCATGGTCCCGAACGAAAGAATTCGGCCGTCATCGAGGACCGCAAGCGCCGGACAAAGGGTATGGAACGGCCGGCGGCCGGGCTCCAGCGCATTCAGCGCCTTCGGATTGAGCGAGAAGCTTGAGCCGCGGTTCTGCATGACGATGCCGGTCGAAGGCAGCACGCAGCCCGAGCCGAACTCCCAGAACAGCGACTGGATATAGGAAACCGCGAGCCCCGAGGCATCGACCGCGCCGAGCCAGATCGTGTCGCCTTTTTTTGCCGGTTCCGGCCAGGGCGCGGCCTTCTGCAGGTCGATCGCTTTCGCCTCGCGCTCAAGCACTGCCGGTGTGAGCGAGGCCGCCGGGTCTTCCTTCAGCCGATCGAAATCGGTCACCACCCGATCCCGGATCTTGAAGGCCCGCTTCGTCGCTTCAATAATCCCATGGACATAGGCAAAGCTTTCGGCCGCGGGCTGCGCCAGGCGCTCGAAGATCCCAAGGATAAGGAGCGTTGCGAGACCCTGCGTCGGCGGCTGCGAGGTATAGACCGTGCTCTTCGCGAGCTTGATCGGCAGCGGCTCTCGCAGCACGGCGCGATAACGTTCGAGATCGGCGCGCGTGACCGGGCTGCCGATACGGTCGAGATCAGCGGCGATCTCGCGGCCCACGTCGCCGCGGTAGAAATCGTCGAGCCCGGCGGCGATCAGCCGCTCGAACGTGTCGACGAGCCGCCCGGTGGAGAGGACCGCCCCCTCCCGTGGCGGCTTGCCATCAATCAGGAAGGTCTCGGCGAAGCCTGGCGCTTTGATGTCAGTGGCACGCTCATAGGCAAGGCGCCACGACATTGAGCGGGAAACCGGGCTGCCCTGGCGGGCGATGGCAAGCGCAGGCTCCAGCAGGCGCGAAAGCGGCATTTTGCCGCCTGTGGTCTTGGCGGCCTCGCAGGCAAGCATCCAGCCGCCGACCGCGCCGGGAACCGTGAGTGCCGCGAGCGGCCCGCGCGCCGGGATCGTCTTGAAGCCATGCTCGGCGTAGAGCGCCCGCGTCGCCTTGGCGCCGGCGAAACCGCAGGCCTCGACGTAGCGAATGCGGCCGGAGGGCTCGCGAATGATCCAAAAGCCGTCGCCGCCGATATGATTCATGTGCGGATAGGCGGGAATGATCGCGGCGGCGGCCGCGATCGCGGCCTCCAGCGCGTTTCCGCCCTCGGCGAGCACGCCGCGGCCGGCTTCGACGGCGAGATAGTGTGGCGCCACGACAACACCGCGCCGGCTGCTCGCGCTCAATTCGACCATGATTCCCGCCCTCAATGCCTTCGCTCAAGCGAAAGGCGCGGCCGGCGAGCTTGATCGAGATGCCGTTCCGCGCCAGATTGCCCGCCATTCTAGCGCGATGGTGCCGGGATGCGAGTCCGGCGGCCCATTTTGGAGCAAAACCATGTCGGAAGGAGCGGAAAGCGCCCGCGGGGTCCACTGGACCAACGTGATTACGGTGCTGAGCGCCGCGATTCTGATCGGAACGGAGATCATCGGCGCCGGAATGGCGACCGGATGGGCGATCGCGGGCCTGTTTGGGCTCGGCGAGATCGGCGCTTACGTGCTCGAAGCGATCTTCGTCGCCGCCGCTTGCGTGATCATTTTCAATTTTGTGCGCCGCGCGTCGAAGATCGAGCCCTTCATCGAGCGCTGAGCGTGGAGCGTGAGCGTCGCGCCGCTTAACTTTCGATTCAGATTTTCGTCACGACTTCGCCACGCGAAAAATTTTTCGCGAGTCAAGCGATTTTCTCTTGCACAAGCGAGCATTTTCCCTTATGTGCGGAATTGCCCAAATTCGCACGTGCCTGTGGTCGCGTGCCGGTCGACAGAGACCCGGACAAGAGGCCGGAAAGCTGTCGGGCAGACCGGTAGCCGGAGACAAAACCGGCCGACCCCGCTCTCCGCGAGGGACGCGACTTAAAGCAACGACGTAGCGGGCTTTTTTGGTCTCTTCCGATTCCGATGAAAGGAGTCGGCAGTACTGAAGAGGCACTACTCTTGCCGGCTGTGCGGTGCGGGGCTCTCCCCAATCCAAGCAGTGACATCAAGCTCCGGTTTCCGGAATCGCGATGTCACATCGGCACTTCAAAGGCCGGCCTCTGGCTGGCGAGCGGGTGACGGGCCCGCCACGGGAAAGCGCAATCGCGCGAGAACCTTCGGCATCCGTCATCCAGGGCTTGAAATTGGAGTGAAGGAGACGAAGAAGTGACCGAACGTATCCGCAAATTCCTCAAGCGACGCCGCGAGGAAGGCCCTTGCCTGGTCGTCGACCTTGATGTCATCCGCGAAAACTATCTTGCCTTCGCCAAGAGCCTGCCTGACACGCGGGTGTTCTACGCCGTGAAGGCCAATCCCTCGCCGGAGATCCTGAAGCTCCTCGTTGAGCTCGGCTCCAGCTTCGACACGGCTTCTCCCGCCGAAATCGAGATGGTGCTGGCCGCGGGCGCAACGGCGGACCGCATCTCCTTCGGCAACACGATCAAGAAGGAGCGCGATATCGCGCGCGCCTACGAGCTAGGCGTGCGGCTCTACGCCGTCGACAGCGACGTGGAAGTCGACAAGATCGCCCGCGCCGCTCCCGGCTCCAAGGTATTCTGCCGTATCCTCTGCGACGGCTCCGGCGCCGAATGGCCGCTGTCGCGCAAATTCGGCTGCGTGCCCGAAATGGCCTCGGGCATCCTCGAGCATGCCCATCGCATGGGCCTCGTCGCTCACGGCATCTCCTTCCATGTCGGCTCGCAGCAGAACGACGTGAAGGCCTGGGACAAGGCGCTTGCCTCGGCCGCTTCCATCTTCAACGAGATGTCCGAGCGCGGGCTGACGCTCGCCATGGTCAATCTCGGCGGCGGCTTCCCCGCGCGTTACCTGAAGAACGTGCCGAAGGTCGACGCTTACGGCAAATCGATCTTCCGCGCGCTGCGCAAGCATTTCGGCAACCGTATCCCCGAGACGATCATCGAGCCGGGCCGCGGCCTCGTCGGCGATGCCGGCATGATCGAGGCGGAAGTCGTGCTGATTTCGAAAAAGTCGGCCGACGACCCGGTGCGCTGGGTCTATCTCGACATCGGCAAATTCAGCGGCCTCGCGGAGACGATCGACGAGTCGATTCGCTATCCGATCCGCACGCCGAAGGACGGCGCCAAGCTTGCGCCCTGCGTGATCGCAGGCCCGACCTGCGACTCGGTGGACGTGCTCTACGAGAAAGAGCCGTACATGCTGCCGGTCACGCTCGAGATCGGCGACAAGGTGCTGATCGAAGCGGCGGGCGCCTATACGACCACTTACAGCTCGGTCGCCTTCAACGGCTTTCCGCCGCTCAAATCCTACGTCATCTAGAAGATGATCCGCATCGAACGCGAGGCACCGGCCGAGGCCGGCGCCCGCGAGTCGCTGCTCGACCTGTGCTTGGGCCGGAGGCGGCGGAAAAAGACCTCGGAACGCTTGCGCGAAGGCCGGCTGCCCGCTGATGGGCTTTCTTTCTCGGCGAGAGCCAAGAACGGACGGCTGATCGGCACGGTCCGCCTTTGGCACGTGGCGGCGGGGCGTGAACATCCGGCGCTCTTGCTCGGTCCGCTCGCGGTTCACCCCGCCCATCAGGGCCGCGGCATCGGCTCGGCGCTGATGCGGGCGGCGATCGAAAAAGCGTCAACGCTCGGCCATCGCGCCGTGCTCTTGGTCGGCGACGAGCCTTACTACAAACGATTCGGCTTTTCTTCCGCGCTCACCGGAGAGCTTCGCATGCCCGGCCCGTTCGAACGCGACCGTTTTCTCGCGCTCGAACTCGTTCCGAACGCGCTTTTTGGCGCGCGCGGTCTCGTCGTCGCGACCGGCGAGATTGCGCCGGTGGTGGCGGAAAAATCCACAGGAATCGCGGTGAAATCGTTGACCTCTCGCGTTCGCCGTGCCTCATGAGTTTCGGACTCTTTGTCGCACGGCGCGTTTCACGCTTTTATGACGCGGCATCCACGGGCCGCGCGAACTTGGAGGTGCGAAAGTGAGCAACTGGCCGATTCATGGCAAGATCAGCGGCCCGATCGTGATGATCGGGTTCGGCTCGATCGGCCGGGGCACGCTGCCCTTGATCGAGCGGCATTTCGAATACGATAAGTCCCGCTTCGTCGTCATCGACCCTTCCGACAGGAACCGCCACCTCCTCGACGAGCGCGGCATCAAGTTCGTCAAGACCGGCCTCACCAAGGCGAATTATCGCGAGGTCCTCACGCCGCTTCTGACCGCCGGCAGCGGTCAAGGCTTTTGCGTCAACGTCTCGGTCGATACCTCCTCTCTCGACATCATCAATCTTTGCCGCGAGCTCAACGTCTTCTACATCGACACCGTGGTCGAGCCCTGGAAGGGCTTTTATTTCGACAGCAAGATCAGCGCCGGCGACCGCACCAATTATGCGCTGCGCGAGACGGTGCGTGACACTAAGCGTAAGAATCCGGGCACGGTCACCGCGGTCTCCTGCTGCGGCGCCAACCCCGGCATGGTGTCGTGGTTCGTCAAGCAGGGACTTCTGAACATCGCCGCCGACCTCGGCATGAACGACCCCGAGCCGAAAACGCAGGAAAAGTGGGCGCGCTTCATGCAGAAAACCGGCGTCACCGGCGTGCATATTGCCGAGCGCGACACGCAGGGGCGCGCAAAGCCGAAGCCCTTGCACACCTTCGTCAATACCTGGTCGATTGAGGGTTTCGTTTCCGAAGGCTCGCAACCGGCCGAGCTCGGCTGGGGCACGCACGAAAAATGGATGCCCGATACCGGCCGCAGCCACAAGAACGGCTGCGGTGCCGCGATCTATCTCCTGCAGCCCGGCGCCAACACACGCGTGCGTTCCTGGTGCCCGACGCCCGGCCCGCATTACGGCTTCTGCATCACGCACAACGAATCGATCTCGATCGCCGATTACTTCACATCGCGCGAAGGCGACAAGGTCGTCTATCGGCCGACCTGCCACTACGCCTATCACCCGGCAAACGACGCGGTATTGTCGCTGCACGAAATGTTCGGCGCCGGCGGCTACTTCCAGCCGCATTGGCACATCATGGACGAAAACGAAATCGTCGAAGGCATCGACGAGCTCGGCGTCCTCCTCTACGGCCACAAGAACAACGCCTATTGGTACGGCTCGCAGCTTTCGATCGAGGAGACGAAGGCGATCGCGCCCTATCAGAACGCGACCGGCCTGCAGGTGACCTCGGCGGTGCTCGCCGGCATGGTATGGGCGCTTGAAAATCCGAAAGCCGGCATCGTCGAAGCCGACGAAATGGATTTCCGCCGTTGCCTCGAGGTGCAGTTGCCGTATCTGGGACCGGTGATCGGCACCTATACCGACTGGCACCCGCTCAAGGACCGCAACATGTTCTTCCCCGAGGATCTCGATCACGACGATCCCTGGCAGTTCAAGAACGTTCTGGTACGGAATCTCTAGAGCGCGAGCAGCCCGGCTTTTCCCGCCTCTGTTCCGAAGGCGAGCTGCCTGCCGTCGCCGCGCCAGGCAAGCGCCGTGACCGGCGCGCCGCCCGGCCGGCTTACGAGAACTTCAGCCGCATCCTCGAGCCGCGCCAAGATCACCATTCCGTCGCTGTAACCCACGGCGAGGACGGCTTGTTGCGGATGACCGGCAACAGCGGAGACCCGCGCGTCCTCCGGGCCCGGCGCGAGCATGAGGGGCTCCTTGCCCATCGGCCCGTCGCGCGTTCGAAACGGCCACAGAATCACTTCCTGCGCGCCGGAGGTCGCGAGCCAATCGCCGTCGGCACTGAAGCCGAAAGAGCGCACGCGCGCGGGATAGCCGGACATGCGCATGTGCTGGCCATCGGAAAGCCGCCAGCCGTGCAGGGCCGGCTCCTGCATCGTGGTGATCAGGAATCGGCCGTCGGGTGAAAACAGCACGCCGAGATGCGAGCCTTTCCAAGTGAGTGTTTCGGGCTTTGCATCGGCGTTCGGAAACCAGAGGGTGGCGCCGTTGTAATGCGCGATCGCAAGCCGCAGTCCTTTGGGTGCGAAGGCGAGCCCTCCCACGGTCGAGGACACTTCGAGACTCCGCTCGCCCTTATTGGTGCGCACAAAAGCTGTCTTTCCCGAAGACCATGCGATTGTGCCCGAAGGCCCGAGCGCGACTTGATCGATCCATTTGCCCCCGCAAGCCGCGAGTACCTCCTGCTTGCCGTCGATATCGGTGGCAACCAGCTTGCCATCATCGCCCGCGGTGAAAATGCGTGAACCGTCTCCGGCTGCGGCAAGAATCACGCCCTGATGCGCCTTGATCAGCGCCTCGTTGCCGCCGGCGACCAGAACCTCGCCCTCGCCGGTCGCGATCGCAGCACTTTCGCCGACGAAATGGATCGCCACCACATGGCCGCCCGCTTCGACCGCGCGCACCTTCGATGTCAGCGAAACGTCATCGGCGGGCATGGGACACCGCCTCAGGCGGCGCAGGCGAGAAAGCCTTGCTCGATCGCGCCGGCGTCAAGCTCGCGGCCGATGAAAACGAGCCGGCTTTCGCGCTTCTCATCGGGCTTCCACTCGCGCTGGTGATCGCCGTCGAGCACCATGTGCACGCCCTGCAACACGAAGCGCTGCGGGTCGTCCTTGAACGAGAGGATTCCTTTGCAACGGAGAATCTTCGGGCCTTCCCTGGCGACGAGATCGTTGATCCATGGCAGGAATTTTTCCGGATCCAGGGGCTTTTCGCTTTTCAGCGACAGTGATTGCATCTCTTCGTCGTGATAATGCTTGAGGCCGCCGTTGTGATGGTGATCGTGATGATCGTGGTCGTGGCTGTGGTCTTCGGCGAGAAACTCCGGCTCGATCGAAAGAATCCGCTGTAGGTCGAAAGCCCCCTGTCCGAGGAGGGATTGGACCGGCACGTCGCAGCGCTCGCTGCGATAAATCCTGGCGTAAGGATTGATCGCGCGGATGCGCGCCTCCACATCGCGCAATTCTTCCGGCGTCACGAGATCGGTCTTGTTGAGAAGAATGATATCCGCAAAGCCGATTTGGTTCTTCGCCTCCGGCGCGTCCTTCAGCCGCTCCCTCAGCCATTTCGCGTCGGCGACGGTCACCACCGCGTCGAGCGCCGTGCGGCTCCCCACCGTATCGTCGAGGAAAAACGTCTGCGCCACCGGCGCGGGATCGGCGAGACCCGTGGTCTCGACCAGAATGCCGTCGAACTTTCCGCGCCGCTTGAGAAGCCCATCGAGAATGCGGATCAGATCGCCGCGCACGGTGCAGCAGATGCAGCCGTTGTTCATCTCGAACACTTCCTCGTCGGCGCCGACCACGAGGTCATTGTCGATGCCGATCTCGCCGAACTCGTTGACGATCACGGCGTATTTCTTGCCGTGCGGCTCGGAAAGGATGCGGTTGAGAAGCGTGGTCTTGCCGGCGCCGAGATAGCCGGTGAGTACGGTGACGGGAATTTTGTCGGACATTGGGATCAACCAAATGAAAAAGCGCCCGGACAAAGTCCGGGCGCCCATGATCTAGGAGCAACCGATCGCCGGGACAAGGCCCGGCGGGCGGCGTTTTCAACTCGTTAGCGCCGCCGAAAGCTCGCGGATGTTGTGGCGCATCATGTCGACATAGGTCGAGGCGGGACCATCCTCCGCCGAAAGCGCGTCGGAATAGAGCGTGCCGCCGATCTTGGCGCCGGTTTCATCGGCGATGCGTTGGACGAGCCGCGGATCGCTGACGTTTTCGAGGAACACCGCCGGTATCTTCTGCGCCCTGATCTGACGAATGATCTTGGCGACATCCTGCGCCGAGGCTTCCGTTTCGGTCGAGACCCCTTGCGGCGCGATGAATTCAAAGCCGTAAGCGGCGCCGAAGTAGCCGAAGGCATCGTGCGTTGTGATAATCCGCCGCCGCTCGGGGGGGATCTTCGCGATTCCCTCCTTGACCTCGGTTTCCACCATCGCGAGCTTTGCGAGATAATCATCCGTGTTTTTCTCGTAAGCCGACTTGCCGTCAGGGTCGGCCGTGATCAACGCATCGCGGATGTTCGCCACGTAAATCCGCGCATTCGCGATCGATTGCCAGGCATGTGGATCGACGCCGCGCTCATGCGCGTGCTCATCGGCCTCGGCCATCTCGCGCGGCGTAATACCCTTGACCGTCACTATGACGCTCGCCTTGGTGCCCGATGCCTTGATCAGCCGGTCCATCCAGCCTTCGAGTTTGAAGCCGTTGACGAAGATGACTTTAGCGGCCGCTAACTTCTTCGCATCCGCCGGCGAAGGTTGATAGACGTGGGTATCGCCGTTGGGCCCGACGAGCGTCGTGACCGCAACGCGATCGCCGCCGACATTCTTCACGAAATCTCCAAGGATCGAGAAGGTCGCCACCACCGGCAGCTTTTCCTGTGCCGCCGCCGGCAGGGCGGCGCTGACCGCGAACAGGATTGCGAGAAGGGTTCTGCGAATTGACATGGATACCTCCATAGAGTTCAGGCCTCGAGATGCCGGCCCGGCGCCCACAGGCGCTTGAGACTGCCGATCGGGCCGAGAACGAGCGAGACCGCGTAAAAGACGCCCGCTACCAGGATGATCGCGGGCCCCGCCGCCGCACCCGAGTGATAGGAAACGAGGAGGCCGATCACGCCGGAGAGAATGGCAACGACAATGGCGACGATCATCATCGAGGTGAGATCCTTCGCCCAGAAGCGCGCGGCCGCCGCCGGCAACATCATCAGCCCGACCGCGAGCAGCGTGCCGAGCCCGTGAAAGGCGCCCACGAGGTTCAGAACCATCAGCGCGAGAAAGGCGAGATGCGTCGGCGCGCCCGCTTTGCTGACCGAGCGCAGGAAGTTCGGATCGACGCATTCGAGCACCAACGGCCGCCACAACACCGCGAGGATGAACAGGCTGATGGTGGCGATCGCCGCGATCAGAATCAGCGTCGCGTTGTCGAGCGCAAGCACGCTGCCGAACAGCACGTGCAGGAGATCGATGTTCGATCCCTTGAACGAGACGATCAAGACGCCGAGCGCGAGCGAAACGAGATAGAACGCCGCGAGCGAAGCGTCCTCTTTCAGTTCGGTCGAGCGCGCGACAAGCCCGGCGCTGAGCGCGACGGTGAAGCCGGCAACGATGCCGCCGACGGTCATCGCGAAGAGATCAAGGCCCGAAAAGAGAAAGCCGACCGCGGCGCCCGGCAAAATCGCGTGCGCCATGGCGTCGCCGGTAAGGCTCATGCGCCGCAACATCAGAAACACGCCGACCGGCGCGCCGCCGACCGCAAGCGCAAGCGCTCCCACGAGCGCCCGCCGCATGAATTCGAACTCGGTGAAGGGAGCGATCAGAAAGTCATACATGGGCTCAGGCCAGGTCGGTTTCGCACACTTCGGCGTGGCGATCGAAGGCTTCGCACATCTGCCGCGCCTTCAGGAGATTCTCCGCCGTCAAAACCTCCGGCGTTTTCCCCCAGGCCACCACTTCCCGCGCGAGCAGCAGCGTTTCTGGAAACTGCGCGCGCGCAAGATCAAGATCGTGCAACACGATCAGAATGGTCCGGCGCTCGCCGTGCCAGCGGCGGATAAGATCGATAAGGTCGGAAATCGTCTTGGCGTCGAGCGAGGTAAACGGCTCGTCGAGCAGGATCAGCTGCGCATTCTGCAGCAACAGCCGCGCGAACAGCGCGCGCTGCATCTGCCCGCCGGAAAGCGTGCCGATGGTGCGGCTCTCGAAACCTTCGAGGCCGACCGCTGAGATCGCTTTTTCGATGTCGTCGCGCTCGCCCCGCGCGATCGCGCCGAAGAGGCCGGCGCGGCGCCAGAGGCCCATGGCCACGAGATCGTAAATCGTGATCGGAAACGAGCGGTCGATCTCGGCAATCTGCGGCAAATACGCGATATCTTCGCGGCGCGCCTGCGCCCGCTCGATGACGCCATCAAGCGTCGGGATCGCGCCGACGATTCCCTTCAGGAGCGTGCTCTTGCCCGCGCCGTTCGGCCCGATGATCGCGAGCAGCGCGCCGGCCGCGACCGTGCCGGTAAGATGATGCACCGCCGGGTGGCGGTCGTAGCCCAGCGTGACGTTGCGAAAATTAAGCGCCGCGGTCATGCAAAGCCTCTAGCTAAGCGCCCAAAACACCGCGCCCCACAGGAGCGCCGAGAGCGCCACCGCGATCGCGATCCGCTCAAGCGCCGACAGGCGCAATAGCGATGGAGAAATCTCGGGAGGGCCGCGATGATGATCGTGGGCGTGTGCTTGCATGGTTTGATCGGGGCGCCGCATCGGCGGCTGGTTCTGGATATATTATATCAAATCGCGCCGGGCGATACAACATATCCAGATTGCCGCAGCTGCAAGAGCTTCAGCGGGCCGCTGCTTTGTCCATCGCCGCGAGGATCGCGGCAAACCGCGCCTCCACCTCGACGCGCATTTCTGGATGCGTGAACACGTAGAGTTCGTCCTCGCGGGTCGCCGCAATGACGCGCGCAGCGACTTCAGCCGGGTCGAGGCCGGAGTGCGCGAGTTCGGCAAGCCGCGCCGCGAGCTGGCCCGCCCAGCTCGTGGGGTCCGGTGTCTCTCCCCGGCCGTAGCGCGCCGGCCGGTTGCGCCCGCTCTCGCTGATGCGCGTGTGCACAAAACCGGGGCAGAGCACGGTCACGCCGATGCCGAGCGGCTCAAGTTGCGTCGCGAGTCCCTCCGACATGGCGACCACCGCGAATTTGCTGGTCGCGTAAGGGCTGAATCCAAGCCCGCTCACCATTCCGGCCATGGACGCGGTGTTGACGATGTGGCCGCCTTCGCCGTGGGCCCGGATATGCGGAAGGAAGGTGCGGATGCCGTGCAGGACACCCATCAGGTTGACGTCGAGCACCCATCGCCAATTGTCGAGCGAGATGGAGTCGATTCCGCTGCCGCCGCCGACGCCGGCGTTGTTGCAGACTACATGCACGTTTCCGAATGCTTCGTACGACGCCTTGGCCGCGCGCTCGACGCTGACAGGATCGGCAACGTCGCAGGTAATGCCGCGCACACCCGGCCCCAAATCGCGCAGGCTATTAACGGCGGCCGCCAGCGCGTCCGTCTCGATGTCGGCGAGCATCACTTTCATGCCCGCTCCTGCAAAGACCCGGCCGAGTGCGAATCCGATGCCGCTCGCCCCGCCTGTCACGAATGCCGTCTTGCCGACGAGCTCTCGCATGGCCGTCCTCGTATTCGGCGGGGACAATTCGAATCAAAAATCCTCGCCGAGCGGCCCTGCCTTCAGACGCGCGAGGTCGAAGCGATGGACATCTTCGAGAAGCGCGACAAAAGCGCGCGCGCCGTGATCGAGCGCGCTCTCGCCCTTATCGAGCGTACCAGCGGCGGCATTCCCTACCGCGCCGCTTGGATGCAGGTCCTGCGCCATCCAGCCGAAGCCCGCCGGATGGCCCGCGCGCAATTGCGTGAATTCGCGCTCCATCGCCACCGTGACGGACTTTGCATTCGGCATCTTGCCGCGCACCGTCTCGGTCTTCAGCGCCAGCATGAGCGAAGTTTCGATCTCGCCCGCATGGATCCCATGCACAATCTCTTCCTCCGAGAACAGCCCTTTCGGATAACCAAGCCGGTGCCACGAGGTGGTGGCGACGAACATGCCGAGGCGGACGCGCAAGGCGCGCGCGACAATATCGATGATCGGCGAGTTGCCGCCGTGCGAATTGACGATGACGAGCTTCTCGACGCCCGCCCGGTGCACGCCCTCGCCGATTTCGGTCCAGGCGCGGATCGCGGTCTCGGCGGAAATCGTGAGCGTACCGGGAAACGCGACATGCTCGTCTGATTTTCCGACCGCCTGCAGCGGCAGGAATGTCACCGGCAGCGACGAAGGCAGAAGCGCGCGGACGCGGGCGAGATAGCCCTCGGCAATGAAGCTGTCGACGCCGACCGGCAGATGCGGGCCGTGCTGCTCGACGGCGGCAACCGGCAACACGGCGATCCAGCCGCCGGGGTCGCCGTCGCGGAAGTCTTCCCACGTCATTTCGGTCCAGAAGCGCTTCGGCACCATGCGGATCGCTCGCGATAAAACCGCCGCAACCTAGGGGCGGGTCGCGGCCTTCGCAAGCGCGCTTCTTGCGCGCTCGCGCCACGGGCTTTCGTCGTTTACTGTTATGGCTAACGCCCGTTCCGGAAGGAAAGCCGATGGGAAATCGTATCGATCTTGCCGGCCGCATAGCCGTCGTCACCGGCGGCGCCCAGGGCATCGGCCGCGCGATCGTCGAACGGATGCTCGATTCCGGCGCATCCGTTGCGATCTGGGACCGCGACATCAAGCTCGCCGAGGGCACTGCCTCCGAACTCGTCGGCCGCGGCAAGGTGCAGGCCTTCGGCGTCGAAGTGACGGAGCTGAAGGCGGTCGAACGCGCATGTGGCGAGACGCTCGACGCCTTCGGGCGCATCGACATCCTCGTCAACAATGCCGGCATTTCCGGCCCCAATAAGCCGACTTGGGAATATCCGCCGAAGGACTGGAGCCAGGTGATCGCGACTAATCTCACCGGGCCGTTTCATTGCTGCCGCGCCGTGGTGCCGGGCATGATCGCGCAGAAATACGGCCGCATCGTCAATGTCGCTTCGATTGCGGGCAAGGAAGGGAATCCGAACGCACCCGCCTACTCCGCGTCGAAAGCAGGGCTGATCGCGCTCACCAAATCGCTCGGCAAGGAGCTCGCGCAGTACGATATCGCGGTGAATTGCGTGACGCCGGCGGCGGCAAAGACCGCGATTTTCGCGCAGATGACGCAGGAACACATCGATTACATGCTGTCGAAAATTCCGCGCGGCCGCTTCGTGACCGTCGAGGAAATCGCGGCGACCGTAGCCTTCGCCGCCTCCAGCGACTGCTCGTTCACGACCGGCGCGGTGTTCGATCTCTCCGGCGGCCGCGCCACCTACTGATCGCCCGGACAATGCAAAGAAGAATTTCCAAGCGCGCCCGTTTCAGGCCCGCGCTCACCGGCCCGCAAGCGAGGATCGCCGGCATCGCGCTGATGTGCGCGGCCGTGTTCTGCTTCACCCTCCTCGATACGACAGCGAAGGTGCTGATCCACCATATGAGCACGTTGCAGGTGGTTTGGGGCCGCTATGTCAGCCACTTCTTTCTGTCGCTTATCTTCATCAATCCATGGACGACGCCGGGCATATTGAAAACCAAGCGGCCCTGGCTGCAGATCGGCCGCTCGACACTTCTCCTGCTTTCCACCGTCTTCAATTTCATTGCCCTGCATTTTCTACAGCTCGATCAAACCTCCTCGATCGGCTTCACCACGCCGCTTTTCGTGGCGCTTTTCGCGGGACCGTTGCTCGGCGAATGGATCGGCCCGCGCCGCTGGGTGGCGATCCTCATCGGCTTTGCCGGCGTGTTGCTCGTCACGCGGCCGGGCGGCGGCGGCATTCACCCCGCCGCCGCCTTTTCGGTGCTGAGCGCGCTGAGCTATGCGCTTTACAGCCTCTCGACGCGCGTGTTGGCGAGCTACGACTCAACCGCGACGACCGTGTTTTATTCGGCGCTCGTCGGCGCGATCGCGACCTCGGCGCCTTTGCCGTTCGCCTGGACGACACCCGATAGTCTCTGGCTCGTGATCGCCATGCTCACGACCGGCGTTTACGGCTGGATCGGTCATCTATTCCTGACCATGGCACACCGGCGCGCGCCGGCGCCGATTCTGGCGCCGTTCATGTACACGCAAATTGTTTGGATGATCGCGTCCGGCTTTCTTGTCTTCGGCGACAAACCAAGCGCATGGACGCTTGCGGGCGTCGCGATCGTGATCGCCTCGGGGCTTTATCTCTTGTACCGTGAGCAGCGGATGAAAGCGAAAGAATCGCTCGAAGCCCAGGCGCTGGTCGAGGAATGATTATTCCGCCGCCGAGCGCTTCGCCGCGTGCAGCGGCGAAAGTCCGTTCAACTGCGCGATCGCGTCCACGAGAAGCGGCACGTTCTCGCCGCCATAACCCATGCCCTCCGCCGCGGCGTAGGAGTTCTTCACCGCCGCAGCGACCGCGTTGACGATGCCGCTCGCGTTGCCGAGATTGGTGACATAGCGCATGTCCTTGTGGGCATTGCGGAGCGCGAATTTGTGCGATTCGCGGTTTCCGTCGAGCGCATAGCCCATGAAGGTCTGATAGAAGCCGCAATCCATGCGGCCGCCGCGGATCACCTTGTCGAAAATCTTCGGCTCGATCCCGGCCTTGCGCCCGAGCGCAATCGCCTCAGCGTAAATCGCGCCATAGCCCATGGCGAGAAAATTGTTGATGAGCTTGATCGCGTGACCCGCGCCCACCGGGCCGACGTGATGAACGGTATCGGCGAAGCACGCGAGGATCGGCTTCAACTTCTCGAAGGTAGCGGCATCGCCGCCCATCATGACGCCAAGTTTGCCCTCCTCCGCCTCCTTCGGCGTGCGGGCGAGCGGAGCATCACAGAACGTCACGCCGCGCGCGGCGAGTTCTTCCGCGAGAGCGCGCGTGAGCGTGGGCTCGGAAGTGGACGTATCGACCACGATCGCCCCTTTTTTCGCACCCGCCGCGACCCCGTCTTTGCCGCGCATCAGCGCGTCGACTTCAGCCGCGCCCGTGACGCAAAGGAAGATCACGTCGCTTTTTTCGGCGAGCTCCCTCGCCGCGTGCGCTTCAACTGCGCCGCGTTTGACGAGATCCTCGACCGGCGCGCGGTTCCTGTGGCCGAGAATCGTCAGCGGATAGCCCTTCTCGACGAGATTCTTCGCCATGCCGTGGCCCATCAGGCCGACGCCGACAAAACCGATCCGTTCCTTGGCCATTGTTTTTCTCCCGGAATTTGGAAATTTTATTCTTTTACCGCGCCGGTCATCGCCGACACGTAATGCTCGACGAAGAATGCGTAGAGCACAACGAGCGGCAGCGAGCCTACGAGCGCGCCCGCCATCAGCGAGCCCCAGCGATAGATATCGCCGTCGACGAATTCGTTCACGATCGCGACCGGAACCGTTTTGTGGCCCGTCGACGAGATGAAGGTCAGCGCGTAGATGAATTCGTTCCAGCAGAGCGTGAAGCAGAAGATGAAGGCGGAGATCAGCCCCGGTACCGCCAGCGGCAAAACGATCTTGGTCAGTATTTGCCAGCGGCTGGCGCCGTCGATCAGCGCGCATTCCTCGAGCTCGAAGGGGATGGTCTTGAAGTAACCCATCAACAGCCAGGTCGAGAACGGAATCAGGATCGTCGGGTAGGTGAGGATCAGCGCGAACGAGGTATCGAACAATCCATACTGGAAGACGACGGTCGACAGCGGAATGAACAGGATCGACGGCGGGATGAGATAAGCAAGGAAAATCGCGCCGCCCACCCACTGCGCGCTCTTGAAGCGGAGCCGCACGATCGCATAGGCCGCGAGCACGCTCGCCGCGATCGACAACACCGTCGCGCTCGTGGCGATAAACATCGTGTTCCAGAGCCACAGCGGATATTTGGTTTCGAACAGGAGCTTCTGGATGTGCTTCAGCGTCGGCGTCCAGGTCCAGAACGGATTGAACGTTTCGAGATCGAGCAACTGCTCGTCGGGTTTGATGGCGGTGAGCGCCATCCAGTAAAACGGAAACAACAGCACGATCAGGATAAGCACCAGCGGCAAATACAGCGTGATCAGGCGTTTCGGGAGCCTTTCGAGATAGCTCATGCCCTCCGAGTGATCGGCGACCGCCGGCGACGAGCCAGTCAAAATCGATTTCGGGTCGACGTGCTTGGCGGCAAGGAGGTCAGTCATTCGCCTCTCCCTGCTGCCATTTGCGCCGCTGCAAACCGAACCAGGAAATGAGGATAGCCGCCAGCAGGAACGGAATCATCGCGGTCGCGATCGCCGAGCCCTCGCCGAGATGGCCGCCGAGGATCGCGCGCTGATAGGAAAGTGTCGCCATCAAATGCGTCGCGTTCACCGGACCGCCCTTGGTCAGCACCCAGATCAGCTGAAAATCGGTGAAGGTGAACAGCACCGAGAACGTCATCACCACGGCGATGATCGGCGTCAGCAGCGGATAGGTGATGAAGCGAAACCGCTGCCAGGCGGAGGCGCCGTCGATGGTCGCGGCCTCATAGAGCGAGGGCGACACCGTCTGCAGCCCGGCGAGCAAGGTGATCGCGATGAATGGAACGCCGCGCCAGATATTAGCGAAGATCACCGACCAGCGCGCGGTCCACGGATCGCCGAGAAAATCGATGTTGGTCGAGATCAGATGCAGTTTCTTCAGCGACCAGGAAATGATGGAAAACTGGCTGTCGAACAGCCACCAGAAAGCAATCGCCGAAAGCACCGTCGGAACGATGAAGGGGATGAGGACGACGGCGCGAATGATCGCCTTGAACGGCAGGTTTTCGTTCAGCAAAAGCGCGAGATAGAGCCCGACCGCGAATTTCACCGCGCTCGCGACCCCCGTATAGAGCAGCGTGTTGAATACCGACGTCCAGAAGATGGAGTCGTCCCACAGCCATTCATAGTTCTCGGTGCCGATGAACTCGCCGGGACGGCCGAGACGGGCGTCCGTGAAGGAAAGCCAGACGCCGAGGATCAGCGGATAAGCAAGAAAGAGAATCAGAAACGCCACCGCCGGCAGCATGAACCACCACCCCAGCCACTCGCGGTTGGTCTTGAGCCGGTCCCACGCGGTAACCGTATAGGCGGTCTTTTTTTCTCGCCCTCTTCCGATTGCAAGTTCAGCCATCAGTCTGCCTTTGCTTCACTCGTCATTAGCGGACGACGGGAGAGCGGGCGTTTGCCGCCCGCTCCCCACTTCGTGATCAGCGATAAATGCGCTGCGCCTGACGCTCGGCGATCTTGATCGCGCCTTTGACGTCCTCGCGGCCGGTGACGTAATTCGCGAACATGTCGACGACGATGAAGTCGGCGATCGCGGTCGCCGCCTTCTCGCCCACCGATCCAAGACCGCCCGCCGTCATCGAACGCTTGGCCACGTCGCGATAGGGCGTCGTTTTCGGATCCGCCGTCCATACCGGATTCGCGTCGTAAGCGTTGAGGCAGTGGGTGAGATAGCCCTGCGCCGATTCCATCCACGGGTTGAAGTTCTGCGCGTCGAGCATGAAGGCGATCAGCGCCTTACAAGCCTGCGGATTCTTCGTGTAGTTCATCGCGACGAGCGGGAACATCAGATGCAGTTCGGTCGGTTTCCCCACCGGGCCGATCGGGTAGTAGGCGTGGTTCATGTCCTCGGCGATTTCCTTCTTGGTCGGATCCTTTTTCGCCGCGACGTAAATCGAGATGCCGTTCGCCGTCCAGTGAATCTCGCCGGCCAGGAACGCCTTGTTGTTCGAGGAATCGTTCCACGAAACGGTACCCGGAATCATGTTCTCGTAAAGCGCCTTCGCGTATTCCAGCGCCTTCGCGGTTTCCGGCGAATTGAGAATGACCTTGTCATCCTTGTCGACGAGATTGCCGCCGTGCGACCACAGGCACCAATGCAGCCAGGTATTGGCGTCGCCCGAGGCGTGGCCGAAAGCGAGGCCGCCGGGCGTTCCGTTCTTTTTGGTCGCCTTGGCGAGTTCCAGGAACTCGTCGGTGGTCGTCGGAAATTTCTGGAATCCGGCCTTGTTCATCGACGAAATGCGATAGTTCATCAGGCTGCCGGTGTAGCAGATCGGAATGTCGATCCACTTCGTGCCGGAGCCTTTGCCGTACACGACCGCCGACGGCACCCAGCCGCCGTATTTCTTGCCGAGGTAATCGGAGACGTCGGTCATATCGACGCATTTCTGCGGGAAAAGATGCGGCAGCGAATAAAGACCCCAGAAGAGATCCGGCCCGGCGCCGGTATTGGCGGCGACCGAGGCCTTCGGCTGCACGTCCTCGTAGGATTCGCGCGCGACCTCGACCGGCACGCCGGTCGCCTTGGTGAATGCGTCCAACAGCTTTACGAACGCGTCGTCCTCCGCCTGCACGAAATATTTCCAGCGCAAGAGCGAAAGCTTGGCGTCCTTTTCCGGCTTCCAGGGCGAGGCCTGCGCCCAGGCGCGCGCCCATTCCAGGAATGCCGGCCCCGTAAGTGCGCTTGCCGCGGCGAGCGCGGTGCCGCCCTTGACCACGGCGCGGCGAGTGAAGTTCGTCATAGGTATTTCCTCCTCCTTGTTATGCGTTCAGCCTTTTTCCCGTTGCTTCATCGAACAGATGGACGAGCTTCGGATCGGGTTTGAGCCGGATCTTTTCGCCCGGCTTGAAATCGTGACGCTCGCGAAAGACAGCGATGATGTCGTGGCCCGCGAGCTTGGCCGCGACCTGAATTTCGGACCCGGTCGGCTCGACCACCGTGACTTCGCCCGGCGCGCCATCGTCGGCAAGCGCGAAATGTTCGGGCCGGATGCCGTAGACGGCAGGCCTTCCGTCGGAGCCCGCAGGCTTTCCGGCAAGCGGCAGCTTCATGCCGTCCGATGTCTCGAAGGCCGCGGAGCCGTTGGCGCCGATCCTGCCTTTGAAGAAATTCATCGCCGGCGAGCCGATGAAGCCGGCGACGAAAAGATTCGCCGGCCGGTCATAAAGCTCGAGCGGAGCGCCGATCTGCTCCACGAGGCCGTCATGCATCACCACGATCTTGTCGGCCATGGTCATGGCCTCGATCTGATCGTGGGTGACGTAAACGGTCGTCGTGCCGAGCCGCTGGTGCAGCTCCTTGATCTCCGTGCGCATCTGTACGCGGAGCTTGGCGTCGAGGTTGGACAGCGGCTCGTCGAACAGAAAGACCTGCGGGTCGCGTACGATGGCGCGGCCCATGGCCACGCGCTGACGCTGACCGCCGGAGAGCTGACGCGGATAGCGGTCAAGAAGATGCGAGAGATTGAGGATTTCCGCCGCGCGATTGACGCGGAGATCCGCCTCCGCCTTGGGGTCGCCCCGGAGCTTCAGCGAGAACGCCATGTTCGCCGCCACCGTCATGTGCGGGTAGAGGGCGTAGTTCTGGAACACCATGGCAACGTCCCGCGCCTTTGGCGGCAGGTCGTTGACGACGCGGTCGCCGATCCGGATCTGGCCACCGGTAATATTCTCGAGCCCGGCGATCATGCGCAGCAATGTCGATTTGCCGCAGCCCGACGGCCCTACGAGCACCACGAAGGCGCCGTCCTCGATCATGACATTGACGCCGTGAATGACTTCGGTGGTGCCGAAAGCCTTACGCACGTCCCGAATCTCGACTGACGCCATCACGCCTCTCTCTACCGGCGGTTTCCTGCCCGTTTCGGCCGTTTTGAGGAAGGCCGTTCTTGTTTTCGATTTACCCTTACGGGCAATTTCGTTAGGTATGCCAGCACGGCCCGCCCTGCGAAATCAAGCGACCAAAGGCCCTGCCATGGCTCTATCCGCCGGGTCGCGGCTTTCGCAGCGCAAGAAATTCACGGAAGGAATTCATGACCGCGTCAAATAAGCCCGAATTGATCCTCACCGGCCCGATGATGCCGCTGATCGAGGAACAGGCAGACGAACTCTTTTTGGTGCACCGGCTCGCCAAGGCCAAGGATCGCGACGCACTGATCTCCGAAATCGCCCCCCGCATTCGAGCGATCGCCACCGCCGGTCACTTTCCGGTGAACGGCGCGCTGATGGAAAAGCTGCCGAAGCTCGAGATCGTCGCCAATTTCGGCGTCGGCTACGACTCCGTCGATGTAAAATGGGCGGGCGCGCACGGCGTCGTCGTCACCAACACCCCTGATGTATTGAACGAGGAGGTCGCGGATACGACGCTCGCGCTCATCCTGCAAACCGTGCGTCAGTTGCCGCAGTCGGAGCGTTATTTGCGCGCGGGCAAGTGGCTGGAAAAACCGTTTCCGCTTTCACCCACGCTGCGCGACCGCACCGTCGGCATGGTCGGCATGGGCCGCATCGGCAAGGCGATCGCACGCCGCCTCGAGGCTTTCGGCGTGCCGATTGTTTATCACAGCCGCAAGCCCGCGGCGGGCGTCTCCTACAAACACTATCCCAACCTCGTCGCCATGGCCCGCGACGTGGACGTGCTCGTCGTCATCGTCCCCGGCGGGGCCGCGACCAAGAACATGATCAATGCCGAAGTGCTGAAAGCGCTCGGGCCGAACGGGATTCTCATCAATGTCGCGCGCGGCTCGGTGGTGGATGAGCCCGCCCTGATCGAGGCGCTGCAATCGAAAACGATTCTTTCCGCAGGCCTCGATGTCTTCGCCGAGGAGCCGCGCGTGCCGGCGGAATTGATCGAGATGGATCACGTCGTACTATTGCCGCATGTGGGCTCGGCTTCGCATCATACGCGCCGCGCCATGGGCCAGCTTCTCGTCGATAACCTCGCTTCATGGGCGAAGGGCGGGGGGCCGATTACGCCGGTGCCGGAAACACCCTGGCCGGCGAAACGGAAATAAAGCGTGCAAGCCACAGCCTCGCATCGAATTCTTGCCGGATTCTCGCGCGACAAATTTCCCATGCTCCGCTTCGGTATTTTCCTCTTGCTGCTTGCGCTGGCTTCGCCAGCGGCGGCGCAAACGCCGAATCCCGAATCCAATCCGGCGGAGGCGGTGACCCCGCCGCCGATCCCCGATGCGAAGACGCTCGCCGCCAACTATGAACTTGCGAGCGCGATCGGCGACCGCAAATGCCCGGTCACGCTCGATGTAAAACCCGCGGGGCCCGGTTTCACGCTCGTTTACGACAGGACGGTTTGTCTGCCGCTCTTCGCTTTCCTCAGCGAAACCGTCGCCTGGGCGCCCGGCATTGCCGGTTCGATCCGTTTCGTGAACGCGGCAAAACGCACCGTCTCGGAATTCACCGAAGGCATCGGCGGCCGTTACGAGGCACTGCGCGAGAATGACGGCGTCTATTTCCTTTCCAATCTGCAGTTCGTCGATCCGGGCGACATGCCGCAATTCGCTGATCTTCTCGGCGACTGGAATCTGTTGCGGCCAGGCGGTCCGCCGATCTGCGGTATTACGCTCACCGATCAGGCGGCGGGCGACGACACGTTCGTCATGAGCTTGAAGACGGGCTGCGATCAGTCGGTCACTCGCTTCGGGCCGGTGTCGTGGGCGCTCGACCGCGGCGATATCATTCTGATCTCCGCCAAGGGCGACCGGCTCCGCTTCGGCCGCCAGCAGGAAGGCGGCTGGGCAAAGGTGCCCGACACGCCGCGGCCGCTGTTGCTCGCGCGGCCATAAATTCAGGAAATCAGCTTCATCCCCTTCAGGCTCGCGTGCCCGTCCTTGCCGACGATGAGGTGATCGTGCACCTCGATGCCGAACGGCCGCGCCGCCTCGATGATCGATTTCGTCATCTCGATGTCGGCGCGGGACGGCGTGGGATCGCCGGACGGATGATTGTGCACAAGCACGACGGCGGTGGCCGAAAGTTCGAGCGCCCGCTTGATCACCTCGCGCGGGTAGACCGGCGTGTGGTCCACGGTGCCGGTCTGCTGCACCTCGTCGGCGATCAGCTGGTTGCGCTTGTCGAGGAATAGAACGCGGAAGTGCTCTTTTTCCGCAAACGCCATCGAGGCGCGGCAATGATCAAGCACCGCGTTCCATGACGAAAGCACCGGCCGCGCCCGCGCCTTGCCGCGCGCGAGATACTGGGCCGCCGCTTCCACGATCTTGAGCTCGGCGATCACCGCCTCCCCTGCGCCCGCGACCTCGGCAAGTCGCGCCGGCGGCGCCGAAATCACCTCGGCGAAGGAGCCGAATTTCGCAATCAACGCTTTGGCGAGCGGCTTCACATCGCGCCGGGGCAGCGCGCGAAACAGCACGAGCTCCAACAGCTCATAGTCGGCCAGCGCGCCGGCGCCGGCTTCGCGGAAACGCGTGCGCAGGCGGTCGCGATGGCCATGATAATGCGGCGCTTCCTCAAGACCCTTGTCGCGCTTCTCCCCCATCGCGCCCGTCTCAGGAGCGGTAGGGGGGCTTGTGCAGACCCTTCGGCGAAAGCGTGAAGATCTCGACGCCGGTTTCCGTGACGCCGACCGAATGCTCGAACTGCGCCGAGAGCGAGCGGTCGCGCGTCACTGCCGTCCAGCCGTCGGAAAGCACTTTCACGTGCGGACGGCCGAGATTGATCATCGGCTCGACGGTGAAAAACATGCCGGGCCGGAGCACCGCGCCCTCGCCGTTGCGCCCGATATGCACGACGTTCGGCTCGTCGTGAAAGAGGCGGCCGACGCCGTGGCCGCAGAAATCGCGCACGACGCTCATGTGGTTCGGCTCGACCACCGATTGGATCGCGGCGCCAATGTCGCCGATCATGCCGCCGGGATGGATCGCGGATATTCCCGCCATCATCGCTTCGTAGGTGACCTCGATGAGACGCTCCGCCCGGCGCGGCACCTCGCCCACCGGATACATACGGCTCGAATCGCCATGCCAGCCATCGAGCACGAGTGTCACGTCGATGTTGACGATGTCGCCCTCGCGCAGCGGCTTGTCGTTGGGAATGCCGTGGCAGACCACGTGGTTGATCGAGGTGCAGATCGACTTGCCATAGCCGCGGTACATCAGCGTCGCCGGCAGCGCGCCGTGGTCGAGTGCAAATTCAAACACGCGCCTGTCGAGCGCTTCGGTGGTAACGCCCGGCCGCACCTCCTCGGCGAGGAGATCGAGCGCGTCCGCGACAAGTCTGCCCGCCCGGCGCATGCCGGCAAAGCCTTCCGGCCCGTGCAGCTTGATCTGCCCGGTCTTGCGCAAGGGGGCGCTGGCGGCTTCGACGTAACTCATCGGCGGCTCCGGATACCAATGTAAGGGATCAAATGCGGCGCGCAAGAAACCTCTCATCCGAGGACCGGTATTGGCCCGGCAACCTCGATTCCCTCGGTTGAAATCCGGCAGCGAAGGGCGATCGCCTCGACGCCCGCTTGCATCGCCCGGTCGAACGCCCGGCCGTAGGCGGGGTCAATGTCGCGGGCGAGCGCCACCCCCTCGGCCGAGCCGATCTGCGCGAGAAAAAGCATGACCGCGCGCGAACCTTTGCCCGTTTCCGCAGCAAGCTCGTCAAGATGCCGGGCGCCGCGGGCGGTGACCGCGTCGGGAAACTCGGCGCGGCCCGGCGCGCGCATCATGTGGACGTTCTTCACTTCAAGGTAACAAGGCGGCTTGCCGTCGGCTTCGAGCAGGAAATCAACCCGGCTCGCTTTGCCGTAGCGGACCTCACGGCGATGGCGTGCGTAATCGGTCAAGCCTGGCACGCGCGCCGCGGCGAGAGCCTCCGCGACCAGGAGATTGGGATGCCCGGTATTGACGCCGACGAGTTCCCGCCCGCCGCCGAAATCGGCTTCCACCAGCTCCCAGCTATAGGCGAGCTTGCGTTTTGGATTATCGGACTTCGACAGCCATATACGCGCATCCGGCGGCGTGAGACCAAGCATCGAGCCGGGATTGGCGACATGGGCCGTCGTCTCGCTTCCATCCGGCAGCACCACGTCAGCGAGGAAGCGCTTGTAGCGGCGGACGAGCGTCGCCGGAATGAGCGGGGCGGGAAATCGCATGCGCTAGGCCGCGATCTTGCCGCCGAGCTCGTCCTCGATATGCGCCTTGATGATTTCGTCGAAACTCGCCTCCGCCCGAAAGCCCAATTCGCGCGCGCGCTTCGCCTCGATTTCCTGCGGCCAGCCGGAAACGATGCGCTCGACGAGCGCGTCGGGCTGGCGTTTGATGCGCGCGGCGACCTTCGCGCCCGCGACGCGCTTCAAGGCCTCGATCTGCTCGGCGACCGTGACCGAAATCGACGGCATCGCAAGATTGCGGCGCGGGCCTATCTTGGCCGTATCAAGTGTCGCGGCGTGGATGAGGAACCCGACCGCGGCGCGCGGGCTCGCGTGCCCGTGGCGCACCGTATCCGGCACCGGCAGGATCGCCTCTTGGCCGGCGAGCGGCTCGCGGATGATGCCGGAGAAGAACCCCGATGCCGCCTTGTTCGGCTTGCCGGGCCGCACGCAAATCGTCGGCAGCCGGAGCCCGATGCCGTCGAAGAAGCCGCGCCGCGTATAATCCGCCAGCAGCAATTCGCCGATCGCCTTCTGCGTGCCATAGGAGGTGAGCGGCGTTAGATGAAAATCGTCGCGGATCGCGCCATCGAACGGCGCGCCATAGACGGCCGCCGAGCTTGTGAACACGACGCGCGGCCTATAGTTACGCGCGCGGATCGCGTCGAACAGAAAGCGCGTGCCGTCGAGATTGATGCGGTAGCCTTTTTCAAAATCGGTTTCCGCTTCGCCCGAGACGATCGCGGCGAGGTGGAAAATCACATCGGGATTGTCGGCAGCGAGCGCGCCTGCCTCGCCCGGCACCGAGAGATCGCCCGTGCGCGTCGCCACTTCGAAGGGCTTTTCCCGCGGTTCCGCCGGCGGCACGATGTCTTGCAACGTGAGCTTCGAGATCGCCTTGCCGCCGAGTTTCTTCTCGCGAAGAAGACGCTCGGCAAGCTTGCGGCCGATCATGCCGGCGCCGCCGATGACAAGAACGTGCATGGGACTTTCCTTTCGTCAGATCGCAAAGCCGCCGTCGACCAGATGGATCGCGCCGGTGGTGAATTTGGATTCATCGGAGGCGAGATAAACCGCAAGCCACGCGATCTCTTCCGGCGTGCCGAGACGGCCCATGGGCTGACGGTCGATGAAGGCCTGGCGAACCTTCTCTTCCGTCTGACCGGTGCTTTTCGCCAGGGTTGCGATGCGCTGGTCGAGCGAAGGCGACTGCACCGTGCCCGGGCAGATGGCGTTGGCGCGAATGCCTTTCTTGACGAAATCGGCGGCGACGGATTTGGTGAGGCCGATGACAGCGGCCTTCGACGCGCCATACACATAGCGGAGCGGCAAGCCGCTGACGGAGGAAGCGATTGAGGAGATGTTGATGATTGACCCGCCGCCCTTCTCGATCATGCCGGGAAGAAAGGCGCGGATCGTGCGGTGCATGGATTTCACGTTGAGGTCGAAGGAGAAGTCCCAGTCGGTTTCCGAACATTCGAGCACCGAACCGTGATGCACGTAGCCGGCGCAATTCGCGAGCACGTCGATCGCACCGACGCCGTCTGCGAGCGCCTCGACCTCGCCGGCGTTGCGCACGTCAAGCTTCCTGCCTTCGGCGCCCTTCAAGTTCTTCACCTTTGCGGCGTCGAGGTCGGTCGCGACCACTTGGCCGCCCTCGCGCACGAAGGCTTCCGCAATCGCCCGCCCGATTCCTTGGCCAGCGGCGGTGACGAGGCAGGTCTTTCCCTTGAGGCGGTCCGTCACGGTACGTTCCCCTATAGCGAGTTGCGGATTGCGGCGAGCGAACGCTTCTGGCGTCCGCCGCCATCGAAATTACAGGGATCGAGCCAACGCTCGAACGCTAACTTTACGCGCGGCCATTCGGATTCGAGCATCGAAAACCACGCCGTATCTCGGCTCCGGTTCTTGATGATCATGTGCTGGCGGAAAATTCCTTCGAAGGTGAAGCCGAACCGGAGGGCTGCGCGCCGCGAGGCGGCGTTCAACGCATCGCATTTCCACTCATAGCGCCGGTAGCCGAGCGTTTCAAAAACGTAACGCGCCAGGAGATACTGCGCCTCCGTTGCGAGCGGCGTGCGCTGTAAGGCAGAACCATAAACAATGCTGCCGACTTCGATTACGCGCGGTTCCGGTCTGATTTCCATCAACGATGCCCAGCCGACCGTGTGGTTTTCCTGATCGACGATCGCGTAATAAACCTGGTCCGTGAGCGCCGCGATTTTCCCGAGGAAAATTGAGAAGCTGCCCGCATCCGCGAACGGTCCGTAGAACATATATGTCCACACCCGGTCGTCGGCGGAAAGCGCCTGCCACAAATCGGTTGCATGCCGCGCGGGGTCGAGCCTTTCGACGCGGCCGAAACGGCCGGCGAGCGTCGCCGCGCCCGGTCTTTGCGCCGGCGCGGCATCGACGATGGGGCCGACCGGTTGCTCGGCGGATTTCGGCGTACTGGCGTGGCTCACTCAGCCGCTCCGCGCTTTGCGGTCCTTGTAGAAGAATTTGTTGAGCTCGCCGCCGGAAGCGGCCTCAGCGAAGCCATCGAAGCGGCCTTCCTCTGCGATCTGCTTCGCCATCCGTATGAAACCGCCCCAGGCCGAGCGCGCGAGCGCGCCGCCGACGGAAATGCGCCGCACGCCGAGCGCGGCCGCGTCCTTCACGGTGATTCCCATGGGCGAGCCAATCAGCAAATTCACCGGCTTCGGCGCCACTGCCTTCACCACCGCCGAAATCTGCTCGGGCTTACTGATGCCGGGCGCATAGAGGCAATCCGCGCCCGCATTGGCATAGGCCTTGAGCCGCGCGATCACTTCGTCGAGGTCCGGTCGTCCGACGAGCAAGCATTCGGCGCGGCCGACGAGGAGCGTATCGCCGCCCGCTTTGTCGATCGCCGCGCGCGCCGCGCGAATGCGCGCGGCCGCGGCGTCAAGGTCATAAAGCGGCCTGTCCTTGTCGCCGGTGGAATCCTCGATCGAAAGCCCGGCAACACCGGTGTCGACCGCCAGCGTCACGCTTTCCGCGACGCCCGCCGGGTCCGCCGCGAAGCCACCCTCGAAGTCAGCGTTGATCGGCACGTCGGTCGCCGCCACCAGCGCCCGCAAATGCGCGAGCACCATCTCTCGCGTCACGTGGTTGTCGGGGAATCCCTGCGACCAGGCGAAGCCCGACGAGGTGCTCGCGAGCGCCTTGAAGCCCGCGCCCTCGAGCCAGCGCGCGCTGCCGATGTCCCACGGGTTGGGGATGACGAAGCAGCCGCTCGCGTGCAGCGCGTGAAAGGCTTTGCGCTTTTCGACGACCGTAGGCATCGCGATCCCTCAGTGATTGTCGCGCGGCACGCCGCTCGTCTGCGCCACGCGTTGATATTTGACCGCGGGCTTCAGCACCATGCCTTCGTCGAACTGCTCGATCATGCTGCGCTGGATTTCCTGCCACGGTGTCTGGCTTTTGGGCGCCTTGTAGCCGCCCGCCTTTTCCAGCGCCGCGCGCCGTTCGGCGAGTTCAGCGGCTGAGATCAGAATATTTGCTTCACCCTTTTTCAGATCGATGCGCACGCGATCGCCGGTCCGGAGCAGCGCGAGTCCGCCGCCCGCCGCCGCTTCGGGTGATGCATTCAGGATCGACGGCGAGCCCGAGGTGCCCGACTGTCTTCCATCGCCGATGCAGGGCAACGACTTGATTCCGCGCGTGATCAGCGCGGCCGGCGGCTGCATGTTCACGACCTCGGCGCCGCCCGGATAACCGATCGGCCCGGCGCCGCGGATGAACAACATGCAGTGTTCATCGATTTTCAACGAGGGATCGTCGATGCGGCGGTGATAGTCCTCCGGTCCGTCGAAGACGATGGCGCGGCCTTCGAAGGCTTCCGGATCCTTCGGATTGGAAAGATAGCGGTCGCGGAACTCCTGCGAAATCACGCTCGTCTTCATCACCGCGCTGTCGAAGAGGTTGCCGTGAAGCACGATGAAGCCCGCCTCCTTCACCATCGGCGCGTCGTAGGTTTTGATCACGTCGCGATCCCACGAACGCTTGCCGCGGCAATTTTCACCCATGGTCTTGCCGTTCGTCGTGTGCGCCCCCTCATGGATTTTCCCGGCCTCGATCAATTCGGCGACCACGGCCGGCACGCCGCCGGCGCGATGAAATTCCTCGCCGAGATATTTGCCCGCCGGCTGCATGTTCACCAAGAGCGGAATCTTGTGGCCGACGCGCTGCCAGTCCTCGACCGAAAGCGGCACGCCGATGTGGCGGGCGATGGCGTTGATGTGGATCGGCGCGTTGGTCGACCCGCCAATCGCGGAATTCACCACGATCGCGTTCTCGAACGCCTCGCGAGTGAGAATGTCGGAGGGCTTCAGATCCTCGTGCACCATCTCGACCGCGCGCACGCCCGTCTCGTAGGCGATCTGCCCGCGCTCGCGATAGGGCGCGGGAATCGCGGCGCAGCCCGGCAGCGACATGCCGAGCGCTTCCGCGAGCGCGTTCATGGTCGAGGCCGTGCCCATGGTGTTGCAGTGCCCCGCCGATGGCGCCGACGAAGCGACGATCTGCATGAACCCCTCATAGTCGATCTTGCCGGCGGCAAATTCCTCGCGCGCCTTCCAGGCGATCGTGCCCGAGCCCGAGCGCTCGCCCTTCCACCAGCCGTTCAGCATCGGCCCGCCCGAGAGCACGATGGCGGGAAGGTTCACCGTCGCCGCCGCCATGATTGCCGCTGGCGTCGTCTTGTCGCAGCCCGTGGTCAACACCACGCCGTCGAGCGGGTAACCGTAAAGCACCTCGACGAGACCGAGATAGGCGAGATTGCGGTCGAGCGCCGCCGTCGGCCGCTTGCCGGTTTCCTGGATCGGATGCATCGGAAATTCGAGGGCGATGCCGCCGGCGGTGCGGATGCCTTCGCGCACGCGGTCGGCAAGCTGCAGATGGTGCCGGTTACAGGGCGAAAGATCCGAGCCCGTCTGCGCGATGCCGATGATGGGCTTGCCCGATTGCAGCTCCTCGCGGGTGATGCCGAAGTTGAGGTAGCGCTCGAGGTAAATCGCGGTCATCCCTGGATTGTCGGGATTGTCGAACCACAATTGCGAGCGCAGGTGGCGTTTCGCGCTTTTAGCGCGGTTCTCGGCCATCGTCTCCTCCTTGGAGATTTGCTTTGGGCCGATTCATGCGCCTAAAGTGCGGGCAAAATCAATGACTAACACTACGAGGGAGCCATGCTGCAGACCGTGCCGGCCTTCGATCGCATCGGCGAGGAAAATGCCTTCGCCGTGCTCGCACGCGCCACCGAGCTCGCGGCCAAGGGGCGCGACATCATCAATCTCGGCATCGGCCAGCCGGATTTCTCGACGCCCAAGCACATCGTCGAAGCGGCGATCAAGGCGCTGAAGGACGGCCATCACGGCTACACGCCTGCGGTCGGCATCAAGCCGTTGCGCGAGGCAGTGGCGGCGGACCTGCACAAGCGCTTCAAAGTGAACGTCTCGCCCGACGAGGTGATGATCATGCCGGGCGGCAAACCGACCATGTACATGGCGATCCTGATGTTCGGCGAGCCCGGCGCCGATATTCTCTATCCCGATCCCGGCTTTCCGATTTACCGCTCGATGATCGAATTCACGGGCGCGAAGCCCATCCCCGTGCCAGTGCGCGAGGAGAACGGCTTCGCGTTCTCCGCCGAGGAAACGCTGAGGCTGATCACGCCGAAGACGCGGCTCCTGATCCTGAATTCGCCCGCCAATCCCACCGGCGGCGTGACGCCCAAAAGCGAGGTCGACAAGCTCGTGGCCGGGCTCGAGAAGCATCCCAACGTCGCGATCATGTCCGACGAGATCTACGATCACATGCTCTATGACGGCGAACAGCACGTCTGCCTGCTCTCGTACCCCGCGATTCGCGACCGGCTGATCCTGTTGAATGGCTGGTCGAAGACCTATGCCATGACCGGCTGGCGATTGGGCTACGCGATATGGCCGGGCAAGCTTTACGAATATGCCCGCAAGCTCGCGGTGAATTTATATTCCTGCGTCAACGCGCCGACGCAATATGCCGGCATCGCCGCGCTCACCGGCCCGCAGGATGCGGTCGCCAAAATGGTCGCCGAGTTCGACAAGCGGCGGAAGGTCGTGGTCGAGGGCCTGAACAAGCTCCCCGGCATTTCCTGCGCGACGCCGAAGGGCGCCTTCTACGCCTTCCCGAACGTCAAGCAGACCGGCTGGAAGGCGAAGGCGCTCGCCTCGGCGCTGTTGGAGGACGCCGGCGTCGCCATCATCGGCGGACCGGATTTCGGCGTGCTCGGCGAGGGCTATGTGCGTGTGTCCTACGCTAATTCCACCGCGAATATTTTGAAGGCGCTCGAACGCATGGGCGAGTTTCTCGCCAACCGCAAGGCCGCGTAAATCGTTGCTCGACGCAACCCTATGAAGCCGCGAACGATCAGCCGCGTTTTTTGTTGTAATCAATCGCGGGGTTGAGCATGCACCAGTCGCTATTGGCGGTTTTCGAAGCGATGCATTGCTGCAGCGTCTCGAAGTTGCACAAGAGTGGCGATTCGCCGCCAGTGTCTCCGCCGCCCGCTCCCTGTTGTAGGCAATAGGTTTCGTTTTTCCGCAATTTTTCCTGCGCCTGCGCGCTGACGGCGGGAGCGAGCAGCAAAACGGCAAGCCCGGCGGAAAAGATCCTGTACTTCATTGTGCTTTCTCCCTTTCGTTTCCTGTGCATTGCCGGCGACGCGGGGCGTCACGACTTCATCGCAAACCGGAAACCAATCGCGACGATCGCAAGCCCCACGAGCTGCGCGAGGCTTGGAATTTCGCCGAGGATAAGAAATCCCGCAAGCATGGTGAAGCCCGGCACCAGCGCCGGGAATACCGCGGCGCGGCCGGCGCCGAGCGCGTTCACCGCGCGCGCATAAAGATAGACGGCGCCCGCGCCCGCAAGGCCGCCTTGCACGACGATCTGCAGAAGATTTTCGCCGTATCCCGCGGCGATCATGCCCCCGAAGCCGAAGAGAAGAGCGTGCAGCGGCGCGTAGACGAGAAGCGCAAGCGCGCTGACGACGCCAACGGCGCGCAAGGCGTCGATCCGCCACAGTGCGAGCAAAAGACCGAAGCCCGCCCACGACAGGCCCGCGGCCGCGAAGGAAAGGTCGCCGAGGATTCCGTGCGCGCCGATGGTGAAGGCGGCTTCACCGGCAAGCACGGTCAAACCGGCAACGATGGCCAGCGCTCCAATGACGCGGCTCGCGGGCAAGATCTCGCCTAGGACGAGCCACGCCAATAACAGGCCGCCGAGCATCGCCGTCGAGGGCTGGATCACCGCCCCGTGGCCGAGCGGCGCCGTGAGGAATCCCGAATAGCTGAGGATCGCCATGGTCGGTCCGCCGAGCACGGTGAGCGCGAGGCTCCGTCCCCAGCCGACGCCGCCGAGCGTTTTCAGGCCGTCGTGCAGCACGAAAGGCAGGAGGAAAAAGCCCGCCCAGGCATAGCGATGAAACGCGATATCCGCCGGATGCAGGCCGGCCTGGATGCCGTGACGCGCGGCGACGAAGCCGATCGCCCAGGCAAAGGCGGCGCCGGTGCCGCACAGAATTCCGATGATATTGGGCGAAAGCCATATGGGTCCCGCGACCCGACGGGCCATGGCGCGTTCTTTCTGTCCGGACATGACACGATCGTATACGTCGCAGGCGCCGCCGCCGCTATCGAATTGACGGGGTTTTCCCGCAGAGCAGCGTTGCGGGCGGCGCGGGTCGACGGGAGTGCTAAACCAAACGGCAAAGCGGAGTTGTCAGCGCGTAGCGCGCCTGATAATCGGCACTCCGCCGCTTGAGGGATTTTCGAACAAACGCCAGGACCCGGAAAGCCAACCGGGCAACCATAAAGAGACGATGAACATCCGCAGAATTCGCCGCCGCGGACTGACGCGCCGCGACGTGATCAAAACCGCCGCCAGCGCGGGACTTGCCGCGAGCGCCGGCCCATTTTTCCACGTCGCCCCCGCGCGCGCCGCGCGGACACTCAAAATCCTGCAATGGACCCACTTCGTCGCTGGCTACAACAAGTGGTTCAACACCAGCTACGTCAAGGAATGGGGCGCGAAGAACGACACCGAGGTGATCGTCGATAACATCGCCCTCAGCCTCTTGTCCTCGCGCGCCGCCGCCGAGGTTTTCGCGCAGAAGGGGCACGATCTCGTGATGTTCCTGGCGCCGCCCTCGGCCTACGAGGATCAGGTCGTCGACCTCGCCGACGTTTACACCGAATGCGAGAAGCGGCACGGCAAGCCGGTCGATCTCGCGGTGAAGAGCACGTACAACCCGCGCACCAGCAAATATTTCGCCTTTTCCGACAGCTACGTTCCGGACCCGATCAATTACCGCCTCGATCTGTGGGGCGAGATCGGCATGCAGCCGGATTCATGGGACAAAATCCGCGCCGGCGGCAAAAAGATCAAGCAGAAGACCGGCATTCCGGCCGGCATCGGCCTTTCGGCCGAGCTCGACACCGCGATGGCCATGCGCGCCATCATGTATTCGTTCGGCGCCCACGAGCAGGATGCCGAGGGCAATCTCACCATCAACTCGAAGGCAACGCTCGAGGCGATCAAATTCGTCAAGGCGCTGTTCGAGGAAACCGAAACGCCCGAAGTGCTCGCCTGGGATCCGTCTTCCAACAACCGGCAGATGCTCGCGGGCCGCTCGTCGCTCGTCATGAACGCAATCTCGATCACGCGCGCGGGCGAGAACGACAAGCTGCCGATCCACGAGAAGATCGGCCTAGCCAAGGCCGCCCGCGGCCCCGTCCGCCGCCTGGGCCTCGAGCACGTGATGGATTGCTACGTGGTGTGGAAGTTCGCCGAGAACATCGACGGCGCCAAGAAATTCCTCGTCGATTACGTCGACAATTTCCGCCAGGGATTTCTCGCGAGCGAGTTCTATAATTTTCCTTCTTTTCCCTCGACCGTGCCGGACCTGAAGCAGCTGATCGCCAAGGACGCGAAGGCGGTGCCCGCCGACAAATACGCGGTGATGTCCGACGTCCTCGATTGGGCGACGAATGTCGGCTATCCCGGCTATGCCAATGCCGCGATCGACGAGACCTTCAACAGCTGGGTGCTGAACACGATGTTCGCGCGCGCGGCGACCGGCGTCGAGACGCCGGAGGACGCGCTCAAGCAGGCCACCGCGGCGATGAAGACGATCTGGGCGAAGTGGAAAGAGAAGGGAATGATCTGACCCTTCGCCTTCGCGCGTCCGTCTAAAGCCGATAGATCCTCACCGCATTGTCGTGAAAGAGCTTCTGCTGGTCGCCGAGCGGAAGATCGGCGACGGCCGCGCGAAAGCCGTCATAGATCGTATCGAACGAGCCGACGATGCTGTCGACCGGATAGTTGCTCGCGAACAGGCCGCGGTCGGCGCCGAAAATCTTGATCGCATCGCGGATGATCGGACCGTTCGAGGCGAGCGTCCACGGCCGGTTCGGCTCGCCAAGGCCGGAGAGCTTGATCGCGACGTTGAAATGCGCTGCGGCCATTTCCATCGCGCGGCGCCAGCCGGCAAGGCCCTCGGCGCTGCGATCGTTCGGCAGACCCGCGTGCACGATGATGATCTGCGTCTTGGGAAAATCGGCGGCGAGCGCGGAAAGTGCATCCATGTGCCACCACGGGACCTGGATGTCGGCGGAGAAGCCGTGCTTCTCGAGGAGCGCATAGCCGCGCCGCCATTGCGGA
>DATGIF010000023.1:0-50602 GCA_035295845.1 Xanthobacteraceae bacterium
GCGTGGACTACCAGGGTATCTAATCCTGTTTGCTCCCCACGCTTTCGCACCTCAGCGTCAGTACCGGGCCAGTGAGCCGCCTTCGCCACTGGTGTTCTTGCGAATATCTACGAATTTCACCTCTACACTCGCAGTTCCACCCACCTCTCCCGGACTCAAAGATTGCCAGTATCAAAGGCAGTTCTGGAGTTGAGCTCCAGGATTTCACCCCTGACTTAACAACCCGCCTACGTGCGCTTTACGCCCAGTGATTCCGAGCAACGCTAGCCCCCTTCGTATTACCGCGGCTGCTGGCACGAAGTTGGCCGGGGCTTATTCTGCAGGTACAGTCATTATCGTCCCTGCCAAAAGAGCTTTACAACCCTAAGGCCTTCATCACTCACGCGGCATGGCTGGATCAGGCTTGCGCCCATTGTCCAATATTCCCCACTGCTGCCTCCCGTAGGAGTCTGGGCCGTGTCTCAGTCCCAGTGTGGCTGATCGTCCTCTCAGACCAGCTAAAGATCATAGCCTTGGTGAGCCGTTACCTCACCAACTAGCTAATCTTACGCGGGCCGATCCTTCAGCGATAAATCTTTCTCCTTACGGACGTATCCGGTATTAGCTCAAGTTTCCCTGAGTTATTCCGAACTGAAGGGCACGTTCCCACGCGTTACTCACCCGTCTGCCGCTCCGTATTGCTACGGCGCTCGACTTGCATGTGTTAGGCCTGCCGCCAGCGTTCGCTCTGAGCCAGGATCAAACTCTCAAGTTTGAGATCCTGATCGGCTCGATCACAACGTTTGACGAGTCCCAAGCACGTCGATCCCGTTCCGCTTGCGCGGCGCGTGATCGAACAAAGCTTGATGAATCGAAACGTAGGACCGCCGAAGTTTCTCTTCGACCTTTCCAACACAGGCTTTCGCCCGCGAGGGAAAAGTCCGCAAGGACTCCGCCGCCCACGTTTCTCTTTCTTCCGATCCACAATTTCAAACAGCAAACGCCGGCGGCAGAACCGCCAGCGCCGCCTTGCCGGAAAACCGGAAGGCTTCGAAGCCTCTCTCTTCCAGCAGAGCGCCAGACGAGAAACCACGGAACGGGATGAGCTTCGCAGGTGCGCCATCGCGCCGAGGCGGCGGCGCACCGTGGTGGGGGCTTTATATGCCCCTGCGTCTTTTATTGTCAACCATCGTTCTAACTGGGTATTGCAGTGCAACTTTTCAAGCCGCTCGGCCATGATGCCGCCATGATGCCGGGGCGCCCTTAAGGGGCTTGGCGGTCCAATGTTTTTTCACGCGAGGGGCAGCGCTCCGATGGGGCGGCTGCCGCGAATGAACAAGGGCCGGTCGGGCGACGCTATATTTCCCCGCGGACGGGGAAAATTTGGGGCCAATCAGGCGCGCCCGGCGCCGCGGGCCCTGAAGTGCAAGGGGACGACACTTGGAAAGCTGGCGTCAGGCTGCTGGAGCGCGGTCATACGGTGTTGCCGCCGCGATTGATCTCGGCAACGACCCGCCGCTCGGCCTCGACCTGCACGACGAAGAACCGGTCGACCCCCGCCGCATCTCGATCCGCTGGCTTGCCGCCACCGTCCTCACCGCCCTTTCGGGCGCGAGCCTGATGGGCGGCGCGGTTTACGCGGCGCTCGACGGCGAATACCGCTTTGCCTCGCTTCCGGAAATGTCGCGTCTGGCGCTGAAGACGGTGGGCGAGCGCCTGTCGAACATCGCGAGCAAAGCCGACCGCATCTCGCTCCTCGGCGAGCACACGCTGTCGCGCCAGCTTATCCGCGTCTCCACCACGATCCGCAACGGCGACCGCGAGACCGTGCGCGTGCGGCCCTTCGTGCGGGTCTCGGCCAATCTTACGCTCACGCCTTCGTCCTTCGCTTCGGAAGTACCGCCGTTCAATCCCGTGAAGATGATGGCCGATGCCGATCCCGAGGAGCGTCCCGACGACGTTCCGCAAGCCGATACCGGCGGCGACCTCACCATCGTCATGCGCGACCTCGCCATGGTTCCGGCTGGCGTCCGCGTCATCGGCGCGCTCCGCCCCGAAGACGTCATGATGAAGGTTCGCGAAGCGATCGACGCGGACAAGGCCGGCGGAAAAACATTGCCGGCGCTCGCCGGCAGCAACATCGGCGGCGTCTTCAGCGGCCGTCTTGCCTATGCGGTCGAAGGCGGCTCGCGTTTTGCCACCGACGACATTCCCACGACCTTCGAGAACATGAATTCCATCGCCAAGACGGCCGCTGAAATCACCGGCGGCAACAACTGGGCGGAGCGCAGCGTCGTCGTGAAGAAAGGCGATTCACTCGGCACGATCCTGCGCGACATCGGCGCCGATCCGAACACGCAATCAGCGATCCTTTCCGCCTTCGGCCCGCGCGGCAAGGACGGCGCCCTGAAGGAAGGGCAGCGCGTTCGCCTGCTCGTGCAGCCGGACGAAAGCGGAACGCTGCGGCCGCTGCGCGTGTCGATTTTCAGCGATCAGGGCCACCAGGGCACGGTCGCGATCGCCGACAACGGCCGCTATGTGACGGTCACCGAGCCGCGCGACATGGCCTTCGCCGCGATCGGCGACGATGACGACGACACCAAGGGCATGCGGCTCTACCAGAGCATCTACGAAACCGCGCTCAAGAACGAAATCCCGAAAGGGATGATCGACAACATGATCCGCAACTTCTCCTTCGACGTCGATCTGCAGCGCAAGGTGCGCGCCGGCGATTCGTTCGACGTGCTCTATGCCAATGACGAAGGCGACGGCAACGACGTGCTCTACGCCTCAATCGTGACCGGCGGTGAGACCAGACGCTATTACCGCTTCCAGACCAGCGACGACGGCATCATCGACTTCTATGACGAGGATGGAAAAAGCGCGAAGAAATTCCTCGTGCGCAAGCCCATGGCCGGCGGCGTCTTCACCTCCGGTTTCGGCGCGCGAAACCACCCAATCCTCGGTTATGTGCGCGCCCACACTGGTGTCGACTGGTCCGACGATATCGGCACCCCGGTCTTTGCCGCCGGCAACGGCGTCGTGCAGTCGGCGGAGTGGAATTCCGGCGGCTATGGCCGCCGCATCGAGCTCCAGCATCTCAACGGCTACATGACCACCTATTCGCATTTGTCGGGCTTCGCGCGCGGCATCGAACCGGGCGTCAAGGTTCGCCAGGGCCAGGTGATCGGCTATGTCGGCACCACCGGCCTTTCGACCGGACCGCATCTGCACTATGAGGTGCTGATCAACGGCAGCTTCGTCGACCCGATGCGCGTGAAGCTGCCGCGCGGACGCGAGCTCGACGGGCCGATCCTGAACGACTTCGAACGCGAACGCGCGCGCGTCGACGGCATTCTTGACCGCTCGCCCGGCGGCCCGCGCGTCTCGCAAAACACGGCGACGAAGTAAGCGCCGCTTCAGGCGGCGCGGCCGACCGCGCCCGCGGCCTTGAAGGTGAGCTCGCCTTTCGCGAGCCCCACTTTGATCCGCTCGCCTTCCTTGATCTCGCCGGATAGTAGCCGGCCCGCCAGCGGATCCTGCAATTCCTTCTGGATCACGCGCTTCAACGGCCGCGCGCCGTAGGCGGGGTCATAGCCTTTCTCGGCGAGGAAGTTTCGCGCTTCCGGCGAGAGCTCGAGCAAGACCTTGCGCTCGTCCAGCAATTTCTGCAGCCGCGCCACCTGGATGTCGACGATCGCCCCCATCTGGTCGCGCTTGAGGCGATGGAAAAGAATGATCTCGTCGATGCGGTTGAGAAATTCGGGGCGGAAGTTCGCGCGCACGAGGCTCATCACCTGCTCGCGCACCTTGTCGACGTCCTCGTTCTCGCCGAGCCCCACCAGGAGTTCGGCGCCGATGTTCGAGGTCATCACGATCAGCGTGTTGCGGAAGTCGACCGTGCGGCCCTGCCCGTCGGTGAGCCGGCCCTCGTCGAGCACCTGCAGGAGCACGTTGAACACATCCGGATGCGCCTTTTCGATCTCGTCGAACAGGATCACCTGATAGGGCCGCCGCCGCACCGCCTCGGTGAGCGCGCCGCCTTCCTCGTAGCCGACATAGCCGGGCGGCGCGCCGATCAGCCGCGCGACCGAATGCTTTTCCATGTATTCCGACATGTCGATGCGGATGAGCGCGTTCTCGTCGTCGAAGAGGAACGCGGCGAGCGCCTTCGTGAGCTCCGTCTTGCCGACGCCGGTCGGGCCCAGGAACATGAACGAGCCGATCGGTCGGTTTGGGTCCTGCAACCCCGCGCGGGCGCGGCGGATCGCGGTCGAAACCGCTTTGACCGCCTCCATCTGGCCGATCACGCGCTTGCCGATCGCTTCCTCCATGCGCAGGAGCTTTTCCTTCTCGCCCTCGAGCATGCGGTCGACCGGCACGCCGGTCCAGCGCGAAACCACCTGCGCCACGTGGTTGGGTGTCACCGCCTCCTCGACCATGGTGGGTCCGCCGACCTTGCCCTCGATCGCCGCGAGCTTTTTTTCGAGCTCGGGAATCTTGCCATACATCAATTCGCCGGCGCGCTGATATTCGCCGCGCCGCTGCGTGCGCGCGAGTTCGTTCTTCGCGTCGTCAAGCTCGGCCTTCAGCTTCTGCGCATCGGAAAGCTTCGACTTTTCCGCCTGCCAGCGCTGCGTGATCGCCTTCGACTCTTCTTCGAGCGAAGCAAGCTCCTTGGCGAGGCGCTTCAGGCGCTCCTTCGAGCCGGGGTCGGTCTCCTTCTTCAGCGCCTCTTCCTCGATCTTGAGCTGCATGATGCGGCGGTCGATTTCGTCGAGCTCCTCGGGCTTCGAATCGACCTGCATGCGGAGCCGCGCCGCCGCCTCGTCGACGAGGTCGATCGCCTTGTCGGGCAGGAAGCGGTCGGTGATGTAGCGGTTCGAAAGCGTTGCCGCCGCGACAAGCGCCGAATCGAGAATACGCACGCCGTGATGCAATTCGTATTTTTCCTTCAGCCCGCGCAGGATCGAGATCGTGTCCTCGACCGTGGGCTCGCCCACGAACACCGGCTGGAAGCGCCGCGCGAGTGCCGCATCCTTCTCCACATGCTTGCGGTATTCGTCGAGCGTGGTGGCGCCGATACAGTGCAATTCGCCGCGCGCGAGCGCGGGCTTCAAGAGGTTGGAGGCGTCCATCGCGCCGTCGGCCTTGCCGGCACCGACCAGCGTATGCATTTCGTCGATGAAGAGGATGATGCCGCCGGCAGCACCGGTGACCTCCTGCAAAACCGCTTTCAGCCGCTCCTCGAATTCGCCGCGATATTTCGCGCCCGCGACCATGGCGCCGAGATCGAGCGCCAGGAGGCGCTTGTCCTTGAGGCTTTCCGGCACGTCGCCGTTGACGATGCGCAAGGCGAGCCCCTCGACGATCGCGGTCTTGCCGACGCCGGGCTCGCCGATCAGCACCGGATTGTTCTTGGTGCGGCGGGACAGCACCTGGATGGTGCGGCGGATTTCGTCGTCGCGGCCGATCACCGGGTCGAGCTTGCCGGTGCGCGCGGCCTCGGTAATGTCGCGCGTGTAACGCTTGAGCGCGTCGTAGGCGTTCTCGGCGGTCGCCGAATCCGCGGTGCGCCCCTTGCGCAAGGCTTCGATCGCGCCGTTCAGGCCCTGCGGCGTCACGCCCGCGCGCGCGAGAATTTTTCCGGCCTCGGAGTTTTTTTCGATCGCAAGCGCGAGCAGCAGTCGCTCGACGGTGACGAAATTGTCGCCAGCCTTCTGCGCCGCCTTCTCGGCGGTATCGAATACGCGCGCCAGCGACGGCTCGATATAGAGCCCCCCCGCGCCCGAGCCCTCGACCTTGGGGCGCTTGTTCAGCGCGGCCTCGACTTCGCGCAGCGCCTCGCGCGAGCGTCCGCCGGAACGGTCGATGAGGCCCGCGGCCAACCCTTCCGGGTCGTCCAGAAGAACCTTCAATAAATGCTCGGTGGCGAATTGCTGGTGCCCCTCGCGCAACGCGAGAGACTGCGCCGACTGCACGAAGCCGCGTGCGCGCTCGGTGTATTTCTCGAAATCCATGGATGTCTCCCAAAGGCCGCCTGAGGCGCTCCTTGGCGGGTCCCCGCAGGCAACCCGCTGGTGCCAAATATGGGGACTGGCCCCCTCAAACGGCAAGAGCGTCTTGTCGCAGGAAACCGCTTCTTCAAAGCATAACGAATGCAAGCATAACCGGCTTGCAAAAAGAATGTTCAACAGCGAAGAAAAAACATGGCCCAGCTCGCTTCCATCTATCGCTATCCGGTCAAGGGGCTCACCCCCGAGCGCCTTTCTTCCGCGGAGTTGCGCGCGGGCGAGGTGATCAACGGCGACCGGCTCTATGCCGTCGAAAACGGCCCCTCGGGCTTCGATCCCGCCGCACCCCAATGGATGCCCAAGGCCAAGTTCCTCTGCCTCATGCGCAATGCACGGCTCGCCGCCCTTTCCGCGCGCTATGACGATGCAAGCGCGACCCTGACCATCGAGAAAAACGGAGAACTGCTTGCGGCCGGTGACCTGAAGACGCCGGAGGGGCGGCGCGCGATTGAGAATTTTTTCGAGACCTACATGAGCGGAGAAAAACGCGGGGATTTGCGTATCCTCCAGGCGGCCGGCCACAGCTTCTCGGACCTCGCCAAAAAGGTCGTCTCGATCATCAACCTCGACACGGTCGAGGACTTTTCCCGCGCGCTGGGGCAAGCGGTGCATCCGCTGCGTTTCCGCGCCAATCTCTATCTCGCGGACCTTCCAGCCTGGTCGGAGTTGGATCTGATCGGCAAGACGCTCGCCATCGGTGGCGCGCGATTGAAAATCCTCAAGTGCACCGAGCGCTGCGCCGCGACCGAAGTGAACCCGGACACCGCGCTCCGCGATATCGATATCCCGGAGATTTTGTGGAAGCGCCGCGGCAATATCGACTTCGGCATTTATGCCGAAGTCATTGCGGGTGGCAGAATCGCTGAAAGCGATCCAGTCGAAATTCCGGCCTGACCTTGCTCGTTATTCGCTCGGATCGTGCGTGCCGGCCGGATGCCCGCCTTCCGCCGGAGCGGAATTTTGCTCGGATGAAACCGCGGGCTGGCGCGGCGCCTCGCCCTGAGGACCGCCGCGCTGGTCGAAATTTCCGCCCTGCGGACGGAAGTGACGGTTGCGGTTGCGATCGCGTCCGAAGCGGCCGCCGCGATCTCCCTGCTCGTTATCGTGGCCGTTGCCGGGTCCGCCGGCGCCGCCGGTGATGAAAGCAGGCAGGCCGCCTGCGTTTTGTTCACCCCCGCGCGGCTGTTGATAGCCCTGGAAATTTGGCTGCGGCTGCGGCTGCGGCTGCGGCGGTTGCGGCTGCGGTTGCGGCCGATGCTGCGGCTGCACCGGCGCGCCTCCGGCATAGGGTTGCGCGTTCGGATTGCCCGGCATGCCTTCGTCGCCTTCGCCGTCGCCCTCGTCGAAATCCCCGCCGCCTTCCATGTCCGGGCGCTGATAGGGCTGTTGCGGCTGATGCGGATTCTGCTGCGCGAACTGGGCCTGCGCCGCGGCGATCAGGCGGAAATAATGCTCGGCATGCTGCAGGTAGCTCTCGGCCGCGATCGGGTCGCCGGAGGCCTGCGCATCGCGCGCGAGCTGCACGTATTTTTCGGCGATGTGGTGCGCGGTGCCGCGCACTTTCACTTCCGGCCCGTTCGATTCGTAAACGCGGGTGAGTGGGTTGTGGCCGCGATTGCGATTGCGCCCGCGCATGCGCTTCTGCTGTCCGTTTCTCATTTGCGAAAGTCTCTCTGTTCTGCGGCCACCGCCGCGTATTTATGTTCCGCCATCAGTGGGATGAACGGCACGTCAATCCGGTTTGCGCCGGATTGCATTCCGTGAAGCGCATTGGCCGCATCGAGCATTCGATCGTCATCAATTCAAGCCCACCCGCACCAGGCGCAAATCTTTCTTCCCGCGCTTCAGCGCGGATGACCGCAGTTTGCTTCGCATATCGGTAGCCGCTATCCGCGCACCTTGCGAACTTCAGTTGAAATTTATGACCTCAAAGGTCTCGCCGGCATCCTCGCCAGGCGGTTGATGTTTGGACCGCCGTTTTCGGTCCTCACACGGCGCTGGCTTATAGCTTGCGCCGTATGCCAAGTCGAATCTGGGGCGGACACTAATGCGGATCGGCGTCCCTTCCAAGCATTATTTTTATGGCCGCTTCCGCAGCATTAACGCGCGGGGAATTCCGGCGAGATCACGGCGCGCGGGACCGGCGGCGGCGAGCCCTGCTGCTTGTGCCAGATTTGTGACGTCCGATTCCTGCCCCTCGCCAAGCTCAAGCACGGCAACGCCTTCGGCAGAAAGCACTCGCGGCAGATCGCGAACAATCGCGCGGTAAGCATCCAGGCCGTCCGTGCCGCCATCGAGCGCAAGCTTCGGGTCGTGCTCGCGCACTTCGCGCGCGAGCCGCGCTAGCTCATATGAGGCGATGTAGGGCGGATTGCAAACGACGAGATCGAATGTCCCTTTCAGCGCCGCGCCCCAATTTCCGCAAGCGAACATTGCACGGCCGCCGAGGCCGAGCGCCGCGAGGTTCGCCCGCGTAATGGCGAGCGCTCCTTCGCTGCAATCAACCCCGACCCCGAACGCGCGCGGCCTTTCGGCGAGAACGGCCGCGAGCAAACCGCCCGCACCGGTGCCGAAATCGAGCACGGAGAACGCCGCATTCCGGTCGGGAAAAGCCGCGAGTGCTGCTTCGACGAGGGTTTCGGTCTCGGGCCGCGGCACCAGCGTATCGGGACCAAGGCGGAAAGGCCGGCTCCAGAATTCCTTGACGCCGATAATCCGGGCGACCGGCTCTCCCGCGAGGCGGCGCGCGACAAACCCTTCAAACCGCAACCGCGCTTCGTTCGGCGCCTTCATATTGGCGTCGGCGCGGAGCGCGGCACCTTCGACGCCGAGCGCGTAGGCAAGCAGAACCCGCGCATCCGCTTCCGCCGATTCAATGCCGGCTTCGCGCAAGCGCGCGAGCGCCTGGCGCCGCAGCAATCCGATCGAAGGCTCCGGTTCGCTCCGCGCCTCGCGCTTCGTCTCGAAACGGATGGTCATGCCTCGCCCTCGGCCGCAAGCAGCGTCGCCTGATGATTGGCGACCAGCGCGTCAATCAATTCGCCCAGCGCCTCGCCCTCGAGGATTTTTGGCAGCTTGTGCAGCGTGAGATTGATGCGGTGATCGGTCACGCGCGCTTGCGGAAAATTATAGGTGCGGATGCGTTGCGAGCGGTCGCCCGAGCCAACCTGGCCGCGCCGCTCGGCGGCGCGCGCGGCTTCCTGCTTCTGTTGCTCCATGTCGTAGAGCCGCGCGCGGAGCAACGCCATGGCGCGGGCGCGGTTGCGGTGCTGCGAGCGCTCGTCTTGCACGCCGACGACAATGCCGCTCGGAATATGCGTGATGCGGACGGCCGATTCGGTCTTGTTCACGTGCTGGCCGCCGGCGCCGCCCGCGCGCATGGTTTCGATCCGCAAATCCGCGTCGTTGATTTTGACATCCACGTCATCCGCCTCCGGCAGCACCGCCACGGTCGCCGCCGACGTATGGATGCGGCCGGACGTCTCGGTGTCGGGCACGCGCTGCACGCGATGCACGCCGGATTCGAACTTGAGTTTGGAATAGGCGCCCTTGCCGCGCACGGCGGCGATGATCTCCTTGTAGCCGCCGACCGCTCCCTCGCTCATCGACACCGGCTCGACCTTCCAGCCCTGCAGCGCCGCATAGCGCTCATACATGCGGAAAAGATCGCCGGCGAAGAGGGCGGCTTCGTCGCCGCCGGTGCCCGCGCGCACTTCGAGAATGACGTTGCGCTCGTCCATCGCATCCTTCGGAATGAGCGCGCGGCGCACCTCGTCCTCGAGCGCCACCACCCGGCGCGTGAGCTCCGATTTTTCATCGCCCGCAAGCCGCGCGATTTCCGGCTCCGTCTTCGGATCCTCGATCAGCGCCGCCGCATCGGCGAGCTGCGCCTGCGCCTCCTTCAAGGCGCGCACGCTTTCGACGACCGGCCCGAGCTCGGCGAATTCGCGCGAAAGCTTCACATAGGTGTCGCGGTCGGGATTGCTCGCAAGCTCCTTCTCCACCGCGGCATGGCGGGCAATCAGCGCATCTAATCTCGCGGCAGGCAGCATGGATCGTCCGTTCAGAGCGGGATGCCGGCGCTCGCCGCAAACGCGCTCAACCGCTCGCGGATCGAGCCCTTGGCCGCCTTGGAGGCGAGGAGCGGATCGAGCACCGCCGCGGCCTTGCCGACATCAAGCTCCAGGATCATCGCCTTCACCGGCCCGAGTGCCGCCGGCGAAAGCGAGAGCGTGCGGAAGCCCGCGGCGATCAGCGCCAGCGCCTCCAGGGGCCGCGAGGCAAGCTCGCCGCAAAGCGCGATCGGCTTGTTATGGGCCTTTCCTTTTTCGACGATCTGTTTCATGGCGCGCAACGCCGGCGCCGAGATCGGATCGAAGCGGCCGGCGACGCGCGCATTGCTGCGATCGGCGGCGAACAGAAATTGCATGAGATCGTTGGAGCCGACCGAAAGAAAATCGACGCGTGGCAGAATCTCGTCGAGCGCGAACAGGAGCGACGGCACCTCGACCATGGCGCCGACCTGGATCGTCTCCGGCAGATCATGCTTGTGCCGCCGCAAATGCGTGAGTTCCTTTTCCAGCAAGGCGCGCGCCTGATCGAATTCGGCGACTGTCGCCACCATCGGAAACATGATGCGGAGTTCCCGCTGTGAGGCCGCCTCCAGAAGCGCCCGCAGCTGGCTGCGCAGAAGCGCGGGACGGTCGAGGCTCAGGCGAATCGCGCGCCAGCCGAGCGCCGGATTTTCCTCATCAATGTTGCGCATATAGGGCGGAAGCTTGTCGCCGCCAACGTCGAGCGTGCGGAAGGTCACGGGCTTGCTGCCCGCCGTCTCCAGCACCGAGCGGTAAAAGCGCGCCTGCTCGCGCGCGCGCGGCAAGGTCGCCGCCACCATGAAATGCAATTCGGTACGGAAGAGACCGATGCCGTCGGCCCCCGTCTCGGCAATATGCGGAAGATCGACGAGGAGGCCGGCATTGATGAAGAGGCCGATCTGCGCGCCGTCCTTGGTGACCGCGGGCCGGTCGCGGAGTTCCGCATATTGCGCCTGCCGCCGCGCCCTCAGCCGCACCTTTTCGGCATAGGCGCGCTCAAGATCGGGCATCGGGCGCGCGTGCACCTCGCCCGCATCGCCGTCGACGATGATCGCATCCAAAGGATCGACAAGACCCACCGCGTTCGCCACCTGCCCGATCGCGGGCACGCCGATCGCGCGCGCAACGATCGCGATATGGCTCGTGGGCGCGCCCTCTTCCAGGACGAGGCCGCGGAGCCGCGTGCGGTCGTAATCGAGGAGCGCCGCCGGGCTCATATTGCGGGCGACAATGATCGCATTCTCCGGCAGATCCATGGCCTTCGGCGCATTCTCCTCGCCGAGAAGCTCGCGCAGTAGCCGGTTGGCGAGATCGTCAATGTCATGCAGGCGCTCGCGCAGGAACGGGTCGGTCTGCCGCAGCATGCGCGCGCGCGTATCGGATTGAACGCGTTCGACCGCGGCCTCCGCCGTGAGCCCCGTCATCACCGCCTCGCGCATCTTGTGCAGCCAGCCGCGATCGTGCGCGAACATGCGGTAGGTCTCGAGCACTTCGCGATGCTCGCCGGCGCTCGCCACGCCCTCGGCCTCGAGCATCACGTCGATCGTCGCCCGCAACGTGTCGATCGCCCGATCGAGGCGCCGCTGCTCCTTTTGCACGTCGTCGGCGATGAAATTTTTCACGAAGACGCGCGGCTCGTGCAGCACCACGTAGCCGAGGCCGATGCCTTCCGAAAGCGTCTCGCCCTTCGCGTTCACCGGCCGCCGCGCCGCGGGCTCCGCGCCGGGCTTCGCGAGCGCCGTCAATTCGCCGGACGCGATCATCTCGGCGAGCACCATCGCCGTCGTCTGCAGCGCTTCGATCTCTTCTTCGCTGTAGGTCCGGTGCGCGCGGTTCTGCACAACGAGGACGCCGAGCGTGTTGCCCGCACGCAGGACCGGCACGCCGAGGAAGGAATGATAAATCTCTTCGCCCGTCTCCGGCTTGTAGGAGAAGGCGGGATGCGCTTGGGCGTTGGGGAGGTTCAGCGGTGCCGCTTCCTGCGCCACGAGGCCGACGAGGCCTTCGCCTGCGCGCAAGACGGTCAAGTGCACGGCTTTGCGGCTCAAGCCTTCGGTGGCGTAAAGCTCGAGGCTTCCGTCCACGCGCAAGACGTAAACGGAACAGACCTCCGCCACCATGTTGGCGGCGATCATCACCACGATCTTGTCGAGCCGTTCCTGCGCGCTGACCGGCTCCGCCATCACCTCGCGGAGCCGTCTCAGAAGAACGCGCGGACCGCCAAGCGCGCCACGCATGGACTGCAATCCCTTTCCGGGCGCCGCGCGGCCCGGCTGGAGGTTCAAAAGGCGCGCGAACTCGCCCCGCGCGCTACCGATCGAGTCCGTATAGCGAATGCAAAGTCCGTACCGCAAGCTCGGTATGGGCGGCGTCGATCAAAATGGAGATTTTGATCTCGGAGGTCGAAATCGCGCGGATATTGATGCCCTTGTCGGCGAGCGCCTTGAAGGCGCGCGCCGCCACCCCGGCATGCGTCCGCATGCCGACGCCGATGATCGAGACCTTGCCGACGTCGGGCGCCCCTTCCATCGACTTGAACCCGACCGCCGCCTGCGCCTTCTGCAGCGCCTGGCGCGCGCGCTCGTAATCGGCGGTCGGCACGGTGAAGGTGATGTCGGTGAAGCCGTCCGCGGAAATATTCTGCACGATCATATCGACGTTGATGTTCTCGTCGGCGAGCGGTCCGAAAAGGGCAGCGGCGATCCCCGGCTTGTCGGCGAGCCGCCGGATCGAGATCTGCGCATCGTCCTTCGAGAACGCGATGCCGGTGACAACCTGATTTTCCAAAATCTCCTCCTCATCGCAAATGAGCGTGCCGATCGGCTCGTTGCGCCCGCTACGCTTCGGATTATCCGGGTCTTCGAAACTCGAACGCACGAAAAGGCGTACCTTCTTCTGCATCGCAAGCTCGACCGAGCGGACCTGCAACACCTTGGCGCCGAGCGAGGCCATCTCCAGCATCTCCTCGAAGGCGACCTTGTCGAGGCGCTTCGCCTTCTCCGCGACGTTGGGATCGGTCGTATAGACGCCGTCGACGTCGGTGTAGATGTCGCAGCGGTCGGCGTGGATCGCGGCGGCGATCGCCACCGCGCTCGTGTCGGAACCGCCGCGGCCGAAGGTGGTGATGCGGCCGGTCTCCTTATGAATGCCCTGGAAGCCGGAAATCACCGCCACCTCGTGCCGCTCCTTGAAGCGCTTGATCAGCTCGTCGCCATTGACCCCGATGATGTGCGCGGCCGCGTGCGCGCCGTCGGAATAAATCGGAATCTGCCAGCCCTGCCAGGAGCGCGCGACGATTCCCATTCCCTGCAGGACGATCGCGAGAAGCCCCGACGTGACCTGTTCGCCGGAGGCGACCACGGTGTCGTATTCGCGCGCGTCATGCAGCACCGACGCCTCGCGGCACAAACTCACGAGCTTGTTGGTGGTGCCGGCCATGGCCGAGACCACGACGGCCACGTCGTTTCCGGCGTCGACCTCACGCTTGACGTGGCGGGCGACGTTGCGGATGCGGTCGATATCGGCGACGGACGTGCCGCCGAACTTCATGACGAGCCGGGCCATGAGGCGCGCGTATCCCTGACGGACGCGGGAGAGACCCCTCCTCCCCGCGAAGGCGCGTATAGATACAGGCGCGGGCTATGGCCCGCAACGCTCTCAGGCGCTAGAAGTCGCGCATGGTGAAAGGCGGAGCAACCATGCACACGAGCGTCGACCGCGATGAGGTCGCGCGGTTTGCGGCGCTCGCCGACGAGTGGTGGAACCCGCGCGGCAAGATGGCGCCGCTGCACAAGTTCAATCCGGTGCGGCTTGCCTTCATCCGCGATCAGGCTTGCGCGCAATTCGGCCGCGATGCGAAGGCGCTCGATTGTCTGAAGGGGCTTGCGTTCCTCGACATCGGCTGCGGCGGCGGCATTGTCGCCGAGCCGCTTGCCCGTCTCGGCGGCAGCGTTACCGGCATCGATCCGGCCGAAGAAAATATCGAGGTCGCGCGTCTGCACGCGGAGAAAAGCGGCCTGGGTATCGATTACCGCGCGACAACCGCGGAGGCGCTGGCGGAAAGCGGCATGCTTTTCGACGTCGTGATCGCTTCCGAAGTGGTGGAGCACGTCGCCGATCTCGATTTCTTCGTCGGGCGCGCGGCGGCGCTCGCCAAGCCCGGCGGATTGATGATCGTCACCACCATCAACCGCACGCTGAAGAGCTTTGCGCTGGCCATTGTCGGCGCCGAATATATTTTGCGCTGGCTGCCGGTGGGCACCCATCGCTGGGAAAAGCTTGTTACGCCTGACGAGCTGGAAGCCGCGCTGAAAGCGGGCGGGCTCAAAGTCGTCGAGGAAAGCGGAATCATGTACGACCCCTTCCGCGATCAATGGCGCCGCTCCGACGACATGGACGTGAACTACATGTTCGCGGCCGAGAAGCGCGCCTGAACACCTATCCAAAGACGGAGACAGCGAATGATCGCGGCGAGTTGGCTGTGGGCGGTCTTCACGGTGATCGCCTCGGTCGGGCAAACCGCCCGCAACGCCATGCAGCGCGAGCTCACCCGCGTCGTCGGCACCGTGGGCGCGACGCTGGTGCGCTTCCTGTTCGGATTGCCGTTCGGAATTCTGTTTCTCGCCGGCGTCGCTTATTGGCTCGGCAAGCCCTTGCCCGTTCCCACGCCATCCTTCCTCGCCTGGGACACACTCGGCGCGGTGACGCAGATCGGCGGCACGGCGCTGATGCTCATGGCCATGAACGAGCGCTCCTTCGTGGTCACCACCGCTTATCTCAAAACCGAACCGGTGCTCGTCGCCCTCTTCGGCTTCGTTTTTCTCGGCGACAAGCTCACGCTGCATACGGCGTTCGCGATCGTGGTCGCGACCATGGGCGTCATGATGATGTCGTGGACCAAGGGCGCAGCCGCGGCTTCGATCCGGCCGCTCCTGTTCGGCGTCGGCGCCGCGGCGCTGTTTGGCATTTCCGCCGTCGGTTTTCGCGGCGCGATTCTATCGCTCGACGCGCCGTCCTTCGTGATGGCCGCGACCTTCGCGCTTGCCGTCGGGCTTTCGATCCAGACAACGCTGCTCTGCCTCTATCTCGCGCTGTTCGACCGCAAGAGTCTCCACGCGATCTTGCGCGAATGGCGGCCGTCGCTGTTCGCGGGCTTCATGGGCGCGGCCGGATCGCAGTTCTGGTTCCTCGCCTTCGCGCTGACCACCGCCGCCAATGTGCGGACGCTGGCGCTGATCGAGGTCCTGTTCGCGCAGATCGTCTCGCGAAGGCTCTTCGATCAGAAAAGCACGCCGCGGGAAATCATCGGGATTGTATTGGTGGTGGCGGGAATTGCGTTCCTGTTATGGACGCATTGAGCCGCGCGCTCAGTTCCGCTCGTCCGGCAGGACCGGCAGCGGGTGCACGTCGACGCCTTCGTCGATGAGCGAGCGCACCTCTTCCGGCTTGGCGTCGCCATAGATCGAGCGCTTCTCAATTTCGCCGTAATGCATTTCGCGCGCGAGCTTTGGAAATTCGCCGCCCACATGCTCGGCGTTCTGCTTTACGTGCGCGTGCAGGGTTTTCAGCATCGCCCGCAATTCACGATCCTTGTCGGAAAGAAGCATCGCGGGCTGCCGCTCGCCCGTGGGCTTTTGATCCTGCGTCCCCTTCGGGCTCACGAGCGAAGGCGCCATGATCGCCTTCTCGACCGCGGTCGAACCGCACACCGGACATGCGACGAGCTTGCGCTTCATTTGCGCGTCACAGGCTTTCGAGTTCGAAAACCAGCTCTCGAATTCGTGCCCCGCGCCGCAAATGAGGACGTAGCGGATCACGATGCTTTCCCGACGACGTGAAACCGCGTGCGCTCCGCCGGCGCGATCTCGAACCGGCGGCCGTGCTGCAAGGACGGGATGCGTCCGCGCGCCTGCGCAACGAGGGCGGGATCAATTTCGGCCATGATGACGCCGGGCTCGACGCCGCCTTCGGCGATCACCCGCCCCCAGGGATCGATCGCAAGGCTGTGGCCGAACGTGTCGCGGCCGTTCTCGTGATGCCCGCCCTGCGCGGCGGCAAGCACGAACGAGCCCGTCTCGATCGCGCGCGCGCGCAGAAGCACATGCCAATGCGCTTCCCCCGTCTGCTGGGTGAAGGCGGAAGGGATCGCGAGAAAATCCGCGCCCGCTTCGGCGAGCGCGCGATAAAGCGAGGGAAAGCGGAGATCGTAGCAAATGCTCATGCCGAGCCGGCCCCACGGCAGCTCGACGATTACCGCGGTCTCGCCCGGACGATAGGTGTTCGATTCGCGATAGCTCTCGCCGTTGGCGAGATCGACGTCGAAGAGGTGAATCTTGTCGTAGCGCGCGACGATCTCGCCCTCCGGGTCGATGAGGAGGCCGCGGTTCGCCGCCTTTTCGGCCGTGGCCTTCACCGCGATCGAGCCGACGTGGAAGAATATCTTCAATTCACGCGCAAGATCGCGGAAGGCGGCAAGCGCGGGATCCAGTTCTTCATCGACGATCGCGGCAAAAAGCGACTTGCGATTGCTCTCATAGATGTTCGTCATCTCCGGCGTCTGCACATAGTCGGCGCCGTTCGCTTTCGCTTCGCGAACGAGCTTTGCCGTCGCGTCGATATTGGCTTGCACCGAGCGGCTGGTGCGCGACTGAATCAAACCGGCGCGAAATGGTTTGGCGGACGCCATGGGCTTTCCCTCGAATGATCATCCCATCATATGGTTGATCAACCGTGATCGACAACCCGCGCCAGGACGAGCACGTCGACGCGCGCGGCCCCTGCCCGCAACAGCGCCTTGGTGCAGGCATCGACGGTGGCGCCCGTGGTCAAGACATCGTCAACGAGCACGAGCTTCTTGCCCTTGACCTCGCTGCGGGCCGTCTTCGGCACCTCGAACGCGCCCTGCACATTGCGGGCGCGCTCCTTGCGCGCAAGGCCGAATTGCGGCGGTGTCGCGCGCGACCGCGCGAGCAGATGATCGGCAACGGGCACGCCGGACAACTCGGATATCGCGCGCGCGAGCACCGATGACTGGTTGAACCGCCGCTGCCAGAGCCGCATCCAGTGAAGCGGCACCGGCACGAGGGCGTCGGCGTCGGCAAGAAGCTCGCTGCCAGCCCGCTGCATCCAGCGTCCGAGCGCCTGCACAAGATCGAGCCGGTCGCCATATTTCAGGAGATGAATGAGATCGCGAACTACGTCGCCGTAACGCGCCACCGCCCGCGCGCGGCCATAGGCCGGCGGCTCGGCAAGCGCGGCGGGCGAAATCAACGCGCCGCCGTGATCGCTCACAAACGGCGTCCCCAGCCGTTCGCAATAGGGCCGTTCAATAAAACCCGCCGCCGTCCAGCAGCGCGGACAAAGGCCGCCCTCTTCGCCCACGGGTGTCCGGCAGGCGAGACAGGTCGGCGGCAGCATGACATCGACGACAAAGCGGCCGAGCCTTCCGAATGCGCCGGCAAGCGCGCGAAAGGCACGCGGGGTCTCGGCCTTGGCGTCGGCGGTCGCCATTTGTAGAGATTACGCGCTCCGTCCATGATCGTCACCGCCATGGCCGCACCCCGTCTCTTTGACCGTAAACTCGTGCTTGCCCGCCGCCTGCGCGCGGAGCGCATGGGCCTGGAGACGTTTCTCCTGGACGGCGTCGCCGACGACCTCGTGGAGCGGCTTTCCGCCGTGAAGCGGCGCTTCCCGCTCGCACTCGACCTCGGCACGCCCGGCAACGCCCTCGCGGCGGCGCTGCGGCGGAGCCATCAGGCCGACCGCATCATCGCCTGCGAGCCGCTCGTGGCGCTTCGCTCTGGCGGCATGCTCCGCGTCGCCGCCGACGAGGAGGCCTTGCCGTTCGCCGTTGAAACGCTCGATCTCGTGGTGTCGGCGCTGTCGCTGCAATGGGTGAACGATTTGCCCGGCGCCTTTGCCCAGATCCGCCGCGCGCTGAAACCCGACGGGCTTTTTCTCGCGGCGCTTGTCGGCGGCGAGACCCTCGGCGAATTACGGGAAAGCCTTGCCATTGCCGAGTCCGAGATCGAAGGCGGCGCAAGCCCGCGCGTGTCGCCCTTCGTCGATGTGCGCACGCTCGGCTCGCTCCTGCAACGCGCGGGCCTTGCGCTGCCTGTGACGGATGTCGAACGGACGACCGCGCGCTATCGAAACATGCGCGCGCTCTTGCATGATTTGCGCCGCATGGGCGCCGCCAATGCGCTCGTTGAGCGCAGCCGAAAACCGCTTCCTCGCGCGGTGCTCGCGCGCGCGGAAGAAATTTATACCGCGCGTTTTGCCGATCCCGACGGCCGCCTGCGCGCGACCTTCGACACGTTGTGGCTTTCGGCCTGGGCGCCGCACGCGAGCCAGCAAAAACCGCTGGCGCCGGGCTCGGCGAAAATGCGGCTCGCCGATGCGCTCGGCACGAGCGAGCGGCCCGCCGGCGAAAAGGCCGGACGCCGGCGGCGCTAGGACGCGAGCTTCTTCATCGCAGCGGGGGCGCGATCAAATCGACAATGTGCGGGATCAGCGGCGCATCGGCGGGCGGCATCGGATAGTCTTTCAGCTGCAAGGGCCGCACCCAGGCGATTTCCTGCGCTTCTTTCGCCTGCACGATCCCCTCCCAGCGCCGGCAGACATAGAGCGGCATCAGGAGATGGAATTCCTCATAGGCGTGGCTCGCGAAGGTGAGCGGCGCGAGACAATCCTCCTTCACCCCAATGCCGAGTTCTTCGGCAAGCTCGCGGATCAACGTGTCCTCGGGCCGCTCGCCCGCTTCGATCTTGCCGCCGGGAAATTCCCACAAGCCCGCCATCGGCTTGCCGAGCGGGCGGCGCGTCAAAAGCACCCGCCCGTCGGCATCGATCAGTGCGCAGGCGGCGACGAGCACGAGCTTCACGAGGGGCTCAGCTCCGGTAATCGCCGTTGATGGCGACATATTCCTTGGTGAGGTCACAGGTCAGCACGCGGTCGGCGCCGTCGCCGAGACCAAGATCGACCACGAGATCAATCACGTCGCGCTTCATATAGGCGGATGCGCGCGCTTCGTCATAGGCCGGGTCGCGCGCGCCCTTGGCCGCGACGCGAATGCCGCCGAACCAGATCGCAAGCTTATCGCGCTCGGCGGGCTCGCCCGCCTTGCCGACTGCCATCACCACGCGGCCCCAATTCGCGTCCTCGCCTGCGATCGCGGTTTTGACGAGCGGCGAATTCGCGATCGACAGCGCGATGCGGCGCGCCGATTTCTTCGAAACCGCGCCCTTGACCGAAATGCGCACGAGCTTGCGCGCGCCCTCGCCGTCGCGCGCGATCTGCTCGGAGAGATCCGCGAGCACCCGGTGCAGCGCGCGGCGAAAATCCGCGAGCCGCGGGTCATCGGCCTTTGAGATTCGCGGCGCGCCCGATTTCGCCGCCGCCCCCGTCGCGAACAGAAGCAGCGTATCCGAGGTCGAAGTATCTCCGTCGATCGTCACCGCGTTGAACGTGTCCTCGACTTCGCTCCTTAGAAGCGCGCGCAGCGCCGGCGCCGTGATCGGCGCGTCGGTAAAGACGAAGGCGAGCATCGTCGCCATGTCGGGCGCGATCATGCCCGCGCCCTTGGCGAAGCCGTTGATGCGGACGGTCGCCTTGCCGAGCGCGGCGGTTGCCGTCGCAAGCTTCGGGAAGGTGTCGGTGGTCATGATCGCTTTCGCGGCGTTGAGCCAGGCGCCGCCCTTGGCATTGGCGACAAGCCCGGCCATGACGCCGGTGAATTGCGTCGCCTTCAGCGGCTCGCCGATCACGCCGGTCGAGGCGAGAAAAACTTCGTCCGCTCCGCATCCCGTGGCCTTGGCGGCGAGGGCGGCGGTGAACTTCACCGCCTCGCGGCCGTTTTTTCCGGTGAAGGCGTTGGCATTGCCGGAATTGACGACGAGCGCGCGCGCCTTTCCGGCCTTCAATTTTTCGCGGCACCACTCCACCGGCGCCGACGGGCATTTCGAGCGCGTGAGCACGCCGGCGACGCGCGTGCCGGGATCGAGGAGTACGAGCAGGACGTCGGTCCGGCCGGCATAGCGGATGCCGGCGGCCGCCGTCGCAAGCTTTACGCCCGCAATGGGCGAAAGCTCTGGCGTGGAGCCTGGCGCGAGAGGAGAGATGACGGTGGGCATTGGGACAACGGGCAAGGACCCTTGTCCGTTTGCCTCACGCGGCCCGGCTCCGCAAGATGCGGCAACAGCGATTTGCCGGGCGGGTCGCCGCTTCTCAGTTCTTTTTGGCCTCGTCGGGCTTGGCGTCGAGCCGTTCGATCTTGGCGCCCTGGCGCGCCTTGGTGACGAAGTCCTCGTTCGCCTTCTGCATCAACACGACCTTGATGCGGTCCTTCACCGCATCGAAGGCGGGCGGCTTGCGCTCGCGCTTGTCCTCGATCTTGATGATGTGCCAGCCGAACTGGCTCTTCACCGGATCGGAAATCTTGCCCTTGTCGAGCTTGAAGGCGGCCTCGCCGAATTCGGGAACGACCTGATCCTTGGTGATGAAGCCGAGATCGCCGCCGTCGGAGCCGGGGTCCTTGGAGACTTCCTTCGCGAGCTGCGCGAAATCGGCGCCGCCCTTGAGCTTGGCGGCCACGTCCTTCGCCTGCGCTTCGGTCTCGACCAGGATATGCCGCGCGTGAACTTCGGTCTGCGGCTTCAGATTGTCGTCGTAGAACTTCTTGATGTCCTTGTCGCTGACCGAGTTCTTCGCCTGCTGATCGAGGAGCGTTTCGACCATCACCTTCTTGCGGGCGAAGTCGAGCTTCTGCGGAAAGCCCGGCACCTGATCCACTTTGCTGGTTTCCGCCGTGTGCGAGAGCACGTTGACGTCGATGAGGTAGGACAAAAGCGCGTCGCGCCGCTGGTCGCCCTGCACCGGCGGCAGGCTCGAGCCGATGTCGGCTTCGGCGAGCGCGAGGTCGCTTTGGTGAATCTCCACGCCATCGACGCGCGCCAGCACGGGGTCGTCGCTTTTCTGGGCAAGGGCAAGTCCGGGCATCATGGTGATGAAAGACGCGGCAATGGCGAGGATCGGCAATGAACGAAGGCGCATGGAGAATCCCTGAATCAGCGGGCGCCGGTTCGGCGCGGCGGGAAAGTGGCGTAAGCCTGTGTCCGAAGCAAGGCTGCCGAAATCGGCTGCATTGACAAGGCCTAGGGCGGTCCATATCTCTCCGCCAACTTCACCGAAACCCGCGCGACTTGGACCCCGGCATGATTGGCGCGCTCGCCCGTAAATTCTTCGGCTCCGCCAATGATCGGCGCGTGCGGTCGTATTACCCGTTGGTCGACGCGATCAACGCGCTTGAGCCCGAGCTCGAAAAGCTCAGTAACGAAGAATTGCGCGCGCGCACCGACGAATTCCGCCGGCAAATCGCCGAGGGCAAGTCGCTCGACGACCTCCTCGTCCCCGCCTTCGCCACCGTGCGCGAGGCCGGCAAGCGCACCCTCGGCCAGCGCCATTTCGACGTGCAGCTGATCGGCGGCATGGTGCTGCACGAAGGCGGCATCTCCGAAATGAAGACCGGCGAAGGCAAGACGCTGGTCGCAACGCTCCCCGTTTACCTGAACGCGCTCGCCGGCAAGGGCGTGCATGTCGTCACCGTCAACGACTACCTCGCCCGCCGCGACGCCGAATGGATGGGCCAGATCTACGAATTTCTCGGCCTCAAGGTAGGCGTCATCGTGCATGGCCTCGACGACGACCAGCGGCGCGCGGCCTATGCCTGCGACGTGACCTACGGCACCAATAACGAACTCGGCTTCGATTATCTCCGCGACAACATGAAATACGAGCTCGCGCAAATGGTGCAGCGCGGGCATTCCTACGCCATCGTCGACGAAGTCGACTCGATCCTCGTCGACGAAGCGCGCACGCCGCTCATTATTTCGGGCCCGCTCGACGACCGCTCCGACTTCTACAACACCATCGATGGCTTCATGCCGCGGCTCGACAAGTCCGACTACGAGGTCGACGAGAAGCAGCGCACCGTGACCATGACCGAAGCCGGCATGGAAAAGATGGAACAGGCGCTGCGGAACGCCGAGCTCTTGAAGTCGGATCACCTCTACGACATCGAAAACGTCTCGGTCGTCCACCACGTCAATCAGGCGCTGCGCGCGCACAAGCTCTTCCAGCGCGATCGCGATTACATCGTCAGGAACGACGAAGTGGTCATCATCGACGAGTTCACCGGCCGCATGATGCCGGGCCGGCGCTATTCGGAAGGGCTGCATCAGGCGCTCGAAGCGAAAGAGCATGTCGCGATCCAGCCCGAGAACCAGACGCTCGCCTCGATCACCTTCCAGAACTACTTCCGCATGTACAAGAAGCTCGCCGGCATGACCGGCACCGCGCTCACCGAAGCCGACGAGTTCATGGATATCTACAAGCTCGACGTGATCGAGATCCCGACCAACCGGCCGATGATCCGCGACGACCAGGACGACGAGGTCTACAAGACCGCGGCCGAGAAATACCGGGCGATCATCGAGCTGATCAAGGATTGCAAGGAGCGCGGCCAGCCCGTGCTCGTCGGCACGGTCTCGATCGAAAAGTCGGAGAGCCTCGCCGAAATGCTCCGCCAGCAGGGCTGGGAACAGCACGATTTCTCCGATCCCAATGCGTTTGCGACGCTCTATGGCGGCGACGAGGGAGCGGCGAAATCGAAAGTATTCGCGGTGTTGAACGCGCGCTACCACGAACAGGAAGCCTACATCATCTCCCAAGCCGGCGTTCCCGGCGCCATCACGATCGCCACCAACATGGCCGGCCGCGGCACCGACATTCAGCTCGGCGGCAACGCCGACATGCGGATCAAGCAGGAAACCGCCAACTTGCCCGAGCCGGAACGCGGCCGCCGCGCCGAGGAGATCCGCGCGCAGGTGGCGCGGCTGAAGGAAAAGGCGTTGGCGGCGGGCGGCCTCGCCGTGCTCGGCACCGAGCGCCACGAGGCGCGGCGCATCGACAACCAGCTCCGCGGCCGTTCCGGCCGCCAGGGCGACCCCGGCCGCTCGCGTTTCTTCCTTTCGCTCGAAGACGACCTCATGCGGATTTTCGGCTCGGACCAGCTCGGCAATATGCTGACCAAGCTCGGGCTCAAGGAAAACGAGGCGATCGTCCATCCCTGGATCAACAAGGCGCTCGAAAAAGCGCAAGGCAAGGTCGAGGCGCGCAACTTCGACATCCGCAAGAACTTGCTCAAATACGACGACGTAATGAACGACCAGCGCAAGGTCATCTTCGAGCAGCGCATCGAATTGATGAAAGAGGCGGACGTTTCGAGCACGGTCGCCGACATGCGCTATTCGGTGATCGAGGATCTCGTCGGCAAGCACATTCCCGAAAACGCTTATCCCGAACAGTGGGACGCCAAGGGCCTGAAGGAATCGCTCGAGCAGATACTCACGCTGCAGCTTCCGGTCGACGAATGGGTGAAGGAAGAAGGCATTGCCGACGACGAGGTGCGCGAGCGCATCACGCGCGCCGCCGACGAACACATGGCCGCCAAGGTCGCGAAATACGGCGGCGAGATCATGCGTTATGTCGAGAAATCGGTCCTGCTGCAGACGCTTGACCATCTGTGGCGCGAGCATCTGGTGATGCTCGATCATCTGCGCCAGGTCATCGGGCTTCGCGGCTACGGCCAGCGCGATCCGCTGAACGAGTATAAGTCGGAGGCCTTCAGCCTCTTCGACACGCTGCTCACGCGGCTGCGCGAGGCGGTTGCCGCCCAGCTCATGCGCGTCGAGGTCATGAGCCAGCCGCCGCCGATGGAGCCGTTGCCGCCGATGCAGGCGCACCACGTCAATCCGCAGACCGGCGAGGACGAATTGTCGCTCGCGCCCGCGCAAACGCCGGCGCAGCCCGCGATGGCGATCAGCGGATCGAATCCGGCGCCGCGCAACGCCAACGATCCGGCGAGCTGGGGCAAGGTGGGCAGAAACGAGCCCTGCCCCTGCGGCTCTGGCAAAAAATACAAGCACTGCCACGGCCGCCTGGCCTGAGGCATGAGCCGCCCGCGGTTACGCGCGGGCGTTGCGATAATTCCAGACGGATTTTAGCGGTAGGAAAGGCCGCCGGCGCTCAGAATGGGCGTCGCGCCCTTCATGCTGCCGTTGTCAGGCGTTTCGTCCGCGGGCTTGGAAGCGGGAATGGCCTTTGTCGCCGGCGCTTCATGCGGAGCCGTTTGCTGCACCGCCGGCTGCGCCTTTGCCTGCTGCTTCTGATCGTCGCTTTTGCGGCCGATCCCGAACCAGGCGCCGACCTTGCTGAGCCGGCTTTGTTTCGGGGCGGCGCTGTCGTTCTTCTGGTCGGTGCGCGCGGTCTTGCGCGAATCGTTCGCCGGTACCGGTTCTTTTTCGGCGATGGCCGGCGAAACCCTCGGCGTCGCGGACGTCACATCCTGCGACATATCCGGCGCCGTCTGCGGGGTGGACGGCAGCAGCGACGCGGTCTGCGGCTGATTGTTCATCGGATTGCGTTCGGGGAATTTCGCGGCGAACGCCGGATTCATCCCGCCGTCGCGGTGGGTGAGTACGGGGGCGGTCTTGATCCCGCGTGAGACGAGCGCCGAATATTCTTTATTGTCGGCTTCGCGCTTCGCCCGCACGGCCTCGACGACATCCACCGGCTGATCGTAGACCGGGCAGGCGCGTTCCGCATTGAAGGTCTGCGTGGGATCGAAGGGGATCGCATTGAACACGTAGCGCTTGTTGCAGACCTCGACCTTCGGCTCCAACCGCGTCACTTCGAAATGGTCGTTGCCCTCCTTCAGCATGCGCCAGAAGGCGATGTTCGGATTGTCGCGATGCTTGGCCATGTTTTCGGCGGTCATGCGGAAGGGATAGGCCTGCACCTGGAAGGCGCGCTGGCCGCCTTCGAATGCCTCGCGCGCGAGCGCGAAGATCTCGCCGATCTGCTCGTCGGTCATGGCGTAACAGCCGGACGAAGAGCAGTCGCCGTGCACCATCAGATTGGCGCCGGTACGGCCGAGCGAGCGGTCGAAGGCGTTGGGAAAGCCCATGTTGAAGGCGAGGTAATAAGCGGAGTTCGGATTCATCAGCCCCGGCGTGATCATGTAAAAGCCTTCGGGAGCCTGACGATCGCCGGCCTTGAGCTTGGGTCCGAGTTCGCCCGACCAGCGGCAGATCGGATACGTCTTCAGGAGGTCGTACTGGCCTTCCTTCGTCTGTTTCCAGATTTCGAGTTCGGACTCTTCCTTGAAGATGCGGATGAGGATCGGCGTTTCTTTCGCCATCCCCTTTTTCTCGATCAGCTCGGCCATTTCATTGGAAATGGGGCGGGTCGCTTTTTCGCCGACGAGCATGCCGCCGCTGCCGGGAAGGCATCCTGAGAGCGCAAGCGCGCACCCCGCAGCCATGACCGCCGCACGAGCGCGGAAAAGCATGGCACGGCTCAACGCAATACGATTGATGAGCCCGTAAACGTCACCCACCATGATTGGCTAAATCGTTACTCTTGCCATCGGGTTACCGCAAGCGGGGAACCGGCCTGTTCGCGCGGTGGTGAATAGCGGGAACCGGCCGGAATCAGAGATTCCGGCCTATCGCCAGGAATTTCTGCTGCCGCCGGGCCTTAACTTCCTCGCGCGTGAGGCCCTTCAGGCTGTTGAGGGCGGCGGCGACCGCCTCCGCGGTTGCGGTAATCATGGCGGCCATGTGGCGATGGGCGCCCCCGGTCGGCTCCGGCACGATGGCGTCCACGATCCCGAGGCGGGCGAGATCCTGGGCCGTGATCTTCATGTTGGTGGCGGCCTCCTGCGCTTTCGAAGTGTCGCGCCACAGGATCGAGGCGGCGCCTTCGGGGGAGATCACGCTGTAGATCGCGTGCTCGAGCATCAGCACGACGTTCGCCGTCGCGATCGCAATGGCGCCGCCCGAGCCGCCCTCGCCGATGATCACCGCGACATTGGGAACGCCGAGCGCGAGACACGCCTCGGTCGAGCGCGCGATCGCCTCGGCCTGGCCGCGTTCCTCGGCGTCGACGCCGGGATAGGCGCCGGCCGTATCGACGAGGCTGATCACCGGAATATCGAAACGGTCGGCGAGCTCCATCAGCCGCACCGCCTTGCGGTATCCCTCCGGCCGCGCCATGCCGAAATTGTGCTTGATGCGCGCTTCCGTGGTCGAGCCTTTCTCGTGGCCGAGCACGCACACGCTTTCGCCGCGAAAGCGGGCGAAGCCGCCCTGGATCGCGGCATCCTCGGCGAATTTGCGGTCGCCCGCGAGCGGCGTGAACTCGGTGAACATGTGCTCGACATAGTCGGAGAAATGCGGCCGCTGCGGATGGCGCGCGACCTGGGTCTTTTGCCAGGGGCTGAGGCCGGCATAGAGATCCTTGAGCGCCAGGTTCGCCTTGCCCTCCAGGCGGCCGATTTCGTCGCTGATCGCAACGCCTTCGCCGGAAGCCGCAAGCGCGCGCAATTCCTCGATTTTGGCGTCGAGTTCCGCGACCGGCTTTTCGAAATCGAGATATGTGCGCATGAACAGACAATGCGACCCAAACGCGTCGCGGCGGCGGAAGCTGCCCGCGGGCAAGGGTCGGAGTCAAGGATCAGGGGCCGAAAAGCGGCGGCCTTCCTTAATCCTCGGCCAGCGGATGCAGATCGCGGACGAGGCTCTTCAGCCGCTCGTCGAGAAGATGGGTGTAGATCTGGGTGGTCGAAACGTCGGCGTGGCCGAGCAGCGTCTGCACCACCCGCAGATCGGCGCCATTGGCGAGCAGATGGCTCGCGAAGGCATGCCGCAGGACGTGCGGGCTCATCTTGCGCGGATCGAGGCCGGCGGCGGCGGCAAGCTCCTTCAATTCGCGCGCGACGTGCTGGCGCGTGAGATGGCCGCTCTCGCCGAAAGAGGGGAAAAGCCAGCGCGACTCGCCGAGCTTCGCTTCGGCCAGACCCTTGCGGTAGTCGCGCATCGCTTTCTGCGCCGCCTTGCCGAGCGGCACGAGCCGCTCCTTGCCGCCCTTGCCGCGCACCGTGATCGTTCCGCCTTCGGCGCGCGCGGCGGCCGCCGGCAGCGTGATCAATTCCGAGACGCGCAAGCCGGTGGCGTAAAGCGCCTCGAGGAGACAAACGAGGCGAAGCGCCCGCAATTGCTCGGCGCGGCGGCCGCCTGCCTTCGCGGCGGCGCCATGCGCGGCGTCGAACAGGCGCGTGACGTCCTCGACCGAAAGCACCTTGGGCAGCGCCCGCCCGCGCCGCGGCCCTTCGAGAACGGCGGCCGGATCGTCCTTGCGTTTGCCTTCGGCGTAAAGAAAGCGATGCAGCTGCCGGATCGCCGAGAGCTTTCGCGCCGAGGACGCCGCCGCCATTCCGCGCTTGGCGAGTGAGGCAAGATACGCGCGCACGTCGTCGCTATCGGCGCTCGCCACCCGGCGTGCTTTTGCCGCCAGGAACTCGGCGTAGTCGTCGAGATCGCGGCGATAGGCTTCGATCGTGTTGCGGCTGGCGCCGCGTTCCGTCGCGATCATGTCGAGAAAGAGTTCGATCGCGCCGCGGTCGCGATCATCCGGCGTCGCTTTTCGTTTCGGCTTCACTTGACGAGCCGGTCCTGCGGAATGGTGATGGTCATTTCCCGCGGCTTCGGATCCACGAGATGGGCGAGCGACCACAGGCCGCCGTAAACCACGCCGGCGATCACTCCGATAACGGCAAGAAGTCTGACGAGGCTCGGCATTTCCCGATCCGACTCGGCTAGCGCGCCCCGCCGAGTAGGGACATGTTTAACGTTCTCTGGCAAGCGCCGTTGCTACAGCGCCGCGTTGGTGTAGTTTCCGGCGCCGAAAGCGAGGCAAGACAATCATGCCGGGCAGCGCCCGCAACGATCAACAAACGACGGCGCCAGCCGCGTTGCGCAGGCGGCTAGGCGCGCGCTCGATCGTGCTCGTCGGCATGCCGGGTTCGGGCAAGACTTCGATCGGCCGCAGGCTCGCGGCCTATCTTGGTATCGAGTTCGTCGATGCCGACCAGGAGATCGAGGCCGCCGCCGGCATGTCGATCGCCGATATTTTCTCCCAGCATGGCGAGCCTTATTTCCGCGCCGGCGAAGCGCGCGTGATCGCGCGCCTGTTGGGCAAGGGCCCGCAGGTGATCGCGACCGGCGGCGGCGCCTTCGTAAACCCGGACACGCGCGCGCTCGTTCGCGCGCGCGCGTTTTCGGTCTGGCTCAAGGCCGACCTCGACCTCCTGTTGCGGCGGGTGAAGCGCAAGAACGACCGGCCGCTTCTTCGCGTCGCCGACCCCGAGGCCGTCCTGAAGCGGCTCCTGGCCGAGCGCGAATCCGCTTATGCCGAGGCCGACATCACCGTCACTTCGCTCGACGTTCCGCACGAGGCGGTGGTGGAAGCGCTGGTGAAAGCGCTCGCGCAAAAGCTCTCCGAGGAAGACGCGGCAGCACCCGCCGGAGCGCGGCCATGACCGCGGCCGCGGGCAAAACCGCAAAACCAGTGGCCGCGCCGGTAACCGTGCGCGTCGATCTCGGCGAGCGCGGCTACGACATCGTGATCGGCGGCGGCCTGCTTGCCGAAGCCGGCGCCCGCATCGCGCGCAGGAAACCGAAGGCCAAGGCCGCGGTCGTCGCCGACGAGACCGTGGCGAAACTTTATCTCGATCCCTGCCGGCAGGCGCTATCCGCCGCCGGCATCGAACCCACTTCGGTCATCGTGCGGCCGGGCGAAAGCTCCAAGAGTTTTCCGACCTATGAGCGCGTCGTCGATGCGCTGTTGCAGGCGAAAATCGAGCGCGGCGGCCTTGTGATCGCGCTTGGCGGCGGCGTGATCGGTGACCTCGCAGGCTTCGCGGCGGCGACCGTCCTTCGCGGCATCGATCTCGTGCAGATACCGACCACGCTGCTCGCCCAGGTCGATTCCTCCGTCGGCGGCAAGACCGGCATCGACACGCCACGCGGGAAAAATCTCGTCGGCGCCTTTCACCAGCCGGTTTTGGTGATCGCCGATACGGACCTTCTCGACAGCCTGCCGCCGCGCGAATTCCGCGCGGGCTATGCGGAGGTCGCCAAATACGGCCTCATCAATAACGAGCCGCTCTTCGCCTGGCTCGAGAAGAATTGGCAGAGCGTGTTTGCCGGCGGCCCTGACCGCGTTCGCGCCGTCGCCGAAAGCTGCCGCGCCAAGGCGGCGATCGTCGGCCGCGACGAGCGGGAAGCCGGCGAGCGCGCGCTTCTCAACCTCGGCCATACGTTCGGGCACGCGCTTGAAGTCGCGACCGGCTATTCCGAACGCCTGTTGCATGGCGAGGCGGTGGCGGTCGGCCTCGTGCTCGCCTTCCGTCTGTCGGCGAAGCTCGGCCTCTGCCGCCGCGAGGATGCGGATCGCGTCGCGGCGCACCTGGCCGCCGTCGGCCTGCCCACGCGCCTCTCCGACATCGCCGGCGAACTGCCCGGCACCGACGCCCTCCTCGCTTTGATGGCGCAGGACAAGAAGGTCCGGGACGGCGCCCTTGTGTTCATCCTCGCGCGCGGCATCGGCAAGACGGAAATCGCGCAAGGCATTGAGATTCAGGCTGTTCGCGAGACGCTCGACGCGGCGCGGGACAGTTCTTAGATATATGGCCCATGACCCCCTTTGAGATCGCCTCGCTCGTCGCGGTCGTTGTCTGCCTTCTCGCCTCGTTCTTCTTCTCCGGCAGCGAGACCGCGCTCACGGCTTCCTCGCGCGCGCGCATGCATGCGCTGGCCCAGCACGGCGACAAGCGCGCGAAGATCATCAACCGCCTGCTCGCGGCGCGCGAACAGCTGATCGGCGCGATTCTTTTGGGCAACAATGTCGCCGCCGTCGCCGCCTCGTCGCTCGCGACCGGAATTCTGCTGCTGTGGTTCGGCGAGGTCGGCATCTTTTATGCGACCGCGATCATGACCGTGATCATCGTGGTGTTCGCCGAGGTCATGCCGAAAACCGTCGCGATCAACCATCCCGATCGCGTTTCCTTGATGATCGCACGGCCGATCTACTGGATCGTGCGGGTGCTTTCGCCGGTCACGATCACGATCGAGAAGATCGTCGGCTGGTCGCTGCGCCTCCTGGGCGTCAAGCTCAGGACCACCGAAAACGTGCTCAGTGGCCATGACGAGTTGCGCGGCGCGGTCGATCTTCTGCATCGCGAGGGCGAAGTCAAAAAGGACGACCGCGACATGTTCGGCGGCGTACTCGACTTGCGCGAGCTCGAAGTCTCCGACGTCATGATCCATCGCACCAAAATGGCGACGATCAACGCCGACGACCCGCCCGAGAAGGTCGTGAGCGAGGTCTTGGCCTCTGCCTATACGCGCCTGCCGATCTGGCGCGGCACGCCCGAGAACATCGTCGGCGTGATCCACGCCAAGGACCTGCTGCGCGAGCTCGACGCCGTCGGCGGCGACGAAAGCAAGATCGATATCGCGGCGATCGCGCTCGAACCCTGGTTCGTCCCCGACACCACGAGCCTGGCCGACCAGCTCAAGGCCTTCCGCAAGCGCAAGACCCACTTCGCGCTCGTCGTCGACGAATACGGCGAGGTGATGGGGCTTGTGACCCTCGAGGACATCATCGAGGAAATCGTCGGCGACATTTCCGACGAGCACGATATTTCCGTAAGCGGCCTCCGCCCGCAGGCCGACGGCTCGGTGACCGTCGATGGCGGCGTGCCGATCCGCGATCTCAACCGCGCCATGGACTGGAATTTGCCCGACGAACAGGCGACGACGATCGCGGGCCTCGTCATCCACGAAGCGCGGCTGATCCCGGAGCCCGGGCAGACCTTCACCTTCCACGGCTTCCGCTTTCAGGTGCTGCGAAAGACGCGAAACCGGATTACGGCGTTGAAGGTGACGCCCTTGAAGCGGCCCGAGACGAAGCCTGCCGAGCAGGCGGCGTGATCATTCGCCCGGCGCCCGCGCCTCGATCGCGAGCGCGTGCAGGCCGGCGGCGATTTCGGACGCCATAAGATCGTTGACGAGCCGGTGCCGCTCGATCCGGCTTTTGCCGGAAAATGCCGCCGAGACGACGCGCACGCGCACATGCGTCGTCTTGCCGGGCACGGCGCCGGCATGGCCCGCATGCAGCGCGCTCTCGTCGAGAACTTCGAGCCGCTCAGGCGCGAGCTTCTCGGTGAGTGTATTGCGGATTCGGTCGACCGTGGTCATGCGCGCTGCCGGAAAATTTCGCCTGTCAAGCATCAATGAAATGTCAATCGCGAAGCATTATAAAGAAAACTTCAGTTGCTTGTGCGGCCACGATCGCATGCCCATAATCCGGCTATGAAACTCGACTCACCCATTTTCGACCGCCTGCGGCTGAAGCGCGATCGAGCCGAGCGCGTCAAACCCGACTGCCCGCGTTGCGAGTGGGCCGGCTGCCAGGAGGCCGGCGCGCACCGCGCGCCGAAAGGCCGCGGCCACGAGGGCGAGTATTGGCACTACTGTCTCCAACACGTGCGCGAATACAATCAGGCCTATAATTATTTTGCCGGCATGGGCGAAGACGCGGTGTCGGCTTATCAAAAGGACGCGATCACCGGTCACCGGCCGACCTGGCGCATGGGCGCCCGAACCGCCCGCACGGCTGAGGAACGAAATGCCCCCAATGCCGGTTTGGGTTTCGAGAACGTCCGCTGGCACGATCCCTTCCGGTTTATCGAGGAATTGGGCGGAATGGCCCGGCCGGCGTCCTCGGTTCCCGAGGGCCGCACCATCCGCAATGCGGAACGCAAGGCGTTCGCGGTACTGGCGCTTGAAATCAATGCCTCGACTACCGAAATCAAGTCTCGATTCAAGGAGTTAGTGAAAATTCACCACCCCGACGCGAATGGCGGGGACCGCTCGACCGAGGATCGGCTTCGGGAAATCATCCAAGCCTATAACTATCTCAAGCAGGCCGGATTCTGCTAAGTTCCTAAGGTCCTGCTTCGGTTGTTGATTTGAACCCGCCGCCATCGCGGCCGGACGTGACGCATGAACGCTTTGAACACGACTGCCCCTCTGCCCGACATGAAGGTGTCGGTGCGCCAGGTTTTCGGCCTCGATGTCGACCTCGAAGTCCCGGCCTACTCCGCGGCCGAGGAACATGTGCCGGATCTCGATCCGGATTACGTCTTCGACCGCGACACGACGCTCGCCATCCTCGCGGGCTTTGCCCATAACCGCCGGGTGCTGGTCGCCGGCTACCACGGCACCGGCAAGTCCACCCACATCGAGCAGGTCGCCTCGCGGCTGAACTGGCCGTGCGTCCGCGTCAATCTCGACAGCCACATCAGCCGTATCGACCTCGTCGGCAAGGACGCGATCGTGCTGAAAGAGGGCCAGCAAGTCACGGAATTCCGCGACGGCATTCTGCCGTGGGCCTTGCAGCGGAACGTCGCCCTCTGCTTCGACGAATACGACGCCGGGCGGCCGGACGTGATGTTCGTGATCCAGCGCGTGCTCGAGGTTTCGGGCAAGCTCACGCTTCTCGACCAGAACAAGGTGATCCGCGCGCATCCCGCCTTCCGGCTGTTTGCGACCGCCAACACCGTCGGCCTCGGCGACACCACCGGCCTTTATCACGGCACCCAGCAGATCAATCAGGGGCAGATGGATCGCTGGTCGATCGTGACCACGCTGAACTATCTGCCGCACGACAAGGAAGTGGACATCGTCACCTCCAAGGCGCGCCAGTACCGCACGCCCGAAGGCCGCGAGACGGTTTCGAAGATGGTGCGCGTCGCGGATCTCACGCGCTCCGCCTTTATCAACGGCGACATCTCGACCGTGATGAGCCCGCGCACGGTGATCACCTGGGCGGAGAACGCCGAGATTTTCGGCGACATCGGCCTCGCCTTCCGGCTCACCTTCGTCAACAAATGCGATGAGCTCGAGCGGCCGATCGTCGCCGAATTCTACCAGCGCTGCTTTGGCCGCGACCTGCCCGAGTCGACGGTGAATGTCGCGCTGAGCTGAAATGTCGATCCCGAATACCATCAAGAGCAAAAGCGCCGAGCCGCCCACCGAGCCGTTCAAGCGCGCGGTTTCCGCGTGCCTGCGCGCGATCGCCGGCAAGCCCGAACTCGAAGTCGGCTACGCCGCCGAGAAGCCCATCGTCTCACCGGCCCGTGTCCGCCTGCCGGAGCCGCCCCGCCGCATGACCAAGGCCGACGCCGCAATCCTCCGCGGCCACGCCGATTCGATGGCGCTCAGGCTCGCCTGCCACAACCCCGCGATCCACCGTCGCATGCTGCCCGAGGGCGAGACCGCAAGAGCCGTGTTCGAAGCCGTGGAACAGGCGCGCGTCGAAGCGATCGGGGCGCGCCGCATGAATGGCGTCGCTTTTAACCTCTCCGCCATGCTCGAGGACCGCTACACCCGCGGCCATTTCGCCGAGATCAGCGACCGCGCCGACGCCCCGATCGAGGACGCGCTCGCCATGCTCGTGCGCGAGCGGCTGACCGGCGAGGCGCCGCCCGCCGCCGCCCGCAAGGTCGTGGAGCTGTGGCGCGATTTCGTCGAAAAGCGCGCCGCGCGCGAGCTTACCCGCCTCCTCGACGAGGTCGAGGACCAGCGCGCCTTCGGCGAGATCGTGCACGATCTCTTGTCCTCGCTCGAAATGGGCGAGCAGCGGCGCACCGACCGCGAAGAAGAGGATTCCGACGACGAGGACCAAGGCGAGGACCAGGCCGGCCAGGAAGGCGGCGCCGAGCGCGACGATTCGAGCGAAAGCACCGCCGCCGAGGACCAGAAACTTGCCGCCGACGACACGTCCGACGCCGCCACCGAAAGCGAGGAGGCGCCTTCCGCCGAACGGCCGGAGGATGTCGACGCCGGCGATTCGCGCGAGGCCGGCGAGCCGTGGCGGCCGCGGCATCCGCTTTCCAACGAACCGCGCGGCCCCGATTACCGCGCCTTCTCGACGCGCTTCGATGAGACGATCGGCGCCGAGGAATTGTGCGACCCCGAGGAGCTGTCGCGCCTTCGCTCGTACCTCGACAAGCAGCTGCAGCATTTGCAGGGCGTGGTCGCCCGCCTTGCCAACCGCCTGCAGCGGCGGCTCCTCGCCCAGCAAAACCGCGCCTGGGAATTCGATCTTGAGGAAGGCATGCTCGACACTTCGCGGCTTCCGCGCATCATCGTCGATCCGTTTCAGCCGCTTTCCTTCAAGCGCGAGCGCGATACCGACTTCCGCGACACGGTGGTGACGCTTCTCCTCGATAATTCCGGCTCGATGCGCGGCCGGCCGATCACGGTGGCGGCGACTTGCGCCGACATTCTTGCCCGCACGCTCGAGCGCTGCGGCGTGAAGGTGGAAATCCTCGGCTTCACCACGCGCGCGTGGAAAGGCGGCCAGTCGCGCGAGGCGTGGTTGGCCGCGAACAAGCCGGTCAATCCCGGCCGGCTCAATGATCTCCGCCACATCATCTACAAATCCGCCGACGCGCCCTGGCGGCGCGCGCGCAAGAATCTCGGCTTGATGATGCGCGAGGGGCTGCTCAAGGAAAACATCGACGGCGAAGCGCTCGACTGGGCGCACCGGCGCCTCTTGGCCCGTCCCGAAAGCCGCAAAATTCTGATGATGATCTCCGACGGCGCCCCGGTCGACGATTCAACCCTCTCCGTGAACCCCGGCAATTATCTCGAGCGGCATCTCCGCTACGTCATCAACGAGATCGAGACCCGCTCGCCGGTGGAACTGATCGCGATCGGCATCGGCCACGACGTGACGCGCTACTACCGGCGCGCGGTCACGATCGTCGACGCCGAGGAACTCGGCGGCGCCATGACCGAGAAGCTTGCGGAGCTTTTCGACGAAGAGGCGCAAATGCAAATGGCGGCGAGCCGGCCGGTCAAGCGCCGGCGCGTTGCCTGAGCGATTTAGACGGATCGCAAGCCGAGGCGGGTTAAGCCGCGGACTTATCCGCGATCTTCTTTTCGATCTTGCGCTTGAGTTCGCGCGCCTTCGGCGAAAGCTCGCTCTCGCGCGCCTTGATCAAAAATGCATCAAGGCCGCCGCGATGATCGACGGATTTCAGGGCATTGGCGCTGATGCGGAGCCGCACGCGCTGGCCGAGCGCATCGCTCTGCAATGTGACATTGCACAGATTCGGCAGAAAGCGCCGCTTTGTCTTGATGTTGGAGTGGCTCACCTTGTGACCGACGAGTACCGTCTTGCCGGTGAGATCGCAGCGCCGTGACATGACCAGACCTTTGATGAAATCCGGCCTCGCCGGAACGGCGCTCCTCTTAGGGGCCTCGCGGAGAAGCGTCAAGCGGGTGGGGTCACAGTTCCGACGCATTCAGGTCCCACCGAAAATTTCAGCGCGGCGCTGGCGCCGGAAGTGCGGTAGAGTTTGTTTTGAGACGAGCCGCCATGGCTTCCGCTGCTGCCGCCAAAGGTTGATCATGCGATCCCGCACCGCGATTTCAGCCGCAACACTTCTGTTCCTGGCCGCGACGCCCGCCCTCGCCGAGGCGCGGCTCGAGGTCCGCTACCGCGCCTCGCTCACTCCGCTCGCCGACATAAAAGGCATCGAGATCGGCAAGGCCGCGATCATCGTCAACCTCACCGACGACGGATACGCGGCCGCCGGCAGCGCCAAGGTGACGGGCCTTGCGCGTCTCGTGTCGAAGGGCGAGGGCTCGGCCGCCTCGCGCGGCAACTTCGTCAACGGCAGAGTCTCGCCGCTGACCTACACCTCCACTTCGGAGACCGACAAGAAGTCGGAGGAAATCCGCATTTCGCTCGCCGACAATACCGTCACGCAATTCGCCGTCTCGCCGCCGACGCCGCCCGCCGATGATCGCGTTCCGGTGACCGAGGACAACCGCAAGGGCGTGGTCGATCCGATGAGCGCGGCGATCATTTCGGTTCCCGGCAACGGCGACATGCTCGCGCACGATTCCTGCAACCGCACCGTCTCGATTTTCGATGGCCGCCAGCGCTACGACCTGGTGTTTTCCTACGAGCGCACCGAAACCGCGAAGGACGTGAAGGGCTATAGCGGCCCGATGCTGGTCTGCCGCGTCGATTACCGGCCGATCGCCGGCCACCGCGCCTCGCGGCTGCAGGTGAAGTACATGGAGGACAACAAGAACATCTTCGTGTGGCTGGCGCCCGTCGCCGGCACGCGGGTGTTGTTTCCGATTCGCGTCTCGATCGCGACGCTGGTGGGCGTGGCCGTTGTCGAGGCCGAAACGTTTTCGGCCACCGCCAGCGACCAGCAGGCGGCTAGCCCCCCGGCCCGGTAGCAATTTCGAGGCACTCGCCCGCGATCGGGCGGAATTAACCGCTGCTTGCCGCAATGGAGCGAATTTTACGCGGCCCATCGCAGCGATGGTGTCGCGCCCGGATCGGGCCCCAACATCTAGACGGAACGAATCTGGACTCGGAGCGAGTCAGCGATTCGGGCGCGATTCGTTCGAGACCCGTTCCACATTCTTCACAGCGCCCTCAAGAACCGGCCGGAAGCGTCACATTATGATACAGAAAATCCGCTACGCCTCGGCCATCGGCACCGGTTACCCATGAAACCTCCGCCCGCCCAGCGCGGCCGCGGCGTCACCGCCGTCCTCGGACCCACCAACACCGGCAAGACGCATCTCGCGATCGAGCGGATGCTCGCGCATTCGTCCGGCATGATCGGCCTGCCGCTGCGGCTCTTGGCGCGCGAGGTCTATAACCGCGCGATCGAGCGGGTGGGCGCCGACGCCGTTGCGCTGATCACCGGCGAGGAAAAAATCAAGCCGCCGAATCCGCGCTTCTGGGTCGCCACCGTCGAGGCGATGCCGCAGGATCTCGACGTTGCCTTTCTCGCCGTCGACGAAGTGCAGCTCGCGAGCGACCTCGAGCGCGGCCACCTTTTCACCGATCGCCTGCTCAACCGCCGCGGCCGCGAGGAGACGCTCCTGCTTGGCGCCGCCACCATGCGCGGGCTCGTTGAGCGGCTTTTGCCAGGCATCGACGTCGTCCAACGGCCGCGGCTTTCGCAGCTCACTTTCGCGGGCGAAAAGAAGATCACGCGGTTGCAGCGCCGCTCGGCGATCGTCGCTTTTTCGGCGGAAGAGGTCTATGCGATCGCCGAATTGATCCGCCGCCAGCGCGGCGGTGCGGCCGTCGTGCTTGGCGCGCTGTCGCCGCGCACGCGGAACGCCCAGGTCGAGATCTACCAATCCGGCGACGTCGATTATCTGGTCGCCACCGACGCCATCGGCATGGGCCTCAACCTCGACGTCGATCACGTCGCCTTCGCCTCGGACCGCAAATTCGACGGCTATCAGTTCCGGCAGCTCAATCCTTCCGAACTGGCGCAGATCGCCGGCCGCGCGGGGCGCGCTTCGCGCGACGGCACATTTGGCACCACCGGCCGCTGTCCCCCCTTCGATGCGGAAATCGTCGAACGGCTGGAGAGCCACACGTTCGAACCCGTGCGCATCCTGCAGTGGCGCAATACAAAGCTCGACTTCCGCTCCGTCGGGGCGCTCCTCGACAGCCTGTCGCAGACGCCGCGCGAGGAAGGATTGACGCGCGCGCCGCTTGCCGATGATGTGCTGGTGCTCGAGCGCGCGGCGAAGGACGACGCAATCATGGCGCTCGCGACCACGCCCGCCGCTGTCGAACGGTTGTGGGGAGTCTGTCAGATCCCCGACTACCGCAAGATCGCGCCCGCGGCGCACGCGGAACTCGTGATGACCCTCTATGGATTTCTCATGCGCGAGGGTAGAATTGCGTCCGACTGGATGGCACGCCAGGTCGCGCAGGCTGACAGAACCGATGGTGATATCGACACCCTCTCCAACCGCATCGCGCTTGTCCGCACCTGGACTTTCGCGGCCAACCGGCCGGATTGGCTCGACGATCCGGCGCATTGGCAAGGCGTCACGCGCAGCATCGAGGACAGGCTCTCCGACGCCTTGCACGAACGGCTTACCCAGCGTTTCGTGGACCGGCGCACCAGCGTCCTCACGCGGCGCCTGAGAGAGAACGCAATATTGGAAACCGAAATCAACAAGACGGGCGACGTGGTCGTCGAAGGCCACGTCATCGGCCATCTCTCGGGCTTCGAATTCGCTCCGGCCGATTCCTCCAACGAGCCGGACGCGAAGGCGCTCAGGGGCGCGGCGCAAAAGGTGCTCGCCGGCGAAATTGAATCGCGCGCGGCGAGGCTCGCGGAATCTCCCGACGAGCGCTTTGTGCTTGCGGCCGACGGCACCATCCGCTGGGTGGGCGAGCCGGTCGCCCGCCTGATCGCGAGCGAAAATAGTCTGGAGCCGCGCTTTCGCATTCTCGCCGACGAGCAGCTGACCGGCCCCGCGCGCGACAGCGTCGATGCGCGGCTCGCTCTCTGGCTGAAGGCGCATATCGAGAAATTGCTGGGGCCGCTCACCGCCCTCGGCAAGGCCGAGGAGATTACGGGCATTGCGCGAGGCGTTGCCTTTCAGCTCGTCGAAGCGCTCGGCGTGCTGGAGCGCCAAAAAGTCGCCGAAGAGGTGAAAGGCCTCGACCAGCCCGCGCGCGCGGGGCTGCGCGCTCATGGCGTCCGTTTCGGCGCCTATCACATCTATATGCCGCTCCTGTTGAAACCGGCACCGCGCGCGCTGAGCCTCCTCCTGTGGGGCCTGAAACATGGCGGCCTCAACCAGAAGGGAATGTCCGAACTGCCGGCGCTTGCGGCGGGCGGGCGCACCTCGATTCCCGTCGATCCCGAGATCGCAAAGCCCCTCTATCGCGCCGCCGGTTATCGCGTCTGCGGATCGCGCGCGCTCCGCGTCGACATTCTCGAGCGGCTCGCGGATCTCATCCGCCCTGCGCTTTCCTGGCGGCCTGGCCTCTCGGGCGAGAAGCCCGCGGGCGCGGCCGACGGCCGCGGCTTCACCGTCACCGTCGCCATGACTTCACTCGCCGGCTGCGCGGGCGAGGATTTCTCCGCGATCTTGCGCGCGCTCGGTTATCGCATGGAGCGCCGGCCGGCGCCCCCGCCTGAACAAAAACCGGAGCCCGCAACGAATGGCGCCTCCGCTCCCGAAGCGGGAGAGATCCCGGCGGCCGAAACGCCTTCGATCGAGCCGGCGGTGAGCGAGGTTGACGAGCCGGCGGAGTCGCCGCCCGAAGCCGCGAACCCCGCACAAGAACCTGTTCCGCCCGAAACGACCGCCGCAGACGAAACGCAGGCGCCCGCGCCGCCAGCGGCCGAGGCGACTTCTGAACCCGCCATGATCGAAGTCTGGCGTCCGGGGCGGCCCAAGAGCGAGCATCGCCCGAACAAGCGCCCGCATCATGCCCGCAAGGCGCACGCCGCCATTCCGCCGCAGCCCGCCGCATCGCCGGCTCCCGAGGCCGTCGAGCCCGCGCCGGCACAAGCAAAGCCGGCCGAAGGCGGCAAGCGTGAGCGGCCGCGCCGCGGGCGTCATCCCGAGCGCGATTCCCGGCGTAACGAGCGCCCGCGTGCGCCGCATCGCGAGCGCGAACGGCCGATCGATCCCAACTCGCCCTTCGCCGCGCTTCTTGAGCTGAAGGCCCGCCTCGAAGCGGCACAGAAAAACGAGAGCTGAAGTTCTCGTGGAAGGAAACCGTCAACGCCTCGATCGCTGGCTATGGCATGCGCGTCTGGTGAAGACCCGTACGCTCGCGGCAAACCTCGCCGCTTCCGGCTACGTCCGGCTCAACGGCAGGCGGATCGAAGCGCCCGGCCACGCGGTTCGTCCGGGCGACGTGTTGACGATTGCGCGCGCGAATTCAGTGCGCGTGCTGCGGATCGCGGGTCTCGCCATGCGCCGCGGCGGCTCGGAAGAAGCCAGGCGCCTCTACGACGATCTCGATCAAGCCGGTCATTCGCGAACGGCAGCGAACTCGCTTGCGAGAGAGAAAAGCGTGCGCTAGGCCGCTTCGCCCCTTATATGTCCCCAGCATGACTTACGTCGTCAACGATAAATGCATTCGATGCAAATATATGGATTGCGTCGAAGTCTGCCCCGTAGATTGCTTCTACGAGGGCGAGAACATGCTCGTCATTCATCCCGACGAATGCATCGATTGCGGCGTCTGCGAGCCCGAATGCCCGGTCGATGCCATCAAGCCCGATACGGTGCCGGGGCTCGAAAAGTGGCTGGCGCTGAACGCTGAATACGCCAAGGTCTGGCCCAATATTACGGTCGGGCGCGAGCCGCCGGACGATGCCAAGGAATGGGACGATAAACCCGACAAGGACAAGTATTTCTCGCCGAAGCCGGGCAAGGGCGACTGAAAATTATCGGCAATCGGCGGTTGCCGCCTTAACCTTGCTTCTTGTTCGGGCCGGCCAGGGACCCGCAACCCATTGATTTTTGGCCAATTTGTGCTATATTGCCATAATCATCGAACGAATCCGCCGGTCTTTGGCGCTCCTTTGGAGCCCTCCATCTCGGAACTGAAGCCCAAGTCGCGGTGTTCCTTGGTCGCCTTCAGCCCTAAGGGGCCGGATGCGGAAGGGCTTACTGTCGGTTGAATCGGCCGATGGGACAAAAGCGCGTGAAAACAGGTTCAAAGGGTCAAACCGTGTCAAAGAGCCGTCCTCATACCTCGAAAGCCCACCACCACGCGCCGGCCAAGGGGCATGCGCCCGTGAAAGCGGCCCCGGTGCCGCCGAAGAAGGCCGCGCATAGCCGCCAGGGCTTCCGCACGCACGAGCACATCGTCTATCCGGCGCACGGCGTCGGCCAGATCGTGCGCATCGAGGAGCAGGAAATCGCCGGCAACAAGCTCGAACTCTTCGTCATCTCCTTCTCCAAGGACAAGATGACGTTGCGGGTGCCGACCTCAAAGGCGGCCTCCGTGGGTATGCGCAAGCTCGCGGGCCCCGATATCGTGAAAAAGGCGCTCGACACACTGAAGGGTCGCGCGCGCATCAAGCGCACCATGTGGAGCCGCCGCGCGCAGGAATACGAGGCCAAGATCAATTCCGGCAATCTGATTTCGATCGCCGAGGTCGTGCGCGACCTCTTCCGCTCGGAAAGCCAGCCGGAGCAGTCCTACAGCGAACGCCAGCTTTACGAGGCGGCGCTCGACCGGATGGTGCGCGAACTTTCGGCGGTGGAAGACATCACCGAGACCGAAGCCGCGAAGCAGGTCGAGACCAATCTCCTGAAGGGCCCGCGTCGCACGGCGAAGTCGTCCGACGATTCCGGCGACGAGCAGGAAGCGGCCTGAACCGTTTCGATCCTCCGAATGAAAAGGCCCGGCTCTCGCCGGGCCTTTTTCATTGCGGCCGCCGCGAGGCCGCGAGGTTCACTCGACGACGATCTTCACCCGGTCGCCGAATTTGAGCTTGGCGTCGCGCTCGAGCCCGTTCAGCACGAGAAAGCGCTCGAGTTGCCGGTCGGGCACCACCATGCGCTTCGCGAGCCTGTCCACCGTGTCGCCGAGCCCGACGCGCACGACTGAGACGCGCAAGGGCCGTACATTCTTCGCCTCGTCCGCGCCCACGCGGCGGAAGGTCTCGGCCGAAACTCGGAATGCCTGATCGAGCTGCGGCGTGATCTCGCGTGCGGCGAACACGAGCCGGTAAACATCGCTCCCGAAACGGATCGCATAGAGCCGGAATGACCATTGGTCGCCGCGCGCGATCGCCGTCGCCGCCGGAAACCCGTTGAGCGAAAGCTGCTCGACCGAATTCTGATCGACCCCGTCGATCCAGCCGGAGGCGAGATAACTCTGCAGCGGCGTCGTGGCCGGCACCCGCACCGCATCAAGGCGAAGCGCTTCCCGTCCGGAAGAGGTCGCGCCGAGCACCGCCTGCGGCGTGTTTTCAAGCGTGAAGCCCTCGGGCGCGGTGAAGGTGAAGCCGAGATTGGGGTGCAGAAAGGCGCGCCCGCGCACGAAGCCTTCCTTGGGGTCGTCGCCATAGACGAGCCCGTCAATGGCATCGAGAAATTCCTTCTTCTCGCGGTCGCCGCTGCCAGGCGCCGTGTATTGGCTCGCATTGGCGACGGCGATCGAAATGCGCTCCGGCGTCGAGGGGTGGCTCGAAATGAAGTCGACCTGATCCTTGCCGTTACCCGGCTGGCCGCCGGGGCTCGAGCGAAGCGTGGCGTAGCGGCTCATCGAAGTGAGAAAACGCGAGGCGCCATAAGCGTCGTAGCCGGCGCGCGCCGAAATGCCGACGCCAACGGCATCGGCCTCAAGCTCCTGCCCGCGTGAGAAGCTCGCGAGCGAAATCTTGCTCTTGGCGAGCGCGAGCGCGCCGAGGTCCGGATCGCTGACCACGTCGGAAATCACGCGGCTCACGATCATCGCCTGCCGCACCTGGTCCTCGCGGATCGCGGCGTGGCGCGCGATCACATGCGCCATTTCATGCGCGAGCACCGAGGAAAGCTCGGAGGTGTCGTTGGCGAGCGCCACAAGACCGCGCGTGACGTAGAGCGTGCCGCTTGGCAGCGCGAAGGCGTTGATCGCGGGCGAGTTCAGGAGCGTCACGCGATATTTCAGCTCCGGCTTTTCGGAGGCCGCGACCAGCCGGTCCACGGTGTGGGAAATCAGCGCTTCGAGCTCGGGAGAATGATAGACGCCGCCGTAAGCGGCAACGAGACGTTCGTGTTCCTTGCGCTGGTCGGGCGGCAGCGAACTCGCGACATCGTCGCGCGCGGCGGATGCTTCCGACAGGCCATAGTGGTCGAGGTCAACGCTCGCGCAGGACGCGGTAAAGAGCGCGCACGCAAGCGTCGCCGCCAGGCTTGCGGCCCGCAAGCCGCGACGGCCGCCTTCTTCTTCGCCTTCGCGCGCGCTCATGTGCCGCTGCCCTGAACGATCTCGATGGACGCGGGTTTATGCACCTCGATGGCCGGCCCGCCGGAAGAGAACAGCACGCCGCGCGCGCGGATCCGCTTGCCCCTGAGCGCCTTCAGATCAATGCCCGCGGCTTGAAACGCGGCGCGCGACGCACGTGGAATGGTGATGGTGAAATCCTCGCTGTAGCGCCGTCCGAAATCGATATAGGTGCGGCTCGGCGTCTCGCCAATGCGCGCAACCCTGCCCTCGACCACGGCAAAACGTCCGATTGCCGCGTTCAGTGCGGCGAGATTATCCGCTGATTCGATAACAAAGTGCGGCTCCGCCCAAAGGCCCGCCTTGGCCGCGCGTGCCGTACGCTCTTGGACGATCAAAGCCTCGCTGCAAGCGGGCTCACCCGCCTCCGGTCCGACACGCAGCATTCCGTCCGCGACAAGACGTCCCTGCACCCAAATGCCGGTTTCGTCGGCGAGCACGACCTGCGCGAGAAACCGCCCATAGCGATCGGCGGCCTCGGGAAGCGAATGGAGGAGAACGCGTTTTCCGGCGACGAGGCGGTCGAGCGCCGCGGTCGCGCGCGTCACCGCCGTTTGATCGCCGTCGATATCGCTCGCGGCGATGACGCCGGCGAGCCTGACTTCATGGCCGTCGGCGAGCCGCAGCGTCGCGCCGTCGTGCGCGCCCGTTGCTTCCTGCGATGTGGGGATAGTGCCGCCGAGACAGGCCGGCAACGGATCGGCGCGTAAAGCGTGCGAAGCGAGGCCAGCGAGCGCCGTCAGCGCAAGCAAAGAAACCGCACGACCCCGAACCACGTGCCCGCCTCGTCCCTGTTGCGCGCCTTAGAAACGGCCTCAAGGCGGCGATTTTGCGGCACCGATTACGACACTCCAAGTCCGTGCAATTGCTGCAAGATGAGTGTCACGTTCGGCGTACGGCCGGTACGTTCCACAATTCAAGCCGCCGTTCTAATTCGGCAGCCAGGAAGCCGGAGCAATTCGAATCGCCACTTCCGGCAACATCATCCACAACGCGAGGCCCGCGAGCGCCGCCGCCATGCGCGGTCCGCGGTGCAGGAGACTCATCACGAACGCGGCGAGCGCCGGCAGCATGATGGCGAACATGATCGAAAGCACGTCCAGGATCGCTTGCGGATCTTCCCTTTGGTTGAGGAAGCCGACAACGACCCAAAACAGAATTTCGATGCCGCTCACCGCGAGCGTGACCTTGCGAAGCCATTCCATCCGCGGCGAATAGGGCAGGCGCGGCGGCGGCTCTGACTCCTTGCCGCTGAGTGTAGTGCGGACTTGCCTGACGAGCCACAGGAGCATGAAGGCAATGAGCGACGGATAGATCGCCGCGCGCGCATAGGGCCCGAGCGTTTCCTTCCAGCGCTTCCAGCGGTGATCCCAGAAATATTGCTTGATGTAGTCGCGGTCGGCGTCGGTCAATTCCGCCGGCAGGTCGAGCGTCTCGCCGCTCGGGAAGTTATATTGCGGCATTTCGCGCGCATGAATGTGCTGGTTCCAGGGCGCTCCCTGATAGCCGCGCCATTGAAATTCGAGCGGAAGTTTCTCCACCGAGGGCGAGCGGATGATCTCGTAAAGCGGATGCCGCAATGGGCCGCTCGTCGACCATTCTTTCTGCCACGGCTCAAGATCCGCGCGCAGCGGGAAATCCGTCTGGTAATGCGCGGGAAAATACCCGCCGGCATTGACCGCAACGCAGACCGTAATGATCCAGACGATGCTCGCCGTCAGCCAGACCTTGAACGCAGTGCGGCCGATGCCCGCCATGTTCCCCGTCCCCAATCGCGACAGCAGTTTGCCGCAAAGGAAATCGGCAAGCCAGCCGGTGATGCCGCACAGCACCCATGCAACATGAAACCGTTCCCCTAAAGCGGAAATCGACCCGTTCATGACACGCGCGCTACTCACATGGCTCTTGATCGCCATCGTCGGAATCGCGGCGCCGATTGCGATTTGGTGGTTCGCCATCGCGGGCCGCGGCGATGTCGCCGTTGGCACCTGGCACACCTCGCTCGCCGCGGGCAGCGCCGACGCCAGCATGAGCACGCGAAATTACGTGGTGCAGAAGACGGCCGTGTGCCGCAAGCTCTGACGTGGTAGAAACGAAGGATGAACGCGGATTCCGGCCAGCAATTCGGCTTCGCGCCCGACGACGACGCGCCGATTCCCTACATGCGGCGCACGCGCGAGTATTATCAGGCGATCGGCTACGAGACGCCCTATCGCTGGGCGCATTATGTCGATTCACCATTTCAGCCGCTGAAAAAGCCGCTCGCGCGCTCGCGCGTCACCATCATCACCACGGCCGCGCCCTTCGACCCCGCGAAAGGCGACCAGGGGCCGGGCGCGAAATACAATGGCGCCGCGAAATTTTTTCAGGTCTATGACGGCGACCCTTTGAAGCCGCATGACCTCCGGATTTCCCACATCGCCTACGACCGCGTTCACACTTCGGCGGAAGACAGCGGCACCTGGTTTCCGCTGCCGCAATTGCTGCGGTTAGCTTCGGCCGGATGCATCGGGGCGGTGGCGCCGCGTTTCTTCGGCGCGCCCACCAACCGCAGCCATCGCGTGACGATCGAGACGGATGCGCCGGAAATTCTCGCCCGCTGCCGCGCCGACAAAGTCGATGCCGCGGTGCTGGTGCCGAACTGTCCCGTCTGCCACCAGACGGTCGCGCTGGTGGCGCGGCATCTCGAGGCGAACGGCATCCCAACCGTGGTGATGGGCGCTGCCAAGGACATCGTCGAGCACGCCGCGGTGCCGCGGTTCCTGTTCAGCGATTTCCCGTTGGGCAATTCCGCCGGCAAGCCGCACGATGCCGGCTCGCAGGCGCTGACGCTAGAGATGGCGCTTGGCCTCCTGGAATCGGCGACCGGCGCGCAGACCACGATGCAATCGCCCTTGCGCTGGAGCGCGGACGCCTCGTGGAAGCTCGACTACAACAACGTCGCGCGCTTGAGCCCGGAAGAGCTCGCCCGCCGGCGGCGCGAATTCGACGCGCAAAAGGAGATCGCCCGCGGCAATCGCGCGAGTGCGGCCTAGCGCCGGCCGTAAGGAGCAAGATCGTATTGCGCCCGTTTTCCCTGTGCTAAATAAAGCCGGCCGGTCCCGTAGCTCAGCCGGATAGAGCGGCGGTTTCCTAAACCGAAGGTCGGAAGTTCGAGTCTTCCCGGGACCACCACTTTTTCCGGCGAAGAGTCGCTCACAAATATAAGCCGAGGAACGCCATGATCGCCACCGCCGGATTCCGCTCCATCCGTGGAAGAATCGGCCGCTTTCTCGTTCCCTTTTTGCTGATTGCGCTTGCGGCCCTTGCCTCCGCGCTCACCCTCCGCGCCGCCGACGAGCTGCAACCGACGCGGGAACGGCTCGACGCCATCCGCGCGATCTTCGATATGACCGAGGCGGCACTCGCCAACCCGCCGCGGCGCGACGGCGATCTTGCCTCCTTGCGCGCCACCATCGATCCGCTGCGTACGGAATTGCACGCCAAAATCGACGAGATCGAGCCGCAATTCGCCGATACGCAAAACCGGCTGAAGGAACTGGGCCCGGTGCCCGCGGCCGGTGCGCCGCCGGAGGATCCCAAAGTCGCCGCCCAGCGCAGCGAGCTTACCGCGCGGGTCGGCGACCTCGACGCCGTGCTCAGACAGGCAAAACTACTCGTGGTGCGCGGCGACCAGATCGTCGACCGCATCGAGGCGGCGCGGCGCGCGCTCTTCACGCAACGTTTGCTCGCCCGCAGCGAAAGCATCCTCAGCCCCGCGCTTTGGCTCGCCGCCGCGAAAGCCTTGCCGGCGGAGATGCAAAGCCTTGCGGGCCTTGCCTCCGACTGGAAAAACAACGCCGACCAGCACGGCGGCCTCGGCACGGTCGCGGTCGCGTTCGCCGCGATCGCGGCGCTGGTTATCGGAATCCTCCTGCTTCGCCGGACCATCTTGCGCCGGATCGACGGCACCCATGCAGGCATAGCGCCGGGTACACGTCATCCCCGCGTAGCCGCCATCGCCCTCGGCCGCGCGCTCGTGGACGCCGCCACCGCGCCGCTCGCGGCCTTCGCTTCGATCGAAGTATTGCTGGCCTTTGAGCTTTTGCCCGAACGGAGCGAGGACATCGCCAACGGCGCCCTCTTCGCGATCACGCTCTTTTCAATCGGACATGCCGCCACTCGTGCGGTGCTCGCCCCCGATGCGCCGGAGCGGCGGCTGATGCTGCTCGACGACGCGACCGCGAGCCAATTGCACCGGCTGATTACCGGCGCCATCTTCGCGGTGGCGCTGACCTTGTTTTTATACACGGTTCATCGCGTGCTCGGGGCAGATGCATCGCTGCGGCGCGTGACGAGCGCGCTGATGGCGCTCATCGTCGCGTTTTTCCTCACGCGCCTTCTGCTCGCGAACCGCCAGTCAGGGGACGATAGCCATGACGGCCTGCCTTCCTGGGCGCGGCTGATCGGCTGGGCCGCGACCGCCACGATCCTCGCCACGTTGGTGACCGGCCACCTTAGGCTCGCGGCGTTTATCGCCGTGCGGATTGTCGACGCGGTGATCGTCATCGGCGGGCTCGTACTCCTGCTCGCGCTGATCGACTCGATCTTCGGCGAGAGCGCCGCGGCGGGACAGACTCGCCGGCGCAACCTCGCCGCGACGTTCGGCATCAATCCGGCGCAACTCGGCTTCTTCGCGACGCTGATCGCCGGCTTGTTGCGCGCGCTACTTTTCGTCATTGCCGCGTTTCTCCTGATCGGAGGCCTCGGCGGCTCCTCCGATATTTCCTCGACGCTCGATCGCTTCAGCTTCGGTATCGAGGTGGGCGAGGTACGCGTCGCGCTCTTCGATGTGCTTGCCGCGGTCGCGATGCTCGTCGCCGGGCTCGCGTTCACGCGCATCGTGCACCGCTGGCTCGCCAACACCGTATTGCCGCGGGCGAGCATCGAGGTCGGCCTGCAGAATTCGATCGCGACGATCTTCGGCTATCTCGGCGTCATCGCCGCGGCGCTGCTTGCGCTCGGCCAGCTCGGCATCAATCTGCAAAATGTGGCGCTTGTTGCCGGCGCGCTGTCGGTCGGCATCGGCTTCGGCCTGCAATCGGTCGTCTCCAATTTCGTATCCGGCATTATTCTGCTGGCCGAGCGGCCGATCCGCGTCGGCGACATCATCGTGGTGAAGGGCGAGGAGGGCTATGTGCGCCGGATCAGCGTGCGCTCGACCGAAATCGAAACCTTCGAGCACGCCAATGTCATCGTTCCGAATTCTGAGCTCGTCACCAACGTCGTCAAGAACTGGACGCATTTCGACACGAGCGGCCGCACCTTTGTGAAGGTAGGAGTCGCCTTCAATTCCAACCCCGAGAAAGTACGGACGATTTTACTGGCGGCCGCCGACCGGCACCCGCAGGTCTTGAAGAAGCCGGCGCCCCGCGTGCTGCTCCTCGGCTTCGGCGAGAAAGCGCTCGAATTCGAACTGCGCTGCCTCATCACCAATGTGGGCTTTGCCGCCTCGGTGCGCAGCGACCTTTATTTCTCGATCCTGCAAAGCTTCCGGGCGGAGGGGATCGAGATGCCCTTCGAGTTGCCGCCGCTCGCGGCGCGATAACCGGGGGAGGTCTTGCTTCCGCCTTGTCCCCGTCGCAAAACATGGGCGTCCGGGGTGGAAGCAATCCATGACCTTATGGCGAAGCCTGCCGCTTATTGCGCTCGCGTTTCTCGCTGCGAGCTGCGGCACCCAGATGGATACGAAAAGCCCCGCTTTTTACGACAACCTCGCTTCCCCCGATGCCAAGGTGAACGGCGAGGTGGCGGCATCCATGATCTCGGATTATCGCCGCGCCAACGGCCTTGCGGCCGTCGAGCTTGATCCCACGCTCACCCGCATGGCTGAGGACCACGCCCGCGTCATGGCCAAGCTCGACAAGGTGACGCACGACCCCGGCGGCCGCGGCCTGACGCAACGCCTGCAAGCGGTGAGCTTCAACGCCAAGGCGGCGGCGGAAAATGTCGGCGCCGGCTACCAGACGCTCGCGGAGGCATTTTCCGGCTGGCGCGATTCGCCGTCGCACAACAAGAACATGCTGATGCCGGTGGTGACAAAAATGGGAATCGCCACCGCCTACGCGCCGAAGTCGAAATACAAGGTCTATTGGGCGCTCGTGCTCGCCCAGCCTGACGAGCGCTGACCCCCGCGAGCCGCCGGATGCTCCCGCAGATTCGCGACTACGACAAGCTCGTCGCGGCGTTCCGCTGGCAGATCCCGTCACGCTACAACATCGGCGTCGATGTCTGCGACAAATGGGCCGTGAACGAGCCCGATCGCACGGCGCTCGTCATCAAGCAGCCGAAGGGCTTTGAAACCATCAGCTACGGGCGGCTGATGGAAGATTCAAACCGGCTCGCCAACGCGCTCGCGGCGAATGGCGTCAAACGCGGCGACCGCGTCGCGATCATCCTGCCGCAGACGGCGGAGACCGCGATCTCGCATCTCGCGATCTACAAGCTCGGCGCAGTGGCGCTCCCGCTCGCGATCCTGTTCGGCGTCGAGGCGCTCGTCTACCGTCTCGAAAATTCCGGCGCCCGCGCCGTGATGACCAACGCCGCCGGCCTCGCCAAGCTCGTTGAAATTCGCGGCAAGCTCCCTGAATTGAAACTCGTGCTCTCGATCGACGGCCCCGACAGCGGCGTGTTCGGCTTCCACGAAACGCTTGCCCGCGCTTCGTCTTCCTTCACGCCGGTTGAAACCTCGCCCGACGATCCCGCCATGATGATCTACACCTCCGGCACCACCGGCCCGCCCAAGGGCGCGCTGCACGGGCACCGCGTTTTGCTCGGGCATTTGCCGGGCGTTGAACTGCCGCACGAATTCATGCCGCAGCCGGGCGACCGCATGTGGACCCCCGCCGACTGGGCGTGGGCGGGCGGCCTCCTCGACGTGCTTCTGCCGGCGCTTTCGCTCGGCGTGCCGGTGGTGGCGAAGAAATTCGAGAAGTTCGACCCGCAGGAAGCTTTCGCGCTGATGGCCGAAGCCGAAGTCCGGAACGCCTTCATTCCGCCGACCGCGCTTCGCATGCTGCGCTCCGCCGGCAAGCCGCGCGAAAAATTCAACCTCCGGACGCTCGGCTCCGGCGGCGAGTCGCTCGGCGAGGAAACTTACGCCTGGGGCCGCGAGACGCTCGGGCTCACCATCAACGAGTTCTACGGCCAGACCGAGTGCAACCTCGTGCTTTCTTCCGCCGCCGCGATTGGCGTGAGCAAAGCCGGCGCGATCGGCAAAGCCGTGCCCGGCCACACCGTCGCGGTGATCCGCATGGACGGCAGCCCGTGCGCGCCGGGCGAACTCGGCCAGATCGCGGTGAAGCGGCCGGACCCGGTGATGTTCCTCGAATACTGGAAACGGCCCGACGCCACGCGCGACAAGTTCATCGGCGACTGGATGACGACCGGCGATCAGGGCATTGCCGACGAGGAAGGCTATGTACGTTTCGTCGGGCGCGACGACGACGTGATCACCAGCGGCGGCTACCGCATCGGCCCCGGCGAGATCGAGGACTGCCTGATCAAGCATCCGGCCGTCGCGATGGCCGCCGTGGTCGGCGTGCCCGATGCGCTGCGCACCGAGATCGTGAAGGCCTACGTCGTCCTGAAGCCCGGGCACGCGGGTGGCCAGGGGCTGGCCGCCGAACTCCAGGATTTCGT
>DATGIF010000024.1:0-33498 GCA_035295845.1 Xanthobacteraceae bacterium
CGAGGCATTCATCGTGGTGTACATGTCGGCAAGCTTGCCCTGCACCAGCTGAAAGGAGCCGATCGGCTGGCCGAACTGCTTGCGTTCGTGCACGTAAGGCAGCACCACGTCCATGCAGGCCTGCATGATTCCGAGCGGCCCTGCCGCGAGCACCGCGCGCTCATAGTCGAGGCCCGACATCAACACGTTGACGCCGCGCCCGGCCTCGCCCAGCACGTTCTCCGCCGGCACCTCGCAATCCTCGAACACCAGTTCGCAGGTGTCGGAGCCGCGCATGCCAAGCTTGTCGAGCTTCTGCGCGGTGGAAAATCCCTTCATGCCTTTCTCGATGATGAAGGCGGTGATCCCGCGCGGGCCCGCGGCGGGATCGGTCTTGGCATAGACGATCAGCGTATCGGCGCACGGCCCGTTGGTGATCCACATCTTGTTGCCGTTCAGGACGTAGCGATCGCCTTTCTTGTCCGCGCGCGTCCTCATGCCGACGACATCGGAGCCCGCCTCCGGCTCGGACATGGCGAGCGCCCCCACGTGCTCGCCGGAGATCAGCTTGGGGAGATATTTCTTCTTCTGTGCATCATTGCCATTGCGGCGAAGCTGGTTCACCGCGAGGTTCGAATGCGCGCCGTAGGAGAGCCCGACCGCGGCCGAGCCGCGGCTCACTTCTTCCATGGCCACGCAATGTTCGAGATAGCCGAGGCCCGCGCCGCCGTATTCCTCCTCGACCGTGATGCCGAGGAGGCCAAGCTCGCCGAAACGCGGCCACAGGTCGCGCGGGAACTGGTTGGAGCGGTCGATTTCGTCGGCGCGCGGCGCGATGTGGTCGTCGGAAAAGGCGCGCACGGAATTCCGCAGCATGTCGGCGGTTTCGCCGAGATCGAAGTCGAGGCCCTGCCAGGAATTGCGCATGTCCCACCTATTTTTTGTAGCGGATCTCGTCCGGCACGCCGTCGAGACAGATCATCGAGGAGAGCATCTTGGCGATCAACTTGCGCCGGCCCGCCTCCTCCGCCTCGACCTCGCATTCGACGACGGAAAGCGTGCGGCCGGGCTTCAGGACGCGCGCCTTCGCAATAAAGCGCTCGCCCGCCGCCGGGTCCAGAAGATTGATCTTGTAGTCGACGCCGAGCACCGAGGAATTCGGCGGCATCAGCGAGAACGCCGCATAGCCCGCGGCATTGGCGGCGATCGCCGTCACCACCCCGCCATGCAGATAGCCGTTCTGCTGGCAGAGGTCGCCGCGAAAAGGAAGTTCCACCTCGCAGTAACCGGGCGACAGCGCCGCGATGCGCCCGCCGATCGTATCCATGAAGGTCTGGCGCGCGAAGCTTGCGCGCGTCTTCTTCTCCCAATCGGGATCGCGCGGCTCCATGGTCTTTGCAGGCATCACCGCCTCCGTGCCAGCCGCACAGTAGATGCGCGGCGGCGGCCGTCAATCGCGGCCGCGACAGGCGTAGGCGTTAAAATAAATTGATTTGATCGGCGGATCAGCCGTGGAGCGCCACCGCGTGCTTGCGGCCCGCCCGGGCCGGCAGCACGAGAGCGGAAATCCGTTCTTCCGTGACCGGCGGCGAGAACAGGAATCCCTGCAACTGATGGCAGCCGGCGGCGCGCACGAAGCGGTGCTGCTCGCCGGTCTCGACGCCCTCGGCGGTGACCGTGAGGCCGAGCGCACGCCCAAGCCGCGCCACGCATTCGACGATCGCGGCCGCTTCCTCGGTGACGCCGAGGTTCTTCACGAAGGTCTGGTCGATCTTGATCTTGTCGACCGGAAAGCGGCGGAGGTATCCGAGCGAGGAATAGCCGGTGCCGAAATCGTCGAGCACCACGCGAATGCCGATCCGCCGCATTTCCGCGAGCTGCCCGAGCACTTCGGGCGTCGCGTGCAGAAGCATGTTCTCGGTGATCTCGATCTCGAGACGGCGCGGATCAAAGGCCGTTTCATTGAGAATGCGCGTGACGCGGTCGACCATGTCGGAATGATGGAAATTCGACGGTGACAGATTTACCGCGAGCGCAATCCCCGGCCAGCGCGCGGCGGTTTCGCAGGCGCGGCGCAGCACCCATTCGTCGAGCCGCACGATCAGGCCCGAATGCTCCGCCGTCGGAATGAATTCCATCGGCGGCACCAGGCCCTGGTCGGGATGCTCCCAGCGGATCAGCGCTTCGACGCCAACGATGCGTTCGCCGTCAACGGACACCAGCGGCTGATACAGCACCCTGAGTTCGTCGTGCGCGAGCGCCTTCGCAAGCTCGCGCTCGGTCCGGCCGCGCTTGTGCAGCGCCTCCTCGTAGCCGGGGTCGAACATGCGGAGCGAACCGCGGCCCTCGGTGCGCGCCCGGTAAAGCGCGATATCGGCGCGGCGCAGCAATGTCTCGGGATCGTCCGCGTGTTCCGGCGCGACCGCAACGCCGATCGACGCGCTCACCGTGAGCACGTGGTCGCCGGCGGGCGTGGGATGCCGCAGGCTTTCGAGCACCTGGCGGCAGATGGGAACAAACTCCACGTCCTTGCCGAGCTTGAGAAGGACCGCGAATTCATCGCCGCCGAGACGCGCCGCGGTCAGGCAGTTCTTGACCGAAGCGAGCCGCCATGCCGCGACCGTCAGCAGCTCATCGCCGACATGATGGCCGAGCGTGTCGTTGATGTCCTTGAAGCCGTCGATATCCACGAACAGGAGCGCAAGATGCTCGCCGTCTTGCAGGCTCGCGAGCGATTGCGAAAGCGTCTCGATCAGCTGCGCCCGGTTGCCGAGACCGGTCAGCGCATCGCGGAAGGCCAGCTCCGTCGCCCGGCGCTCGCTTTCGGCGAGCTGCTGGTTCGAGCGCCGCGCCTGATGGAGGATCAGGAAGCCGACGAAGCCGATGAAGGCGGCAAGGCCCGCGAGCACCGGCATCAGGCGGTAGAGCATCGCGGTTCCGGGCTTGCGCGGCTTCCATTCGAGCCAGGAACGCGCGTCTCCCGCGGATAGCGGCAGCGCGATACCGACTTTTCCATCAGCGGGTTGGTCGCCCTCCCGCACGGCGAGGTCGTCGATCGAAAGATCCTTGCCAAGCTCGCGCAGCAGTTCGCCCTCGAGAAAGCCGACGCTGACCGCGACCGGCGGCAAATGGCTGCCAAAGAGCCCCGTATCGTGATTGGGAACGACCGGCGCCGCCACCACCAGCGCGGTTTTATGGTCGATGCGGCGGAAGACAGCGCGCGAAACCGGCTCCAGCAATGCCGCGGTGTCAAGGTCCTCGTCGGCGCGCGGCGAAATAGCGGCGCGGAGCGCGTAGGCATTCTTCACTTCGGCGACGATCGGATCGGCCGCCGGCCGCACCCAATCATAGAGCGCGTTGTAAACGTCGATGCCTTCGATCGAGGCGTAAACCGGCGCGCCGTTGGGATAGAGCACAAAGAAAAGATCGTGGCCCGCGCTCTCGCGCAGCCGTTCTCCGAAGTAGTGATGAATCCAGGATGCGTCGTTTTTCAGGACGCGCTGCACCGCCTCGTCCCATTGCGCGAGTGTGGCGAGATCGTGCCGCGCGCGGCTCGCGACCGATTCGAGCCCGTTCTTGGCGAGCGCCCGGTCGCGCCGAACGCTGTCCTGATCGACGCGGTGCGCGACCAGAAATGCGATGCCGATGAGCGAAGCGATCGCCGCGGCCACCACGAGACCGACGGCCGCGATCCACCATTCGCCCAGCCGATAACGCCCGATCAGCTCCTGCATGGCTCCTGCCGCCCAAGCCGGGAGCCTTGGCCCCCTTTGGGCCCCACCATAGGGAGCGGTCATTAACCTGGGTTCAGCGTCGGCCGCCGATCGGCGGCAAGAGTGAATCAAACGTTAAACCGGGAAAAATCGGCGGTTTTTTGCGGAGGAGGGCGGTAGCTGATTACGCGAGGCCGAACCACAGCGTGGCAATGGCAAGGAACGAGAAGAAACCGGTCACGTCGGTGACCGTGGTGATCAATGCCCCCGAGGCGATCGCCGGGTCAAAGCGGAGCCGGTAGAGCACGAGCGGAATGAGCACGCCGCCGAGTGCCGCGGCGATGAGGTTGCAGATCATCGCGAGCCCGATCACGAAGCCGAGGCCCGGCGTCTTGAACCAGGCAACGGCCGCGACCCCGGTGATCACGGCAAAGGCAAGCCCGTTCACGAAACCCGCCAGCAATTCGCGGGCGATCACGCGCGCTGCATTGGCGGGACCGAGTTCGCGCGTGGCCAGCGCGCGCACCACCACCGTCATCGTTTGCGTGGTGGCGTTGCCGCCCTGGCTCGCCACGATGGGCGCCAGCACCGCGAGCGCCACCATTTTCTGCAATTGGCCTTCGAAGAGACCCAGCACCGAAGAAGCGAGAAAAGCGGTCGCCAGATTGACGAGCAGCCAGTTGAAGCGCCCGCGCGTGACCCGCCAGAACGGATCGGAGAGTTGCTCTTCAGGATTGACGCCGCCGAGCGCCTTGATGTCTTCGCCTGCCTTTTTCTCGATCACGTCGACCATGTCGTCGACGGTGAGCACGCCGACGAGCCGTCCCGCCTCGTCGAGCACCGGCGCCGAGACGAGATTGTAGCGCTCGAACATGCGCGCGGCATCCTCCTGATTGTCGGTCGCGCGCACCACTTCGCGATCACTCGCCATGATGTCGGAAACGGGAACCGGCCGCTGGGTCCTGAGCAGCTTGTCGAGCGGCACGGCGCCGACAAAATGCTGATCGGGATCGGCGACGTAGATTTCGTAGAAGTCGTCCGGCAGGTCGCGATTTTCGCGCAGATGGTCGATGGTGCGGCCGACATCCCAGTCCGGCCCCACCGCGACGAACTCCATCTGCATCAGCCGGCCGGCGCTGTCTTCCGGATAATGCAGGCTGCGCTTGAGCGCCACCCGCTCGGTGACCGGCAGCGCTTTCAGGATCTCGTCCTGCTCTTCCTTCGGCAGATCCTCGAGAATCTTGACCGCGTCGTCGGATTCGAGCACGCGCACGCCATCGGCGACGGTCGCCGGCGGCAGCGCATGGAGAATTTCCGCCCGCACCGTGCCCTCGACCTCGGTGAGCGCGGTGAAGTCGAAATCCTCGCCCAGGAGTTCGACGAGGCCGGGCCGCACATCGGGCGGGAGCGTTTCGATCAGATCGCCGAGATCGGATTCGTGCAGTCCTGCGGAGAGCAGGCGCAGTTTTTCCGCATCGCGCGCGCGAATCGTCGTGGTGACCGCCTTGGTGAATTTCGCGGCGACGTTGCCCTCGGGCGTGCGGAACTCCGGCGGTTTGATCCGCCGCCGGCGCTTGCGCTTCGGCTTCGGCTCGGGCTGCGGCTCGATCGCCTTATCAATCACATCGCTCATGCGCGGGGTTCTAGGCGGGCTTCGCGGTGAAGGCAAACAATCGCGGGCAAAAACCGGCCTCGCTATGCATGCGTGCGATGACGCTATTGCGTAAATCTTGCTCGCGTCACAATGTGCGGGCAGGAATCTGCGCGCTCGCGAAGCTCACTCTCCACCCCTGACAACAAGATGCGGACCGGCGCCCGAAAAAATCTTACGCGATCGCCGCACTTCGCGATTTCCGCCGCGGCCGTCTTCGTGCTCCTCCTGTTGCACGGCGTGCGGGCGCAAACCGCGCCCACGCCGCCGGTGTGCTGGTCGGAGGCGGCGCTTGCCCACAGGAACGGTGAAGAGCGCGTGCAAAGAGGCGTCGCCGGCGCCGTGGTCGCGCCGCCTTCGCGGCGGCCCGTCGCATTCACGCCGATCGCGGGGATGCCGCGCGGCGTCATCCGCCGCGTGAAGCTTCCGCCCGGCGAGAAACTCGTGGCGATCACCTTCGACCTTTGCGAGACGCATTCCGAGATCGCGGGCTACCAGGGCAGCATCGTCGATTATCTGCGCGAGAATAATGTGAAGGCGACGTTTTTCGCGGGCGGCAAATGGCTGCTTACGCACCGCGAGCGGGCGGAACAATTGATGTCCGACCCCCTGTTCGCGGTCGGCAATCACACCTGGGAACATCGAAATCTGCGCAAGCTCGTGGGCGCCTCGCTCAAGGCCGAGATCGAGAACGCTCAACTCGCCTATGAAGATGTACGCGCGGGGCTTGCGGCGAAACAGTGTCTCGCGCGCGACGACGCAACACCCGCGGCCGAGGCGGCGCCGCCGCGCATGCGTTACCTGCGTTTTCCGTATGGCGCCTGCAATCCCGCGGCCCTCGACGCGGTGGCGCAGGAAGGCCTGATTTCGATCCAGTGGGACGTCGCCGCCAGCGACCCCGTCTTTGGGGTGAGCGCGGAACAAATGACGCGCGTGGTGCTTGCCTCGGTGCGGCCCGGTTCGATTGTTATCTTCCACGCCAATGGCCGCGGCTGGCATACCGATGCCGCGATCCCCAGAATCATTACGGCGCTGAAGGCACAAGGCTATGAATTCGTCACCATCCCGGAACTTTTGTCGGCCGGCGAACCGGAGATTGCGTCAAGTTGCTTCAATCTTCGCCCCGGCGACACCGACATCTACGACCATTTCCTTGCCGGCGCCGAGCATGGCGCGGCGCCCAAACAGAATCCGGCCTCTCCCGCCTGGGATCCGTGGCGATTTTCTCCCCAGCCCTTTGGCAGCAAGCCAAATTCATTGTAAGATTCGTTTCGTTCGGGGGTCTATTCCATGCGACTGACTTCGCTGTGCGGCATTTTAGCCGCCGGGCTCTTTGCTTGCCCGGCGCTCGCCGAGGATTGCCCCGGCAATCCCGACGCGCTCGGCACGTCGCGCACGATCGTGGTCGATCCGGCGAAGATGCCGCGCATCGGCACCATGAGCTATCCGCAAACGCTCCCCCTCGAGCCGAAGGAAGTGGTGCTCACCTTCGACGACGGCCCGCAGCCCAAATACACCCAGCAGGTGCTCGCGACGCTGGAGCATGAATGCGTGAAGGCGACCTTCTTCATCATCGGCTCGCTCGCCAAGGAATATCCCGATTGGGTTCAGCGCGAGGCGCGCGCCGGGCACACCATCGGCAACCACAGCGAGACGCATCCGCGCTACATCGACAAGCTTCCCGTCGATCGCGGCATCGCGGAGATCGACACGGCGGCGCGCCACATCGAAGAGGCGCTGGCGCCGACCGAATACAAGATGGCGCCGTTCTTCCGCTTCCCCGGCTTCCGGCACACGGACGCTCTCGACCAGTACGTCAACAAGCAAGGTTATGTAGCGGTCGGCGCTGATTTTCCCGCCGACGACTGGACCTTCATCGGGCCGGAGACCGTGCTTAAGCGCGCGCTCGACCGGCTGGAGCATCGCGGCTCCGGCATTCTGCTCCTGCACGACATCCATCAACGCACCGCGACCATCGTGCCGAAGCTTTTGCGTGAGCTGAAAGCGCGCGGCTACAAGATCGTGCACATGGTTCCCGCCCCCGGCACCGAAATGTCGCTGCCGCCGGCGACCGCCGCCGCACCGGGAGCGCCGTCTTCACCGGTGGAAGCCGCGTCGAAGGAGCCGAGCCCGTCCGAACCGGCCGCGAAGACCGCGCTGAAAGAAGCGCCGAAGGAAACCACTTCGAAGATCGCGCCCGCCGGCCCGCAGGCGGCCGAGCCCCAGCACCGGCACACGGCCTCGCTCAGGCACGTCCATTACGTCACGCGTCATGCCGCGGTGGCGAAGACCAATTTCATTCCGCGCAATCTGCGCGACAGCCCGGACTGATCGCAGACAGAATAAAATCAACGGCGGCCGCAGGACCGCCGTCTGATCGTTCCGATGGTGTGGCCAAGAGGACTCGAACCTCCACGGGTTGCCCCGCTAGCACCTCAAGCTAGTGCGTCTACCAATTCCGCCATGGCCACGTTTTTCGGATTTCAGGGCTGGCCTTGCGCCGCCCCCCGCGCCATCTAACAAATCAAGGCGGACCCCTCAAGGGCCCGCCCGCTTTTAGCGCTTGGATTCGGCCTCCGGACGCGCCAGAAGGCGCGTAATCGCGACACCAATGCGGTTCCCGTTGACCGAAACCGTGCCCTTGGCGATCGGCAGATTGTTGGCGAGAATCGTCACCTCGTCGTCCTCGGTCGCCTCGAGTTCGATGATGGCGCCGCGGCTCATGCGCAGCATCTGGTGGATGGGCATGGTCGTGGCGCCGAGCACCACGGAGATGTCGCAGACGACTTCGTTGATCGATGCCAAGAAAGCCCCCGAAAGCCGCGCCAACTCAGCACGATTATGGTTAGCGAATGATTAACGACCGTCTCGCGCTCGCCCCCCTGCAGCCCCCGGCCGATGCGCGGCCCGTCGAGTGGCGCCTCGCATCCTCCCCGGTGGGTTACGCCGAGGCGGTGGCGGCCATGGAAGCCCGCGCGACGGCGATCGCGGCGGGCGAGGCACCCGAACTCGTCTGGCTCCTCGAACATCCGCCGCTTTTGACCGCCGGCACCGGTGCGCGCAGCGAGGATCTCGCCGGCACCACGCGCTTTCCGATCCATGTCACCGGCCGCGGCGGCCGCCTCACCTATCACGGACCCGGCCAGCGCGTCGCCTACGCCATGCTCGACCTGAAGCGCCGCGGCGCCGATGTGCGGCGCTATGTGCTCGCGCTCGAGGAATGGATCATCCGCGCGCTCGCACAATTCGGCGTGACCGGCGAGCGGCGCGCCGACCGCATCGGCGTGTGGGTGAAACGCCCCGACAAAGGCGAAGGTTGCGAGGACAAGATCGCCGCGCTCGGCATCCGCGTGAAACGCTGGGTGACGCTGCACGGTATTTCACTCAACGTGGCGCCGGACCTTTCGCACTACGCCGGAATTTTGGCCTGCGGTGTGGCCGAGCAAAAATGGGGCGTCACCAGCCTCAACGATCTCGGCGTCAAAGCTTCGATGCAAGATGTTGATGCGGCGCTGCGTGCGAGTTTCGAGGAAATTTTCGGCCCCGTTCGCGTTATCGAAGAACAACACGAGCCCGCCTGATTGTTGACAAGCACAAGAATCACAATCTGGTTCCGCTGACCGCATGCCGAACACCCTGTCACGGAAGCGTTAGTTGGCAGCGCGGTTCCTCCGCCATAAGCATCCGGCCGAAGCCACCCATCGGAGGAGCCCGCCATGACCCATCGCTCCATTGACCGTCGCGCCCTGCTTCGCCTTGGCGCGGGCGCTGCGATCACACCCATCCTGCTTGCTGCGCCGTCGCTGGCGCAGTCTCCCGGTACAACGAAGATCGGCGTCATCGGCGCGGGCAATATCGGCGGCACCATCGGCGGCCTGTGGGTGAAGGCCGGGCATCAGGTGATGTTTTCCTCGCGTCATCCCGACGAGCTGAAGGGCCTCGTCGACGGGCTCGGCGCTAATGCCCACGCCGGAACTGTCGAGGACGCGGCGAAGTTCGGCGAGGTCATTTTCGTCGCCGTACCCTATGCCGCCCTTCCCCAGGTCGGGCGCGACAACGCCGCCGCGCTCAAGGGCAAGGTCGTGCTCGATGCCTGCAATCCCATCGCGGCGCGCGACGGCGAGATCGTGAAGGAAGCGCTCGACAAGGGCGTCGGCGAAACCTCGGCGAAATATCTGCCCGGCACGCGCCTCGTGCGCGCCTTCAATTCCTTCAACTACCGCACCTTCGCGAGCGAAGCGCATCGCGCCGGCGAGCCGATCGGCGTGCCGATCGCCAGCGACGATAAAGAAGCGATTGCGGTTGCCTCGAAGCTCGTGCGCGACGCGGGCTTCGAGCCGGTCGCGGTGCCGCTTGCCCGCGCCCCGCGAGTTCGCGCCGCCCGGGCCGCTCTTCCGGCTCGCGCTCCCGGTGAGCGAGTTGAAATCCCGTCTCGGGATCACGGGATGAACGAGCCGGCCGCGGCCGATGGCGCGCCTGGCGGCGCGCTCTATTCCTTTCTTCGCCGCCTGATCGATGTGCGGCGGGAAGAGGTCGCGGCGCTGGCCTGGTCCTGGCTCTACATCTTCGCGGTGCTTTCCGCCTATTACATCATGCGGCCGATCCGCGATCAGATGGGGGTCGCGGGCGGCGTCAACAATCTGCAGTGGCTGTTCACCGGCACGCTGATCGGCATGCTTTGCCTCAACGTTCCCTATTCCTGGCTCGTCAAAACGCTGCCGCGCAGCCGCTTCATCCCGATCAGCTACCGCTTCTTTGCCGTGAATATTCTTGTTTTCGCCGGCCTGCTTTATTTCGCCGACAGCGAGCAGACGATCTGGATCGGCCGCGTCTTCTTCATCTGGATTTCGATCTTCAATCTTTTCGTCGTTTCGGTGTTCTGGGCACTGCTCGTCGACATTTTTTCCTCCGAGCAGGGGAAACGCCTGTTCGGATTCATCTCTGCCGGTGCCACCATCGGCGCGATCGCGGGCGCCAGCATCACCGCTTCGCTCGCGCGCTACGTGCCCGTGACCTTTCTCCTGATCGGCTCGGTGCTTCTCCTCGAAGTCGCCGTCTTCGCCGCGCGCCGCCTGTCGCGGCTCGCCGGCACGCTGCAGGCGGACCCCGCTTCGGCGAAGGATCAGGCGATCGGCGGCAATGTGTTCGCCGGCATCACGCATCCGTTCAAGTCCGCCTACTTGATGAACGTGAGCGTTTTCATCCTCCTATTCGCGATCACCGCGACGTTTCTCTATTTCCAGCAGGCGGACATCGTCAGCCGCAATTTCGCCAGCCGCGGCGAGCAGACCGCCTTCTTCGCCACCATCGACCTCCTGGTGAACGCGCTGACGCTCACGATCGAGCTCTTTTTCACCGGCCGCATCCTTCGCTATTTCGGCGTCGGCCTAGCGCTCGCCTTTCTTCCGGCGCTGACGCTCTTCGGATTCGCGACGCTCGCTTTCGTCCCGGCGCTGGCCGCGCTCGTCGCCTTTCAGGTGCTCCGCCGCTCCGGCGATTACGCCATCGCGCGCCCGACCCGCGAGGTGCTCTACACCGTGGTGCCGCGCGAGGACCGCTACAAGGCGAAGAGTTTCATCGACACGGTGGTCTATCGCGCCGGCGACCAGATCGGCGCCTGGTCGTTCACGCTTCTTTCCGCGGTCGGCCTGAGCGCGGCCGAAGTCGCCGCCGTCGCCATGGCGCTATCGATCCTATGGCTGATCAACGGCCTGTGGCTCGGCCGCCGGCAGGGGGCGATGGCGGCCGCGCAAACCGAAAAACTTCAGACCGTTTGAAGCACCGAGAAGCGCTCGCCTGGCTCGCGCCGCGCCAGCTCATTCGCATCCGCCTCGTCGACATCGATCCGGTCGACGCGCGCCACCGCCGGACCGCGCTTGCAGGCCGCGATCATCCCGTCGATCCCTGCGTCATCGCCGGCGACCACCGCCTCCACCGAGCCGTCGCGGCGGTTGCGCACCCAGCCCTCGAGCCCGCGCTCGGTCGCTTCGTGCTCGACAAAGGCGCGGAATCCAACGCCATGCACGCGCCCGTGAATCATGAGCCGGACAAAGCGCATATCTTTGCCCTCGCCTAATCTTGCGCGCAGAATGTTTCGAGTTCGCGCACGTATTCCTCCGGCAACTGCCACGCGCGCGCCGCGGCGACGACGGCCTCCTGATAGCCGGGCTTGGGCCGGCCGGGGCGCGGGTCGCTCGCGACGTAAGCGAGCGAGCGCAGGAGCTTGTCGCCATGATGCACCGGAATGAGCGCGTGGCGGTAGAGGCCGGCGGCGACCGACTCGTATTCGTCGAGCCTGGCGAGCTGCGGCGCCGTGACCTTCCACAACACGCCATGGACGATGGAACCGCGCTTCTGCGCGATCGAAGCGTAGCCCGCATGCGCGATGAAGTACTGATGATTGTCGAGACGTGCGGGCCCCAGCGCCTCGGCGCCGCGGCAAAGGCGCGCCATATGCGCGCGGTCCATGTTGGAGCCGAAGGAAAAATAAAGACGCACGGCCAACTACCGCATTGCTCCTTGAGCGCTCACGATTTCAGCGCGGCGGCGATCAACTCGCGATAGGGCTCCGCGCATCCGCGATCGTCGCCGAGTTCCGGCAAGGCGCCTCCCTTGAAGGCAAGACCGCATAAATCAGCGGCCATACGCAGGGCTGCGGCAGGATTGGCGATGATTTCTTCATACCAAATCACACGGGCGATAGCAGGAAGCTTTTCGGCGAGAGCGTCGATCATCTGATGGTACCAGACGATGTGCTCGCGTGTGGCTTGCAAGTCGTATGAAAAAGAATTCCCGACGGCATATCCGCGCATAAAAATGCGCAGCATGTTGTCATCGAGATTTCGTTTCACAAAAATGAAACGCGCATCGGGGAAGCCCGCTACGACACGAGCTGCATCGTATATGCGGGCCGGATGGGTGTTGGTGAATACTTTTGCTGAACCCGCGCGCCGGATAAGTTCCTCGTTGTAGATCTGCGAGCACAAAGAATCGAGCGTGGGAGGTAACGTTTCGAATGCCCTGTTAGTCAGAAGCCCTGCTGACTGAAATGTCCGGCGAATCGCATTCTCGACGATCGGATTCTCGTAACCACGCTTAACGCCTTCGAGCGTCGCAACCAGCGTTTCCATGGTCGTCTTGCCGGAACGAGAAGGCCCCAGAATGAAAAGCGACATTGTCTTCGCGGTGCCGCTCGCCGGTTTGATTTGTCTCTCCTTCAGCCGCGCGAGGCTTTTGCGCTGAGTCTCGCCGACATCGCGCGCATCTTGCTGTCGCGCGAGATAGATTGCTCGATTGGCGGGTAGGAGCGCTTGCCAAGCCTCTTGCGGCCGGCCGGCTCGGTCGAGTGCCGCTGCCTTGATCACTGCAACGGAATTGTCGAAATCTGCTCGGTTGGCGTTCTTGTCCGCTGTGATTTTCTCCAATTCCGATAGCACGTCCAGGCTGACCGACGATGCGGGTAAACCGGCGAGTGTCGCGAACACGTTGAGAGAGCGGCTCCCCCGTTTGACGAGCGTTTGCAAAACCGTGGCGGCTTCGGCGTAGCGGCCGAGTTGCCTGCTACACACGCCGAGGCCAATAGCGGCAATCTCAAGATTTGGATCGAGATCAAGCGCGCTGCGGTAGGCGTCGTAGGCAAGCTCGTATTCGCGTTCGGTCTGGTAAATTTCGCCGAGCGTCGCAAAAATGCTTGGGTCTTGCGGGTTGATCTGCCGCGCCTGCTCAAGCGTTTGTGCCGCCATTTCGCTTGCGCCGAGTTCGAGGTAAACCGTGCTGAGCGCCGTGAGCGCCTGCCAGCTTCGCGGATTGAGCATCACGGCGCGAACGAGACAGCCCAAGGCCTGTGGATATTGTCCCTTATCGGCGAAGATCAGACCGAGGGTATGGAGCGCGCCGTAATAATCGGGGTAGCGGGCAACCAGCGGCTCGCAGAGTGTCCGCGCGCGGTCGAACTCGCCCTTCAGGCGGAGCGCCTCGGCTTTTTCCAAATGCTGAACGGCCTCGCGCGACAGATCGGATGCGGCCTGTCCGAACGACCAAGTGACGCCCTTGAACCGCTGTTCGGACACCAAAACCTCGACTCCAACGGCTCTCCCACGGATCGCCGAGTGCTGGCTCTACCGCGCCTGACCGTCCGATCCAGTCTAGGCGGGCGATGGAAAAGTCCAAAGCAGCCCGAATAATTTTGGAATGTGTGACAAAAAAGTAACTCCTTGAAAAGATACAAAATATCCATGTATTTCATCGAGATAAGCTGATTTTTTTATATCTCCGCCGCAATCGCCCGTCCGCACACTTATTGGAGCGGACTTGTAGAACCGGATAATCTCAACCTGACTTACGGTTGGGGCAGATCATGAAAAAGCAGCTTCTCTACGGCGCAGCAGTCGGCGCGCTTACATTGGGGTTCGGCGGAACGAGCTTTGCGGCGCCTCCCCCTATTTTCAACTGGAGCGGCTTCTATTTCGGCGGCCACGTCGGCTGGGGCCAAGCTGAATTCAAGGGAACCTGGTTCGGCAATTCCGTTACGCAGCCCTTCACGCAGCATCCCTCGGGTTTCCTTGGCGGCCTGCAATTCGGTCAGCTTTGGCAACAGAATACATTCGTCTACGGATGGGAGGCGGATGTCAGCTTCATGGATTGGAAGAAGACGGGCCAATTCAGTGATGACGGCCCTCCAATCGACACGTTGAGCAACAGGCTAAGCTTGCTTGCTTCGCTCCGCATGCGTCTGGGCGTGACGATCGAACCTAGGACATTTATTTACTTCACTGCAGGCCCTGCTTTCGCGCAAGCAAAAGGAACGGCGTTTGACAACTTCATCCCGAGTACTGCGAGCGCAACGTTCTCAACATTCGGTGACGTCGTTGGCATTGGAGCCGAATTGGCGCAGGCCAATAATTGGACCTGGCGACTTGAGGGCCTCTACTACTACTTCTTCGCCAACAAAACGCTGGCGCCTCCTGGAGGCATTGATACAGCAACCGACAAGCTGAGAGACGTGCTTGTCGTCAGGATCGCCCTGAACTACAAATTCGGGCCTTAATGAGCAAACCGATTCAAGATTCGCGCAAAACCCCGGCCCTTCGGTCGGGGTTTTTGCTTAGGCGAACTCCAGAATCACCGCGTCGACCGCAAGGCTCTCGCCGGGCTTGACGTGAATCTTCTTCACGGTGGCGTCGCGCTCGGCGCGCAGGACGTTTTCCATCTTCATCGCTTCGACGATCGCAAGCTGTTCGCCGGCCTTGATCTCCTGCCCCTCGGCGACCGCGATCGAAATCACCAGCCCCGGCATCGGGCAGCGCACGAATTTGCCGGTGTCGGCCAGAGCCTTTTGCGGCATCAGCCGCGCGAGCGACGCCTCCGAACCCGTGTAAACGTAGGCCTTCGTCTGCACGCCGCGCCACGCAAGATCAAAGCCGTTGGGGATCGTGCGCACCTGCACCGCCATTTCCTTGCCGTCGAGGGTGCCGTTCCAGACCACGTCGCCCGGCTTCCACGCCGATTGCAAAAAATGCACCCGCGGCTCCGCGTTCTTCCCGTCGAGAAAGCGCACCGCGATCGCGTCCTGCTGGCGCATGATCTCGAGCCCGATTTCGTCCTCGCCAAGCCGCACCGCGCGCCTGCGCTCGCGCGTCACCGCGCGGCCCGGCATCTGGCCGGAAATCTTGCGCTTGCGCTCGCCCTGCACGTGATCCATCGCCGCCGCCACCGCCGCAAGCGCCCGCGCGGTTTCGCCCGCAGGCCGGCTCGCGTGGAAGCCATCGGGGTATTCCTCGGCAATAAAGCCGGTGGACAGCCTTCCCTCGCGCCAGCGCGGATGCCGCATGAGGGACGCGAGAAACGGAATGTTGTGGCGCACCCCGTCGATCGAGAAGAGATCGAGTGACTCGCCCATGGCGTCGATCGCGGCCTCGCGCGTCGGCGCGTGCGTCACGAGCTTGGCGATCATCGGGTCGTAGAAGAGCGAGATTTCACCGCCCTCATAAACGCCGGTGTCGTTTCGCACCAAAGCGTCGCCGCGCCTGCCTTCCATCGGCGGCCGGTAGCGCACGAGGCGGCCGGTCGAGGGCAGAAATCCGCGGAACGGATCTTCGGCATAGATGCGGCTTTCGATCGCCCAGCCGCGCCGCTTGATGTCGGATTGTTTGATCGCAAGTTTTTCGCCGGCGGCAACCCGGATCATCTGCTCCACGAGGTCAATGCCGGTGATCATCTCGGTCACCGGATGCTCGACCTGCAGGCGCGTGTTCATTTCGAGGAAATAGAAGCTCTTGTCCTGCCCGGCGACGAACTCCACCGTGCCCGCCGAATCGTAGCCCACCGCCTGTGCCAGTGCGACCGCCTGCTCGCCCATTTTCTTGCGCGTCGCTTCGTCGAGAAGCGGCGACGGCGCCTCCTCGACGACCTTCTGATTGCGGCGCTGGATCGAGCATTCGCGCTCGCCGAGATAGACGACGTTGCCGTGCTTGTCGCCGAGCACCTGGATTTCGATGTGGCGCGGATTGACGATGAACTTCTCGACGAACACCCGGTCGTCGCCGAAGGAGGACTTCGCCTCCGAGCGCGCGCGCGCGAAGCCTTCCGCCACTTCGGCTTTTGAATGCGCGATCCGCATGCCCTTGCCGCCGCCGCCGGCGGACGCCTTGATCATCACCGGATAGCCGATCTCGTCGGCGATTTTCGCCGCCTGCGCCGCGTCCTCGATCACGCCGAGGAAGCCGGGCACGGTCGAAACTTTGGCGGCGGCGGCGAACTTCTTCGATTCGATCTTGTCGCCCATCGCCTCGATCGCGCGCACGTTCGGGCCGATGAAGACGATGCCCGCGGCCGCAAGAGCTTCGGCGAAAGCCGCGCGCTCGGAGAGAAAGCCGTAGCCGGGGTGCACGGCCTCGGCGCCGGTTTGCCTGCAAGCGGCAACGATCTTGTCGATGAGAAGGTAGGACTGCGCCGCGGGCGGCGGGCCGATGCGCACGGCCTCGTCGGCCATCTCCACATGCAACGCATCGGCGTCGGCGTCGGAATAGACCGCGACCGTCGAAATCCCCATCTTGCGCGCGGTCTTGATGACGCGGCAGGCGATTTCGCCGCGATTGGCGATCAGGATTTTGCCGAACATGCCCCGCACTCTACCCCAAGCCATCTGTTGCGGCGCAACGCCAAAAAAGTCAAATGGTCCACGGACTTGAAGCGTAATACATTCGTTGCCCAAGGGGCATAGAACTCATCACAGCCAATAAGAATCCTCTCCAAGGAGCTTCCTATGCCGGCCCACCGCAGCCTCAGCGTCGCCCTCACCGCGAGCGTCCTCCTGCTCCTCGCCGCCTGCTCGGACGAAGGGCCGAAACCGCGCAACCTCATCCTGTTCGTGCCGGATGGACTGCGCGCGCTGCAGGTGAACCCCGAGACGGCGCCGGCCATGGCCGCGCTCCGCGAGCGCGGCGTCAATTTCGCCAATCCGCATGCGCTATTTCCGACCTTTACCATGCCGAACGCTTCTGGCATGGCCACCGGCCATTACCTCGGCGACACCGGCGACTTCAGCAATACCATCTATACGGGCTACCCAGTCCCACCCACCGGCAGCGTCACGCCCTTCATCGAAAACGACGCGGTGCTCGGGGACATCGATGCGCATTTCGCCGGCGACTATCTGAACGAGACGACGATCCTCAACGCGGCTCGCGTGCAAGGCTTCAGTACCGCCGCCATCGGCAAACTCGGCCCGACGCTGCAATTCGATCACACCGAGCGCAGCGGCGAACGCACGATCACGGTCGATGACTCGACCGGCAGCCCTAGTGGCATTCCGCTCTCCGAGGCCATGAAGGCGGCGCTGACCCAGGCGGGCCTGCCGCTCGCCGCGCCTTCGCGTGGTGACAATGGCAAGCCCGGCGACTTCAAGACGCCGGGCGCGACCGTCGCCAACGTCGATCAGCAAGCCTATTTCGCCAACGTCGCGGCAAAGGTCGTGCTGCCGATGTTCAAGGCGCGGAAGCAGCCGTTTGTGCTCGTATTCTGGTCGCGCGATCCCGACGGCACCCAGCATAATCAAGGCGATAGCCTCAATGCTTTGACACCGGGCATTAACGGCCCGACTTCACTTGCCGCGGTCAAGAACGCCGACAACAACTTGAAACAATTGATCGATGCGCTTCGCGACCTCGGGCTCGCCGACAGTACCGATATCGTGGTCGCCGCCGACCACGGATTCTCGACCATCTCGAAGGAAAGCGAGACGAGCCTCGCCGCCAAAGGCGCTTACGCCGACGTACCCGAAGGCCGGCTGCCGCCGGGCTTCGTTGCGATCGACATCGCCAAGGCGCTTTCGCTGCCCCTCTTCGATCCTGATTCCAAGAACGCGGCAGTCGCCGACAATGCCTATCCGCGCCTCGGCAACGGCCTGATCGGACAGGATCCGGCGAAGCCGGATGTGGTCATTGCCGCCAATGGCGGCTCCGATCTCGTCTATCTGCCGACCCGCGACCGCGATCTCGCGGCGCGCGTCGTCGCCATTCTCCTGAAGCAGGATTACGTCAGCGGCCTCTTCGTCGATGATGACCTCGGCAAGATTCCCGGCACGCTGCCGCTCACCTCGATCGGCTTAAAGGGATCGGCGATCACGCCGTATCCCGCGATCGTCGTCAATTTCCGCTCCTACTCGACCGGTTGCCCGCAGCCGCTCCTGTGCACCGTCGCCGTCGCCGACACGCGGCTGCAGCAGGGCCAGGGCATGCACGGAAGCTTCAGCCGCGCCGACACGATGAACTTCATGGCGGCGGCGGGACCGAGCTTCAAAGCCGGCTTTGTCGATCCCGGCCCTGTCAGCAACGCCGACGTCGGCAAGACGATCGCCAAGGTGCTCGGCATCAGCATTCCCTTCAAAGGAATGCTCGCGGGCCGCGTGATCGAGGAAGCCCTGCCCGGTGGCGAGGTTCCCGCCTCGGTCGCGGGCGTCATCCGCTCGGAGCCGAGCGCCGAGGGCCTCGTCACCCTCCTCGCGTTTCAGCGCGTCGGCACGACGGTCTATTTCGGCGCCGCCGGCTTTCCCGACCGCACCATCGGCCTGCCGGCGCAGACGGCCAGTCGTTAAGCGGCGGAGTCGAGGAGGCGCCGGATCGAACGATTCGGCTGCGGCGCCTCGGCGCCGAGGAAGCGCAAGAGCTCGAACTCGGCCAGGGTCGGGCGGCCGTCGCGCATGATGCGCTCGGAGAGCCAGGCGGCCTGCTCGGCATTCGGCGCCGCATTCGTCAGCGTACCGTCGGGCGCGAGCGCAAGCGAGCGCGTCGCCACGGCTTCACCCGAGGCCGCGAGCGCGTGATGCGCGATCGCACGATAAAACAGGTTGTCGAAGGCGGGATCGTTCTCCGAACGCGCGGTCGCATCGTGAAGATCGAAGAGCGCTTCCGCTTCTTCCCGGCTCACCGGCACGCCCGCAGCCCCGCCCGCGGCGACGAGAATCCGATAGAGAAGAACCGCATCCTCGGCGTCGACGATGCGGCTGAAATGCGCGCGCGGACCGATCGCTGCACCCTCGCCGGTGGTGATCGCGCTCCGCAACTGCGAGATCGCGAACACGGCGAGCGCGGCAGGCACTTCGCGCGCCGCTTCCATGACGCGCAGGAGCGTCTCGAAGCCGGTCACGGTTTCGATGTCGCCACCAGGCGCAATGGCGCTGATGAGCCAGGTGGACTTTTCCTCGTTGATCGTTTCCAACGGCGGCGTCGATGCGAGATGATCGGCGATCGCGCCGGCGATAAAATCGCGCCAGCTGGCGGCGCCATTCTGCTCCAGGCGATCGAGCGCGAGCAGCGCTTCCGCCTCGGCGCGGCTGATGGATTGCTCGGGATTCCGATACCGCCGGAGTTGAACCAAATCCGCCGCGGCGATTGCTTCTGCCAGCGACGTGGGCTGCAAAGCGCCCATGCCGTCCCCCATTTCTCGACCGTCCTGTCGCGACAAGCTTGCGCGGGCCGGGGTTACCAATGTGTAAACGCGGGCGGCATCCGCACCGATTTCATCGGCCGGCCTCGCAATTCTCTCGGCCCTTGCCCATTTCTTGTGCGTGAGCCGACGCGGATGCGTTAGGCTTGCCCGATCGGGAGGCGTCGATGGCGCGGAGCGCTGGGATCCACCACATCACGGCGATTGCCGGCGAGCCGAAACGGCATGTGGCGTTCTACAGCCGCGCGCTGTCGCTGCGCTTCGTCAAACGCACGGTCAATTTCGACGATCCCGGCACCTGGCATCTTTATTTCGGCGACGAGGTCGGCTCGCCGGGCTCGGCGCTCACCTTTTTCCTCTGGGAAAACGTCCCGCAAGGCCGCCACGGCGCGGGCGAGGCGCAGGAAATCGCCTTCGCCATTCCCGCAGGATCGCTCGAATTCTGGAAGAAGCGCCTCCTCGATAAGGGCGTGATCGCCGCCGAGCACGCGCGTCTCGGCGAGGACATACTCGCCTTTGACGATCCCGACGGCCACAAACTCGAGCTTGTGGCTTCGAAGACCGCTTCGGCGATCCCCGGCTGGGGCGGCGGCGAGGTTCCGGCCGAGCACGCCATCCGCGGCTTCCATGGTGTGACGCTCGAGCTGCGTCACCCCGAGCGCACCGCCCGCGTGTTGGTGGAGGTGTTCGGCTTCGAGCCCGAGCGCAGCGAAGGCAATCGTGAGCGTTTCATCGCCAAGGACGGGCCACTCGGGCGGATCGTCGATTTGCGTGTGACGCCGGGCCTCGCGCACGCCTCCCAGGGCGTCGGCACCGTCCATCACGTCGCCTTTCGCGCCGCCGACGACGCGGCGGAATTGGCGATGCGCGAGCGCGCGCAGAAACTCGGCCTGCAGGCGACCGAACCGATCGACCGGCTGTATTTCCATTCGGTCTATTTCCGCGAGCCGGGCGGTGTTCTGTTCGAGATCGCCACCGACGGGCCGGGCTTCACGCGCGACGAGCCGAAGGAAAAGCTCGGAAGCAAAATCGCGTTACCGCCCTGGTACGAATCCCGCCGGGCCGAGATCGAGGCCGCATTGCCGGCCCTGGAGTAGGCAACTATTTAACGCTATAAATATGTAAATATGTTTTATATCTGGCGAATTATGTGAAAAGAGCTATATTACCTCCGTTCAAGAACATGCCTTGCGCCCAGACCGCTCATACAGCGCGGACGCACGAACCACATGAGGAGGTTTCCATGGCTCTCTCGATTGGCGATACCGCGCCCGACTTCGAGGCGCAAACCACCCAAGGCAAGATCAAGTTTCACGACTGGATCGGCGATTCCTGGGCTGTGCTGTTCTCGCATCCCAAGGACTTCACCCCGGTCTGCACCACCGAGCTTGGCTACATGGCCAAGATCGAACCCGAATTCAAAAAGCGCAACGTCAAGATCATCGGCCTCTCCGTCGACCCGGTCGACCGCCACGAAAGCTGGGCCAAGGACATCAAGGAGACGCAAGGCTTCGCGCCGAACTATCCGATGATCGGCGATCCCGACCTCAAGATCGCCAAGGCCTGGGGCATGCTGCCGGCAAGCGCCAATGGCGATGCCTCCAAGCGCACGCCCGCCGACAACCAGACCGTCCGCAACGTCTTCGTCATCGGCCCCGACAAGAAGATCAAGCTGATCCTCGTCTACCCCATGACCACCGGCCGCAATTTCGACGAGGTGCTGCGGGTGATCGATTCCTTGCAGCTCACCGCCAAGCACAAGGTGTCTACGCCGGTGAACTGGAAGAACGGCGAGGACGTCATCATTTCCGGCTCCGTCTCCGACGAGGAGGCGAAGAAGCAATATCCGCAAGGCTGGAAGTCGCCGAAGCCCTATATCCGCATCGTGCCGCAGCCGAAGGCGCAGTAACCCGCGCCAAACGCATCAAAGGCCCCTTGCCCCCAAGGCCCCGGGCGGAGTTACGGGAGCAATCCCCGCTCCGCCCTTTCTTTGGGCGGCAGGCAATGGCTTTTCGCTTATTTCGTTTTGTCGGAATTGACGCTTGGCAGCGGCAGCGGTTTCGCCTTGCGCATACGATCCTCGGTCCAGCCCGACGATTTCGGCTGCTCGGTGATCTCCACCGATTCGATGCGGCCGGGATCAAACGGCTTGGACGGCTTTGGTTTGTCGTTCGACTGGGCCATGGCGAATGAACAGAAAACCGACGTGAGGGCGATCAGAGCAAGCAACCCGCGCATGGGCGGATCTCCTTGATTGGTCTGTATCGCCGCCCCTTGCAAGGAGCGTCACGGCGTAGGGTGGCGGTTTCAAGGCACCAAGATGAACTCCTGGTCATGCGGCGGAGATGCCGAACGGAAAAAGATTGCGGAATTGCAAGACGCAATCCCGCCGCCTTTCCTACTTGCAGCCGCGCTGCACGAAATCCATCAGCCCCTTAAAGTTTTGATCAAATTCAGGTCCGAAGGAAACCGTCGTTTCATCATTGACGTGATGCGACGTCACGCTGATCACCCGGTTGGAGTCCTGGGTGAGCGAAGTGCTGTAATTGCCGACCCAGGCGCCGCCGCTCGAGCCGCCGGTATTGTTCGGATTGCCGTGTTCCAGCCGGACGAGGCCCGGACGCGTCTCAGGCGCAGTCAGCGGGCCGCCATCCACCTGGATTACTTCGCCGTCCAGGATATCGGCCGGATATCCCACCTTGTACGCCTTCGGATATTGCGCCGGGTCGTAATTGTATTGCCAGCCGAAGTTGCCCGTTTTCGAATCCTCGCCGGTGAGCAACATCGCATAATCAAAGTGCCAGAACCGGTCGTCATCGTCCGACGAGCCGTGCACCCAGCCGCTCCACGTCGCGAAGCATTTCGGCGTCAACTTCTGCGTCGTCTTCCCGCGCTCGTATTGCAGATCGAACTCGAAATCCCGGTACCATTGGCCGGTATTGTCGTCGCGCACGCAGTGCGCGGCGGTCAGCACGATGCGCGGCGCGATGAATTGGGCGGAGCAGATGTAATCGCCCTCGCCCGGCTTCGAGAAGAAGAACTTCCCAGCCCAACGCAGCGGGTACGAATTGGGATCGCCGGTCATTTTGTCCGCGGCGCCGACATTATGCGCCGGTCCGCTCTCGCCCGGACCCGCGCTGCGCGGACCCGATGGCGGGACAGGCTTTGGCGCGCCGGGCGTGGTCTTGGCGACCGGAATTGGCAAGGGTTTAGCGTTGCGGAGCCGTCCTTCGTTCCAGCGCACCGCCCGTTCCTGGTCCGGCGACTGTATGACGAAATCGATATGGTTGGTGGCCTTCGGGCTAGTCTGCGACAGCGCCACGCCCGCGAGGAAAAACGTGCAGCCAGTAGCGAAAGCAAGTGCAACGCCCCTCGATTTTGATTGAAGCAACGATTCCAACAGACGGGAAAGACTCACCATTCCCTCCTCCGCGTTCCGGGGTGGCGGACCATATATCGAGGCTTTGCCAACCGCACCATAGTTGAATACGTACTTCATTACGGCATTACGGCGCGCCTCGACTTCAAGTTGTCACGATGCCGCCGACACAGCGCGGGGAACACCGCAAGCAAACGGGAGAAAACCAATGGAGGTCCGCGCCGCGCTCGCTCTCGAGGCGGGAAAGCCGCTCGAAATCACCAGGGTCAGGCTCGAAGGTCCCAAGGCCGGCGAAGTGATGGTCGAAATCAAGGCCACGGGCGTCTGCCACACCGACGAATTCACCCGCTCAGGCGCCGACCCCGAAGGGCTCTTCCCGGCGATCCTCGGGCACGAGGGCGCGGGCATCGTGGTCGAGACCGGCCCGGGTGTCACGTCGCTCAAGAAAGGCGATCACATCATCCCGCTCTACACCCCGGAATGCCGCGAGTGCGAATACTGCCTCTCGCGCAAGACCAATCTTTGCCAGAAAATCCGCGCCACCCAAGGCGCCGGCGTCATGCCCGACGGCACCTCGCGCTTCTCCCTCGATGGCAAGAAAATCCACCATTACATGGGCACGTCTACGTTTTCCAACTTCACGGTGGTGCCGGAAATTGCCCTCGCGAAAATCCGCGAGGACGCTCCCTTCGACAAGGTCTGCTACATCGGCTGCGGGGTGACGACCGGCCTTGGTGCCGTCATCAACACCGCCAAGGTCGAGGCCGGCACCCGCTGCATCGTCTTCGGCCTCGGCGGCATCGGGTTGAACGTGATCCAGGGGCTGCGTCTTGTCGGCGCCGAGATGATCGTCGGCGTCGATTTGAATCAAGACCGCAAGAAATGGGGCGAACGCTTTGGAATGACTCACTTTGTCAATCCGCGCGAAGCCGGCAACGACCTGGTCAAATACCTCGTCGATCTCACCAAGGGCGGCGCCGACTACACCTTCGAATGCGTCGGCAACGTCGATCTCATGCGCGCGGCGCTCGAATGCTGCCACAAGGGCTGGGGCGAAAGCGTCATCATCGGGGTCGCGCCCGCCGGCGCCGAGATCAGGACCCGCCCCTTCCAGCTCGTCACCGGCCGCGTCTGGCGCGGCTCCGCCTTCGGCGGCGCCCGCGGCCGCACCGACGTGCCGCGCATCGTCGACTGGTACATGGAGAAGAAGATCGAGATCGACCCGATGATCACCCACACCATGCCGCTATCGGACATCAACAGGGCCTTCGACCTCATGCACGAAGGCAAGTCGATCCGCAGCGTCGTGCTGTTCTGACCGGGCGGGCGCACGGCTTGTCAGGGCGCTCGAAACCAGGGAGGCTCCCGGCCGCCCTACGCCAAAGAGGTATTGCGGTGACACCAAAGCCCGCGCGCTTAGCCCTTATCGCTCTCTTCTCGCTTATTGCGGCTCACTCCAGGGCCGAAGACGCCAAACTCCACGTGAGCATCTTCCCGGATGCGCAAAACCTTTCGCTCTTCGTCGCCGAGGACCAGGGCTTCTTCAAGAAGCGCGGGCTCGACGTTGAGATCGCGTTTACGCCCAATTCGGTCGCCCTGCGCGACGGCCTCGCCAACGGCGCGCACCAAATCGTGCACGCGGCGGTCGACAATGCGGTGGCGATGATCGACATCGCCAAGGCCGATGCGGTGATCGTCGCCGGCGGCGGCAACGGCGCGACCGAACTCATCGTGCGCCCCGAGATCAATTCGATCGCGGATCTGCGCGGCAAGACCGCCGTGGTCGACGCCCCGAACACCGCCTACGCGCTGATCATGTACAAGATGCTCGCGCTGAAAGGGCTGAAGCGGGATGAATACAAGGTGCTGCAAGCAGGCGGATGCCCGCAGCGGCTCGATGCCATGCGCAAGGATCCGATGAATGCCTTCGCGATGCTCTATCCGCCCTGCACCGTGCTCGCCGAAAGGGAAGGCTATCGCAGCCTCGGCGCCGGCGTCGACGTGGTGGGGCCCTATCAGGCCAACGGAATTTTCGTGATGCGGCCATGGGCGAAGGCCAATGCCGATACCCTCGTCAAATACATCCAAGCGGTGATCGAGGGCTATCGTTTTGCATCGAGCCCGGCCAACCGGGAGGAAGCGGTCGCGAGCCTCAGCAAGCATCTGAAGATCGACGCGGATACCGCAACCAAATCGCTCGTCTACGAGATCGGGCCGCTCGGCGCGCTCGCCAAGGATGTGCGTTTCGATATGGAAGGTTTCAAGAACGCGCTGAAGATCAGGGCGGAGATCGAGGGTGGCCAAGTGGCCGCCGACCTGGCTGCGTATATCGACCCGTCCTATTACCAGCGGGCGCTTTCGGGTCTTTGAAACTGCAATAAACAAGGGTCAAGCGATATCGTCGCCGGGCGGATCCCGGCGACGAAAAATTTAGAGGACCAGGCATGGACGTACATGACGATCAGCATTTTGCGCGGCATATCGGGGTCGAGGTGGTCGAAATCACGCCCGACAAGGTGCGGGCGAAGCTTGCCGCGCGCCCGGGCCTTGCCAATCGCCGCGGCATCCTGCATGGCGGCGCCATCATGTCGCTCGCTGACACGCTCGGCGGCATTGGGACGACCGCGAACCTACCGAAGGGCGCCTCCACCACCACGATCGAAAGCAAGACCAATTTCTTCGCGCCGGTGCCCCTTGGCGACACGGCGCATGCGGAAGCGACCCCGCTCCATCGCGGGCGCACGACCATGGTGTGGCAGACGCGGATCACCCGCGGCGACGGCAAACTCGCGGCCCTCGTCACCCAGACCCAGCTCGTGATCGCCCCGCCCGCCGCAGCGAAAACCTGAATCAACCGATGACTGAACAAGGAACGCGCCAGTGATCGACCTTTACACCTGGACCACCCCCAACGGCCGCAAGGTTTCCATCGCGCTCGAGGAACTGGGCTTGCCCTATACGGCGCACCCGATCGACATCAACAAGAACGAGCAGTTCGCACCCGCCTTTCTCGCCATCAGTCCCAACAACCGGATTCCGGCAATTGTCGACCGCGACAATAATTTCAGCCTGATGGAGTCAGGCGCGATCCTCCTCTACCTCGCGGAGAAAACCGGCCGGCTGATGCCAAAGGCGCTCGAGCCGCGCTATCGCGTCATCGAATGGCTGATGTGGCAGATGGGCGGCATCGGCCCGATGCTCGGCCAGGTCCACCACTTCGTGAAATACAATCCCGGCAAGGCGCCCTACGCCGAGGAGCGCTACCTCAAGGAAGCGCACCGCCTCTACGGCGTGCTCGAGCGGCGTCTGGAAGGCCGCGAGTTCGTCGCCGACGAATATTCCATCGCCGACATCGCCATCTGGCCGTGGATCTCGCGCTTCGAGTGGCAGACGATCGAACTTGCCAAATATCCGAATGTGAAACGCTGGTACGTTGTGATGGCCAATCGGCCGGCGGTGCAGAAGGGCTATCAGGTGCCGAAGCACGTGGGGCCGATTCCGATGCCCGCCTGACGCGGCAATAACGTCGCTGTTTCGTTTTGGCACAAGGCCCGCCGCCTTCAGCTCACGGCAAATCGGTGGTGGCCGCACGGCAAGAAAACGACAGCCCGGCGTTAACCCTCTTGCGGCAAGGTTCTCGCCGGGGATCGCGACTCCCGTTTTCGTCACGAAAATGTCCAGCCTCGCTGGTGTGTTTTAGCGGGGGTCGCAAGCTGCGGGCATCGCTATTTGTCCGCTGCCGGGAGGGGAAATGCGACGCGCCTTCGTTGTTCCGGCCGCCGTTATCGCGCTCGGCGCCTTTACATTTACATTTTCCGCTTTCGCCGCCCGGCCGCCGGAATTTTCCAGCGCCGATTCGGTGCTGCGCTTCGTCAACGAATATCGCATGCGCCCCGAATTCAATCGCGTCCCCGAGGCTTATCGCACGCTCTCCCGTGTCGGCGCGCTGAAGGACGTCGACACTGGCGCCGTCTATCTCGGCTTCCTCGCCGGCATATTCGCCGCCAACTCCGACAAGGCCGAGCCGCTGGTGCGCGAGCTTCTGGTGACGTTGCCGCCCGAGGATAAATGGCTAGTCATCCGCGCGGTCGCCTATTCCGGCCTGCCGGACTGGAAGCGGATCTTGCAGAAATACGCGATGTATTCGCCCGGCCGCCAGGTGATGATCGAGAAATACATTTCCGGCAAGACGCCGACGCTCGAGAAGCTCGCCTTCGACAAGAAGGATCCCGACTGGATCGACAAGGTGAAGATCTATCTCACCGGCACGCCGCGCGATGACGGCGAGACGAAGCTCGAGCCCACGCCCGACGTCATCGACACCTATTGGGGCTATTTCTTCGCGACCGGCGCCTACGAGCCGATTGGCCGGATCATTGGGATGCTGCGCTGGTCGAAGGAAAAGAATTCCGTTGAAAAGCTCACCGTCGGCAACATGGCGAAGTTCACCCTCGCGTCCAACGCCTCGCGCGACGGCGATCTGTTGCGGATGGTGAAATGGGCGGCGGTCGATCAGGACCCGGAAACGAAAGCCGTTCTTGCCGAGGTGATCGACGCCGCCGAGAACATGGACACGGTGCGGTTGCGCAAGATGGCGATCGCCGCCATCGACGACCTCAAGCAGAAAGGCCCCGGCTACAAGCAGAACATCTCGACGATCGGCCAGATCGGCCAGGCCGTAATTGGACTCGGCTGCATCGCCGCCGCCGCCGCCGGCCAGATCGAATTCGGATTACCCTGCGTCATCGGCGGCGCAGTTTCCAACGCTGCGATCGCTGCCTGGACGAAACAGTAACCACTCCGCTCTCGTCTCGCTGAAAAAGCGCGGAACCAAGCCTGCGACCCACAAAAGGCGAAATTGGGTCGCAGCCTCGGCTCCATTCCCCACCCAGAGAGAGGAGCCAGCCATGGCGGTAAGACCCATTCCGGAAGGCTTTCATTCGGTCACGCCCTATCTGAACGTAAAGGGAGCGGCGAAGCTGATCGATTTTCTCAAACAGGCGTTCGGCGCCGAACAGATCGAAGTCCACAAACTGCCCGACGGCAAGATTATGCACGCGGAAGTGAAGATCGGCGATTCCCGCATCATGCTTTCGGAAGCCGGCGATCAAATGCCGGTGACGCAGGCCGCGCTTTATCTTTACGTCAACGACGTGGACGCAACCTTCAAGCGCGCGCTTGCGGCGGGCGGCGCTTCGACCATGGAGGTGACGGACAAGTTCTGGGGCGATCGCAGCGGCGGCCTCAAGGACCCCTTCGGCAATCGCTGGATGATCGCGACCCACAAGGAAGACGTCTCCGCCGCCGAGCTTGAGAAACGCTTCCAGGAATTCCTCAAGCAGCAGAAGAACAAGGCCGCCTAAGCGGCTTCCGCGACTCCGCTTTTCATGCTCGTGGTCGGACCTTCGGGCCCGGCCACCCGCCCTACCGGCGTCCGCCGTTCGGAAACCCAAATCCAGATCGCGGCGGCGATGAGCACGCTGAAACCGATCGGTCCGTGCGGGCTCGCGTGGCTCGTGAAGATCTGCCAGCCGAAGCCGATGAGCAGCAACAGCGCGGGCCACGGCGCGCGGCCGCCGAGATAGAGCGCGCCCGCGGCGGCAGCCGCGGCGATCAACACGGCATAGGATCCGGCGTGGCTGATGAAGGAGCCGACGCCGCCCACCCATGGATCAACCCAGTTGGTATCGAGCACAAGCGCGACGGCGCGCACCTCTTCCGGCGTGAGCCGGCCCGCCGCGGCGAGGTTCTGCGTATTGACAATTAGGCGCGCGAGGCCGGTGCCGCCGGTGGAATCGAGCGCGGTGTAGTAAATCAGGAACGCGAGCGTGGCGGTGCGCGCGACCCATGCAAGCGCCACCGCCGCGGGACCGTCTTCGTCATGCACGCGATGGAGAAGAAGCAGCATGCCGACCGCGATCAACCCGATCAGCGGCGTCTGAATCATGTGCAACATGAACCACCAATCAGGACCGGGATAAGCGAGCGCGACAAAGCGCGGATCGTAGGGCTGTGACTTGCAAAGAAACGCGAACATGCCGGGATCAGCGGTGAAGTGGGCGGGATGAAAGAGCTCCATGCCCGCGAGCACCGCGGGCGCTACCACGAGACAGAGCCACCAGAAAAAATTCTGGATCGCGTTGTGCGACATCGTTCCCCCCTCCCCAAGCGGCGAATTAACGTGCTTCTTCTTATTCGTCATGCCCGGCCTTGTGCCGGGCATCCACGCCGTGGCTGCCAAAAAACCAAGCGAGACTACAACGGCAAATTATCGTGCTTCTTCCGCGGCCGCTCCACGTGCTTGGTCGCGAGCATCGCGAGCGCCCGCGCGATGCGCGCGCGCGTCTCGTGCGGCTCGATCACGTCGTCGATGTAGCCGCGCTCGGCGGCGATGAACGGCGACAGAAACCGCTCTTCGTATTCCTTGGTGCGGGCAGCGATCTTCGCCGGATCGCCGATGTCGGCGCGAAAGATGATCTCGACCGCGCCCTTGGCGCCCATCACCGCGATCTGCGCCGAGGGCCACGCATAGTTCACGTCGCCGCCGATATGCTTCGAGGCCATGACGTCATAGGCGCCGCCATAGGCCTTCCGCGTGATCACGGTCACCAGCGGCACTGTCGCCTGCGAATAGGCGAAGAGGAGCTTGGCGCCGTGCTTGATCAGCCCGCCATATTCCTGCGCCGTGCCCGGCAAAAAGCCCGGCACGTCGACGAAGGTGATGATCGGAATGTTGAAGGCGTCGCAGAAGCGCACGAAGCGCGCGGCTTTGCGCGAGGCGTCCGAATCCAACACGCCCGCGAGCACCATCGGCTGATTGGCGACAAAGCCGACCGTGCGGCCGGCAATGCGACCGAAGCCGGTCACGATGTTCTTGCCATAGGCCTCCGAAATCTCGAAGAAGTCCGCCTCGTCCGCGACCTTCAGGATCAACTCCTTGATGTCGTAGGGCTTGTTGGGATTGTCGGGCACCAGCGTGTCGAGCGAAGGCTCGATGCGGCCGATGTCGTCGGTCGACGGCCATTCCGGCGGCGGCGTCTCGGAGGAAGCCGGCAGGAAGTCGATCAGTCGCCGCATCTGCAACAGGCACTCGACGTCATTCTCGAAGGCGCCGTCGGCTACCGAAGATCGTGTCGTGTGCACGCGCGCGCCGCCGAGTTCCTCTGCCGTCACTGTCTCGTTGGTGACGGTCTTCACGACGTCCGGCCCCGTCACGAACATGTAGCTCGTGTCCTTCACCATGAAGATGAAGTCGGTCATCGCCGGCGAATAGACGTCGCCGCCCGCGCACGGGCCCATGATCACGGATATCTGCGGGATCACTCCGCTCGCCACCACGTTCCGCTTGAATACTTCGCCGTAGCCGCCGAGTGCCGCGACCCCCTCCTGGATGCGCGCGCCGCCCGCGTCAAAGAGGCCGATGATCGGCGCCCGCATCTTCAGCGCCATGTCCTGGATCTTGATGATCTTCTGCGCGTGCGTCTCGGAGAGCGAGCCGCCGAACACGGTGAAGTCTTTGGCGAAAACAAAAACTTTCCGGCCGTTCACCGTGCCCCAGCCGGTGACCACGCCGTCGCCGGGAATTTTCGTCTTGTCCATGCCGAAGTCGGTGGCGCGGTGCTCGACGAAGGTGTCGAACTCCTCGAACGAGCCCTTGTCCATCAAAAGCTCGATCCGCTCGCGCGCGGTCAATTTCCCGCGCTTGTGCTGCGCCTCGATGCGGGTGTCGCCGCCGCCCTTTTGCGCCTGCGCGCGGCGGTGTTCGAGTTTGTCGAGAATGTCCTTCATGCCCCTGACCCGTTCGCGGCGGTCGCGCCGCGTAGTGATTCCGCATTATAGGATGCCGCCCATCCGGCGGAATGGCGGAAATTCGCTATCAGGGCAAGAAAATAGCCCGGTCGAAGACCGGGCTAGTCGTCTTATCCGGAACGCCCTTGCCTAGAACTGGCCCACATCGGTGCGGTGGTCGTACATCGCGCCTTTCGGGTCGTCATACATGTAGAGCTTGCCCTCATGCATGAAGATGACGACGCCGCCCGCGAGCGGCTTCGCGCCGGCCTTGAACGCGTCGAATGACTTCATCGTACCGATCACGGCCTGGCCGTTGCCGCCGAAAATCACCATCTGGCCTTCCTGATTGATGGCGATGTCCCGGGCTTGGGCGGTGGACGCCGCGACCAGCGAGCCGGCCGCAACGGTTGCAAGAACGATCTTCTTGATTGCGGACATTTTTATTTCCTCCGAATACGGCGGCCCCATCGCCGCCGCAGGGTCGGCACAAGGCTTCCCCTGAGCGTTCTTTTTCATCGTTGCGCAAAAGGAGGCCAATCAAGCCTCTTCACGTTCGCTCATTCCGACGCGACGAAAGTGCCGCGCTTTTTCGCGCGGCCGTGAAAGCGCTCGCGATCGCATCACGCCGCCGTGTGGGCCGAGTGAGAAGCCGTCAGGAGAAGCCTGAGCGCAGCGCGGCGGTCCATGCTCATTTCCGGTCGAGAAGCGCGAGCATCTTCGCCGCCGCTTCGAACTCGGAAAGGCGCCCGGCGCGGCGATGCGCCGCCTCGCTGTCCTCGCCCCATTGGCGGATGTTCCAATCCTCGTCCACATGGGCGGCATTCCAGGCCTCGACCGTACTGAGCCGTCCGCGCGCAAGCGCAAGCGCGATCAATGCCGAGCCCGCGAGCGAGGTGAGCGAGGCAAGTGCGGCAAGCGCAAAAGGCGGCGGCCAGTTCTCGACTTCGGCGCCGATGGCGGCAAGCGCGGTTTCAGGCTGGGCCACGAAGTTCACGCCTTCGGCGAGGATCAGGCGCGCGCCGAGCGCGCTATGCGCCCACTCCACGATCGGATCCCAATGCGCGGCCTGCAACACAACGAGGCCTTCGGGCTCGCCGGCGCGGTAGAGCACATGGTCGGAGGCGGCATAGCGGCGAATTTCCGCGCGGAGTGAGGGCGCTTCTTTTTCGGCCTGATCGATCGCAAGATTGGCGAGCCGCGTAAGCGGCATCTTCGCGGGATCAATGGTTTCTTCCTGTGCTTGCCACTCGGCGACGATCGCCTCTGCGAGCGCGCGTGTCGGCAATACCAGCGGCTTCCCCGCGGGCGTCTTCGCCGTCTTGCCGTCGAGCAAGAGTGCGAAGCCTCCCTCCGCCTCGCCCGCCGCCGCCTTTCGATAGAATCGTTTCGGAATCGCTTGCCGCATCGCGCGCCGTGCGGCTTCCATCGGATCGCCGGGCGCGTTCCCCAACGCATCGAAGAGATCGCGGATCATCTACTCCTCCGGCGCCTCGACGATCGGGTCGTATTGCTTGGCGTCGAAGCCAAGCAAACTCCACGATTGCTGCATATGCGGCGGCAGCGGCGCGGTGACGTCGATGGTCCCTTTCCCGCTCGGATGCGGAATCACCAGCCGGCGGGCGAGCAAGTGCAGCCGGTTCTGCAAGCCGCCGGGCAATTCCCAGTTTTCCTTCTCGAAATATTTCGGATCGCCGACGATCGGGTGGCCGATGATCTGGCAATGCGCGCGCAATTGATGCGTGCGGCCGGTGACGGGCTTCAGCGACAGCCAGGAGAGTTTTTGCGCCGCCTGGTCCACCACCGCGTAATAGGTGACGGCGTGGCTCGCGTCTTTTTCGCCGTGCTTGGCGATCCGCATCAATTCGCCCTCGGGACCGCCGCCCTTGGCAAGATAAGTAGAAACACGCCCCTGTCGCGGCTTGGGGACGCCCGCGACCAGCGCCCAGTAGATTTTGCGCGCCGAGCGGGAGCGGAAGGTTTTCGCCAGGGCCGCGGCGGCTAGGCGGGTCTTCGCAACCAGAAGAACGCCGGAAGTGTCCTTGTCGAGGCGATGCACGAGCCGCGGCCGCTGGCCGTCGCGGCCACGCAGCGCATTCAGCATGCCGTCGACGTGACGGACCGTGCCCGAGCCGCCCTGCACCGCGAGCCCCATTGGCTTGTTGAGAACGAGCACCTCCTGGTCTTCGTAAAGGGTGATGGATTTCAGGAATTCGGCGTCGCCGCCCTTTTTCCGCTCCCTGTCCTTGGTCGCCTCGCCTGGAAGCCCTGCTTGCGGGCCGCCGGAATTTTTCGAGAGCGGTGGCACGCGCACGCGCTGGCCCGGCGCAAGCCGCGTGTTGGTCTTCACCCGGGCACCGTCGACGCGCACCTGTCCGGTGCGCAGCAGTTTCTGCAGATGGCCGAAGGCGAGCGCCGGATAATGCGCGCGGAACCAGCGGTCGAGCCGCATGCCCGCCTCATCCTCGCCGACCTGCTTTGTTTCGACGGCCATTGCCTAGGGTAAGCCGCGAAACGCGATCGAGGTCAACGGCTGGACCTAAATTTCAGCGTTCATCCGAACAACAGCGGCAAATGCCGCGGGCCGCGCACGGTGCCCTCCGACCACGTTACCGGAGCACCGGGATCAATCCTGAACTTCGGTATGCGCTTGAGCCATTCGCCGATCGCGACCGCAAGCTCCATGCGCGCGAGGTTCGACCCGACGCAGCGGTGAATGCCAAGGCCGAAGGCGACGTGGCGGTTCTCCTTGCGGTCGATGATGACCTTGTCGGCATCGGGAAACACGGCCGGATCGCGGTTCGCCGCCGGAAACGAGAGAAGTATCATGTTTCTGGACTTGACCGGGCAGCCGTCGATAACGGTGTCCTTCATGACCTCGCGCGCCATGGTGACGGGCGCGTAGGCCCGCAAGAACTCCTCGATCGCTGACGGAATGAGCGCGGGCTCGGCGACGAGGCGATCGCGGTCGGCAGGGGTCTTGGCGAGATGCCAGAGGTCCGATCCGATCGCGCTCCAGGTCGTGTCAATGCCGGCGATCAACA
>DATGIF010000025.1:0-110898 GCA_035295845.1 Xanthobacteraceae bacterium
GATTACACCGCCTATTTCCAGCGCGTGACGCGCGACCATCTGGAAAAAGTCATGGCCTTCGAGGCCGACCGCATGACCGGCCTCGTGCTCACCGATGCCGTCGTCATGCCCGAGCGCGAGGTGGTGCTCGAGGAGCGCCGCATGCGCACCGACAACGATCCGGGCGCGCAGCTCGCCGAAGCAATGCAGGCGGCGCTCTTCGTCAATCACCCTTACGGCCATCCGGTGATCGGCTGGGAGCAGGAAATTCGCAAGCTCAACCGCGAGGAAGCGCTTGCCTTCTATCGCCGCTTTTACGCCCCGAACAACGCGATCGTGGTGATCGCCGGCGACGTCGCGCCCGACGAAATCCGCGCGCTGGCCGAAAAAACCTACGGCGCCGTTCCCAAGAACGACGCGATCCGTCCTCGCATGCGGCCGCTCGAGCCGGTCGCGCGCGCGAGCCGCCGCGTGGTTCTTGCCGATCAGCGCGTCGGCCAGCCTTCGCTCTCGCGCTTCTACCTGGTGCCTTCCTATCGCACGGCGAAGCCGGGCGAGGCGGAGGCGCTCGACGTGCTCGCGCATGTGATCGGCGCCGGCACCTTGAGCCGGCTTTATCGCACGCTTGTGGTCGACAAGGCGCTCGCGGTCAGCGCCGGCGCCTGGTACGGCGGCACGGCCTTTGACGCGACGCGTTTCGGCCTTTCGGCAACGCCGCGCCCCGGCGTCTCGCTCGAGGAGCTCGAAGCAGCGGCCGACGCGGTGGTGGAGGAAATCGCCGCCAACGGCGTCACCAATCAGGAGCTTGCGCGCGCCAAGACCCGGCTCGTCGCCGATACGATTTTCTCCTGGGACGACCAGTTCACGCTTGCCCGCATCTATGGCTCGGCGCTCGCCAACGGGCTTAGCGTCGAGACCGTGCAGGGCTGGCCGGACCGGATCCGCGCGGTGACCGCCCAGGCGGTGCAGGATGCCGCGCGCAATTTTCTCGACGCGCGCCGTGCAGTGACCGGCTATCTCATCAAGCCGCCGGCTCCGCCGGAGAAGCGCTCGTGACGCGCGGCCTTGTCTTCCTGGTCATGACGCTCGCCCTCATCTCCACGACTCCCGCCTTCGCCGCCGCGTCTCGGGTCGAAAAGATCATGACCCCGGCCGGCATCGAAGTTTGGCTGGTGCGCGACAAAAACCTGCCGATGATCTCGCTCGATTTCGCCTTCCTCGGCGGCGCGGCGCAGGATCCGGCCGATAAACCAGGCGTCGCCAACCTCGTCGCCGGGCTCCTCGACGAAGGCGCGGGCGATCTTGACGCCGCCGCCTATCACGAGCGCCTCGAAGAACGCGCTATCAGTCTTTCCTTCGGCGCCAACCGCGACAACCTGCGCGGCTCGATCCGCACGCTGAGCGAGAGCCGCGACGAGGCTTTCGAACTCTTGCGCCTCGCCTTGACCGCACCGCGCTTCGACAGCAAGGAACTTGAGCGCGTGCGTGCGGCCGTTCTTGCGCAGCTCAGAAGGCGCTCGACCAATCCGTCCGACATCGCAGCCGACCACTGGTTCGCGCGCGCCTTTCCCGGCCATCCCTACGGGCGGCCGACCCAGGGCACGCTTGAATCGGTCCCGAAGATCACCGTGGACGACTTGCGAACCTATGTCGGCCGCATGCTTGCGCGTGCGAACCTCAAGGTTGTCGCCGTCGGCGATATCGACGCGGTTGCACTCGCGGCCCTTGTCGACCGCACCTTCGGCAGCCTGCCGGAACGAAACAATCCGGTGCCGGTGGCGGATGTGACGCCGCAGGGCTTGGGCACGAGCGAAACGGTCGAGCTCGAAGTGCCGCAAACCGTGATTACCTTCGGCGGGCTCGGGTTAAAGCGCGCCGACCCCGATTTCATTCCCGCCTTCGTCCTCAACCATATCCTGGGCGGCGGCGGGTTCGAATCCCGGCTTTTCCGCGAGGTGCGGGAGAAACGGGGGCTCGCCTATTCGGTCTACAGCTATCTGGCCCCTTTCGAGCACGCGGGCCTTTTCCTGGGCGGGGTTTCCACCCGCAATGAGCGGGCGGCCGAAACCCTGGACATCATCGTGGCCCAGATCAATCAGATCGCCGCCGAAGGCCCGAGCGCGGAAGAGCTGGAAAAAGCCAAGCGTTTTCTGATCGGTTCCTACCCGTTGCGCTTCGACACTTCGGGCAAAATCACGGCAAATCTCCTCGATATTCAGATCGAAAACCTTGGCGTCGACTATATCGACAAGCGCAACACGCTGATTGAGGCGGTCACCGCCGACGATATTCGCCGTGCCGCCCGCCGTTTTCTTGCCGAAGTCAGACTGTTGGTAGTGCTCGTCGGCCAGCCCGAGGGGAAGAAGCCCCTGAGGGGCGGCTGAGCGGCGTTCGCATTGGGGGCGAAACGCTGCTATAATCCGTAAAGGTGAGGGAGGAGTATGACGCGTATATCGTCGTCCCGGCGATTGATGTCTCCGCACGCGCGCGTCGCGGTGATGCTCGGTGGTTTGATCTTAACCGGGTGCTCCACCACCAACCTTGCAACGACGACACCCCCGAAGACCAATCCCGACGGCTCGATCTCGGCCGCCAAGGTGACCAATACCGATATCGACTGCCCCGCCATGATGGTGCGGAGCGGCGCCTCTACCTGGCAGGTTCCGCCGGGGTCGAACACCACCACCCTTCGCTATCAGGGCGCGCTCGGCCAGCTTGCGCGCGAATGCGTGGTCCTCGGCGATTCCATGACCATCAAGGTCGGCGTCGAGGGCAGGGTGCTTGTGGGACCCAAGGGCGGCACCGGCAATCTCACAGTGCCGCTCCGCATTGCGCTTGTGCAGGAAGGGCCGCAGCCGAAACCGGTGTGGACGAAATTCTACTCGGTTCCGGTCAACGTGCCCGCCGGCCAGAGCCAGGTCACCTTCACCCATGTCGAGGACGATCTCACCTTCGCGATCCCGCCCTCCAAGGATCTTTCGAGTTACGTGATCTATGTTGGCTACGATCCGCAGGGCGCGATCGCCAACGCCAAGACCGCGAAGAAGCCGGCGCCCTCCGGCACCAAGACCGCCGCCAAATCCAAACCAAGGCCGCCGGTGGCCGCGCAGCCGGCGGTGCAGCCCATGACGCCGGCGAGCACGCAGCCGACCTTCGCGCCGCCTCCGCAGCAGCAGCCGGGACAGTTTGCGCCGCCGCCCCCGCCGAGCGGGTCCAACGGCTAACGCCGTCCGTTGCCGATTTTCAGTCTGAAGGCTCGTTCAGTCGAGATGGGCTTTGACGTCGCGGATTGCCGAGGCGATGAGATCGTCGGCGGTCTTGCCCTTCACGGTGTCGCTCAGGATTTTTTCCGAAGCCTTGATGGCCGCGTCCGCCGCGGCCGCGCGCACGTCGGCGACGGCCTGCTGCTCCGCCTGGGCGATCTTCGTCTCCGCCATCTTGCCGCGGCGGGCGATGAATTCTTCCATCCGCGCCTTGGCCTCGGCGGCGATTTCCCGCGCCTCGGCCTTTGCCTGGGCGATGATGGCCGCAGCCTCCGTCTCCGCCTCGCGCTGCTTTTTCTGATATTGCGCGAGCAACTTCTGCGCTTCGCTCTTCAGGCGGCGCGCTTCGGTGAGGTCGTCATGCACCTTGCTGCTGCGCGCATCCAGGCTCGCCAGCAACGAATGGTGGGCACCGAGCCGCCACAGCAACGAAATAAAGATCAGAAAGGCGACGCCGACCCAGAATTCCGCCTCGTAGAAGATCTCCACCGGCATGTCCTCAGTTGATGGCCTGATCGACGGCGCGCTCGATCGCGTCTTTCGCCGGGGCCGCGCCCGCGAGCCGCTCGACGATCGCGCTCGCTGCATCGACCGCGATCCCGCGCACGTTTTTCATCGCCGCGGCCTTGGTCGCTTCGATTGCTTTCTCGGCGTCGGCGAGCTTGGCGGCGAGCGCCGCCTCGAGTTCCTTGCGGCGCGCTTCGGCGCTCGCGGCAAGCTCCTGATGCGTTTTCGCGGCGATAGCCTGGGCGCTTGCCCGCGCGTCGGCGAGCGACTTTTCGTAATGCGCAAGCGCCGCCTCGCTTTCAGACTTTGCTTTCGCCGCGTCCGCGAGGTCGCCGTCGATCCGCGCGCGCCGCGCCGTTAGAATCGAAGCCACGCGCGGCAGCACGAGCTTCCACAACAGCACGTACAGCACGACGAAGCTCAGCACGAGCCAGACAAGCTGCGAGGCGAAAAACTCCTTCTGGAAGGGCGGGAAGGGGCCCTTCTCGTGAGGAGTTTCGGTATGCGCCGCCGCCATCGCCGTCACCGCGTTTCTGAGGACCCGTCCTTAGAGCGCGAACAACAGGAGAAGCGCGATCAGAAGCGAGAAGATGCCGAGCGCTTCCGTCACGGCGAAGCCGAAGATGAGGTTGCCGAATTGCGCCTGCGCGGCCGAAGGGTTGCGGAGCGCGGCGGCGAGGTAGTGGCCGAAGATGGCGCCCACGCCGACGCCGGCGCCGCCCATCCCGATGCAGGCGATTCCAGCGCCGATGTATTTGGCGGCGATCGGATCCATGTGAAGAACTCCTTTGCGGGGTTTGCGAAAAATCGGGCTAGTGGCCCGGGTGAATGGCGTCGTTGAGATAGATGCAGGTGAGGATCGCGAAGACATAAGCTTGCAGGAAGGCGACGAGCAACTCGAGCGCGGTCAGCGCAACCGTGAGCGCGAGCGGCAACAGCGCGCCGACCCAGCCGGCAATGCCGAGGCCGCCGAGGAGCGCGACGAAGCCCGCGAACACCTTGAGCGTGATGTGACCGGCGAGGATGTTCGCGAACAGCCGCACGCTGTGCGAGATCGGCCGCGAGAAGAAGGACATCACCTCGATCGCGACGATCAGCGGCAGGATGTAAACCGGCACGCCGCTTGGCACGAACAATTTCAGGAACTTAAAGCCGTTGTGCCAGAAACCGTAAATCACCACCGTGAGAAAGACGACGAGCGAAAGGAATACGGTGACGACAATATGGCTCGTCACCGCGAACAGGCCCGGGATCATCCCGAACATGTTCAAGACGAGGATGAAGCTGAACAGCGTGAAGACGAGCGGGAAGAACTTCATGCCCGACTCGCCGGCCGACTGGCGCACCATGTCGGCGACGAACTCATAGCTCGTCTCGACCACCGACTGCGCGCGGCCGGGCACCAGGCTTCGCCGCGCCGTTGCGATCAGCATCCCGCCGATAATGATGGCCACGGCCGCGAACATGAACAGCGCTGAATTGGTGATCGCGATCTCGTGCCCGCCGATATGGCCGAGAATGTAGAATTTCGTGATATTGAACTGGTGGATCGGATCCATCGCCCGGCCTTAAACTCTCAATCCTTTTTCCCCGTCCCCCGCTCGGCCACGAGGCCGGCGGAGCGCATTGCGTTCAGGGTGCCGGCGGCGAAGCCGAGAAGCAGGAACACGATCAGCCCCCAGGGCGATGAACCCGCGAAGTGGTCGATGCCCCAACCGATCAAGCCGCCCAGGACAATGCCGGCGACGAATTCGCTGGAAAGCCGGAGCGCTTTTGCGAGGTTGGACGACTCACCCTGCCGCCTCATTTCATCCTCGCGTAACTCCGCGGCATCGTGCTGCCGTCTTTCCCCCGCCTCATGGATGCGTTCGCCGAGTCGCTTGAGCCTTGCGGACAAGGCGGCTTCTTCGTCCGGCGAGCGCCGATCCGCCATCGCGAACCCTACGAGCCCCTGAAAACGCGGCGCAACATAAAGACGGGGTGTCTGCGAGTCAAGAAAACGGCCCTGGTCCAAGGCTTTGCAAGGGCTGGAAAATCTCTTTTTCGGCGGGAGAAGTCGCTCACCTGCTCAGGCGGCCTGGTAGCTCTGGGCGGTGGCCAGATCCACCGACACGAGTTGTGACACGCCGTGTTCGGCCATGGTCACGCCGAACAGCCGGTTCATGCGGCTCATCGTGATCGGATTGTGGGTGACGACGAGGAAGCGCGTCGAGGTGAGCCGGATCATCTCGTCGAGGAGGTTGCAGAAACGCTCCACATTGGCGTCGTCGAGCGGCGCGTCCACCTCGTCGAGCACGCAGATCGGCGCGGGGTTGGTGAGGAACACCGCGAAGATGAGCGAGAGCGCCGTCAGCGCCTGCTCGCCGCCGGACAGCAGCGACAAGGTCTGCGGCTTCTTGCCGGGCGGGCGGGCGAGAATGTCGAGCCCCGCCTGCAACGGATCTTCCGAGTCGGTGAGAATAAGCTCGGCGGTGCCGCCGCTGAACAATCCGGTGAACAATTTCTTGAAATGTTCGTTCACGGTCGCGAACGAAGCGGTGAGCCGCGCGCGCGCCTCGCGGTCGAGATTGGAAATGCCCTGGCGCAGGCGCTTGATCGCCTCGACAAGATCGTCGCGTTCGGAGACGAGGCCGTCGTGCTGCGCCTCGACCTCGCGCAATTCCTCGTCGGCGCGCAAATTCACCGCGCCCAGCCGCTCGCGCTCCTGTTCGAGCCGCGAGAGCTTCGCTTCGACGGCGGCGGGATCGGGCGCCTCACCGTCTTCTTCCAGGATTTTCTTGAGCTTCCCTTCGTCCGGAATTCCGCCGAGCGCCTCGGCCACGTCGCGCGAGAGCGATTGACGGCGCTCGCGCGCGCCTTCGAGCCGCGCCTCGGCGCGTGCCGCCTCTTCGCGCGCGGTGGCGAGTTCGTCGAGCGCCGAGCGGCCGGCGCGGTCGGCATCGGTGAGCTGGGATTCGGCCTCGGCGAGCCGGTCGGCGGCGCCGCGCCGCTTCGTCTCGGCTTCGGAAATCTGTGTGAGGAGGTTCTTGCGCTGTTCGGCGAAGGCCTTCGGCGCTTGATCGAGCCCCGCCCGCTCGTTGCGCGTCTCCGTAATGCGTTCTTCGAGCGATTGGATGCGGCCGTGCGCGCCTTCCTCGCGCTCGCGCCAGGCCGCCCGCTCGGCGCCGAGGAAGGTGAGGCGCTGCGCCCGCGCCGCGCGTTCGCGCTCCAATCCATCGAGCTCGGCCTTCGCCGCGGCCATGGTACTGCGATCCTCCGCGAGCACGCCGCGCACGGCTTCAAGCTCGGCCGAGAGCCGCTTGCCGTCGGGAAGCGCCGACTGGTTTTTCTTCGCCTCCGCCTGCGCGGCGGCGATTTCGTCGCGGCCCGCGGCAAGCCGCGCGCGATGCTCGGCCGTGGCGGAAGCTTGCGCCGCGCCATGCAAGGCCGCGCGCGCTTGGTCTTGCGCCTTTTCGGCGGTCTCGGCTTCACGCTCGGCCGCTTTCACCGTGGCGGCGAGCTCTTCCACGCGCGCGCGCGCCGCTGTGATTTCGCGGTCGAGTTCGGCGAGGCGATTGCGCGCGGCGAGCCGCTTGCCGGCGGAAGCAGGAGCCTCGGCGTGGGCGATGAAGCCGTCCCAGCGCCAGAGATCTCCTTCCTTCGACACCAGCCGCTGGCCGGGCTTCAGTTGCCCGCGGAGCCGTGGGCCGTCGGCGCGGTTGACGATTCCGATCTGGGCAAGGCGGCGGGCAAGCGCGGCCGGCGCCTTCACCCGCGCCGAGAGCGGCTCAGCCCCTTCCGGCAACGCCGGATCGCCGGCGGCCGCGGCGCCGCCCCAGTGCATCGGAGAGGCGGTGTCGGTCGGCGCATCGAGATCGTCGCCAAGCGCCGCACCCAGCGCGGTCTCAAAGCCGGCATCGACCTTGATCGTATCGATCACCGGCGGCCACAGCTTTTTCTCGGCCATGCCCAGCATCTTGGCGAGCGTTTTCGCCTCGGTTTCCAACCGGTGCAGCTGCCGCTCGGCTTCGGTGAGCGGCTTTCTCGCGGCGTCGAGCGCCTGCACCGCGGCGGAGCGGGCGGCTTCCGCGCTCATCGCGCGCGCATAGACATCGGAAAGCTTCTCCGGCGTCTTCGCCCCGCCCTTGGCCTGGCCGTCGAGGGCGGCGATTTCGCTTTCGAGCTTCGCCAGCCGCTCTTTTTGATCGGCGAGCGCGCGCTCGACCTGGTGCCGGCGGGCAGTGAAATCCGCGAGCGCCGCGGTCGCATCGGCAAAGAGCTTTTCGCTCTGGGCGAGCCGGTCTTCCGCTTCCGAAAGACGCGCGCGCGCGGCTTCCTCGCCGCCTTCGCGCTCGCGCGTCTCGATTACGACCGCTTCTTCCTCACGCGCGAGCCGCGCGAGCACGCCGCCCGCATCCTTGGCGAGCGAACGCTCGCGCTCGAGATCCTGCGCAAGCTGGGTGAGCCGCCGGTCAAGCTCTTCGCTCCGCGCCTTGGCGCGGGCTTCCTCGCGATCGAGATCGGCGCGGGCAAGATTCAGGCGCTGCAGGCCGGCCGCCGCCGCCGCTTCCGCCTCGCGCAAGGGATTGAGTTTTTCGGAGGCCTCGGTTTGCGCCTTGAGCGCTTCCGTCTCGACCTTGGTGCGCTCGGCGACGGCGCGCTGGGTGAGATGTAGCGCGCGCTCGGCCTCGGCGACCGCGATCTCCGCGTCGCGCCAGCGAAGCGCGAGCAACAGGCTCTGTTGCTTGCGGATGTCGTTCGCGACGTTTTTGTAGCGGGTCGCCTGCCGCGCCTGGCGCTTCAGGCCGTCGATCTGGCTCGCGATCTGCACGATCACGTCCTCGAGCCGCTGCAGATTGTGCTCGGCGGCCTTCAGCCGCACTTCGGCTTCGTGCCGCCGCGCGTGCAGGCCGGAAATGCCCGCCGCCTCTTCGAGGATGCGGCGCCGCTGCTCGGGCTTGGCATTGACGATCTCGCCGATTTGCCCTTGCCGCACAAGCGCCGGCGAGCGCGAGCCGGAAGAGGCATCCGCGAATAGAATGTGCACGTCGCGCTGGCGCACCTCGCGGCCGTTGATGCGGTAGGCGGAGCCCGCCTCGCGCTCGATCCGGCGCGAGACCTCGATCGTCTCCTCGTCGTTGAAGGCCGCCGGCGCCGAGCGGTCGGAATTGTCGAGCACGAGCATGATTTCGGCGTTGTTGCGGGCCGGCCGGTTGTTGGTGCCGGAGAAAATGACGTCGTCCATCTCGGCGGCGCGCATGGCCTTGTGCGAGCTTTCGCCCATCACCCAGCGCAGCGCCTCGACGAGGTTCGACTTGCCGCAGCCGTTGGGGCCGACGATCCCCGTGAGCCCCGGTTCGATCAGGAACTCGGAGGGCTCGACGAAGGACTTGAAGCCGACCAGTTTGAGCTTCTTGAATTGCATGCGCGCTCCGGATTCGCGCTTCTTCGCGGGCGCGATTCGTCTATCCGTCACAATGCGTTAGCGCCTCGCCCACGGCAAGCCCAAGGCGGTCTTTGCGGCGGCGGAAAAGCGGGGATTATTCCGGCTTTAGCAGCGGGTCGATGACCTTGCTGAGGGCATCGAGCGTCGCCTCGCCGCGCAGCATCTGCCCATTAATGAAGAAGGTGGGTGTTCCGTTCACCCCGAACTTCTCGTTGGCGCGCCGCGCGCTGTCCTCGATTGCCTGGGCCAATTTCTGGTCGGTGAGGCAGGCTTCGAAGGATTGCTCGGTGAAGCCGGCTTGTTTGGCGATGCCGAGCAACGCCTTCGGCGGATCAGGCACGAAGGCCCAGTTCTTCTGCTGCTCGAACAGGACGTCGATCATCGAGTAGTATTTGTCCTCGGGCATGCAGCGCGCGAGCGCGAAGGCGCCGGACGCGATCGGATCGAGCGGGAATTCGCGCAGAATGAAACGCACCTTGCCGGTGTCGATGTATTTCTTCTTGAAGTCGGGATAGACCACATTGTGGAATCGGGCGCAGTGGCTGCAGGTCATCGAGGCGTATTCGACGACGGTGACCTGCGTTTTTTCGGCACCAGATCCCAGCACCCGGTCGGGCAGCGGCCCCGCCGCCATCAGTTCGGCGACATTGACGTTTTGCGCGCGGGCAGAGAGCGCGGGATGGATCAGCGCCAGCGCGCCGAGCGCGGTGAGCATATGCCGCCGGGAAACGTTCACGTTCGGTCTCCGTTCGATAACGACCAAATACCTATCGGCTAGATTGTGGCAAGCATGGGGAATGAAGAAAAGCGGGGATCACGCCCTCGTGACGCGGCCGCGCACGAGCGCGCCGAGACGGGCGAGCGACCGGCCGAGCGAGGCATCCTCGAACGAACCTATCTCTTTTGTAATCTCTTCGACCGCGGCATCCTCCGGCTCCCGCATATCGGGAGCCTTGCGGCGTCCGCTGACCGGCCCCTGGCGGATCGCGATGCGGCCGACGCAGCGCCAGCCGAAATAGCGATTGACGCGTTCGATGACGACCGGCGCGGAATGCTGCAACTCGATGGCGTAGGCGCCTTCCACGCGCACGGTAAGCGTGCCGAGGGAATCAGGATCCTCGCGCCGCGGCCAGTAAAGGCGCATCGGCTCCGAACGCCGCGCGAGTTCGGGCCCCACGATATCCTCCCAATGGGTGATGATCTCGACCGCCGCGAAGCCCTGGCGCGAAAAGGCCTCGTTCACGCAAGCGCCGACGAGGTCGGCGAGCGGCACGGCGGAGCGGCGCTTGCGGGCGGGCGGGGATATCATCGGGCCTGATCCGGCGGGGAAACAAATGGCGCAATCCAACCTAGCAGCCGCGGCGCGAAGAACAAGCGAGAAGGGCGCCGACGCGGCGCGTTTGCTCGCCTGGTACGATCTTCACCGCCGCAATTTGCCGTGGCGCGCGAAGCTCGGGGAAGCGCCCGATCCCTATCGCGTATGGCTGTCCGAGATCATGCTGCAGCAGACGCGCACCGAAACGGTGGCGCGCTATTACGCGCGTTTTATCGCCCGCTTTCCCAGCGTCGAGCGGCTCGCCGCGGCGAAGCTTGCCGATGTGCTGAAAGCCTGGGCGGGGCTCGGCTATTACGCGCGGGCGCGAAACCTGCATGCCTGCGCGCGGGCGGTGGTCAAGCGGCACGGCGGCCGCTTTCCGGCGGCCGAGGAAGAACTGCGCGCGCTGCCGGGGATCGGTGCCTATACGGCGGCGGCGATCGTGGCCATTGCCTTTGGTCGCAAGGCAACGCCGGTGGACGGCAATATCGAGCGCGTGATCGCGCGCCGCTACGCGGTCGGTACGCCCTTGCCCGCGGCGAAGCCCGAATTGAAGCGGCTCGCGGAAAACCTCACCCCGGAAAGACGCGCCGGCGACTTCGCGCAAGCGATGATGGATTTGGGCGCGACACTCTGCGCGCCCAAGCGGCCAAGCTGTCTTCTCTGCCCGTGGAACGACGGTTGTGAGGCGAGCCGGCAGGGCATGCCGGAGTCGTTTCCGCGCCGGGCGCCCAAGGCCGAAGGCGCGTTGCGCCGGGGCGCGGCCTTTGTCGCCTTTCGCGCTGACGGCGCGATCCTTCTACGCAGCCGCCCGCCGCGCGGGCTTTTGGGCGGCATGACCGAGGTGCCGACCACGGAATGGCGCGCCGATTTTCATGATCGCGAGGCGCGGAAGCATGCGCCGCTGAAAATAAAATGGCGGCGGCTGCCGGGCCGCGTGCGCCATGTCTTCACGCATTTTCCGCTGGAGCTGGAGGTGTACGCGGCGCGCGTGCCGGAGAAGACCCGCGCCCCCAAGAGGATGCGTTTCGCAAAGCTCGCAACGCTGGCCGACGAGGCGCTGCCTTCGCTCATGCGCAAGGTCGTGGCGCACGCGCTCGACTTCGAAACAAAGCCCGACAAAGCCGGTTAAGCGCCGGCCTTCGCCATCTCGCCGCGAACGACCGCGCGCAGATCGTCAATCGATCGGCGGCCCTTTTTGTCCTCGACGTGCCAGTAGGCCCAGCCATTGCAGGCCTCCAAGCCCTGCGCGAGCGCGCCGATGCGGTGGATCGAGCCCACCGCCGCCGGTCCTTTTTGCCCGCTGAGCGCGATCGTGCCGTCGGCGCGCACCAGCGCCTTCACGCGGCCCTTGGCGTCGGTGAGCGTCGCCCCCGCCTTGATCAGCCCGCGCTCGATCAGCGCGGCAAACGCCACACGCGGCGCCTCGCGCGCGGTCTGGAAAGGCGCAAGCGTCGCTTCGGTGAGCGGCTCCACGATGGCGATACGCGCCTCGGCTGCGGCGACATAGGCGGCATCACGTTCGATGCCGATGAACCGCCGGCCGAGGCGCTTCGCCACGGCGCCGGTGGTGCCGGCGCCATGAAAAGGATCGAGCACCACGTCGCCCGGCTTTGAGGCGGCGAGGATCGCGCGCGCCAAGAGAGCCTCGGGCTTCTGGGTCGGATGAATTTTCTTGCCGTCCCTGTCCTTCAGGCGCTCCTCGCCGGTGCAGAGCGCGAGCGTCCAGTCGGAGCGGGCCTGGACATCCTCATTGCCGGCTTTCAGCGCCTCGTAATTGAAGGTGTAGCGGCCGGTTTCCTCGCGTGCGGCCCAGATCAGCGTTTCGTGCGCGTTGGTGAAACGGCGGCCGCGAAAATTCGGCATCGGGTTGGTCTTGCGCCAGATCACGTCGTTGAGGATCCAGAAGCCGATGTCCTGCAGGATCGCGCCGACGCGGAAAATGTTGTGATAGGAGCCGATGACCCAGAGCGTGGCGGCGGGCTTCATCACGCGGCGGCAGGCAAGGAGCCAGGCGCGGGTGAAATCGTCGTAGGCTTCGAAGCTCGAGAACTTGTCCCAGTCGTCGTCGACCGCGTCGACCCTCGAATCGTCGGGCCGTTTGAGGTCGTTCTTGAGCTGCAGATTGTAGGGCGGGTCGGCAAAGACGAGGTCGACCGAGGCGGGCGGGAGCTTTTCGAGCTCCGCGACGCAATCACCGGTCAGGATACGGTCGAGATAACGCTCGAGCCCCTCGGACTCGGAGGAACGGGGCGCCCGGCGGGGCGCCCCGATACGCACAACAGCCATAACGCAAAACCCGCAGACGCAGTACGCAACTGGAACCGACGCCGTGGATTCTGGGGCCTCACGGTAAAAAGCGGGTAAAGGGAAAGGTTAAAATCGCTAAACGATTCAAATAGATATTCGTTCGCAGGGCGGATTTACGGGCTCCCGGCTAGGCGTCAATCGGGGGGTCTCATCAGGCCGCGAAAAGATCGAGCTGTTTCCTATTCGCCGCCGGCGGATGGAAATGCGCGACCGTGAGCTTCGTCCGCTTCTTGTTGAGGCCGAGGCGCTCGCAGGCAAGCTCGAAGCGGCGGCCGATCGACCAGGCATAGGGGCCGTCGCCGGTCTGCCGCTTGCCCCAGGTCGAATCGTAATCCTTGCCGCCGTGCAGGTCGCGCACCAGCGAGATCACGTGCTTTTCCTTGTCGGGGAAATGCTCGCGCAGCCATTCGCGGAAGAGATCCTTGATCTCGAACGGCATCTTGAGCGTGACGTAGCCCGCGCTCTCGGCGCCCGCCGCGGCGGCGGCGTCGAGAATGCGCTCGATTTCCGAATCGTTAATCGCCGGAATGATCGGCGCCACCATGACCGCCGTCGGAATGCCGGCGCTCGAAAGTGCGCGGATGGTGGCGAGCCGGCGCTGCGGCGTTGCCGCCCGCGGCTCCATCGCGCGCGCGAGCTTATGGTCGAGCGAGGTGACGGAAAGGGCGACCTTGGCGAGGTTCTTCTTCGCCATCTCCGAGAGAATATCGATGTCGCGCATCACCAGCGCCGACTTGGTCACGATGCCGACCGGATGGCCGGCGTCGCGCAGCACCTCGAGAATGCGGCGGGTGACCTGCCACTTCTTCTCGATCGGCTGGTAGGGATCGGTGTTTGTCCCCATCGCGATCATGCGCGGCCGGTAATGGGGGTCGGATAATTCGCGCGCGAGCAATTCCGGCGCATCCGGCTTCACGAACAGGCGCGATTCGAAATCGAGCCCGGGCGACAGCCCCTGATAGGCGTGCGAAGGCCGTGCGTAGCAGTAGATGCAGCCGTGCTCGCAGCCGCGATAGGGATTGATCGAGCGGTCGAAGCCGATATCGGGGGATTCATTCTTGCTGATGATCTTCCGCGCCCGTTCTTCCTGCACATAGGTTTTGAAGGGCGGCAGCTCCTCGAGGCTCTGCCAGCCGTCGTCGAAGGCGACCTTGGCGTGCGGCTCGTAGCGGCCGCTCGAATTGGTCACGGCGCCGCGGCCGCGGCGGCGGCCGCCGGTGACGGCGGTGTCGAGGACACCGTCGTTCGGATGGGGGTTGTCCGCCGCCTCATGGGGCAGCGGTTCGTCGAAGCTCCTGTCCATGGCTTGACACCCTATTGCAGCCCTGAGAACGAAACAAGAACAAATTTTTATTGTGCTTTGCTTTCTATATGGAGTGTTTTCGCGACATAACGATTACAAGGAATGGGGGTTCCCGGACTTGTGATTACCGTCGTTATCCCGACACTCAACTGCGAACGCACGCTCGTACCGACCCTGAGCGCGCTGGTTTCGGGCTCCGCCGCGGGCATCGTGCGCGAAGTGATTCTCGCCGACGGCGGCTCGACCGACGAAACCGAGAAGATCGCCGATGTCGCCGGCTGCCACTTCCTGAAAGGGCCGCATGATCCGGGCGCGCGGCTGCGCGCCGCCGCGCATGCGGCGCGCAGCGCCTGGCTCCTGTTTCTCGATCCCGCCGCGACCCTGTCGGAAGGCTGGATGCGCGAGGTGCGCGCCTTCATCGAAACGATGGAGCGGAGCGGGCGCGCTTCGATGCGCGCGGCGACGTTTCGCCTCGGTTACGAGGGCTTCGGCCTCACGCCGCGGCTCGCGGAAGCAGCCGCCGCCGCGCGCCTCGTCGTGATCGGCCGCCCGCGCGCCGAGCAGGGGCTCCTGATCGCGCGGCGCTTCTACGATCATCTCGGCGGCCATCCCGACGGCAAGAAGGCGCAGGAGCGGCTGGCCGCCCGCATCGGCCGGCGCCGGATGGTCACGCTGCGCACCCGGCTGGTGCTGGCAAATAGTTGACTCCGTCAAGTAATTGACCGATCCTGCAGAGGCCATGTCCGGCCGCGCCCTGCAGGAAAGAATCGCCGTCCTCCGCCGCTTCAACCGCTTCTACACGCGCAAGCTCGGCGTGCTTTCGGAGCATTTTCTGCAAAGCCCCTTTTCGCTCGCCGAGGCGCGCGTGCTCTACGAGCTCGCGCACGAGAAGAAGGCGACGGCGAAAGAGATCGGCGGCGCTCTCGGCCTCGATGCCGGTTATCTCAGCCGCATCCTCGACCGTTTTTCGCGCGCGCGCCTGATCGCGCGCGAGGCCTCCGCCGCGGACGGGCGGCAAAGCTTCATTTCGCTGACCGCGAAAGGAAAAGAAGCGTTCGCGCCGCTCGACCGGCGCTCGCGCGAGGAAATCGCCATGATGCTGCGCGCGCTTTCGGCGCGTGAGCAGCAAAGGCTCGTGCGCGCGGTGGAGACGATCGGGACACTGCTCGACGGCAAGCACGAGAGCGAGCCGGAAGTTTCGCTGCGGCAGGCCAAAGCCGGCGATTTCGGCTGGATCGTGAGCCGCCACGGCGCGCTCTATGCCGAGGAATATGGCTGGAACGAAAGGTTCGAGGCGATGGTCGCCGAAATCGTCGCCGATTTCATCAACGAACACGATGCCAAGCGCGAGCGCTGTTGGATCGCCGAAGTCGACGGCGAGCCCGCGGGTTCGGTCGCGCTTGTGCGCGCGAGCGCGAGCGTCGCCAAGCTCCGCATTCTCCTGGTTGAGCCGGACGCCCGCGGGCTCGGCGTCGGCCGGCGGCTTGTGGAGGAGTGCATCCGTTTTGCGCGCGCGTCCGGCTATCGCAAGATCACGCTGTGGACACAGAGCATTCTGGTCGCCGCCCGCGCAATCTATGTGCGCGCGGGCTTTACCAAGGTGCGCGAGGCGCCGCACCAGAGCTTCGGCCAGAAACTCATCGGTGAATATTGGCAACTGAAGCTGTGAGCGGCCGCTCTACCGGCGCGGGATCAGCCGCGCCCCGCGCTGATAGGTGAGATAGCTCCACAGCCACGTGATCGCGACCACGAAACGGTTGCGGATGCCGATCAGGAAATAAATGTGCGCGATACTCCAGAAGAGCCAGCCGGGAAAGCCCGTGAGTTCAAGCTGGTGAAGCTTCACCACCGCGGCCTTGCGGCCGATGGTGGCAAGGTCGCCGGCATGGCGATAGACGAACGGCGCCGGCGCAGCACGGCCTTCGATCCGCGCGCGGATGAGCCGGCCGACATAGCGGCCCATTTGTTTCGCGGCCGGCGCAATCCCCGGAATGGCCATGAGCGGCGCCGCGGTATCGCCGACCGCGAAGATTTCCGGATATCCCGGCAGGCTTAGATCCGCGCCGACCTTGATGCGGCCCGCGCGGTCGCGCTCGGCGCCGGTCCAGTCGGCGGCGGGCGAAGCGACGACGCCCGCGGCCCATACGATCGATTCGGAATCGATGCGTTTCTCGCCGAGCGACACGCCGTCGCGGTGGCATGCCGTCACCATCGCGCCCGTCATCACCTCGACGCCCATCCTTTCGAGCGCGCGCTTGGCGTAGGCCGCAAGCTCCTCCGGGAATGTCGGCAAGATGCGCGGGCCACCCTCGATCAGCACGATGCGCGAGGAGCGCGGATCGATGCGGCGGAAATCAAAGCGGAGCGTCTGCCGCGCGATCTCGGCGATGGCGCCGGCCATCTCGACGCCGGTGGGACCGCCGCCGACGATGACGAAGGTCAAAAGCCGCCGCTGGTCCTCTTCGCTGGCCGCGATCTCCGCGCGCTCGAAAGCCAGCAGAATCCGGCGGCGGATTTCGATCGCATCGACCAGCGTCTTTAATCCAGGCGCGCTTTTTTCCCAATCGGGGTGGCCGAAATAGGAGTGCGTGACGCCCGTCGAAAGCACGAGATAGTCATAGGGAAGATCGATGTCGTCGGCGTGCACGATCCGCGCCGCCTTATCGACGCCTTTCACCGTGCCCATCACCACACGCGCATTTTGCTGCCGCCGCAGAATGCCGCGGATCGGCCAGGCAATGTCCGCGGGCGAGATCACCGCGGTCGCCACCTGATAGAGGAGCGGCTGGAAGCAATGATGATTCTGGCGGTCGATGATGGTCACGTCGGCCGGCGCTTTTGCGAGCGCGCGCGCGGCTTCTAACCCGCCGAAGCCCGCACCGATGATCACCACTTTTTTGCGCGGCTCTGAGCTCAAATCGCGCTCCGAAAAATTACACCGATTATTTCTTCTTAACTTTCGCCCGCCTCAGATGTTCATCGAGGCGCGGCAAAATTTCCACGAAATTGCAGGGCCGGTGGCGAAGATCGAACTGGTGCACGAGAATTTCGTCCCAGGCATCGCGGCAGGCGCCGGGCGAGCCGGGAAGGCAAAAAATAAAGGTCGAATTGGCGGTGCCCGCGGTAGCGCGGCTCTGGATCGTCGACGAGCCGATCTTGCCGAACGAAACCTGATGGAAGGCGACGGAAAATCCGTCCATGCGCTTTTCGAACAACGGCTCGACCGCTTCCGGCGTGACGTCCCGCCCGGTGAAGCCGGTGCCGCCGGTGGTGATCACGACGTCGATTTTCTTATCCCTGATCCACGCCTTTACCTGGGCGCGGATCGCTTTTACGTCGTCCTTCACCAACGCGCGCGCGGCGAGTTTGTGGCCCGCGCTCTCGATACGCCCTTGCAAGAGCGTCCCGGATTTGTCTCCCGAAAGATCGCGCGTGTCGGAAACGGTCAGCACCGCGATCGAGAGCGGCACGAAGGGCTTTTCGGAATCGAGGCCGGGCATGGCCTCCTTATAGCCCTTCACAGCGCGCGCTGCATAACCAGGGCATCGACGGCTCCGAGCTTCGGGTGCCCGAAGGCGTCGGAAAGCCGCTCCACAATCTCGAAGCCCATGCTTTGCCATAGCTTTACTGCGCGCGCGTTCGTCGCCACCACGAAATTGAAACGCATGGCGGAAAAGCCGCGCTCCTTCGCATGCGCGAGCGAATGCGCGCACATCGCCCGCGCAATCCCGCGGCCAAAGGCGGCGGGCGCGGTCATGTAGCCGCAATTTGCAACAGCCGCGCCGGCCTTTTCATTCTCTCGCAAATAATAGGTGCCGACGATCTCGCCGCCGTCCTCGGCGACGAACACCTCGTGCGCGGGCGCGAGCCAATAGGCGAGCGCTTCATCGCGCGGCATGTCCCGAGGCAAGGCATAGGTTTCGCCCGCGCGAATGATCGGCTCGAGAATGCGCCAGATCGCTTCGCGGTCGCCCGCTTCGGCAGGACGGATGATCAGCGCAACCGTGGCCGTCGTCAGATCGCGCCCTGCCCGAAGGTGTTGCAGTCGCTCACCAGGCCGTTCTTGAAGCCGGCCTGGAACCACTGCATGCGCTGCGCCGATGAGCCATGGGTGAAGGAATCAGGCACGACATAGCCCTGCGTCTGCCGCTGCAGCCGGTCGTCGCCGATCGCGGATGCGGTCTGCAACGCCGCCTGGATATCGCCCGGCTCAAGGAAGTTCCACTTCTGCTCCGAGCGGTTCGCCCACACGCCGGCAAGGCAATCCGCCTGCAACTCGACGCGCACCTGTAGCGCGTTGCGATCGCGATCGCTCATGCTCTGCTGCGCTTCCTGCACCTTCGGCAGAATGCCGAGCAGATTTTGCACGTGATGCCCGACCTCATGGGTGATCACGTAGGCTTGCGAGAATTGGCAGGCCTTGCCGCTGCAGCCGTTGAAGCGGCGCTCCAGATCGTTGAAGAACGAAGTGTCGAGATAAACGCGCTGATCGCGCGGGCAATAGAACGGGCCCATCGCGGTCTGCGCGAAGCCGCAGCCCGATTGCGTGCCGCCGCGGAAAATCACGAGGCGCGGCGGCGTATAGGCGCGGCCGTATTGCTGCCGGAAGATTTCCGTCCAGCGGTCTTCGCTGTCGCCGAGCACCGCGGCGATGAACTGGCCCTGCTGGTCGGCGGGTGTTCCGGTTTTGCTCGGCGTCGCCGGCGCCTGTTGCTGGCTTCCGGGGCCCTGCACCATTTCGAGGCCGCCGATCAGGATGCGCGGATCGATGCCGAGCGCCCAGGAAATCAGCCCGACGATGATGAGGCCGCCAATGCCAAGACCGCCGCCGCCCATCGACATGCCGCCGCCGCTCGCCATTGGCCCGGAATCGCGGCGATCCTCGATGTTGTCGCTGCGCCGGAAATCGTCCCACCGCATTTGGTCTCTCCTGCGAAATTGTCCGCGCTGATCCTTAAAGCCGATTGTGGCGGAGCTGTGGGTTGGCTGCAATCGGAGCTTTGGATGAACATGAAGATGGGGTAGGCCGCTGGGTCATGGAAAACGGCGAGCATCGCGCCCCATGAATCCCGCGCCTAGACCCATCCTGCAGCGGCCGACCTTCGCCCGCGAGGCGAACGCCTACCGGGGCGGCCATTCCGTCGTCGCCGGCTGCGACGAGGCGGGAAGGGGGCCGCTGGCGGGTCCGGTGGTGGCCGCGGCCGTAATTTTGGATCCCGCGCGCGTGCCGAAGGGGTTGAACGATTCGAAGCGGCTCGAACCCGAGGAACGCGAGGCGCTGTTCGAGAAGATCGTCGCCACCGCCGAGATCTCGATTGCCGCCGCGCCGCCCGCGCGCATCGACCGCGACAACATTCTGCGCGCGAGCCTGTGGGCGCTGGCGCGCGCGGTCGTGGGCCTTCCGCGCAAACCCTCGCTCGTCTTTGTCGACGGCCGCGATGGGCTCGCGCTCGATTGCGAGGTGCGCGCGGTGATCGGCGGCGACGGCATCGTTGCCTCGGTGGCCGCGGCTTCCATCGTCGCCAAGGTCACGCGCGACCGGCTGATGCGGCAGCTCGGCGCGGCGCATCCCGGCTATGGCTTCGAACAGCACAAGGGCTATTCGACCGACGGGCATTTCGCGGCGCTGGAAAAGCTCGGGCCCTGTGTGCATCATCGGCGCTCCTTCGCGCCGGTGATGGCCGCCCACGGCATACTGATCGAAGACTAGAACATGATGCCGAAAAGTGAGAAACGGTTTTCCGAGAAGATCATGCTCCGGGAATAGTTCATGTACGCACCGGGATTGCAGCAGCGGGGGCCGTTAGAAGCCTCGATTTTTGTCGAAGCGTTGCGCGCGCATGCAGGCGCCTTCGTCGCCGCCGCACTCGTCGTGCACGCGATCCTGTGGACGCTCGTTCCCATTATTTCCGAACCGACGCCGAGCCCGAAGATCGCGCTCGGGCTCGCGGTCGGCCGCGAATGGCTGCTCGGCTATCCCGGCCTGCCGCCGCTCGCGCCGTGGCTGATGCAGAGCGTCTACACCGTCACCCATTCGATCACGGTGGTCAGAATGCTGGGACCGGCGATGGTGGCGATCGCCGGCTGGCTCGTCTTCGCGCTCGCGCGCCGCGTCGTCGGCGAGCGCCAAGGCGCGGTCGCGACCCTTGTCATGGTCGGCGTCCATCCGGTCGCCTTCCCCGTCGGCGCGCTTGATTCCGCGCTCATCCAGATTCCGCTTATCGCCGGCGCCGCCTTCGCCTGGTGGTGCGCGGTGAAGGAGGGAAGCCAGCGCGGCTGGCTCCTGCTCGGCCTATTGCTGGGCTTATTTCTGTATGCGGGCGCGCTCGGCATTTTCCTGCTCGTCGTTCTCGCCGGCCTGACGTTTGCGACGGCGAGCGGGCGCACGACGCTGCAAGCGCATGATTCCTATGGCGGCGTGTTGATGGCCTTGATCGTTTTTTCGATCGTCGCGGGCCCGCGGGTCTTCTGGTTCTTCACCAACGGCTTCTCGGGGCTGATCGAGGATGCGAAGGCGATCGAATCCTACGGCACGATGCGGTCTTACGTGGCCTTTGGCAGCGCGCTTGCCGGCCATCTCGGGCTTCTCGTCCTGATCCTCATCTCCTCGCCGCTTCTGAGCGGCAATCGCGCGGCGGCGACGGTGGTTTCGCGCGCGCCGATCTTCGGCTTTGCGTTGGCAACGGCGCTTGTCATTGCAACGCTGCCCTTCCTGATGGCCGGCGCGGCGGCGATCATTCTCGGCCTTCGCACCACCACGAGCGCCTTCGCGCCGCTTCTCCTTTATTCGGGACTTCTCGCCGTCGCGCTCGCCGGCGACAGCCTTCGCATTCACCGCCAGCGGGCGGCGGCCTTCGTCGCGATCGTCCTGCTCGTGCTGCCGCCGGTTTTGGACGCGCTGACCGGCTTGGCGGCGCCATGGGTGGGAAACCGGGGGCTGCCCACCAACTGGCCCGCAGCCGAGGCCGCGCGCACGATGACCGACGCGTTTCGCGCCCGCACCGGCAGGCGGCTTGAAATCGTCGTCGCCGATCCCGTGACCGCGGGCGAGATCGCGCTCGCAAGCCGCGACCGCCCGCACGTCTTCCCGAACGGCGAGCGGGCGCTCGCGCCCTGGATCAAGGAAGGCGAATTGCGCGCCAAGGGCGCGGTCGTGACCTGGCCGATTCTGCGCGGCAACACAGCGCCGCCCGCGGAGCTCGCGGCGAACTTGCCGCTGTTCGTGCCGGAAGCGCCGATGACGCTTTCATGGGCGCAATCGGGCCGGCTCGATCCCGTGCGTCTCGGCTGGGCGATCATTCCGCCGTCGCCCTAGCGTTAATGATAGCCTTCGCCCTCGCGGATTTTTCCCCCGAATAGCCAATAGACGAAGGCGGTGTAGCCGAGGATCACCGGCAGCATGAACAGCGTGCCGAGGAGCAAAAAGATCTGGCTCGCGGGCGCCGCCGCCGCTTGCCACACGGTCAGCGTTGGCGGCACGAGATAAGGAAAGTTCGAGATCACCAGCCCCGAATAGCCGAGAAAGAACAGCGCGATTGCGCACAGGAACGGCAGCACTTCGCGCCGCTCGTCGTCGAGCCACTTCAAGCAGAGAAGCGCGGCGATGGCGGTGACGATCGGCACCGGCGCAAAGAAAAAGAGATTTGGCAGTGAAAACCACCGCTCCGCAATGCGCGGAAAGGCGAGCGGCGTCCACAGGCTGACGATTCCCATAAAGACGATAACGGCGGCGAGCAGCCATTTCGCATGCGTGCGCGCGAGCCGCGCGACGTCGCCCTCGGTCTTCATCACGAGCCAGGTGGCGCCGAGCAGCGCATAGCCGGCGACCACGGCCACGCCGCAGAGCGCGGCGAACGGCGTCGCGAAATCGAAATGTCCGCCGGCGAAGGCGCCATTCTCCACCTTCACGCCCTGGATGAGCCCGCCGAGGATCACGCCCTGCGCGAAGGCGGCGAGGATCGAGCCCGCGGCAAAGGCGACATTCCAGAACTGCTTGCTCGTGCGCCCGACCCAGCGGAATTCGAAGGCAACCCCGCGGAAGATAAGGCCAAGCAGCATCGCGATCACCGGCAGATAGACCGCCGGCATCAGGATCGCGTAGGCGGCGGGAAAAGCGGCGAGTAGGCCGCCGCCGCCGAGCACGAGCCAGGTCTCGTTGCCGTCCCAGAACGGCGCCACCGAATTCATCATCTGGTCGCGCTCATGCTCGCTCTTCGAAAACGGAAACAGGATCCCGATGCCGAGATCGAAACCGTCGAGGATCACGTACATGGCAACCGCAATGCCGAGGATGCCGGCCCAGATCAGCGCGATGTACCATTCCATCGGCGTCTCCTATGTCATTCGTTCGCCGAAACGGATGCGATTGCCGAACGGATCGATGACGCCCAACTCCCGCATGCGCCATTCCTGCTCGACGATTCCCGGCCGCATGTGCCGGTATTTTTTGTCGTTGAGTTCGCGGTGAAGCTCGTCGATGCCGTTCATGTACACATAGACCGCAGAGCCCGGCACGCTGTCGCCGTGGTGTTCGCTCAGATGCAGCCGCACATTGTCGCGCGAGACTTGCATGTAGACGGGCGCGCCCGGCTCGAAAGTGTGTTCCCAGTCGAGCTTGAAGCCGAGGAAATCGAGATAGAACTCTCTCGCTTTTTCCAGCGAAAAAATGCGCAGGATCGGGATCGGCGGCTCGAACGCAACCGTCATGACGGTGCCTCCGCTTCCGCGTCGGAGGACAAGGGGCGGCTCGCCATGCCGCTCGCTGGCGGCGCGCCCGCAATCGCGGCGGGGCCGGTGTTGATGAGGCGATTGATGTAATAGATGCCCATCGAGAACACGACGCCGTAGACGAACACGAAGAGCGCGAGCGTCGTGGCGATCGACGAGCCCGGCACCGGCGACGCCGCGTCGGCGGTGCGCTGCAGGCCGTAGGCGATCCATGGCTGGCGGCCGCTTTCAGTGACGGTCCAGCCCGCGATCACGGCGACGAAACCGATCCACCACACATATTGCGCCGGCCACAGATACCAGCGCATCTCGAACAGCTTTCCGCGCCACCACAAAAAGGCGCCGAGCAAGGCCGTGCCGATCATCAGGAAGCCGATGCCGAGCATGATGCGAAACGCAAAGAACACGATCGGCACGTTGGGCCGGTCCGTCGGCGGCACGCTGGTGAGGCCGGGGAAGAGCCCATTGGGATCATGGGTCAGCACGAGCGAGGAGCCGCGCGGGACGGATATCGCGTAGCGGTTGGCTTCGCCCTTTTGATCGGGCCAGGCGAAAATCTCGAAGTCGCCGGGTTTGCTGCCGTCCCAATGCGCCTCCATCGCCGCGATCTTGACCGGCTGATACTTCAGCGTGTTCAGCCCGTGCTGGTCGCCGATGAACAGTTGCAATGGCGCGACGATCGCCGCAAAGCCGACGCCCATGCGCAGCATCGTCTTCGCCTCGTCGAGATATTTTCCCGCCAGGAGATAACGCGCGCCGACCGCGAGCACGACGAAGGACGTCGTGAGATAGGCGGCCGTCGCCATGTGCGCGAGGCGATAGGGGAAGCTCGGGTTGAAAATGATTTGCAGCCAGTCGACCGGCACCGCGACGCCGTTTTGCAGGACGTAGCCCGCGGGCGTGTGCATCCAGCTATTGGCGGAGATAATCCAGAACGCCGAAATCAGCGTGCCGAGGGCGACCGCAATGCAAGAAAAAACGTGCAGCCCGGGCGGAAACCGGTTCCAGCCGAACAGCATGATGCCGAGAAACGTCGATTCGAGAAAAAACGCGACCAGCACCTCGTAGCCCATCAACGGGCCGATGATGTTGCCGGCAAAGACGGAGAAGCGGCTCCAGTTGGTGCCGAACTCGTAGGAGAGCACGAGGCCGGAGACGACGCCCATGGCGAAGGAGACGGCGAAGATCTTGGTCCAGAAGCGCGCGAGCCGGTGATAGTGTTCGCGCTGCGACCACAGCCACATCACTTCGAGCGTCGCGATATAGGCCGAAAGGCCGATCGTGAAGGTCGGAAAGATGATGTGGAAGGAGATGGTGAAGGCGAATTGCAGCCGGGCGAGGAGAACGGGATCGAAATCCATGGTCTCACCTCTCGCTGCATTGCATCATGCTTGCCATCCTAGCATAGCCGCCGCGCGTTTTTCTCGCTCCTTCAACCCGCCGCGCATCACTAAGTTCACGTCATGCGGCTCGAGGGAAAAACCATCCTGATCACCGGCTCGACTGACGGCGTCGGCCGCGTGGTCGCCAAGCGCCTCGCGGCGGAAGGCGCGAACGTCCTCGTTCATGGCCGCAGCCAGGCGCGCGCGGAGCAAGTCTTACGCGAGATTTGCGGCGCGCGGGTGACGCCGAAGAAAGGCATGGCGACGTTTTATCAAGCCGACTTCGCGTCGCTCGCGGAAGTGCGAAGGCTCGCCGAAACAATATTGCAAGAACGCGAGCGCATCGACTGCCTCGTCAACAATGCCGGCATCGGTTCCGGTGCCGATAAAAAACAGCGCGAACTCTCGAAGGACGGCTACGAGCTGCGCTTTGCCGTTAATTACCTGGCGGGGTTTATGCTCACGCGCTTGCTGCTGCCGCGCATCGTCGAAAGCCCGCCCGCGCGCATCGTCAATGTCTCTTCGCTCGGCCAGCAGGCGATCGACTTCGGCGATGTGATGCTGGAAAGGGGCTATAACGGCACGCGCGCCTATTGCCAGAGCAAGCTCGCAGAGATCATGTTCACGATCGATCTCGCAAACGAGCTCGATCCGAAGCGCGTCACCGCCAACGCCCTGCATCCGGCGACCTACATGAACACGACCATGGTACGCGAGAGCGGCAATTCGCCGGTTTCGTCGGTGGAAGAGGGCGCCGACGCCATCATGAAACAGATTGTGTCCGAGGATCTCGCCGGCAAGAGCGGCCTCTTTTTCAACGGCCAGCGCGAGTCGCGCGCCGATCCGCAAGCCTATGATGCGGAGGCGCGGGCGAAGTTGAAGGCGCTTTCGATGAAGCTCGTTGGATTGGGGTGAATCCGGCGCGACGAATTAGCCGTTCAACGCCTTCTTCAGCGTCAGCATATCCCGCCAGGCGAACTTTTTTTCAGCGGGCGTCCGCAGCAAATAAGCCGGGTGGAAGGTCGCCATCGCTTTGATGACGCGGCTGCCGGTGTCGTAATCGTGCCAGCGGCCGCGCGCGGTTTTGATGCCGTCATTGATCTCGAGCAAAGTTTGCATCGACGGCTTGCCGAGACAGACGAGAAAATCGGGATTGGCGAGCTCGATCTGGCGGCGGATGAACGGCAAGCAAATCGCCGACTCCTGCGGCGTCGGCGTGCGGTTGCCCGGCGGCCGCCATGGCACGATGTTGGCGATATAGGCGGACGTGCGGTCGAGGCCGATCGCGGCCATCATGCGGTCGAGAAGCTTGCCCGAGCGGCCGACGAAGGGGAGCCCTTCGCGGTCCTCGTCGGCGCCCGGCGCCTCGCCCACGAACATCACGCGGGCCGCAGGATTCCCGTCGGCGAAGACGAGGTTCTTCGCCGTGTTCTTGAGCGCGCAACCCTCGAAGCGCGAAAGCGTCTCACGCAGCTCGTCGAGTGTTTTCGCGCTCTTTGCCGCCGCTCGCGCCGCCATGATCGCTTCATCGGGCGCGACGGGTGCGGCAAAGCTCTTCTGGGCCGCTTCCCGCGCGGGGACGAAACTGGAAACCCGATCCTGCGCGGCCGCCTCGCGGCCCGAAGGACGAGCCGGTTCCTCGCTTTTTGCGGCGCTCTCGGCGAAACGATTCACCGGCGCTTCTTCGAGCGCCGTATCGACGCCGGCCTCGCGGTGAAAAGCGAGAATGTCGAGGGCGTTGGGCGGGGTGAGCGGCATGGCGGTTATCTAGCGCAACTGACGTTACGTCACCCGCCGGCCGATTGTCATTCGCGCAAAAACGGGGGAAAACTCCGCCAGGAGAAAGATCGTGGCCGATAACGACCTTCCGCCCCGCGAAAGCATGGAATTCGACGTGGTGATCGTGGGCGCGGGCCCCGCGGGGCTCGCCGCCGCGATCCGCCTGAAACAGCTTTCGCCCGAGACCTCCGTCGTCGTGGTGGAAAAAGGCTCCGAGGTCGGCGCCCACATCCTGTCGGGCGCGGTGATCGACCCGGTCGCGCTCGACCAGCTCCTGCCCGAATGGCGGAAGGAAAGCGACACGCCGGTCAAGACGCCGGTCACCGACGACCGCTTCTATTGGCTGTCGAAAAAGGGCGCGTTCCGCATTCCGAATTTCCTCATGCCGCCCTTGATGTCGAACCACGGAAACTTCGTGGTATCGCTCGGCAATGTCTGCCGCTGGCTTGCGAAAAAAGCCGAAGCGCTCGGCGTCGAGATTTATCCCGGCTTCGCCGCCGCCGAAGTGTTGTTCGGCGAAGGCGGCGCCGTCGCGGGCGTTGCCACCGGCGATATGGGAATTGCAAAAAACGGCGAGCACCGCGCCGAATTCACCCGCGGCATGGAACTGCGCGGGAAATACACGCTGTTTGGCGAGGGCGCCCGCGGATCGCTCTCTAAGCAATTGATCGCGCACTTCGGGTTGGCCAAAAACAGCGACCCGCAAAAATTCGGCATCGGCCTGAAGGAGCTTTGGAAGGTCGCGCCCGAAAAGCACAAGCCGGGCCTCGTGCAGCATTCCTTCGGCTGGCCCCTGGACAATTCCACCGGCGGCGGCTCGTTTCTCTATCACTTTGAGGAGGGTCAAGTGGTGGTCGGCTTCGTCGTCCACCTCAATTACAAAAATCCGTATCTCGCCCCGTTCGAGGAATTCCAGCGCTTCAAGCAGCATCCCGCGATCCGCCCCACCTTCGAGGGGGGAAAACGCGTCGCCTATGGCGCACGCGCGCTGACCGAAGGCGGTTTTCAATCGGTGCCGAAGCTCGTCTTTCCGGGCGGCGGGCTCATCGGCTGCGCCGCCGGTTTCATGAACGTGCCGAGGATCAAGGGTTCGCATAACGCCATGCTCTCGGGCATGCAGGCGGCGGAAAGTGTGGCGGCGGCGCTGAAAGGAGGCCGCGCCAACGATCTCCTCGAAGACTACGACGAGGCTTGGCGCGCTTCACCGATTGGTCACGATTTGAAGCGCGTGCGCAACGTGAAGCCGCTGTGGTCGAAGTTTGGAACGTTCCTGGGCGTCGGCCTCGGCGGCTTCGACATGTGGCTGAATTCGCTTCTCGGCTTCTCGCTTTTTGGCACGCTGCATCACGGCAAGCCGGATTCGAAAACCTTGGAGCCCGCGGCGAAGTTCTCGCCGATTCCGTATCCGAAGCCCGACGGCGTGATTTCGTTCGACAAGCTTTCTTCCGTGTTCATCTCCAACACCAACCACGAAGAGGACCAGCCGGTGCACTTGATCGTGGCGCAGCCGGCATTGCAGAAATCTTCGGAGCACGACATCTATGCCGGGCCGTCGGCGCGCTATTGTCCGGCCGGCGTTTACGAATGGGTCGAGGACCCGTCCGGCCCGCGCTATCAGATCAACGCGCAGAACTGCGTTCACTGCAAGACGTGCGACATCAAGGACCCGAACGAGAACATCACTTGGGTGCCGCCCGAGGGCGGCGGCGGGCCGAACTATCCGAATATGTGACGGCGAGGCAGCCGCGCTCGCCCTCCGGCATCCGATATGCTTCAATGCGCAATGGCCGCTTTTGATTTTGGCGCGCTCGCGGAGCTCTATCCCTGCAAGGGCCGCGGCGGCGCGCGATCGCCGGTCACCTATCACCGCTTCGAAACCGCGGCCGAAGCAATCCGCTTCGCGATCGAGGAGCTTTCTCCGGCGCTCCTCATCGGCGCCATTCTTGAAGTCGAGGAGGAGCGCTACCACAAGGACGAAATTCGCGCGCTTTACGACAGCAAGGAATATCCCCTGCCCCGGCAGGCGGCGGACGCTCGCGGCGCCAGGAATCGTAAACGAGGTTGAATCCGGATGACGCGATGAACCTTTCCCCCGCCGCGCAAAAATCGCTCGCCAAGTGGCACGCCATGATGGCGGCGAACGATCTTTCCGAGCTGCCGTCGATCGTCGCCGAGAAGGCGATCTTCCGCTCGCCCATGGCCTACCCGCCATATCCGACCCGCGATGTCGTGTGCCTCGTGCTGCGGACGGCCGCGAGCGTATTCGAGGATTTCGTCTATCACCGCGAATTCGCGTCGGGGCCGAACGACGTGGTGCTCGAATTCTCGGCGCGCGTCGGCGACAAAAAATTGAAGGGCGTCGACATCATCCGTTTCGACAAAGATGGTCAGATCGTCGAATTCGAGGTGATGGTGCGGCCCGCCAATGGCCTGATGGCGCTGGGCGAGGCGATGGGCGCGCGCATCGGACCGGTCGTGAACGCGGCGAAGAAGATGAAGGCCTGACGCGCGCTCAAATCCCGTAAAACAGCACGCCCGCGAGCAACACCACGTAGGCGATCGCGAGCAGGTCGAACGGCCTGAGACCGCTGAGGATCGGGATGCGAACGCCGGCGTAGAACATCAGCATGGCGATGATCGCGAGCACGAGCGAAATGATGAAGGCCGGATAGCCCGGCGGCGTGAGGGCGAAGCGTCCGCCGCTCCGGTGAAAGACGCCGAGCAAAATCAGCAGGATCACCGCGCCGATCGTCGCGACAATGATCTCGGCGACGAGCCCGCTGTCGAGGCGAAAGCCGAGACGCGGAAACAGCCAGTTGCCAAGCAGCGCGCCGACGATGCCGACCGCGATATCGGCGACGATGCCGAAGCCCGTGCCGCGGACGATGAGGCCCGCGAGCCACCCCGCGATGCCGCCAATCACCAGGATGATCAGAAGACTTTCAGCCGACATGGATCGTACCCCCGCTGGAAAATCGTTTGCTTGTTAGAAAGTGAAGAAGCAGGCTGGACCACAAACGATCATCAAACTCGCGGATGCCGATTTGGTTCCCGCCGGGCGAATCAAAATTCGACGTCGAGTTCTTCCACGTCGTCGGGCTCCTGCTTCGCCGCTGCGATCCATGCCTGCATGTCCGGCAGCGCCATGATTGTCTTGCAATAGGCCGCACTTTGCGGATCGAGCCTCACGTCATAGGTGGCGAATCGCGCGGCAACGGGCGCGTACATCGCGTCGGCGAGCGTCGGCTTGCCGCCGAACAGATACGGCCCGCCATATTTCGAAAGACACTCATGCCAGATTTCGGTGATGCGGTTGATATCGGCCTGCGCACCCGCCCACACCTTGAAGCCGGGATAATGCGCCTTGAGATTCATCGGCAGCGCCGAGCGCAGGTTGGAAAATCCCGAATGCATTTCGCCCGAAATCGCGCGGCAATGGGCGCGCGCCGCTGGATCCTTCGGCAGGAGCGCGGCGTCGGGCTTCGTTTCGTTGAGATATTCGGCGATCGCGAGCGTGTCCCAGACCTTCACCGCGCCGTTGGTGAGGCAGGGCACCAGGAACGAAGGCGAAAGCAACAAAAGCTCGGCGCGATTCGAAGGGTCGTCCGAAGGCAGCACTTCCTCGTCGAAGTCGAGCCCGGCCATTTTGCACAATAGCCAGCCGCGCAGCGACCACGAGCCGTAGTTCCTGCTCATGATGGTGAGCCTGGGCTTGGCCATGACGCTACCCCCGGTTGGCGAGAACATTCTGTGGCCTCGCGTCCCGGCTTGCAATGAAAATGTCGCACTGCAGCGAAAAATCCGCTAGCCTCGCGGAAGGGCCGTTATGGGGACGACCCGCGGGGCTTTGGGGCATGATTTATCTCGCTTATCAGGCGCAGGCTGACGTCATGGAGCCCGTGCGGGCGCTGGCGGCGCAGGCGCTCGCGGCCATGAACGGCTCGCTCAACGGCTCGCTATCGAGCTTCGCCGCCCAGCCGCTGCGCAATCTCGCCGCCGCCTATGAGATGCTCTCCCGCACCGGGCTTTCGCACACGCGGCCGCCTTTCGGCATCGACAAGGTGACGGCCGGCAACCGCGAGGTGGCGGTGACCGAAGAGCCCGCGCACGTCACGCCCTTCGGCACGCTTCTGCATTTCAAGAAGGACGTCGATACCACGCAGCCGCGGGTGATGCTGGTGGCGCCGCTCTCCGGCCACTTCGCGACGCTCCTGCGCGAGACCGTGCGTACGCTGTTGCCCGAGCACGACGTCTACATCACCGACTGGCACAACGCGCGCGACATTTCGGTCGAGGACGGCCGTTTCGGCTTTGACGACTATGTCGAGCACATGATCGAGTTTCTCGGCGTGCTCGGACCCGGCGCGCACGTGGTCGCCGTGTGCCAGCCCTGCGTCGCGGCGCTCGTCGCCGCCGCGGTGATGGCGAAGAATGGCATGAAGGCGCAGCCGAAGAGCCTCACGCTGATGGCGGGTCCGATCGACTGCCGTGCCAATCCGACCAAGGTGAACGAGCTTGCGACCGGCAAATCGATCGAGTGGTTCGAGAAGAATTTGATCTCGACGGTGCCGGCGAAATTGCCGGGCGGCGGCCGCCGCGTCTATCCCGGCTTCGTGCAGCTCGCCGCCTTCATGTCGATGAACATGGACCGCCACGTGAAGGCGCATGTCGAGCTTTACGACAATCTCGCCAAGGGTGAGACCGAGAAGGCGAACGCGACCAAGGCGTTCTACGACGAGTATTTCGCGGTCCTTGACCTCACGGCCGAGTTTTATCTCGAGACCGTGCAGTGGATTTTCCAGGATTTCCGGCTGCCCAAGGGCGAACTGAAATTTCGCGGCGAGCTTGTGGAGCCGAAGGCGATCCGCAAGACGTCGCTGCTCACGGTCGAGGGCGAGCGCGACGACATCTGCGCGCTCGGCCAGACGCTCGCGGCGCAGGACTTATGCAGCGGCATCAAGCCGTATCGCAAACGCCACCACATGCAGGCCGGCGTCGGTCATTACGGTGTGTTCTCCGGCAAACGCTGGAACAACCAGATCTATCCGATCCTGCGCAATACGATTTTGGCTAGCGATTAATCATGATTTGAAACTGCTGAAAGATTGGCCGCTGCCAGGTTCGGCAGGAACCGGCAATCTCTCCGTCGCGTTTTTCCTCCGGTAGAAAAAACCAAAGGAGGAAACAAATGCGTTACGTCCTAATCGGCGGCGTGCTGATGGCCGCGCTGATCGCAGGTTCGGCATCCGCGCAGCAAAAGGCGCCGCGTTCCGCGGAAAATCAGAAATATTGCTTCACCCTCAATTCCGGCGCCAAGGGCGCGGCCCGGCATTGCAACTACAATACGCTTGCCGATTGCCAGGCCTCGGCGAAGGGTGAGCGCGGCAGCTGCGCGCAAAATCCGAAATTTGGCCGGATGTAAAAAGGCGCCGCCAATTTGAAGCGCCAACTTCCCTCCTGCGCGATGCAAGTTCCATCGCGCAGGAGAAGGTGGGAATAATTTACGTAAAATCCGAATTTCTCCGGAAGTCGGGGAATTTCCGGAACCGCCCCGGCCGCGCGACGTTGGCGGATGGGGCAGGAAACCACAGGAGAAGTTCCATGCGTTACGCAGTTCTTGCCGCTGCTCTTCTCGCCGCAATTCCGATCGGAACCGCCTCCGCCCAGATGCAGGGCGGCCAGCAGGCGCAGGGCAACGAGCCCTATTGCGCCCAATCGAGGGACGGCAATTCCACGCGCTGTCTGTTCCGCACCATGGATCAGTGCGAGGAGGCGCTGAAGGGTGCGCAATCGCAATACGGAAGCTGCATCCAGAATCCGAAGCCCGGCAAGATGTAAGCCGCTTCCCGCAGCCCATTGACGTGCATGGCAAAAGCCCGGCCCGCGCGCCCGGACTTTTCAGGCCGAGATCGAGGCGGGCTCTTGCCAAGCGCCCGGCCGGCGAGCGAGCATCGTCACAAGTGATTCGTTTGCGTTGAAAGCTCCGTCGCGCGAAACGAGGCCATCGCGGATGTTGCTTGATCTTCGGATCTTGCTCACGGCATGCTTTGCAGCTGTGCTGCTGTTGATCGGCGGCTTCGGCTTGATTGCGGCGCTGCGCACATCCGGCAAACCATCGATTGAGGTTTCGAGCGCGCCGTCCGAGATCACCGGCTCGATCGGCTTGCGCCACGAAAAACCTCAATCGCTCACCGACGACGACAAGAATGCCCGGCCCGCGCAGCCGGCCGCCGAATCGGGGCGCTCCGCCACGGAACCCGTGCGCGCGGTGAATCTCGACAAGACGGAAAAGCCCGAGATCACGAAATCCGACACCGCGAAAGGCGCCGAGGAAGACAAGTCCGATACGCCAAGACGCGCCGCCGCCCGGCCGAGGCCGCGCATCGTGGCCACGAGCCGGCAGGACCCGGGCGCGAATTTCAGGGCCAACAATCCGTTCTTATTTCCGTTCTTCGCGCCCGCCGCGAACACGAACCAGTAGGCTCGATCGGGCCGCCTGAACAATTCGAAGCGCGAGAGGGAGAGAGGCTCAGCCTTCCCACGCCCGCGGGCGGTAGAAGGTATGAACGCCGATGCGGTGGATTTTCCGCATTTCGCGGATCCAGTCCGGATGCACCCAATAGGCGTGGTAGTGCGTGGCCTTGCCGATTTCGTCGAGCCACAGCTTGCCGCCGAGCATGTCATGGGAGATTTGCTTCGCCTGCTCCCACATGTCGGGCTCGTCGACGACCAGCTTCTTGCCCTCGCAGGCGAAGGTGAACTGGCAGGCGAGGTAGCGGTTGGCGTTCTGATAGACGACGCCGCAAATGTCGCTCGGGTAGAAGCCCGAGAAAGCGCGATTGATCACGACCTGCGACACCGCGATCTGGCCTTCCTTCGGCTCGCCGCGGCTTTCGAAATAGATCGCGTCGGCGAGGCATTTCTCGGCTTTGGCGAGCGCGGGCCCCGCGAGCCCGAGCCGCTCGGCCGGGCTTTTCGGCTTTCCTTCCTCGCCGGTCACCTCGCCCTTGGCGGCAATGGTGGTCGAGCCCTCGGTCGGTGCGCTTGCGGGGAGCGAGACGAGTTGCGGCTTGTCGCTCTGATCGAGGATCGCCGGGAGCGAGCCCGTCATGTAATCGCGGAAAAAGAAGAGGCGCGTGAAGCGGGCGAGTACGCCTTGCTTCGGAAGATTATCCTGGTCGAGCCGCGCCAGCGTGCCGGCGCGGTCGGGGCGCACCTCGTCCTCTTCCTTCGGCACGCCGGGATCCATTTCGAGGGACATGGCGATGTCGTAGGGCGGCGTCGGCGCCGGGACCTCGGATGGCTCTTCGGTTTCCACGTGCGGCGCCACGGCGGTGACGCGCCGTACCAGCATGTCGCCCTTGCCCTCGCGATTGATGGTGGCAACCGGGGTTTCCTCCGCGTCGATGTTCGGCCCCGCCGTCGAGGCAACGCTCGGGATCGAGCCGGTGATCTCCGGGTCCGCCTCGCGGTCGACGCGGGCGACCACCGGCAACACCGGAAGCTGGGGGATCGCAATGCCTACGGGGCGCGGCAACGAGAAGGTCGCGGTGCGCAGCGCCGAGAAGGAGAGGAAAAACCCCTGCGCGCGCTCGACCGGCGCTGCCTGATAGGTGAGAAGGCTCGCAAGGTCCTGCGGCGCGATAGAAGTCGGGAAAGTGAGGAGAAGCGCGATCGCGATGCCGAATCGAACGGCGAAGCGACGCCGGCTTGCACGCGACGCAAACATTTCACGCCCACCCTACGCAACGCTACTGATGCGCCTCGATCCCTCCCCGGGACCGAAACGCCACGTGGGGTGTTATCGCCTGCTTAACCTTGCGGCGAAGTTAACGGCTGCGAGCGGCGGGAGGTGTGCGCAATCGTCTTTATATGTTGCGCTTCAGAACAATCTTCCGGGCGAGCCCGCCAGAATCGGCAGCACGACCATGATGACGACGGCGAGCACGAAGCCGAGGAGCCGCGCGCCGTTGGAAACCATCCGGCCGGGAACTCCGCGAAAGAACGCGAACAGGGTGGTCTCGAAGAGGATCATCGCGATCAGCACCCAGAAATAGGGAGGCACCCGCAAGTCGCGCGTTTCGGGCATGGCGATCAAGATCGCGCCGGCGGCGATGCCGACAGCGGTCATGAAGCCGAGGAAGATGTGGTCGATGGTCATATTTTCGAGCCCCGCCCAAACCCTAAACCCCTTGCGGCGAAAGGCAAAATTGCCAGGATTTTCCCGGGAATCAGCCGGCCGCAACGGGCAATTAACCTTACGGCAATCGGAGCCGGAAATACTCGCGTCGCGTGCAGGTCCCCTCGATGCTCGAATGCCTCGCTCAAGCCGGAATGAAGGAAGGCTGGCAGCTCTTTGGCTTTGCCGGCCTGGTGTTCCTGTCGTTGATCGCGCTCGCCGCGATCCGGCTCGTCCGCGCCCGCGCGCTCGAGCGGCAGAACCAGCGGCTGAGGACCGCGCTCAACCACATGTCGCAAGGGCTCTGCATGTGGGACGCGGACACGCGATTGCTTCTATGCAACGACCGTTACGTCGATATGTACGGCATGTCGCACGACTTCGTGCGGCCGGGCCTGCTCCTGCGCGAGGTGCTCGAGCACCGCGCCGCCCGGGGAAATTTCAAAGGCGACATCGCGAAATATGTCGACGACGTCCTGAAGGGAATTTCGGCGGCCAAGGACAATCTCAAGGTCATCGATCTGCCGGGCGGCCGCACCATCGCCATCGCCGAGCGCATGATGCCGGGCGGCGGCTGGGTGGCGACGCATGACGATGTGACCGAACAGCACAGCATCGAGCAACAGCGGGCCTCGCTCCGCGCCAACGAGGAACGGCGCGCCAAGGTCGAATCCGCGATCGCCAAGTTCCGTGAACGGATGGAAGACGTGCTGCGCTCGGTCGGCGACAATGCCTCCGCCATGAAATCGGCGGCGACGACGTTGTTCACCTCTTCCAACCAGACCTCCGAGCGCGCCGTGGGCGCGGTCCAGGCGACGACGGAAGCGTCGATGAACGTGACGACCGCCTCGAGTGCCGCGGACGAACTCTCCGCCTCGATCTCCGAAATCTCGCGGCAGCTGAAGAGCACCACCGAAGTGCTGCGCGCAGCCTCGGCGGAAGCCGGCGCCACCAACCGGGAAATCGCGGGGCTTGCCGAAGCTTCGCAGAAGATCGGCGACGTGGTGGCGTTGATCCGCAACATCGCCGGCCAGACCAATCTGCTCGCGCTCAACGCGACGATCGAAGCGGCGCGCGCGGGCGACGCGGGCCGCGGCTTCGCGGTGGTCGCCGCCGAGGTGAAATCGCTCGCCGTGCAGACGGCAAAGGCGACCGAGGATATTTCGAAATTGATCGTCGCCGTGCAGGCATCGACCGCCTCCGCCGTCGAGGCCATTCACAGCATCACCGAGCGCATGCAGGAGATCGACCGCAACGCCACGGCCGTCGCCGCCTCGGTCGAGCAGCAGAGCGGCGCCACCTCCGAAATTTCCCACAATGTCGCGAGTGCCGCGCACGGAACGAACGACGTGGTCGCGGTTCTCAATCACCTCGCGGATGCGACGACCGAGACGCGGCAAACCGCGGAAACGGTGCTCGGCGTTTCGCAGTCGGTGGGAAGCGCGGTTTCCGAGCTCCGCGCGGAAGTCGAGTGCTTCCTGTCGAAGGTCGCGGTCTGAAGCGAATTCAGCCTTCGCTCGTGAAGGATTTCCCGAGCGCGGCTTGTGCCGCGGCAAGCCGCGCGATCGGCACGCGATAGGGCGAGCAGGACACGTAGTCGAGCCCGACCTCGACGCAGAAGGCGACCGAGGCGGGATCGCCGCCATGCTCGCCGCAAATGCCGAGCTTAATGTTTTTCCGCGTCTTCCTGCCGCGCGCGGTCGCGATCCTGACAAGTTCACCCACGCCTTCGCGGTCGATCGATACGAACGGGTCGACGGCAAAAATGCCTTTGCCGGTGTAAATGCCGAGAAAGCTCGCGGCGTCGTCGCGTGAAATGCCGAACGTCGTCTGCGTGAGATCGTTGGTGCCGAAGGAGAAGAATTCGGCGGTCTTGGCGATCTCGCCGGCCAGCAGCGCCGCGCGCGGAAGCTCGATCATAGTGCCGGTCTGATATTTGATCCGCACGCCCGTTTCCTTCGCCACGGCCTCCGCCATCGCATCGATTCGCGCCTTGACGAGATCGAACTCGATCTTCGTCGCGATCAACGGCACCATCACCTCCGGCACCACCGGCGACTGGGTGCGGCGGCCGGCTTCGACCGCCGCTTCGAAGATCGCCCGCGCCTGCATCTCGGCGATTTCGGGATAGGCAATCGCAATGCGGCAGCCGCGAAAGCCGAGCATCGGATTGAACTCGGCGAGCTCCTGCGCGCGATGTTTCAATTTTTCGGCGGAAGCGCCCATCGAGGCCGCGACCTCGGCGATCTCTTCGTCCGTATGCGGCAGGAATTCGTGCAGCGGCGGATCGAGGAGCCGGATGGTGACGGGCAGGCCCTTCATGATCTCGAAGAGCTCGATGAAATCCGCGCGCTGCACAGACAGGAGCTTGGCGAGCGCCGCGCGGCGGCCTTTTTCTTCGTCGGCGAGGATCATCTCGCGCACGGCGAGAATGCGGTCTTCGTCGAAGAACATGTGCTCGGTGCGGCAAAGGCCGATGCCCTCGGCGCCGAAGCCGCGTGCGGTCTTGGCGTCGGCGGGCATGTCGGCATTGGCGCGGACGCCCACCTTGCGCTTGGCGTCCGCCCATTGCATCAGCGTTGCGAAATCGCCCGACATCTCCGGCTCGATCATCGGCACGCGGCCGAGGAGCACTTGGCCCTTGCCGCCGTCGATGGTGATGAGATCGCCCGCTTTCAGGTGATGCGAGCCTGCGGCGAGCGTTCCCTTGCCGTAGTCGATGCGCAAAACACCCGCGCCCGACACGCAGGGTTTTCCCATGCCGCGCGCGACCACCGCCGCGTGCGAAGTCATGCCGCCGCGCGTCGTGAGAATCCCCTCGGCCGCGTGCATGCCGTGAATGTCCTCGGGGCTCGTCTCGACGCGGACGAGGATCACCTTCTTGCCCTGCGATTTCAGCAATTCCGCTTCGTCGGCGGAAAACACGATCTCGCCGGAGGCGGCCCCCGGCGAGGCGGGCAGGCCGCTCGCGATCACCGTGCGCGGCGCCTTCGGATCGATGGTGGGGTGCAGAAGCTGGTCGAGGGCGGCGGGATCGACGCGGCAAACCGCTTCCTCGCGCGAGATCAGTTTTTCATTCGCCATTTCGATCGCGATCCGCAACGCCGCCTTCGCCGTGCGCTTGCCGGAACGCGTCTGCAGCATGAAGAGCTTGCCCTTCTCCACCGTGAACTCGAGATCCTGCATGTCGCGGTAATGCTTCTCGAGCTTGTGATAAATGCGCGAAAGCTCGGCGAACGCGCCGGGCATCGCCGTTTCCATCGAGGGCTTGTCGGATTTCGATTCGCGCCGCGCCGCCTCGGTGATCTCCTGCGGCGTGCGGATGCCGGCGACCACGTCCTCGCCCTGGGCGTTGATGAGAAACTCGCCGTAAAGCCGCTTCTCGCCGGTCGAGGGATTGCGCGTGAAGGCGACGCCCGTCGCGCAATCGTCGCCTTGGTTCCCGAACACCATCGCCTGCACGTTGACCGCCGTGCCCCAGCTTTCGGGAATGTTGTTGAGTTTGCGGTAGGTGACCGCGCGCGGCGTCATCCACGAGCCGAACACGGCGCCGATCGCGCCCCAGAGCTGCTTCTCGGGATCCTGCGGGAAGGGCTCGCCTTTTTCCTCCTGCACGAGCGTCTTGTAGCGCTCGATGATCGCCGCCCAATCATCGGCCGATAGCTCCGTGTCGAATTCGTAGCCTTTTTGATCCTTGAAGCCGCCGAGGATTTCCTCGAAGTCGTGGGCGTCGACGCCGAGCACGACGTCGGAATACATCTGAATGAAGCGGCGGTAGCTGTCATAGGCGAAACGGCGGTCGTTCGAGCTTTTCGCGAGCGCTTCCACCGTTTCGTCGTTGAGGCCGAGATTGAGCACGGTATCCATCATGCCCGGCATCGAGGCGCGCGCGCCCGAGCGCACCGAGACGAGCAGCGGATTTTTCTTGTCGCCGAAACTTTTCCCGGCGAGCTTGCCGACGCGCGCGAGCGCCGCTTCCACCTGTTTTTTCAGGTCCTTCGGATAGCTTTTGCGGTTCGCGTAAAAATGCGTGCAGACGGCGGTGGTGATGGTGAAGCCGGGCGGCACCGGCAGGCCGAGATTGGACATCTCGGCGAGGTTCGCGCCCTTGCCGCCGAGAAGATCGCGCATCTTGGCTTTGCCCTCGGCCTTGCCGTCGCCGAAGCTGTAGACCCACTTTGTCATGCAAAATTTCCGGCCGTGCTTCGCAGAAGCTTGTCTTCACGCGCGGGATGCTTAGCTCGTGCGGTTCTTCGCCGCAACGGCGCTTTCGGCGATCCACATTTTAGATGTGCGCGCTCGGCGAAACCGGCTAAACAGTCGCCTGTGGAGCAACAACCGCAATGAATGGTCTTCATGCGCCGTCCCGCGCCGCCTTTCTGATCGCGGTCGCGCTGGCCGTGCTCGCTTTGGTCGGTTTTTTCATCACCATTCCGGTCGTGACGCAGTACCAGTTCTGGTTCGCGCTGGCGGCGTTTCTCTTGCTGGCGCTCGGCTGCAGCCTGTAGCGGTCTCCAACTTTTCAACCGGCGGGAACGCGCGGGGTTCCACCCGCCGCAAAAAGGCGCATACTTGCTTGTTGCGAAAAGCGCGCTTCCGCAAGCGGGAAGCGAATTGCAAAAGGGGGATTCCATGCGGCTGAACGCACCGACGCAGATGGTATTTTTGATTTCGCTCGCGCTCGCTGTCCTTGCATTGATTGGCTATTTTGCTTCGGGCATTCCGTATTTGCACGCTTATGATTTCTGGCTCGCGATCGCGGGCTATGTGGTGCTCGCGGCGGCCTGCATCATGAAAGGCGTGTGAGGCGGAAGCACTTGTCATGGCCGGGCTTGTCCCGGCCATCCACGCCTTGGCCGCCGATAGAAAGACGTGGATGCCCGGCACAAGGCCGGGCATGACGGATAAGGACACTAGCCCCCAATCTTCGAAAAATCCGCGACCGTGCGGGTGGCGGCGCGGATGCGGTCGAGGAGCTTGAGGCGGTTTTCGCGGAGCTTCGGATCGTCGGCGTTCACCGTCACCTTGTCGAAGAAGGAATCGACCGGCGCGCGCAGCTTCGAGATGGCGCTCATCGCCGCCTCGAAATCCTCTTGCTTGAGCGCGGCCGCGACTTCTTTCTCGGTCTTGCCGATGGCGTCAGCGAGCGCCTTTTCCTGCGGCTCCTTCAGGAGCTTCGCATCCGGGTCGCCGGCATGGCTCTTTTTGTCCTTTTTCTCTTCGTCGCGGAGGATATTGGCGGCGCGGCGATAGCCGACGAGAAGGTTTTTTCCGTCGTCGGTGTCGAGGAATTTGCCGAGCGCTTCCACGCGGCGGACGATCATCAGGAGATCGTCCTGGCCCGGAAGCGCGAATACGGCGTCGACAAGATCATGCCGCGCGCCCTGCTCGCGGAGATGCACCTTCAGGCGGTCGGCGAAGAAATTAAGTAGATCATATTGCCGACTATCCGTTGCAGCTATGGGAAGGGGCACATGCGTGATTTCCGTTCTCCCGCCGCCTTTACGTTCTTGCTCTATCGCTTGAGCAAGTTGGACTCGTTTGATCGAGTCATCAACCCACGCGAAATGAATCGAAATGGTCTGCGATAATAGTGGAAGACGCAAGCGATTTTCCAAAACAATACGCACAACCCCCAGTGCAGCGCGCCGGAGTGCATAAGGATCCTTTGAGCCGGTCGGCTTTTCTCCAATCGCCCAGAAGGCGACCAGTGTATCAATCTTATCTGCAAGGGCGACGGAGATAGAAACCGGTGCAGTTGGGACTCGATCGCTTGGTCCTTGCGGCTTGTAATGTTCTTCGATCGCGTTCGCTATATCAGAATCGAATTTCTCGCCAAGGGCGTAGTACTTACCCATAAGGCCTTGCAGTTCAGGAAATTCGCCGACCATCTCGGTGACCAAGTCAGCTTTTGCTAGTTTTGCCGCGCGCTCTGCGTCAATGGGATTGGCATTCGCAATTGGCGCAAATTCTTTCGCGAGGCGCGCGATGCGCTTGACTCGCTCAGCTTGAGTTCCAAGTAGCTCGTGGAAGACAATGTCGGCGAGTTTTTTCTCCCTTCTTTCGAGCTTTATCTTGCGATCCTGCTCCCAGAAAAATTTCGCATCCGCGAGCCGCGCGCGGATCACGCGCGCGTTGCCGGCCTTGATCGCCGCGCCGCCGTCCTTCGCTTCGAGATTCGACACGAGAACGAATTTATTCGCGAGCTTTCCCGTCTTCGCGTCGCGCAGCACGAAGCATTTCTGGTTGTTGCGGATCGTGGCGCGGATCACTTCCGGCGGCAGATCCAGATAGCTCTTGTCGAATTCGCCCAAGAGCACCACCGGCCATTCGACCAGGCCCGCGACCTCTTCCAGCAGGCCCTCGTCGTCGACCAACTCGAGCCCCTGCGCGAGCGTGAGGTTCTTCGCATCGGTCAGGATCGACGCCTTCCGCCGCTCGCGGTCGGCGACGACCTTTGCCTTCTCGAGCTTCTGCAAATAATCGTCGAGCCGCCGCACCTTGATCGGCGAGGGCGCCATTACCGGATGGCCGTGCGTCACGTCGCCCGACGCGATGCCGCCGACCTCGAAGGGCACGACTTCCGGCTCTTCAGTCTCGGGCCCGAAGGTGCAGACGATCGAAGAGAGCGGCCGCACCCATGTGAGCGAGCCCGCGCCCCAGCGCATCGACTTCGGCCAGGGGAATCCGCGCACCACCTCCGGCACGATCGCGGCGATCACCTCGACCGCGGGCCGCCCCTTTCGCTCCACGACCGCGACGTAAAAGTCACCCTTCTTGTCTTCTTGCACCTTCGCTTCGCTGATCGATTTCAGCCCCGCGCTCTTCAGGAATCCCTGGATCGCGCCGTCGGGCGCGCCGACGCGCGGGCCTTTTTTCTCCTCGCGCAAATCCGGCTGGCGCAGGGGCAGGCCGTGGACGGCGAGCGCGAGCCGCCGCGGCGAGGAAAAAGCCTTCGCGCCTTCGTAAGCGAGCCCCGCATCCACCAGCATATCGGTGACGAGCTTCTTCAAATTCTCCTGCGCCACCGCCTGCATGCGCGCGGGAATTTCCTCGGAGTAAAGCTCGAGCAGAAGATCGGGCATCGGTCAGGCTTTGAGGGCGGCGGCGCCGCCTCCGGTGGTCTTGAGCCACGCGGCACCGCAGCCTTTCGCCAGCTCCCGCACGCGCAAAATATAGCTCTGCCGCTCGGTCACCGAGATCACGCCGCGCGCGTCCAAGAGATTGAAAATGTGGCTCGCCTTGATGCACTGGTCGTAGGCCGGCAACGCCATTTCATGGCGCTTGTCTTTCTCGCCGATCTTCAACAGCCGCTTGCACTCCTCTTCCGCGTCCTTGAAGTGACGGAAGAGCATCTCGGTGTCGGCGGCCTCGAAATTGTAACGCGAATATTCCTCTTCCGCCTGCAGGAATACGTCGCCATAGGTGACCTTCTCGGCGCCCGCGCGGCCGTTGAAATTGAGGTCGAACACGTTTTCGACGCCCTGCACATACATCGCAAGCCGCTCGAGGCCGTAAGTGAGCTCGCCCGAAACCGGCGCGCACTCGAAGCCCGCGACCTGCTGGAAGTAGGTGAACTGCGAGATCTCCATGCCGTCGCACCAGCATTCCCAGCCAAGCCCCCAGGCACCGAGCGTCGGGCTTTCCCAGTCATCCTCGACGAAGCGGATGTCGTGGGTCTTCTGGTCGATGCCGATCTTGGCGAGCGATTTCAGATAGAGCGCCTGAATGTCGTCCGGCGACGGCTTCAGGATCACCTGGAACTGATAGTAGTGCTGCAGCCGGTTGGGGTTCTCGCCGTAGCGCCCGTCCTTCGGCCGCCGCGAGGGCTGCACGTAGGCCGCCTTCCACGGACGCGGCCCTAGCGCGCGCAGGGTCGTCGCCGGATGAAACGTGCCCGCGCCCATCTCCATGTCGTAGGGCTGCAGGATCAGACAGCCTTGCTCGGCCCAGTAGGTCTGGAGCGTGAGGATCAGCCCCTGGAACGAGCGCTGCGGAGAAAGTTCGGGCGGGGGCGAATCGGTCATGGCGCGGGCTTTATGAAAGCGGCGCGACCCTAGGGACCGGTTCTCGCGAAATCAAGGATTGGCGCGGCCGCGCGTCGCCCTCGGGCGGGCGCCCGGTCAGTGGCTCGGCGGCCGGTATTCGCCTGTTCTCGGGTCGCGTTCGAGCGTCGGGATATTCGCCCGCTCGTCCACCGCCTTGTTGCGGACTTCCTCGAGATCGCGGTTTGCCTTGCGGCCGGCCTCGGCCAGGAGCTTCGCCGCCAACGCGGCACCGATCGCGCCGAGCGCCCAAAGAAAGGCAGGAGGCATGAAGTCTCTCCTCATAGTCCGTAACGCGCCCACAACGCGCGGGCTTCGATCGCCGACATCAACTGCGCCGCCCAATCGCCTTCCGTGAGAATAACGCCCGGCGTCTTTCTCGCAAACCAGCCCGACGGCGGCGCGATCAGGGGGGTCACGACCTTTTTTCCGTAACGCTCGCGCAGCACGTTTCTGAGATCGCCCAGCCGGTCGACGAGGCCGTATTGCAACGCCTGCTCACCGACCCAAAATTCGCCGGAGAACAAGGTTTTTTCGGGGCCCTTCAATTTCTTGCCACGGCTCTTCTTCACGAGGCCGGTGAACATCGCGTGGATGTCCTTCTGCAGCGCTTTCAAGCGCTTCACGTCTTCGGGCTTTTCGGGCTGAAACGGATCGAGCGACACCTTGTGCTCGCCGGCCGTGTACACGCGCCGGTCGATGCCGAGCTTCTTGATCGCCTTGTCGAAGCCGAAGCTTGCTGAAACCACGCCGATCGAGCCGACGATGGAAGAAGGATCGGCGATGATCTCGTCGGCGGCGCAGGCGATCATGTAGCCGCCGGAGGCGGCGGCGTCCTCGACAAACGCGATCACCGGCTTCTTGTTCTCGGCGGCAAGCGCCCGGATGCGCTGGTAGATGAGATGCGACTGCACCGCCGAGCCGCCCGGCGAGTTGATGACGAGCGCCACCGCCTTGGCTCCCTTCACCGCGAACGCGCGGTCGAGGAGCTTCGCGGTATTGGCCATGGTGATGCCGGAAACGAGCGGCGTCGAAATGCCGATCGCGCCCGTGAGCCGTACCACCGGCACGACCGGGCGGGTGCGGAACCAGCGCGCGAGGAAAGAAAAGCGGGAATTGGCCATGGGCTCTCACATAAAGCGGCGCGCGCTTCTTCTCAAGCGGGATCGAGGGGCGCGGCGTTGCGCAGGATTGCTTCCGCTTCGGCGGTCGGGCGTCCCTCGGCGTCGTTCAGGACAAGGCCCGGGCGGAACGAAAGCGGCGTGCGCCTCCCTTTGATTGCGCGCACGATCACGCGGATCGCCGCGGCGGCGGGTCGTGGAAAGATCGGAATGATCTCGACGGCGCCGAAACGGCCGGCGAGCGAAGCGAGCATCGTCTCGATGGCTTCCGGACGATGAATGAAGACAAGCCTGCCGCCCGCTTCGAGCATGCGCTCGGCGGCGGCGAGCCACGGATCGAGTTCGGAATCCGCCGCCGCGTGCGCGCGCCTCCTTCCGGCGTCGGGAGAGATGTTTCGCCGCACCGGATCGTTGAACGGCGGATTGGCGATCACGAGATCGGAGAGCGAAACCGGGCTTTTGTCGCGCGCGAGTTTGCGGATATCCGCGACGATAATTTCAGCACGCTTTTCATGGCCGTTTCGCTTCGCATTCTCGCGCGCGAGCCCGGCAAGCTCCGCGTCGATCTCCACCAGAGCCACGCGCTCGGCCACGCCGCGTGCGAGCAGCGCCAGTCCCGCGGTGCCGACGCCGGCGCCGAGATCGACGGCGTGCTTTGCCGCCGGTGCCGCCGCCGCGAGCAAAATCGCATCGTGGCCCGCGCGATGACCTGTTGCGGGCTGCAACAGCCGCAGCCTTCCGCCGAGCACGGCGTCGTCGGTGGTATCGGCCGCGCCGCTTGGCATATCAGGACGCGGCGAGTGCATGCCCGTAACCCGCGTCTCGCAGGATTCTCCGCGCCCGCACCGCGTCGTCGTTGGCGATGAGGACGCGCCGCGGCAGCGCGCCGATCGAGCCCTCGACGGCGCTCATGTAGCGGTCGGCGATCTGAAAATCGATGCGCGCGGCCTGCAAAAGCGCTTCGACCGCCGAAATCAGCACGAGGTCGTTGGTGCGCATGAGCTCGGTCATGGCTCGGCGCGGCGCTCGCCGCCATAGGGCGCGCGGTGCGACAGATACGCGAGCCGTTTCAATTCGCGCCGGCCGCGCGTGACCGTGTCGAGCACGAGGCCGGAGGTGAAAGCGAGACAGGCGAGCAGCATCAACGCGGTCGAAAGGATCGCGGTCGGCAGCCGCGGGACGAGGCCCTGTTCGAGGAAGGTCACGATCACCGGAATGGCGAGGATGATCGAGAGCGCCGCGAGAAGGATCGCGATGATGCTGAAAAAGCGGAGCGGCCGTTCGCCGCGGTAGAGCGAAAGAATCGTCCACAGGATGCGGAGGCCATCACGCCAGGTGTTGAGCTTCGAGGCCGAGCCTTCGGGTCGCGCATAATAGGGCGTCTGCACTTCGCCCGCGGGCATGCCGAGTTCGAGCGCGTGGATCGTGAGCTCCGTTTCGATCTCGAAACCGGTGGAGAGCGCCGGAAACGATTTCACGAAGCGCCGCGAGAAGACGCGATAGCCCGAGAGAATATCGGTGAAGGAACTGCCGAACACTTCCGTGACGAACCAGGTGAGCAGGCGATTGCCCGAGCGGTGGCCGAGCCGATAGGCGTCGAGCTCCTGGCCGACGCGGCAGCCCACCATCATGTCGAGATTCTCGCCGACGAGCTTCTCGATCATCTTCGGCGCGCTCGGCGCGTCGTAAGTCGCGTCGCCATCGACCAGAACGTAAATGTCGGCCTCCACATCGGCGAACATCCGGCGCACCACATGGCCCTTGCCCTGGCGCTTCTCGAAGCCGACGGTGGCGCCCGCCGCGCGCGCGGCGGCGACGGTGCCATCGCTCGAGTTGTTGTCGTAGACATGGATCGCGGCGGCGGGAAGGGCCGCGCGGAATTGTTCGACCACCTGCGCGATCGCGGTCTCCTCGTTGTAGCAGGGAACCAGCACCGCGACGTGCCGCGCCGCGGTCTCCGGGGTGCTGCGGAACTGATCCAGCGACGGGTTGAGCGCGCGCATCGGCCTTTGCCCTCGATTCAAGACAATCTATGCCGTAACGGACGGCCCGCGAAGAGCCATGGGCTTCCCTGCAAGCCTTGCCGCAGCGCGAAGCGCACCTCTATGGTAGCCTTGGTTAAGGAGATCATACGTGGCCGTCGTTCTTCCTTTTGAGCACGCGGAGCCCTCGATCGAGCGGCTGAACGCCCTCGTGCGCGCCGATCTCGAGCGGGTCAACGGCCTGATCATCACCCGCACCGGCTCCGAAGTCGCCATGATCCCGGAAGTCGCGAACCACCTGATTTCCTCGGGCGGCAAGCGCCTGCGGCCGATTCTCACGCTCGCGACCGCGGCCCTCACCGGCTATCGCGGCGATGGACAAATACGGCTCGCGGCCGCGGTCGAATTCATGCACACCGCAACCCTCCTGCATGACGACGTGGTGGATGCGAGCGAGATGCGGCGCGGGAAGCTGGCGGCGCGCATGCTGTGGGGAAACGAGGCGAGCGTGCTCGTCGGCGACTTCCTCTTGGGCCAGGCGTTCAAGATGATGGTCGAGGTCGGCTCGCTCCGCGCGCTCGAAATTCTGTCGTCCGCCGCCGCCATCATCGCCGAGGGCGAGGTGATGCAGCTCGCGGCGGCGAAGAACCTCGACACCACCGAGGACGCCTATCTCGGGGTGATCCGCGCGAAAACCGCCGAGCTCTTCGCGGCAGCGTGCGAAGTCGGCCCGGTGCTCGCCGGCCGCGCCAAGGCGGAGCAGGCGGCGTGCCGCTCCTTCGGCATGAATCTCGGCATCGCCTTTCAGCTCGTCGATGATGCGCTCGATTATGGCGGCAGAAGCGCGCGCCTCGGCAAGAATGTCGGCGACGACTTCCGCGAGGGCAAGATCACGCTGCCGGTGATCCTCGCTTTCCGCCGCGGCAACGAGGAGGAGCGCCGTTTCTGGCGCGGCGTCTTGGAGGGCGGCGAAAACGCCGAGGAGAATCTGGAGCGCGCGATCTCGCTCCTGTCACGTCACCGCGCGCTCGAGGACACGGTCGAGCGCGCCCGCCATTATGGCGCGATCGCCAAGGATGCGCTGGCGCTGTTTCCCGAAAGCGAGAGCAAAGTCGCCCTGATCGAGGTCGTCGATTTCTGCGTCGCGCGCGCGCATTAACGAAGCGTTGTCGCTTTGACCCACCAGTCCGAATGCCGCGCGTCGATTTCCTTGGCCGCCTTCTCCGCGAGCGCCGTCTCCTCATAGATCGCGAACACGCTCGATCCCGAGCCCGACATCCGCACGAGCCGCACGCCTTCGGTCCCGTGCAAGCGTTCCTCCACCGTTGCGATTTCCGGCATGAGATGCCGCGCCGAATGGGCGAGATCGTTGGTCTGCGTATTGAGGAAGGCGATGAACGGATGGCGCTCGAGCGGGATCGCGCCGCTTTCGGGATGATCGGCGACGTTCCCGCTCAGGGATTCCATGCCGACTTCGTCATAAATTTCGAACACCGCCGCGGTTGCAAGCGGCTCGCCCGGAAAAACAATGACCGCGGGCAATGACGGCAGCCGCAACGGCGCCGACAGCCGCTCGCCGATGCCGGTCACGAGCCTTGCCTTTGATTCGAGACAAACCGGCGTGTCGGCGCCCGCCGCCCGCGCGGCCGCGATGAGCCGCGGATCGTCAAGCGCGAGATGGTTCGCCTCGGCAAGCAACCGCAGCGCCGCTGCCGCATCGGCGGAGCCGCCGCCGAGGCCGGACGCGACCGGCAGATTCTTCGTCAGCTCGAAGCGCCCGAGCGCGATGCCCTTGATCCGTTCGGCCAGTGCCCGCGCGGCCTTCAGCACGAGATTTTCGGATGCCGCGGCCATAGCCGCGGCATTCGGCCCCATCAGTCTAAGGTCGAGGCTTTCGCCGGGGGCGAGAACCAATTCGTCGCCGACGTCCGCAAAAGCGACGAGGCTGACAAGATCGTGATAGCCGTCCGTCCGCTTATCGAGGACTCTGAGCGTCAGGTTTACTTTGGCGGGAGCGCGGCTTTTGAGGCGGTTCATGATAAGTGCGGCCGGAGCATGGCGGCGCGGCGGAAGGCAGGCAAGTCCGCCATTCGTTTGCCGTTGTCCTTGCGGATGCCATGAATCGGGAGCATTGTGCACCTATCGGCCGCCGCGTTGATCAATCGCGCCGCCGATTGCCCTAAACCGAACGTATCGGAGATGTCGCTTGAGGCCACTTCGTCCCCTGATTGCTGGGCTCGCCATAGCTGTTTTTCTTCCTTCTTTAGTGACGAGGGCCGACGTTCCTCCGGAAACGGTGATCGCGCGCACGTCGCCGGCGGGGAATTATCTTGCCGCGCGCTACGCCGGCTCCTCCCGCGACATGGCCGCGGCCGCGGCCTACTACCGCGCGGCACTGCGCGCCGATCCGCGCAATGAAGACCTGATCGAACGAACCTTCCTCGTCGTGCTCGCGAACGGCGCGGTCGAGGACGCCATGCCGCTTGCCGAGCGCCTCGCGGCGCTCGACCACAACCAGCGCGTGGCCAGGCTCGCCCTCGCCGTGCGCGCGCTGAAGCGCGGGCAAAATGCGGTCGCCCGCACCCAGCTGACGCAGTCGATGCGCGGGCCGATCGCCGACCTCACCGCCACCCTGCTTTCCGCCTGGGCGGCGGCGGGCGCGGGCGACGTCAAGAACGCGATCGACAGCATCGATCGCCTGCAAGGCCCCGATTGGTACGCGGTATTCAAGGATTTGCACGCGGGGCTGATCCTTGATCTCGCAGGACAGCGCAAGGAGGCGGGCAAGCGGCTTGAACGCGCCTACAATCTCGATTCCAACGCCATTCGCACAGTCGACGCCTATGCGCGCTGGGCCTCCAGGAATGGCGACCGCGACACCGCGCTCAAGGTTTACAACGAATTCTCGAAAGTCCTCCCCAACCATCCGCTGGTGGATGCCGCTGTCGCCGAGCTCAAGGCTGGCAAGCAGCTCGCGCCCATGATCCGCTCGACGGCGGCAGGCGCGGCCGAAGTCCTGTTCGGCCTCGGTGCGGCGCTGGGCCGCCAGGGCGGCGAGGACATCGGCCAGATCTACCTGCAGCTTTCGATCTATCTCGACCCCGAACATCCGCTCGCCTTGCTCTCGCTCGCCGATCTTTACGAGACGCTGAAGAAGCCGGACCTCGCGATCGATGCCTATTCGCGGGTGCCGGCGAGTTCGCCCTTGAAGCGCAATGCCGAAATTCAGATGAGTCTCAACCTCGAGACCATGGAGCGTACCGAGGAGGCGAAACAGCAGCTTGACCGGCTCATCCAGCAAAAGCCGGATGATCTCGAAGCGATCATTGCGCTCGGCAACGTGCTGCGTTCGCGCAAGCAATGGAAAGACGCCGCCGACGTCTACTCGAAGGCGATCAATCAAATTCCGGAGCCGGGCCGCCAGCATTGGACGCTGTTTTACTTCCGCGGCATTTGCTACGAGCGCGCCAAGGACTGGCCGAACGCCGAGAAGGATCTCGAGAAGGCGCTTGATCTTTATCCCGAGCAGCCGCAGGTCTTGAACTATCTCGGCTATTCGTGGGTCGATCAGGGCCTTTATCTCGACAAGGCGTTGAAGATGATCCGCCGCGCCGTCGAGCTGCGCCCGAACGACGGCTACATCGTCGACAGTCTGGGCTGGGCCTATTACCGCCTTGGCCGTTACGACGAGGCGACCACCGAACTCGAGCGCGCGATCGAGCTGAAGCCCGAAGACCCCGTCATCAACGACCACCTCGGCGATTCCTATTGGCGGGTTGGCCGCGAACTCGAAGCGCATTTCCAGTGGACGCATGCGCGCGACAACAAGCCGGAGCCCGAAGACCTCAGCAAGATCGAGGAGAAGTTAAAAGCCGGGCTGAAAGCGGACGCGACACCTTCCAAGCCAGGCTCGGTCGCGGCAGGAACGGGTAGCGGCGGCTAGAAGAAGCCTTCGCCTCAGCGGCGCAACTGCATATCGCCGCCGATCGAGCTTGCTTCGGCGGGCTTGTGTTCGGGTTTGGTTTCGCCCGTGCCCCTTCGGCGCGCGAGTTGCAGCACCGAACCGCGGCTGAAGTCGCAATACATGAAATTCATCTGGCTGATCGAGCCGCGGAAGCTGTCGGGCCCCGTCTTCACGAGATTGAAGCAGGGCTCGAAGGGCAACCCCTTCAGGTGGGCGCAGACCTGCGAACCCGCGAGGTAAAGCGTGTTCGGCGGCAGTTGCACGTAGCGGTTTTGACCGCGGCCCATGACGCGGATGCTGCCCGTCGCCGAGCCGTCGGTGAAAATCTTGCCGGCGCCGACGGTGCCGTCGAAGCAGCGATAAGAGAAGAGACCGCCGGCCACGAATTCCCTGGCCTGATCAGCCGACATCGTCTGCGCCGAGGCGGAGGGGGCCGCGAACAGCAAGAAAGCCAAGGCAACGAGGGAGCGTTCTTTCAACATCAGCCGAATTTTGTTGTCCCCGGCGCAACTTCCGCTGAAAAAGCGCCGGCTTGTCAAGCGCTAATCTTCAGCGCGCGACCCGCACCAGCGTGCGGCCGCGCACTTTTCCCGCCAAAATTTGCGGCCCAATACTCGCCACATTCTCGAGCGGCACTTCGGTCGCCATCGCCGCGAGCTTGTCGCGGTCAAGCTCGTTGGCGAGCCGTTTCCACGCCTCGCGGCGGAGCGGTTGCGGGCAATAGACGGAATCGATGCCGAGGAGTGCCACCGCCCGCAGAATAAACGGCGCCACCGAGGCCGCCAGATCCAGGCCTTGGGCGAGGCCGCAGGCGGCGACCGCCCCGCCATATTTCGTCATCGACAAGACGTTCGCGAGCGTGTGCGAGCCCGCGGAATCCACCCCGGCGGCCCAGCGTTCCTTGCCGAGCGGCTTCGCGGGGCCGGAAAGCTCGGCGCGGTCGATGATCTCGGCGGCGCCCAGCGCCTTCAGATAATCCGATTCCTGAACGCGGCCGGTCGAGGCGATGACGTGAAAACCGAGCTTGGCGAGAATTGTGATCGCAACCGAGCCGACGCCGCCCGCGGCACCCGTCACCACCACCGGCCCGCGATCGGGCGCGATCCCGTAGCGCTCAAGGGCCATCACCGCGAGCATCGACGTATAGCCGGCGGTGCCGATCTCCATCGCCTGCTTCGTGGTCATGCCCTTCGGCAACGGCACGAGCCACTCGCCCTTGACCCGCGCCTTCTCGGCGTAACCGCCCAGATGCGTCTCGCCGAGGCCGTAGCCGTTCAGCACCACCGCGTCGCCGGGCTTGAAGTCTTTGTTGTTCGAGCTTTCGACGATGCCAGCGAAGTCGGCGCCCGGAATCATCGGCCAGCGCCGCACCACCGGCGCCTTGCCGGTGAGCGCAAGCCCGTCCTTGTAATTGACCGTCGACCATTCGACGCGGACGGTGACGTCGCCGTCCATCAGCTGTGACTCGTCGAAATCGACAAGCCCGACTTTTTGGCCCGCGTCCGCCTTCTCGATCAGGATCGCCTTGAACGTCGCCATCCGGCGCTTCTAACACATCAGGCGGCGGCGGTGGCAAAGCGGCCGGCCGGCTTTTCGACGATCGGCAGGTTGATGAGCGCGGACGCGACGCCGAAGAACACCGACAGCCACCACACCGGATTGTAGGAGCCGGTGGCCTCGAACACGACGCCGCCGAGCCAGACGCCGAGGAAGCTCCCGACCTGATGGCTGAAGAAGGCGAAGCCGAAGAGCATGGCGAGCCAGCGCGTGCCGAACATCAGCGCCACGAGCCCGGACGTGGGCGGCACGGTGGAAAGCCATGTGAGGCCGGTGATCACGCCGAAGCCGAGCGCTGCGGCAGGGCTCGGGGGCAAGGTGATGAAAATCGCGATCGAAATCGCGCGGATCAGATAGATCGTCGAGAGAATAAAGCGCATCGGCACATAACGGCCGAGATAGCCCGCCGAGATCGAGCCGATGATGTTGAAGAGGCCGATGATGGCGATCGTCCAGCCGCCGACGCTGGCGCTGAGGCCGCGGTCGATGAGGTAGGACGGCAGGTGCGCGGTCACGAAGGCAAGCTGGAAGCCGCAGGTGAAGAAGCCGAGCACGAGGAGCACGTAAGAGCGGTGGCCGAATGCTTCCGCGAGCGCCTGCTTCATCGACTGTGACGGCGCCGATCCCACGCCTCCGCCGGCGGCGTTGGGCGGCGTCGCGAGCGCGAGCGAAAACGGCAGCACGAAGAGCACGAGCGCCGAGAAAATGAAAAGCGCGGTTTGCCAGCCATAGCCGTCGATGATGGCGACGCCGAACGGCGCGAACAGAAACTGGCCGAAGGATCCCGCGGCGGTGCCGAGACCGAAGGCAAGCGAACGCCATTCCTCCGGCAGGATCTTGCCGAACGCGCCAAGCACGATGTTGAACGAGCAGCCGGAGAGGCCGAAGCCGATCAGCGCGCCGGCGGTGAGATCGAGCAGGCCCGGCGTCGACGACGTCGTCATCAAGGCAAGACCCGCGGCGTATAAAATCGCGCCCACGCACATCACGCGGATGGTGCCGAAGCGGTCGGCAATGGCGCCGGCCAAGGGCTGGCCCACGCCCCACAAGAGATTCTGAATCGCGAAGGCGAGCGCGAAGACGCCGCGGCCCCAGCCGTGCGCGCTCGACATCGGGGTGAGGAAAAAGCCGAAGGAGGAGCGCGGCCCGAAGGTGAGAATGGCGATCAGGCAGCCGCAGACGAGGATAACGGCGGGCGTGCGCCAGGCGGTGAGCGTCTTCGTGGACATGGTGTTTCCTGCGGGCGTGGGGCCGAACCTTGTTGTTCAAAAAACGGGTGCGGTTCGGCCTCCGCACCCGGTGGAGGCGCAACTTATCGGCAAGCGCGGCGTTGCCCTAACGAATCCTGCTGAGAGCAGCCATCAAGGAAGCGCATGGCTGAGGGCTTGGGAAGGGCTGGCGAAGTCCGGGCTTTTGCGCTATATTCCTTTTGCTCGGAATGAGAATAAGAGCAGCGGGCTCCGGCGAAAGCCGGTTTTTCCGTAGGCCAAATATGCTCAATATGAGCATAAAACGGCGGGAGGGAGCCATGGCCATGATCAGAACCGTCGAAGTCGAAACCTTTGGACCGCCAGTGCCGCGGGGGCCCATGCCTGCGCCGAAGCCGGGACCCGGCTCGGCCGCGAAGCGCCTCGGCACCCTCCCCATGCCCTCGCTCGAATGGAACAAGGATATCGAGCGCGAGACCGCGCATCTCTACGAGCGCGTGCAGGCGGTGGTGCCGCCGGTCGAGTGGCCGTTCTTCGCGCCCTATGTGAAGGCGATCAACGAGGTGAAGAAAGCGCGGAACGCCGTCATCCTCGCCCACAATTACCAGACGCCGGAAATCTACAACTGCGTCGCCGATTTCGTCGGCGATTCGCTGCAGCTCGCGCGCGAGGCGACGAAGACCAAGGCCGACATCATCGTGCAAGCAGGCGTCCACTTCATGGCCGAGACCTCGAAGCTCTTGAATCCGGAGAAGGTGGTGTTGATCCCGGACCTCCGCGCCGGCTGCTCGCTCGCCTCCTCGATCACCGGCGAGGACGTGCGGCTCCTGCGCGAGCGCTTCCCCGGCGTGCCGATCGTCACCTACGTCAACACCTCCGCCGACGTGAAGGCGGAGAGCGACATCTGCTGCACCTCGTCGAACGCGGTGCAGGTGGTGGAAAGTTTCGGCGTCGACAAGGTGATCCTCATTCCCGACGAGTTCCTCGCGCGCTGGGTGGCGACGCAGACGAAGGTCAAGATCATCGCGTGGAAGGGTCACTGCGAAGTGCACGAGCGTTTCACCGCCGGGGAGCTTCGCAAGTACCGCGAGGGCGACCCGAGCGTGCAGATCCTCGCGCATCCCGAATGCCCGCCCGACGTGATCGCGGAAGCGGATTTCACCGGTTCGACCTCGGCCATGATCAATTTTGTGAAATCGAAGCGGCCGAAGAAGGTCGTCATGGTCACCGAGTGCTCGATGGCCGACAACGTGCAGGCCGAGACGCCGGGCGTCGAGTTCGTGCGCCCGTGCAATCTCTGTCCGCACATGAAGCGCATTACGCTGCCGAAGATTCTCGACAGCCTCGTCAATCTCCGCGAGGAGGTCGAGATTGACCCCGCGATCGCCGGCCGTGCCCGCCGTGCGGTCGAGCGGATGATTCATCTGAAAAGCTGATCCTGTCGCTTCCTCCGCCTGTGGAATGACAAGGAGGCCAAATGTCCGACGCGCCGCGCGAGCGTGATGAGCTGCCGCCGCAATCCTGGGGCGGCGTCGACGATGTGGTCATCGTCGGCGGCGGGCTCGCCGGCCTTTACTGCGCGTTGAAGCTCGCGCCAAGGCCGGTGACGGTGGTGACCGCGTCGCCGATCGGCGAGGGCGCTTCCTCGGTTCTGGCGCAGGGCGGCATTGCCGCCGCGATCGACGAGGGCGACTCGCCCGCGGCCCATGTCGAGGACACGCTGAAGGCGGGCGCCGGCATCGTCGATCGCCGCCTCGCCGAGATGATGGCGGCGGAAGCCCCCGCGCGCATCGAGGATTTGCTCCGATACGGCGTTCCCTTCGATCGCGATCTCGAAGGCAAGCTTCTCTTGTCGCGCGAGGCCGCGCACTCGGCGCGGCGGATCGTGCGCGTCAAGGGCGATGGCGCCGGCTCCGCCATCATGCAGGCGCTCGTCGCCGCCGTGCGCGCAACGCCTTCGATCCGCGTGTTTGAGAATTTGCTGCTTGAAGACCTACTCACCGAAGGCCGCTACGTGACCGGCGTGCGCCTGCGCGCGGCGGGCAAATCCGCGCCGGTGGAGATCACCGGGCGCGCGATCGTGCTCGCCTCCGGCGGCGTCGGCGGTCTCTATGCCGTCACCACCAATCCGCTGATCTCGCGCGGCGTCGGGCTCGCGGTGGCGGCGCGCGCCGGCGCCGTGATTGCCGATGCCGAATTCGTGCAATTCCACCCGACCGCGCTCGATGTCGGGCGCGATCCCGCGCCGCTCGCCACCGAAGCGCTGCGCGGCGAGGGCGCGACCCTTGTCAACGCCAAGGGCGAGCGGTTCATGCAGGCCCTCCACCCCGCGGCAGAACTCGCGCCGCGCGACATCGTCGCCCGCGGCGTCTTCGCGGAGATCGCGGCCGGCCGCGGCGCCTTCCTCGATGCCCGCAAGCTGGCGAATTTCGCCGGGCGTTTTCCCAACGTGTATGCCGCCTGCCAGGCGGCGGGCATCGATCCGGCAGAGCAGCCGATCCCGGTCGCGCCCGCCGCGCATTATCACATGGGCGGCGTGCTCACCGACGCGAACGGCCGCACGTCCCTCGACGGGCTGTGGGCCGCGGGCGAAGCCGCCTCCACCGGCGCCCATGGCGGAAACCGGCTTGCCTCCAACTCGCTTTTGGAAGCGGTGGTGTTCGCCGCGCGCATTGCCGAGGACATCGCGGGGCTCGCGCCGGAATCGCCGATCTTCGACGGGCGGCCGGTGCCGGCGCCGAAATCTGAGGCAAAGCTCGAGATGGGGCGCGAGGAAATGCGCCTGCGGCGATTGATGTCGGCGAATGTCGGCGTGATCCGCTCCGGCCATGGCCTGGCCGAGGCGCTCGGCGAAATCGCGGCGCTGGAAAAGCGCGCGAAGAGCACCGGCCTGCGCGATATGGCCGTCGCCGCGCTGATGATTGCGGCCGCGGCCTATGCGCGCACCGAAAGCCGCGGCGCGCATTATCGCTCGGACTTTCCGGCGCCCGATCCGGCGCAAGCGCATCGCAGCTATTTCACGCTCGATGAGGCGAGAGCGATCGCGCGCCGCGCCGGAGCCAAAGCCGCCTGAACATGCACGCCGATCTCTCTCTGCCCGGAGCCTTTCTCTCGCCGCTCCTGATCGAGGAGACGGTGCGCCGCGCCCTTGACGAGGATCTGGGGCGCGCCGGCGACATCACCTCCATCGCCACGATCCCGGAAGGAACCCGCGCGCGCGCGCGGCTCGTCGCCCGCAAGCCGGGCGTGCTTGCCGGGCTTGCTTGTGCGGCGGAATCGTTCCGGGCGATCGATCCGGCGATCACGTTTCGCAACACAAAGCGCGATGGCGAAACGCTCGCGGCTGACGAAATCATCGCGGAGATCGAAGGGCCGGCGATCGCGATTTTGTCCGGTGAGCGCGTGGCGCTGAATTTCGCCGGTCATCTCTCGGGGATCGCAACGCTCACCGCCGTCTATGTGGCGAAGGTCGCCCACACCCGGGCAAAGATCGTCGACACCCGCAAGACGCTTCCGGGCCTCCGCGCTCTCGAAAAATATGCCGTGCGTTGCGGCGGCGGCGTCAATCACCGCATGGGTCTCGATGATGCGGCGCTGATCAAGGACAACCATATCGCGGTCGCCGGCGGGGTCGCCGCGGCGTTGAAAGCGGCGCGCGCCGCGGTCGGCCATCTCGTCAAGGTCGAGATCGAGGTCGATTCTCTCGATCAGCTGGCGGAAGTGCTGAAAGCAGGCGGCGCCGATGCCGTCCTTCTCGACAATATGGATGCCGCAACGCTCAAGCGCGCGGTCGAGATGACCGCGGGCAAGCTCGTCACCGAAGCATCCGGCGGCGTTTCGCTGGAGACGGTGGCGAAGATCGCCGAGAGCGGCGTTGACGTGATCTCCGTCGGCGCGCTCACCCATTCGGCGCCGGTGCTCGACATCGCGCTCGACATCGATAGCTGAACCGTCAGCGCGCCCCGAAGCGAAAGCCCGGCGACGGCCGTTCGGCCATCACCTCGCGGCGAAAGCGGAAGAGCGCCGCGGGCCTGCCGCCGGTGGCGGTCGCCATCTCGCCGGTCGGCTCCACCAGCGCCGTCGCCTCGACAAAGCGCCGGAAGTTCTGCTTGTGCAGATGCCGGCCGGCGATCGCCTCCACCGTGCGCTGCAATTCGGTGAGCGTGAATTCCGCCGGCATCAATTCGAATACGACCGGGCGATATTTGAGCTTGGCGCGGAGGCGGGCGATCGCGGTCGCGAGAATCCGGCGATGGTCGAGCCGCATCGGCTCGCCGAGCGGCACGCGCGTCTTGCGTGCGAGCGCCGCTTCGCGTCCGTCGCGGCGCGCTTCCTCGATGAGGCCCGCCTCGTACAAGAGCTCGTAGCGCTCGAGCACTTTCTCCTCGTCCCAGGGCGAGCCTTCGACGCCGAAGGCGAGCCGCAGCCGCTCGCGCCGGCCGAGCGCGCGGCCCGGCTCGCGTTCGCGCGCCACCGCCTTGGCCCAGCTCGCAAGCGCCGGCAGGATCGTGTCGTCGAGGATTTTCGGCCGGCCGCCGCGCCAGTCCTCCCACGGAAAAAACCGGTACCACGGCTCGAAACGCGCGCCCGCCGCGATCAGCGCCGCGTCCTCGTCGGGAAGCCGCGTCAGCGCGAGATAACCGACCGAGAGCGCGTGCGGATCGGTGCCGCCGGCGCGCGCGTGCCGGCCGCGGTCGCCGAAGGTGTAGAGCTGCTCGACATAGCCGACCGCCAGCGCCGTTTGTTCGGCGACGAATTCGCGGAGCGCAAGCTCGAAGGTGCGGTGCGTGAGCGGCTCGAACGGGCCGGAGGGAAGGCCGATGGCGCCGCTCGCATCCGCGCCGGCGACAAGAATCTGCGGGCTCGCCTCGTCGACGGCGACGATCGCCGCGGTGAGCCCGATCTCGATCGGCGTGCGCTTGTGGCCGCTCATGCGGCGAGGTTATCACGGAAGCGGACTAAGTCCGCGCCTGCCGTCAGTCGAGGCCGAGAACGAAGGGCTCCGCCTCGTAGGCGCCGACGCCGAAGCCCATGGTTTCGATCGCAGCGCTCATTCGCCCGCCGCGGCCGAGATGGCTGTCGGCAAGCGCCACGAGCCGCCGGTTCGGGTACGCCGTGGGCGATGCGGCGCGCAGGCGCGCCGCGATCTCGGCCTCGTCGCGGCCGGGCGACAACGCGCAGGCCGCGACGAAGGCCGCCGCCGTCGAGCGGCTGATGCCGGCATAGCAATGCACCACCATCGGCTGTGCGCGGTCCCAGCGATCGAGGAAGGCCAAGAGCCGTTCCACGTGTTCCTCGTTCGGCGCGATCATGCCGTCCATTTCGTCGGCAATGTCGTCCATTTCGAGCCACAGATGATCCTCGGGCCTGATCCCTTGGTTCTTCAGCCCTTCGCGTTCGCGCTTGATCAGTTCCTCGTCGCGCACCAGCGTCACCACGTGGCGCGCGCGCGATTTCTCGACGGTTTCCTGCAATCGTGAAAGCGAGCAGACGACGATCATTTCGGTTGCTTGTTGAGTTCCTGGAATCGCTTGAGGAATCGCCGCTCGGCAGATTCGGCGTTCCATGGCGCCAGATAGCGCTTCATTGTGACGGCGTCGAGATCAGGCTCTTCCCCGAAAAAACGCCGCGCTTCGCGCTCGGAAAAGCCCGCGAGTTTCGTCGCTTCGAGATAGGCGGCGCCGCGGTCCGCCGCCTTCACGATCTTCACGAGGGCCGGGGGCCAGACCGGCGGCAGCCCGAAGCGGAGCGAAATCGCCGACAGGAGCCGCATCTCCACCGGCTTGTAATCGCCGCCGATTACCGCCTTGAACGGGCTGATCGGATCGCCGATCACGTATTCGGGCGCATCGTGCAGGAGCACGGCGAGCCGCCAGCGGGGGTCGATGTTGGGCGCCGCGCGGCGCGAGATCGTCTCGACCAGAAGCGAATGCTGCGCCACCGAAAAAATATGCGGCCCCTCGGTCTGGCCATTCCAGCGCGCGACGCGCGCGAGCCCGTGCGCGATGTCCTCGATCTCGACGTCGAGCGGCGAGGGGTCGAGAAGATCGAGTCGGCGGCCCGACAGCATGCGCTGCCAGGCGCGGGGCGGAGCGGGACGTGCGGCCATCAGCGCGCCAGCGCCTTGTGCCGGTGGCAATCGACGAGATGGTCGTTGACCATGCCGACCGCCTGCATGAAGGCATAGACGATCGTCGGCCCGCAGAACTTGAAGCCCTTCTCCTTCAGGTCCTTCGAGATTTTCTTCGACAGCGGCGTCTCGGCCGGAATCTGGCGCCGCGTCTTGAAGCGATGATCGAGGGGCTTGCCGTCCATGAAGTCCCACAGATAGGCCGAGAAGCCCGGACCCTTCTCCATCATCTCGAGCCAGGCGCGCGCCGAGGCGACGGCGCCCTCGACCTTCAACTTGTTGCGCACGATGCCCTCGTCCTTCATCAGCGAAGCGATTTTCTTCTTGTCGTAGCGGGCGATTTTTTCCGGCTGAAATTGCGAGAAGGCGCGGCGGAAATTCTCACGCTTGCGCAAAATCGTGATCCACGAGAGCCCCGCCTGAAAGCCGTCGAGCACGAGCTTTTCGTACAGCGCGCGGTCGTCATATTCCGGCACGCCCCATTCGGTGTCGTGATAGGCCATGTACAGGGGGTCGCGTCCCGCCCAGAAGCAGCGGCGGAGCCCGTCGTCGTGCAAAATGACGTTCATGATTTCGCGGCCTCGCCGGGGAAGGGAAATTTCGCCCAGTCGGGTTTGACGAGCCGGATCGGAACGTTGCCGGCGGAGAGCGTCTCGTTCGCGGCCAATCCTTCTTCCACCCGGTCAAGCCGCACCTTGGCGAGCCCGCGCCCCTCTGCGGTCGAGCCGAGAAAGCCCGCGGCGCGCTCGCCGATCTTCACCTCGACGCCGGAAAGCGGCGCCGCGTGTTCGTAGGCGATCGGCACGACGCGCGTGCGTACGCTCGCGCGATGCTCCATGCGCGAGACAACCTCCTGGCCGACGAAGCAGCCCTTGGCGAAATCGACGCCGCCGAGCTGGTCCATGTCCGCCTCGTGCGGGAAGGTGTCGCCGTAAGTAAAGTCCTGGCCGCCTTCCGGCACGCCGAGCGCAATCCGCCGCTGCTGCCACGCTGCGGCGTCCGCGAGCGCGAAGCCCGCCGCGCGGAGGGCCGCCTCAGCCCCCTCGGCGGGAAGCACGATCCGCGTGCCGAGTTTCTCGTGGCGGGGATCACGATAGACGAGGCCGAGATCGTCGGACGGCGCGCCGTCGAGGCTGACCGCGACCGCGAGATCCGGCCGCCGCGCAATTTCGACCTTGGCGCGGAGCTTGTAGAAGCCGAGCCTTTCCGCGAGCGCGCTTTCGAGCGCGCGCGGCGCGTCGAGAACGAAGCCGCCGCCTTCGTCGTCCGCCACCGCGATCACGATAAAATCGAAGAGGATTTTCCCTTGCGGCGTGAGCAGCGCCGCAAAGCGCGCCGCGCCCGGCGCGAGCGATTCGACGTCGCTGGTGACCAGCCCTTGCATAAAGTGCCTCGCATCCTCGCCGAGGATGCGGATCACGGCGCGTTCGGGTAAGAGGGCGGCGCGCATGGCCTCTCCTTGCCAAATTCCGCTCCGACACGTAAGGCCGCGCGTGAAAAGGGGCAAGGCCGCGCTTGGCCGGAAAATCCCGAAATGGCCGAAACCTATGACCTGATCCTCACCGGCGGCACGGTCGTCAATCAGGACGGCGTGGGCAAGCGCGATATCGGCGTGCGCAAAGGGCGCATCGCGGCGCTGGGCAAGATCGCGAAAAGCGCCGCCGGCGAGCGCGTCGATTGCAGGGGCCTCCACGTCCTGCCGGGCGTCATCGACACGCAGGTACATTTCCGCGAGCCGGGCGCGACCCACAAAGAGGATCTGGAAACCGGCTCGCGCGCAGCCGTGCTCGGCGGCGTCACCGCCGTGTTCGAAATGCCGAACACCGATCCGCTCACCGTCGACGCCGTTTCGCTCGCGGATAAAGTGAAGCGCGCGAAGAAGCGCATGCATTGCGACTTCGCCTTCTTCGTCGGCGGCACGCATGAGAACGTCGCCGATCTCGCCGAGTTAGAGCGCCTACCGGGCGCCGCCGGCATCAAGGTGTTCATGGGCTCCTCCACCGGCAAGCTGCTCGTCGGCGACGACGCGGGCCTCCGCGCGATCCTGAAGGCAATCCGCCGCCGCGCCTCTTTCCACGCCGAGGACGAGCCGCGGCTGCAGGAGCGAAAAAAGTTACGCGTCGAGGGCGATCCGGCCTCGCATCCGGCCTGGCGCGACGAAACCGCGGCGCTCAAGGCAACGACGCGGCTCGTCGCGATCGCGCGCGAGGCGGGAAAGCGCGTGCACGTGCTGCATGTCTCCACCGCCGGGGAAATGCAATTTCTCGCCGAGCACAAGGACGTCGCCTCGGTCGAGGTGACGCCGCAGCACCTCACGCTCGCCGCCCCTGATTGCTACAAGCGCCTCGGCACGCGCGCGCAGATGAACCCGCCGCTGCGCGAGGCGCGTCATCGCGAGGCGCTGTGGTGGGGCGTCGAGAATGGCGTCGCCGACATTCTCGGCTCCGACCACGCGCCGCACACGGCCGAGGAAAAAGCCAAGCCTTATCCCGCGAGTCCTTCCGGCATGCCCGGCGTGCAGACGCTTCTTCCCGTGATGCTCGACCACGTCAGCAAGGGCAGGCTTTCGCTCGCGCGCCTGGTCGACATGACGAGCGCCGGCCCGCAGCGCTTGTTCGGAATCGCCAACAAGGGCCGCATTGCCGTCGGCTATGACGCGGATTTCACCGTCGTTGATCTGAAGCGCAAGGAGACGATCAAGAACAAGTGGATCGGCTCGCGCTGCGGCTGGACGCCCTATGATGGGATGAAAGTTACCGGCTGGCCGGTCGGCACGTTTGTGCGTGGCGCGCGCGTGATGTGGGAGGGCGAGATCGCGGCGCCGTCGACGGGCGAAGCGGTGAGATTCCTGGAGACATTAACGCCCTCGTCCTGAGGGATGAAAATTCACTGCCGGCTCGGCGGCATCGAAAATTCGCCGTGGCGGATGCGCTCGGCAAGGCCCTCGGCATAGCGGGCGGTGGCTTCCTCGCCATAGGTCGAGACGAGTTCGTTCAGCGCGCTGAAAAGCGCGACCTGCGCCAGGCAATCGCCGTCGATGCCCTCGAGCCGGGCTTCCGCCCAGGCTTCGGAGAAATAGGCGAGCGCCGCGCGGCGTTCGTCTTCAGAGCCCGAACTTGTCCGGTCCCCGAGCGATCGGGGCAGGGGAATTGAACGCAAGCCACACCCTCCGCTGTCCATGCGGGTCGAGTGCCCACTTTAAGACATGGATTGGGACCGTCGTGCGGCAGCTTGGAAAAAGGTTAACGGGCATGCTCCGCGCGGCGGCCCAACCAGACGCTGGGCCCCGCTTAATTGCCGTAGCGCGACGCGATGTCGCGCGAGAGCCGCGCGCCTTCGTCGAGAAAGCGGTGAATGACGAGGTCGGCCGCCGCCGTGCAGTTGCGGTAGGTCTGCTCGTACGCCTGATAGCCGCGGTTGAAGTTTCCCACCAGCCGGTCGCGGCGGTCGGCGGTCGGCTGTTCGGCTTCAAGCAAGCCCTGCATCTCATCCCGCCACCGCCCCTTTTCCTTTTCGCCGCAAAGGGGGCCCAGGTAATGCAGCGCGCCGAGAATCTCCGCGAGCCGCGAAAACTCGCCTTCATAAGGCGGCGGCGGAATCTCGGTGGATTTCGCGGCGTCGTCGGTTTTTACGTCTTTCTTCGTCGCGCCCGGCGTTCCGGGCGGGGTCACGTTCGGCGCGTTCCACGGGCGAAGGGTGTCGAAGACGCCGCCCGGTACGGGGCGGGCCTGAGAAGGCCGGTAACCGCCGCCGAACCAGGGCATCCAGCCCTGCGCCGCCGCGGGCGCCGGCACAAGTGCCAAGGCGAGGCACCAGAGAAGCAAGAGAACGAGAACGCGCATGGCCACCATTTTCGCCGCCGATATGCGCCGGAATGAAGGCGCGGGCAAGCCGCCTAGCCGATCAGCTTCTGCGCCGCTTCGACGATCGGGATGAGGCCTTCGGTGATTTCGTAATCGGAAAGCCGCGCGGGATCGACCCACTCGACCGCGCTCGCCTCGGGTCCGACCGCGGCTTCGCCCGAGCGCCAGCGGGCGGCGAAAGCGATGATGACGAAATGATCGAAGACATTTCCCTTCTCGTTCCGGAGCACGACCTCGCGATGGCCGGCATAGCCCACGGCCTCGGCTGTAACACCGGTTTCCTCGCGCAGCTCGCGAATGGCGGCCGCGGCAAGCCGCTCGCCCCATTCGACCGCGCCGCCGGGCAGGCTCCACAGATAAGGCGGCTTGGCGCGGCGCGCGAGCAGGAGCTTTCCGCCGCGAAAAGTCGCGGCGCTGGCGCAAAGGACGGGGCGAATCATGGTATCGCGCATGGTCGGACAGACCTTTTTAGCACCGAACCATGTGCGGCCGCTTCGCGCTTCATACGAGCCCCGATTATCTTCGTCGCTTGCTCGGCTTCGTCGAGCGGCCGAACTTTCCCGCCCGCTACAACATCGCGCCGATGCAGCCGGTCGCGCTCGTGCGGATCGAGAACGGCGAACGGCACTTTACGCTCGCGCGCTGGGGCCTCGTTCCATCCTGGGTCAAGGACCCGAAAAAATTCGCACTCCTCATCAATGCCCGCGCCGAGGGGATCGCTACGAGGCCCTCGTTCCGGGCGGCGATCCGGCGCCGCCGCTGTCTCATTCCCGCCGACGGCTTTTACGAGTGGCGGCGCGAGGGCAAGGCAAAGGTGCCGTACTTTATCCGGCGCCGCGACGGCGAGCCGATGGCCTTCGCCGGAATTTGGGAGACCTGGGCCGACGCCGACGGCGGCGAGATCGATACGGCCGCGATCGTCACTTGCGCCGCGAATGCATCGCTCATGCCGATTCACGAGCGGATGCCGGCAATCATTCCGCCCGGGGATTTCACGGTTTGGCTCGATGCCGACGAGACGAACTTCAAGGCGGCCACGGCGCTCTTGAAGCGCGCGCCGGACGATTGGCTCGAAGCCCATGAAGTTTCGCCGCGCGTGAACAAGGTCGCGAACGATGATGCAGAGAACATCGTGCCGGTCGATCGCACGGCGGCGATCAAAGCCGCCTGAGCCTCTTCACAGCACCTTGCCGGGATTGAGAATGCCGGAAGGATCGAGCGCGCGCTTGAGCGCGCGCATGAGTTCGAGTTCGACCGGGTCCTTCACGCCCGGCAACAGCTCGCGCTTCAAGACGCCGATGCCGTGCTCGGCCGAGATCGAGCCGCCGAGTCTCGCGACGATCGCGTGCACCACTTGATTCACTTCTTCCCAGCGGTTGAGAAACGCTTCCCTGTCGGCGCCCGCCGGCTGGCTGACATTGTAATGGATGTTGCCGTCGCCGAGATGGCCGAACGGCACCGGCCGCGCGCCGGGAATGAGTTTTTCTACCGCCGCGTCCGCCTCTTCGATGAAGGCCGGCACGCTCGCCACCGGCACCGAGACGTCATGCTTGATCGAACCGCCTTCGGGCTTTTGCATCTCGGTGAGGCCGGTGCGGATCCGCCAGAACGCGGCCCGCTGCGCTTCGCTCGCGGCGATCACGGCGTCGGCGGCGATTTTGCTGGCGATGGCTTCGGTGAGCGCCGTTTCGAGAGCCGCGTGCACGCCTTCGGCCCGCGGCGATGAAATTTCGAGGAGCACGTACCAGGGATGCGGCGAAGCGAGCGGCGCGCGGCTGCCGGCAAGATGCTTGGTCACGAACTCGATGCCGCGTTGCGCGATCAGTTCGAAGCTCGTCAGCGAGGCGCCGAAGCGCGCCTGCATGAAATTGAGAAGCGCGAGCGCATCGTTGGGCGAAGCCAGGCCGATGAAGGCGGTTTCGGTCGCCCGCGGCGCCGGAAAGAGCTTCAGCGCCGCGGCGGTGATGATGCCGAGCGTGCCCTCGGAGCCGATGAAGAGGTGGCGCAAATCGTAGCCGGTATTGTCCTTCTTGAGTTTCCGCAGCCCATGCCAGACGCGGCCGCCGGCCAGCACGACTTCGAGCCCGAGCACGAGGTCGCGCGCGACCCCGTAGGAAAGCGCCTGCGTGCCGCCGGCATTGGTCGCAAGATTGCCGCCGATGGTGCAGCTTCCCTCGGCGCCGAGCGAAAGCGGAAACAGCCGCTCGTGCTTCGCCGCCGTTTCCTGCGCGCGCGCGAGCACGACGCCCGCTTCGCAGATCATCGAATTTCCGGCGGCGTCCACTTCGCGGATGCGGTCAAGGCGCGCGGTCGAAAGCACGACCGCGCCCGCGTCGAACGAGATCTGTCCGCCCACGAGACCCGTATTGCCGCCCTGCGGCACGACCGGCGTCTTCGTTTCCTCCGCGAGCTTGAGGATGGCGGAAACCTCTTCCGTCGAGGCGGGCTTTAGCACCATCGCCGCGCGGCCCTCGTAGAGATCGCGCGGCTCGTGCAGGAAGCGCGCCATCTCGCGCGGATCGCGTATCGCGTATTTGTCGCCGACGATTTTCGCGAAGCGCTCGATCGTCGCGCTCTTCAGCGTTTCTTGCCGCGCGGCTGGTTTCGTGCGGACGTTCATTTCAGTGCGCGCCGAGCCCGGCGCGATAATCGGCTTCCGCCGCGTCGATCGCCTTTTGCGCGGCCGCCGTCAACCCGATCATCAGAAAATACGAATTGCCGTCCTTATCCGTATCCTCGCCATAGGCCATCAGCTCATAGGCCTGCTGCGGGTTGCTCGGATTGACGAAGTGATACACCTGAAAATCCGGCTTGCCGTTCGCGCGCTTTTCGCTCGCGAGCTTCTCGATCTTGCTGTCCTTCTCGGTGTTCTTCCAGCGCTCGTGCGCGACCTCGATGAATTTTTCCATCGAGCGTTTGTCGGAGTTGTAGGAGACGCGGATGTACATGAGCGCCGGCGCGTTGCCGAAATTCATTCCCTTCGGCACGTACATGGCAAGGCCGTTCTCTTGTGTTGCTTTCGCATCCAGCACCCAGCCCTGCGGCGGCGTGAACTTCAGGCGGAAATAGGGATTCAATTGTCCGTCGCCGAACTGGACGAATTTCTCGACTTCGGCGCCCGCGGGCTGGGCGAGCGCCGCGAAGAAAAGGAGCGACAAAAGCACCGTGGATTTCATGCGGAGATCATAGCGCATCGGGAGGACCTCGACATCAAGTTGATCGCGGCGCCGCCCCGCGGGTCAGCCGATCGTTCATCGCTTCGCCGAGCCCTTGTTGCGGGATCGGCGCGACCGCGATGACCTCGGCGCCCGAAGCATCGAGTGCACGCAAATGCGAGAAAAAATTGGCCGCGGCCTCCGCAAGATCGCCCTCCGGGGAGAGATCCAGAACCGCGCGCGCACCGTCGATGCCCGCGAGATGACCGCCGCCGAAATTCAAGAAAGCTTCGCCCGGCTTCACCTCGCTTGCATTCGGGCGGATGCGCGCGCGGGTCGCATAATGCGAGGCGAGGCGGCCCGGCGATTGCGGCGCGATTGCGTCCGTGCGGGGCGCGTCGGCCACCTTCACGCCGAGCGCCTTCTCGATATCGCCGCGCGGCACGCCGCCCGGACGCAGGAGAAGCGGTGCCCCGCCCGTGCAGTCGATGATCGTCGATTCGAGCCCGAGCGGCGTCGGGCCGCCGTCAAGCACCGCATCGATGCGTTGCGAAAGATCGGCGAGCACATGCTCCACCGAAGTCGGCGAGACGTGGCCCGAGCGATTGGCGCTCGGCGCCGCGACAGGCTTTGCGAACGCGGCCAGAAGCTTTTGCGCGAGCGCATGCGCCGGCACGCGCAAGGCGACGCTCGGCAGTCCCGCGCGGGCGAGCGCGCAGACGATTGTTGTCGCCGGCACGACGAGCGTCAGCGGTCCCGGCCAGAATTTGGCGGCGAGCTTCTCGGCGAGCGGCGTGAATTCGCCCGCGCGCCGGGCGGCGGCAACATCAGCGACATGCGCGATCAACGGATTAAAGGCGGGCCGTCCCTTGGCCTCGTAAAGCCGGGCCACGGCGCGGGCGTCGGTCGCATCGGCGCCGAGGCCGTAAACCGTCTCGGTGGGGAAGGCGACGAGGCCGCCTTCGCCGAGCACGCGCGCCGCCGCTCCGATCCCCGCGCGGTCGGCGGCGAAGATCAGCGTGGACGTTACGGAATGCCCGGTTCCATTCACGTTGACGACTCCGAAGCGCGCGGTCACTCTTGTTCAAACTCGCCAGCCGGCATCCGCCGGAGGAGCCCATGACCTACCACGCCCCGGTTTCCGACAGCTTCTTCTTTCTCGAACATTGCACGAGCCTGAAACGGCTTACCGAAGGCAACGCCGATCTTTCGCCCGATCTCGTCAAGAGCGTGCTGGAGGAAGCGGGCAAATTCGCCGACGGCGTGCTCGCGCCGCTGAACCGCGTCGGCGACGAGCAAGGAACGCGCTTCGAAAACGGCGTCGTGCGCACGCCCACGGGCTGGAAGGAGGCCTACCATTCCTGGGCCGAAGCCGGCTGGAACGGCCTCGGTGCCGCGGTCGAACATGGCGGCCAGGGCCTGCCCACGATCGTCAGCTCCGCCTGCTTCGAATTCTGGAGCGCCGCCTGCATGGCCTGGGGGCTGGGGCCGATCCTCACCACCTCGGCCATCGAAGCGCTGCAGGCGCATGCGAGCGCGGCGCTGAAGAAAAAATATCTCGCCCGCATGGTTTCCGGCGAATGGATGGGCTCGATGCAGCTCACCGAGCCGCAGGCGGGCTCCGATCTCGCGACATTGCGCACGCGCGCCGTGCGCGCCGCCGACGGCAGCTACCGCCTGAAGGGGACGAAAATTTTCATCTCCTATGGCGAGCACGACATGACCGACAACATCATCCATCTCGTGCTCGCGCGGCTTCCGGACGCGCCGCCCGGCACCAGGGGGATTTCGCTGTTTCTGGTGCCGAAATTCCTCGTCAAGGACGACGGCTCCTTGGGCGCCCGCAACGACGTGCGCGCATCCGGCATCGAGCACAAGCTCGGCATTCACGCCTCGCCCACCTGCACCATGGTGCTCGGCGACAATGAGGGCGCGGTCGGCTATCTCGTCGGCGAGGAAAATCGCGGGCTTGCCTGCATGTTCACGATGATGAACCAGGCGCGGCTCGCCGTCGGAATCCAGGGCGTGGCGATCGCCGAACGCGCAACGCAACAGGCCTTGGCCTTTGCCCGCGAGCGCAAGCAAGGGGCCGTACCCGGCAGCAATGGCGCGGTCGCGATCATCGAGCACCCCGACGTCAAACGCATGCTCCTGACCATGCGGGCGCTCACCGCCGCCTCGCGCGCGATCGCCTATAAATGCGCCGATGCCATCGATCGCGCGAAACACTTGCCGGACGAGAACGAGCGCCAGGCGGCGCAGGAAGAAGCGAACATGCTCACGCCCGTCGCCAAGGCCTTTTCCACCGACGCCGGCATCGAGGTTGCCTCGCTCGGCGTGCAGGTGCATGGCGGCATGGGTTTCATCGAGGAAACCGGCGCCGCGCAGCACTACCGCGACGCGCGCATCGCCGCGATCTACGAAGGCACCAACGGCATTCAGTCGATCGACCTCGTCACCCGCAAGATCGACCAGGCGGGCGGCGAAACGTTGAAGCGGATGATCGCGGGCTATCGCGCGACCGCCGAACGCGTGAAAAAATTGAACGACCCCGCCTTTGGCGCGATCGCCGCGCGGCTTGAGGAGGGGATCGCTTCACAGGAATCCGCTTCCCGATATCTGCTGGCCGCGCTCGGCAAGAACTCGATCGAGATCTTCGCCGGCGCCACACCTTATCTGCGCCTGTTCGGCCTTGTCGCGGGCGGCGCTTATCTTGCCGAGACCGCGCTTGCCGCGAGCGAAGCCGCCAAAGCCGGCGACAAGGACCCGGCGCACGCGGCGCGCATCGCCACCGCGCGCTTCTTCGCGGAGAACCTGTTGCCCGCCGCAAGCGGGCTCGAGCGCGCGGTCACCTCCGGGGCGCAATCGGTATTGCAGGCGGAGGCGGCGCTCGTCGCCTGAACGAAAATGTCGCTCAAGGGCAAGACGCTTTTCATCACCGGCGCCTCGCGCGGCATCGGGCTTGCGATCGCGCTGAGGGCGGCGAAAGACGGCGCCCACATCGCGATCGCGGCGAAGACCGATGCGCCGCATCCGAAGCTCAGGGGCACGATCCACACCGCCGCCGATGAGATCGAAAAGGCCGGCGGCAAGGCGCTTGCGATCGTCTGCAACGTGCGCGAGGAGGCGTCCGTCCGCGACGCCATCGAAAAGGCCGCCGCGCATTTCGGCGGCATCGACGTCGTGGTGAACAACGCCTCCGCCATCCAGCTCACGCCCGTGACCGCGACCGACATGAACCGCTACGACCTGATGAATCAGGTGAACGCGCGCGGCACTTTCATGGTCTCGAAATACGCCATTCCGCATCTCGAACGCGCGAAGAACCCGCATATTCTGATGCTGTCGCCGCCGCTCGACATGAAGGAAAAATGGTTCGCGCCGCACACGGCCTATTCGATGGCGAAATACGGCATGAGCCTCGTGGTGCTGGGGCTTGCCGGCGAATTACGGCCGAAGGGGATCGCGGTGAACGCGCTGTGGCCGCGCACGACGATCGCGACCGCGGCGATCGAAAATCTCCTCGGCGGCGACCGCATGATGAACATGAGCCGCAAGCCCGAAATCATCGCCGACGCCGCCTGCAGGATTTTCGAGAAGCCTTCGCGCGAATTCAGCGGCAATTTTCTGATCGACGACACGTTCCTCGCCGCCGAGGGCGTCACCGATTTCGAGCAATACCGGGTCAATCCCGCGAACGCGCTGGCGCCCGATTTCTTCGTGCCGGACGACATGCCGCCGCCGAAGAGCGTCAATCTCGGCCCGCGCAAAAGCTGACCGGATTTACTGCGTAACGGGATGCGACCGCGCCAATGGCACGGGCGGCGAAAGCTCGTGGCCGGTCGGCGCTTGCGAATCCGCGCTCTCGCGCCTCGCCAGCATCGTCTCCACGATCGGCGCGAGCTTTGAAACCACCACGCCGTAGCCCTCGGCGTTAAGGTGCTGGATCGGGTCGAAGATGAGCGTGTATTTCGGATCCTTTTCGCCGTCATGCGAGACGCCGGCGAAGAAGTCCGGATAATAAACCGCGCCGTTCGCCGCCGCGATGTCGGCCAGGCTGAAGGTGCGGAGCCCGATCAAAAGCACCTTGATGTCGCGCGCGCGCAGGCGCTTGACGATCTCCTCGACATTGGCGCGGAACTTCGCCGGCTCGACGCCCCAGCGCAGATCGTTGCGGCCGAAATAGACGATCGCGATTTGCGTGCCCGGCGGCACCGCCTTGTCGATGCGCGAAAGCCCCATTCCCGAGGTGTTGCCCGAGACGCCGCTGTTCAGGACATGCACGTCATGGCCCTTGGCGCGGAGCGCCCGCTCGAGCTGGGCGGGATAGGCGTTCTTCTCAAGCACGCGGAAGCCCGCGGTGTTGCTGTCGCCGAAGGCAACGATCTGCACGGGCTCGGCGCGCGCGGCCGCGACGCAAATGCAGACGAGGAGCGCCGCGAGCGCTCCGGCGAGGCCGGGTTTCATGGATTGGTATTTTGCCACGGCGTCTCCATATGCGATTCGAGCTAAGCGAACCTTACCGCTTTCGCCTGCAAAACGGGCATTTCAAGGAACAAACCGCGGGCGGCGCCGTTCGCCTTGTAGTGCGATCCGGTTCTAGCCGCGGGCTTCACTCTCGCGTAGCCTGCGGGGATAAAGCGAAAGAAACGCGCATGACCACGCTTCTCTACACCCACGAATCGAGCCTCGGCCACCACACGCCGCCCGGCCATCCCGAGCGGCCGGATCGCATCCGCGCGATCGAGGCCGTCCTGGGCAACGGCGCCTTTTCCGCGCTCAAGCGCAAAGTGGCCGAGCGCGTCGATCCCGACGCGGTGAAGCGCGTGCATCCGGCCGCCTATTTCGATGCGATCGAAGACGCGATTCCGCCGGAAGGAAAGCTCGCGCGGATCGACGCCGACACCGCGCTCTCGCACGGAAGCTGGGAGCCGATCCTGCGCGCGGCGGGGGGCGCCACCGCCGCCGTCGACGAATTGATGGCCGGCCGCGCCGAAAACGCCTTCGTCGCCATGCGCCCGCCCGGCCACCACGCCGAGACCGCGACCGCCATGGGCTTCTGCTTCTTCAACAATGCCGCGATCGCCGCGCGCCACGCGCAGGCGAAGCACGGCGCCGAACGCGTGGCGATCGTCGATTTCGACGTGCATCACGGCAATGGCAGCCAGGAGATTTTCTGGGCGGATCCCTCGGTGATGTACTGCTCCACCCATCAGATGCCGCTTTATCCCGGCACCGGCGCGCTCTCCGAGCGCGGCGAGCACGGCACCATCGTCAACGCGCCGCTGTCGCCCGGCGACGGCGGCCGCGAATTTCGCGACGCCTTCGAGACCGCGATCCTGCCGCGGCTCGACGCTTTTCAACCCGATCTCGTCATCATCTCCGCGGGCTTCGACGCGCATATGCGCGATCCGCTGGCGAACCTCAATCTTTTGGAGCCCGACTACGCCTGGGCCACGCAAAAGCTGATGGGGCTCGCCGACAAGCACGCCAAGGGCCGCGTGCTGTCGGTGCTCGAGGGCGGCTACGATCTCGAAGGGCTCGCGAAATCCGTCGCCGCCCATGTCGGCGCGCTGATGAAGGGCTGAGGCAATGGCGAAGGAAAAGGAAAATCACGCCGACGTCGCCACCCTTCCGTTCGAGAAGGCGCTCGCCGAGCTGGAGGCGATCGTGCAGCGGCTTGAGCGCGGCGACGTCGCGCTCGAGGAATCCATTAAGATTTACGAGCGCGGCGAAGCCCTGAAGAAGCGCTGCGATGCGTTGCTTGCCGACGCCGAGATGCGGGTGGAGAAAATCACCCGCGACGCCAAGGGCAAGGTCGGCGCCGAGCCGCTCGATCGGGAGTGACCGACACGCGCCGTCAGGTGTCCTATTTTCATGTCACTAGTGACCTTTACGGAGTCGCTCCATGACGACACTGGCAATTACTGGCCTTCATCACGACATTAGCAACAAGCGCTCAATCGTTTACATCGTTTGGGAAAATGATCCAGAAAAGCGCCTAGGGCTCGTTCTACCCTTCGGCTGCGCGCTTGCGAATTTGAAAGCAGAAACAGAGAAAGCCGTCCGAGCGCTTGCAGATGAATTGGAAACGGCAACGGTAAAGAGTACGTGAGGTCGTCGATCACGCCGCCATGAGCTTCTTCCCCGCCAAGGATCCCGAACCCGGCGATCCGCTCTCCTGCGATGCGATCGAGCTTCTGATCGTGCCGCGCACCGCCGACCTCGGCGGCTTTACGGTACGCCGCGCGCTGCCGTCGTCGCGCCGCCGCATGGTCGGGCCGTTCATCTTCCTCGATCACATGGGCCCGGCCGAGTTCCGCGCGGGCGGCGGCGTCGACGTGCGCCCGCATCCGCACATCGGGCTCGCCACCGTCACCTATCTCTTCGAAGGCGAGATCGTGCATCGCGACAGCCTCGGCAGCGCGCTCCCGATCGTGCCCGGCGACGTGAACTGGATGACCGCGGGCCGCGGCATTGCGCATTCCGAACGCACGGCGCCCGAGCGCCGCGCCGGCGGCGAGCATCTGCACGGCCTGCAATGTTGGGTCGCGCTGCCCGCCGGCGACGAGGAGATGGCGCCTGCCTTCAATCACGTCGGCGGCGACAAGCTGCCGGTGGTTTCCGGCGAGGGCAAGACCGTGCGCGTCGTGGCGGGAAATATGCTCGGCGCGTGTTCGCCGGTGGCGACGTTGTCCGACACGATCTTCGCCGATGTCTCGATGCGCGCGGGCGCAAGCCTGCCGCTCGACGCCGATCACGAGGAGCGCGCGGTCTACATCGTTTCCGGCGAGATCGAAATCGCCGGCGACCGCTTCAGCGAAGGACGATTGCTCGTCTTCAAGCCCGGCGACCGCCTCACGGTGAAAGCCGCGCGAGACTCCCGCATCGTGATCCTCGGCGGCGCCACCGCCGACGGTCCGCGCCACATCTGGTGGAATTTCGTGTCATCGCGCAAGGAACGCATCGAGGCGGCCAAGGCCGACTGGAAATCCGGCCGCTTCGCGCCGGTGCCGGGCGAATCCGAGTTCATCCCGCTGCCGGAGTAAGGGGCTTTATTTCCCCCGCTTCTCCCGGTCCAAGAGCGTCTCGATCTCGACCGCTTTCGCCATCAGCTCGTGGCCGGCGGCTTCCAGGCCCTGCACGATTTCCTTTTTGAGGCCGGCGACTTTCGCGCAGCGAAAGCAATCTTCCGCCTCGTGCATGAGGCGCTTGATATCGGCCGGGCCGGCGCCGCTTCGCTCCTTCGGAGGGTCGACGGCAATGTCGCGCAAGAGCGTCGCGCTGAGCGAAACGATCAAGCCGCGCAGGCGCTGATTTTCCGACTGCAATTCTTCCATGGTCAATTTCGTCACGGGTATCTCAATCTCGCGAATCTGCCGCCGCCCTCATTCCACCGCGGAAGAGATGGCGGCCGGAATCGCGCTTGTCCAATACCTGCGTGTGGCTTCTTTCATATCTGCCGTGTATGATCGGCGAATTGCGGATGGGCCGCGCGCCCAACAAAAACAAGGATAAAGCCGGGCGAGCCCCCGTTTTGTTTCGCGGGGACACCGATGGAGCTACGCCATCTCCGCTATTTCGTCGCGGTCGCCGAGGAACGGAACTTCACCCGTGCGGCCAAGCGGCTCGGCATCAAGCAGCCGCCCCTCAGCCTGCAGATCCGGCAATTGGAAAAGGAGATGGGCACGGCCTTGTTCCGCCGCGAGACCCGCGGCGTCGAGCTGACCGGCGCCGGCAAGCTGCTGCTCGAAGAGGCGCGCCTCATTCTCAGGCAGGTCGATCGCGCCAAGACCAGTGTGCGCCGCCGCGCGCGCGGCGAAACCGGGCGGATCAATATCGGCTCCGCTGGCGGCACCTATTTCCACCCGCTCATCCCGGCGATCATCCGCGAATACGGCAAACGCTATCCGGACGTCGTTATTTCGCCCGAGGCGAGCAATACCTCGCTTCTGGTCGCGCGGCTCCGCGCCGGAAAGATCGACATCGCCTTCATCCGCCCGCCCTTCGAGGACAGCGAAGGCGTCGCGACCGTACAGCTCGTCGACGAAGACGCGTTGATGGTATTGCCCGCCGGCCACGCGCTCGCGGGCTCCGTGTCGGCGCCGCTGTCGGCGTTCGCGCGCGAAACCTTCATCCTGTTTCCGCGCGCGCTGCATCCCGGCAGCTATGACCTGATCATCGCGGCTTGCCATCGCGCCGGCTTCGATCCGGTGATCGGCCAGGAGGCGCCGCAGATCGTGTCCACCGTTCCCCTGGTGGCGGCGGGTCTCGGTGTCGCGCTTGTGCCGCGCTCTATTTGCGGCATTCACGCCGACGGCGTCTTCTGTCTTTCCATCGAAGGCGATATGCCGCGCGCCGAGATCTGTCTCGCTTACCGGCGCGACGACCGCTCGGAGGCGGTGAAGAATTTCGTGGCGATGGCCCGGCGGCTGACCGCCGCCGCGCAACCCCAACGCGACGAAATCACAAGGAAGGTCGCAAGCGCGGGCGCCGCCCGGCATTGAGACGATTGGGTAGCGACGAGACGCGTCGCTCTCACGACGCCGGCTGCAGCACCACGCGTCCCGTGACCTTGCCGTTGCGCAGATCATTCAACGCCGCGTTCACTTCGGCGAGCGGCCTTGTCGCGACCGGAATCGGCGGCAGGCCCTTCTTGCGCACGAGGTCGAGCAATTCGGCGATCTCGGTGAGGCTTCCCACGTAAGAGCCCTGCACGGTCATGGCGCGCAGCGGAAAGTGCGGCGTCGGCACCGTAACATCGCCGCCGAAGAGGCCGACGACGACGAGCCTGCCTCCCTTGATGAGACTGTCGGCACCGAGCCGCACGGTCGCGGAGGAGCCGACAAGATCAATCACCGCCCAGGCCCCGTCGCCCGTTGCGTCGATGATTTGTTTCGCCGCATCGGGTGCAGCTCCGTCGATCACGGCCTTAGCACCGGCCTTTTTTGCGGCCTCGCGTTTGACCGGGTCGATATCTACGACGATCGCGCCCTTGCCGCCCATCAGCCGCAATAGCCCGAGGCACATGAGACCAAGGCCGCCGGCGCCGATGATGACCACGGGCTCCTCCAACAAGAGTGGGCCCACTTTTTTCAGCGCGCCGTAGGTGGTGATACCGGAGCAAGCAAGCGGTGCCGCGCGCTCGGGCGGCAGATCGCCGATGTCGAAGAGATAACGCGGATGCGGCACCATCAGATGGTCGCTGTAACCGCCAGCGGAAAACACGCCGAGGCTTCGCGGCTTGAGGCAAAGCTGCTCGTCGCCGCGTTTGCAGACCTTGCATTCGCCGCAACCCATCCACGGATGCACGAGATAGCGGCCGCCAATCTTGACGCCTTTCGCTTGCGGCCCGGCCGCGACGACCTCGCCGACGTTTTCGTGCCCCATGGTGAGCGGCAGCTTTACGCCGCGGTCCTCGAGGCGGAGCTTCTTGCCGTCGCCGAGCTCGTAATAGCCGTCCCAGATGTGCAGGTCGCTGTGGCAAACGCCGGCGGCGATTACTTTCAGGAGCACTTCGGTGCCGACGGGCTTCGGTGTCGGCCGTTCCATCAAGCGCAGCGGCGCGCCGCATTCGCAAACGTCGTAGCTCTTCACGGCCTTCTCCTTAATTCTTGCTGCGAGGACGAGATGCCGCTCAGCTGAGCGCGCAGTTCCTTGCGATCTCCGCCGCGTTCGCGAGCGTATCGACCTTCCAGCAAAGATCCATTGCTTGCCGGATCGCCGGCGCCGGCAATATGCCGTCGGCAAGATCCGTGAATTTCGCCTCGAGCGCCGCATCGCTCATCGGCGCATCGAGGCTGCCGATGGCGTGCTCGATGAAGCGGTGCAGCGTGCGGCCGTCCTTGAGCACGATCGTCATGTCGACCTGCGCCGGATCGATTCCCGGCGTGATGACGGGAACGACCTCGCTCCGCAAGGCGACGACCGCGGGATCGTTCACGGCGCGATCGCTGAACTGCTTCTCGCCGCCCGCGCCCTCGATGATCGCGATTGCAACCGCGTGATAGATGCTGAACTTTCCCTCGAGCCCCTCGCGCGGCGTCTTCTTGCCGGTGAGTTCGAGCACCAAGGGGTGCACCTTGAGGTCGACGCGCTCGATCTGCTCCGCCGTCAACTTGTTTTCGTTCCGAAGCTGGATCGCGGCGTCGATCGCCGGGTGCAGCACGATTCCGCAGGCGAACGGCTTGTAGGTGTTGAGCGCGGCCTCGTAGCGCTGGCCCAGGTCCTCGGTGATTTCCTTGTAATCTTGCTTGGTGCTGATCGTGTTGGCCCAGCCGCGCTTCGCCTCGATCATGCCGTCCGAACTCGTGTAGTTCTTCGACGCTAGCAGTGCCGCGAAGATGCCGTTGCTCGCGGCGCGGCCCGGATTGAAGCTCTTGTTCATCGAGCCGAACGACTCGCGCAGCCCCACGGGCTGCGAGGCGGCAAGCCCCAGCGCCCACACCATCTGCTGCTCGTTCAGGCCGAGGAGCTTTCCGGCGGCGGCCGCGGCGCCGAAGACGCCGGCGGTGCCGGTGATGTGCCAGCCGGCGTCGTAATGGTTCGGATAGACGGCGTTGCCGATCCGGCACTCGGTCTCGACGCCGAGCACGAGCGCGTTGAGGAAATCCTTGCCCGTGACCGGCTGCATCTCGGAGATCGCAAGGATCGCCGAGGCGACGGGGCCGGCCGGGTGAATGATCGTCTTCAGATGCGTGTCGTCGTAATCGAAGATGTGGCTGGAAACGCCGTTGATGAAGGCGGCGTTCATGATGTCGAAGCGCTCGCGGCGCCCGAGAAGCGAGGCCTGCGGCGGGCCGGAGAAGGGGCCGAGTGCCGCGGCCGCGATGTCCACCGTCTGATGGCGCGAGCCGCCGATGGCGACGCCCACCCAGTTGAGCAGCGTGCGGCTGCCCTCCTTGCGGACGTTCTGCGGCAAATCGTCGTATTTGGCCGTGACCACGTAGTGCGCGAGCGTTTTTGTCACATCCTTCGGCGCCGCCGCGGGCGCCGCGGCCTTTTGGGCGTCGGCGGGCGCGGGCTGTGCCGCGGCCGTCCGCGAGAGCGCGCCGGCGAAGGCGGGAAGTATCGCGGCCGCGCGCAAAACCGTTCGGCGATCCGTGGGCATGGCGTTCCTCCGGAAGTTCTTTTGTTTGAACCGGTGGAGGAACGGTTGGCCGATCCCGCGCGATAGTCAAGCGGGATGCGCCGTATCAAACCCCGGTTGATTTTTTGGCCGCCGCCGCGAGCGCGGCGGTCATCGCGCCCGTGATCTGATCCACTTGTCCCGAAAGATTGTGCCGGGACGCGAACCAGGCCGGATCATTGTAGGCGAGCCAGACCTTGCCCGTCGCGTCTTCCCAGGCGAGCGCCTTCAGCGGCAAGTCAATTCCGATCGCTTGATTGGCCTGCATCAGCGGCGTGCCCGCCTTGGCATTGCCGAAAATAAGAAGTTCCGTCGGCCGCAACGCCAAGCCGGCCTTGTTTGCGCCGGCGGCGTGATCGATGCGGGCAAAGATTTCCATTCCTTTGGATTTCACATCCGCTTGAAGTCGATCGATCGTATCCTTGACGCTGTGGGCGCTCTCCACACGAACCAGTCCGTTTTCGGCCATTTCGCGCTCCCTTTCGCGTTGACTTTGAAGGTTAGGGAACCCTATCTTTCCGCGACAAGCTTCGTTTCGGACGAAACAAGCGAGGAATCATGAAGCCCGCGCATTCGCATCTGACGCAATTTCGTCTCGCGGTTTTGGCGGCTGGACTGCTCGCCGCGTCCGCGGCGCACGCCTGGACGGTTGAAGGCAAGTCGAAGGACGATGGCAACATGTTCATCGATCCCGACGTGAAGGTCGAGCAATTCAATAACGGAAATGTTCCCACGCAGCCGGGCGGCACCTCGTTTCGCTTCAATGTCGGGCCGTCGAACAGCCTCTTCGGCCGTCCCTATGACAACGGTCTCGGCGCCGCCGGTCAATTCATCCCGCTGCCCGGCCAGACCCCCGAACGGCGTTAAATTCCGCCCGCCGCCCGCCGCCCGATGTCGCGCGCCGATCTCATCCCCTATGGCGCGCTGTTGTTGCGGGTGGCACTGGGCACGCTGTTCATCGCGCACGGGCTGCTCAAATTGCTGGTGCATAAACCGGCGGGCACCGCTGCTTATTTCCGTTCGTTGGGCCTGCCGGGTTTCGTGGGATATCTGACCATGGCCGCCGAACTCGGCGGCGGCACATTGCTGATCCTGGGTGTCGGCACGAGCCTCGTCGCGCTCGCACTGATCCCGCTCATTCTCGGCACCATCTACATGGTGCACGGCGCCAATGGCTGGGTCTTCGCCAACCCGGGCGGCGGCTGGGAATTTCCGGCCTTCTGGGCGGTCGCGCTCGTGGTGCAGGCGCTCCTCGGCAGCGGCGTTTACTCTCTCGGACACTTGCTCGGCATCGCCTGGCGATAGCGCAAGGTCCCGGCCGGTCTTGCCGGAGTGGCGGCGAGGGCGAACTTGCAAGCAGGCGCGGCCGCTCTAACTCTCTCGAACATAACGCAGTTTGCCTGTCACGTCGGCTTTGTGTAAGGCTGACAGGCTTGTCCGTAATGTGATGGAAGGCGCCCTTGCCGGTCAAAACGCCGCTGCTCGACACCGTCCGCTGGCCCGCTGATCTCCGCCGGCTCGCGCCTTCGCAACTGAAGCAAGTCGCCGACGAATTGCGGCAGGAAACCATCGACGCCGTCTCCGTCACCGGCGGCCATTTGGGCGCCGGGCTCGGCGTCATCGAGCTCACCGTCGCGCTCCACTACGTCTTCGACACGCCGAACGACCGGCTGATCTGGGATGTCGGCCACCAGGCCTATCCGCACAAGATCCTGACCGGGCGGCGCGACCGCATCCGCACGCTGCGCCAGGGCGGCGGCCTTTCCGGCTTCACCAAGCGCGCCGAAAGCGAATACGACCCCTTCGGCGCGGCGCATGCCTCCACCTCGATCTCCGCCGGTCTCGGCATGGCGATCGCGCGCGACCTCAAGGGCGGCAACAACAACATCGTCTGCGTGATCGGCGACGGCGCGCTCTCCGCCGGCATGGCCTATGAGGCGATGAACAACGCCGGCGCCATCAACTCGCGCCTGATCGTGATCCTCAACGACAACGACATGTCGATCGCGCCGCCCGTGGGCGCGATGTCCGCTTATCTCGCGCGCCGCCTTTCCGGCCGCACCTTTTTGCGCATGCACAAATTGTGGGATTGGACGGCGCCGCGGCTGCCGAAGCGGGTCGCGCAATTCATCCACCGCGCCTTCGAACACACGCTCGGCTTCCTCACCGGCGGCACCTTGTTCGAGGAGCTTGGCTTCGAATATGTCGGCCCGCTCGACGGCCACAATCTCGATCACCTGGTGCCGGTTCTGCAACGCGTGCGCGACAACAAGATAGGCCCGACCCTCGTCCACGTGGTGACCAAGAAGGGCAAGGGCTACGCGCCGGCGGAAGCTTCCGACGACAAATATCATGGTGTCGTGAAGTTCGACGTCGCGACCGGCGCGCAGACAAAATCGAAAGCGGGAGCGCCGTCCTACACCAAAGTGTTCGCCGAAAGCCTGATCAAGGAAGCGGGGAAGGACAAGAGAATCGTCGCGATCACGGCGGCGATGCCCTCCGGCACCGGCCTTGATCTCTTCGCGCGCGAATTTCCCGATCGCTGCTTCGACGTCGGCATCGCCGAGCAGCACGCGGTCACCTTCGCGGCGGGCCTTGCCGCCGAAGGCTACAAGCCCTTCGCCGCGCTCTACTCGACCTTCCTGCAGCGCGCCTATGACCAGGTCGTGCATGACGTCGCGATCCAGAAGCTGCCGGTGCGCTTTGCCATCGATCGCGCCGGCTTCGTCGGCGCCGACGGCCCGACGCATGCGGGCTCGTTCGATGTCGCCTATCTTGCGTGCCTTCCCGATTTCGTGGTGATGGCGGCCGCCGACGAGGCGGAGCTCGTGCACATGGTGGCGACCGCCGCCGCGATCAACGACCGGCCTTCCGCCTTCCGCTTTCCGCGCGGCGAGGGCACTGGCGTCGCCATGCCCGCCGAAGGCAAGCCCCTGGAAATCGGCCGCGGCCGCGTCCTGCGCGAGGGCACGGCGGCGGCGATCCTTTCCTTCGGCGCGCGGCTTTCCGAATGCCTCTTGGCCGCCGACGATCTTGCCGCCCACGGCCTGTCGGTGACGGTCGCCGACGCCCGCTTCGCCAAGCCCCTGGACCGCGACCTCGTGCTCAGGCTCGCGCGCTCGCACGAGGTGCTCGTGACCATCGAAGAGGGATCGGCGGGCGGCTTCGCGAGCCACGTGCTCGAACTTCTCGCGCGCGAAGGCGCACTCGACCGCGTCAAGGTGCGTCCGCTGGTGCTTCCCGATGCCTTCGTCGATCAGGATTCGCCGGCCGCCATGTACGCGCGCGCGGGCCTCGACCGCAAAGGCATCGTCGCCTCGGTGCTGTCGGCGCTCGGCAAACCCCTCGACGTCCGCCAGGTCGCGAGCCGCTGAACGATCCACGCGCGATAATGCGGGGCCGTGCCGCCGTTGCCGGCGACTGCGCTTGACAATCGCGCCTGCGGGTTTAGTTATTCGCGCATGGGGACGATGCGATCTCCCCACGAGGCGACATGCTGAAGAATCGCGTCCCGCTCAACATGAGGACGCACCATGTCGTCAATCGGCACGATTCCTTCCGAAAAAGTAACGCATTCTGACGCTTCGCCGCGGCCCGCTGCCGCGCGCACGAAGCTTTTGCTCGAAGGCCCGATCGTATCGACGCTTCTGCGGCTCGCGGCGCCGAATGTCGTCGTCAACGTCATCCTCATCGCGGTAACGGCGAGCGTGGACGCGCATTTTGTCGGCCGCCTCGGCGCCGGCGCGCTCGCCGGGCTTTCACTCGTTTTTCCCATGCTCATGCTGATGCAGCAGATGGCGAACGGCAGCATGGGCGGCGCCATCGCCTCGGCGATCGCGCGCGCCATCGGATCCGGACGCGAGAGGGATGCGGCGGCACTCGCCTGGCACGGCATATGGGTCGCCGCCGGCATGGCCGCGCTGTTCTCGCTGATTTTGCTGTCCGCCGGCCCCGCGATCTACGCGCTGATGAGCGGCGACCGGGCGATCCGCGCCGCCGCCCTCGAATATTCGAATATGATTTTTGCCGGCGCGCTTGCTTACTGGATGCTCAGCGCTCTCACGAGCATCGTTCGCGGCACGGGACAGGCGGCGGTGCTCGCCGTCGTCTATGTGGCCGCGGAGGCTTTGCACATTCTGTTGGTGCCGCTCCTTGTTTTCGGGCTGGGGCCCATTCCCGCCTTGGGAATCACCGGCGCCGGCATCGCCACGGTCGGCTCGTTTGCCGCCGCGGGCATTGTGCTTGCTTGCTATATCGCCGCCGGACGGACGTCGGTCACGATTTCGTTCCGCACGCGGCTTGAGCGGCGCTTGTTCGTCGAAATCCTGCGGGTTGGACTGCCGATGTCGTTGCAGCCGATCATCAACAACTCGACGCTCGCGACCCTCACCGCTTTTGCCGGCGCGCTCGGCACGGCCGCGCTCGCCGGCTTCGGTGCCGCGATCCGGCTCGAATATCTTCTGTACCCGCTGACGTTCGGTCTCGGCGCCGGATTGTTGGCGATGGTCGGAACCAACATCGGCGCCGGCCAATTCGCGCGCGCGGAGAAGATCACCTGGACGGCGGCCGCGCTCGCCATGAGCGTCACCGGCTGCATCGGTTTGTTCGCGCTGATCCAGCCGGCCGCCTGGATTGCAATCTTCAACGCCGATCCCGCCGTCCAGTCCGCCGGCGCGAGCTATCTTTCTATCGCGGGTTTTGCCTACCCGTTGTTGGGCCTCGGCATGACGATGAATTTTGCGTTCCAGGCGGCCGGCCGGCCGCTGTGGCCGCTGATCGGGATCACGAGCCGGCTCGTTGTCGTCGCGGTCGGCGGCTGGCTGGGGGCGGTCACGAGCCTCGTGGGCCTCGGCTATCTCACCGTCGCCGCCCTTGTCGCTTTTGGCGGGAGCTTGGGAACCGCATTCCGCTCCGGCCTCTGGCGGCCGCAGCCGGAGCGATAGATTTCATGCGATCCGTCGCCGCGCCGGGCATCCTTCCGTGAAGCAGGGCGAAATTCGCCGGCCATCTTCCTGTTCGATTAAAGCGTGGCGATATTGACGTTCTTGTAGTGCTGCATCCTGTTCAGCACGCCGAGGCAATATTCCCGGCCGCTGGCGATAAATCCGGAGTTCGTTCCCGCGTAATATTTGTTGGCGGCAAGGCACAGGTCGCCGCCGGCTTCCTCGAGCGCGGCCTTCAGATATTTTATGCCGTACTTTGCGCTGTTGTGGCAGCGCAGGAGTTCTTCCGGCTTGCCGCGGAAGCCCATGGCGACGGCGGTCGGATAGAGGATTTGCAGGACGCCCATCGCGTCCGCGGTCGAGATCACGTTGCAGGTAAAGCCGCTTTCTTGTTCGGCGACCGCCAGGGCAAAATCGAGCGGCACCCCCTGCATTTGCGCCTCGAACGCGACAAGGTTCTTGACGTTCAGGACCCTGCCTTCGCGGTCCTGCGGATTCTTCTCGCACGACACGCGCTCGCGTTCCTTGCAGCCGACAATGGTAAATCCGGGCCCGGTGAAGGTAATGTAGCGCGGGCCCGACAGGCGGTCGAAATAGCCCTCGTAGTCGGCGACGACGACCGTGATGATGGCGGCAACCAGCAGCTGGCAGAGCGTTCGCTTGATGAAGTGCCGCGTCTGCTCCTCGAATGTGGGCGCGCCGCTTTGCAGGCGCTCAAGCTTTCGTTCCAGCGAAACGGTGATCGACGGGTCGATCTCAAAGCCGCGCCGCCGCCGGCGCAGCCGGCGCGCAAGCTTGCGCTTGATGTTTTTGAGCTCCTGCTTTCGATTTTTCTCGACACGCTCACGCTCGATGCGCGCGTGCGGCAACTCTAGAATTGATACCGGCATTTTTCCCGCAAGCAGATTGAGAAGAATTTTCCCGCTGTCGTTCCCCGAAAGGAACGCGAAACCTACGCAGTCATTCGTCGCCGATGGGTGAAGGGAAACTCTTAGCGGCAATTTAATCCGATCACTACAGGTTGGTTCCGATTTTACATGCGGGTTCCATCACAAATCGTCACAAAAATTTTCCGAAAAAGTTCCACCGCGGAAAAGCATGAGTTCAAGTTTCATCAAACACATTTTCGCCGCGTGCCGGCCTGATTGCAGGCGAAGTTCCCATTTGCGTGAATGATTTATTTGCAAATTTTTATTTCAGCGCCGGGTGTCGATGCGCAATAATTTTTCTTTGCAATGAGGCGGAAAAAATCGCCGGACTAGGATCACTGCAGAGATAAGGCCCGCGAGCATTTCGCGAAACTTTACGCCCGTCCGGGCGCGATGCACGCGGGATTTGCTCAATTCGCTGCCTTCGATCAAGACGTCATCGATAACCGTGCATTCCTCGCCAAAGGAAAACTTTCAATGCCGGTGCTCACCATCGGGGGCGAGAAATCATTCGGCCTCGCGATGGCTGACGTGCTTCGGGCCGGCGCAAGCAACGTGCAGGGCATTGCCATCAAGGATTCCGGCCATTGGCTGATGGAAGAACAGCCCGCGGCGACGGTGAAGGCGATCCGCGCTTTTCTCGATGCGAATTGACGCGGATCGCGCGCGCGGCGGCTAAAGTCCCGGCGACGGCGCGCGGCTTCGTCTCCGCTCACCAATAATAATAGGAATTGGTCCCGCCATAAAATCCGGGCAGATAAAAGCGGGGATCGTCCACGTAATAATACCGGCCTAGGGGACTGTAAGAGAAAGGACGGTAATAGGGCCGCTCGTAAACCGGATAGACGGCATACGCTTCGCAACAAGCGTAGACTGCGTAACCGCCATATCGGTAGGCGGGATAATAGGCGTAAGGCTCGTAATAGGGCCGGGCCGGTCTCCGCCATGCGTGGACCGAGCGGCGATGGTCGTAGCGCCAACGTCGCGGCTCCATCGGCTCCACACTGAGGTCGGCAACTCGCACGAGAGCGTTGTCGGCTACCGGCGCGAAGGCGCCGCTGCCGGGATTTGCCTGCGTCGGCGCGGGCGGCAGCACGGCGCATGTGAGGCCGATCAGGCTCGCGGCGACGAGATACATTTTTCCGTTCATATCTTCCTCCTCGGCAAGATGATGATCGCGGGCGTTGCCGGAATCTACTTCCAATGCGCCCGCCCATCCATTCGCCGGGCGCAAGTAAGTAACGGCAAGGTAAACGCTTGCAGCAGGCCCGGATCTGGGGATTTTTTGCAGAGATCGCGGCGATGCGCCGTGGTTAATTTCCGGCTCTGCCGCCGAGGCAGGCGCGCTCGAACGCTTCGTTTTTTCCCGGCAGCGTCTTCAGCGACAGGCCGATGGTGCGGCCCGGCACTTCCACCACGATGGCGTCGCCGCCGCGAAAGAGGGCGAAGACGCGCGGGCTGATCTTGGTCGTGCCGCCGAGGTCGACGCTGCTGGTGTTCTTGTCGTTCGGGAGCGCAATGGCCGCCACCTCGAGCTTCGCCGGGCCGTTGGTGAGGCGGAGCCGCGCGCCGTCGCCGGGTTTGACGCCGCGCGCGGTGCCGTAGGCGATCACCCGCACGAGGCCGGAATCCGGCAGGCACGTGAAGGAGACGGAGACGTCTTCGTTCTGCGTCCGGCCGTAGAACAGCACCGGCCCCGACGCATCGCGGCCGACATTCCAGCTGCGCAGGTCATGCGCGGGCTCTTTTTTCTTCACGTCCTTCGGCGAGACCTTCTTCGTCTTGGCGGTCTGCGCGACGGCGCTGCCGGCAAAAGCGAGCGGGCCGGCCAGCAGAATCGGCGCAAGGATCACAATCGCGCGGCTTATGCGGCGTCGCATCGAAAAAACCCGGTCTGTCGTGAAGGCGCGTCCCCATCCCGCCTCGATGCTTTCTAGCATTGGAGCCTTTCGCGGCCAATGTTTGACACGGGCCCAATTTTTTGGCGGGAAACGAGGGCAGGAGACCTCCATGGCCGGGCGCAGGCGCGCCGATCAATTGCTTGTCGAGCGCGGCCTTGCCGCGAGCCGGGCCCGCGCCCAGGCCGCGATCGAAGCTGGGCTCGTGACCGCCGACGGCGTACGGGTGGCCAAGGCCTCGCAGCCGCTTTCGGTGGAGGCGGAGCTGAGCGCCAGCCCCGCCTATACTTATGTATCGCGCGGCGGCCTGAAGCTTGCGGCCGCCCTCGACCGCTTCGCCGTCGAAGCGGCTGGAAAAGTCTGCCTCGATGTCGGCGCCTCCACCGGCGGCTTCAGCGAGGTGCTCATCACGCGGGGGGCGAAGCGCGTCTATGCCGTCGATGTCGGCCACGGCCAGCTGCATCCATCGCTCTCCGGCCGGCCCGGCCTCGTATCGCTGGAAGGGACGGATGCGCGCGCGCTTGATCGCACGCTTGTGCCCGAGCCGGTCGAGCTCGCGGTTTTCGACGTGAGCTTCATCTCGCTGAAGCGCGTTTTGCCCGCCGCACTCGCCCTCTGCGCGCCGGCGGCGTCGCTCGTGGCGCTGATCAAGCCGCAATTCGAGGCGGGAAGGGCGCACCTGAAGAAAGGCATCGTGCGCGACGAAAAGGTGCAAAAGGCGGTTTGCGAGGATATCGAGCGTTTTATCGCGGCGGCAGGCTGGCGCGTGATCGGCCTCGTGGAATCGCCGATCGCGGGCGGCGAGGGAAACCGCGAATTCCTCATCGGGGCGCGGCGTGGCTGAGGCGCGGCTCGCGATCGAACGCGTCGGCCATCAGGGCGATGGTGTTGCGGCGCTCGGCGGCGAAAAGGTTTATATTCCTAACACCCTGCCGGGCGAAACCATCCTCGCCGCCCTCGAAAAACATAGGGGGGTCTGCGCGAAAATCCTCGTCCCTTCGCCCGACCGCATCGCGCCGATCTGCCCGTATTTCGGCGTTTGCGGCGGCTGCGCCTTGCAGCACTGGAAGGAAGAAAGCTACCGCGCCTGGAAGCGCGATCTCGTCGTCGCGGCGCTCGCCCACGAAGGTATCGAAGCGCCGGTCGGCGATCTCGTCGACGCCCACGGCAAAGGTCGCCGCCGGGCCGTGCTGCATGCGCGGCGAACGCGCGAGGGCGTGGTGGCGGGTTTCACCGCGCGCCGTTCGCATGCGATCGTGGCGATCGACCATTGCCCGGTGCTCGAGCCCGCGCTCGCGCGCATCTTCGACATCGGCCGCCGGCTTGCCGCCGAAGCGGGTGCGAAGCCCCTCGATCTGCAGTTCACCGCGACCGAAGGCGGCCTCGATGTCGACCTCCGCGGCTCGGGCCCGTTGGGTCCCGCAGCGCAGGCAGCCCTTGCGCGCATCGCGGCGGAAGAGCGGCTCGCGCGGCTCACGCGCCACGGCGAAATCATCGCGCAACTTGCGGAGCCGTCCATCGATATCGGCCGCGCCCGCGTCGTGCTGCCGCCGGGCGGCTTCTTGCAGGCGACCGAGGCGGGCGAGAATGCGCTGGCGTCGATCGTTTGTGCCGCGTCGGAGCAGGCCTCGAAGGTCGCCGATCTCTTCTGCGGCATCGGCACCTTTTCCTTGCGGCTCGCGGAAAAGGCGCGCGTCCTTGCCATCGACGATGACGGAACCGCGATCCATGCGCTTGCCCGCGCGGCGAAAGCGCCGGGCCTGAAGCCGATCGAAGCGGCGGCCCGCGACCTTTTCCGGCGGCCGCTCACGGCGGCCGAGCTCAAGCATTTCGACGCGGTCGTGCTCGATCCCCCGCGCCAGGGCGCGGAAGCACAGGCCCGCGCGCTCGCGCAAGGCGCGGTGCCGCGCATCATTTATGTCTCTTGCAATCCGGCGAGTTTCGCGCGCGACGCACGGATTCTAAGCGATGGCGGCTATCGGCTGGCGAGCCTCACGCCGGTCGATCAGTTTCGCTACTCGCCGCATGCAGAACTTGTCGGCGTGTTCGATCGCAGGGGATGATCCGGAAAAGCGGGAGCCGGTTTTCGGAATCATGCTCCAGAGATTTCTAGTTGGGCGCCCCCCAGCGCTCTCGCCACATCTGTTCGCCGATGGTGCACGAAACCCGCGGCGGGCTTACCGCCGGAATGACGCGCGCGTGTTCAGGCGTCGGGCCCGCGACTTCAAGCAGCAGTTTTCTGCGGATCGCATCGACAAAATTGTCGCGCCCGCGCGCCGGAACGACGAAAGCGCCCGGGCCGCCGATCACGCAGTCCTCATAATAGTGGTCGAGATCGGGAATATCGAGAAAGGAAACGTTCGGCTCTTTCAGCATGATCGGCAGTCCATTGATGGTAACTCCTCTCGCCACGACCTCGTCGCGGGTCGGCTCGATCAGCGGGCCCTGATTGTTGGTGCCGTCGCCGGAAACGTCGATCACCCGCCGAAGACCCTGATATGGTGATTGCTCGAAGAGGCCCGTAGCAAAGATGAGCGCGCCCGCGATCGAGGTGCGCGAGGCGCGCCGGATAGGTGTCGTATTCAAAGTCTGCACGAAGGCGCCGGCCGCCTCCGGCCCGTCGATGATTTGCCAGGGCACGATGACCTTCTGTTCGTTGACGCTCGCCCATTCGAAATAGGTGACGGCGATGCGGCCGCTCGGCCCTTTACGGACGGCATCGATGAATTCTTTCGAGGAGATCGCGTCGACATAGCCGCCACGCTGCAGCGCCTGCTCGTCGGGATCCATGGAATAGGAGATGTCGACCGCGATGATGAGTTCGACATCAACCGGCTCGCGTTTTCCGGTTTGTGAATTCGCGTCCGCGGCGAGGATGAAACCGGCCGCGGCAAGTATAAAAATACGCAGAACAAACCGAATCATGGAACCGCTCCGGCTCGCCCCCAAGGATGAAACTCTCATCCTTTCGCGGCGCGACCAAGGCGAAAAAACGAATCAGATATCGAGCGTTTCGGTCGCGACGATCTCGATGCCGAAGCCGGAAAGGCCGACATAGGTCCGCTCGCGCGAGGCGAGAAGGCGGATCGAGGAAATGCCGAGGTCGCGCAGGATTTGCGCGCCGAGCCCGATCTCGCGCCACTGGCGCTCGCGCGCCGCCATCGAGGATGTCTGCTCGCGATCGGGCATCGTCACTGGCACGCCGGCGGTGCCGTCGCGCAAGTAAACGAGCACGCCGCGACCCGCATCCTTGAAGCGGGCGAGCGAGCGCTGGATCGACCTGCGGTCGCCGAATACGTCGCTCACCACATTCGCGCGATGCAGCCGCGCGAGGATGTTCTTGCCGTCGCCGATCTTGCCGTAGACAAAAGCCATATGGTGCACGGCGTCGAACGGCGTGACGAAGGCGTATCCGGCAAGCTCGCCGATTTCGCTCTTCACCGGAAAGGTCGCGACGCGCTCGACGAGCTTTTCGCGCGCCTGTCGCCAGGCGATGAGATCGGCAATCGAAACTTGCTTGAACCCATGTTGCTTGGCGAAAGCGGCGACTTCGGCGCCGCGTTTGACGGTTCCGTCGTCGTTCACGAGTTCGGCGAGCACTCCCACGGGCGGCAGGCCTGCAAGCCGGCAGAGGTCGACGCAGGCCTCGGTGTGACCGGAGCGCATCAGCACGCCGCCTTCGCGCGCGATCAGCGGAAAGACATGGCCGGGCCGGACGAAATCGGAGGCGCCCATGTTCGGGTTGGCAAGCGCGCGCGCCGTATTGCTGCGCTCCTCGCCCGAAATGCCGGTGGTCATGCCGTGCCTGACATCGACCGAGACGGTGAAGGCAGTGCCGAGCGGCGCGTCGTTGGCGGAAACCATCGGATCGAGATGCAGCCGCCGCGCCTCCTCGAGCGAAAGCGGCGCGCAGACGATGCCCGAGGTATGTCGGATGATAAACGCCATCTTTTCGGGCGTGCATAGCGAGGCCGCGACGAAGAGATCGCCCTCGTTCTCGCGATCGTCGTCATCGGTGACGACGACGATCTCGCCGCGCGCGAATGCGGCGATCGCCTGCTCGATCTCGGTCTGGGTGCGGTCGTCCATGGCCTGATCCTACGCCTTCGGAAACGGCCATTCGAGTGCTTCGCCGACCTGGCCGCGATGGCGGAGATACTGATCGGCGACGACGCAGGCGACCATGGCCTCGCCGATCGGCACCGCGCGAATGCCGACGCAAGGGTCGTGGCGGCCTTTGGTTGAAATCTCGGTCTCGCGCCCGTAGCGATCGACCGTCTTGCGCGGCGTGAGAATGGAGGAGGTGGGCTTAACCGCGAAGCGCGCGACGAGCGGCGCGCCGGTGGAAATGCCGCCGAGAATGCCGCCGGCATGGTTGGAGAGGAATTTCGGTTTGCCGTCATTGCTCATGCGCATCTCATCGGCGTTTTCCTCACCCGAAAGCTTTGCCGCGCCGAAGCCGGCGCCGATCTCGACGCCTTTCACCGCGTTGATGCCCATCAATGCGCCGGCGAGCTCCGCATCGAGTTTGCCGTAAACAGGGCTTCCGAGCCCCGGCGGCACGCCCTCGGCGATCACCTCGATTACCGCGCCGATCGAGGAGCCCCTCTTGCGGATGTCGTCGAGATACTCTTCCATTTTTTTCGCGGCCTTCGCATCAGGGCAGAAGAATGGATTGCGCGAAACCTCCTCCCAATCCCATTCGTTGCGATTGATCTCGATTTCGCCCATCTGTACGAGCGCGCCGCGCACCTTCATGCTCGGCACGATCTTGCGCGCGATCGCGCCCGCCGCTACGCGGGCCGCAGTCTCGCGTGCGGACGCCCGGCCCGAGCCGCGCGGATCGCGCAGCCCGTATTTCACGTCATAAGTGAAATCGGCGTGGCCCGGACGATAGGTCTCGGCGATGGCGTCATAGTCCTTGGAGCGCGCGTCGACATTCTCGATCACAAGCGCAATCGGCGTACCGAGCGTCATTTCCGTGCCGCTCTTTGGATCGGTAAAGACGCCGGAAAGGATACGGACCTGATCGGGCTCGCGCCGTTGAGTCACGAATTTGCTTTGGCCCGGGCGGCGGCGGTCGAGATCGTGCTGGATGTCGGCGGCGGTCAGCGGAATCCGTGGCGGGCATCCGTCGACCACGCAGCCGATCGCGACCCCGTGGCTCTCGCCAAAGGTCGTGACCCGGAACATGTGGCCATAAGTATTGAATGACATCGAAGCTCGCCCGCAGAAACTGCGCTTACGTTGTACGGGCGGCGCTCGCGAGGGTCAAACCGCAGCGTTAACGCACGCTGACGAGGATCTCTTCTTCCAGCATCGTATCGTCGAACCGCACACGCAGGCGCAAACGATCGCTGCCGCGAAAGCCGGGCGTTGGGCGGTAATAGATTGCGATCGCATCGATGAACTTGCCGACGCAAGGATGATCCCGCCGCGGTACGCTTGAGCGCTCAGCGATGATTCGGACCGGCTTCTCGACGAGCGTTCCATAGGACGGCCGCTCGGCGATCTCGATTTGCGGCCGCGGCCCCCCCTTGCACGCCGCATCCGGCGCGCCGTAGCTCGCAATCCGTGCCTCGCGTCCAACCGAGGCATAGACGCTGCGTTGCTCATGCCGATCGAGGCCGGACGAAGGAGTAGCGGTCGCGAGGAAGAAGAGCCCCATCGCCATCGATTGCTGAATGGCGCGCGTCATGGACGCGTCTCGATCCCGCGCTTTGTCACTCGCCGTTCTTCACGACGCTCATGTCCGGCGCGTCCGGATGTTTCATGCCGATAATGTGGTAACCGGCATCGATATGCTGGACCTCGCCGGTGACGCCGCGTGAAAGATCGGAGAGGAAATAGAGTGCGCAATCGCCGACCTCGTCGATGGTGATGTTGCGCCGAAGCGGCGTGTTCAATTCGTTCCATTTCAAGATGTAGCGGAAGTCGCCGATGCCGGCGGCGGCGAGCGTCTTGATAGGTCCCGCCGAAATCGCGTTGACACGGATTTTTTTCGTGCCGAGGTCGGCGGCCAGATACTTCACGCTCGCTTCCAGCGCGGCTTTGGCGACGCCCATGACGTTATAATGCGGGATCCATTTTTCAGCGCCGTAATAAGTGAGCGTGAGCAGCGAGCCCCCCTGCGGCATCCGCTTCTCGGCGCGCTGCGCGACGGCGGTGAAGGAATAGCAGGAGATGTTGAGCGTCATGTTGAAGTTGGCGGGGCTGGTGTCGACGTAGCGGCCGTCGAGTTCGTTCTTGTCGGAAAAGGCGATGGCGTGGACGACGAAATCGAGCGGACCGAGTTCGCGATCGCAGGCAGCGAACACCGCGTCGATGGTCGAGGGATCAGTCACGTCGCAATGGCCGACAAGCTTGGCGGAAAGCTCGGCGGCGAGCGGCGCGACGCGTTTCTTCAGCGCGTCGCCCTGATAGGTGAAGGCGAGCGCAGCACCCTCGCGCGCGCAAGCCTTGGCGATTCCCCAGGCGATCGAGCGGTTGTTGGCGATCCCCAGGATGAGACCGCGCTTGCCCCGCATCAGGCCGATCGCCTCCGTCATGAACCCTCGTCTCGCTCCAGATCTCCAGAATCGCAGCCTCCTATGGCATGCGGCCCTATGCCCATCAAGCCGGAGCGGAATAATTCGAATGGCGCTCGCGTTCTTCGGCGGGAGAGGTCAAGATGGCCGTGCTGAGCTATGTGCTGGAGCCCGCCATGTCCGCTGTTCGTCGCGGCCTTGAGCCACTGATTCCTGCGCTCCGACGTTTTGCCCGCGCGCTCGCGCGCGATGCGGAGACGGCCGACGACCTCGTGCAGGACACACTCGTACGCGCGCTGCGGGCCGAGCACCTCTTTCATGGCGGCGACCTCAGGACCTGGCTCTTCACCATTCTCCTCAATCTCGACCGCAATCGCCGCCGCGGCCTGGCGCGGCGGCCGGTGCTCGCTGTAATCGAGGAAGCCGAGCCGCCGGGCGAGCCGGGAAGTGACGGCTCATCGCGCGACATCTCGCGCGGGCTCGCGCTGCTTCCGGCCGAGCAGCGTGAGGTGCTGCTCCTGGTCACGCTCGAAGGCATGAGCTACCGCGAAGCGGCGGAAACGCAGGGCGTGCCGATCGGGACGGTGATGTCGCGCCTGTCGCGGGCACGCGCAACTTTGCGTGCGCATCTTGAGGACGAGCGTCCACCGCTCCGCCGCGTGCAATGAAAGTAGATCGATGACGCATCGCGAACCGTCCATCACCGACGAAGAACTGCACGCTTATATCGACGGCATGTTGCCGGCCGATCGTCTCGGTGCAGTTGAGGCGTATGTCGCCGCCCACCCCGAAGTCGCAAGCCGCGTCGCCGCTTGGCGTGCGCAGGCGGCGATGATCCGTGAGCGCTGGGGCAAGGTCGCGGAGGAAAAGATACCCGAGCGATTGCTGCCCGATCGCATTGCCATGCGGGCGAAAGGGTTCGGCCGCAAGATCGCCGCCGCCGCCACGATTGCCTTCGTGCTGGGTACGGCATCCGGCTGGTTCGGCCGCGACTACATGTTCGGCGGCCGCGACGGCGAAATCGCCCGCGCGCTGGCGGACGCCGCAATTGAAGCACATCGAATTTACGTCGTCGAAGTGCGCCACCCGATCGAGGTACGCGCGGACGAGGCGCATCTCGTGCCCTGGCTCTCGCGCAGGGTCGGCCAGCCCTTGAAGGCCCCTGATCTTGAGCCCGAGGGCCTGAAATTGCTCGGCGGCCGCCTTCTCTCCGGCCCGCACGGCATTGCCACTGCATTCTTTATGTATGAGGGCGGCGCCGGTGAGCGGGTGACGCTGACCACGGCGCGCACCCTGCGCGAGGGCGAAACCGCGTTTCAATGGCGTGCCGCGGGCGACATTGGCGCCGTCGCCTGGATCGAGGGCGGGCTTGCCTTCGTGGTCGCAGGCCCCGCCGAGCGCGCGCGGCTTGACCGCGTCGCGCGCCGCGTATTCGACGCCTACGAGGTCGCTTCCAGCGAACAGAAGTAAGGTTATTTCTGCTCGTGGCGCTTTCGCATCAGCGCCTCGAGTTCGGGATCGGCCGCGCCGAGGTCGATATCGACGGTTGCCAAAAGATCGCCGGTGCCGCCCTCTTTTTTCGGCAGGCCCTTGCCCCTGAGGCGAAAGACTCTTCCGCCGGAAGTGCCGGCCGGAATTTTCAATTCGACCGCTCCGTCAAGCGTCGGCACCCGCACCGTGCCGCCGAGGACGGCGTCGGCAAGCGGAACCGAAATTTGAGCCCGCAAGTCCGAACCTTCCGGCTTGAGCGAGGGATGCGGCGCGATCCGCACGGTAACGATAGCGTCGCCCGCCTGTCCGCCGGCCGAAAGTCCCTGACCGCGCAGGCGTACTGATTGCCCCTCGGTGATGCCTGCGGGAATCGTCACCTCGATTTCCTTGCCGGTGGGAAGCCGTACGCGCTTCTTCGCTCCTTGGGCTGCCTCCGCGAGCGATATGGTCAAGGCGGCGGCGATGTCTGAGCCGCGCGGCGGTGCTTCGGCCGCAAAATCTTCGAAGCCGCCGCGCCCTCCGCGCTCGCCGCGCCCGCCCCCCATGCCGCCAAACATCTGGCTGAGGATGTCCTCAAAACCGCGGCTGCGGCCGCCGCCGGAACGGCGCTGAAATCCTTCCGGCCCGAAGCTGAAGCTTTCAAAAATCGTCTCGTCGGGTCCGGTGCGAAATCCGCTCGCGCCCGGCCCGCCGCCGAAGCCGGAGAATCCCTGAAAGCGCGGCTTTCCTTCAGCGTCGATTTCGCCGCGATCAAATTGCGCGCGCTTCTTTTCATCGCCGACGATCTCGTAGGCGGTGTTCAACTCGGCAAAGCGCGTCTGCGCCTTCGGATCGTTCTTGTTCGAATCGGGGTGATGGCGCTTGGCGAGACGCCGGAACGCTTTCTTGATTTCGGCGGCATCGGCCTTTTTCGAAACGCCAAGCACTTCATAGGGATCGCGCGCCACAAAAACCTCCAGCGGCCAACCGCCTTATGTGGGTCGAAACCGGCGCGAACGCAAATGTAAATGTAATGGCGGTCGGCTCAGGACTTTTGCAGCGGCCGCGTCGCAGTCACGTCCCAATTGCCGCGGTGGATGCGGCAGGCCGTGCCCTCATACCAGCTTTCGCGGCCGTCACGCACGTTGCTGACAATGAAATTGCGGCAGGGAAAGCCGTCCTTTTCGTAGATCGCAGCCACCGGCGTTACAGTGCCGCGCGCGCCCGTGGTCGGGTTTTCCCAGGGCTGGCTCGATCCTGCTTCGCCGCGACCGAGCACCTCGCGCAGCGCGGATCTTGCGACCACCCAATCGACCGGCAACATCGCGCCTTTCGGGCTTGCCGTCATTTGCAACGGCAGCGAGCCGGTAATGTCGCCGCTGTCGCCCTTGCTGAGCTTGTCGGATTTGGAATCGAAGGCGGCGCTGGAGCTTGCGGCAGGCGGTTTTTTGTCGTCCTTCTCTCCGAGAAGCGAGGGAAAAGACATGCTGCAACCGGTCGCTACCAAGGCGAGAAGGCAAGCAGCCAAAAGGCTGCGCGGCGGCCCAAATGCCGTCGATCCGTGATATGCAGGCCTTGTCGACAAACGAACCACCCGTGACGAAAGTGCAGGGCATGGAACACCCGACAGGGTTAATGTTTGGTGACTTGCCGGAGACCGGCGACCCATTCGGCCTGTTTGCGGCCTGGATGCGGGAGGCGTTGAAAAGCGAGCCGCGCGACGCTGACGCCGCGGCGCTCGCGACAGTTGATTCCGGCGGACTGCCCGACGTGCGCATGGTGCTGGTGAAGAAAGTCGACGAACGCGGCTTCACCTTTTTCACCAATGCCGAGAGCGCGAAAGGCAGCGAGCTTGCCGGCAATCCCAAGGCGGCGCTTGTTCTTTATTGGAAGTCGCTGAACCGCCAGGTGCGGGTGCGGGGCCCGGTTGAGCAGATTTCGGCGCAAGAGTCAGACGATTATTTCGCGAGCCGTCCGCGCGGCGCCCAGGTCGGCGCCTGGGCGAGCAAGCAGTCGCGGCCGCTAGAAAGCCGGAAGGCACTCGAAGCGGCGGTCGCACGCTATGAAAAAGAATATGCGGAGAAAGTGCCGCGCCCGCCTTATTGGGTCGGCTATCGCGTGGTGCCGTTGTCGATCGAGTTCTGGGCCGACCGCCCTTTCCGCCTGCATGAGCGGCTGGTCTTTACCCGCGCCACTATAGGAAAAGAGTGGACGCGGACACGGCTATATCCCTGAAGACGCGGCGCCTGAGCCACGAGCGTGCGGATGCTTCCATCCGCGGCGCTCGTCGCCGCGGGCTCACATTCGTCTTAATGTCTTGGCGGTGAAAGGGGAGCGGCGGCTTCGTCTGCTGTTCGAAACGAGGCGCTGCGTCCTTCAGCCGAGCAGCAATTCGAGATCGCGAATCGTCACGACCTTCGTTTCGGCCGGCGCATAAGCATGGTTTTTCTGCTCGCCGACATAAGGCAGGGCGGCGGCGAGCGCAGAAATCCCGATCTTTCGATATTGCCCGCCCAAATTGGTGCGGTTTTCTACTTCCGGCGAAGCGGTGCCAGCGTCTCTTTCCTTAGACATTTGTCCCCTCTTGGATTGTTCCCGCAAATCAGCGTGGGCATTTTCTAGCGCCCGTCTAAGGCACTTTTTTGCAGCAATCACGGCCATTTATGGCCGATTCCGAAAAATATTTTCGCTGCCGTTTCGAGAGGCAGCAGCAAAAGCTTCCTGAAAAATAGGCATTAACCTCTCGGCGTAGGATGCGGCATTTCTGCAACAGGTTTTTGCAACACGACATATGAGGCGTTTAGGCGCTTCCAAAAGCCAGGAGCTTTGCGGTAGTCCATTATGTGCTGGATTCAGGGGCGGAGAGATAGGAACGGTCACGGCCATGCCGTTGAAGAAGCTTGCTTTCGTCGCAATCGCCCTAGCCTTGGGGGGTTGCCTTTCCGACACGCTCGATCCCACCCCGGACTCGGCGCTGAAGCCGCGCGATAAGAAGCTTCTGGCGAGTGCCCCCTATCTCAATCATAAGCCCGGCGAAGGCTGGCTGCGGCACTTGGTGGAATACTCCGGCAAGGAAAAGCCGGGCACGGTCGTGATCGATACCGACCGCAAGTTTCTTTATCTCGTGCTGGATAACGGCAAGGCCTATCGCTACGGCGTCACCGTTGGCGAGGAAGGCATGAGCTGGCGCGGCACCGCGACCGTCGGCAAGAAGACCGAGTGGCCGGAATGGACGCCGACCGGTGACATTCTGAAGCGCATGCCGGAGTTGCCGCATTACGTGAGCCCCGGTCCGCACAATCCGATGGGCGCGCGCGCCCTCTATCTCTTCCAGGGCAACAAAGACACACTTTTCCGAATTCACGGCACCAACCAGCCGGAATACATTGGGCAGGCGATTTCCTCGGGCTGCATCCGCATGCTGAACGAGGACGTGATCGACCTGTATAACCGGGTCCCGATCGGCGCGACTGTGGTCGTAATCTGATCGGCCCGTTTGGGGGCGACAAGGCGCGGGCTTCGGCCCGCGCCTTTTGTTTTTTTAAAGCGTGATCCCGAAAAGCGGGAACCGGTTTTCGGGAAAGATCATGCTTGGGTAAAGTTCCCGAGCCGTACCAGCACGATTTCCGGCGGCACGCCGAGCCGCACCGGCGCGAATGAGCAGCCGAGCCCGCCCGACACGATCATATGGCGGCCGTTCTCGATGATGTGTCCGTAGGCGAAGCGGTTGCCATAGCTCGATGGCACAATGGGCGAGTAGCCGAACATCCGAATCTGCCCCCCATGTGTGTGCCCGGCGAGCGTGAGGGAAACCCGTTCTGGCACCTCGACGAAAATATCGGGCTCGTGCGCGAGCAGGATCGCGGGCGAATCGTCCGTGACCTTGGCGAGCGTGCCGGACAGGTCATCGACGCCCTCATAATGATGGGGTCCGCGGATATGCGCGATCTGATCGCCGAGGCCGAGAAGCCAGAACGGGCGGCCGCGATGGACGAGGCGAACCGCGTCGTTTTCCATCACCGGGAGACCGGCGGCGTCAAGTGCCGCGCGAATTTTCAAATGGTTAAACCACCAATCGTGATTGCCGAGGATCGTCCGAACGCCAAGCGGTGCCCGGCACTCGGCCCATAATCTTGCCCAAATTTCCCGCGGGACAGCGCGCGTCTTGAAACGATAGTTCGCTTCAAAGTCGCCGAGCAGCACGACAAGATCGGGCGCGAGCGCATTGGTGGTGGCGACGATTTCCTCGATGCGCCCCGCACCCATATAGGGCTCGGCCGCATGCGGGTCGGCGATCACGGCGATCTTGAGCGGAAAGTCGCGCGGCCAGCCCGGTGGCGTAAGGTTGTATTCGGTGACCACGAGCCGCAATGCCGGCTCGATCGCGCCGGCATAGCCGGCCGTAACAAGCGTGCTGGCACCGATAATGCCGGTCGCACCAGTGAGAAAATGCCGCCGGGTAATCGTCATTCCGTTCGCTTTCGATACTGAGGCAATCAATCACTTATCCTTTTCGGCTTTCTTACCGGCTGCCTGGGCGCCGGTTTCCACGGTTTCCGAGGGTTTTTCGGGATCCGGCAGGGTCCACTGGCAAATTCGATAACCGTTCCGGCGCTCGGCGAGATCGACGTGGAGGTGGGTTTCGTGATCCTTGTCGGCGCCCGGACCGAGCACCGTCGTGAAACGCACGCAGGCCGATTGGCGCATGCCGGCGAGAAATTCCAGCGGACCGTCGGCGTTTTGGATCCCGATCCGGCGCCCGTCGGCGAGATGCAGCGCCCAGATGTCGAGAGCGTTGGCCTTGCCGTGCTCGCTCATCACCGCGCCGAAGACACTGTTGCGGGGGCGGCATCCGAAAGAAGCCGCGACGTCGATGCGTTCGATGCGGCTGCCGAGTTTGTCCGCGAGCGGCTCGAGATCCTCGCGCACCCAGCGCGCGATCACGAGCGCCGTCGGACAGCGCAGGACGGCGGCGGGCTTCAGTTCCACGCGTTGGCCTTTGGCAAACTTGATCGCGCTCATGCTCACGGGTGCGGCGGCGGTGCAGCCGTTGTCCCAGGCCATCGGATCGAGCGGGGTTGCAACCGCGACGTCGGCACGGGTGAACTCTTCGCATAGTTTGAGGGCCGCTTCGCGCTCGAGCGGGTCGATCTCGACCGGCAGCGCACTCTTTTGCTCCGCCTCGGGCGGGCGCGGCCGCGGCAGGGGCGCGTCGTCGGCGAGGCCGGGCGCCGTGAACAAAAAAAGGGCGAAGAGCGACGAGCAAAGCCTCATGGGCCTGGAATGCCGGGCGAGGCGGGCGAAAAGACGGCAGCCCCGCCAGCGGACCGATGCCTGTTTCGGAAGAGCTTCTGTAATGCCAGGGTATTGATATTGCGCTATGCCGCAGCCGCGCTAACTTCGGGCTTAAGGAAGACGCGGGAACGCGCCAAGTCATATTGCCATTCGAGTATACGGGGAGGTACCCATGAAAGGCTTGATGCAGGACTGGTCGCTCGTTTGCCACCGGATCATCGACCATGCGGCGATCCAGTACGGCAAGCGCAAAGTCATCAGCCGTTCCATCGAAGGGCCGATCCACGAGACGAATTATGCCGAGATTCGCAAGCGCGCGCTGAAAGTGGCGCAGCGCCTCGTCAAGGACGGTATCAAACCGGGCGATCGCGTCGGCACGCTTGCCTGGAACACCTGGCGGCACCTCGAAGCCTGGTACGGCATTCTCGGTGCCGGCGCCGTCTACCACACCGTCAATCCGCGGCTCTTCCCCGACCAGCTCATCTACATCATCAATCACGGTGAAGATCGGATTATGATGACCGATCTCACTTTCGTGCCGCTCCTGGAGAAGATCGCCGACAAGCTGCCCGCGATCGAGCGCTATGTGATCCTGACCGACCGCGCGCACATGCCGCAGACCACGCTCAAGAACGCCGTCGCCTACGAGGATTGGATCAGCGAAGTCGACGGCAATTTCAAATGGGTCGCGGTCGACGAAAACGATGCCGCCGGCATGTGTTACACCTCCGGCACCACCGGCAATCCAAAGGGTGTCGTCTATTCGCATCGCTCGAACGTCTTGCACTCGCTCGCCGCGGCCATGCCCGACGTGCTCGGCCTTTCCTCGCACGACATTGTCTTGCCGGTCGTGCCGCTGTTCCACGCCAATAGCTGGTCGCTCGCGTTCAGTGCGCCGATGAACGGCGCTTCGCTGGTCATGCCAGGCGCCAAGCTCGACGGCGCCTCGGTCTATGAACTGCTCGATAAGTACAAGGTCACGGTGACGGCGGCGGTGCCGACCGTATGGTTGATGCTGTTAGCCCATCTCGAGCAGCACAATTTGAAGCTGCCGCATCTTCAGCGCGTGCTGATCGGCGGCTCGGCCTGCCCGCGCGCGATGATGGAGAAGTTCCAGGACAAGTACGATGTGCGCGTCACCCACGCCTGGGGCATGACTGAAATGAGCCCGATCGGCACGGCCGGCCAGCTGAAGCCCGAAGTGGCCGGTCTCGACCACGACGCCAAGCTCGACGTGCAGGAGAAGCAGGGCTATTCGCTGTTCACGGTGGAGATGAAGATCACCGACGACAACAACAAGGAGCTGCCGTGGGACGGCAAAGCCTTCGGCCGGCTCAAGGTCAAGGGCGCCGCGGTCGCCGCGGCCTACTTCAAGGGCGAGGGTGGCAACATTCTCGACAAGGACGGCTTCTTCGACACCGGCGACGTCGCCACCATCGACGAGCTCGGCTACGTGAAGATCACCGATCGCGCCAAGGATGTGATCAAGTCGGGCGGCGAATGGATTTCGTCGATCGATATCGAGAACATCGCCGTCGGCCATCCCGATGTCGCCGAGGCCGCGGTGATCGGGATCGTGCATCCGAAATGGGACGAGCGGCCGCTTCTCATCATCGTTCCCAAGAAGGACAAGAAAGTCGCCAAGGCCGACCTCTTGAAATTCATGGAAGGCAAGATCGCCAAGTGGTGGATGCCCGACGATGTGATCTTCGTCGACGAGATTCCGCATACGGCGACCGGCAAAATCCTGAAGACGGCGCTGCGCGACCAATTCCGCGACTATCGTCTGCCGACAGCCACGGCGGCGGAATGATCCCAGGCTAAGTTCTGTGATCCGTCGGCGTCTTTATGTCGAAGTCCGTGTCTCGCGGCTTGCGACCTGGAGCCAGCGGATCGCGATCTTCGCGCTGCCAGTGGTGGCGCTCGCGATCCTCTTGCACCGGGTCGGGCTCGTCGAATACGCGGTCGCCTACACGACATTGGTCGCGGGCTTCGCGGTTGCGCTTGTCGGCCTCATTGTCGCCATCGCCGCCTTCGTTGTGATCTGGAACGAAGGTCTGCGCGGGCTCGGCCGCGCGACCACGGCGACCGTGATCTGCCTCTTGCTCGTGGGCTGGCCCGCCGTTGAATTCGCCCGCAGCGCCACTTTGCCTGCGATCACCGATATCACCACCGATTTTTCCGATCCGCCGCGCTTCGTCGCCGTGGCTTCAGCGCGTCCACACGGCGCCAATCCTATCGCCTATCCCGGCGGGGACGCCGAGCGGCTGCAGCGCGCCGCCTATCCCGGGGTGAAATCCTTTGAAATCGAAGCCAATCCCGATGAAGTGTTCAACATGTTGATGTCGATCGTCGAGCGCCGCGGCTGGCGGGTACTCGACAACGTCTCGCCGCGTGGCGGCGAACGCGACGGCCGCATCGAGGCGGTCGCTCGCACGCTGGTGATGGGCTTCCGCGAGGACATCTCGATCCGGGTGCGCACGGTAGACAAGGGCGTGCGCATCGACATGCGCTCGGCCTCGCGCTACGGCCAGCACGATTTCGGCTCCAACGCACGCCGGATCGAAAGCTTCATGGCGGAATTCGCTGATACGCGCCGCAAGGCGATGCGCTAAGCCAGCCGAAAGCGCGACGACAGCGCAGGCGTGCCGTCGGTCGCGACGATCCCGCGTTCCACGAGATCCTCAAGTTGCGCGAGCGTCATTAAGCCTGCCGCCCCCGTGAGCCGCGGATCGAGGCCGATATAGATCGCGCGCACGAGCGTGGGAATGTCCGTTTCGCCGCGTTCGAGCGAACGCAGGATTGCGGTCTCGCGGGCGTTGCGATGTGCGATGTAACGATCGACGAAAGCCTGCGCGTTCTTCACCGGCGGGCCATGGCCGGGGAAGTAAAGCGCTTCCGAGCGTTTCTTCAGCTTCTGCAGCGAAGTCATGTAGTCGCCCATGGCGCCGTCCGGCGGCGCCACGATCGAGGTCGACCAGGCCATCACGTGGTCGCCGGAGAACAGGATATCGGTTCCGCGGAGGGCGAAGGCGAGATGGTTCATGGTGTGGCCGGGCGTCGTCACCGCCTCCAGCGCATAGCCCTTGCCCTCGACGATTTCGCCGTCCGCAAGACGCACGTCCGGCGTAAAATCGAGGTCGGCGCTGGCATCGAGTCGGCTTTTTTCGTCGAGCTGCATCGGACGCGCGGCGCGATGCGGTCCTTCGGCGAACACCTTCGCCCCGGTTTTTTCGACGATCGCGGCGGTGGCCGGCGAGTGATCGCGATGAGTATGGGTGACGAAGACCTGCGCAATCTTTTCGCCGTCCACGGCCTTGAAGAGGGCATCGATATGCGCATGATCATCGGGGCCGGGATCGAGAATTGCGACTTCGCCTTCGCCGATGATGTAGCTGCAAGTACCGGTGAAGGTGAACGGCCCGGGATTTGGCGCCAGGACACGTCGCACCTTCGGCGCGATCAGGTCAGCACGGCCCGGCGGCGCGGTGAAATCGCGGTCAAAAGGGATGTCGTCGGCCATGGAATGTCTCGCGCCCGTTTCGCTTTTGATCGGTAGAACGAATAGATCAGTGAGGGTGACCTATCTTCAGACCGAGGACCAGCGCAACATGAGCGCGCGCGATCACGGTCTTGACGACGCCCCCCGATTGCGTTCTGCTTTGTGCGCAATCTAATTTCGGCCGTCTCTCGAAGGGCCTCTGACTACATGGCCGTCATCTGCAAGGCGCTCCCCGAAAACCGGATTGACTGAAGCCGCGCGATTCCCGCGCGGTCGCGCCTGCTTGCGCGAGCAGTGAGGAAGTTGAAATGCCTACCGGCACCGTGAAATGGTTCAACCCGCAGAAGGGTTACGGCTTCATCCAGCCGTCCGATGGCGGGCGTGACGTGTTCGTCCATATCAGCGCCGTCGAACAGGCGGGGCTGTCGACGCTGGTCGAAGGTCAGAAGGTGTCCTTCGATGTCGTGACGACCGATCGCGGAAGAACCGCAGCGGGCAACCTCAAGACCCAATAATTGACCGGCGGCTCACGCCGACGCGCGCGAGCAAGCTGCGCTGCTGGACGGCGAGCGCCCCCAGATTGCCCGCGGGTGAACTAAGGGAAGACCGTTGGACGTCGGCGCGCTATTTTTGAGCCCAGATTCTCAGAAAGAGTATTTTTGCACGGCTGAGTCGCTCACTGTTTGAATCGTGGTGGTTCCGAAGAGGGCGTTGAAGCGGCCGGGCAATCATATCCGAATTGATATTGCAGCTGCGATGCCTTTGCGGCGGAAACAATTCTGCAGCCCGGGCGGCCGGTCTGATTGAGAAATTGGATCGCGGCTTTTTGATAATCTGCCACTTGCGGCATGAATAGCGAAGGGCTGAGCACCAGGCTCCCGACTACGCTGAGGCCGAGCGCTCTTCCTGTTGAGGGCGAAACCGTGATCTGGTTTGCATCGGAGCGATCTTTCACCCACCAATCGGTTTCGGCTGCGTTGGAATCAATCATGTGGAACGCGACCTGAGCGTCATTCGCGCTATCGTAATTTTCTTCGTAGCCGGGCACGAATGCGCAATGCGTGAGCGCGCTCGCGAGTAGGATCGCGCCTGTCCGTGCAGTCCAGCCGGGAAGCCGCTCGTCCTCGCAGCATGAGAGAATCGTGATTCCCAGACCTGCGGCTAGGAATGCGATGGTAAGAGTTTCGATCATCGAGGGATTGACGAGAACAGAACACCGTAGGGCTGGTTTACGCGATGTAGAGACCGCAACGATTGTTGCGGTACGCCGCGGGAGAAAGTCCACAGCTATATGTACACTATGTGGCAGGCGGACAATTACGCGAAATAGCGCAAGATGTCGCGGCTCGGAGAACATTTCGCGGCAATATTTGGTCGGAGTGGCAGGATTTGAACCTGCGACCCCCTCGTCCCGAACGAGGTGCGCTACCAGGCTGCGCTACACTCCGGCCGCGTGTTTCCTAGCAGGCGACCCTCACCGCTTCAAGCGTGCGCTCCGTTCAAGGACATTGAATAGCCGTCCCAAGCGCGGCAGATTGCGCTCCGTTGGGGCGTAGCCAAGTGGTAAGGCAGCGGATTTTGATTCCGCCATTCGGAGGTTCGAATCCTCCCGCCCCAGCCAACCAGTCCGGTCTCTGCGTCTGCCTCGTGTATGTCGCGAGAATTCGCGCCGTTACGGGGCTTTTGGCGACAGTGAGCAGTCTCTGAACTCCCGAATGTTGAGATCACCTGAAATTTCTATTGGAAATCTCCGGGCGGCTTCAGCGAATGCCACTTCGCGAAACGCTACAAAGAATTCTTACAGCATATCATAAGGCGAAGGTTGATCCGCTGGAAGGTCATCCGCTTGCGCAATTCATTCGGCATGACGCGGAAGATATGGTCAGAGAGAGCTTGGGCGAATTAGGCGCGGGCTTGCTAGTCGAAGGCAGTCCAGGGCAGGGAAATTGGGCCGCTGTTCCATGGATCTCGATATTTGATCCCGCTATCACTACCAGTGCCACAGAAGGCTATTATGTGGTTTATTTGTTTCATGCGAGCGCGCCGATCGTGCATCTGTCCCTAAATCAGGGCACTACAGCGGTACGAAAGGAATTTTCCGCGCGCACTCGCGAAATCCTAAGGGATCGTGCCGATTTGATGCGTAAGCGTATCGCTAACTATGCCGAATCGATCCCGGTGAATGCGATTGACTTGGGTTCGGACGCGCGCCTGCCAGGCGATTATGTTGCAGGTCATGCGCTCGGAAAGACATACGCGTTGGATGCACTGCCTAACGAAGCCCAATTGCGAGCAGACCTCCAGATGATCGTGCGCGCTTATCGCGCTCTAAACTATCGCGGAGGCGTGGACGCGGATGTCGAAACACAAACTGATGTTGGTGATGAATTCGGTCTGCCGTCATTAGCGTCGATAACGGAAACAAGAAAATACGCCTACCACCGAAAAATTGAACGTAATCGTACGGCGGCTAGACATGCCAAGAAATTTCATGGGATACGCTGCCAAACATGTAACTTAGATTTTTCCGAACGATACGGTGAAATAGGCAAGGGATTTATTGAGGCCCATCATCTTCGGCCCATTGCGACACTCGAGGAGGGGGTGGTGGTAAAATACGATGTTGCGGACGACTTTGCCGTTCTGTGTTCAAATTGCCACCGGATGATCCATCGTCACACGGATCCGAGCGACCTTTCCGGATTTCGAAAATTGATAAAATGACGACCCCCAACTCTCTGCGAAGTGCAGATAATTCGGAGTTATGCGGTTTCGCAAATCTATCTCAGGCGGCGCGAAGTCCGTCACTCGACGGATGAGGGCGCCTTTGCTCCCAATGTTGGCAAGGTAAAGATCTAACGTATAAATATTCCACGGGTGCACTCCCCTGAATTGCCGGTGCTGCAGCTAAGAAAAAAGCCCGGAAAAAATCCCGGGCCTTCTTTTCTTTTTAGGCAAGGGCTTAGTAGTCCATACCGCCCATGCCGCCGCCGGGCATAGCCGGGGTTCCACTCTCTTTCTTCGGCCTTTCGGCGACCATGGCTTCCGTGGTGATCAGAAGCCCCGCAACCGATGCTGCATTCTGCAGGGCCGCCCGAACAACCTTGGTCGGATCAATGATCCCCTTGGCGACCATATTGACGTACTCGCCCAACTGAGCATCGAAGCCGTAAGCGTACTGATCCCTCTCCAGAATTTTACCAACGATAACGGAGCCGTCCTCGCCTGAATTGATCGCAATCTGGCGGGCTGGCCAAGAGAGTGCCTTGCGCACGATATCGACACCGTTCTTCTGGTCGTCGTTCTGCGTGCGCACCTTCTTGAGAACCTCGGTCGCTCGTAAAAGCGCGACTCCGCCTCCTGGCAAGATACCTTCCTCGACCGCGGCGCGGGTTGCATGCATCGCATCATCGACGCGATCCTTACGCTCCTTCACCTCGGTCTCGGTGGCGCCGCCAACGCGGATCACCGCAACTCCACCGGCAAGCTTTGCCAAGCGTTCCTGCAGCTTTTCCTTATCGTAGTCGGACGTCGTCTCGTCAATCTGCACCTTTATCTGAGCGATGCGTGCCTCGATGTCGGCCTTCTTGCCGGCGCCGTTCACGATCGTGGTGTTTTCCTTCTCGATCATCACCTTTTTCGCGCGCCCAAGCAGGTTCACAGTAACCTTGTCAAGCTTGATGCCGAGATCCTCGCTGATCGCTTGAGCACCAGTGAGGATCGCGACGTCTTCGAGCATGGCCTTGCGGCGATCACCGAAGCCGGGTGCCTTTACCGCCGCGACCTTAAGGCCGCCGCGCAACTTGTTGACGACAAGCGTGGCCAGAGCCTCGCCCTCAACATCTTCGGCGATGATGAGAAGCGGCTTACTGGTCTGTACAACGGCTTCCAGCAGCGGAAGCAATTCGTTCAGGCCTGAGAGCTTCTTGTCGTAGATCAGGATGTAGGGATCATCCATTTCAACGCGCATCTTGTCGACATTGGTAATGAAGTAGGGAGAGATGTAACCGCGATCGAACTGCATGCCTTCGACCACTTCAAGTTCGGTTTCCAAGGACTTTGCTTCTTCGACGGTAATCACGCCCTCGTTGCCAACCTTCTTCATCGCATCCGCGAGGAACTTGCCGATCTCAGTGTCGCCGTTGGCCGAAATAGTGGCGACCTGGGCGATCTCTTCGTTGGATGTGACTTTCTTAGAGTTCTTCTTCAGATCCTCGACCACCGCTTCGACCGCAAGATCGATACCGCGTTTGAGGTCCATCGGGTTCATGCCGGCGGCTACCGACTTGGCGCCTTCCCGTACGATCGCGTGAGCGAGAACTGTGGCGGTGGTAGTGCCGTCACCGGCAAAGTCCGACGACTTCGAGGCGACTTCGCGCACCATCTGCGCGCCCATATTCTCGAACTTGTCCTCGAGTTCGATCTCTTTAGCGACGGTGACGCCGTCCTTGGTGATGCGTGGTGCGCCGTATGATTTGTCGAGCACAACATTGCGTCCCTTGGGGCCGAGCGTTACGCGAACCGCGTTGGTGAGTATGTCGACGCCGTGCAACATTCTGTCGCGCGCATCAACTCCGAATTTTACGTCTTTAGCAGCCATTTTTGTTCTCCGTTATGATTGACGACGGTCATTAGGCAGCCTTCTTGCGAGCAACGGTCTGTTCGATCACGCCCATGACGTCGCTCTCTTTCATGATCAGATATTCGACCCCGTCGATCTTGACCTCGTTGCCCGACCATTTTCCGAACAGCACTCGGTCGCCCTTCTTCAGATCGATTGGAATGAGCTTGCCGGCCTCGTCGCGGCCACCTGGGCCGACGGCGATCACCTCTCCTTCGGAAGGCTTCTCCTTGGCAGTATCCGGAATAATGATTCCACCGGCGGTCTTATTGTCAGCGTCGATACACGTAACCACGATGCGGTCGTGAAGCGGACGGAATTTCATCGATATCTCCTGACTAGTTGACTTGTTCCGAGCGTGAGGTTCTCGCGCTCGCCTGTTCTGCCGAAATCGCATTCCTGGAGATTTCAAGAAAGAAACCGCACCTCGTCGAGACGGGGGTGCCGGTCAATAAGTTGGATTGCAGGTCCGGTCGCTTTGAGGTGGCGGCTCGGTAGAGTTGTAATATAGGTACGGGGAAACCAGCCAAGTCAGCCAGTTATTCGCTGCGGTCATGTAATTTCTCGCCTTCCGCCGGCTCAATTGCTGGCGCCACTGGCGGGGAGGCGACTGTAATCTTTTTCTTTTTTATTCGCAGTCGAGGCTTCGCCACTTCTGGAGGCGCGGCGGCGGCCGCTGCGTCGCGGGCTAACCTCAGCGCTCTCAATCGGGCGGTCTTCGCATCATCGGCACGCATGGCCGCGTTGTGCTCCGCCATGGCTTTCTTGCCCTCCTGGAGTCGTCTCTCCTTTTTTTTGAAACTTGATTCGGCGACATCGTGAGCACGATCATCATTGTTCATCGATGCTGCTCCTTTGGACAGATTTTTTCCGATCCATCTGCAAGGGCGTCGTCATCCTTATGATTATGCAGGAAGCGCGCGATCTGCCCCTTCAGCTCGGCCGTCTGCCCGAGGCCAGCCAGGGAAGCAGCGTGTTCGAAGAGTTCTCGCTGGATTTTGGTCGGGAGAGTGCCCCACCGCATGATGACGGCGGCTCCCAAATATTCCAGAATTTTCTCGTCGGCGGGAGTCTTATCGACATTCAGCGTTGCGAAGGGCGTGGCAGCACCGCCCTCGTCTTCCCATCGCGCGATCGCCGCGGCGTGAAAAGGGCTCGCATCGGTTTGATGATTTTCTCTGAGGATCACCCCCCTCATATGGGGTGCATGAGGACCGTTTACCAGTAGGCTTCAGCATTTCGTGCGGGAGCGGCACGAATGCAGAAAACGCGGCAACAGCCCCTATTTCGCTTCTCGAACTTACTTGCAACACTATTGCCCTGCATGGTGCGCGTCTACTTGAATGATTTCATTCAAGAATATTCGAACACTTTTCAGGAGAAATAACATGACGAATGCACAGCCGAATTCTGTCAACACAGGTTCGCCGAAGATCCTCGCGAAGGACATTCACACCAAGTGGGACAAGATTTCCGATCAGGAAGCCGGCAATGTGAAGAAGTCCGACGATCTCGTCTCCTTGGTGAAGGCGAAGTACAGCCTCAGCCAGGAACAGGCCCAAACGGATGTCAGCGCATGGGCGAATGGCCGCAGTTTCTGAACTGAACTCTGCGCCGTATGAAGGTCGCCTCCGCCGTCGGCGGGGGCGATTTGTTTTTTAAACCAAGTTCATTTCTGTGCTATAGTGAACAGTATGACCATATTTTATCTAGAACCCACCAACGACAGCACGAGCGATCCGAGCTGGGCTACATCCCATCTGAAGGAGGGATGCTGGGTAGTGGCTCAGTCTGAGAAGGGAGCGCGGCGCAAAGTTGAAGGTGCGACTACGAAGGTCGTTCACTACAGTCCTGGAGAGACAAAATTATTGTTCTCGCCTTGGCTGGACTGGCGATTGACGACTTGCCGAGTAGATAAGCCAGCGCATAACATTCCAAGCGATCAGATCATTTTGAAAAGCGGCGAGGTTTTTGCTGCCTAAGATGCGATCTGTCCCGGTAATACCGATCGATACCACGCCGAAAATAAGGTGCATAAAAAAAGAGGCCGCCATCTGAGCGGCCTCTAACAATGCGTTTTTACCAGAGATAGCGCCATGCCAAGAAAAGTAAGATCGCTATCCCGACCACCAATGTAACCATTTGTAGTGTCAGGTTATTGGCAAAACCGCCCTTTGTTTGAGTGCTCATAATGATCTCCCTTAGTGGATGCCAACGAGATAATTCTGAACATGCGTTTCCGTACGGCATTGAGTTAAATCAAAAGGACCGCAAGTTCGAATCCTGCTGGTAACCTGATCCGCCTATAAAATTGCGGGTCATCTCGAATCCTTAGGATCTATTCTTGGGAAAAAGATTCAAGACGCGCCACGCTAGACGGCTGATCGCCGCGCGATCGTATCGAGACTTTTGACTTAGTATCGAATAAAAACAAAATCAGTTCCAATCGGCAAGTGATCGCGGACGATATGTAGATGAGTTAGAGACTATAGACGATCTCAACTGCAAATAACTTAGAGTTATGATTTTCCGAGCCCCTGACTGAATGACAAATTACCAAAAGGAACGATTTCAAGTATCTTGCCGGGAGTAACTGAGAGCAAAACCGTTAGTTTCACTCGGCCTAGCTGTTCCATCTGCGGAACCCCCCTTTCCGTTCGCGGATACATACGACGTCGCACCCAGAAAGATAAGCTTTTCCAGTTAGGCTGAGATCTCCAAGGGGAGACAACAAATGAGCTACCGATCATTTTTCGCTATGATAATCACAGCGCTGCTGATGACACTCGCTATTATTTTGGAAGTACAATCGTCTGCGCCGTCGATCCAGAATGAGAATGTCCCCATATTTCGCGATGCCCACATCTCTCCAAAGTTCCGCAGCCAAAACCTTATCGAAAGGACGCGACAAAACCGAAAAATCCAATTGGTATGCGCGGATGTTGGTGATTCATGTACATATGATTCTGATTGTTGTAGTCAGCGTTGCATCGATATGAGCTCACTTGGTAAAGGCTGTGGCTTTCCTTTGCCGCGGTAGAGGCGTCAAATTCGTCCGGCCCGACCTTGTTGATTCCGACTCCAAGAACTGGAGCGGTAAAACCTTGGCTCCGGGCGTACGCCTTAGATTCCACCGGAATCCGTGTACGGGGCAATATAACTTACCTCTCGGAGGAGAAAGGGTGAATTGCACTAGCTGCAAATATTTCTTCAACGACTAGAATGAGGACGGCAAGTGCAATCAAAAAAAGGCGCCAATGGAAATGGCTGATGAAGCGACGGTCCACTTGGCTGACTCAATTCGACAAAGCCACCGTATCGTCGATCCCCATGCGTTGCGCGAGCCGGCGGACGATTACTTTTTGCTCTTTGCTGAGGCTAGCGAGCAGCGGAAGTGCCGCGCCCTTGATGCGTTGCGCCACCGTGCCGTCGAACGCAATCGATACGACCCCGCGGCCAATGCGGTGCAGCAAACCCGCCGATTCGCCCTCGGCTTGTTCGCGGGCAATGGAGCGCAGAACCTCTTCGACTGGCGCCCAAAGTGGCTGCTGGGCAGCCGTCAGCTTTAATTGGCCCTTGATGTGGCCGATATTTACGTCAGTGATTTTTGTGGTTTCGACACTGGCGGCAATTGCGATGTTGCAACCGACCAAAACCGATCCCATTGCCGCGAATGCGATCGCACCCGCGAGTATCCACGTCTTCATTTCAGGTACCTTTGGCGTATTGGATGGTCCAGCCGTTGGGGGCCAATGGTCCCTCAGTGGCCTTAAAGCCCTCGGGCGGTCGGAGCCTTAGAAATAGAGGTTCTCGCTGCGTTTTCCTTGGCGAGTAAATCATATGCACGCGCAGCTGCTTCAAACGCAGATCGCAAGTTGCTGAGGGTCGAGCCTTTAGCCTTAGCGCGGAATTCCTCGGCCCTCTGCAAGCAGAAACTCACATCGCGTCTGTCTTGTGCTGCGGACATATTTGCATATGGGGACTTCTCTCAATAATTGCAAGAATGCGGAGTTACAAGTAAGGCTCCGTCTCAAAGACTATTCATCCAAAATTTTGAACGGCGAATCTGAGTGTATGGGAGGAAGCACAAATCTGATTGATCGTTGCTTCGCTCCCCGCGACCAAATCGTAGGAGCATACGGCAATAATGGCGAATTACTTGACTCGCCTGCCATGAAAGAATCCGGCGTTAGTCGTGTTCTGTTTAATGTTCGCAGTCTCGCCTTGCTCGGCGGAATTTTCCGGTTCGAAATGCTTTAGCGTAGTGTCCTGCTTAGGCTTGGTGTCATCGCCCGGAAACGCGTCGTTTCGGTTTCCCGAAGGGACGGGCGGCATGTGATTTTTCTTTCTCATTTAGATCCTCATCCTTCGGTTCTTTTCCTTAGGGTGGACGATCAGTTCGTATGTGACAGCAACGGTGATCAGCGACGAATTTTTTTCACTCGTCTTTGGTGTCCTTTGCCAGCTGCGGCCCTATCGCTATTTAGATCACCACTACGCGTGTTCCGATCTTCACTCGGTCATAGAGATCGATCACGTCCTCGTTCTTCATGCGGATGCAACCGGAAGAAACCGCAAGGCCGATTGTGGCCGGCTCGTTCGAGCCGTGAATGCGGTAGAGCGATGGGCCGAGATAAACCGCGCGCGCGCCGAGCGGATTCTCGGCGCCGCCGGCCATGTAGATTGGAAGATTCGGGCGACGGGCCAGCATGTCCGCCGGCGGACGCCACTCCGGCCATTCTTTCTTCTGGCTCACCGTTTTCACGCCGGCCCATTCGAATCCGGGTCGACCGACGCCGATGCCATAGCGAATCGCCTTCCCCTGGCGCTCCACGTAGTAGAGGTAGCGCCCGCGGGTATCGATGACGATTGAGCCCGGCTTCTCGTGAGTCGGATAGTCGACGACCCGGCGGAAGAAACGCGGATCCGTTTCTTCGGACGTCGGTACCTCATAGCGTGCATCCGGCGCTTGCCGGAGACCGCTCCAGGGGTCCCCGTAGGAAGATAGCCTTGTGGTGAACTGCGGCTGATAGCCCGCGCGTCCGGAGATCGCGAGGTGCAGATCTTTCGCCGAAGCCTGTGCAGGAGGAAGCGCCAGCAATCCAACCGCGAGCCCGAAAAGAAAGGCCCCGCTGGGACACAACGGCGATTTTTTATTCCACGGACCGTTGAACACGATGGCTCCCGCCTGGCTGAAGCGCAAAAACGATACGCATGGGTGACCAAAGAAATTCTTGACAGTATCCTCCAGATTACCTTCCGCCAGGCCTTTTATCGGCGGCGCGGTTGCCGCAGCGCGAGCCGTCTCTTGCGATTTCATAGGAGTGGTCGCAAGAGTGGCGGGTGTAACTATCCCGGTTTTGCGCAAATCGGCGATCCTCGACCCGAACT
>DATGIF010000026.1:0-73731 GCA_035295845.1 Xanthobacteraceae bacterium
AGTTCGGGTCGAGGATCGCCGATTTGCGCAAAACCGGGATAGTTACACCCGCCACTCTTGCGACCACTCCTATGAAATCGCAAGAGACGGCTCGCGCTGCGGCAACCGCGCCGCCGATAAAAGGCCTGGCGGAAGGTAATCGGAGGACGCTGTAGCACCCCGGTCGCAGGCCAACGGCGACGATACAGCGCATACGGCTGTCTTGCCTATTTGACCTCGAAGCGCGGGGTTCGAGTGCGAACTCGGGGTAATGACGCGTGGCGGCCGATTGTCGCTTATGGGTTAGATGCCTGCAAAGCGGCAAGTCCGCTTCTCGTGCGGTTTACCCCCGAAAGCGGACATCCGACGAAATGAAGTGGAATGTCGGTTAAGTGCCAATAGCGGACAAACGTGGGTGCGGCTGGATCGTTCGCGCGGATAGGAATGCCCCTCTTTTCGACCAGGTTATGCTACAATTAATGAAATTCGCTGGTCCGGAGTCTGCGCAATGCAACAGGACATCCGTTTCTGTAAGGCTGCGGACAACGTGCGGCTTGCCTATGCGACGAGTGGCAGCGGAGCGCCGCTCGTCATGGCAGCGACTTGGCTTACACATCTCGAGCACCAGTGGCGTAGTCTTGCTTGGCAGCCCTGGCTCGATGCATTCCGCGAGTTCAGGGTTCCGCGGCCGGAACAATTCTCTACATCGTTGAACCGATAGCAAAGAAAGAGCCGTCGGGACTTCCGACGGCTCAAGCAACAAACAAAAACTAGGCGAATGTTTCAATAGCACGGCCGCGCAGCAGATGCCTGTTTACGGCCAAAAGTCGCTTATATGCGCTTTCCCGGTTTGATGTCCGCTTTCGCGTTTAAACAAACAAATTCCTATATCACTAGCCTTCACCTGGGCAAAGGAGGGTCTCATGAAGCAGAAAACTAAGATCCTGTTTGATCCGCAAGTATTTCTCGCCAAAGTTGGCAGAGGAAAGACGGTATCGAAATATCGGAAGAATCAAATTATTTTCGCCCAAGGAGACGCTGCGGACGAGGTTTTTTACATTCAAAAGGGGAGAATCAAACTTACTGTCACCTCTGATCAAGGCAAGGAAGCGGTAATCGGGATTTTAAAACCTGGGCAGTTTTTCGGTGAAGGATGTCTCAATGGCCATCCGTCGCGCATAGCTACGACTAGAGCACTGGAAGAATGCCTAATCACCTCGATAACGAAAAAAGCGATGATTTCGGTTCTTCGCAGTGAGTCGGCGTTTTCTGAGTTGTTCATGGCGTATCTGTTGACCCGGAACAGCCGCATTGAGGAAGATTTGATCGACCAATTGTTTAATTCGAGCGAAAAGCGTCTCGCGCGCGTCCTCCTACTTCTCGCTAATTTCGGAAAAGAGAGTGGCCCGCAACCTATAGATACAGACATAAGTCAGGAAACGTTGGCAGAGATGATTGGCACGACGCGTTCTCGCGTGAGCTTTTTCATGAATAAATTTCGGAAATTAGGCTTCATTAGTTACAACGGAAAAATGGAAGTCCATAATTCGCTATTAAGTGCAGTTTTATACGAGAAGCCAGAGATCAGAAGGAACGAGAAATGATCCGAAAGAATTATCTGTTGTGGGGTACAGCGGAAGTGAGGCGGTTTACAACCTCTCCATGTTCAAGGGATGGTTCGGCGCGGCTAGAAGATTTCGGTGCCGTTCTGTTCGGATAGCTAAAAACACGAGAAGCTATGCGCAAATATGTTTATGTGAAAATTCTGACTCTTAATCAGCGGGTCGTTGAGGCTCGCATTCTGCCGACCAAGCAATTAATAACCTACAGTTATTTTCACTATTGCGGCCTTGAATTTCCCTCATCAAGGAAAGAATTTCCCTGTTCGATTGCGTAGGGAATTTACTTCGAAAATCACCGAATCACGGGCAATTCCAGAGACTCCACGGCGCGCAAGTCTCGGAAAATGCGAAACTCCCTGTAATATTCCCTGTTAGCAGGGAATCCCGAGCGGAGACCGGTGCTATCGCCCTTGACAGAAGAAAGAAGCCGCCGATGCGGCGGCTTCTGCCTTGTTCGTCAAATTTGCGGTTTACATTCGTTCTTTGCAGACGACGGCGACCTGTTCGTCCGCTTCGGACTGTGTCTTGAAGGCGAGCGGACCAACCCTGATCCAAGTCGTCTCGGTCGGAAGAGTCTCAACGACTTTGCATTTCTTCGTCTCTTTTTCCTGAACGATGTAATAGTCTGCACTCGCCGTCGAAATGAGAAGCGCTGCAGCAGCAATCCCCAAGGCCAATGTTCTCAACATGGGAGTTTCCTATCTTCTGTTAAGGCATATCCATAAAACTCTCGCTCTTAGTAGGTTCCAACTACGAGCAGGAGCTAGTGTTTTGCGTCCGCGATCTGACAGAGCTGATGTTGGGATTGGCACTTCGCGCGCGCATCGTCGCGGCTTTTTCCGATTTCCGCACAGGTCGCATGCGTGGCCCCAAGGGGGAGCGGGAGTGGGGCAAGTGGAAAAGCGGGGCAGATGACGTCGAACTTGTAGCCTACGAGTTCCTTCCAAGCTCGTTTGACCCGCTGGGTGACGGTTTCGGAGCTCTGCTTATCTTGGACAAACTCTACAGGGGATAGACGGTCGACCCGAATAAGCCCTGCCGAAGAAATGGCGCCGGCGCTGGCGCCGCCAATTGCCACGATTAGAACCACGCCGGTGATAAACAACGCAAAATAACGCATCGCTCGCCTCCTATATCTAGCGCCGATAGGGTGAATCTAAAATGATCCGGACCGACCGCCCGGTTTCGGTGTCTGCACTTGCGGCGATGGGGAGCGGTCTAGTTTCTGGTTTTTGCAGAACGAATGATGGATTGCGCGTTCCTAGAGCAACAAACGCGGCGATAACCGCAGAAATGAAAAGCAGTCCCAACAGCCCGATGTTCATTTTGAAGCAATGTCTCCTCGTGACTACCTTCGTAGCCCTGGTAGCTTGGCGGCTTAGGATTCAATTCCAGGAGTTGTCATTTGTTCCGTTGTGCGAAGCAACAAATGCACGCTGGAACCGAAGGAATATCATTGGGGTTAGTATGCGCCATGTACGGGCACACGCACGAATTAGGTCCAGTAATGTCGCGCGACGCGTTTGCGGCGCTAGGGAGCAACGAGATCGCTTACATAAAATCCATTCGTTCCGAAAATGCGGAGCGATTTTTTCCGGGTTTCTCCATCGCACCGGGACTTAAGTTGTTTGCGCTTTGCGCCGCCGACGGCTCGCCGCTGATGATTGCTGCCAATTATGCCGCTGCATTAGCAAGTGCGAACGAATTTAGGTTACATCCCGTCAGCGTCCACTAGGATGGGTTCGAAGCGGCTGCCCTGGTACAGATATTTCATGTGCCCGACCGTAGCGCCGTTACCATCAAAAAGTACATTGGCGAGCACAGTCAAATACTGGAAACGATCATTGCCGCTGCGGCGGTGGCCATCACCGCCGTCGCAATCCAGCCTGTTGCGCGCAGTCCATCATGTACCCGGAACTTTCCCATAATTTTTGGATTTGCGGTCATGTGCATCAACGTCGCCATGACCGGCACGGCTACGAGGCCATTTGTAACGGCACTCCAATATAGGGCATTGAACGGATCGACATTTGAGAAATTAATCAGAGCTCCAACTAGGGTTGCCGCGGTGATCGTGCCATAGAAGGCCTTGGCCGCTTTCGGCTTGCGTGCGAGACCGGCCGGCCATTTACGTGCTTCGGCAAATGCGTAAGCGGCAGAGCCTGCAAGAACGGGGATGGCAAGCAGTCCCGTGCCGATAATTCCTAGCGCAAAGAGAACGAATGCGAACTGGCCGGCGATCGGCCGCAGCGCTTCGGCGGCTTGGCTCGACGTATCAACTTTTGTAATTCCGTGGAGATGCAGCGTTGCCGCGGTCGCTATTATAATTGCGACTCCGACCAGGTTGGAGAAAGCCATTCCGACATACGTATCGAGCCGAATACGTTCGATCGCATCAGGGTCTTGACTAGGCGCTTTAACGAGCGGCTTTCGCTGGTGAATTGCCCGAATGTCTTCGACTTCCTGGGACGCTTGCCAAAAAAATAAGTAGGGACTGATCGTCGTACCAAGAACTGCGACCACCATCGTCCAAAAGCCTGCGCCGCCGGAAAAAGTAGGTATCAAAAGGCCCCCCAATGCTTCATTCCATGGAATATGCACGACAAGTATTGTGCCGAAATATGTAAATAGCGAAAGTGTGAGCCATTTGAGAACAAAGACATAACGCGCATAGGGAACAAAGATCTGTAAAATCGTACTGAGCAGTCCGCATAAGACCACGTAGAAGAGAAACGGGCCGCCAACCAATAATCGAATTGCATCAGCCACGGCAGCAATATCCGCACCGATGTTGATGGTATTGGCGACGACGAGCAGTATTACGATGAGCTGCAGAGTCCAATTTGGATAATGTTCGCGCAAGTTTGCGGCGATACCTTTGCCCGTTGTTCTTCCTACTTGCGCGCTAATTAGCTGAATCGCTGTCATTAGCGGATAGGTGAACAACATGGTCCACGAAATCGAGAAGCCGTATTGAGCGCCAGCCTGGCTGTAAGTTGCAATTCCACTTGGATCGTCGTCAGAGGCACCTGTAACAAGGCCCGGCCCAAGTACTCGCGGCAATCGACGCACAAAGGAATTGGCGGCCGCTCCGTTTTTTGGTGCGCCGGACCGGCCTGTTCGTGTCGTCATGCAGTAGTCGCTTTCAGCGCCCGACAAAGCAACTGATGAGCGGAGCTTGAGTTCCCGGCACTTAAAGGACGCGTTACATTTATTTTCGTTCGCAGTCGCCCATGGAGGATCGACGCGACGTACGATTGACGCGATTTATTCAGCGCCGGTCAGGCGGTCGCCCGGATGGCGCTCGGGAAGTGAAACCGGCGGCAAATCGCCATAGGGGCGGCGAAGGATTCGACGCAAGAGGTTCCGGCGTGGCTTGCTTGCCTTAATCACATTTTGATCGCTGACAATGCGGGCACCTCCCTTGCGGTGTTCAAGAATGATCTTTCGCTGGTGAAACTGTTGTAGCTCCTGGCGGTGGCCGACGCTGACAATGGTCGTGTTCGGTAACTCGGCCTCGATCAACGACATCAGCTTCTCTTGGCTGGCGCTGTCGAGCGCGGACGTCGCTTCATCCATTACAATGATATCGGGCTTGTGGATCAGAAGCCGCGCGAAAGCCACACGCTGTTTTTCGCCGCCGGAGAGCGTCTGGTCCCAAGAGGCATCGTCGTTGATGCGATCCGCGAGTTCCTTCAGGCCCACGGCGTCGAGGGCGCGCTTGACTTCCTCGTCAGAAACTTCGTCCGCCGCCTTCGGATAGATCACCGCGCGGCGTAGCGGCCCAGTGGGAATGTAGGGTTTCTGCGGCAACAGAAACATCGCGGCACGCGGTTGAATACGAATGGCACCGGAGCCCCACGGCCACAAGCCGGCGATGGCGCGCACGAGCGTACTCTTGCCACTTCCCGATTCGCCCTCGAATAGTACCCGCTCGCCAGGTTTTATGCTGACATTCGCCTCTTTCACCACGACGGTGCCGTCGTCGAGCGTTACCGAGACATCGTGCAATTCCATCGCGATACCCGGATGGGCATCTCCAGTTTCGATCCGGCCCCAACCCTTTTCCTGCTCGGCTGTCTCAAGTGCATCGAGCGAGACCATGAGCGAGGAGACGCGGCGCGCCGATGCCGTCCAATCGGCGAACTTGGGGTAATTGTCGACGAGCCAATTGAATGCCGTCTGTACGGTCACGAATGCCGACGCGGCTTGCATCACTTCGCCAAGCGTCATGGTACCGATTAGGAATTTCGGCGCGGAAAGGATGACTGGAAAGACAGGCGCGATCAGGAAGCTCATTTGCGCCACGATCGTTGTTCGTCCGTATTGGCGATTGATATTCTTCCAACTGTTCAAAACGCTTGCGAGCTTTTCCGAGAGACTGCTTTTTTCTTCTTCCTCACCCGCAATCAGCGCAATGCTCTCGCCATTCTCACGCAAGCGCGTCAGCGCGTAGCGAAATTCGGCCTCTTTCTGGCTTTTTGTCTCCGACGCCTGCACGTAGCGGCGGCCGATCACCACCATCGACCCACTCGCAAAGCCCGCATAAAGAATGGCGGCGAGAACCAGATAACCGGGGATGGTGATGGAAACGCCGAACAGCGGAAAGCTAATGCCGCCTCCGACCGACCACAGCACACCAATGAAAGTGACGGCCGAGAGAAGCGCAGACAGCAGCCCAACGGAAAAATCAATGGGGGCTTCCGTCGAGATCCGGATATCCTCGGCGATGCGGTACTCCGGATTGTCGTGATCGCCTTTGACAAGATTGAGATGAAAGTAGCGCCCGTTCGCGAGCCAACGGTTGATCACGTCTTCCGTAAGCCACCGACGCCATTTGCGTTGGGTGGTTGTGCGCCCGTAGATGACAAGCACCGCAAGCGTGATGCTTGATGCGGCAAGCGGCACAAATAACAACGCCTGGTGCAGCACATTCGCAGCGCTTTTTTCTTGCAGTGCGTCGAAGATCGATCGATTCCAGAGATTGATTTCGTATTGAACAAGCACCTGTAGGACAACGATTACGATAAGGCCGAGCGTAAGGATTTTCGTCGAGAAACGCCGCCAAAATCCAAGCGCGCTGGCCCAGAAACGCTTCAGCAGATATTTTCGTCTTATCTCTTCATGCGCACGTGAGTTGCTCGCTCCATCCATGCATTACCGCCTCCTGCGGGTAAAATAATCAAAACCCTTTGCGGAGTTTTGTTCCTCGGTTTCGTACGATAGCGGGCAATGGCGCTGTCACTGCAGGCGACAAGCGCGTCTGGAACGAAATCTGCGGCGAGCCATTAGGCATGCGTTACGAACCAAAAGGAGGAATGCTATGCGTAACGCCGTACTCATTGCGGGTTTATTCGCTGTGTTGTGGTCTGCCCCTTCGCAAGCTCAGACGCTCGGCTAAGAAAAAAAGTATTGCGCGAGCTTTAAGGAAGGCGCTCTCCGCTGCGACTACAAGACAATGGCGGAGTGTGAAAAGACAGTGTCCGGACCGCAACACGGAACCTGCATTGAGAATCCAAGCATGAAAGGCAAAATGTAAGCCTGCTCGAGAGAAAAGCCTGGTTCACGCCGGGCTTTTCTGTCGACCATTGCCCGCGATTTGGTCCGGGCCCGTACACAGCATCTCTATATTGGCGCCTTCGACTTCGTCGCTTCGATTCCAGCCCGCAAAATTTATAGATAGAAAAACAAGCCCGCCTGGAACTGTTTGCGCAGACTACTGTTCATTGGTTGACGCCTTCAATGAAAGGACAAAGACCATGGGCATCTTCACCAAGGACATCAAGACGTTTGACGATCTGTTCCTGCACATGTTGCAAGACATTTATTACGCAGAAAACAAAATCACCAAAAAACTTCCAAGCATGATTGAAAAAGCGACGAACCGCGAGCTGGCGGCGGGTTTGCGCGATCATCTCGAGCAAACCAGAGGCCATGTTGAACGATTGCAGCAAGTATTTAAGAAGCTCGGCAAAGAGCCGAAGAGCATCGATTGCCCGGCCATCGACGGCATCATAAAGGAGGCCGAGGAATTGGCCGGCGACATCGCGGAGAAAGATGTGCTTGACGCGGCGATCATCGCCGCAGCTCAGGCGGTCGAACACTATGAAATGACGCGATACGGCACGCTGATCGCTTGGGCGCAGCAGCTTGGGCATGACGACGTTGTGGGCAAGCTCTCGGCGACCCTGAAGGAGGAGGAGGCAGCCGACAAGAAACTCACAACAATCGCCGAGCGCCGCGGCGTTAATCGTAAGGCGGCGAGCTGATCGATCCGCTCGCTCTTATCGCAGGCCTTCGCCGGGTGAATGATTGTGGGCGCTGTTCGTTTGAACCGGCACCGCCCCCGGAGCGATTGGCTTGGTCGTTGGACTGTCTCTTTGACCCAAGGTGGACCGCTCTCGCGCGGATGTTCGCGGACGATGACCGAGGTGTCCGTTGAGAGAAACTCGCGCGTCATCGTCGCGGGCAGAAAGATAGGAGGCCGGTATGGCTCGAACCCAAAGAGCGAAGGAGTTTGCCAATTCGAAGAGCGCCGAGGTGGCGGCAAGAGAAGAGCGGCGCATTCAGCGATCGATTGACGAAAAAGGATCGCCGCGAAGTCATGGTAGCGGAGCCATGCAGGCGGGAGCGCGTCGATATCCGGAGCCCCCATTTCCAAATCAACATTTGGAGAAGCCCGGGCGAGAGGCGGATCTGAAACTCCAACCGATGTTTGATGCACCGCAATACAAAGGTTCGCAGAAACTGGAAAACAAGGTTGCGCTCATTACGGGAGGCGACTCCGGCATCGGCCGCGCAGTTGCGGTTCTGTTTGCCCGGGAGGGCGCCAACGTCGCGATTGCCTATCTAAATGAGCACGACGATGCACGTGAAACGAAAGCGGCTGTCGAACGTGAGGGCCGGCGCTGCATATCGTTATCCGGTGATGTTGCCGATTTCAAATTTTGCGAAGATGCCGTCAAGAAGACGGTCGATGAATTCGGAGCACTGGATATCCTGGTCAACAACGCAGCCTTTCAGGAACACGTAGACCGGTTCGAGGACCTTACCCTTGATCACTTTGACCGGACGATCAAAACCAATCTCTACGGTTACTTCTATATGGCAAAGGCGGCGGTCCCCCGAATGCGAGAAGGGAGCGCGATTGTCATGACAGGCTCGGTTACCGGAATACTTGGGAACAAGGATCTGCTGGATTATTCGCTGACGAAGGGCGGCATTCACGCCTTCACCCGGTCACTGGCTACTCATTTGATCGATCGTGGCATACGCGTCAACGCGGTGGCTCCGGGACCGGTGTGGACGCCACTTAATCCGGCGGATAAGTCTCCCGATGCGATAGAGAAGTTCGGCGGCGATACGCCGATGAAGCGGCCCGCGCAGCCGGAAGAGATCGCACCCGCTTATGTGTTTCTAGCGGCGCCTGTTTGCTCAAGCTACATCACCGGTGAAGTCTTGCCGATCATCGGCGGCTATTCGGGCGGCTAGAGACGCGCCACTTTTATCCCGTTCCGGGCCAGCGAACGTTTAATTTCAGGTTGGCGAGGGATAGGCGGCCAGTTGCCGCCCGAGAAAGGTGTCCGCGACTGAGTAGACTAGTCAAAAAATCTACTCAGTCGCTGTTTGCTATCGGCGACGAGTGAGGGCCTTGAGCGATTGGCGAGTTTCAATTGCCGTAGCGACCGCAGCAGTTGCGCCGAGGACAAGAGCCGCAGCCGATCCGAGCGCCGCCCCGCCAATTGCTTTCGTCGCAAACTCGTTACCGGAAGCGCCTTTTATCTGGGCCAATAGCGCGCCCAACGGCCCGCCGAATTGATTCAAGAATCCACCAGAACTCGAGAGTCCCGCGAGCGCGGCAACAATGACAGTCGTTATCGCCCAAGCAAGCAGCGCAAGAAGACTGAGCGTAGTTTCGTCGCGCTCGCGCGAGATCAACGCAACGAGATAGCCGGCGAAGCCGGCCGCTACAATGCCCGAAACCGCCCACCATATAAACGCTGCGACATACGTCGTTGACGTCAAAGGCGTGAACGCCAGAACGCCTGCGCCCAGCCCAATGAGGGCAAGAATAATCTGCATCGCCAAGGCAAAAGCTACGCCGCCGACGATCGCAAGTGTGTTGCGATCCGTGTTGTTGTTCACGGTCTCCTCCTGTCTAAATGACGCGGAGCAACATGAGAATAATGATGACGCTCAGTGGCACACCCAATAGCCAGAGAATGATCGGCATCGCTTGCTCCAAAGTTTCGACAGGCGACTAACCGTAAAAAAACAACTTGGTTCCAGCGTTGCGTCGGCTTTCGAACCGAGTTTGATTCGCAATTCGCGCTATCCACCCGACCAAGTCGGAACTTTCCGCTAAACCAATTGTTGTTCAGCCGTCCAAACCACGGTGACAATCATGTCAACTATTCTCATCGTAATTTTGATCCTCCTTCTGATTGGTGCTTTGCCAACCTGGCCGTACAGCGCCGGTTGGGGCTATTATCCGGGCGGAGGACTCGGCCTCCTCTTGATAATCGTCGTCATTCTCGCGCTTGCCGGCAGAATCTAATCGCTGCCAGACTGTAGACCCGCCTGGCGAGAACTCTCGTCGCAAGGCGTAGGGAAAACCGGAACCAATTTAGTCAGCCGGCGTTTTTCTCGGGACTCCACCTGTTGCAAGGAGGATCCCATGCTCGGCTGGGCAGTCACGTTTTTGATCGTGGCGTTGATCGCTGCTTTTCTCGGCTTTGGCGGCGTTGCCATCGTCTCGATCGAGCTCGCGAAGATCGTCTTTTTCGTCGCCATCGTTCTGTTCGCAATCTCGGCGGTTGTCGGCCTTATTCGCGGGCGACCATCATATTAGTCGATATCGCAAGCAAGCTTCCGCAAGAAACGCCGCTTCATGGCCGGGTCGCCCCGCGCGTGAAGCGGCGTATATTTCTATTTCCTGGCACCCTGATATTCGAAATGCGCTTGCAGGACGTGAAGCGCGAGCTGCATAAATTCAATCGCGGGACTTGAGGACTGGCAAGGCGCAATGGTAATTGCGGGGAACTTAGTCAAATCAGAGAACGGACGCGGAGATCAGTGCGATCGGACTACGTGGTGGCCACATTTGAACGGAGTAAATTTGAGTACGAATCCATCTAGTTGCGGGTGAGCGACTTCAGGCCAAGCAGTGCATATGCCACATCGAACGCGGTATTCGGATCGCATATGTCGAGGTGAATGCTGCGAATGCCAACCGCTTCCGCTCCGCGGATATTCTTGATCTGATCGTCGATAAAAATCGCCTCTTCCGCTTGAAGTCTCAGCGCTTCGAGCGCGAGCCGATAAGCGCGCGGATCCGGCTTTGCGATCTGCGTATGCGTGGCGTCCACGAAAGCGTCGAAGAGGCGAACAATTGGAATGCTCGCGATCCAATCGGGCCCGGTGAGCGATTCCAATTCGTTGGTGAGAACGGCGAGTTTTATGCCCTCCTGCTTGGCATGGGCGATGAGCTGTTCGGCTTCGGGACGAATGACATCCGCAAACGCCAGATCGTTCTGCCTGCGGCAGAAGTCTCGGAACGTCCAGCGCTCGCCGATCAGGGTGCCGACTTCTGCTGCTCGTCTTGCCCAGTATTCTGCTTCCGTGATTTCGCCTGTCAGCACGCCGCGCCAAAGCGGATCGGATGGCGGATCGAAGGGCCCACGCCAGCGGAGCGCCCCTTCGGCCAGACCCAGAAGTTTCCCGAAGTCGTCCGCGGTTTCGAAGAAGCTTCTCGCGATTACGCCGCCGAAATCGAGGATCAAGCCTTTATAACGCGGCGTTGGCTTGTTCATGCGTCGATTCTGACGGCCGCGGGTCCCTCGACAGCATGGCCGATGATGCGCGCGTGCGGATAGCCCGCCGCCACGATCGTCCGCAGGATCGCCTCGGCGCGGCGCGGCGCGCAGGCAATCAACAGCCCGCCCGAAGTCTGCGGATCGGAAAGGAGATGGCGCTGCCATTCCGCGAGCGCCGGCGGCAGGCTTACGCTATCGCCATAGCTCGCCCAGTTTCGCCCTGAGGCGCCGGTCACATGTCCGCCTTTGGCGAGCGCCGCCGCTTGCGACAACAGCGGCAACTCGTCGGCGCGGATCGCGATCGTAAGGCTGGAGCCGCGCGCCATTTCGAGCGCGTGGCCGATGAGACCGAAGCCCGTGATGTCGGTCACGGCGTGCACCTCCGTGTCCTTGGCAAGGTCGGCGCCGACGCGATTGAGGAGCGTCGTGGTCGCGACCATTTCCGCGTAACCTTCAGGCGACAGCGCGCCCTTTTTGATCGCCGCCGAATAGATACCGACGCCGAGCGGCTTGGTGAGGATCAGCGCGTCGCCCGCCTTGGCGTCGGAATTTTTTCGGATGTCTTCCGGCCGGCAGGTTCCGATCACCGCAAGCCCGTAGATCGGTTCCGGCGAATCGATCGAATGCCCGCCCGCGATCGGAATGCCGGCGCTGGCGCAAACGCTCGAACCGCCGTCGAGAATCCTGCGCACCACCTCCGTCGGCATCTTGTCGACGGGCATGCCGAGGATTGCGAGCGCAAAAATCGGTTTGCCGCCCATGGCGTAGATGTCGGAGATCGCGTTGGTCGCCGCGATCTTTCCAAAATCGAACGGGTCGTCGACCATCGGCATGAAGAAATCGGTGGTGGCAATGATGCAAGTCTTGTCGTCGATCTGCCAGACGGCGGCGTCGTCGCCAGTCTCGATGCCGACGAGGAGCTGCCGGTAAGGGTTGAGGGCCGGGCGGTCGGCGAGAAGCTTTTGCAGCACGGCGGGCGCAAGCTTGCACCCGCACCCGCCGCCATGGGCGAGGCTGGTGAGGCGGATCTGCGGCACGTTCATGGGTACGCTCCTCGGGCGATATATGTGTCGGGACCGGACGGCCTCGGCATTATACGCGCTCTCCGGAACTCATGCGCCTCGTGCGGTCACGATCGTGGTGCAGGCGCTTTCGAGTTTCGGAAGTTCGCGGCTTGCGGCCATGCGGATATTCAGCGTTCGGCCCTCGCCCCGGATAACCGGGCAATAAGGATCGGGCCGATCGAGCGCCTCCAGTAGGCGCCGCCGGCCGGCGCAGCCGCCGCCGCAGGCCGCGAGATGGCGGCAGCTTTTGCAGGCCGCGGGCACCGAGCGCGCGGCGGCGAACGGATCGGTATCGATGATATCGGCGCCGCGATCGAGCAAAAGGTCGAGCGGCGCACCGGCGCCCGGCCAGTAGATGCAGGGCTGCACGGTCGCGCGCGGCGTGACGCGCACGGTCGCGATCCCGCAGCCGCCCTGGCGCGGGGGAAGGCCCGCCATCGCCCGCACCAGCGGTTCACCGATCGCGATCACATCGGTGCGCGCGAACAACGTCTCGAAACCCGACCAGTATTCGTCGTAGGTCAGCGCATATGTGTCGGAGCGCACCGACTGGTAGACATTGATGCGTAACGGCGCGTCGTAAGCTTTGGCGACTTCGGCAATCTCGGCGAGCCGGTCGAAATTCGAACGCATCATCACCGCAATGAACGTCACCGGCACGCCAAGCCGGCGGCAGCGCGCCGCCTGCTCGTGGATGAGGCGCCAGTTGCCGGGACCGCGCTGCCGGTCCTGCTCCCGCTCATTCGGATAATCGAGCGAGAATTCCACGTCCCTGAATGCCGTGACCTCGCCGTCATCGAGCACTTTGATCGAGTAGCCGTTCGAGGTGATGGTGAGTTTGACCGGCTGTCGGCGCAGATAATCGAGGAGCGCCGCGAATTCGGGATGCATGCCGTTCTCGCCGGTGCCGAGATTGACCGAGCGCACGGGCAGGCTCTCGATGACGGAGCGAACCTGGGCGAGCGACAGCCGATCCGTCCGCGCCGGATCGCGATAGCAAAACGAGCAGGCAAGGTTGCATTCATTGGTGAGGCCGAGGCCAAGCGCAAAGGTTTGCCGCGCCGGGCGCGTTTTCTCGTCCGCTTGCGAAGCCGTGAACGTCATGGCTGTGGCGGCTCCCATGCTAGCATCTGCATTGCATGCCGATCGCGCATCCCAAGGGCTCCCGATGAAGGTAGCTGCGGAACTTCAGCCAGACCAGCAGGCCGCGCGCTGGGATAATCACGTTGCCGTGTATGAGGCGGTATTCGAGCCGCTGACCAATGTCTTTGCGCGCCATGCGCTGGAATATCTCGATTTGCATCCGGGCGATCGTTTGATCGACGTTGGTGCCGGCAGCGGCGGCGCTGCTTTGATCGCGGCCGAACAAGGCGCGCATGTACTTTGTATCGATGCTTCCGAAAAGATGATTGCGCGGCTTCGTCAGCGCGCGGCCGCGCCGCCGCTTGCCGGCCGCGTCGAAGCCGAGGTCATGGATGGCATGGCGCTCGCGCTGCCCGACGCGAGCTTCGACGCGGCACTTTCTGTGTTCGGCGTAATCCTGTTCCCGGACGCGGCACGGGGTTTGCGCGAAATCGCCCGCGTGCTCAGGCCGGACGGCCGCGCCGCCATCGTGACCTGGACCGCGACCGAACGCTACGAGCTGGTGGCGCGATTGCAGAGCGCCATTGCGCAAATACGCGGCCCGCAGCCTCCGCTCAACACGCTGCCGGCACAACTGCGCTTTCGTGAGGAAGGGCTGTTTCGAGACCTGCTTACGGATGCGGGACTGCTTGTGCGGAAAATCGTCCGCCTCGAGGAGCGCTGGCGCCTGCCGTCGGCGCGATGGCTCGCCGAGCACATTGCCTTTGCGCCCGGCATGTCGGCGATGATGGCGGGGCTCGCCGCTGATCGCGGGCCTATTCTTGAAGCTTTCGTTTCCACGCTTGAACGCGACCAGGGCACGGGCGAAGTGGTGCTGTCAGCGGTCGCGCATGCCGGCATTGCGGCGAAGCCGGCCTGATGGCCACCGCTACATTACGCACATGTGATGAAAGGTGATTTTCGATTTCCGACGTACTAAGAGACGGTACAGGGAGCGAGCAAAAAACGAGGGGAGGGCGTCAATGAAACGGCTGGTATACGGGGCCATACTTGCGGTTGCGTTCTTGAACGGAGCAGCCGCCGCCGAAGACAAGCCGGCTTTCGTATTTACCGCCATTCCCGACCAGGACGAGACGCGCCTTGTCGAGCGCTTCACGCGCGTTGCCGACTATCTCCAGGGAAAGCTCGGGGTGCCGGTAAAGTATCTGCCGGTGAAGAGCTATCCCGCCGCCGTCACCGCCTTCACCAATAATCAAGTGCAGCTTGCCTGGTTCGGCGGTTTCACCGGCGTGCAGGCACGCCGCGAAGTGCCGGGCTCGGAAGCGATCGCGCAAGGAGCGGAAGACGTGGCATTCAAGAGTTTCTTGATCGTCAACACCAAGACGGGCCTCAAGCCTTCCAAGGATTTCCCCAAGGGGGTCGAAGGCAAGTCGTTTACCTTCGGCTCGCGCGCCTCGACCTCGGGCCGTCTGATGCCCGAATACTACATCCGCAAAGCGTTCGGTGGACGCAACCCGGAGGAGATTTTTTCACGCGTCGGGTTCTCCGGCGATCATTCGCGCACGATCCAGCTCGTCCAATCCGGCGCCTACGAGGTCGGCGTGCTCGATTTCACCGTCTGGGGGCTCGAAGAGAAAGCGGGCAAGATCGATCCGAGCCAGGTGATCGTAATCTGGGAAAGCCCGACCTTCCCCGATTATCAATGGACCGTGCGCGGTGACGTCGATCAAATCTACGGCAAAGGTTTCAAGGAGAAGCTGCGCGGCGCGCTCTTGGCCATCGACGACCCCGCGATCTTGAGTCAGTTCGCGCGCTCGAAATTCATTCCGGCCAAGAATTCCGACTATGCGCCGATCGAAGAGGTCGCGAAGAGCGCCAACCTGCTCAACTGAAGATCGGGCCGTGTCGACTCTGATTGAGTTACACAAGGCGTCGGCGGGCTACGCCGGTCAGGTCGTGCTTCACGACATCGACTTGACGATCCGTTCGGGCGAACGGGTCGCGGTCATGGGCCGGTCCGGCGCCGGCAAGTCGACGCTCCTGAACTTGCTCTACGACCAAGTCGCCGACCGGGTTGCGCTCATTCCGCAGGCGGCGGCGCTGGTGAAGACGCTCTCCGTGTTTCACAACGTCTATATGGGCCGGCTCGATCGTATGCCGACCTGGTACAATCTGCGCACGCTCGCCTGGCCGGCGCGGCGGGACATCGCAGAGATCAACGGCGTGCTCGACCTCGTGGGGCTTGTCGACAAGCTCTTCGCCCGGGCGGGCACGCTGTCCGGGGGCCAGCAGCAACGCACTTCCGTCGCCCGCGCGTTCTATAGCGGCCGGCCGATCGTTATCGGCGACGAGCCGGTGTCCGCGCTCGATCGCACGCAGGGCGCCGAGATTCTCAGCAAATTGTGCGCGCGGCACGAGACGGCGATTTTGGCCATGCACGATATTCCGCTCGCGCTCGCGCATGCCGATCGCGTGGTGGTGATCGAAGCGGGCCGTATCGCGCTCGATGCGCCGGCCCGGGAGCTCGCCGCCGCCGACCTCGTTCCTTATTACGCCGGGTGAGGCGGATGCCGGCGTGCGCGCTTACCCTTCCGAAGCTGAGCTACGCGTCCGTCACCGGCTTGTTCATCTTTGGCGCGCTCGTCGCGCTTGCTTTTGCCGATCTTGCGGTCACGGCACTCGATCCCTGGGCCGAGATGCGCCGGCTCATCGCGGGAATCCTGCGCCCCGATTTTCCGTCCGTCGAGGTGATGAGCGTGGTGTGGACCGTGGCATTCGCGGTTCTCGGCGTTGCGCTCGGCGCGGTCATCGGCCTACTGCTCGCGCTTGTCTTCGCCCAATCTCGCATCGTTCGAATCCTCGCGGCGTTTCTGCGCTCGATCCATGAGCTGTTCTGGGCGCTCGTGATCATCCAGGTTGCGGGCCTGTCGCCGATAACCGGAATTCTTGCCGTCGCCATTCCTTATTCCGGCATCTTTGCCAAGGTATTCGCGGAGATGATCGAGGAGGCAGATCTATCGGCCGAGCGCGTGCTTCCGCCCGGAACCTCGACCATCGCCCGCTTCGCCTATGCGCGCATTCCGGAGCTCGCGTCGCAATTCTGGACCTACGCGCTCTACCGCTTCGAATGCGGCATGCGCTCGACGCTGGTGCTCGGCTTTATCGGCCTGCCCACGATCGGCTTCCACCTCGATTCCTATTTCAAGCAAGGTCATTACCGCGAGGCCGCGGCGCTCTTGTTCGTCTTTTATGTCCTGATCGGCACGCGCCGTCTGTGGGCGCGGCCGGTCACGGTACCGATCCTGATCGTCGCGAGCATCTTCCTCCTCCCCGAAACGATCGGCGGCGGCTCGTCGCTCGCGAATCTCGTCCGCTTTCTCACCCACGACATCGTTCCACAGCCCTTGCGCGGCGCCGACCTTGCGGCGGCCGCGACGTGGCTGAACTTCTCGAACTGGCTCTCGCCCATTGTGACGAAGCAGATTGTGCCCGGCGCGATGCAGACGCTCGTAGTGTCGCAGATCGCGCTGGTGGCGATGGCCATGATCGCGCTCGTCCTGTTCCCGTTCATCTGCCGCCGCTTCGCCGGCCGCGTTGGCCAGCCGCTCGGGCGCGTGGCGCTCGTGGTCGTGCGCTCAACCCCCGAATACATGCTCGTCTACGTACTCTTGCAGCTGCTTGGGCCGTCGATGTTGCCGGCGATCATCGCGCTTTCCGTACATAACGGCGCGATCGTCGGCTATTTAATGGGCCGGCATGCGGATGCACTCGGATACCGGCCGGACGCACCGCGTGGATTGAATCTCTATTGCTATGAAACAGTGCCGCGGCTTTACGGGCAATTCCTCGCCTATGTGCTCTACCGTTGGGAGATCATCCTGCGCGAGAGCGCGATCTTCGGCATTCTTGGGATTACAACACTCGGCTATTACGTTGACGCGGCAATCTCCGAGATCAAGCTCGATGTCGCGGTGGTGCTGCTCGCGGCGACGGCGTTTCTGTCGATGGGCGTCGATGTCTTGTCGCGCGGCTTGCGGCGGCGGCTCCGCATCGACGCGATGGCAACGCGGCTTTCGGAAGCGCCCAGCGACGCCGAGATCAGCCGTCCGGTTGGGACTGAGAAATTCGCATGAGGAAAAATCCACCAGCATTTGCGGGAGATGATCGATGCCGAGAAATCCCTTCACCGACATCTGGCAGTTCCTGACCGGCGCCACCGGCGATTACATGGCGCTCGGCGTCTGGCGCTATTTGTTGATGGCGCTCTTTCTCGCGTTGATCCTTGCGAGCCTCGTGATCGCCATCCGCAACTGGCGGGACGATCCCGCGCAGCGCACCGCCGTGCACTTTGGCACCTGGTTCGTGCGCGTATTGATCGGATGCATGTGGTTCGAGGGCATGCTGTGGAAGCTGCCGCTGCCGGTTTCGCCCGGACTGCAATATTGGGTCGAGCAGATGGCGAAGCGCGCGGCGTTTGAATTTCATCGCGACTTCGTCACGAATTTTATCATCCCGCATCTTTATCTTTTCAATCCGCTGGTGTTCCTGGCGGAGTTCACCTTCGCCGTCTCGCTGATCCTCGGGCTCGGCGTGCGCCTCGTGAGCGCGGTCGCGATCCTGTTCGTACTGAATTTGTGGCTCGGCATTTATCTTCCCGGCAGCCCCGAGGAATGGTCGTGGTCCTACATATTCTTGGCCTCGCTCATGTTCCTGTTCTCGCTTTATGCCGCCGGCCGCAGCCTTGGCTTCGATGCGTGGCTTCGCCGCGAAGTCGCGGCAGTGCGCGACGGTTCGGGGTTCTTCGGTTGGCTGCTGCGGATCGCCGGCTGACCTCAGCGGCGTTCGCGACGCAACGTTAGCCGCAAAAAGGTGGCGACGATCGTCCACGCCGCCGCGATTCCGGCGATCAAATTGCCCGACACCTTCGAGACGCCGCCCATGCGGCGTCGTTGCGTGACCGCGATCTCCGCCATGGGCAGCTTCGCGGCGGCGACCCGCATCTGCATTTCGAGATTCCAGCCATAGGTCGGCTCGCGCATGCCGAGCCGCGCGAGCGCGTCGCGCCGGATGGCGCGGAAGGGCGACATGTCGCTGAAGCGCACGCCGTAGACAAGGCGCAACAAGAGACCGGCGAGGCGGCCGGCGACGATCTGCGGGAGCGAAAGGCTTCCCGGTTCATGGCCGCCGCGGAGGCGCGAGCCGTGCACGAACGCCGCGCGCCCGGTGGCGATCGGCGCGATCAAGTCCGGAATGAATTTTGGGTCGTCGCTGCCGTCGCCGTCGAGGAACAGCAGGACCGAAGCATCTGGGCGCGCGGCGGCGATGCCGGCCTGTACCGCGCGGCCGTATCCGCGCTTGCGCTCGACGACGATGCGGGCGCCGGCCTCCGTCGCGCGTTCGACGGTGCGATCGCGCGAGCCGCCGTCGACGACGATGACTTCGGAAACGCCGGCGGCGAAGACCGCGGCCACCACCGCCGCGATCGCATCTTCTTCTTCAAGACACGGAATGATCGCGGAAACGATCGGATTGGCCGATGCCATCGAGCCGTCCGCGGTGACCTTTATGCTCACAGGCTCCAGCGCAAGCCGCAATTGGCGCACGCCTTTGGCGGCGTGTCGGAAAGGAGTGCCGCGCGAAACGATTGATAGGCCGGCCCGTTCCAGATTTCGCGCAGCGTCTGTTGGGTCGCGTCGCCGAGCGTGTAATGCTCGTAGCCGCGCTGCGAGAACGGCGCGATGCAGCAAGGAAGCGCGCGGCCATTGGCGGTGATGTACATGAGCGTCCACGGCCGCCGGCACAACGACCAGGGCGATTGGCCCTCGGATTTCTTCAGGCTGATGCCGGGCTCGGATGCCGCTCCCGAGGCGCTGAAGGCAATGCCGAGCGACCGCGCGAGCCGCTCGGATTCATCGATGTAATGTGATTCCTCGTGCGTCACGCGCTCGAACAGCGCTTGATCCGGCCGCGCCATGCCGATGGAATTTTCGTCGAAGAAAACGAGGCGCTGGAGATAGACCTCCTTTACGCCGATCTCGGCGGCGACCCGCACAAAAGCCGGCAGCTCCTTGATCGTCTCCTTCAGGCCGGTGAGCCAGGCCGAGACACGCGGCTTCTCAAAACCCTCTTTTTCCTGCAGCGCGCGGAAGGCGCGCACGTTTTTCAAGATCCGGTCGAAATAATTCTTGCCGCGGATTTCTTTGAAGCTCTTGGCGTTGGCGGCGTCGAGCGAGACGCGCAGCTCGTCAAGGTCGGCGGCGATCAGCGCGCGGCCGTTCCGCTCGTTCAAAACGGTGCCGTTGGTGTTGAAGAGAACGTAGACGCCGCGGTCCTTCAGGTAGCGCACCATCCGCGGCAAGTTCTTCACCAGCATGGGCTCGCCGACGCCATGCAGTACGGCGCGTACGAGATTGGGCGCCTGGTCCACGATCGAGGTGAACAATTCCCAGCTCATATCGGCGGGCGGCTCGAGCTCTTCGTAGGTGCGCGGACAGGTCGTGCACAAGAGATTGCAGCGATTGGTGGTCTCGAGATAAAGGCAGAGCGGCTCGCGGCTCGCGATTGCGCTTGGCGCGCCGGTGACGGATTCGTGGTAGCGGCGCGGGTCGACCTGCGCGAGGGCTTCGTCGCGGCCTAGCGGCTGATTCATCGCTGATACTCTCCCGTATCGCGCCAGACACGCCATGCCGAATAGGCACAGGTCAGCAAAAACGCGCCATACAAGATCGACTGGCGGGCAATCAACGGAACGAACATGGCGCCACCTACTTCCGCATGCAGTAGCGACGCACCGACCGTAAGCACCCATACAGGCGCGCCGCCGACAAGCGCGACAAACGGCGTTGCCGCCAGAAAGTACCAAGGATAGATTGGCGACAACAGGAACAACGAAACAAGTAACAGCCTGTTGATGTCCGCGAGCGTTGATTCAACGGATCGCGGCGCGCGAAACGCGGCCATCAGCGCCAAGATCCCCGTGATCAAAGCCGCAACGGCGATATACAGAATATAATCGCCTGGAAGCCCGCCCACGAGCGCTCGCACGGCGGCAAGGAGCCAGATGCGCTCGCCGCTATTGAGCCCTTCCTCGGCGAGATAGCCGGTGAGAAATCCGAGCGCGCCTTTGCCGACCGAGAGATACGGCGCATAGCAAACCACGATCACGGCCAAGCAGATCAGCGGCAGCTTCCAGTCCCACGGCCGCCACAGCGCGGGGAGGGCGGGAAGCGCCAACGGTTTTGCCAATGCGCCAAGCGTGACCACCGCCGCGCCGCGCAGCGGCTTTTGCGCCAGCGCGAGAAAGATTCCCAGCATCATCAGGGCGACCATCAGCGCATCGACGTGGCCGCTATTGGCGATCTGCCACAATGGCAGCGGGTGCCATGCATAAGCCACGAGACGCGTCAGCGGGCGCTGCAGCCGCCGCAGCAACAGCAAGATGATGGCCGCCGTCACGCTCTCGCAGGCAAGCAAGGCCGCTTTCATCGTGGTGACGTTCTCGCCAAGCCGCGTCACCAGCAGGAAGAACATCTCGGCAACCGGCGGATAGACCGTCACCGCATAGTTGGCGCGGTTGATGTGGGGATAGATATTCGCGTCGCGAAGGGCGGCGAGCGCCTCATCGGCGGGGACGTAGCGATAGGGATTGACGCCGAACGCCTGCACCTTGCCGTCCCAAATATAGCGGTAGATATCGCTGGATAGGAGCGGCTCCATGAGCAGGAGAGCGCCGCGCAGCAAGATGGCGACGCCGACGATCAGCCAGATCGCCTTGACGGACGGCGCGCGCTCCGCGACCGCGGTCGATGCCAACGCCACGAGACCGGTCGCGACCGCGCAGACGATATAGGCAGTGTCGCCATAGATCCGAAGCGCGAAGGAAGCGAAGAAGGTGAGGGCGACGACTAACGCTCCGAGCAGCGCGAGACAATAAAATCCGTGGGTGGCGGACAAGGCGCAGCTTGGAGCCGCCGCAGGCGCGCTCCTCACTGCGCCGCCCCCGCGAATGATGCGAGCAACGCGCGCGTGGCCGCCGCCGCGCCGCCTGACGTGAATCGGCGCGAGTGCCCCGCAAGCTCCTCGCGCAGCCAGCCGAAGGATTCCGCGTCGTCGACGTCGTACCACTCTGGCAAGAGGGCAACTTCGAGGTTGATCTGGGAGGCTCGTTTCATGGTGAGCGGCGTGACTTCGCTCGTGCCCCACGGGATATCCTTGAATAGATGCGGATGGGCAGCCTTCAATCCGATCAGGTAGTAGCCGCCGTCGCTCGCCGGCCCGAGCACCGCGCGGTCACCGGGCCGGCGCAAGGCTTCGATGGCCTCGGCCAGGAATAAAGCCGGCAAGGTCGGGCTGTCGCTGTTGACGAGGAGGACGCAATCATGGTGGGCCGCCAGAAGGTCGACCACGGCGCCATGCAGCAAGCTGCCGAAATTTGCATCGGCTTGCAGCATGAGGCCGAACGATGGCGGCAACGCTTGCCGTAAATCGGCTTCGGCGCCGGCCGGCGCGTAAATTCCGTAGCCCTTGCGGCCGAGGCTTTCGGGCACCGCCTCGATCGCCGCCGCGACGTCGCGCAGGAAACAGGCGGACAGCGCCGCCGCGCGTTCCGCTCCGATCATCACCGCAAGCCGCGTTTTCGTGTGCCCAGGCCGCGGTGCCTTGCACATGATCCCGATTGCCGCCGATGCGTGCATTGCCCGTATCTTCCATTAAGGAAGACCGATGATGCGCGCGAAGACCTCGCTCTATAAAGCCGCGCGAGCGAAAAATTTGCGGTTTTCGGCATCAACTTCACGTCAGCGCAACGTTATAACCATGCGCACGGCTCGTGATGGCGGCCGCCGAATCTCTCGATCGAAGCGGCAATTTCCCTGCAAAATTCCCCGTTAGCAAGGAATGGGCGTTGGAGACCGGTTCGATCAGCTTTGCGGTGCCAGCCGACCGGTCCCCAGCGGGGTCCGTTTTTTAGATTATCGCCTCGCTTTTTGGCGTACCGATATAGCCCGACATCAAAATCAGGCCGGTCTCAGAATCGCGCAGCGCGAATAAAAAAGGCTTGTCGATCACAATCTCATTTTCCTCGATGTGCATTGAGCGCCCCGCGATCATCACGCCGGTCGCGGCAGCGGCCTCGGTGCCTTGTTCGCTTACCTTCAGAAAGAGCCGCTGCAATATGCTCGTCATGGTAACGGGAAAAGCGGCAAGACCTTCGAACGCGGATGGAGACGCAAGATCATTGGCGAGGTCCTTGGTCTTGAGCGGATCCAGCAAGTCGGCCTGTTCGGTCGCCGTAAAACTTGGCAGCAGAAGCCGCACAGGACCGGCGGAAAACGCATTGCCGTCGAGCCAATGCGCGACGTCTGCAAATTCGTCCGCCGCAGCGGGCCGATCGACGGTCGTGATGACCGCAAACGAATAGCGCCTATGCACGTAAGGTAGATCAACCGCCACGAAACGGCCTTCGCGCCGGAAGGAGCAGACCGTAGCTTGTCGCATCATCGATACTTCGGTTTCGCGATCCAGACTGTAGAAGCGGCGCGGTTTCGTCGCGCCCTTGTCAAAGGGGCTCTCCCAATCGTCTTTGAAATAGATTGCATTGAGCGCGACCGCGCCCTTCTCGGGCGGGGCGTCGAGTATCGCGGGAATGCGGCCTTTGGTTCGCGTCGAAACCCAATCATTGATGCGCTTCATTACCGCGGGATCAGTTACATCACCGATCGTGATTTCCGCGCCGGTCGACTGCATCTTGGCGATGGTCGATTCGACCGGATTGATGCGCGGATCGATGATCAGGCCGTTGGCGAGAAGCACTCGCCCTCTATTGTCGTTTAGAATCCCACTGATCACTTGCCGCAGACTTTCAAGAAGGGCATCACCGCCGTTGCCCTCAAAACCAAGCGAGCGACAAAACGAAGCGTGTAATGGGGTATTGGCGCCGAGATCGATGAGTGAAATTACAGCGGCTAAACTTGCTGGTGATATTGTCAGATTGGCCCCGCGCCGCCGCGTCGCGCTGAGGCCCGCCATCAATCGGAACGAAAGCCGCGATTGAGCCGCGAGCGTTTGAGCGGAAGCGAGTGGCGTTGCAAAGGTTGCTCGCGTTGGATCGATGAGAACGAGCGCGGCGGCACAAGCAAGAAAATCTCTACGGCGCATTTGAATTCTCCGTTCGTGTCGCCGTTGCCATTCGCGCGAACGAAGGAGGCTGATTTCTGGCGCCTCTAAGGCACCGGTATTACTTATTTTTAAGCCGGTTTATTGCCGGCGCGCGTTTTGTCCGTTGCCTTTGGCAAAAGACGATGAGTCGTCGACTCCAGCCTTTCGAAAAACCCGGCCGGCGCGGCGAACGTCGGCCGGGTGTTAACGATGATTACTGATCTGCTCCGACACGGACGATATAGGCGTCAGTCGCATCGCTCTTGAAAGTCTCGTACGAGAGCCAGAAGCGGCCATGATCGCCCCAATCCGGTCCCCACGAATTCTGCACGCGAAACGCTTGTTTCGAATCGTCATAGCCGATCAAGACTTCTGCATGTCCGCCGTCCGTGGCTGCATTCGGATTTCGTTTGTAGACACCGTCAACCTTGCTCTTTTTGGGATCCCCGAACTTGGAGAGATCGTCTGCCGACACCTGCATGCCAAAGACTACAGGGTCGCCGTTCGCGAGCGATGTTTTGATCGCGGTAAAGTCGTCGGGGTCGACGAATGCCCAGCCATCAATGCGAAATTTCTTGGCGCGGGACTGCATTTCGAGATCGGGCGGCGGCCCGCAGGTTTTGTCGTTATACGGCATTTCGGCCGCCGACACGACGCCGCCTTTCAGCGTTTCCAAAGCGATCGAAATCAGCATGCCTCGCTTTGCACAGGGCACATTCGGTTGGTCCATGGCGGAGCCGTGGTTAAAGATATAGGCCGGGCTGGGAACGTTTTCGGGTTTTGAAATGTCCGCCTTGGCATTCTTCTTTAGATAATAAGACCGCAGCCCGTAGCCCGCAGACCAGGCCACGCAAGCGCCCATGCCGCCCTGATCGCCGATGGGAGGCATGTTCGCCGACAGATCCACTTTCGCCGGCAATGCCTCACGAAACTTCGGTACGCTGGCTTTGGGAAACGATTTGATTTGATCTCTGGTCGGCGCGATGGCGCCGAGCGTGTGCACAACGGTGTCCTGGGCCTTGGCGGGCGAAAACGCAAGGAATGCACATAATCCGATCGGCGCAGCAATGATGCGCATTAAATTCTCCTCTCTATATGAGAGCCATTGTCGGGGGCGGTTAACCCCGGGCGAGATAATCCTTGTTTACGCCGTGCGATTAACGCTGGTTGAGTTCAGGCTTCACACTCGACCTTTGTACCGCAAGGTCCGCACCTGCGTTCGGTGCCTTGAGTTCCTGAAGAACGGCCACCTTGGAAGCAGCGTCCGTCGCCGGGACCTGAACTGCCGCGCGAATGCTTTCCGACAATGTGGAGGCAGGCGAGTTTGCGTTGCCGCCGGGACCGCCCTTGGTGTTGATATCGTTGCGCTCCAAGCCAGATTTACTCGCGCTGTTAATCGACAGCTGATACTTGCCAGGAGAATCCCAATTGTTGAGCGCAAGTTCGGCTTTTGGAACGGGGAGATTGGTTGGAGCTGACTGAGCCCATGCGCCTGCGGTCCAGCAGCAGAGCGTGGCGGGCACGATGAAAAGAAATGCGTTATTTCGCATGACAGGTTCCTTCATGGGATCGCACCCTGTTCGTAGTTTGCGCCCAATTCCGGCAATTCAGCGGAGCCAGCATAGCGCCAGACGATTTTTAATGTGAAGTCTTATCAAGGTCGAGCCCCCCTAACTTCGAGCAGCCGGTGCGGCGAACTGTCGTGGAACGATAAAGAGGGCGGGTATTACAGATGGCCAAACCTTCTTGCCAGTGCCCGTAAATTGCGTTCAACTGTCGCCGTCCTTGTTACAAAGGCCAAGACTCTTCTGGCGGATACACTTAGCTTATCTCCACAACCTCGGCGTCAACCCCGTAATGTTCGGAATGAAAAGCTCATGCGCGCGCTGACCCTAACGGTAAAAATCGCTGTCTTGTGTTCTGTCCTGGTCATTCCGGGTTGGGCTTCCGCGCAAGATGCGCAGACAAAAGCGGTGGACCCATCTCAAGTTGTAACGTCGGTTACGGTGGAACAGGTCAAGGGCATACTGGAAGCGGGCGGATATAAAGCTGTCCTCCAGTCGGGGAACGATGGCACCAAATATCTGAAGTCCCAGATGAGCGGGTACGCAACGTATGTATTTACGGCTGGCTGCTCTGGCGACAATTGCTCGGTCGTAGAATTCTATCTTGGATTTACAAAAGATCCGTCGCTGACGGTCAACTACGCCAACGCATGGAATAACAGCTACCGCTTCGCCAGGGCCTACATCGAGAGCGATGGCAATTTCAGCTTCGAGTATGACGTGAGCACGAGCGGCGGAGTTACGCTCGGCAGCATCCTGGAAGCTGCGAAGACGTTCGATTTGCTGGTCGAAAAACTGAAAAACTTCAACGGGAAATAGACTGCAGAGCCGCGATCGGATTCCGGCCGACCCGCTGGCTTGCAGCGCATAGGGCGAGAATCGCCGCTCGTCGGTTGCTCGGCTTTGCCCCATGCATATTGGCGCCCACCGGCTGCTAAAATCCCGGACCGCCGCTGAAACTGAAAAGCTGCGTCTTGTCGTAAGACTGCTTCGTGAGTGCCTGGGCCAAATCAAAGCGGATTGGCCCGAAGGGCGACGACCAGATGAGGCTCGCGCCGAGGGACGATCGAACGGCGCTGGAATCGGCGAGACAAACGTCAACGTTGTTTTTGGGACCAGTCGTCCCCTTAGGGCAAGCGACTTGTCCCGCTCCCGAGCCGTAGGCCGGATTGGCCGTGAACGTAGTGCCGCCTTTGTAGCCCCAAAGCGAGCCGGCATCAGCGAAGACAGCCGCTTTAAGTCCGAGATCGCTTGGTAGGAATGAAAGCGGGAACTGCATTTCCGCGGTCGTCGCCCAATATTGCGAGCCGCCAAGGGCATCGGTGTTTTGCGAGCCAAGATCGCGCGGGCCGATGCCCATCGGCTGGAATCCGCGCACGAGCTCCGGCCCCTTGAAGAACTGGTCGAGAATCGGCAGCTGGCTGCTGCTGCCGGTCGAGGTGACATAGCCCGCCTGTGCGCGGACCATGCCGACGACTTCACCGCCGAGCGGCTGATAATAACGGCTATCGACTGTTGAGCGAAGATAGTTGCTGTCGCCGCCGAGGCCGGCATAGTCCTGGCTGAAGTTCGTGTAGATGCCGCTCGTCGGGTTCCTGTTGTTGTCGAGGGTTTTGTACACGAGCGAATAGCCGATCGACGAGGTGAGCGTGGTTCCGAGCGCCTGCTTGATCGCGGGTGACACTTCGTTGGCGTTATAGGTGCCCGCGGAAAGACCTCCGCCTCCGGCAAAACCCGCGGTGCTGCACGGCACATTATTGGCGTCGACCGGATACACGATCCCGCCGGCGAGAGTCCGGCATCCGTCCGCCCAACCCGACGGCGCCGAGAGATTGCGCTGAAAGAGGGAATAGCGCGTCCCGAACGTGAGATCGTCGTTGAGCGGCAAGTTGGCGAACAATGAACCGCCGATCGTGGAGACATTGTAGCTCTGGTAGCTGCTTTGCAGCTGCTCCTTGGCGTAAAGGCTGAAGCCACCGGCGATGCGGTCGCCCAAGAGATAAGGATCGGTGTAGGTGAACTCGGAGCCGCGCTGATACTCTCCATAGGAGACGGACGTGCGCACGGACTTGCCCGTGCCGAGGAAATTGCTGTCGCCGATGGAGACTTCCGCCACCCAGCCGGCTGCAGTCGAATAGCCGCCGGCGATCGAAAACTCGCCGGTGAGCTGCTCTTCGATGTCGACATTGATGATTACGCGGTCGGGCGCCGAGCCCGGTTCGTTGGCGATCTTCACAGACTTGAAATAGCCGAGGTTCTTGAGCCGTCGTTCGGCGCGCTCGATGAGCGTGCGGTTATAGGGGTCGCCCTCGTAGATATCGAATTCGCGCCGGATCACAGAATCGCGCGTGCGCGTGTTGCCGCGGATGTTGATGCGTTCGATATAGACGCGACTGCTTTCCTCGATGACGTAAGTGAGATTGATGCGATGCGTCGCGAAATCACGATCAGCGCGCGGCCGTACCTGCGAGAAGGCGTAACCGCGCTTGGCAAGCTCGACGGTGAGATCCTCGATCGTCTTCTCAACGAGTTCGGCGTTGTAAATCTCGCCTGCCTTCGTCTTCACGAGGCCACGAATGGTTGCCGGGTCCACGTCGCGGAGGTTCGAAATCACATTGACCTTGCCGGTTCGATACTGCTCGCCTTCGTCGAGCGTGATCGTGACGACAAATCCACCAACCGTCTTATCGACCGCTGCATTGGCTGAGACAATGCGAAAGTCGGCGTAACCGTTCTTGAGATAGAAACGCCGCAACAGCTCTTCATCGGCGCTGACGCGGTCGGGATCGTAGACATCGGTGTTCTTGATCCAGCTTAGCCAATTGGTCTCCGTGGTCGTGACCACGTCGTGGAGCTTCCAATCGGAATAGGCCTTGTTGCCGGCGAAGACGATTTTCCTGACGGTTGTCTTTTCGCCTTCGTTGATCCCGAAGACGAGATCGACGCGGCCCTGGCCGCGATCGATGATCTTGGGGTCGACTTGGACATCGGTACGCCCGCCGCGCCGATAGACCTCGATGATCCGCTGCACATCAGCTTGCACGGTTGTTTTCGATAGCGGCCCGCGCGCCTTCGATTGGATTTCGGCGAGCAACGTATCATCCTTGATCTTCTTGTTACCTTCGAAAGCAACGCGTCCGATGACCGGATTTTCCGCCACCTTCACCACGAGGCGGTTGCCTGAGAGATCGATGCGGGCGTCCGCGAAGAGGCCCGTGGCGTAGAGCGCCTTCAACGCTTCGTCGATCTTAAGGGGATCAGCCCGGTCACCAGGCTTGATCGCGACATAACCGAGAATGGCTTCGGTATCGACGCGCCGGTTGCCCTGCACGGCGATGGCCGAGATGATGGTCTGTGCAGAGGCCACCGTCGGAGCTGCAGCGAATACGGCCGCCGCGCCCGTCACGCCACCAAGGGCGACGGCCGCGAGGAAGACAATCCTCTGAACGCAGGCGGGGACTTTCACGCGATACACTCTCGCAGCGATCATCCGCTCCCCAGCCCTTAATTGCGGATGGTCGTTTCGGAATAATTCCCCGGGCCGCGGGCTAAAATTCGTTCCAATCGGGGCGCTGCGACGTCGCCAAAATGAAAAATACTGGTTTACCGATCAGCTTCACTGTGGCTGCCCAAGGACTCGCAACGGCTCCGGATGACGGCAAAATGGCGAGATTGGGAACAGCCCGCGATTGCAATTTCATTCTTGCTGAATGATAGTCGCTGCCTAAGCTATTGATCGCGGGAAGGGATTAGCAATGTCAGCGAGGCTTTTACGGTTCGCCGGATTGGCAGGGTTTGGACTGTTGATCGGCGCGGGTCTGATTGCATCCGTCGTTACCGGTGATGCCCAGACCGGATACGGTCAGATCGTTCTGGAGAATCACACGAGCGTAACGCTCGATCTCTACGTTGATGGAAGAAATTCCTGCCGGGCGCTTTCAAATCTGTCGTGCACGACGCAGGAGCATGTCGGTTTTCACCAGATCTCGGCCGTGGCTTCCGATGGCCGCAACGCCAGCAACGCAGTCAATCTTGAACAGGGTCAGGTGGTCACCTGGACAATCTCCGAACAGTGAAACGCTGTCATTTCATTGAAATGTCCAATTTCGTTCGCATAGTTTATGCACGGCGGGCGATGACCCATGTTGCCGCGAAAGGAAGCGCCATGCGAAGCGTTGCCGTCTTTACTGCAATCGGCCTGATCCTCGGCTGCTTTATCGCGAGTGCGTCGGCCGAATCCGCCCTTACGGATTCGCTTCAGATCGGAGCGGGCGCGTCCAAAATCGAAAAGCCAGCCTCGGCTTTCAAAAGCTCGCTTCGGTTCGAGACCGCCCAGCCGAATAGTGGCGACACGCGCGCGGTGAAGGTCGAAGGGCCGAGCTTCAAGAGTTCGATCAAAATCGAAGGCGCCAGCAAATAGCGCCGAAAGCCGCTGCGTACACCGAGATCTATCCAGCGATACTCGACCAAGTTAACGCCACGACCGTGACCCCCATTAGAGCGGTGGCGGCCCAGCCGAGCCTGCGAAGCCAAGCGGGAATCGCTAGCGTCCCCATGCGTTTTCCGTTCGAAACCACCAACATCATGGCGATCATAATCGGCACGGCGACAATGCCGTTGATCACCGCGGTCCAGAACAGCATGGTGATCGGATCGATGCGCGTGACCGTCAGCAGCGCGCCGCCGAGCGTCGCGGCGCTGATGAGGGCATAAAATCCGAGCGCGCGGCTTGCCGGCAGTTCGAGGCTGCCGCGAAAGCCAAAGGTTTCGGCCACCGCATAGGCGGCGGATCCCGCGAGCACGGGCACCGCGAGCAGTCCCGTTCCGATGATGCCGAGGGCGAAAAGAAAAAACGTGAGATTGCCCGCGAGCGGCCGCAGCACTTCGGCGGCCTGCGAGGCGGTCTGAATGTTGGTGATGCCGTTCGTGTGCAGCGTTGCGGCTGTTGTTACAATGATGAAGAAGGCAATGAGGTTGGAGAAAACCATCCCGGTCCAAGTGTCGATCGAGATATTGCGGAAGTAATTCTTCGGCGAGGTCTTGGCGCGGTATCGATGCCGGTGACTGAGCCGTGATTCCTCAACCTCCTGGCAGGCCTGCCAGAAAAAGAGATAAGGGCTGATGGTCGTGCCGAATACCGCAACCACCGTCAGCAACATATCGCGGTCGAGCGAGAGGTGAGGAATGAATGTCGAAGTCAGCACCTCGCCCCATGGCAGGCTAACCGTGAAGGCGGTTACGACATAGGCGAAGAGGACGAAGGTCGAGACTTTCAAGTAGGCCGCGTAACGGTGATAAGGAATGAAAATTTCCGCAAGCAGGCAGACGACGCCAAAGGCGAAGGCATAGACGAATACATAGCCGCCGACGACGAGACCAAGCGCCTCGCCCATGGCGGCAAGGTCGGCGGCGATATTGATCGTATTCGCCGCGGCCAGAAGGGCCACGAGAAAATAGAGAACCGGCCGCGGCAATCGTTTGCCGATATTGGTCGCGAGTCCCTCGCCCGTTCCCCAGCCGATGCAGGCGCTGATGATCTGGATCGCGGCCATAAACGGCAGAGTGAGAAACATCGTCCACGCGAGCGTGTAGCCGAATTGCGCGCCCGCCTGCGAATAGGTGGCGATCCCGCTCGGATCGTCATCGGCGGCTCCCGTCACAAGGCCGGGGCCAAGCACATTCCAAATCTGCTTTTGGATGGAGAAGGTATCTTTCGCTGCCAATGCTGCCGTTCCAGTGTTTACGGGGTATCTATTCGCCTTGTTAACAAGAGAGGCCGGCCACCAAACGACTTCCGTATCGTATTCCGGCGGCAAAGATGAAAGGACTGTAACGCCACCCTATTGTAGTGGGTCTTGTCTAGGATTTAGCGCATTAAATTCCACGACGAACAACAATCTGTGCGAAATCCGCCATAGTCGAGCCCTCACACTCTCGACCACGGGGCGCGGTATTAGACGTCTCCGTCAAGCTTTCCCAATGCCTTGACGAAGAAAGAGCTTCGATGGTGAAGTTATCGCCAGTTCGGGGGAAGGAATAATCGTGAATTTGACAGCGTCGAGATTGACGCGTGTCGTGGCTGCGCTTGGCAGCGGCGGTCATGGCGTTTCTCGCCGCGCGAGCCGGCAGTAAGGGCGTGATGTCCCGCTCATTTAAAACGCAGGAGGAAATTATGCCGTGGTTGCGCCTCGCCCTAATCGGCTTGACCGGAACCTGGCTGCTGCAAGTGTTTGTCGACCGCGCGTTCGCGCAAGCAAATGCAACGCAACAGTTCGTTCCAGGAGAGCTGATCGTCGGATACAAGTCCCCGCAGGACCGCGATGATGCGATCAAAGATATACGCGATACGAAAAGCAAGAGCTTGCGCGTCCGCGGTGCAGTTCCGGATAGTGTGAACGTCAAGAAGATCGGCGAAACCTCGCTGCAGGTACATATCGATTTTCCAAAAGAAACCCAGCGAAGCGTGCGCGACAATCCGGCCTCTGAATATACGGTGCTTGAGGAAGTCGCAAAGCAGCTGAAGGATAACGATCCACGGGTGAAATACGCTCATCCGAACTGGATCATGACCATCGAACCGCCGACACAGGGCGCGCCGGGCGGCGCAAAGATGCAATTGCAAAAGCTCGACCTCCAGGGCGGAGGCGGGACGCCGCGGTCGGCGATGTCCCCCAACGATCCGTTCTTTCAGGCTAATCTGCAGTGGGACTACCAGCCGCCGCCCATCGGCATGAACGCGGTGGGTGCGTGGAAGCTGACCAAAGGCAGCAAGGACATCGTTGTCGCGGTGCTCGACACCGGAATCCTGTTCGATCAGGAAGACATCGCGGGCTCAGGGAATGTCCTGGCAGGCTATAATTTCGTAAGCCGGAATTTGTGCACCAACCAAGTTTTGAAACGCACGCCGGGCGCCTTTGACCCGGGCGATGCGTGCCCCGCGGGCGGCACCAATTCCTATCACGGCACGCACGTCGCAGGAACGATCGGCGCCGTGGGCTCGGACAACAATATGGGAATCGCGGGCGTCGCCTGGCAGGTGACGATCCTTCCTGTCCGCGTTCTCGGACCAAGCGGCGGCTCGAGCACGGATATCGCCGATGGCATTCGATGGGCGGCGGGTCTTCCCGTCGAAGGCATGCCGATCAACGATCATCCCGCCGACATCATCAATATGAGCCTTGGCGGTCCGCTCCGGATCAATTCGAGACAGTTCGAATGCACCGAGGAGACTGCCGGTCTCTATATCGACGCCATTCGAGCCGCGCGCCAGAAGGGCGTCATCGTAGTAGCAGCTGCGGGAAACGGCGAGTGGATCGACGACAACAATCGATCCTGCGCGCCGGGGCCGAATAATACCCAGTGTCACAAGATCCAGGATGACGTGAAGAACGCCGCGCCCGCCGGGTGCCCTGGCATCATATCGGTGGCGGCGAGCGATCCGCAGGGACGTCTCGCTCCGTATTCCAACTATGGCGCCGTAACGATCATGGCGCCGGGCGGAGATGTGACCCAGGCGGCTGATTTCATGCTGTTCGGCCGCAAGCTACGGCTGTCGCTTGGCGTTTGGAGCACTCTCGATGGCCAAAATTATCACGCCTATAACGGCACTTCGCAGGCAGCGCCGCACGTCGCCGGTGCGATCGCCCTCGCCCTCGCGGTGCATCCGGAGTGGCGTCGCAAGCCTGATGTGATCGAGCAGGCGTTGCGGGCATCGGCGGTAGCGCCGGTTGAAGGCGCATGCCCGCAAAGAAAGCCGTGCGGCCCCGGTCAACTCGATGCGGTCAAGTTGATCGAGACGAAAGCCGTCGCTCGTCAGTAAACGTCTGAATTTCCGCCTCCACCGCGATACGGACCGTATCGCGGTGGAGTTTGTTTATTGTTGACAAGGAAAATAAATCGGCGTGTCCGCTGTTCAAATCGCTGCTGATGGTCGCAGCTGCCAACGCCGCGATTTGATCTCATTTGCAAAATACATCACGCCGATATTTGAGATGGCATTCGCCGGATGATCGCAGCCCGGAGGAGCGGCGTTTCCATGAACGAGCAAATGAGCCGCCGCAAAGTCCTTATGGGCGCGAGCGCCGTGCTCGTGAATGGCTTATTGCCGGCCACGGCTATGGCCAACGTGCCCATCGCATATGACTGGAATGCCGCGCCGCCAATGGACAACCGGGCGGCCTTCATCGAGTGGATGCAGAAGGCGCGCGGAGAAGATCCGAAATACCTTGGTGAGCGGTGGGATCGTTTCCAGGCGCTGATCACCCATCACGATGTCTGGGATATCCGCGACAAACGCGCTTATCTAATGACGCCACGCGAGGATTTCGTCACCAAGCAAAACCTCGAGCGGGCGTACGAATGGCACTACCTCGACATCGGCTATGGCGTGACGATCACCGGCCCGCACAGCGTCGCGCGCATGACTAATTCTCTCGAAATCCAGCTCGGCAATAAGGTGCTCGAGATCGGCACCGGTTCCGGTTACCAGTCCGCGTATCTTTCGAATCTGACGGATAAAGTATTCTCGATCGAGATCATAAAGCCTTTGGCCGAGCGGACCCGCAGGCTTTACGACACACTGATCGGGCAGGGCTACAGCGAGTACAAGGCCATCAACACCAAGAACGCCGACGGCTATTACGGCTGGCAGGAAGAAGCGCCATTCGACAAGATCATCGTGACCTGCGGGATCGATCACATCCCGCCGTCGCTTCTCGACCAGCTGAAACCGAACGGTATGATGGTGATCCCGGTTGGGCCGCCCGGCGCGCAGCACATATTGAAGGTCACGAAGCAACAGAATGCCGACGGCTCCTTCACCGTCACGCGGGCTGACATCTATAATGGCGGCACATTGTCTTTCGTCCCCTTCACGAAACTCGAATGCGGCGTGATTAACGGAACCCATAACGGCCGCTGAAGGGCACGCGCGCTGAACTTCGACTTCAGGCTAATGTCGCCGCGAGCGATGGTGCCAGAGCGGCTCGTGCTGCAAAACGCGTGCGGTGCCTGCGAGGAATTCCGCTCCCGGTGAAGCCTGCCTCCAGGTCTTGTAATGCAAGCCGAGCTTAAATAATCTCGATATGGAATTGAAAAGGGCCGCCTAGAGCCCGGTCAGGGGATTGCAGAAACAACGGGAGGGATCCATGGCTAACGTCGCCACTTATGGAAAAATGTCCGAGGCCGATCACAGCGCGCAGCTGCGCAAGGCAGTCATTGCCTCGACGGTCGGCACGGCGATCGAATGGTATGACTTCTTCCTCTATGGCACGGCCGCCGGCCTCATCTTCGGCAAGCTTTACTTTCCGAATGAAGATCCGCTGACGGGAACGCTCGCCGCCTTCAGCACCTACTTCATCGGCTTTGTCGGCCGTCCGATCGGGGCCGCGATTTTCGGCCACTACGGCGACCGCATTGGCCGCAAGGCCACGCTGATTGCGACGCTCTTGTGCATGGGCATCGCGACCTTCCTCATCGCGTTCGTGCCGACCTACGCATCGATCGGCATCTGGGGCGCGGTGATTCTGACCGTCCTGCGGATGATCCAGGGCATCGGCGTCGGCGGCGAATGGGGCGGCTCCATTCTTCTGTCGATGGAATGGGCGCGCACGCATAAGCAGCGCGGCTTGGTATCGGCATGGCCCCAATTCGGCGTGCCATGCGGGCTGTTCCTGTCAAACCTTGCGGTTCTCGCCTTCAGCACATGGTCGGGCGATCAGTTCTTCACCTGGGGCTGGCGCATTCCGTTCGCGCTTTCGATTGTTTTGGTCGCGGTCGGTCTCTGGATCCGCTTGGGCATACTTGAAACGCCGGTGTTCCAGCAACTCGTGCGCAAGAACAAGATCGAGAAGGCGCCGATCCTCGAAGTCATCAAGAAACAGCCGAAGGAGATCATCCTTTCCGCGCTCTTGCGGCTCTCCGAGCAGGCCCCGTTCTATATCTTCACCGCGTTTATCTTCGCCTATGCCGTGGGCACGCTGAAAATGTCACGTGACTTTATTCTGATGTCGGTGCTCACGGCAGCCTGCGTTTCATTCGTGACGATTCCGCTCGCCGGTCACATCTCCGACCTCATCGGTCGGAAGAAGATGTACCTGATCGGCGTTGTCACGATGGGTATCTTCGGCTTCATCTTCTTTGGCCTCGTCGACACCGCCATCCCGTTGCTTGTCTTCATCGCCATCGTGTTGTCGCTGATCCCGCACGACATGCAGTACGGCCCGCAAGCCGCGCTGATTGCCGAGTCCTTCACGCCGCGCTTGCGCTACAGCGGCTCCTCGCTCGGCTATCAGCTCGCTTCGGTGATCGCGGGCGGCCCCGCGCCGCTGATCGCAACCGCGCTGTTCGCCGCTTATCACTCCGGCTACGCGATTTCCATCTACATCGCGGCCTGCGCGGTGATCAGTCTGATCGCAGCGTCGATGATGCCCGATTACACGGGCAAGGATATCTCGGCGGAATACGACGACTGACATCAAGGCAGCCATCGAGTGTTAGGTAAGGGGCTCGGTCAGAACCGGGCCCCTTTCATTTTTTGTCAGTAATGTATTTTGGTCCTTGAGATGGGCTGTTGACCGGGCAATGCATCCGACATGATGATTGCCTTTCGCAATGAATAAGATCCGGAGGAAGCGATGCAGCCGCGTTATTTCGTTCAAGCCGGAGACGTGCCTGCCTATAGTCCGGCCAATCATCACGGCACGCTCAATCGCCGGCTGATCGGGCCGAGTGTCACCGGCGCCAAGCAGCTGGAGGTCGTGCACGGAACGCTGCAGCCGGGCAAAGGCGCGCTCGCGCATGCGCATCCCGGCATCGAGCAGGTCTGCTACGTGCTCGAAGGCATGGCCGTTGCTGAAATCGCGGGCGAGCGGCGAACCCTCGGGCCCGGAGACTGCTGCTTTTTTCCCGCCGACACGCCGCATGTTTTCACCGCGACCGGAGAAACGCCCGCGAAGATTCTCGTCATCTATTCGCCGCCTTACGAGGAAAATCCCGCCCGCGTCGTGCGCGCCTCTGCGTCTTCGTGAAGCAGTAAGGAGCGAGTGATGCCTTCGCCCTCCGGGCCGTTGCACGGACTTCGAGTGATCGATCTGACTTCGATCGTCATGGGTCCTTATGCGACGCAGATGCTCGCCGATTACGGCGCCGACGTCATCAAGGTCGAATCACCCGGCGGCGATGTCATGCGCAAGACCGGCCCCATGCGCAACGCCGATATGGGAGCGATGTATTTGCAAATGAATCGTAACAAGCGGAGCATTGTTCTTGATTTAAAGCAGACGGCCGCCCGCGATGCTTTGATCAGACTTTGCAAGACTGCCGACATATTGCTGCACAATGTGCGCTTGCGCTCCATGCGCCGCCTCAAGCTCGGCCCCGAAGATTTGGCCGCTGTCAATCCGCGCCTCATTTACGCGAGCCTGATCGGCTTCGGCGAGATGGGGCCTTACGCCGGCCGCCCGGCGTATGACGATTTGATGCAGGGCTTCTGCGCAATACCGACGCTCTCGATGCGTGCCGGCGCCGAGGAGCCGCGCTACGTGCCGCTTGCCTTCATCGACCGGCTGGTCGGCATGAGCGCGGTCCCCGCTGTACTCGCCGCTGTCATTCACCGCGCGCGGACAGGAATGGGGCAATCGATTGAAATTCCGATGTTCGAAACAATGTCGCAGTTTGTCTTGAGCGATCACCTCGGCGGCCATTCGTTCGAGCCGCCGATCGGTGAAATGGGATATAGCCGAATTCTCAGCGTTCACCGTGCGCCATATCGCACGCGCGACGGCTATGTTTGCCTTCTCGTCTACAACGACAAGCAATGGAAAGAATTTTTCGAAGCGATCGGACGCGCAGACGAATTTGCATCCAACCCGCGGTTTTCCAATCAGACCGCCCGCGCCCAGCATTACGACGAAATTTACGGCTTTGTTGCAGAAGCCTTGCGTACGAAGACCACCGCTGAATGGATAGCGATTTTTCGCCGGCACGATCTGCCCTGCGCGCCGATGAATGATCTTACGGCCCTGAGGAACGACCCGCACCTCGAAGTCGTGGGCTTCTTCGAACTGCGCGAGCATCCGAGCGAGGGCAAATTGCGTTATCTCGGCATCCCTGGACGCTGGAGCCACTCGCAGCCCGATATTTATCGCGATGCGCCCCGCCTCGGCGAACACAGTGTCGAAATCCTGCGCGAGGCGGGCATGGAAGAGGCGGAGATCAATTCTCTCATCAAGAGCGGCGCGTGTTTTAGCGCCGATACCGCAGTGCAACCAGCCAAATAAAACAGACTTCAAAATAGTTTAGATCGTAGCAGTGACGGAAGATGCGGCTTGCGCCAAAACGCCGGGGCGCTGTTAAATGCGATCAAAGAAGCAACCAAGCGTTGGAAATAGGGAGGGATCGATGTTTCGCCGTGTTCGTTCGAGCTTGTTCGCCGCTCTGCTGCTGCCGCTGTTCGGCAGCGCTTACGCCGCCGATGCCCCGAAGGAAATCAAGCTCGGTACGCTCTACGCGTCCTCGGGACGCTTCGCGAGCATCTCGATGCCCGTGCATTACGGCTTGAAGCTCTGGATCGACGAGAAGAACGCCGAGGGTGGAATTTTCGTAAAAGCCTTCAACAAGAAGATTCCCATTACGCTCATCGCCTATGACGACCAAAGCAACACCGCGACCGCCGCTACCCTCTTCAATCAGCTGATTACGCAGGACAAGGTCGATCTTCTCGTTTCCGATTCAGGGTCGGTGCTCACGGCGGTGGCAGTGCCGATCGCCCGCGATAACAAGATGTTCTTGTTCGATCAGACCGGCACCGGTGCGGCGTTCTTCACGCCGGACAATCCGTATATCGCGTTGATGTCGGATCCGGTTTCGTCCGTGTGGCCGAAGCCGCTTGCGGATTTCATTACCCATGACGGCAAGGCGCTCGGCATCAAGCGCGTCGCGATGCTCTATTCGACGAATGATTTCACCGGCACGCAGGCGAACGCCGTGCGAAAATTCGTCAAGGAAGCGAATACCGATGTCGAATTCGTTTACGATCAGGGCGTGCCGACCGATACGACCAATTACGCGGTGCTGATCAACAACATTCGCGCGGCAAACCCCGATGCAGTCATTCATCTCGGCTATGCGCCGAACGACATCGCCTTCCTCCGCAGCCTCGAAGACAGCGGCGTGAAATTCAAGTTCCTGTTCTGCATCTATCCGGGTCTCGAGACCGAGCTTTTGGAAAAGAATCTCGGCGCGAAAACGCTGAATTATATTTTCACTTACGTCACCTCGTCCGAAATCGAATATGAACCCAATTTCGGGATGCCGCTGAAGGCATACCGTGAAGCCTGGAACAAGAAATATGCCGGCGGGAACGTCGAGTTCGGCTTTAACTCCGTTGCCGGCTACAACACCGGCCTTGTGATCGAAAAGGCGTTGTCGGTCGCCGAGAGCCTCGACCAGCTGGAAATTCGCAAGGCCGTCTTCAGCCTTTCCGGCAAACTCAAGACGCTTGACGGTACGTTCGAGCTTGATCCCAATGGCGCGCAGCTCGGCGAGAGTACGCCCCTCGGCCAGATCAACGTCGACGAGCACGGCCACATCAAATTCGTGACCGTATGGCCGCACGAAGTCGCCAACGGCAAGCCGGTTTATCCGCGTCCGTGACGATCGGCTGATCGATGCCGCAAGTAGCCCTGCCCGCTGAAGCGCAGGCCGCCCGATGCTGACCTATACCTTGTTGGCTGGGTTTCTGTTCGGTCTTTATTTCACGCTCATCGGGCTCGGATTGAACCTCATCTTCGGCGTCATGCGCATCGTCAACCTCGCGCATGGCGACTTCATCATGCTGGGCGCATTCCTCGCGTTCTGGCTCTTTACGCTGTTCGCGATCAATCCTGTTCCCACGATTCCGATCGCGTTTTTAATTTTTCTCGCCTTCGGCATTCCGCTCTATTACCTCCTGGTGCCGCGGTTGTTGCGGGCGAAAGATCCTGAAATGCTGTCGTTCATCCTGTTCTTCGGGCTTTCGCAGGTGATCCAGGCGCTTGCGACCATTCTGTGGGGCACGAGCGAACGCTCGATACCCGGCGGCCAGCTCGGCCGTGCCATGGCCGCGATCCTGAGTTTTGTCACCGGCCGCACGATCGAAAACGGCCCGGTTGAAATCTTCGGCCAGAGTTTTCCCGCTCCATGGGTCGCGAGCGGCGTTGCGAGCGGCCTCGGCGTTCTTCTTGTTTATCTCTATCTCTATCGCACCAAGCTTGGTTATCTGACGCGCGCGGTGATGGTCTCGAGAGAAGAGGCGATTGCGAGCGGTATCGACGTCAATCGCGTTTCCGCGATCGCTTTCGGATGCGGCGTGGGTCTCGCGGCGGTCGCCGGCGTCTTCGCGCCGTTTATGCTCGGGAGTATTACGCCGGCAATGGGCGCCGAGGTTACGATCACCTCTTTCGCCGTCATCGTCATCGGCTCGCTCGGCAATCCGCTCGGCACGGTTCTTGGCGGCCTGATTTACGGTATCTCCTATATGTTTATGCAAAGCTATTACAGCTCTTGGGCCAATCTACTTCCATATTTGTTGCTGATTGCGGTTTTGTTGCTGCGCCCCACCGGAATCCTCGGACGGCAAGCCCGCCGTGCATAAAATTTGGCGCGATATTTTTCTCATTCTGGTACCGCTCGTGGCGGCGTTCGCGCTTTTGCCCTTCGTCTATAGTAATCAGCTTCTCCTTTTTAACTTCATCATTTTCATCGTGCTCGCCCAAGGCGTGAACGTGATCTACGGTTTCACCGGCTATTTGCCGTTCGGCTATGTCGGATTTTTTGGCGCGGGCGCCTATGGCTTCGCGCTGATGGTTCTCCATCTGCACGCCCCGCCATTCGTGGCAATCGGCGTAGGTGCGGCGTCGGCCTTCGTGCTCGCGCTGTTGCTGACGCCGCTGTTTCGCCTGTCGGGCGCCTATTTCTCGATTGCCAATCTCGCTTCCGCGCTTGCGCTCCTGCAGATCATCGCCAATCCCAATCTCGAAAATTTCACGCGTGGGCCTTACGGCGTCAGCCTCAGCGGGATCTTCAATCCGCCGCTCGCCTACGCTACCGCGATTGTGATCCTGGCCTTGACCTTGCTCGTCGTGATTTTCCTGCGTTACTCGAAATTCGGTCTCGCCTTACAGGCGATCCGCGAAGACACGATCAGCGCCGGCATGGCCGGCATCAACGTCGTGCGCGAGCGCGTCATCGCCTGGCAATTGAGCGCGTTGATCGCGGGCCTCGCCGGCAGCGTGTTCGCTTGGTACGCCTCGGTGTTCTATCCGGAGAACGTGTTCAGCGGCGAGTTCACGATCTTCGCGATCGTCTTCGCGCTGTTCGGCGGCACTGCCACCATTATGGGGCCCATTCTCGGCGTCGTTATTCTCTATGGCATTTACAACGCCGTCGGGATCACAACGCCGCAATATTTTCAGCTGATTTACGGCGCGCTCATCATGGGCCTCGTGCTGTTTCTGCCGAACGGCCTTGTTTCTCTTTTGCGGCGATGGGGTATCGATGTCCCGTGATCAACAGCCGCTTCTGAAGATCGCGGGGTTGGTCAAGCGCTTTGGCGGCTTTCGCGCGCTCGACGGGCTCAATTTTTATCTTAACGCCGGCGAAATCCTGGGACTCGTCGGCCCCAACGGCTCTGGTAAAACCACCTGCATCAATGTCATCTCCGGCCTTTATCCGCCCGATGGCGGCGAAATTCGCCTGCAGGGCCGATCGATCGGCAGCCTGCCCTCGCATCGCCTCGTACATGCGGGGATCAACCGCACGTTTCAGGTTCCAAAACCTTTCCTCACAATGACGGTGCGGCAGAATGTCGAGGTCGCGCTTGCCTATGGCGGCCGCGGTGAAGAGGGAACGCGCGCGGACGATCTCCTCGCCTTGCTTGATCTTTCTGCTCACGCCGAAAAACCAGCGGCCGAATTGAACAGTGCGCAGCAGAAACTGCTGGATCTTGCGCGCGCGCTTGCGACCAAGCCGCGAATCCTTCTCGTTGACGAACTCGCGGCGGGTTTCAATCCGGCCGAGCTTGAAAGGATGGCGGAGAAATTGAAGGCGCTCGCGCGTTCGGGCATTGCGCTGCTCGTAGTCGAGCACCTCATGGGCTTTATCGATCGGGTAACGGATCGCGTCATTGTGATGAATGCGGGAAAGGAAATTTTCGAAGGCGTTTTGGCCGCTGCCGTGCGCGATCCCCGCGTCGTCGAAGTTTTTTTGGGCCACGACAATGCCGGCTAACGCGGAAACCGCGCTTCTGGCGGCCGCCGGAATCGAAGCCGGATACGGTAAGGTGCAAGTTTTGTGGGGCGCGAGTCTTGCTGTGGCGCCCAATGAGTCGGTCGTTTTGCTTGGCGCCAACGGCGCGGGAAAAACCACCTTGTTGAAAGTGCTGATGGGCCTCGTCGCGGTCTGGCGCGGCCGCATCGATTTTTCCGGCGACGACATCACGCAATTACGAGCCGATCTGCGCGTACGGCGCGGAATCGTCTTCATGTCGGAAACGTCGGGCTTCCCCGATCTCACGGTCGACGAAAACATTCGCATCGGCGCGCAATTCCTGCCAAGGAGCGAGGCACGGTCGCGTGCCGAAGAGCTCTATGCCCGTTTTCCGATACTTGCCGATCGCCGCCGCAGCGCCGCGAGCAGCCTTTCGGGCGGCCAGCGCAAGATGCTCGGCATCGCCAAGGCGCTTGCCAGCAATCCGAAGCTCGTCGTCATGGATGAGCCGTCGGCGGGACTGTCGCCGCTACTCGTCAAGGAGGTGATCGGCGTGCTCGCCAATTTCCGGGGGAAGGGTGCGGCCTTTCTCATTGCCGAGCAGAATGTGAAGTTTCTCGATCTCGCCGACCGCGTCTATACCCTGGAAGGAGGCCGCATTGGATTTTCGGGGACCGTCGCGGACGTGCACGCCAATGACGCTCTCCAGCGAGCCTACTTTGGTCTTAAATGAGGACGGAAAGCACGGGTAAGTGCACAATTGTTAGTCCGAGCCCTTGCGGGGGGCGGTCACATCTTTAATAAGTCATTCCAAAGGTATGAGTGGCCTTGTCGGAAGGCGGCGGCTTCGCCAAGATCGCCGCCAATAAACAGAAACACGGGAGGATGGATGATGAATTTTCGAAACAAGTTCAATCGGCGTACCGTCATTAAAGGTGCGGCGGCCATCGGCGCGATGCAGGTCGCCTCGCCGTTCGTGATCAAGGCGCTGGGTGAAACACCCATCAAGGTCGGTATGATCGATCCGCTCACCGGCGTCTACGCCGCGCCGGCGCAGAACGAGGTGATCGGCGCGAAGCTCGCGCTTGAGCAGATCAACGCCAAGGGCGGCGTTCTCGGACGCCAACTCGACCTCCTCATCGAGGATTCGGCCAATGACGTTGGCACTGGCGTGCAAAAGGCACGCAAGCTCATCGAACGCGACGGCATCCAGTTCCTGATTGGTGATGTCAATTCCGGTATCGCCCTCGCGATCGCCCAAGTGTCGAACGAGAAGGGAATTTTGCATATCGTCTCGGGCGGCCATACCGACGGCATCACCGGTAAGGACTGCCACTGGAACGTCTATCGCGTCTGCAACACCACCAGCATGGAAGCGAATGCTGTCGCCGAACAGCTGTTCAACCAATACGGCAAGAAGTGGCACTTCATTACGCCGGACTACGCCTTCGGCCATACGCTGCAGGCGGCGGCGAAGAGAGACCTTGACAAGTTCGGCGGGACCATGACCGGCAACGAGTTGACCCCGCTCGGCACCACCGACTTCTCCGCCTATCTCATCAAGGCGCGCGCCGCCAATCCCGACGTGCTCCTTGTGCTCGTGCAAGGCGGCGACATGATCAACTGCATGAAGCAAATCGCGCAATTTGGCATCGACAAGCAGATCCACGTCGCCGGTCTTCAGCAGGAGCTCGAATCACTCGCCGCGATGCCGCCGGAGGCGCGCGTCGGCGTGTGGATGTTCGAATGGTACTGGAAGCAACCCGGCGTGCCCGCGGTCGAGAAATTCGTCGCCGACATCCGCAAGGTGAATGGCGGCAAGGTGCCGACGGCGCGGCACTGGTTCGGTTACACCTCGTTGATGACCTATGCGCTTGTTGCCAACAAAGAGAAGACGCTCGAGGGCATCAAGCTTGCCAAAGCACTCGGCGACTTCGAGCTTCCGGACGACGTAAAGTTACAGCCGAACAAGTGCTATTACCGCGCCGGCGATCATCAGCTGATGACCTCATCCTTCGTCGGCGAGGCGGTGTCAAAGCCCGCGGGCGATCCGGAAGATCTTTTCAAGGTCAACACGATCGTGCCGGGCGACAAGACTGCACCGCCCGTGGGCGAGACCGGTTGCAGCTTGCAGTGGCCAGCCTGAAGCCGCAGATCGCGTAACGCATAGCCCCTCCTTTCGCCTGAGCTCTTTGGAGTTACCGGCGAAGGAGGGGCAAGTGTGTGGGATGAGGACCGCATGACCCAGCTTCTCCTCTTCAACATCACCAACGGCCTGATCATCGGTGCCTTTTACGTGCTGATGGCGCTTGGGCTTGCGCTGATTCTGAATTTGTCGAACGTCATCAACTTCGCCCATGGCGGGTTCCTTGTCGTCGGCGGTTATCTCGCCTATACGCTCGAACCCTACATCGGCTTTTGGGGCGCGCTCCTGGTGTCGCCGTTCCTCACCGCCATGATCGGCTGGGCGGTCGAGCGCGTTCTGATCCGCCGCGTCTATGGCCGCGATCCGCTTTACAGTTTGCTCCTCACCTTCGGGCTCGCCTTCATCTTCGAGGAAGGCACGCGCGCGATCTGGGGCGCACAGGGCAAGCCCTTCACAGTTCCCTCGTTTCTGACGCAACCCTTGAGCTACGATTTCTTCTTCATCACGGGCTATCGCCTGTTCATGGTGGCAATGGTCGCGATCATGGTGACGTTGCTTTTCCTCCTATTGCGCTACACGCGTGCTGGCATCCGCGTCCGCGCCGGCACCCTCGACCTCGAAACCGTCTCCGCGCTCGGCGTCAATGTACGCACGCTGCGTTCGCTGAATTTCTCTGTCGGCGTATTTCTCGCAGGGCTCTCTGGCGTGCTCGCCGCGGGCCAGCTCGGCCTTGAGCCGACCATGGGCTCGGGGCTTCTGATGCCGAGCTTCATTGCCATCATTGTCGGCGGCGTCGGCTCGCTCGCGGGCACTTTGGCGGGCGGCTTGCTGATCGGCGTTGCCTCCGGCGTCACCGCCGTCTTTTTCCCGGCGGCGAGCGAGGCGATCATGTACGTGCTGATGGCGCTTGTACTTCTGATACGCCCGCGCGGTCTCTTCGGCGAGGAGGGAATGCTGACGTGAGCCAAAATCGCCGCAGGCTCGCCGTACTTGGCGCAATTTGGGCGGCGCTTGCGTTGGCGCCCTACTGGATGCCGCTCGTTGGCGGCTACACGGCGCTCGGCACCCGCGTGCTGGTGCTTGGATTAGCCGCGATGTCGGTGAATTTTCTCCTCGGCTTCACCGGCGTACTCTCCTTCGGCCACGCCGCCTGGTTCGGGCTTGGCGCTTATGGCTGCGGCCTGGTGTTGAAGTTTATCGCGCTGTCGACGCCGCTTGGCTTGCTCGTCGGCACCTTGCTCGGCGGCGTGCTCGGCGCGCTTCTCGGCGCGCTGATCGTACGCCGCCGCGGCGTCTACTTCGCCATGGTCACCATCGCCTTCGGGCAGGTCTTTTATTACATCGCCTTCCAGTGGAGTTCGCTGACAGGTGGCGACGATGGCTTGCGTCCGTTCTATCGCCAGCCTCTGCATCTTGGCTTCGCCACCATCGATATTCTGAACAACACCACGGCCTTCTATTACTTTGTGCTCGTCTGCTTCGCGCTGGCGGTGGCGGCGATGGCCTTCATCCTGCGCTCGCCCTTTGGCCGCACCATGCTTGCGATCCGCGAGAACGAGCGCCGCGCGCGCTTTCTCGGCATTCCGGTCGAACGCCACATCTGGATCGCATTCACGCTCTCGTGTTTCTTCATGGCCTATGCCGGCTCGCTCTACGCGCTCGTCAATAATTTTGCCGATCCGCGCGGCCTGCACTACAGCCAGTCGGGCGATTTCGTGATGATGGCGGTGCTCGGCGGCATGCGCAGCTTCTGGGGACCGCTGCTTGGCGCGATCGTCTTCGTCGTGTTGCAGGACTATATCTCGAGCGTCACCATCAACTGGCAGATTTACATCGGCTTCCTGTTCGTGCTGGTGGTCCTGTTCTTTCCGCGCGGCCTCCTCGGCTTCATCCAGCAACAGAGGCGCGCGTGAGCATTCTCGAAGTTAGCGGCGCCTCGAAGAATTTCGGCTCGCTCGTTGCCGTGCGCGATGTTTCGCTGAAGGTCGAGGCCGGCGAGTTGCGCGCCATCATCGGCCCAAACGGCGCCGGCAAGACCACATTCTTCAATCTGATTTCCGGCTTCTTTCCGCCCACTGCAGGCACGGTGGCGTTCGACGGCAAGGATGTTACCGCGCTCTCGGTGACCAAGCGCGTCGAGCTCGGTATGGCGCGCACCTTCCAGATCACCGAGATTTTTCCGGAGCTCTCGGTGCACGAGAACGTCCGCATCGGCACGGAAGTGGCGACGGGTTATCGCTTGCGGCCCTGGATCAATCGCGCGGAGGCCGCAGAAGTCGAGCGCAGAATCGAAGAGACGCTTGCGCTTGTTGGGCTTGGAGGCAAAGCCGACCGCCTCGTCGGCGAGCTTGCGCATGGCGACCAGCGCGCCGCAGAAATCGCGATGGCGCTGACGCTGCGGCCCAAGCTGCTTCTGCTCGATGAGCCGACCGCGGGCATGGGCGATCAGGAAACCTATGAGATCACGCAGCTCGTACGCAAGCTCCATCGTGACGGCAAGCTGACCATCGTTCTGATCGAACACGATATGCGTGTGGTGTTTCACCTAGCCGACCGCATTTCGGTTCTCGATCAGGGCAAGTTGCTCGCGGAAGGAACCCCGCAGGAAATCGGCGCCAATGAAGCAGTGCAGGCTGCCTATCTGGGGAAAGCGGCATGAGCGCCGCTCTCGTCGCCCGCGACGTTCACACGTTCTACGGCAAGAGCCACATTCTGCACGGCGTGTCGCTCGAAGTCGCCGAGGGAAAGATCACGACGCTTTTGGGCCGCAACGGCGCGGGCAAGACGACGACGCTGCGAAGCCTGATGGGGCTCACGCCCGCGCGCGAGGGACAAATTACCGTTTTCGGTACCGATACGACACGCCTGCCGCCCTTCCGCATCGCTGCCATGGGCGTGGGATACGTGCCGGAAGGAAGGCGCGTGTTCGCCAACCTGACCGTCGAAGAAAACCTGTTCGTTCCCATCCAGCGCGATGGCCCGTGGACGATTGAGCGCATCTACCAGTTGTTTCCCCGCCTTGGCGAGCGCAAACAGAATCGCGGCCGCCAGCTTTCCGGCGGTGAGCAAGAGATGCTCGCGATCGCGCGCGCGCTTCTGCTCAATCCGAAACTGTTGATGCTCGACGAGCCCTCGCAGGGCCTTGCGCCGCTCGTAGTCCGCGAAGTCTTCCGCATCGTCTCCGAGATGCGGCGCGAGGGCATTTCCGTCCTCTTGGTCGAGCAGAACGCGCGGATGAGCCTCGAGATCGCCGATTACGCTTATGTTCTCGACGACGGCCGCGTCGTCTATTCGGGATCGGCGAAAGAGCTTGCCGCCGATGAAGCGCGCGTCGAAGCGCTTGCTGGCGCAAGCGCCGAAGAATGGAAGCAGGCCTGACAAAAGCCGGGAAGACCTCAGCTTCCTGGCGCGAGTGAAGTCACGCCTTTCCAAATTGCATTCTTGAGGGCGATGATCGGCGGGTTGGCAAGCTCGACCGCGGGCGCGCTTCGCTTGGTGCAGCTTTCAACGAGTCGCGAGATCCAGATGTCGCCGTCGGTAAAATAGACATCTCCCTCGCCATTGCGACCGTTGATGGTCGGGCCGATTCCCGAAACTTGATAGATCGCTTGCACAAGCCGCGCCGAGTTGAGGTCGTTCGTCAACTCTCCGCGAACGAGATCGATATTCGGCGCAATATGGTGTGTGACCGCTCCAGTATAATGGCTGATGCCGACGCCGCGATCGAAGGTCACGGCGCCGAGCCACACCGGCCGTTCCTCCTCGCCATTTTCAAGCACCGGCCACAGGCGCACGTGATCGCGGCGGTCGGCGTTCTTGCCGTTCGGTTTTTCGAAGGCAAGCACCTGTTTCTCACCCAGATAATAAAGCGCGCTGATCGGCGCCGCGGGATAGGGGCGGTCAAGAACAACGCTACCGACGATGCTGAGGCTCGTTCGAAACGTGATCGGATCGGCCGGATACCAGCCCGCCTCATGCATCGCGCAGACAATGTCTTCTTTCGTCCCGATCAATCCGATGTTGATCGGATCGCCGGGAATCCCTTGCGCGGTGTGTGTCAGCGCGGGAAGGGGCGCAAGATCTTTTTGATGTTCGTAATGCTTCCAGATCGTGGGAAGGGCGAAATAAGCGACAGTAAAGTAGGCGAGCCCGAGCACGCCTAATGCCGCAAGAGTCACCTCGGTTCTTTTGAAGAATACAGTCAGCTGCCGAAGCATGATTAACGGGGGTCAGTGTAAGGTTCGGATCGAATAGATCGGCGATGTCATCCAATACATCCGCTTGTTAATGCGCTGTCGTCGACCGCTTAGTCCCTGCAATTTCCCGCATTTCCGGATCGTTCAGCAAGCATTATCCAAAATCGTTATCCAAGAAACGCGATCGTTGATCTTGTCGCACTTATTCTGAGTCCTTTCGATGTAAAATATGGACGAAGAAAAATTAAATTCGTTTAACAATTGATATCGCGGGCTGGCGCACATGAGCAGCAAAACGGACCGTCTTTGGATCGCTTCGGAAAGCGGTGCGGGCACGAAGCTCGCCGAGCTGCAGATCCGGATCGCCAATCGTCTCAAGCTCGGGCTTTATTCCAAGCTCGTTCGCTATGGGCTGAGCCGCGATCTAACGGTGGCTTTCGAGAAGCCGAGCGCGAAGATTCCGATTTCCGTACGCCGGGCCACCGACAGCGATCTGCGCGCAGTGCTCGCGATCGGGGAGAAGGACACGCTCGCCGATAAACTGGAAATCACCTGGCGGCGCGCTTTCGTCGAACGCGATGCCACGGGCGGCTTTGTCGCGGTGGATGAGCGCAACAATGCCCCTTGCTACGTGCAGTGGCTGTTTGGCGCGGCTGATAACAAATTCGTTCAGGAGCTGGGCTGGTTTCCGCTTTTGAAACGGGGTGAAGCGCTGCTCGAGAACGCCTATACGCCGTCGCAATATCGCGGCCTCGGAATCATGTCGGCGGCTATGGCCATGATCGCCGAACACGCACCGGAAGTGGGCGCCTCCGAAGTGATGACATTCGTCGATCAACAAAACATCGCTTCGCTCAAGGGATGTCAGCGGGCTGGATTTTATCCGTCCATGCTGCACCGCCGGATGACGTTGGCTTTCGGCCTTCTCAAATGGAATGAGTTCGAGCCGTTCCCGAAAGACGATCCGCGGCGGGCGATCCGATTCTGAACGGAAAGATCGGTTTGTTTTCCGGCGCATAAGCCGCGGTAAGATCGGACTATCAGGCCCCCAACAACCGCGTTCAACTCGTCGCCGCCGGGCACGTTCATCGCGCGACATCGACGATCTTCGCCGGCATTCAGGCCACGATCTGCCCAGCCCCTAATCACGCGGTCGATCTCGATCTCGCGGAGGTGCGCGCACCGTCCTTCAATATCGAACCGCCTGCCTTTCACTTGCACGCATGGTTCGCGGACGAAGGATTCGGCCGCGTCGTCACCCACTTTGTGCCGGTGGGTGATTTCGACGGGCCGTATCCGTTTTTCGGGCCGGCCGGCAAGCTGCTTTGATCACAGCTTGCGGCCGAACGAAGTTGCTATCGCGACTTGTGGCGCCGCCGCAGATACTCGTGCAATGAGGGCATGCGCGTCTTCTTCAGGAGAGTCTTCAGCATCATGTCGCTGCGATGGCCCTTGGCGAAGTGCGCGCCGTATTCCTTCCGCAGCGACTTGATCCGCGTATTGCCGTGCTTTTTGTCAATCCGGCCGCTCTTGTCACGATGCCGCTTATCGAGGCCGCGTCTTCCCCTTGCCATGCTGTCCTCCTGTGAGGGATAGGATGATCGAGAATCAATTTGAATCAAACTAAGTCTAGGTCGAAGTCTATCTTATCTTGTCCGCGAAAAGCTATCGCTTCAAGCGGGTGCCGGTTGCGCATTCGAAACCGGTGAGGGCTTGGCAATACGGGCGAGCGCGAAAGCGGCAATACTCGCGCAGAGTGCGGGTATAGCCGCGGCCATGAATAGCGATTCCGCGCCGACATGGCTCGCGAGCATGTAACCGCCGATCAGCGGCCCCACGATCGATCCTACCCGCCCGACGCCGAGCGCCCAGCCCACTCCGGTCGATCGCATCATGGTCGGATAATAGGTGGCGGCGAGCGCGTTGGCGGCGATCTGCCCGCCGATGATGGTGAAGCCCGCACAAAAGATCGCAAACGTCGCAAACGGGATCGAGCGGCCGGAATAGCCTACGAGCGCCACCGCGGCGGCGGCGAAGAGATAGGTAAGCGCAAGTGCGCGGAACGAGAAGCGGTCGATGATCAGCCCGAGGATCAAGGTGCCGATCACGCCGCCGACCTGCAGCATCGCGCCGACGGCGGCCGCGGCCGGGATCGAGGCACCGAGATCGTTGAGCACGGTCGGAAGCCAGTTCGACAGAAGATAAATGTCGAGAAGGCTCATGAAAAAGACGATCCACAGGAGAAGCGTCGCGAAACCGCGTCCCTCGCTGAAGAGATGCGCGACTGGAAGGCCCGTGAGCTTTTGCTCTTGCACGCCGAAGCGGGCGTGGTCCGGAAATCGGGCGCTGGGCGCAATCCGTTGCAAGAACTCCGCCACCCGTGCGTCGTCGCGGCCAGTGAGCGCGAGAAACCGGACGGATTCGGGCAAGCGCGCCGCGAGAAGCGGCGCGAGCAGGAGCGGCACCACGCCGCCAATCAGGAACACGGATCGCCAGCCGAAGCCCGGAATGAGTGCCGCGGCGAGTAGGCCCCCCAATGCCGCCCCAACGGAAAATCCGCAGAACATCGCCATCACCATGGTGGCGCGGCGGCGATGCGGACTGAATTCGGAGGTGAGCGCGATTGCGTTCGGCATTGCGCCACCAAGGCCGAGACCGGTGAGAAAACGAATGATCAAAAGGCTCGACGTGTCATGGGCAAAGACCGTTGCTAACGTGCATATCCCGAAGGCGGCGGTGCTGAGCACGATGATGCGCTTGCGGCCGATACGGTCGGCAACTGGCCCGAGGATGAGCGCGCCGATCATGAGGCCAAAGAGGCCGGCGCTGAACACCGGTCCAAGCGCGCCGCGTGCGAGGCCCCATTCTTGGCCGAGCGCCGGCGCCACATAACCAATCGCTTGCGTATCGAAGCCATCGAGAAAAAGCACCCCCGCGCAGGCAAGGAGGAGCTGAATCTGAAAACGGCTCACCGCCTGCTGGTCGATGAAACCGGCAACATCGATAATGCCCGACGCGCTTGTGGATGGCTCGGCCATTTGTCCCCCCGACCTGATATGCCTTGCTCTGCCGGTCTTGGCGCCGGATGGGGATAGATTAACTGACACGAGCGAGGTGTGCAAAAGAGCGCGATGAGCGGAACAGACGAAGCCAACGCGGAGGTCCTGATCGTCGGCGGCGGACCCGTAGGGATGGGGCTCGCGATCGAACTCGGGCAGCGAGGTATCCACACGATCATTGTCGAGCGTTATCGCGAGCCGCAACCAATCCCCAAGGGCCAGAACCTCACCCAGCGCACCATGGAGCACTTCCATTTCTGGGGCGCGGAAAAGGAGCTGCGCGCCGCGCGCACGATCCCGCGCGAGTATGGCATCGGCGGCATGACCGCCTATGGAACGCTGCTCGGCGACTATCGTTACGACTGGCTGCAGCGTGAACTCGTGCGCCCATTCTACTTCACCGACAACGAGCGGCTGCCGCAATACGCGACCGAAGCGGTGCTGCGCCGCCGCGCCGCCGAACTACCCGCGATCCGGGTCATCTATGGCTGGAGCGCCGAGAAGGTGCGCGAGCGCGGTGGCGCTGTCGAAGCCGAAATTGCCGAACGCAATGGCGAAGGCCGCCAGACGCTACGCGGCCATTACCTCGTCGGCTGCGAGGGCAGCCGCTCGCTCGTGCGCGAGGAGGCCGGGATCTCGCAAACACACTCTGATCATGATCGGTTGATGGTGCTCCTCGTGTTCCGCTCGCGGGGGCTGCATGCGCTCCTCGAGCGCTTTCCGAAAAAATCATTCTTCAATGTGTTGCATCCCGATTTGCAGGGTTACTGGAAGTTTTTCGGTCGCGTCGACCTCGGCACGACCTGGTTTTTCCACGCTCCCGTGCCGCCCGATACGACGAAGGATAATTTCGATTTTCGAAGCTACCTGTTTGCGGCGGCAGGTGCCGAGTTCGACGTCGAGTTCGAGCATATTGGTTTCTGGGAATTGCGGGTCGCGATCGCCGATACTTACCGCAAGGGTCGAATGTTCATCGCCGGCGACGCCGCCCACAGCCATCCGCCCTACGGCGGCTATGGCATCAATACGGGCCTCGAGGACGCGGTCAATCTCGGCTGGAAGCTTGCTGCCGTCCTGCGAGGCTGGGCAGGAGATAAACTCCTTGATACCTATGACGCCGAGCGGCGGCCGGTGTTCGAATCCACCGCGCGTGATTTCATCGAAAAAGCGATCAAGGAGGACCGCGATTTTCTCGCGGCCTTCAGTCCCGAACGGGATCGCGAGGCTTTCGAACGGCAATGGGAGGCGCGCCAGTCCGGTGCCCGCTCGGAAGTCCATTCCTTCGAGCCGAATTACGAAGGCTCACCCATTGTGTTTGGGCCGCCCGGCGGCCGCTGCACCGCGGCCGGCACACACAGTCTCAAAGCCCGGGCAGGACACCACCTCGCGCCGCAACCCCTTTCATCGGGGCGGAACGTCTTCGATGAACTGGGCGGAGGCTTCACGCTGCTTGTGTTCGGCGAGGCCGACGCCGCGAGCGCATTCGAGCGCGCCGCACAAAGCTTATCGATTCCGCTGAAAATCGTGCGCGACAACCGCGCCGGTGAGCGCGAGCACTATGAGGCGGCGCTCGTGCTGGTTCGCCCCGATCAGTTCGTGGCATGGGCGGCGGATGCGGCGCCCGCCGACGTTGCGGAACTCCTCAAGCGGGCAATCGGAGCGGGTTAGCAGGTGGGAATCCGCGCGTTTCTCAAGCTTTTCGCCGCGTCCGGCCGCCACAAAGTTCACGGCGCCGCCACAAGTTCCACAGTGATGAACCCGGTCTGAATTTTCAATACAGCGCCGGTTCAGCGCGCCTTTGCATAATCGCGCCTGTTGGGAATTGGGGGTGCGAGAAACAGGAGAAGTGCCATGGTTCGCAAGCTCATTATCGCACTGGCAGCGAGCGTGACCGCTGGATTCGCGTTCATCCCGGTGAGCGCCTCAGCCGGCTGGTGGTACGGGCATCGCGATATTCGCGCAGACCGGCGCGATATCCGCAGCGATCGTTTCGACATCCGCCGCGATCGCGCCGACCTGCGGCAGGACTGGCGCGATCTCGGCCGCGACATGCGGTTCGGGAATGGGCGGGATATTGCCCATGACGTGGCGGACATCCGTCGCGATCGGATGGATCTCCGCAATGACCGGCGTGATCTCTGGCATGACCGCTATGATCTCTACTGGGATCGCCGCGGTTACTGATAGCCGGAAAATAGAAGGCCCCGCATCGAGCGGGGCCTTCTTGCAAGCTGGTGCGACCTATTCGCTGTTACCCGGCTACGTGCCCCGGCAGGCGCGCAGATGTTCCTTGCGAATATCGCGCTCGGCTTCGGCGGCGCGGGGCGAAACACCGAGACACCATTCGTAATGAACGTGGCGGTCCGCCGACCAGCGCGGCCCTTCGAGCCCGCGCGCGCAGGCGGGCGTCGAGAGCGCCGCGCGCACCTGGTTGAGCGCCGCATCGGTATAATCGCGGCAAAAACCCGGATCAGCGGCGCGCGCGCCGGAAAGCCCCGGGAACAGGAGAACCGCGGCAAGGGCGGCCGAATAAGTCATTCTGCCTGGCATTTTATTCCTCCCTCGAATCAAAAGGATTGCGCCGCGAACCTAATCTTTGCTGATCTCAGGGTCACCGCGCCGAAAGCGCGCAGGGGCTTCACTGTCCATCGACGAAAGTGCACGCCCATCGCCCGCCTTTATCGAAATTCTCGATCGCGGTGTTGATCGTACAGCTGATGGATTTCAGGAACGTGCCGCAGTAGCCGCCCATTGCGCAATCGCCGAATTGCACGCCGTTGCTTGCGCTCGAGTTCTGAATCTTCTGCAGCAAATCGCTCATCGCGCGGCTGTCGGTAAACGGTCGGCCGGTTTCAGTTCCCTTGATATTTTCCGCACCGGTCCGGCATTTGATCGTCGGCAGATCCGCAAGTGGATCAGAGGCGTCGAAGGGCCCGCGCGAATATTGATCGCAATGAAAATTATCGACTTTCACGATGAACTTGCGGGCCTCGCCCTTTTTGACGGCCGTTCCATCGTCAATCAGCAGAGCGATCGTTGCCGCGGCGACATCGGGTAGCTCAGCCGAGGTGTCGGGCACCGTGACCAATGCGCCAAAGCTCGCAGACATAAAAATGAGCAGATAGATTGACGCCACGCAGAATGTTTTCATGGGCCGCTCCTAAACGTCCCGCCTGAATACCAAATTTTGAATGCCGCTTGTGGCTAAGGCGGCTTATTTCCCGGGATTGTTTGGATCAGAGGGCGGATGATTCCGGGACAATATGGCGTGAATAATATCGAGCAAATAAGCGGCGTGGGGGGACAGCGCGGCCGTCTCTTTTCTCAGATACTCGACCATCGAAAGCACGGCCGGAAGCTTGTCGGACCCGCGGGGATCTACCTGATGTGGAGGGTTAATTTCGCTTTTGGGAATCATTCGCACACGCCCTTTTCCAAATCCTAGGGCGGCTCGAACGGGGCGTATGTACCCAAAATGGAACGGGGTGTTCTATTTCCGGAACGGACTATCCGAGAGCGTCGCTCGCGTAGGGTTTGTTGTACGACAAAGCCTCCACCTTGTCGGCATGAACGAACCCTTCAAAGAGATTGATCAGCGGCTCTCCTTTATAGGCGTGGCCAAGTTCATTCGGATGAATGAATTCGTCGCGAAACCAGGGGAATTTCCGTGGATCGAACGCGTCAATAATCCATTCGATCATGCGACGCACGCGTGGAATTCGGCCTGCATCGGCATGATACGCAAGCCATATATCGAACGGAAAGCGAGCATCGAGGTCGAGCGGCACAAACCTTCCGCCGATCGCGTGTATGTAGGTGGGTACCCAACCAATGCCTGCACCCTTGGCGATCGCCCAGGAATGCACGGTGCTGGTGTTGGTGATCATCGCCACAAACCCGTTCCAGGGCATGCCGGGAAATGCTTGGTTAAACAGCCGGATCGTGTCGGTTTGCTCGGCGAGCTGGACGACAATCCGGTGCTTCGACATTTCCTGCAAAGTTTTAGGCGCCCCGTAAGTTTCGATGTAAGGCTTGCCGGCAAACGGCATTGAATGCAGCCGCCCAAGCTTGACGATCTTGATATCGGGCGCGGTCGGCTTGGTGAGTTGGATCGCGACATCCGCCTCAAGCCGCAACACGTCGGCGGATTGCATGGCGCAGACCAAATTCACCAAAAGCCCGGGATGCGCACGCTGGAATTCCACGAGCCTCGGCGCGATCCAAAACGTTCCGAGGCCCTCGGTGACCGCCAATTTGACCTCGCCGCTGAGAAGCGGAACCGCGCTGTCTCGCGCCCGCACGATCCCGAATGAGGCAGCTTCCATGCGTTTGGCGGCATCGAGAATGCGCTCGCCTTCGAGCGTGGTGCGTACGCCGTCGACATGGCGCGTCAATAGCGTGACCGCCATGTGCTGTTCTAGCTCGTGAATCTGCCGGCGCAGGGTATTGATCGAAAGGCCAAGCGCATCCGCGGCCGCGCGAAAGCTGCCGCAACGGGCAACTTCAAGGAAAAGACGGATGGCATCCCAGTTGGCCGCCGGCCCGGCTGCAGGTTCCGAACGTTCCAAAATCGGAACACCGCTGTTCCGTTGTGGCTGCATACGCACTCCCCACCCCCCGCTAAGCTTTGCAGACTCCAGTTGCTGATTCAACATGAGATTGAGGTCATGACTGCCCACGACCTTCGCGCCACCCGCGCTGCCGAAGCGCTCAGCCGGATGCCGAAGTCGTCATCCCACCCGCTTGCGGAACTGGATCCTCAACTTCTTGCCAGGCGTCTCGTCGTCTTTACGCCCAATGGCTTGGAAGCCGCGAGGCTATGGGAAAGCGCTCGCACCTATATCGCCGAACTTACGAGCACCGAGATTGTTCAGCGTGTAATGACGCATAATCCGGATAGTTTCTGGGCCATTGCCCGGCGGGACCGTTTCAAGGCGAACGCGCCGGAGGGCGAAGGATTCATGGCGTTCCTCATGCTCAACGAAGCGGGGATGAAGGGTCTTGTTAGCGGCGAGCTCAATACGAAGAACCCGGATCTGAAATTACTGGCTCTGCAAAACGAAAAGCCCGCCGGTATCTATGTCTGGGGCGCGCATGCGCGTGGGCCGCTCGCAGGCGGTATCGCCTTGGCGTTCGAGAAGCTTTGGACGCCGCTATATCGCGACGCCGATATTTATGCGCGTCCGGTCACCGCTGACGGGCGCCGGATATTGGAAGGGCTGGGTTTCACCTGCGGCGCTTCTTATGGCGGCATCCAGACACTGCATCTGCACACGTATCGCCGCGCCGGCGCTTCGCCGGGTGATTCTTCCCGCAACCGCATCCGGCCCAAAATCGGCCGCGCCAAAAACCTTTCGGTTACGGTGGTGCGCACGATCGAGGATTTGATGCGCGTCATGACGATCCGCAGCGCTGTTTATATCGCCGAGCAGGAATGTCCGTATCTGGAAGAGTTCGACGGCAATGATTTTTCGGCAACACATCTTCTCGGCTATGTCGGCGACGAGCCGGTAGGCTGCATGCGCATTCGTTATTTCGCCGATTTCGCCAAGGTCGAGCGGCTCGCGGTTCGAAAGGAGTTCCGCAGCGCGGGCCTGGCGCCGTACCTCGTGCGTGCGAGCGTCGAGCTTTGCGAAATGAAAGGCTATCGGCGGATTTACGTCCACTCGCAAAGACGCCTGGTGAATTTCTGGGCGAAACGCGGCTTCAAGAGGCTCGAAGGCGGTCGCGATCTCATTTTTTCGGACTTCGAATACGTGGAGATGATTCTGGACGCCGACCGTCATCCGCAAGCGATCACGCTTGGAATTGATCCCTATGTGATCATTAGGCCCGAGGGCCAATGGCATGCGCCGGGGGTCCTGGAGCGTTCCGCCATTCGCCCCATCAAACAGCCGGCAGCCGAGGGGGTGCGGGCGTGAACTCGGTCGTCGATATCCGCGCCTATGTCGATCCGTCGATCATTCCGATGCTGGTCTTCGTCGATCTGCAGCAGGAATACACCGCAAGCCCGCGCGCGCTCGCGATACCGACCGCTTCCGAGGCGCTGGTGAATTGCCGCGCGGCGCTCGCGCATGCGCGCAAGATCGGCTGGCCGATTGCGTTCATGCGCTGGGTTGGCCGCTCGTCGTTCTTCAATCAGGCGACGAAATTTTCGCACTGGATTGAGGGCTTCGAGCCGATGCGGGCGGATATGATCTTCGAGCGCGACCGGCCGTCCTGCTATGCCTGTCCGCAATTCAGCGAGGTCGTTGCCTCAAGCGGCGGCAAGTTTGTACTCGCCGGATTCGCGGGCGAGGCCGCCTGTCTTTCTACGGCCATTGACGCGTTCCATCGCGGCCACCGCATGACCTATCTCGCCGATGCATCGGCGAGCCACAGCCTTGATGGCATCGCTGAGAGCGAAGTCCACCTGATCATCGCCAAGCTCGCCGGCCTCTATGGGAATGTCACGGCGACCGCCACGTGGATCTCGGAAACATCCAAGCGAGGCCGCGCCTACGCAAGGTCGCATCTTGCTGATCTCGGCTAGATCGGCGAGGTCTCACATGCCGTCTTTTCCGGAAATGACCGGGCCGAAATGCTCGCTGTATTCGCCGTTGAAGCGCGACATCTGCATTTGTTTGATCGGATAATAGTCGTCCGGCCCGGTGTTGATCTTGATGCCCGGCAACAGCATTCCAAGCTCAAGGTCCTTGAGGTTCGCCGCTTGTCGCATGACATTTTCGCGCGTGAGATTGTCGCCGCATTGTTGCAGGACCTGCACAAGTGTTTGCGCGGTCAGATACGCATAAACGCTGAACGTGTTGTTCTTATCGCCGCCAGGATAATATTGATCCATGAACGCCGCCCATTCTTTTCGCGCCGGATCGTTGTCCCATCTCGGATCGGTCGGGTCCTTCGTGTAGTTGCTGGAGAGAATCCCCTTTGCGTTCTCAAGCCCTGCCGGCTTGAAGACGGCGCCGACGGAATTCGAAACGCTGACAACAATATGAATGGGTTTCCAGTCAAGTTCGGCGACCTTCTTGATCGCTTGTGCGGCGAATTTGGGCGTTGATTGATCAAAAAAGATATCGGCGTCCGAGGATTTCAGCGTGACGATTTGAGAATCGATCGTTGGATCGGATGGCTCATACGAAACCTCGGCGACCACCCGCATCCGGCCTTCGAGGCCGCCTTTAAAGCCCTTCAGATAATCCCGGCCGGCGTCGTCGTTCTGGTAAAGGATGGCGATCTTTCCGTTCGGGTAATTCTGTAGAAGATATTTGGCGTAGATGCGTCCCTCGCTTTCATAGGTGGGTTGCCATCCCATCGTCCAGGGAAAGTTTTTGGGGTCCCCGAATTTGGACGAGCCGCTGCCGACAAAGAGCTGCGGCACCTTCTTCAGATTCATGTATTTTTGGATGGCGAGATTGGTGACGGTGCCGAGGCTCTGGAAAATCAGGAGCACGCCGTCGCTCTCGACAAGCTTGCGGGCTTGTTCGACGGTTTTCGACGGATTGAAAGCGTCGTCGTAGGAAATGAAATTGATCTTGCGTCCATTGACGCCGCCCTCCGCATTGACCTTGTCGAAGTAGGCGGCAATGGTCTTGCCGATGGATGCATAAGCCGAGAGCGGCCCGCTATACGGCATGATGTTGCCGATCTTGATTTCAGTATCGCTGGCGCCCGTGTCGTATGCTTTTTGGGCGGTGGCCGGTGCCAAGCCGAATGCGAGGTTCGCTGTCAGAACGATCCATGGCCCGAAGTGCCGCGCACGCATCATAACGCCCTTTAGAAACGGTTGGTCTCTGCAATCACCATGGAAGACTCAAATGCAGGGGAACATCTTTGTCGCACGCAGGTTTATTTGCAACGCGGCGACCTGGTACTATAGTTTGCGTGCAACCTCTCGCATTTGAAAGCAGGGCGCGATGAGCCGTCGGATCTTTCGGCATCGCAGAAAGTCGATACCGCATCCTTGCGCGCTTCCTATCGCATTGGTTGTAATTGCTGCATTGATCGAAACGGCGAGCGCGCAAGCGCCGAAGGTTGGCGATCCGCCCGAGGCCAACAACATGCGCCTCGTCGGATATAACGATCTGCAAGGGCGGAGCGCCTACCAGCCGACCATTCACCGCCAGGGCGATCGCTGGTTTGCCTATATCGGCCATCATGGCGGAACGGACGCGACGCCGAAGCCGATCAACCCCCTTAACGGCCAGCCGGAATTCAACGGCACATCGATTGTCGACGTTACCGATCCCGCGCATTCGGTTTATGTCGCCCACATTCCCGGCCAGGAAGGCAATTACGAGCAGGGCGGCGCGCAGATGGTCCGCGTGTGCGACGGCACGCAGTTGCCGCATGGCGATCCGAACAGGGTCTACATGCTCCGCACCTTTGGCGGGCAAGCGCATGAAATCTGGGACGTGACAAAGCCTGCCGAGCCGAAACTCATGGTGCGTCTCGATGGTCTCAACGACACGCATAAAAGCTGGTGGGAGTGCGATACCGGCATCGCCTATCTGGTCTCGGGCGCGCCGGGCTGGCGCACGCGGCGCATGACGCAGGTCTACGATCTCAGCGATCCCGCGCACCCCTTGAAAATTCGCGACTTCGGCCTGCCGGGGCAGGAGCCTGGCTCCACAGGCTCCGTGCCGACCGAACTACACGGTCCGATCTCCACCGGACCGCAGGGCAATCGCGTCTATTTCGGTTACGGCACCAACAAGGGCGGCGTCTTGCAGATCGTCGATCGCGACAAGCTGCTCTCCGGTCCGAAAGAACCGACGCCGGAGAATTTGCGTTATCCCGTTGTGGGCCAGCTCGAAATGCTGCCGCTGAACGGCGCGCACACGACCTATCCGCTTGGAAAAATGCCGATCGCCGAATTTTCCAGGGAAAAACTCGGCAGCACGCGCGACTTCGTCATGATCGTGGACGAGGAAATCCTGAACGAGTGTCAGGAGCCGCGCCAGATGGTGTGGTTCGCGGACACGACGGTGGAAACGCGGCCGATGATCGTGTCGAGCTACACGGCTTCGGAAGCGAGCGGAAATTTCTGCGAGCGCGGCGGCCGTTTCGGCGCGCACTCCTCGAATGAAAGCATGGCGCCGGTCTTCTACAAGAAGCTCGCCTTCATCAGCTTCTTCAATGCCGGGGTGAGAGCGATCGACGTGCGCGATCCTTACCATCCGAGAGAGGTGGGTTTCTTCATTCCGGGTATTACCGAGGCGACCGACAAGCGCTGCGTGAAGGTCGGCGGCGAGGATCGCTGCAAGGTGGCGATTCAAACCAACAATGTGGAAACCGACGAGCGCGGTTATATTTACATCGTCGATCGCGCCAATACCGGCATGCATATCCTGGAGCTGACGGGCGAGCCGCGCGCGATCGCTGGCCTGCCGCCGGACTGAAGGCGGGGAGGATCACCCGTGAGCCGAGTGATCAAGATTTTTTGTGTCGCGATCTTGCTGACACTTCTGCCCGTGCTGCTTTTTTGCGGCCCGGGGCTGATCGCCAGTCGAGAGCCGCAGGAAGCCGACTGGAAAGCGATCAAATGGCCATTTCCCACCGACGCCTGGCCCGAGGGCCGCGCCTTCCATTGTGGACGCGAGCAATGCGGGACGAATGTTGATTTGTACATCCGGCCGAAGGCCGGCTTCTGCGATTGCTATCGAGGGGTTACCGATGACGACGACATCGACCGCGTCGGCGACGTGGTTGTCCTCGGTCAAAACTATGCGCCGTCGGCGGCCGGTGGAAATACGACATTGATCGGCCTGCAAGGCCGCGCCAGGCATTTTGTGGTCGATGCGCCCGGACGGACAAAACTTTACGCGATTGGGATCGCGCTTCACCGCAGATGCGACGCGATTGTCGCGACCGCCGTCAGCGACAGCCCGATAGCGGGCCGCGCGGAAGATAATGTATTCAAGCTGTTGAATTCGCCGGAAATGAAAAACTGGATCGAGGCGCAGCCGCAATCTTAGGATTACGGCGCGCCGTTAATCCTTCGGAATGGTCCGCTTCGCGTAAGGGAACCAGTCGGGCTTCCGCTCCTGCACATAGTCGAGGTGCACGTGCTTTGGCTCGCGGAAGGCATCCAGTCCTTCTGCGCCGAGTTCGCGCCCGATTCCGGAATGACGCATGCCGCCGAAGGGTGCGGCGTTGTTGTCGGCCAAAGGATCGTTGATCCAGAAGCTTCCGGCCTTGATGTTTTCCATCGCCTTCATCGCAAGCTCCAGGCTCTTCGTGTAGATCGTGGCGCCGAGGCCATATTCGGAATCATTCGCCTTCTCGATCGCTTCATTCGCGTCCTTCACGTAAAAGATCGTGACTACCGGTCCGAACAACTCTTCGGTGGTGGCGATGCCGCCATGCTTGGCGCCGGCGACGACGGTCGGCTGGAAGAAGTGTCCCTTGAGCCCGTCGGGCTGATAACGCTTGCCGCCCGCCAGGAGCTTCGCGCCTTCGCCGAGCACGGTCGCGATCTGCTTTTCGAGTTTCTCTACCGCGTCTGAAGAAATCAGCGGCCCCATGTCGGTTTTCGGATCCATGGGGTTGCCGACCTTCAGCGTCTTCACGTGCTCAACGACACGTTTGGTGAATTCCTGCGCGAGCGATTCGACCACATAGATGCGCTTCGACGAGGTGCAGACCTGGCCCGCGTTCAGGAGCCGCGCCCATACGGCGCCTTGCACCGCCACGTCGAGATCGGCGTCTTCGAAGACGAGGAGGGGATCGATGCCGCCGAGTTCAAGATTGATTTTCTTGAGCTGTGCGCCAGCGGTCGAAGCAATCTGCTTGCCCACGGCCGTCGAGCCGGTGAAGGCGATCATGTCGACATCGGGATGATTGAGAAGCGTCTTTCCGGTGTCGCCGGCGCCGGTCACGATATTGACCACGCCCGGCGGCAATACGTCGTAACATTCGCCGAGCAGCAATCCCGAAAGCGGGTTCTGGTGCGGCGGCTTGCAGACGACCGTATTGCCGGCGGCAATCGCGGGCGCGACCTTCCACGCCGTCAACAGAAGCGGGAAGTTGAAAGGCGCGATGCACGCCACCACGCCATAAGGCTCCTTGCGGACGAAATTCACCTGATGATCGGCGCCTGGTGGCACGGTGATGCCCATGGATGAACGACCGACCTCGGCGAAGTAGTCGAAGCTTTCTGCCACCCATTGCACGCAATCGGTGGATTCGATAAGCGGCTTTCCCGTTTCCTGCGTCATCTGCGTCGCAATCGCTTTTTTCTTCGCGCGAATGCGGTTTGCGACCTCGTGCAGAAGCTCCGCTTTGGTCACGCCCGACATCTTCCACCACGCATGTTGCGCTGCGCGCGCGGCTTTGACGGCGGCGTTCACATCGGCTTCGCCGCACGCCGGTACGCTGTCGAGCGCCTCCAGCGTCGCGGGATTATGCACCTCGATGGTCGAATTCGATTTTGCTTCGACGAACTTGCCGTTGATCAGGATCGGTCGGGCCATTCTCTGCTCCCCACGGCGATCAGGTATTTTTCTTTGATCGAGCCTTTGATCGCATCGCCTATCAATATAGAGTAGGCATGGAACGCGGAAGACAACAATCCTTGAGCAAAGCCGTCGATTTTCGTGATCGCCATGTCGTCGTCACCGGCGGCACCGGCGCGCTGGGCAGCGCCGTAGTCGGCGCTCTTCTGGAGGCGGGGGCTTCCTGCCATGTTCCCTTTTTCGTCGAGGCGGGAACGAAAGATTTCCCGCATCGCGAAAATCCGCGCGTGAAGCTCATTGCCACCAGCTCGCTTACCGACGAAGCCGAGGTGACACGCCTGTTCGACACCGTTCCCAATCCATGGGCTTCGATCCATCTCGTCGGCGGCTTTGCCATGAGCACGGTCAGCGACACCGACAAGGCCGCGCTCATGCAGCAGATCGATACGAACCTGGTCACCTGCTTTCTTTGCTGTCGCGCGGCCGTGCAAGCGATGACGCGCGGCAGGGCAGGCGGCCGCATCGTCAATGTAACCTCGCGTCCCGGGATCGAATGGCGCACGGGCGCGGGTCTTGCCGCCTACGCCGCGAGCAAAGCCGCGGTCGCGGCGCTGACGGTGGCGCTCGCGGAAGAAGTCGTGAAGGACGGCATTCTCGTGAACGCCGTCGCGCCTTCGATCATGGACACGCCGGCCAATCGTGCGGCGATGCCGAAGGCGGATTACTCCGCCTGGCCGAAGGTGGACGAAGTGTCGCAGGCGATTTTGTTTCTCGCCTCGCCCGATAACAAAGTCACACGCGGCGCGATCGCTACGGTCTACGGGCGTGCGTGATGCGCTTCGCGGGGTTCATGACCGCGGGTTATGCGAACCAGGTGCAGGCCCTGAAGAAGCTCGCCATCATGGGCGGGCTTCTGGCCTTCGCTGTTATGGGCGCGGGCCGCTATTCGGCGGACGAGCTCCTGGCCAGGCGTTCGTAATCGCCAGCCGTCTCAGTGCCGCGTCAGGCGCTCGGCGAGCGTCCTGCCGCTCGGCGCGACGCCTGTGCGCTCCGCCTTCTGGTCGATGTTCCAGTAGGCGCGCTGGATGTAGTGGACGCCGAGGAAGCGGAACGGCTCGATCTCCCAATTGGGCGAGCGGTGATTGACGCAAGGAAGCCCCGTGATTTCCGACTTCGTGCCGGTGATGAGATCGGCGAGTACCCGGCCGGCAAGATTGGTGGTCGCAACGCCGTTGCCGACATAGCCGCGCGCGCTGGCGACGCCCGATTTCGGATCAAACGACATTGTCGGCATGAAGTCGCGTGGCGCGCCGAGGGGGCCGCCCCAGGCGTGCGTAAAACGGATATCTTTCAGGCGCGGGAACCACGTCCGCACGCTTTCCTGAAACATGCGGATCGTCGGCTCGTGCCGGTCGTATTCGTCCTCGATGCGCGAGCCGAAATGATAGGGCGCGCCGCGCCCGCCAAAGAGAATGCGCCCGTCGGCGGTCTTCGCCGTGTATTCGATGGTGAGGCGGCAGGAGTCGACGCATTCGCGGCTCTTCCAGCCGATCTCCGTCCAGTCCGCCGCCGAAAGCGGCTCGGTGAGCGTCATCAGCGAATAGACCGGAATCAGGCTGCGATGCGTCTTTGTCAACCGCGAGAGATAGGCTTCGCCGCAAAGAACGATCGTCTTTGCCCGCACCTTGCCGCGCGCTGTGTGGAGCGATGGAGAATTTCCTGTTGTGAAATCGGTGACTTCAGTCTGTTCGTAGATTTTTGCGCCGCGCTTTTCGACCGCGCGCGCGAGTCCGCGCACCAGGCGGCCCGGATGGATATTGGCCGCATCCTTGTAATAGATCGCGCCGAGTACGCCCGCGATCCTGACATGCGCATCGGCGCCAGCTTTGTCGAGTAATTCGACGCGGTCGCCGAGGCCGAGCTCTTCGAATTCCGCATGGGTGTCGCGCACGGCCGGCAATTGCTGCGGCCCGCGCGCTACCGTCATGCCGCCGCCCTTGACGAAATGAATGTCGATTCCTTCCGCCGTGGCGACGCGCGCGACTTCATCCACCGAAGCCGCCATCGCGCGATAGAGCGAAACCGCCGCCTCGCGCCCGTAACGCTCCGCGATCGCTCCGGGGCTCACCGGGAAGTGCGCGGTGCACCATGAGCCGTTGCGCCCGGAGGCGCCGAAGCCCGCGATTTCCTTTTCGATGATCGCGATCTTCAGCGACGGCTGCCGCGCCAGAAGATAATACGCGGTCCATAATCCCGAATAGCCAGCGCCAAGGATCGCCACATCGACGTCGATGGATTGGTCCAATGCCGGCCGCGGCGTGAGATCGTCGCCGCAAGTCTCGAGCCAAAAGCTGTAGGCGGCGTAATTCTTCATCGAATAACTGTGCCGATCGCGTACATCGCTCAATCGCGGTCCATGACGTCAGCCATGACCGGGCGGCCCTTGATACCGCCGCGCTCGGCGACCGGGACCATAGGCATGTCGGACTTGAGCAGCCGGTCGGCAAGTTCGAGACACCGATGCGCGAGCGCCGCCGCGCCCCGGGCGAGCGCTTTCGACTCGCGCACGATGCGCACGTTGTTTTCCATATCCTCGTGCGACCAGCCGCGCGAATGCGCAATGTAGGGAAATTGCGGAAAGAAGAAGCCGAGTTCGGCGAAAAAGGAGAGCATGGAACCCGCGACGCCCTGGATGTTGTCCTGGCCGCCGACGATGATGAATCCCGCCACCTTGTTGTGAATGAGCTGGTCTTCTTTGTTGGCAACATCCACTTGCACGCAGTTCAGCCGCTCCACCATCTTGAAATAAAGTGACGAGGCGGCGCCCCAGCGGATAGGCGTCGCGACGATGACCGCATCGCCCCAATGCACGAGCGCCTCATAGACCTGATCCATCTCATCCTTCGAATCCATCTGCGTGATCGAGCAGGGCCACGTGCAGGCGCGGAGGCTCTTGGAGAAATAACCCTCGCAGGTGCGAAACTTCAGCGTGTTCAGCGTGATCAAGCGCGTCTCGGCGCCTGATTTCTTCGCGGCCGCGAGCGCGTGCCCGAGGAGATGATCGGAGCCGGAAAAACGCGGATTGCCCGCATCCATGGCCGTGGTCGAAATGCCGACGAGGCGGAGCGGCCCGGGCGTGCGAACGGGCTTGCGCGCCAAGGGATGCGGCTCGTGCGACAACTTGTTGCGCTTGGTGGGGTTCGCCACATCAACAAGCACGCGACCCTTCTCGACCTTCACCGGAAACGACGGAACACAATCCTCTTCGAATCCGGGTTCGCCCTTGCCGGTAACACGGTGGAATTTCCAATTGTGCCAGGGACAGACGATGTAATCGCCATCGAGGCGGCCTTCGCCGAGCGGTCCGCCGACATGATTGCAGGCGTGGGAAACCGCGCCGAACACGCCGTCCTTGAAGGAGACCGCGAGGGCAGCACCTTTCGCTTTGACCGGCCGGCAAGATTGCTTCGAAAGTTCGGCGGCGGAGCCGACATCGGTCCAATCTGGTTCTCTGGCCATGGCGAAAATGCTCCCCTTATTTATTGATTGTCATCCGATGTTGATCGCCGCGGGCGTGCCTGCCGCGAGCGGCTCCGGATGAACTTCGATGATGCCATTTCGCAAGCGCACGCGGTAGGTCGGAAGCTTCTCGGTGAAGGGCGGCGGCGCGCATCCGTCCCTCAATTTATATTGATAGCCATGCCAGGGGCAGGTCACGAGCCCGTCAACGATACAACCCTCGCCGATCGGACCGTTCTGATGGGCGCAGAGATTGCTGAGCGCGCCGACTTCCTGACCATCGCGGAAGACGGCGATGCGCTCGCCCCCGGGGGCCGCGATGATCGTAGCGCCTTTATCGGGGATTGATCGCGGCGGCCCCACCGCGAGCCAGCCGTCGTCTCCGGCAGGCGCGCCGAGGTCGCGTTTTCGCTCGCGCCAGCCCGCTACAAGATGAAGCGTGGTGACGCAGAGGAACGCCGTACCCAGCATGATCGGGATCACCGGGCCGCGCTTGTCCTGCATCACGCCAAGCGCAACATGCAACAGCACCAGCCCATAGGCGGCGTAAACCGCCATGTGCATCGCCTTCCAGACGGGCGGCGTCAGCAAATTCAGCCAATAGTCGTGGCTCGTGGCGGCCAGCAGCAATAAAATGAGCAGCGCCCCGAGGCCGAGGATTTTGAACGGGAAGCCGATGAATTTTCCGTAGGCCGCCCAGTTGGTGAGTTCGTTCACGAGATAGGGCATCGCATTCAGCCAATAGAACCACAGCACCATCAGCGAGGCATGGACGAGCGCGACGAAGAACAGCAAAACGCCGAAATGCCGCCGGTTATAGAGGAGTTTCAGGAATCGGCGATCGAGCCTCGCGAGCGGTCCGATCGAGAGGATCAGCGACAGCATGAGAAACGCGCAAGTGCCGGTGGCGGCGATGCCGAGATCGATCCAGGCCGGCACGTCTTTCGGCGGATCGAGCGACGACCCGATGATCAGAAAGCCCGTGAGATAGAATGCGACAGCGGCCAGGAGAACGCCGTCGTAAATGTATTTGTCGCGGTTCCACATGACCGCCTGGTAGCCGCCGCTCATTATTTGCTCTCGCTCGCGGTCGGCGTATCGGCGGCCGGCGGCGGCCGCAGGTAGAGCGCCATCGCGAGGCCAAATCCGATCACCAGAGCGAAGACCGGCCAGAAGGCGCGATGAACCAATCGGTGTTTGCGCGTCATCGGCGGCTTCGCGCTTGCAGCCAGCGGCCGAGGACCAACGGCCACAGAATGATCGAGCCGGGCAGGATGAGGATGCGCGCGCCGATGCTGACAGGGATCGGGTGCGCGAGCGCCTGTGTCACGCCAAAGAGCACGAACAAAATACCAATGACGATACCGGCCGCGACATAGAGCGCGAGTGCGAACAGCAGGATCGCGGCAATGCTCATTCGAGTGTCTCGACCGGTAATCAAAATGTTATCGCGACGGAAGTCTGCCCCAGCTATTCCGCTGTTACAATTGTTGCGGATACTGCGTGATCGCACAGAGGAAGCGCCATGGCCCGACAGGACGAGGAAAGCCTTCGCAATCGCAAACGCGAAGGGCTGCGCGAGGCCCGCCTGCAGGCGCACTATGCGGTGCAATGGCTTGGGCGCTTCGGTGGCGCGTTCGTTTCGCCTGAGCCCGACTACAGCCATACCAGCATGGACTGGCACGATTCGCTGCCGGGTCTTGCCACCAAGGCGCTGAAGGACGGAACGCGGCTCGGCCTTCGGATCAGTGATCTTTTGTTTGTGTTCCTCGGCAAGGACGGCGCGCCGATCAAATCGAGCTCCTATCCCTTGGACGGACGCACGGACAAAGACGTGCGCCAATGGCTTGGCAAGGAACTCGGCGCGCGCGGAATGGACGCGGCCACTCTCGACAAAATAGCGCCTTACGAAATTCCCGCGCACGCGATCGCCAAAGGTGCCGCGTACGACGTCCGCAAAGCAGGCGGTTCATTGGGCGAACTCGAAGGATGGTTTGCCGCTGCGCACTCGGCGCTCGAAAAAATTCGGCGGCAGATGAGCAAGCGCTCGCTCTCGGCCTCGCCGGTGCGCGGCTGGCCGCATCATTTCGATATCGCGACGCTGATTTCGCTCGACGCGGGCGGCGGCGAGCACGGGCGCTCGGTCAATGCAGGACTGTCGCCGGGCGATGAGTATTATAACGAGCCCTATTATTATGTGAGCCCGTATCCGCATCCCGCGCCCGCAACATTGCCGTCCTTATCGGGAATTGGTCACTGGCATACGAAGGATTTTACCGCGGCGATCGCCACCATGTTTGAAATCGCGGACGGCAAAAATAAGAATATCGAAGCTGCAGCGGATGATTTCCTGCAAGAAGCCGTCGATAAATCGATCAAGATTCTCGGCTGAGCGTCATAGTCCAAGCAATCGTTTGGCGTTACCACCCGCGATCGCGGCGATCGTCGCGGGATCGAATGCTTCGGCCGACGCTACGTGGCCGATCGGATCGTATTCGCCCATGTCGAACGGATAATCCGTTCCCATGAGGATTTTGTCGGCGCCGAACACGCGCACCAGAGTCTCCAGCTGGTGCGGCGTGAAGACCACCGTGTCGAAATAAATCTTCTTCAGGTACGAAGTCGGCGGATGCGGCAGGGCCGCCTTTGCGTCCGACCGCGCCCCCCAGGCGTGATCGATGCGGCCGGAATAGGCGGGAAGATAGCCGCCGCCATGGACGGCAAGAATTTTCAATTTCGGATGGCGTTCCAGCACGCCGTCGAAAATGAGGTTGTGCAGCGCGAGGGTCGTCTCGAATGGGTTGCCGACTACGTTGTTGAAGTAGTGCCGCGTCAGCCGTCTGCCTTCGGTGAAACCGTTCGGATGAATGAGGACAAGCGCGCCGAGCTCCTCCGCCTTTTCCCAGAACGGCGCATAGGCGGGATCGGAAATCTCGTTACCGGCGACGTTGGTCAGAATCTGCACACCCTTGAATTTGAGTTCGCGCATGAGGCGCGCGAGCTCCGTTGCAGCTTCTTTCCCGTCCTGCATCGGCACGGTGCCGAGTGCGGCGAAGCGATCGGGTTTTTTTGCAACATAGTCGGCGATGCCGTCATTCACCATGCGCGCGGCGGGGACCGCGATCTCGACCGGCAACGTCGTGTAGCATTGCGGCGGCGGAGGCATCACAAGCTGCATGTCGAGGCCCATCGCCTCCATGTCTTTGAACCGTTCGTCGTATTGCGTCATGCGCGAGCGGCGGTCGGCTTCCTGCTTCTGGTTCAGCGCCTTGGTGTCAGGCGTGGCGAAATGCGCGAGCGGAATCGTCGAAAGGTCAAGGTGCGGCGCGACGAACGCCGCTGCCGCCGGCACCGCCACATGCGAGTGAATGTCGATGGTCGTGCTCTTCGGCCGGATTTCGCGACCGGGCCGCCCGTGCTTGCGGGCGGCCGTCGGCGCATATTGATTGCTGGGCTGCAAGATTTCGCTCCCTGATTGACGATCTTCAGAACACGCCAAGATGCTGGCGGAGGTCGACGCTTTTGCCACGAAGCTCCGCCGCCGGTGCCGCCACCGCGACTCGCCCGCTGTTGAGAATGACGATGTCGTCGGCGATATCGAATACGAGTTTCGGGCTTTGCTCCACCAGCACGATCGAAAGTCCGCTCGCCTTCAACTTGCGGATCGTGGCCATGACTTCGGCAACGATTTGCGGCGCGAGGCCCTCCGACGGTTCGTCCATCAATAGCACGCGGGGGTTCGCCATCAACGCCCGGCCGATGGCGAGCATCTGCTGCTCGCCGCCGGAAAGATGCGCCGCGAGCTGATGGCGCCGCTCACCGAGCCGCGGAAACATCTCGAAGACGCGCGGAATCGCCCAGGCGCCGCCCTTGGTTTTGCGCGCTGCGACCGCGAGGTTTTCGCGCACAGTGAGGCTTTTGAATACGCGCCGTCCCTGCGGCACGAGCGCGACCCCGAGCGCCGCGATGGCTTCCGGCGGTGAGCGCGTGACGCGTTCGCCGAAGAGCTCGACTTCGCCGCCGCGCGGCGCGAGCAGGCCGACGGTGACGTTCATGCAGGTCGATTTCCCCGCACCGTTGCGGCCGAGGAGGCCGAGAAGGCGCGCTTCGCCGACCTCGAAGGAGACCTTCTCGAGCACGTGGCTATCGCCGTAGAAGGCGTCGATGTCCCGCAGGGCAAGCGCGCTATTCGCCAAGATAGACCTCCCGCGTGCGCGGATCATTGACCACTTCCGCGCGCGTGCCTTCTACAATCACCTCGCCGAAATGCAGCAGCGTAATTCGATTGGCAAGATCGAGCGCCGTGTCCATATCGTGCTCGATCATCACGATCGTGACTTCGCGCGGAATGGCGGCGAGCAACTCGCGGACGCCCCGCCGCTCGTCGATCGAGAGCCCGGCGAAAGGCTCGTCGAGCAAGAGCACTTTCGGATTTTGCGCCAAAGCCATCGCGATTTCTGCGCGCCGCCGCTCGCCATAAGAGGTTTCCGCGAGTGGGCGCCCGGCGATATGCGAAAGGCCGACGCGGGCGAGCGCATCGTGCGCGCGCTCCGTGAGATCGTGCTGCCCCTTCAGGTCGACCAGCGGATTCCAGCGCAGCGGTGACAGGCCGAGGAGCGCAAGTATCACGTTGTGCAGAATCGTATCGCGCGAAAACAGTGTAATGATCTGGTAGGTGCGCGCCATGCCGAGATGCGCGCGCTTGCGGCTCGGGAGCCGCGTGATGTCGCGGTCGAACAGCGTCACCGATCCGCTGTCGGGCGAAAGCTCGCCCGCGATCAAATGAAAGAGCGTGGTCTTGCCGGCGCCGTTCGGGCCGATGATCAACCGCCGCTCGCCCGGCTCGACATTGAGGCTGACGCTGCGCGCGACCCGCAGGCCGCCGAATGACTTGCACAGCGCGTTGACGCTGAGCGCGCTCATGCGGGCGGCTCCGGTAAACTCTTCAGTACATTGGTGCGGCGGTTCGTGAGCGCGCGCCAACCGAGGCGCCAAAGCCGCATCGAACCCGGCACCAGCCCTTCCGGCATAAAAGTAATGATCGCCACGAAAATCACGCCGAGCACGAGGTTCCAGCGCTCGACATAGGCGCTCACGACGTTCTTCATGATGACGACAATGACGGCGCCGGTGATCGGCCCGAGCAACGTCGCCGTGCCTCCGGAAATCACCATCAGCAGCACTTCCGCCGACGTTTGCAGCGCCACGACCTGCGGGCTGATGAACTGGTTGTAGTAGATGAATAGAAGGCCCGCGACGCCGGTCCAGAATCCCGAGAATAGGAAAGCGATAAAGCGGATCAGCCAGACATGATAGCCAAGGGCGCTCATGCGCCGCGGCTGATCGCGCGTACCACACACGCTCGCGCCGAAGGGCGAGCGTGTGAAAACCACCATCGAAAGGATCGCGAACACGAACACGACGAGCGTCGTGTAATAGAAAGCGCTGGGTGTCGCCAAGCTCACGCCGAACGGCGCCGGACGGCCATGCAACACAACGCCGTTGTCGCCGTTGGTGAGGCTTACCCAGCGATAGGCAATCCCCCACAGGATCTGCCCGAGCGCGAGCGTGATCATCAAAAATCCGATGCCGGTTGAGCGGAGCGCAAGAACGGCGAACGCCGCGGCCGCGGCGAGCGCCGCCACGAGCGCGAGTAGAATCGCGGTGCCATGGCCGTAACCTGCCTGCAACAGAAGAGCCGCCGTATAGCCCGCGACGCCAAAGAGGCCCGCATGGCCGAGCGATACGAGTCCGGCGTAGCCGACGAGCACGTTGAGGGCGAGCGCGAAGATCGCCCAGAACAGAATTTGGCTCGCGATGTTGATGTAATAGGCATTGCCGACCCAGAAGGGCAGGGTCGCGAGCAGCGACAGCGCGATGGCGATCGCGGCGAAGCGCAGATGCCGCGAATTCACGGCACGACCTTGCCGAAGAGGCCCTGCGGCCGCAGCACCAGCACCAGCACCATCGGCAGGAACAGGATCACATAGGCGAGGTCCGGGAACATCGCCTGGCCGAAATTGTACAGGAACCCGATCAGGAAACTGCCGACGAGCGCGCCGAGGAGGCTGCCGGTGCCGCCAAGAATGACGACAATCAGCGCGAGCGGCAGCATCTCGCTGTCGAGCCCGGGATAGACCGATAGATAAGGCGCGCCCATGACACCGGCGAAGGCGGCGAGTGCCGCGCCGAGACAAAAGATCAAGGTGAAGAGCCGGGAAACCTTGATGCCCACGACGCGCGCGATCGGCGCGTCATCGACGCCGGCGCGGATCATGGCGCCGAGCCGCGTCCAGTCGATCAGGAGCCAGAGCGCAACCGCGACCACGACTGCGACCGCGAGAATCACCAGCCGGTACAACGGAAAGAAAATCCCGAACGCCTGCAACGCGCCGGTCATGCCGGCAGGCGTCGCGGGCTGGATCGGATCGCCGGTCCACACCATCAGGCAGATGTCGGCGATGATGAAGGAGAATCCGAGCGTCAAGAGAACCTGCGGCAGCGGATCACCCGCAAGCCGCCGCAACAGGAAGCGTTCGATCAGGCCGCCGATCACTGCCATGGCGGCGCCGCTTGCAAGCGCCGCGATCCAGAAATTGGCGCCATGCGCGAGGAACGAAACCCCGAAATAGGCTCCGAGCATAAAGAAGGAGCCGTGCATCAGGTTCGGAATGCGCATCAAGCCGAAGATCAACGAGAAGCCGGCGGAGAGCAGGAACAGGAGACCCCCGAGGGCGATGCTGTTCACGGCCAAGGTAAGCCAAAGATACATCTCCGCCGCCCTCGCGCGCCGATCACGAACCGTCTTGGTTCTCCTTACGGCTCGATGTTTTTCGCCGGCGGATAGTCGCGCGAATAGACCGGATTCGCGAGGAACGCCTTCTCGTCATAAGTCCAGAACTGGCTGACGTCGGGGTAGGTCTTGATGACGGTATTGACGAGCTTGTCGCCTTTCTTCTCGCAACGGCGGATGAAGACCGTGCCGACGACGTTCCCCAGATGATCGAACTTCACCGGGCCGCGCGGCGTGTCGGTCAGCGTCACCGCGTGCAGCGTTTCGGCGAGCGCCTTGCGGTCGTCGGCCTTGCCGCCGAGCTTGGCGATCGCGGCTTCCACGCATTGGCCGGCGACATACATGCCGGCGGAATAGCCGCCGGGGAGCACGCCATAGGCCTTCTGCATCCCCTCGACGAAACGCTTGTTGCTCGGCGTGTCGTAGTCGGACGAGTACCAGGCCGCCGATACGACGCCGACGGCTTCGTCGCCGAGGCTCTTCAACAGCGCATCGTCCATCGCGGTCCAGCCGGCGAGCAAAGGAATCTTCGCCTTGACGCCGAGATCGGCATAGGCGCGCATGAATTTCACCGGATTGGATCCGGCGAAGCCGTTGAACACGCAATCGACGTCGTGGAGTTGCGCGATGTAGGGCGTGTAGTCGGGCGTAACCAAGGGCGGCCACAATTTTTTCACCACCTTGCCGCCGTCATCTTCGAACACGTGCTGGAAGCCGGCCATCTGCTCATAGCCGAAAGCAAAATCTTCCGAGATCGTCGCGGCGCGCTTGAACTTCAGCTCCTTCGAGGCGTAGTCGCCCATCGCGTGGCAGCATTGCGCCGAGGTGGCGGAGGGACGGATGATGAAGGGATTGGCCTTGCGCTGGGTCACGTCCTCGGCGGCGGCAATGCTGAGGAGCGGAGTTTCGTTTTCGCGCACATAATCGGTGATCGCCAACAATTCGAAGGCGGCGAGTGGGCCGAGGATGACGTTGACCTTTTCGCGCTCGATCACTTCCTGCGCCTTGGTCTTGGCGCCGGCCGGATTGCCGCCGGT
>DATGIF010000027.1:0-153396 GCA_035295845.1 Xanthobacteraceae bacterium
ACCACCGACCGCAGCAAACCCAATCCCGATCCGGAAAGCATCGAGCAGATGCGGGTGATGGCCGAAAACGCCAAGCAATTCGGCATTGAATATTTCAACGAGTTCGACCGCCGCCAGGGCATCGTCCACGTCATCGGCCCCGAGCAGGGCTTCACCCTGCCCGGCACCACGATCGTCTGCGGCGACAGCCACACCTCGACCCACGGCGCTTTCGGGGCGCTGGCGCACGGCATCGGCACCTCCGAAGTCGAGCATGTGCTCGCAACCCAAACGCTGATCCAGAAAAAAGCGAAGAACATGCGGGTCGTCGTCGACGGCAAGCCGCCGATCGGCGTCGGCGCCAAGGACATCATCCTCGCCATCATCGGCGAGATCGGCACCGGCGGCGGCACCGGCCGCGTCATCGAATATGCGGGCGAAGCGATCCGCGGGCTCTCGATGGAAGGCCGCATGACGGTCTGCAACATGTCGATCGAGGGCGGCGCGCGCGCCGGCATGGTCGCGCCGGATGAAAAGGCCTTCGCGTATCTCAAGGACAAGCCGAAGGCGCCCAAGGGCAAGGCCTGGGACGAGGCCATGCGCTATTGGGAGACGCTCTCCTCCGACGACGGCGCGGTGTTCGAAACCGAGGTGAAGCTCGATGCTGCGTCGCTGCCGCCGATCGTAAGCTGGGGCACGAGCCCGGAGGACGTGGTGTCAATCACCGGCATCGTGCCCGATCCCGCCGATATTGCCGACGAGTCACGGCGGCTCTCCAAGCAGCGCGCGCTCGAATATATGGGCCTGAAACCCGGCACAAAGATCACGGATCTTTCCCTCGACAAGATTTTCATCGGCTCCTGCACCAACGGCCGCATCGAGGATCTGCGGCTTGTCGCGAAAATCGTCGAGGGCAAGAAGGTGCGCGAGGGCGTTTCGGCGATGATCGTGCCGGGCTCGGGCCTGGTGAAGGCGCAGGCCGAGGCCGAAGGCCTCGACAGGATTTTCAAGGCGGCAGGCTTCGACTGGCGCGAGCCCGGCTGCTCGATGTGCCTCGGCATGAACCCGGACAAGCTCAAGCCCGAGGAACGTTGCGCCTCGACCTCGAACCGCAATTTCGAGGGCCGCCAGGGCTTCAAGGGCCGCACGCATCTCGTATCGCCGGCCATGGCGGCGGCGGCGGCGATCGCTGGCCACTTCGTCGACGTGCGCGAATGGCCGAAGCACTAGGATTGCGGCGGCGCTTTCAGCAGACGAAAATCCATTTCTCCGCACACTCCTTGCAGGCGCGGACTTTTCGCCAGCAGAGCTTTGAATAGTTGGGGTCCCACCAGGCCGGCCCCCAATAAAGACCGGGAATGATGAACACCGGCACGCCGGACGGCTGCGGATCGTAGCGCGAGACGATCCACCGGCGCACGAAGATCGTGGCGGCCTCCGCGCCGCGCTTGGCCGCGCCGGGCTGAACCGGAACCGCCGCGGCCGGTTGTGGCGAGGACGAATGGGCGAGCGCCAATACGAGGGCCATGGCCCCGGCGGGCATCAGTTTTTTCAACATCGAAATTCCCCTCGGATTCCGAAACTGTGCCCCCGCAGCCCGGCATCCATTCCGAATCCGCTATGATGGTTCGATCCGTGCGCCCGGAGCAAGAGCGCGTTATTCACAGGTGTCTTTTTTCGCATGAACCGGGAGGACAAAAATATGTGGCGCGGCTTGCAGGCGCCGTCGCTCGCGGATTTCGAGGCGCTCGCCGAGGCGGCCTATGCGCGCCTGCCGGCGCGGTTCCGCAAGCTTTGCGAGCACGTGATCATCCGCATCGACGATTTTCCCACCGACGACATGATCGACGAGATGCAGCTCGAAAGTCCGTTCGATATTCTCGGCCTCTTCACCGGCATTGGCTTGCCGCAAGACAGCGCCGTCGCGGAAACAGGCCGCTTGCCCAACATGATTCATCTCTACCGGCGGCCGATTCTCGATTATTGGGCCGAGCATGAGGAAGCGTTGGGCGCGATCATCACGCACGTGCTCGTGCATGAGATCGGCCATCACTTCGGACTTTCCGACGACGACATGCAGCGCATCGAAGCCGAGACTGATGCAGTGCAATAACGCGCGCGCACAGCCGCTGGTTTCAACAGCCGTCGCGTGGTAATTTTTGCAAATCAACAACCATGAAGGGGAAACGACCATGTGGCGTGCTGACGTACTTGCTTGGCTCGCAGTCGCAGCCTACGCGCTGCACATCATGGAAGAACGCATCCTCGACTGGCACGCATCGATGAAGAAATCGATGAAGCTTTCGATGGATGTCGACAGCTATCACGTCATCGGGCGCGTGTTTCTCGTGCTCGGTGCGATCGCCGCGTTTATCGAGCCCACGTTGCCCGAACTCGCGCGCGCCTTCGTCGTGTTCCTGGTCCTCAACGCCTTGATCTTCCACATCTGGCCGTGGATCAGCTCGCAGCATTTCTCGCCCGGTTCATGGACGGCGATCATTTTGTTCCTGCCGATCGCCTACATGACCTTCGTCGCCGCGGGCTCGAATCCCGCCGTGTGGCTGTGGCCGGTCGTCATCGGCGTCCTCGTGACCGCGTTCCCGATCGTGCTGATGCAGTACGGGCGCGGAAGCCGCCGCTAAAATTTCGCGTTTCGTCGTCGAGACCGGCGCCCGCGCTCGAAAGGGGCGCGGCGCCGGGCCTTTGACCGGGCGGCGTAACCGGCTAGAAAGCCGGGCAGAAACCCGCTTTTTTCGAACTCAGAGACCGCCATGGAAAAATTCACCCTGCTCGAGGGGGTCGCCGCGCCCCTCAAGCTCGTCAATGTCGACACCGACAAGATCATCCCGAAGCAGTATCTGAAGACGATCAAGCGCACGGGCCTCGGCAAGGGGTTGTTCGCGGAGCTTCGTTACAAGGACGACGGCAGCGATAACCCCGATTTCGTCCTCAACCAGCCGGCCTACCGCAAGGCGAAGATTCTGGTCGCCGGCGACAATTTCGGCTGCGGCTCCTCGCGCGAGCACGCGCCGTGGGCGCTTCTCGATTTCGGCATCCGCTGCGTGATTTCGACGTCGTTCGCGGACATTTTCTACAACAACTGCTTCCAGAACGGCATTTTGCCGATCAAGGTTTCGCCCGAGGACCTGGAAAAGCTCTTCGACGACGCCGAGCGCGGCGCCAACGCGACGCTGACGATCGATCTCGCGAAGCAGGAAATCCGCGGCCCCGACGGCGGCACCATCAAGTTCGACGTCGACCCGTTCCGCAAGCATTGCCTCTTGAACGGCCTCGACGACATCGGCCTCACGATGGAAAAGAAATCGAAGATCGAAGGCTTCGAGAAGACCGCGGCCGGCAAACGCCCGTGGGCGTGACGCGACGATGGCAAGCTTCAAGCTTCTCCTCTTGCCCGGCGACGGCATCGGCCCCGAGGTGATGGCCGAGGCCAAGCGTGTCATCGCCTTCTTCGAGGCGAAGAAGCTTGTCTCGTTTTCGATCGAGGAAGATCTCGTCGGCGGCTCCGCTTACGACGCGCACGGCAAGTCGATTTCGGAAGCGGCGATGCAGAAGGCGCTCGCGGCCGATGCGATTTTGTTCGGCGCGGTCGGCGGCCCGAAATGGGACAAGGTGCCCTACGACGTGCGGCCGGAAGCCGGGCTGTTGCGGCTCCGCAAGGATCTCGGCCTCTTCGCCAACATCCGTCCGGCGATCTGCTATCCGGCGCTTGCGGATGCGTCGAGCCTGAAGCGCGAACTGGTCGAAGGGCTCGATATCGTCATTCTGCGCGAACTCACCGGCGGCGTTTATTTCGGCGAGCCGAAGACCATCACCGATCTCGGCAACGGCCAGAAGCGCGCCGTCGACACGCAGGTCTACGACACCTACGAAATCGAGCGCATCGCGCGCGTCGGCTTCGAGCTCGCGCGGAAGCGCCGCAACAAGGTGACCTCGTCCGAGAAGCGCAACGTGATGAAGTCGGGCGTGTTGTGGCACGAGGTGGTGAACCAGGTGCATGCGCGCGAATACAAGGACGTCGAACTCGAGCACCAGCTCGCGGACGCGCTCGGCATGCAGCTCGTGCGCAATCCGAAGCAGTTCGACGTGATCGTCACCGACAATCTCTTCGGCGACATGCTCTCGGACGTCGCCGCGATGCTCACGGGCTCGCTCGGGATGCTCCCTTCCGCCTCGCTCGGCGAGGTCGACCCGAAGACGAAAAAGCGCCGCGCACTCTACGAGCCGGTGCACGGCTCCGCGCCCGACATCGCAGGCAAGGGGCTTGCCAACCCGATCGCCATGATCGGCTCCTTCGGCATGGCGCTCCGCTATTCGTTCGGCATGACGAAAGAGGCGGATCTCGTGGAGGCGGCGATTGCCGCGGCGCTCGCGCGCGGCATGCGCACCGCCGACATTCGCGGCGCGAGCGACAAGGCCGTCAGCACATCGGAAATGGGGAGCGCGATTCTCGCCGAGCTCGAACGGCTCGCCGCCTAAGAAAGGGAACGAGGGTCGCGCGGATTTTTCGAAGCGAGGCGCGCGCTCTCGGGCCGGGCGCGGCGGCGCCAGGCCGAGGGCGGCACGCCCATTAATTTCTTGAACGCACGGCTGAACGCCGCTTCGGATTCATAGCCGATCTCGGCGGCGATGCGCGCGACATTGCCGTTGCCGCCGGCAAGAAGCTCGGAGGCGATCTGCATCCGCCACTGGGCGAGATAATGCATCGGCGGAATGCCCAAAAGATCCGTGAAGCGTTCGGCGAGCACCGAGCGCGACAGGCCCGTCTGTTTCGCCAGTTCCTCGAGCGTCCAGTTATGGCCAGGCTTGCCATGCATCAGCGACAGCGCGCGACCGACGAAGGGATCGCGCAGGCCTGCGAGCCAGCCGGCTTGCTCCGGCGGCAGCGCTTCGAGATGCCGGCGCACCACCTCGATGAACATCAGCTCGCTCAGCTTTGCGAGCACGCCTTCGCCGCCGGCGCGCTTCTCCGCCGATTCCGCCACCGCGACGCGAATGAACTGGCCGAGCCAACCGCCGTCGCCGTCTTGCGGATTGCCGGCCTTGATTACGGGCGGCAGGTTTTCGAGCAGCGGATTGAATGGCCGCGCATCGCAGGCGAGAAATCCGCAGACGAATTTCGACGACGGCGTACCGTCGCCGCCACAGTTGAGGCGGAACGGCATCTGGCCGGACATGATGGCATCGAGCGCATCGGGTGCGGTCGGCGCCGGGCGCATGCCCGGACCACTCGACATGATGTGCGGGTCGCCATGCGTGAAGACAACGACTTCGCCCGCCTCGACCGTGATCGCCTCGCCGCCGACGATCGTGGCGAAGGCGCGGCCCTCGGTGACCACGTGGTAGGCGATCAAATGGTCGGCGTCGGGCAAGACCTTCGGCAATATCAAATCCCGCGGCGCCGATCCCACGACCCACGGCTCCTTCGCCACGACGTCGAAGAACGTCGCGCCGGTGAGCCGCACCGTTCTCAACAGATCCGATAGCGCATCAGCAGCCATCCGGCCTCCGCCGGACGCCCGAGCATTGGATCGGGACGCCCGATCAAGGGCCTCCCGAATTCCGGACGCGGTGTCAAGCAATGCGGACGCCCGGTCATTCGGGTTTGCGGGCAAAGGACCTAGCTAGCCCGGCATGAACGGCAGGCACCATGAACACGTCACCGCAGACGCCGCCGCGAATTCGCGGCGACGGTGCGAGCACGCGCTCGAGCTTCTGCTCACGCATCGCGGCAACCCCGCAGCGGAGATTGACCGGGCGCTTGCCGACGATCCGCATTGTGCGTTTCCCTATTGCCTGCGCGCGGCCATGATCGTGCTTGCCGACGACGCTGCGGCGCGGCCCACGCTTGAAGCGAGCGCGAAGGCGATCGAGGCGGTGTGCCCGGAGCTCGACGACCCCGCGCACCGTCACGCCGCCGCCGCGCGCGTGTGGCTCGCAGGCGATGCGGCGCTCGCGCTCGAACATTACGGCGCCATCGCCGCCGACCGGCCACGCGATATCCTTGCGCTTCTCGTTGCGCATGCGCTCGACTTCCGCCTCGGCCGCCGGCCGATGCTGCGGGACCGCATCGCGCGGGTGCTGTCGGAATGGACCATCGCCATGCCCGGCTATGCGAGCGTGCTCGCCATGTACGCGTTTGGCCTCGAGGAGAACGGCCAGTATCGCCGCGCCGAGAAGGTGGCGCGGCGCGCACTCGCCCTCGACCCGCGGCATCCTGGCGCCATCCACGTCATCTCGCATGTGATGGAAATGCAGGGGCGCAACCGCGAGGGCCTCGCCTTCCTCGCCGCCACCGAACCGGCCTGGATCGAGGGCACCGGATTCTCCGTGCATCTCGCCTGGCACCGCGCCCTGTTCCATCTCGACGCCGATGATCCGCAGGCGGCGCTCGCGGCCTACGACGCGCAGATCGCGAATGCCGATGCTTCCGACATGTCCGTGCTCGCGGACGCCTCTGCGCTTCTGTGGCGGCTGCAATTGCGGAACTTCGCGGTCGGCGAACGCTGGCGGCTCCTTGCCGATCACTGGGAAAAGCAAACACTGGCGGCCGCGCGGCCTTTCTATGCAGTGCACGCGATGATGGCGTTTGCCGCGGCTGGAAGCACCGCCGCCGCGGCGCGCGTGTTCGAAACGTTGCCCAAGATTGACGCCATCGGCGGGTCGCCATCGGTTCCGGAGGAAGCGCTGGCACCGCCGTTCTGCAAGGCGCTGCTCGCTTTCGCTCACAGCGACTACGCGGCCTCTGTCGAGTGGCTTGCACGTGTTCGCCACATCGCGCATCGCTGTGGCGGCAGCCTCGCCCAGTGCGACCTGATCCACCTCACCTTCACCGAGGCGGCGTTGCGCGCGTGCAAAGCTCGGCTTGCCCGCTCGCTGGTGGCGGAACGCGCGGCGCAAAAACCGTCGAGCCGGCTGAACCGGCTGTTGCAACGGCGTGTGCAGGCAATGCCGGCGGCGGGGTGAGTAGGTACGGACGCGCAAGCAACGAATCCGGACGCACGGTCATTCAGCTTCGCGGCCGCGACGCCTAGATAACCGGCGCAAGATTTTTGAAGGAGACAAAAATGACGACACACAAGGGCCAATGCTTCTGCGGAAGCGTTAAGATCGAAGTCTCGGGCAATCCCGAAGCCATGGGTTATTGCCATTGCTCGTCCTGCCGCTCGTGGTCGGCCGCGCCCGTCAACGCGTTCTCGCTGTGGAAGCCCGATGCGGTGAAGGTCACGGCCGGCGCCGAACATGTCGGCACCTATCAAAAGACCCCGGCGAGCCAGCGGCAATACTGCAAGAAGTGCGGCGGTCATTTGATGACCTATCATCCGCCGTTCGGGCTCTACGACGTCTATGCGGCGACGATCCCGACGCTGAAGTTCGCGCCGGGCGTCCACGTCAATTACGCCGAAACCGTGCTGCCGATGCGCGACGGCCTTCCCAAGTTCAAGGATTTTCCGGCGGAAATGGGCGGATCGGGCGAAGCGGTGGCGGAAGGGCGCCCGCGCGCCGCTGCGAGGTCAGCGGAAGGGGTGGAAGTATGAACGTCACCATCGATCTCGCCGCGATCAAGGGCCGCCAGCAGGCGGCCTGGAGCTCGGGCGATTACGCCGTCATCGGCACCAGCCTGCAGATCGTCGGCGAGGAATTGTGCGAGGCGCTCGACATTCGCGCGGGACAGAAAGTGCTCGACGTCGCCGCCGGCAACGGCAACATCTCGCTTGCCGCCGCCCGCCGCTGGTGCGATGTCGTCGCGACCGACTACGTACCGGGGCTGCTCGATCGCGCCCGCGAACGCGCGCGCGCCGAGCGGCTCGAAATCGAATTCCGCGAGGCCGACGCCGAAGCGCTGCCGTTTCCGGACAACAGCTTCGACGCGGTCGTCTCGACCTTCGGCGTGATGTTCACGCCCGACCAGAACCGCGCTGCGCGCGAACTCGTTCGCGTCTGCAAGCCCGGCGGCAAGATCGGGCTTGCCAACTGGACGCCGGAAGGCTTCATCGGCCAGCTCTTCAAGACCATCGGCAAATACGTGCCGCCGGCACCCAGCATCAAGTCGCCGGCGCTGTGGGGCACACGTGCGCGGCTCGCCGAACTGTTCGAGGCGCAAGCCAACTCGATCGAGGCCGTGGAGCGCCACTTCGTGTTCCGCTATCGCTCCGCGGACCATTGGCTGAAGGTGTTCAAGAAATATTACGGGCCAGTGCTGAAGGCCTATGCGGCGATCGAGCCCGCTTCGCAATCAACGCTCGACCGCGATCTCAAGACCCTGCTTCAACAATTCAATCGCTCGGGAGACGGCGACCTGGTCGTACCCAGCGCTTACCTGGAGATCGTGATTACGCGCCATTGATCCGCCGCGGGGGGCGCCGGCTGCTTTCCGGAATTGCAGGCGAATTGAAGCCCTAATAGCGGGGATAGCCCGGCAGCTCGAACATTCCCGGCAGCGGAAAGCGGCTGTTCAAGTTGTCGTTCGGGGGCCCGTATTCCGGAAAGCGGTTATTGATGATTGAAATGTAATTCGTGTAGCGGGCGGTGCCCGGTTTTACTTCCGTGCCGGCGTCGAGAAAGCTGCGCTTCTTGATGATGATGCGGGTGCGGGGCCGGTTGTTGTTGATGTCGGCGTTGGCGGGAAGGCTCGAAGCAAACACCGCGAACGCCGTGGCGAGGGCCGCAATGGACGCAATACGCATGAACGCCTCTCCCGTTACCGTCGGACGATGCGGAGAATAGCCTGCTTTGTTAAAACGCCATAGCGTGAAAATTGTTCACGCGGGCTTGCGCGGTTCGGTCAGCGCCCGGCGATGCGGCCGCGCAATTGCGGCGCCGCTTTTTGGAAAATCCAGTCATCAGGCCGTTTCGGCGTGGCGGCGAGGATCGATCCGGCGGCGTTGCAGAAATTGCGCTTGAGTTCGGCCTTGGCGAAATAGGACGCGAGCCGTTCGTCGCCGCCGGCGCTCATCAGCGTGAGACGGTCGAGGAGACAGGCAAGCTGGCCGTGGGCGACCATTTCGGGGCCGTCATTGCACCACCAGGCGACCATGCCGAGGCGCGGATCGTCCCATGCCCCCGCGACGGCGATGCAGGAGCGCGGCGTATTCGCGCCGGCGACGTTCATGTCGATCACCGAAAGATCGCCGAACTTCGTCCTGAGCGTGCTCGGCGTCTCCGAAAGCTCAGCGTTGATTTTGGTGTCGGCGGCGAGCGCCGCGACCGCGTCGAGCGGATCGGCGATGGCCTCGCCTTCGGTGCCCGGGCGATAGAGTTCGATGCGCACGTAAGCGCCCTTGTCGTCCGGCGCGCCGAAGGTCATCAGGTCCTTGCGGCCGCCGCCATCGCGATGACGGCGCACGAGATAGGCGGACTGAGCGGGGTCGAGACCGGGCATCGCCACGGCGAAGGCGCCGGCCGCGCGCGTCACCTCGATCCAGGCGGGATGCGCGTCCTCCGTCGGCGTCACCGAGGAAGCCGCCGGCGTCGGCCCGACGAGGTCGTAGCCGAGAACGGCCGCGGCGCAGGCGATCGCGACGAAGGCGAATGCGCGCAGGAGCGCGAAAGCGCGCGCCAGCGTGAGCGGCGGGCGCGGAGCCAAGCGGTCGGATTCATAGCTTTGCGGGCCAGCAAAGGTGACCCGCGCTTTGAACGGTTTCACGCCTTATCCCTCTCCCGCAAGGTCGGCGTTGCGATTGTGACCGTTCTCGCGTAGAAGCCGCTCACTTTTGGTTTCCGGCGGGCCGCATCTGCGGCCAAATTTCGGCAGAGAGTGAACAATGGGTTACAAGGTCGCGGTCGTAGGAGCCACCGGCAATGTCGGCCGGGAGATGCTCGCGGTCCTTTCCGAGCGCGGATTTGACGCCGACGAGGTGGTGCCGCTTGCCTCGCGCCGTTCCATGGGCGTCGAGGTCTCTTATGGTAACCGTACGCTAAAGGTGAAGGCGCTCGAGCATTACGATTTTGCCGACACCGATCTCTGCCTGATGTCGGCGGGCTCCGCCATCTCCAAGGAATGGTCGCCGAAGATCGCCGCCAAGGGCTGCGTCGTCATCGATAATTCCTCGTGCTGGCGCTACGACCCCGACGTGCCGCTCGTGGTGCCCGAGGTCAATGCCGACGCGATCGCGGGCTTCAAGAAGAAGAACATCATCGCCAACCCGAATTGCTCAACCGCGCAGCTCGTGGTGGCGTTGAAGCCGTTGCATGACCGCGCCGTCGTCAAGCGGGTCGTGGTTTCGACCTATCAGTCGGTTTCCGGTGCCGGCAAGGACGCGATGGACGAATTGTTCTCGCAGTCGCGCGCGATCTTCGTTGCGGATACGCCGGAGCCGAAGAAGTTTCCGAAGCGCATCGCCTTCAACGTCATCCCGCAGGTCGACGTCTTCATGGAAGACGGCTCCACGAAAGAGGAGTGGAAGATGGCCGAGGAGACGAAGAAGATCCTCGACCCGAAGATCGAACTCGTCGCGACCTGCGTGCGGGTGCCGGTCTTCATCGGCCATTCGGAGGCGGTCAACGTCGAATTCGAGAAGCCGATTTCCGCCGACGAAGCGCGCGAGATCCTGCGCAAGGCGCCTGGCGTGCTCGTGATCGATAAGCGCGAGCCGGGCGGCTACATGACGCCGTTCGAGGCGGTGGGCGAAGACGCGACGTATGTGTCGCGCATCCGCGAGGACAAGACCGTGAAGAACGGCCTCGTCTTCTGGTGCGTATCCGACAATCTGCGCAAGGGCGCGGCGTTGAATACGGTCCAGATCGCCGAGATCCTCGTCAACCGCAAGCTCTTGACGCCGAAAAAGAAGGCAGCGTAAGCGGCGAGCTCGAAGCGTCGACGAGCGGCTGAACTCCCGGCCGTGTTATGGTCCGTCATGAGAAAAGTTGTTCTTTTCGCTATTTACGCAACAATGATTGCCGGAGGAGGCTACTGGCTTGTGATCCAGCTTGCCTACTCCCATAAATTTTGGCTCGCGATGGTAGCAGGAGCCGGAGCAATTATGGCGCTCGGGCTTTACCTTCTTTGGACGGACTTTATCGGGCCGGCATTCGGTTTGCATACCGAGGAATGATGGTGCCGAAAAGTCCGACCGCCAAATCGATATGACAAACGCCGTACGGCCGCGCCGCAGCGCCCTCTACATGCCGGCTTCGAACGCGCGCGCGCTTGAAAAGGCGCGCTCGCTGCCGGCCGATGTGATCATCCTCGATCTCGAAGACGCGGTCGCGCCCGATGCGAAGAAGACCGCGCGCGAGCAGGCCGCGGCTGCGATCAAAGCCAAGGGCTTCGGTCCGCGCGAAGTGGTGCTGCGCGTGAACGGCATCGACACCGCCTGGATCGACGACGATCTCGCGGCGGCGGTTGCGGCCGCGCCCGATGCGGTCCTGGTGCCGAAGATCTCCTCGCCGGAGGAAGTGGCCTTCGTCGCCCACAAGCTCGCGGACCTCAAGGCGCCGGCCAGTCTTGCGATGTGGGCGATGATCGAGACGCCGCTCGGCGTGCTGGACGCGAATTTCATCGCCGCCGCCGGACGCGATCCGAAAATGCGGCTTGCGGTGCTTGTGCTCGGCACCAATGATATCGCCAAGGAAACGCGCGCGCGCATCGTGCCCGGGCGGCTGCCGATGCTCGCCGCACTCTCGACGGTGATCCTCGCTGCCCGCGCTCACGGCCTCGACGTGCTGGACGGCGTTTACAACGACATCCAGAACGCGGCGGGCTTCGCGCGCGAATGCGAGGAGGGCCGCGATCTCGGCTTCGACGGCAAGACGCTGATCCACCCCTCGCAAATCGAGCCGTGCAACGCCGCCTATTCGCCGGCGGAAGCGGAAGTGGCGCAGGCGAAGAAGATCGTCGCCGCCTTCGCGCTGCCTGAAAACGCCGGCAAGGGCGTGATTACGGTCGACGGGCGGATGGTCGAGCTTCTGCACGCGGAGATCGCGCGCCGCACCGTGGCGCTCGCCGACGCCATTGCGGCACGGGTGTGAGCGCGATGAGCGAGGGCGCAGGGAATTTCTTCGAGGACTTTCGCCTTGGCCAGGTGATCAGGCACGCGACGCCGCGCACGATCACCACCGGCGACGTCGCGCTCTATAACGGCCTCTTCGGCGCGCGCTTCGCGGTGCAATCCGCCGATACTTTCGCGAAGAAAATCGGCTATCCGCGCGCGCCGGTCGATGATCTCCTGGTGTTCCATGTCGTCTTCGGCAAGACGGTGCCGGACATTTCGCTGAACGCCGTCGCCAATCTCGGCTACGCCGACTGCCGTTTTCTCGCGCCCGTCTATCCCGGCGACACACTTTCCGCGCAGTCAGAAGTGGTGGGTCTGCGCGAAAACTCCAATCGCCAGTCGGGGGTCGTCTACGTGCGCTCCAGGGGCTTCAACCAGAAAGGCACCGTGGTGCTCGACTATGCGCGCTGGGTGATGGTGCGCAAACGCGCGGAAGCGGCACCCGTTGCAAGCGCGAGCGTACCGAAGCTGCCCGATAAGGTTGACCCCGCGGCTCTCGGTGGCGGAGTGCCGAGACTGAAGTCGAAGGGTTACGATTACGTGCTCGCGGGCGGCACGCGGCGTTTCGCCGATTATCACCCGGGCGAAAAGATCGATCATCGCGACGGCATGACGGTGGAAGAGGCCGAACATCAGATCGCAACGCGGCTTTATCAGAATACGGCCCGCGTCCACTTCAATCAGTTCACCGAAAGCAAGGGCCGTTTCGGCCGCCGGCTGATCTATGGCGGCCACGTCATTTCGCTCGCGCGGGCGCTTTCGTTCAACGGGCTCGCCAATGCCTTTCACGTGGCGGCAATCAATGGCGGCCGGCATGTGGCACCGCTCTTCGCGGGCTCTACCGTGTTCGCCTGGAGCGAAGTGCTGGAACGCCAGGAGATTCCCAAGCGCAAGGATATCGGCGCGCTCAGGCTGCGGACGATCGCGACCAAGGATCGTCCCTGCGAAGATTTTCCGCTCAAGCAGGGAGACGAATACGACCCCGCCGTGATTCTCGATCTCGATTACTGGGCGCTGATCCCGCGCTGAAGGCCCGACGTGATCGACAGGTCGTAATGGCGGAAGAACGCCCAGACCTCTTCCGCCGCATCAATGTCATGATTGCGCAAGCCCAGCATGCGCGCCACCATCGGCGTTTCGCGCCCCGGTCCGATCGAGGGTGACTGGTGCCCCCCGTTATTGATGCGGAACAGAATGACGGCGGTATTGTCCCGGCAGTTCGACCAGTAGATCAAGGTCACCGACGTGCCGCTCGAGCCGCGGCTCGGCACCGGGGACTCGGATGCATTGGAGCAGCCGTCGAGATCGGCGAAGAGCTTCGCGGTGTTCATCACCGGATAGAGGGACATCACGCCCGGAAGCGCGTTGCCGTAGAAAGGCACGATCATGTCGGCGGTGCCGTTGATCATGAGAACCGGTATGGCGCGGCTCGGCTTGCAGGTGGTGCGATAGGCCGTGGGCACCGTCGCGCTCAATGTCGCGTAGGCGGCAAAGAGATCAGAACGCTCGCAGGCCATGCGATAGGTCATGTAGCCGCCGTTCGACAGGCCCACGAGATAAACGCGTCCAGGATCGGCGATCCGCTGCTCGACAAGCGTTTGCACGAGCTGGCTCAGGAATTCGACGTCGTCGCCGGGCGGCGCCCAAAACGTCATGCGCAGCGCCGGATTGCGTCCGTCTTTCCACGAGTCGCCTAGGCCGTAGGGATAGACAGCCGTGAAATTCTCGCGGTCGGCGACAAGATTGAGGCCGAGATAAGAATCCATGCCGTCGGCGGATTGCAACATGCCGTGCAGGGCGATGACGACGGGACCTTGCGGCATCGGGTTCGGCGGCAGATGAATGCGGTAGTGCCGCTCCTGACCGCTATCGACGACGAGGGTGCGGACCTCGTCGGCGCGCAAGGGTGACGCGGCCGAGGCAAGCGCAACAAGCGCCAAAGTCGCGGCTTGCAGGCTTCGCATGAGACGATTCGTTCCCCTCACCAAACAGGCTCCGTCGGCGATATTCACCGACAATGTGCCGGTTTTCTGTCGCAACCTGCCGCCCCGAAGACGCGCGCGGCCCGAAATTTAGCCGTAAATGCGTTAGTCAACTGTTAACCGGACGCGGACGGCTAGCCTGCGCGCAAATGCTCGACCAGCTGGCGTGCAAAGGGCGGCAGTTCGCGCATGCCGCGCACGCAGATCGTCAGGTCGCGGACGGCCCACGGGTCGGTGAGGGTGACCGCCGTGATCGCCATGGTGCGAGCCGTGCGCCGCGCGGTGGTCTCGGGCACGATCCCGACCCCGACATTGCATTCGACCAGACGGCAGACCGCGTCGAAACTTCGCAATTGCACCCGTAGCCGCAGCGGCCGCCCGATGCGCACGGCCTTGTCGGCGAGAAAGCGCTGCAAGGCGCTCGCCCGGTCAAGCCCGACGAAGTCCCGGTCAAGCACGTCCGCGAAGGCGATCTTCGATCGTTTGGCGAGCGGGTGATTGCGGGCGACCACCAGGACGAAACGGTCGCGGCGGAACGGATAGGTTTCGAGCGCACCGGCATCGACCGTGCCGGCGACGATGCCGAGATCGGCAACGCCTTCGGCGATCAAGCCGACGATCTCGTCGCTCAGGCGCTCTTCGAGATCAACGCTCACATTCGGATGCGCGGCGAGAAAGGAACTCAGCGCCTCGGGCAGGAATTCGGTCAGTGCATTGGTATTGGAAAGCACGCGAATCTGGCCGGCGAGGCCGCCGGCATAGGCGCCGAGGTCTTCGCGCAGGCGCTCGGCCTGGCGCAGCATGGTGCGGGCATGTTGCAGGAGGGTACGTCCCGCCTGCGTCGGCGCGACACCCTGGCGGCTCCGCAACAGGAGTGGCGCGCCGATCGCCTCTTCCATATTGCGAATGCGGGTGCTCGCGGCGGCGAGCGCGAGATGCGCCCGTTCGGCGCCGTGGGTAATGCTGCCCGCCTCGACGATGTCGCGAAACAGGCTGAGATCAGCGAGATCGAAGCGCATGCCTGCCTTCGTATTTTGCGAAGGTAGCCTACGTCAAATTGTCATTGTAGTACAATTTTTTGGGACTAGTTTCGTTTGGCGCGAAGCTAGTCTTGCGGCGGCCCCTCCAAGCGACGAATTGCGAGCCGGTGGAACGCGTTTCAAGACTTCGGCGACGGCAGAGAATTCGGAGAATATGATGGCTGAGCCCAGGGTCGAGCGTCCATTGTCGCCGCATCTCGGCATCTATCATTTCAGCATCACCATGGCGATGTCGATCCTGCACCGGATCACCGGCGGCGCGCTTTATTTCGGTACGCTGCTTCTGGTCTGGTGGTTGCTTGCCGCGGCGAGCTCGTCGCGGCAATTCGACATCGCGAGCGCCTTTTTCGCCTCCTGGTTCGGGCAGTTTATCCTATTCGGCTACACGTGGGCGCTTCTCCACCACACGCTCGGCGGCATCCGTCATTTCATCTGGGACACAGGACACGGCCTTCAACCCGGCGAGCGCGAGTTCCTCGGCTACGCGACCATCACGGGCTCGGTCGTGCTGACGCTTGTCGTCTGGACGCTCGGCTACATGTTCAAGGGTTGAGAGGAAACGCGATGAGAACTCCGTTCGCTCGCATTCACGGACTAGGCAGCGGCCATTCCGGCACCGGGCATTTCTGGATGCAGCGGCTCACCGGCATCGCGAACCTGCCGCTCGTCATCGCTTTTCTCGTGGTGGTCGTGAGCCTTGCCGGCTCAAGCCAGGCAAGCGTGATCGCGACTTTATCGAATCCCTTTGTCGCGATGATCATGACCGCCGCACTGATCTCGGTGCTTATCCATATGCGGATCGGCATGCAGGTGATCATCGAGGATTACGTGCATAGCGAACTCAGAAAGATTGCTCTGCTGATGGCCAATACCTTCTTTACGCTCGCGGTTGGAATCGCCGCGGGTTACGCAATCCTGAAGATCAATTTCGGGCTCTAGGCGATGGCAACGAACGGCAAACAGAATGGCAAGCAACCGGCGGCGCCGGCGCCTCTGGGCCGCGCCTATCCGGTCACCGACCACGTCTATGACGTGATTGTTGTCGGCGCCGGCGGCTCGGGCCTCCGGGCGGTCGTCGGCTGCGCCGAGGCCGGGCTCAAAACCGCCTGCATCACCAAGGTGTTTCCGACGCGCTCGCACACGGTGGCGGCGCAGGGCGGCATTGCCGCCGCGCTCGGCAATATGGGCGAGGACGACTGGCGCTGGCACATGTACGACACCGTCAAGGGGTCGGACTGGCTCGGCGACCAGGATGCCATCGAATATCTCTGCCGCCACGCGCCGGCAGCGGTCTACGAGCTCGAGCACTGGGGCGTGCCGTTCTCGCGCACGGAGGAAGGCAAAATCTACCAGCGGCCGTTCGGCGGCATGACCACGCATTTCGGCAAGGGAACCGCGCAACGCACCTGCGCCGCCGCCGACCGCACGGGCCACGCCATGCTGCACACGCTTTATGGTGCCGCCCTCAAGCACAGCGCCGAATTCTTCATCGAATTTTTCGCGCTTGATCTTCTGATGGACGGCGACGGCCGCTGCTGCGGCGTCGTCGCCTTCGACATGGAGCACGGCACCATTCACCGCTTCCGCGCGCAGATGACGATGCTCGCGACCGGCGGCTACGGCCGCACCTATTTCACTTGCACCTCCGCCCACACCTGCACCGGCGACGGCAACGCCATGGTGCTGCGCGCGGGCCTGCCGCTGCAGGACATGGAGTTCGTGCAGTTCCATCCGACCGGCGTTTACGGCGCCGGCGTCCTCATCACCGAAGGCGCGCGCGGCGAGGGCGGCTATCTCACCAATTCAGAAGGCGAGCGCTTCATGGAGCGCTACGCGCCCTCGGCGAAAGACCTTGCTTCCCGCGACGTCGTCTCGCGCGCGATGACCATCGAGATTCACGAGGGCCGCGGCGTCGGCAAGGAGAAGGATCACATCCATCTCCACCTCGACCATATCGATCCGAAAATCCTGCACGAGCGGCTGCCCGGCATTTCCGAGAGCGCGAAGATTTTTGCCGGCGTCGATCTCACCAAGGAGCCGATTCCGGTGCTGCCGACCGTGCACTACAACATGGGCGGCATCCCGACGAACTTCCACGGCGAGGCGCTGACAAAGGCGAACGGCGATCCCGATCGGGTGGTGCCGGGCTTGATGGCGCTGGGCGAAGCCGCCTGCGTCTCGGTGCATGGCGCCAACCGCCTCGGCTCGAACTCCTTGATCGATCTTGTCGTGTTCGGACGCGCGGCGGCGGCGCGCTGCGCCGAGATCGTGCATCCCGGCGAGACGCAGCCGGAGCCTCCGGCCGCGGCAACCGACTACGCGATTTCGCGGCTCGACCGCTTTCGCAACGCCGAGGGCGCAACGCCGACGGCGGAACTCCGCGTCAAGATGCAAAAGGTGATGCAGTCGAACTGCGCCGTGTTCCGCACCGGCAAGGTGCTCTCCGAAGGCTCAAAGCTCATCCACGATGTGTTCGGGGGCGTTTCCGACCTCCACGTCACCGATCGCTCGCTGATCTGGAATTCGGACCTCATCGAGACGCTCGAATTCGACAATCTGATCGCGCAGGCGGTGGTCACAATGGAGTCGGCGCTCAACCGAACCGAATCGCGCGGGGCGCATGCGCGCGAGGATTTTCCTGAGCGCGACGACAAGAACTGGATGAAGCACACGCTGTCCTGGTTCGACGACAAGACCGGCAAGGTCAAGCTCGACGACCGGCCGGTGCACACCTACACGCTGACGAACGAAGTGCAGTACATCGAGCCGAAGAAGCGGGTTTACTGAGGGCGGGCACCATGGTCGAACTGACGCTGCCGAAAAATTCCAAGGTGAAAGAAGGCAAGGTCTGGCCGAAGCCGGCCGGCGCCAAGCGCCTGACCGAATTCCGCATCTACCGCTGGAACCCGGAGGACGGCGAAAATCCCCGCATCGACACCTATTTCGTCGACCGCGACGATTGCGGGCCGATGATTCTGGACGCCATCATCTGGATCAAAAACAAGATCGACGCGACACTCACCTTTCGCCGCTCGTGCCGCGAGGGCGTGTGCGGCTCCTGCGCCATGAACATCGACGGGCTGAACACGCTCGCTTGCACGCATGCCATCGACGACGTGGCGGCGCCGGTGAAGATCTATCCGTTGCCGCATCAGCCGGTGATCAAGGACCTCGTCCCCGATCTTTCGAATTTTTACGCCCAGTACGCCGCGATCCAGCCATGGCTGCACACCGAAACGCCGGCCCCGCAGAAGGAGTGGCTGCAAAGCCATGCGGAGCGCGAAAAACTCGACGGGCTTTACGAATGCATTCTGTGCGCCTGCTGCTCGACCTCATGTCCGAGCTATTGGTGGAATCCCGAACGCTATATGGGGCCGGCCGCGTTGTTGCAGGCCTATCGCTGGATTTCCGATTCACGCGACGAAGCGACCGGCGAGCGGCTCGATTTCCTGGAAGACCCGTTCCGCCTCTATCGCTGCCACACCATCATGAATTGCTCGCAGGCTTGCCCCAAAGGGCTTAATCCGGCGAAGGCGATCGCCGAAATCAAGAAAAAAATGGTCGCGCGGCAATTGTAGGCACGGGTTTGACGCCGAAAAAAACGGCGCCCCGAGGGGCGCCGTTTGCTTTTGGAGATGCTCGCCGAAATTAGAACGAGCAACCGTAAGGCGTCATCGCCGCTTTCATCTGGTCGGCGGTTTGCTTGCAGGCGGCCTCTAGGGTCGGCCGCGTATTCGGATTCTGGGCGAGCGTGGTCCAGGACGCGCGGAGCTGATCAAGCTGGGCCTTGAAGGTCGCCTGTTGCGCGGCCGGTATCTTGCCGCTCACGCAGACCTCGTACTTGGCCAGAAAGTCGTCGCAGGCAGGAATGCCGATGTCGGCGGCGGTCGCAGCAGTGGCGATCAACGCGGCAGCAAGGCTCACACCCAAGGCAAGGCGATTCATGCTTGTTCTCCACAATTCGGATGATTGGTTACGATAGGGACGGTTACGCCGTTCTTCCTTATCACGTGGGTGCAGATTGCGCGCCAGCGCCGCGAAAAATTGTGGAGGGTTCGATGATCGACCATATGGGCTTCCCGGTTTCTGATTATGCGCGTTCGAAGGCGTTCTATGCGAAGGCGCTCGCGCCGCTCGGTTACACGCTGATCATGGAAGTCGGCCAGACTGAAAACGACCAGCCGGCGGCGGGTTTCGGCGCCGGCGGTAAACCCGATTTCTGGATTGGCGGCGAAGGCGGGTTGAATCGCCCGCTACACGTGGCGATCGCGACGAAAGACCGCGCGGCCGTCGAAGCCTTTTACAAGGCGGCGCTTGCCGCTGGCGGCACGGACAACGGACCGCCGGGGCTGCGGCCGCACTATCATGCCAATTACTACGCCGCCTTCGTGCTCGATCCCGACGGGCACAATGTCGAGGCGGTTTGTCACGCGCCCGCTTGACCGGGTCGAAATAAAAATCGCGCGCCAAAAATCAGCGCGCGACTGATTCGAATTCTTGCAGCGATGGTTCAGCGTCTCGACTTTTTGCGACCTCGCTTTGATTTTTTGAGCGTCTTCTTCTTGCCGCGCGGCTTTGACTTTTTTGCTTTCTTCGCGGGGCGCTTTTTGGCGGTCTTCTTTTTGACGGCCGGCTTTAGTGCCGGCAGCGGTGTGGTTGCGGCGATCGGTTTCGGTGTGGGCGCCGGTTGCGGTGCCGAGCCCGGCGATGGAGCAGGATGCATTCCGCCGGGAGGCGGCGTTGCAGGATTGCTTGGCGCTACACCAAACGTTCCCGTGGGCGGGCCGCGGTGATCGCCGTTATCGCTTTTCGACATGGGTAGCCTCCGATAAAACGGCCAGCGACCCATCAAACCGTAGCGTGTTGCGGTTTGCCAGCGGAAAATCATTTCGAGCTGTGGAGGAGGCCGTTTCGTCAGGCGGCTTTCAGCATGCGGCTCTGGGCATCGAGGATCGTAGTCGCGAGACTGTGGCTGTCAGCCATGAATTCGCGAAACAGCGAGAGCGGATTGGGATGCGGATTGATGATTTCGGCGACAACGTCGTTGGCCTCAAAGCGCAAATCTGCCTCATATTTGCGCGCGATCGCCTGCATCGGGTGATTATGCGATAGGCAGTTCATGTAAAGCTTGCGGATTGCACGGTTGCGGGCGGCGAGAATGGTGCGCCCCATCAGCGCCGAGCCGACGCCGGCGTTCTGCCATGGACGCTCGATCGAGAAAGCGGCTTCGCCCTCGTCCGGCGAATGATCGGCGGAAACGCGGAGCTCGGCGCAGCCGCGCAAAACGCCGTCGACGAAAAAGCCGTGGACGACCGAATCCGGTCCCAGCGCCTTCGCAGCGTATTTCTCGATGAAATAATCGGTTACCGGCGTCCCAAAGCGGTTGGCGCGGCTCTCCGGATCGAGGCGAAGGAGATGCTTCCGAAAGCGATCGGTTTCGCCGATCCACAGTTTGCGGATCACACCGGAGGTCTCGGGAGTATCGTGCATGGTACTTGCCCTTTGCACTTGATATGAGCGAATCATGAAGATGAATCAATGTATTGCCGCTATGCAGCAAAAGCATGACGCGGGCTTAACAGTTGCACGATGAAGGCCCGCCGGGCGGTAATTTTCGCAGGCCTTTTGCCGCCTGCGGCGCAAGAATCCTGTTCCGGCGGTTACGCTTGTGGCGTTGAAGCGGCGGGCACGGGCCGTTAAGCCTCGCAACCGGAATCAGCGAGGGCTCGCTTCCCAATGGCCGCGATTGCGGAGCGCTATGCCGCACGGGTCGCGGCCGGAGAGATCGAATCCGACCCCGGCCAGCTTTTCGCCATCGGCCGACTCGCGCGGCTCGAGCGCGAACTCGCCCATTATCGCCCGCCTGCCAAATCCGGTGCGCTCGGCTGGCTGATGGCGCGGCGGCCGATCAGCGCACCGCGCGGCGTTTATCTTTTCGGCGATGTCGGCCGCGGCAAGACCATGCTGATGGATCTCTTCTTCGCTGGCGCGCCGGTGACGAAGAAGCGGCGCGCGCATTTTCATGAATTCATGGCCGACGTGCAGGCGCGCATCCAGGATGCCCGCCACAGACTGAAAACCGGCGAGATTTCGAATAGCGATCCCATCGCCTTCGTGGCGGGCGTGATCGCCGGAGAAACTTCGCTTCTGTGCTTCGACGAATTCATTGTCACTGATATCGCCGATGCCATGATCCTCGGGCGGTTGTTCGAAAAGCTGTTCGGCCTCGGCGTCGTACTGGTCGCAACTTCCAATGTGCCGCCTGCGGAACTCTATAAGGACGGGCTCAATCGCGCGCTGTTCGTGCCGTTCATCCATTTGCTCGAGGAGCGCGTGGAGGTGATCGAGCTTGAGGCGCGCACTGACTTTCGGCACGAGAAACTGCAGGACGTAGCGAGCTGGCACGTGCCGGCGGACGACGGCGCGCGCGCCGCAATCGATCTTGCCTGGCGGCGGCTCGCCGGCCCCGAAGGCGGCACGCCGCTTGAACTCCCGCATCTCGGGCGCGCGATCCATGTCCCGCGGGCGGGTGGTGGTGCTGCGCGCTTTACCTTTCGCGATCTTTGCGAAATACCGCTCGGGGCAAGCGATTTTGTCGCCATTGCCCGCGCATTCCATACCGTGATTGTCGAGAACATCCCGGTGATCGGGCCCGAGCGGCGCAACGAAGCCAAGCGCTTTATTCTCCTCATCGACACGCTCTATGACAGCTCGGTGAAATTGATCGCTTCGGCCGCGGCCGAGCCCGACCAGCTTTATGCCGGCACTGAAGGCTTCGAGGCGTTCGAGTTCCGCCGCACGGCCTCGCGGCTTTATGAGATGCGCTCGGCGGCGTATCTCACGCTCCCACACGGACGACGGGATACGAAAGCAACAGGCAATACCGCTGGAATCGTGGAAACTTGAACGAATGGAGCAATCTACTCTCGTCGATTGACTAAGGCCGCCCGTGGAGCGGTTGTTCCGGCACTCACGCGCGTTTCGCATTTTTGACGGCACCAGCGAAATTCAGCAGCTCATTATCGCGCGGGATTTACTGCGCTAACGCCCAATAAGTAGGGCTCGCACTGGCGGGGCCTTTTTTCTAGACTTCCGCTGGCTTGAACGTACAAGGTGGAGGGGTTAATCACCCCGGCCGGCTTTCTCCGTCATTTCAGGTTTCCCTCCATGGCACGCAAGAAGATCGCTTTGATCGGAGCCGGCCAAATCGGCGGCACGCTCGCTCTCCTCGCCGGATTGAAGGAACTCGGCGACATCATTCTCTTCGACGTCGTCGAGGGCATCCCGCAGGGCAAGGCGCTCGATCTTGTCGAGTCCTCGCCTGTTGAGGATTTCGACGCCCGGATTACCGGCGCCAACTCCTATGAAGCAATCGAAGGCGCCGACGTGATCATCGTCACCGCCGGCGTGCCCAGGAAACCCGGCATGAGCCGCGATGACCTCCTCGGCATCAACCTCAAGGTGATGGCGCAGGTCGGCGCCGGCATTCGCAAGTACGCGTCGAAGGCCTTCGTCATCTGCATCACCAATCCGCTCGACGCGATGGTGTGGGCGCTGCAAACCGCCTGCGGCCTGCCGAAGAACATGGTGGTGGGCATGGCCGGCGTTCTCGACTCGGCGCGCTTCCGCTATTTCCTCGCCGACGAATTCAAGGTCTCGATCGAGGATGTCACCGCCTTCGTGCTCGGCGGCCACGGCGACACCATGGTGCCGCTCGCGCGCTATTCAACGGTCGCGGGCATCCCGCTGCCCGACCTCATCAAGATGGGCTGGACCACGGAGACGCGCCTGGAAGCGATCGTGCAACGCACGCGCGACGGCGGCGCCGAGATCGTGAATCTCTTGAAGACGGGGTCCGCCTTTTACGCGCCGGCGTCCTCCGCGATCGCAATGGCGGAGAGCTATCTCAAGGATAAGAAGCGCGTGCTGCCCTGCGCCGCTTTTCTCAACGGCGAATACGGCGTGAAGGGACTCTATGTCGGCGTGCCGGCGGTGATCGGCGCCAAGGGCATCGAGCGCGTGGTCGAAATCGAGCTGAATAAAGACGAGCAGGCGATGTTCGATAAATCGGTTTCGGCGGTGCAGGGCCTCGTCGACGCCTGCATCAAGATCGCACCCGACCTCGGCAAGTGATTCCTCGGAGATTGTTCGCTCGCCGGTTCTGAAATTCGAGGATCACTCATGAATATTCATGAATATCAAGCCAAAGCCGTTCTACGCGAGTTCGGCGTGCCGGTGCCGCGCGGCCTGCCGGCGTTTTCGCCCGACGAAGCGGTGAAGGCCGCAAAAGAGCTCGGCGGCTCCGTCTGGGTCGTGAAGGCGCAGATCCATGCCGGTGGCCGTGGCAAGGCGGGCGGCGTCAAGGTGGTCAAATCCGTCGACGACGTGAAGAAAGAAGCGGCGCGCATGCTTGGCTCGACGCTGGTCACGCACCAGACCGGGCCGCACGGAAAAGAAGTGAACCGCGTCTATGTCGAGGAAGGCGCGGCAATCGACAAGGAATTCTATCTTTCGCTCCTCGTCGACCGCGAAACTTCGCGTGTTGCCTTCGTGGTGTCGACCGAGGGCGGCATGGATATCGAGAAGGTCGCGCATGACACGCCCGACAAGATCGTCACGTTTTCCGTCGATCCCGCGACCGGCATCCTTCCGCACCATGCGCGGCACGTAGCCGAAGTGCTCCATCTTGGCCCCGAACAGCAGAAGCAGGCGGTGGCGCTGATCAGCGGGCTGTATAAGGCGTTCGTCGAAAAAGACATGAGCCTTCTCGAGATCAACCCGCTGATCCTCACCAAGGACGGCAAGATCGTCTGCCTCGACGCCAAGGTCGGCTTCGACGACAACGCGCTGTTCCGTCATCCGGATGTCGTGGCACTGCGCGACATTACAGAAGAGGATCCGAAAGAAGTCGAAGCCTCGAAATACGACCTCAACTACATCTCTCTCGACGGCACCATCGGCTGCATGGTCAACGGCGCCGGGCTCGCCATGGCCACCATGGACATCATCAAGCTCTATGGCGAGGCGCCGGCGAACTTCCTCGACGTCGGCGGCGGCGCCACCAAGGAAAGAGTGACGGCGGCGTTCAAGATCATCACCTCCGATCCGAACGTGAAGGGGATTCTTGTCAATATTTTCGGCGGCATCATGCGCTGCGACGTAATCGCCGAAGGCGTGGTGGCGGCGGTGAAAGAAGTGGGGCTGAAAGTGCCGCTCGTCGTTCGTCTCGAAGGCACCAATGTCGATCTCGGCAAGAAAATTCTGAAAGAGTCGGGCCTTGACGTGATTCCGGCCGACGATCTCGACGATGCCGCGCAGAAGATCGTGAAAGCCGTGAAGGGAAAGCAGTAATGTCCGTCCTCGTCGGCAAGAACACCAAGGTCATCTGCCAGGGCTTCACCGGCAAGAACGGCACCTTTCATTCCGAGCAGGCGATTAAGTACGGCACCAAGATGGTCGGCGGCACCGCGCCCGGCAAAGGTGGGTCGACACATCTCGGTCTGCCGGTGTTCGACACCGTCGACGAGGCCAAAGAAAAAGTCGGTGCCGATGCGAGCGTGATCTACGTGCCGCCCGCGGGGGCCGCCGATGCGATCTGCGAGTCAATCGATGCGGAAATTCCGCTGATCGTCTGCATCACCGAGGGCATTCCCGTCGAGGACATGGTGAGAGTGAAACGTTCGCTCTGCGGCTCCAAGTCGCGCCTCATCGGTCCCAATTGTCCCGGCGTGATCACGCCCGGCGAGTGCAAGATCGGCATCATGCCCGGTCACATCCATAAACGCGGCAAGGTCGGCATTGTTTCGCGCTCCGGCACGCTTACATATGAAGCGGTGTTTCAGACCACCGCCGAAGGGCTGGGGCAGACCACGTGCGTCGGCATCGGCGGCGATCCGGTCAAAGGCACCGAATTCATCGACGTGCTCGAAATGTTTCTCGCCGACAAAGAGACCGAAGCGCTGATCATGATCGGTGAGATCGGCGGCTCGGCCGAAGAAGACGCGGCCCAGTTTCTGAGCGACGAGGCAAAACGCGGCCGCAAGAAGCCATGTGTCGGCTTCATCGCAGGCCGTACCGCGCCACCCGGACGCAGGATGGGCCACGCCGGCGCCATTATTTCGGGCGGAAAAGGAGACGCGGAGTCGAAAATTGCGGCGATGGAGGCGGCGGGCATTCGCGTGTCTCCGTCGCCCGCGCGGCTCGGCAAAACGCTCGTCGAGGTGCTAAAAGGCTGATAGAACTCGAATTCTCCACTCAATCGGCGGCGCAGGGCGGCGCGTTGCCGCATGCATTTCGGAAAACGGCATCCGTCATGCATGGGAGCGAAACACCGGACGAGGCACCGGAATCGCGATCATGGCAAGAGAAGCGGACAACGACATTTTCCTGAAGACGTCATTCCTCTATGGCGGCAATGCCGCCTATCTCGAGGATCTCGAAGCGCGCTACGAAGCCAATCCTGCGTCGGTCGATGAAGGCTGGCGCTCCTTCTTCGCCGCGCTGAAAGAAGAGAAGGGCGACGCCGCCCGGAATGCCAAGGGCGCGTCGTGGAAGCAGCCGGGCTGGCCGGTGCCGATGAACGGCGAATTGGTCGCGGCGCTGGACGGCAACTGGATCGAGGTCGAACAGGCGGTCGGTCAGAAAATCAGGGCGGAAGCAAAGCCGCGTGGCGTCGAACTCACCAGCGAGGAAGTGCAGCAGGCAACGCGCGATTCGGTGAAGGCGCTGATGATGATCCGCGCCTATCGCATGCGCGGGCATTTGCACGCGAAGCTCGACCCTTTGGAACTCGAACCGCAGCCGCCGCAGCCGGAGCTTGATCCCGCCTCCTACGGTTTCACCGAGGCGGATCTCGACCGCAAGATTTTCATCGACCACGTGCTCGGGCTCGAATTCGCGAGCGTGCGCGAGATGGTGGCGATTCTTTCGCGCACCTACTGCCAGACGATCGGCGTCGAGTTCATGCACATCTCCTCGCCGGAGGAGAAGGGCTGGATCCAGGAGCGCATCGAAGGCCCCGACAAGGAAATCAGCTTCACGCGCGAAGGCAAGCGCGCCATCCTGAACAAACTCGTCGAAGCCGAGGGCCTCGAGAAGTTCATCGACGTCAAATACACCGGCACCAAACGCTTCGGCCTCGACGGCGCGGAATCCATGATCCCGGCGCTCGAGCAGATCATCAAGCGCGGCGGCGCGCTCGGCGTGAAGGAAATCGTCTTCGGCATGGCGCATCGCGGGCGGCTCAACGTGCTTGCGCATGTGATGGCGAAGCCCCATCGCGTGATCTTCCACGAATTCAAGGGCGGCTCGGCAACACCGACCGAGGTCGAGGGCTCCGGCGACGTGAAGTACCATCTAGGCGCGTCATCCGACCGCGAGTTCGACAACAACAAGGTGCATTTGTCGCTGACGGCGAACCCGTCGCATCTCGAAATCGTCGATCCTGTGGTGCTCGGCAAGGTGCGCGCGAAGCAGGATCAGCATCACGCCACGCCCGAAGACCGCAGCATGGTGATGCCGCTCCTGCTCCACGGCGATGCTTCGTTCGCGGGCCAAGGCGTCGTGGCGGAGTGCTTCGGACTTTCGGGGCTAAAGGGCTACCGCACCGGCGGCTCGGTGCATTTCATCGTCAACAACCAGATCGGGTTCACCACCGATCCGCGTTATGCGCGCTCATCGCCGTATCCGTCGGACGTCGCCAAAATGATCGAGGCGCCGATCTTCCATGTGAACGGCGACGATCCGGAGGCGGTCGTCTTCTGCGCCAAGGTCGCGACCGAGTTCCGGCAGAAATTCCAGAAGCCGGTGGTGATCGATATGTTCTGCTATCGCCGCCACGGCCACAATGAAGGCGATGAGCCTTCATTCACGCAGCCTTTGATGTACCTGAAGATCCGCACGCATCCGACGACGCTGGAGATTTACGGCAAGAAACTCGAGGCCGAAGGCGTCGTCTCGGAGGGCGAAGTTGAGCGGATGAAGGCGGGCTGGCGCGCGCATCTCGAGGCCGAATTCGAATTGGGACAGAGCTACAAGCCGAACAAGGCTGATTGGCTCGACGGCAAATGGTCGGGAATCAAGCAGGCGGAAAGTCTCGACGATCCGCGCCGCGGCAATACCGGGGTTGCGCTCGATACGCTGAAGGAGATCGGCCGGAAGATCACCAGGACGCCGGCGGGATTTCATCCGCACCGCACGATCACGCGCTTTTTGGAGGCGCGCGCCAAGGCGATCGAAACGGGCGAAGGTATCGACTGGGCGACCGGCGAGGCGCTTTCCGTTTGCTCGCTTCTGTTGGATGGCAATCCGGTGCGGCTCAGCGGTCAGGATGTCGAGCGCGGCACTTTTTCGCAGCGGCACTCTGTCCTTCTCGATCAGGAAAATGGCGAGCGCTACACGCCCTTCAACTATATACGCGACGGCCAGGCGCGCTTCGAAGTCTTGAATTCGATGCTGTCGGAAGAGGCCGTGCTCGGCTTCGAATACGGCTATTCGCTGGCCGAGCCGCGCGGGCTCACCATGTGGGAGGCGCAATTCGGCGACTTCGCCAACGGCGCCCAGGTCGTGATCGACCAATTTATTTCCTCGGGCGAGCGCAAATGGCTGCGCATGTCGGGCCTCGTGATGCTCCTTCCCCATGGCTATGAGGGCCAGGGGCCGGAGCATTCGTCGGCGCGGCTCGAACGTTACCTGCAGCTCTGCGCCGAGGACAATATGCAGGTCGCGAACTGCACGACGCCGGCGAATTATTTCCACATCCTGCGGCGGCAGTTGAAGCGCGATTTCCGCAAGCCCTTGATCCTGATGACGCCGAAGTCGCTGTTGCGCCACAAGCGCGCGGTCTCGAAGCTCGCCGAGATGGGGCCGGACACTTTCTTTCACCGCGTGTTGTGGGACGATGCGCAGCTGCATCCGAATGGCGGCGTCACCCTCGCTCCTGACGACAAGATTCGCCGCGTGGTGATGTGCTCCGGCAAGGTTTATTACGATCTTCTCGAGGAGCGCGATAAGCGCGGGCTCGGCGATATTTATCTGTTGCGTCTCGAACAGCTCTATCCGTTCCCGCTGAAATCGCTGGTGACGGAGCTTTCCCGCTTCAAGGGCGCGGAGATCATCTGGTGCCAGGAGGAGCCGCGCAATCAGGGCGCTTGGGCATTCGTGCAGCCCTATCTCGAATGGGTGCTCGAACAAATTCAGGCCAAGGCCACACGTCCGCGCTATGTCGGGCGCGCGGCGTCGGCTTCGACCGCGACCGGGCTGATGTCGAGCCATCTGAAACAATTGAAGGCCTTCCTCGACGAAGCATTAGGCTGAAGCGTTTGGAGATCTGACGATGGCGACCGAAATTCGCGTGCCCACGCTCGGCGAATCCGTCACCGAGGCAACGATCGGGCGCTGGTTCAAGAAGACGGGTGAAGCGGTCGCGGCGGATGAGCCGCTGGTGGAGCTCGAAACCGACAAGGTGACGGTCGAGGTGCCGGCGCCGGTCGCGGGCGTCTTGTCGGAAATCAAGGCGAAGGACGGCGAAACGGTCGGTGTCGGCGCGCTGCTGGGCTCGATCACCGAAGGCGCGGGCGCCAAGGCCGCGCCGAAAGCCGCCGCACCCGCCAAAGCCGCAAGCCCTGCCGCCGCGCCGAAACCGGCTGTTCCGGCTGCTGCCGCACCCGCGCCGAAAAAAGTTTCCGGCGACGGCCAGCCGCCGTCGGTTCGCCGGTTGGCCGCTGAATCCGGCGTCGATCCCGCGGGCGTTGCGGGCTCAGGCAAGGATGGTCGCGTGACCAAGGGTGACATGCTCGCCGCGATCGCGGCAGGCCCCTCGATCTCGCCGCCGCCCGCACCCGCGATTGCGCGCGCGCCGTCGCCGCCTTCCGACGCCGCGCGCGAAGAGCGCGTGCGCATGACCAAGCTCCGGCAGACCATCGCGCGGCGGCTGAAGGATGCGCAAAACACCGCCGCCATGCTCACGACGTTCAACGACGTCGACATGAGTGCGGTGATGGCGCTCCGTGCGCACTACAAGGACACCTTCGAGAAGAAGCACGGCGTGAAGCTCGGCTTTATGGGCTTCTTCGTGAAAGCATGTATCGCGGCGCTGAAGGACGTGCCCGCGGTCAATGCCGAAATCGACGGCGCCGATCTCGTCTACAAGAATTACTATCACATCGGCGTTGCGGTCGGCACCGACAAGGGCCTCGTGGTGCCGGTGGTGCGTGACGCGGACCTCCTTTCGATCGCGGAGGTCGAGAAGAAAATCGCCGACCTCGGCCGGCGCGCGCGCGAGGGCCATCTCACCATCGAGGACATGCAAGGCGGCACGTTCACCATCTCGAACGGCGGCATTTACGGCTCGCTGTTGTCGATGCCAATTCTCAACGCGCCGCAGTCGGGCATCCTCGGCATGCATCGGATCGAGGAGCGGCCGGTGGTGGTGAAAGGCCAGATCGTAGCGCGGCCGATGATGTATCTCGCGCTCTCCTACGATCACCGCGTCGTCGACGGCAAGGACGCGGTCACTTGCCTCGTGCGCATTAAGGAAGGGATTGAGGATCCGTCGCGGCTCGTGCTCGATCTGTAACAGAAGCCTTTCGGCCCATGCAGGGCAGGCGATCCAGTCATGCAGCGCGGCTTCTTTCGGATCTCGCTTATTCATCGCCATGTAATTGGAAAATGTGATTGAATGCCGGTTCACCGGCGACCTGAACCTGAAAGAGACTTGCAATGGCCTACGACGTGGTTGTCATCGGCTCCGGACCCGGCGGCTATGTTTGCGCGATCCGCGCGGCGCAGCTCGGCTTGAAGACGGCGGTGGTCGAGAAGGACAAGACCTTTGGCGGCACTTGCCTCAATGTTGGCTGCATTCCGTCGAAGGCGCTCTTGCACGCTTCCCATCTTTACGAAGAGGCCGGAAACGGCTTCGCCAAGATGGGCATCAAGGTCCCGGGGCCGAAGCTCGATCTCGCGCAGATGATGGAATTCAAGCAGGAAGGCGTCGACGGCAACGTCAAGGGCGTCGATTTTCTCTTCAAGAAAAACAAAATCGACGCCTATATCGGCAAAGGCAGGATCGCCGCACCCGGCAGGGTCGAGGTTTCGACCGGCAACGGCAAGACCGAGACGATCGAGACGAAGTCGATCGTGATCGCCACGGGCTCGGACGTGACGCGGCTTCCGGGCATCGAGATCGACGAGAAGCGCGTGGTATCCTCGACCGGCGCGCTGGAGCTGTCGAAAGTGCCGGAGCGCCTCCTGGTGGTCGGCGCCGGCGTAATCGGACTCGAACTCGGCTCGGTGTGGCGTCGGCTCGGCTCGAAGGTCGAAGTGGTTGAATTCCTCGACCGCATTCTCCCCGGCATGGACAGCGAGATCGCGCGCTCGTTCCAGCGCATTCTCGAAAAGCAGGGAATCAAGTTCCGCCTCTCTTCGAAGGTCTCGGCCATTGATGCCAAGGGCAAGACGCTGAAGGTTTCGGTCGAGCCCGCGGCCGGCGGCAAGGCGGAGACGCTCGAAGCCGATGTTGCGCTCGTGGCGATCGGCCGCGTGCCCTACACCGAGGGGCTTGGCCTCGCCGAAGTGGGCGTCAAGCTCGACAACAAGAAGCGCGTCATCGTCGACGGGAATTTCAAGACCAATGTCGGGGGTATTTACGCGATCGGCGATGTGATCGCGGGCCCGATGCTCGCGCACAAAGCGGAGGATGAGGGTATCGCCGCGGCCGAGATTATCGCGGGCCGCGCCGGCATGGTGAACCACGACGCGATCCCGAATGTGATCTACACCTTTCCCGAGGTCGCTTCGGTCGGAAAGACGGAAGAAGAGCTAAAAGCCGAGGGCATTGTTTATCGCGTCGGCAAGTTTCCGTTCACCGCCAATGGCCGCGCCAAGGTGAACAAGACGACGGAAGGCTTCGTGAAGATTCTCGCCGATGAGAAAACCGACCGCGTCCTCGGCGTGCACATCATAGGCGCTGATGCCGGCACGCTGATTTCCGAGGTTACGCTGGCGATGGAATTCGGCGCTGCCTCCGAGGATATTGCGCGTACCTGCCATCCGCATCCGACGCTTTCCGAGGCGGTGAAAGAAGCGGCGCTCGCGGTCGACAAGCGCGCGATCAGCATGTGAATGAATTTATGAACGCAGAAGGCCGGCGAGATTTCGCCGGCCTTTTTTATTTCGTTGGAATCGCCGCGGCAGGCGCCTAATGGCCGCCGCCAAAGATGCCCATTATCGCATGAATGAGATGCGGCGAATGTAACCCGATCACCATGAAGACAAGGCCGCCGAGGCCGAGGACGCCGGCCAGATACGTCAGCGCGATCATGCCGGTGATGACCGTTGCGGAAGCGAGCACGATCGCGATCTGGAAAGCGGCCGAGGCGATTTCAAAATTGTGATAGCGCGCAAGCGCATGGTCGCGGTGCTCTTCGGCCTGCTTTGCGCGCTCCATAAGCTCCTTGCGGCCGTCATTGGTCGAGGGATCGGAATCGTAGCGGTCGGCGGTCTTGCGCCAGTCCTCGATCTGCTTCTGCTGCGCGGCTTTCTGGGCGGGATCGGTCGCCGCCATCGTGTCGATCGCCATGGCGTCGGCGCCGACGCGGAGCTGCGTCGCACGGATTGTCTTCGCCTGATAGAAAGCCCACAGGTCCGAGGCCTCAACGTTGTAGCTGATGGCGTTGGTCTGCGAGCTTTTGCCGAGCGTTTCCGAGAACGAAAGACACAGCGCCAAAATCGCGATCAGCAACGCGACTCTTTTGTTCCTGCCCTCGAGATGATGACTTTCTTCCGAATGTTCCGCAGCTTCCTGCGCGGCTTCGTGTGCTTCCGGCATGGCTCCCTCCCGTTTGGTGGCCGCACGCTTTCATAAAGCGGGGGCGGAGCGCAAGAGGGTTCAGAGCCGGGCGCGCGGATGCGCGGCCTTATAGGCCGCGATCAAATGCGATGAATCGACGGCGGTATAAATCTGCGTCGTGGCAAGCGAGGCGTGGCCGAGCAATTCCTGGATCGAGCGCAGATCGCCGCCGCGCGACAAGAGGTGCGTCGCGAAGGAGTGGCGGAGCGCGTGCGGGGTCGCGGTATCGGCGAGGCCCAGCGCGCCGCGCAGCCGCTCCATTACGAGCTGCACGATACGCGGCGACAGCGGCCCGCCCTTGGCGCCGCGGAAAAGCGGTTCATCGGCGGCCAGATTGAATGGTGCGATCCTCACATATTCGGCGACGAGTTCCAGCACCTGCGGCAACACCGGCACCATGCGCGATTTTTTTCCCTTACCGATGACGGTGATCGAATCGCCCTTGTTCGGCGCCGGCACGTCGCGGCGCGCAAGATTGAGCGCCTCGGAGATACGGAGCCCCGAGCCGTAGAGGAGTGCGAGCACGGCAGCGTCGCGCGCGAGCACCCATGGCTCGCGCTCTTCGCCGGCGCGAAGCGACGGATCGGAAATCGCCTTGGCGCCCGTGATCGAGAGCGGCTTTGGAAGGCCCTTCGCCACGCGCGGCGCGCGTACGGCGGCAAGCGCCGCTACCTTGCCTTTTCCCTCGCGTTCGAGAAAGCGGGCGAAGGAGCGGGCGGCGGCAAGCGAGCGCACCAAGGTGCGCGATTCGATTCCGCTAGCGCGGCGGGAAGCGAGAAAGGCGCGCACATCGGCGGGGGCGAGTTTCGAGAGGGCGGCAAGGCTCGGGCGGTTGCCCAGGTGCCCGGCGAGGAAGCCGAGGAACGCTGCCACATCGCGCGCATAGGCTTCGCGGGTCAGCTCCGACAAATGCCGTTCGGCTGATAGATGCGCGAGCCAGCGCGCCGCTTCGCGCGCAGCATCCTTAGAAGCGGCTGAAAGCAGCGCGTTCGCCGCTGCGTCTGCTTTCTGGTCGGGGGTTCGCGCCATGGTCCTATCCCTTGACAGCGGCTCTCCTTGTCGCTCCGCTCGCCTTTCCCGCCCGTTAATTTTGAACGGAATTGAAGATGGTCGAGCGGAGCGTTGACGTGCTCGTGCCGGTCGCCGTCGACTCACCCTATAGCTACCGTATTCCGGCGGATCTGGCGCTTACGGCGGGCGATCTCGTCGCCGTGCCCTTGGGCAATAAGCGTGTGACCGGCTGCGTTTGGCCGTCAGGCGAAAAAGCGCCGCCCGGGGCGAAACTGAAGTCGGTCTTGGAGAAGCTCGATTTTCCGCCCCTGCCGCAGGAACTCGTGCAGCTCATCGATTGGGTCGCAAACTATACGGTTGCGCCACGCGGCATGGTGTTGCGCATGGCGCTCCGTTTCGACGCGGAGCTGGGCGACCCGCGTGCGCGGATCGGCGTGCGACTCGCGGGCGAGAAGCCCTCGCGCATGACGGCGGCGCGCGAGCGCGTAATCAAACTGCTCGCCGACGGTCTCGTGCGGCCGAAAACGGAGGCGGCGAAGGAGGCGGGGGTTTCACCGGGCGTCGTCGACGGGTTGATCGATGAGGGAACGCTGCAAGCGGCCGAGCTTCCGCCGGAGCCGATCGCGCCGCCGCCCGATATCGATTTCGCGCGTCCGGAATTGAGCGCAGCGCAGGCTGATGCCGCGGAAGTTTTGCGCGCTGCCGTTCGCGCCCATGACTTCTCGGTTAATCTGCTCGACGGCGTCACCGGCTCCGGCAAGACCGAAGTTTATTTCGAAGCGGTGGCGGAAGCAGTGAAGGCGGGCAAGCAGGCATTGATCCTGCTGCCCGAGATCGCACTCACCGCGCGCTTCCTCGACCGCTTCGCAGCGCGATTCGGTGTGAGGCCTGCCGAATGGCATTCGCAAATCTCGCCGCGCCGCCGTGCGCGGACCTGGGAAGGTGTTGCGAACGGCGAGATCGCCGTTGTCGCCGGTGCGCGCTCGGCGCTGTTTCTGCCGTTTCGCGATCTCGGCGCGATCGTCGTCGACGAAGAGCACGACCCCGCCTACAAGCAGGAAGACGGCGTGCACTATCACGCGCGCGACATGGCGGTGGTGCGCGGGCAAATCGCCAAAGTGCCGGTGGTGCTCGCCTCGGCGACACCTTCGATCGAAACCGAGGTCAATGCGCGGCGCGGGCGTTACCGGCGGCTCGAATTGCCCGAGCGCTTCGGCGGCAGTCAAATTCCGCCGCTCACGACCATCGACCTACGAAAAGAGGGGCCGCCACGCGGGCGCTGGATCGCGCCGCGGCTTGAGGGTGCCATCGGCGAGACGCTCGCGCGCGGCGAGCAGGCGCTTTTGTTCCTGAACCGGCGCGGCTACGCGCCGCTTACGCTCTGTCGCGCTTGCGGACATCGCTTGCGCTGTCCGAATTGCGACGCTTGGCTGGTGGAGCACCGTCATCGCAAGCGGCTCGTCTGCCATCATTGCGGCTTCGAGACGCCGATGCCGCCCGCCTGCCCAAAGTGCGGGACGGCGGATTCGTTCGTAGCGCTCGGTCCCGGTGTCGAGCGATTGGAAGAAGAAACGCGCACGCTGTTTCCGCAAGCACGCACGCTCGTTTTGTCGAGCGATCTCGCGGGCGGCGTCGAGCGGCTGAAGGCCGAACTTGAATCGATCGCCAAGGGCGAGACCGATATCGTGATCGGCACGCAACTCGTCGCCAAAGGGCACCATTTTCCGGGGCTCGCGCTCGTCGGTGTGATCGATTCCGACTTCGGATTGAGCCAGGGCGACCCGCGCGGCGCCGAACGGACATTTCAATTGCTGCATCAGGTGGTTGGCCGAGCCGGGCGGGAGGCGGCGGCGGGGAAAGGGTTGTTGCAGACCTATCACCCGGAGCATCCGGTCATGGCGGCGCTGATCGCCGGCGATCGCAAGGCTTTCTATGATTGCGAGATCGCCGCGCGCGAAGAGGCAGGTCTGCCGCCATTCGGCCGGCTCGCGAGCCTCATCGTATCGGCGGCCGATAAGCCCGCGGCCGAAGCGCATGCACGGAAGCTTGCGGCGGCCGCGCCGCAGGCGGAAGGCGTGCGTGTGCTAGGGCCAGCGGAAGCGCCGCTCGGACTGATCCGCGGCCGCCACCGCTGGCGGCTCCTGGCAAAATCGCCGCGCAACTTCGATCTTTCCGGCTATCTGCGCGAATGGCTCGCGGCCCTGCCGAAGCCGAAAGGCAGTGTGCGCGTCATCGTCGACGTCGATCCACAAAGCTTTCTCTAGGTCGCGCTGCCCTAATTCGGCCGCCCTCTCCCAGCATCACGTCCCGCATGAGCTAGCTCACCCACTCCTTTCGATCCGCGACAACAGCCGAGGTGCATCCCGCACCCGGTGTTGCGCGTGCGGACGCGAATTTCGCGTCCACGAAAGGAGAGGGATTTGAAATTCCATGAACATCGCGGCAACGGCCGCAAGAAGAGGCCGCTGCGGTTGACGCCGGAGCAGCTGGCTCTGGCCCATGCCGAAGCGTTGAAATGGCGGGAGCGGTTGCGGGCAGAAAAGACAGCTCCCGTGCCCGGCCCGAACGGGCAAATCCGGCCGCGACCGCAACGGCCGAGAGACGAGGCAAAGGAGCAGGCGCAATTCGCCGCCAATGTCGCTCGCGCCGAATTCGGGCGCTTCTACTGGAGCGAAGAACTTGCCGGCAAAAAGAGGTCGCCCAAGTCATACCGGCAGAGGAACGACAAGAAGCCGATCCTATCGTGAGCGCCGGGCAAAGGCGGCCGGAAGCAAACGCCCGGGCCGTCCGTTCAGGTGTTCTTGATGTCGTTCGCCGCGCGCATCAGGATCTCGACGATCTTCGCCTCGGTGCCGGCGTCACCTTCAAGCCGCTTGCCTGCTGTCTCGCTCAGATTGGCGATCGCGGCGCCGACCACCTGCGGCAGGCCGGAGCGGTCGCTGTCGTCGCCACCATAGGCGCGGCGCATCCGCGCCATCTTGCGGCCGATGGCGGCGAGCCGGTCGAGCACCACGTCGACGATGTCGCGGTTCGACTTGAGATAGCTCTCGCCCTCGGGCGTGATGCGGTAGAGCTTCTTGCTGCCCTCGCTCTCGGAGGCGAGATAGCCCGCCTCTTCGAGATAGGTGAGCGTGGGATAAACGACACCCGGGCTCGGGCTGTACCAGCCGCTCGTCTTCTCCTCGATCACCTTGATGATCTCGTAGCCGTGACGCGGCTGTTCCGCGATCAGGGCAAGCACGAGCAGCTTCAAGTCTCCTTGTGCCAGCATGCGGCCGACACGGAAGAAATCGCCGCCGCCCGGCCCGCGCCCGCGGCCCCAGCCGAAACCGGGTCCGTAACCGCGATGGCCATGACGGCCGGCGGCCCAATGGGAACCGCACGAGTGGCCGTAACCTCTCATTCCAAACATGTTTCTCTCCTGCTAGACATAGCTATAGATATAACTGTCACTAATATATCTTTCGATATATCTAAATGTCAAGAAGCGCGGCTGAATGGGGCTGATTCGAGCGCTAAGAACCGAAGAAAAAGCCATCCGCTTACAATTGCCCCACGGCAAGAAGCTATGTTAGTGAACCGCCGGCTTCGAGAGGAGCGCGGGGCGCCGCATCCTCTTCCATCGACACTCCGTTGGATTTTTGGGCCTCCGCCGCGTCTCCCTAGGCGCGGAGCGCACCCGAGAGATTGATCGTGGCTGACGAACCGATCGTATCCGGCATGGCGGGCCGTTATGCGACCGCGCTTTACGAGCTCGCGCTCGAGCAAAAGTCGCTTGATTCCGTCAGGGCCGATCTCGACCGCTTCGACGCGCTGGTCGAAGACAGCAAAGATTTGCAGCGCTTGGTGAAGAGCCCGGTATTCACCGCCGAGGAACAGAAAAACGCGCTCGCGGCGATTCTCGAAAAGGCGGAAATCGGCGGGCTCGCGGCGAAATTCCTCGGCATCGTCGCCGAGAAGCGACGTCTCTTCGCCGTAGGCCAAATGATAAGGGTGTTTCGCGCCCTCGTCGCCCGCCACAAGGGCGAGACCCGCGCCGAGGTGACGGTGGCGGAACCGTTGCCTGAAAATCATCTGAATGCGCTAAAAGCAGCGCTCATGAGCGCTACCCTGAAAAAAGACGTCATGCTCGACGTTCGCGTCGATCCGACGATCATTGGCGGCTTGATCGTCAAGCTCGGCAGCCGCATGGTGGATGCTTCGCTCAAAACCAAGCTCAATTCGATCAAGCTCGCGATGAAAGAGGTTCAGTGATGGATATCCGTGCCGCGGAAATTTCCGCGATCCTGAAGGACCAGATCAAGAATTTCGGCCAGGAGGCCGAGGTCAGCGAGGTCGGCCAGGTGCTGTCGGTCGGCGACGGCATCGCCCGCGTCTTTGGTCTCGACAACGTGCAGGCCGGCGAAATGGTCGAGTTCGAGAACGGCATCCGCGGCATGGCGCTCAACTTGGAAAGCGACAATGTCGGTATCGTCATCTTCGGTTCCGACCGCGACATCAAGGAAGGCCAAACCGTCAAGCGCACGCGCGCGATCGTCGACGTGCCGGTCGGCAAGGAATTGCTCGGCCGCGTCGTCGACGCGCTCGGCAATCCCATCGACGGCAGGGGGCCGATCAAGGCGAAGGAGCGCAAGCGCGTCGACGTGAAGGCGCCCGGCATCATTCCGAGAAAGTCGGTGCATGAGCCGATGGCGACGGGCCTGAAGGCGATTGACGCGCTGATCCCGATCGGCCGCGGTCAGCGTGAGCTCGTTATCGGCGACCGCCAGACCGGCAAGACGGCGATCATCCTCGACACCATCCTCAACCAAAAGCCGCTCAACCAATCGAACGACGAAAAGATCAAGCTCTACTGCGTTTATGTGGCGGTGGGACAGAAGCGTTCGAGCGTTGCCCAATTCGTGAAGGTCCTGGAGGAGAACGGCGCGCTCGACTATTCGATCATCGTCGCCGCGACCGCTTCCGATCCCGCGCCGATGCAGTTCCTGGCGCCGTTCGCCGGCTGCACCATGGGCGAATATTTCCGCGACAACGGCATGCACGCGGTGATCTTCTACGACGACCTTTCGAAACAGGCGGTCGCTTACCGCCAGATGTCGCTGCTCTTGCGCCGGCCGCCCGGTCGCGAGGCCTATCCCGGCGACGTGTTCTACCTCCACTCACGGCTCCTCGAGCGCGCGGCGAAGCTCAATGACGCGAACAAAGGGGGCTCGCTCACGGCGCTTCCAGTGATCGAAACGCAGGCGAACGACGTCTCTGCTTACATCCCGACCAACGTCATTTCGATCACCGACGGCCAGATCTTCCTCGAGACTGATCTCTTCTATCAGGGCATTCGTCCGGCGGTGAATGTCGGACTTTCGGTGTCGCGCGTCGGTTCCTCGGCGCAGACCAAGGCCATGAAGAAAGTCGCCGGCCGCATCAAGGGAGAGCTCGCCCAATATCGCGAGATGGCGGCCTTCGCCCAGTTCGGCTCCGACCTCGATGCGACGACGCAGCGTCTTTTGAACCGCGGGGCGCGGCTGACGGAGCTTTTGAAGCAGGCGCAATTTTCGCCGCTCAAGATGGAAGAGCAGGTCGTGGTGATCTATGCCGGCGTGAATGGCTATCTCGATCCCTTGCCGGTCAATCGCGTGAAGGCGTTCGAAGATGGCTTGCTCGGCCTTCTGCGGTCCAAGCACGCCGAAATTCTCGATGACATTCGCAAGACAAGCGACCTGAGCGATGCCACCGCCGGCAAGCTCAAGAGCGCGGTCGACGGCTACGCCAAGGCGTTTGCTTGAAGGATTGATCGCCGATGCCGAGCCTCAAGGACCTCCGCAACCGCATCGCCTCGGTGAAGGCGACGCAGAAGATCACCAAGGCGATGCAGATGGTCGCCGCGGCGAAGCTTCGGCGCGCGCAATCGGCGGCGGAAGCGGCGCGGCCCTATGCCGAGCGCATGGAAAAGGTGCTGGGCAATATCGCCGCGAGCATCACGCCCTCGCCGGAATCGCCAAAGCTTTTGATCGGCAGCGGCAAGAGCGACGTGCATCTTCTGCTCGTCTGCACCGCCGAGCGCGGGCTTTGCGGCGCGTTCAACTCCTCGATCGTACGGCTTGCGAGGGAGCGCGCGGCTTCGCTTGCCGCCGAGGGCAAAGAGGTCAAGATTTTCTGTGTCGGCCGCAAGGGCTATGATCAACTCAAGCGGCAATACGAAAAACAGGTCGTCGAAACGATAGAGCTCCGTGGCGTACGTACGCTCGGCTACGAGAACGCCGAAGGCATCGGCGAGAAGATCGTGGCGTTGTTCGAACAAGGCGCGTTCGACGTCTGCACCCTGTTCTATTCCAAGTTCAAATCGGTGATCGCGCAAATTCCCACCGCGCAGCAGATCATCCCGCCGGTCTTTCCGGAAAAGAAGGAAAGCGGCAACGGCGCGGTCTACGAATATGAGCCGGAAGAGGAAGAGATTCTGAAGGAGCTCTTGCCGCGCAACATTGCGACTCAGATTTTCCGCGCGCTCCTGGAAAACGCCGCCTCCGAGCAGGGCGCGCGCATGAGCGCGATGGACAACGCCACCCGCAATGCGGGCGACATGATCCGCAAGCAAACCATCACCTATAACCGTACGCGCCAGGCGATGATCACCAAGGAACTGATCGAAATCATTTCCGGCGCCGAAGCGCTCTAACCCGTTCAGTAGAGGACCGACATGGCAAGCCCCGCAACCAATAAAGTCGGACGCATCACCCAGGTGATCGGCGCTGTCGTCGACGTGAAGTTCGACGGGCATCTCCCGGAAATCCTGAATGCGCTGGAAACGAAGAACCAGGGTCAGCGGCTCGTGCTCGAAGTGGCGCAGCATCTCGGCGAATCGACCGTGCGCACGGTGGCGATGGACTCCTCCGAAGGTCTCGTGCGCGGCCAGGAAGTCTCCGACACTGGCCAGCCGATCATGGTTCCCGTCGGCGATGTCACCTTGGGCCGGATCATCAATGTGATCGGCGAGCCGGTGGACGAGGCGGGTCCGGTGAAGGCGACGGAGCATCGCGCCATTCACCAGCCGACGCCCGCCTACACCGAGCAATCGACCGAAGCGCAGATTCTCGTCACCGGCATCAAGGTCGTCGATTTGCTCGCGCCCTACGCGCGCGGCGGCAAGATCGGCCTCTTCGGCGGTGCCGGCGTCGGCAAGACCGTGCTCATTCAGGAATTGATCAACAACGTCGCGAAAGCCCATGGCGGCTATTCGGTGTTCGCCGGTGTCGGCGAGCGCACGCGCGAGGGCAACGACCTCTATCACGAGATGATCGAGTCGAAAGTGAACGTAGACCCGAAAAAGAATAACGGCTCGGCCGCGGGCTCCAAATGCGCGCTCGTCTATGGCCAGATGAACGAGCCGCCCGGCGCCCGTGCCCGCGTCGGCCTTACGGGGCTGACGGTCGCGGAATACTTTCGCGATCAGGGCCAGGACGTCTTGTTCTTCGTCGACAATATCTTCCGTTTCACCCAGGCGGGCTCGGAAGTGTCGGCGCTCCTCGGCCGCATTCCGTCGGCGGTGGGCTATCAGCCGACGCTTGCGACCGACATGGGCGCGCTACAGGAGCGCATCACCACCACGACCAAAGGCTCTGTGACTTCGGTGCAGGCGATCTACGTGCCCGCCGACGACCTCACCGATCCCGCGCCCGCGACTTCATTCGCGCATCTCGACGCCACCACGGTGCTTTCGCGCGACATCGCGGCGAAGGGCATTTATCCGGCGGTGGATCCGCTCGATTCGACCTCGCGCATGCTGTCGCCGTTGGTCGTCGGCGAGGAACACTACGCCGTCGCGCGGCAGGTGCAGCAAGTGCTGCAACGCTACAAGGCGCTGCAGGACATCATTGCCATTCTCGGCATGGATGAGTTGTCGGAAGAAGACAAGCTGACGGTCGCGCGCGCGCGCAAGATCGAGCGTTTTCTGTCGCAGCCGTTCCATGTCGCCGAGGTGTTCACCGGCGCGCCGGGCAAGCTCGTGGACCTTGCCGATACGATCAAGGGCTTTAAAGGTCTCATCGAAGGCAAGTATGATCACCTGCCCGAAGCCGCCTTCTACATGGTCGGCACCATCGAAGAGGCGGTCGAAAAGGGCAAGAAGCTCGCGGCGGAAGCGGCGTAATGCAACCGTGGAGGTTGTCGATGTCGATGAGGAATCCGAAGGTTCTGTTCCTCGTGCTGGGGATCGTGCTCGGCGGACTCATCGGCTATCTCACGCGGCCGGAATCCGCCGAGATCAGAATCGGACGATTGAACATCGAGGTTACCGGCAAGGGCCTTGGCCGGCCGGACGACGCGCTCACCCCGACCCAGACGCGCCACATCGCGCTGCTCGCGCTGGTTGGCGGCATTCTCGGCCTCGGCTTCGGCTTTGCGGTCGACAGCGGCAAGATCAAGCTCTGAACTGAGCCATGGCGACTTTCCCCTTTGAACTGGCCTCGCCCGCGCGCCTCGTCTTTTCCGGCGAGGTCGAGCAGGTGGATGTTCCCGGCGCCGAGGGCGATTTCGGCGTGCTTGCGGGCCACGCGCCGCTGATCGCGGCGCTGCGTCCGGGCATTCTCACGATCCGTGAAGCCGGCAGCGCCAAGCGCCTCTTCGTCCGCGACGGCTTTGCCGAAGTGAATCCGTCGGGCCTTACGGTGCTTGCCGAATTGGCGGTTCCCGTCGATGAACTCGACGCCGACGCGCTGCAAAAGGAGATCGAGGCGGCGGAAGCGCGGCTCGCGGAAGCCAAGGAAGGCGCCGCGCGCGATCGCGCGGCGGAGCGCGTCGATCAGCTGAAACAGGTTCGCGGGCAGCTCGGCGCGGTCATCCCGGCTTCCCACTGAAGCGGGAAAACTCCTTCACCACCTGCTCGTAGACCTTGCGCTTGAACGGGATGATCAGCGCCGGCAGGCGCTCCATTTTTTCCCAACGCCATTCGACGAATTCCGGCTTGTGCCCGTCCGGCGGGTGAAGGACGTTGATTTCCTTTTCATTGCCCAAAAAGCGGAGCGCAAACCACTTCTGCCGTTGGCCGCGATATTTTCCCTTCCACGCCTTGCGCCCGAGGGAGGGCGGAAGGTCGTAGGCGTACCAGTCCTTCGCTTCGGCAAGCAGCGCCACCGAGCGCACGCTCGTTTCCTCATAAAGCTCGCGGAGCGCCGCCTGATAGGGATCCTCACCCTGGTCGAGGCCGCCCTGCGGCATTTGCCAGGAATGGACCGCATCCACATGCTCGGGCCCGCTGGTGCGGCGGCCGATGAACACAAGCCCCTCGCGGTTGAGAAGCATCATGCCGACGCAGGGCCGGTAGGAAAGCTCTTCGTATTTCGGCATTGGAACGCTTGGGCTGAAAGGGTTCAGCTCTGCTTAGCCCTCGGCAGGATCGCACTCAAGGGTACAATGCGAATGCCGCGTTCCTTGGCGGCTTTCGCCCAGAGTGCGATGCGCTCGATCGAAAGCGGCAAGGCATTCGCGGTGCCCACGGCTACGCCCCGTTCGGCTGCAATCGTCTCGAGCTTGGCCAGCGCGGCGTCGATGTCGGCCCAGTTCGCGGCGGCATCGATCACGAGATCGGCTTTAATGAACGGGGCCTTGGCCGCGCCGGCAGTTTGCAGCGCGACGCTCCGCGGCGAAGAGCCGTCATCGAGATAGAGAAGCCCGCGCTTGGCAATGTCACGGAGCACGGGCGCGAGTCCCGATTCGTTCGAAGTAAACCGCGTGCCCATGTAATTCATGACGCCGACATAGCCTTGCGTTCTCGCCAGCATCCAATGCAAGCGGTCGGTGTTTTGCTCGGCGGTGAGATTCGAGAGGAGTGTTTGCGGGCCGGGATCGTTATCCGGATAGTCGAAGGGCTCCATCGGCAATTGCAACACGATCTCATGGCCGGAACTGCGCGCGCGCGCGGTCCAGCGCGAAAGATCGCTGCCATAGGGCGCAAAGGCGAGCGTGATGGAATCGGGAAGCTTGCCGATCGCTTCCGCGGTCGTGCTGGCGCCGATCCCGAGACCGCCGACGACGATGGCGATGCGGGGCAATTTGCGGTCGGCCGCGGCGGCGGCGGTACTTGCATAGACGTCGAGCGGACGCGCGCCGTCGGTTCCTATGCGCGGGATCGCGCCGTGGCGGGAGACCTCGACGAGCCGCGAGTCGGCAAGATTTCCTTCAAGGCCGGCTTGCAGGTTGGCTGCGATCGATGCCGCCACCGGATCGACATTGCGTACGACAACCTCCTGGCGGGCGCCGCTCTTGCCGTCGATGATGGTGACGGTTCGTGCGCCGGCGAGCGTCGCGGCCGCCTTGTTGTCGGCAGGATCGCGGACGGGCGCGGCAGGAGCGAGCACGGGATCGTCTTTTTGCTTCGCCGTTGCCTTCTCGATCGCGACGAGGGCGAAAGGCTCGCCGCCATGCGGATCTTTCACAAAGATGAGCCAGCCGAGAACGGTCACGACGAAGAGTCCAAGCGCGCCCGCAAGCAAAAGGAGCGGCGGTATCGGCAGCAGCGGCTGGCGCCGCACGCCCGTTCCGAGGGGAAGGCCGAGATCGTCCGCCACTATCGGTCTCCTTCGACAAGCAGACCTGCCACGCTTCCGGCAAGCGCGGGAAATCAGCCGAAGATCGGGATCGGATGGTTAATGGCAGGTTAAAACGGCAGCGCGGCGCGATCGAAAAGCAAAAGCCCCGCCCGAAGTTCGGGCGGGGCTTGGTTTTTCTTTCCCCGAGAGGGGGCCTCAGTTCGGGATCGCCCCCTTCGGATTCGGCGGGAAGGCCGAATTGCGCTGGACGCCACGCAGGAGGTCGAGCGCCAGCAAGAGCTGCTTGTCGTCCTTCGGATCCGGCGGAACATAGGCGGGCGAGCCCGCCTGTTCTTCCTGTTCGTCGCCGTTCTTGAGATGGCCGCGCAAGGACGACTCACCGCGCGTCTCGACCTTGCCTTTGAGCTCATCCGGCAAATCCTGGATGAGTTCGATATCGGGCGAGATGCCCTTGGCCTGGATCGAGCGGCCCGACGGCGTGTAGTAGCGCGCGGTCGTGAGCTTGAGCGCGCCGAACGATCCGATCGGGATCACGGTTTGCACCGAGCCCTTGCCGAACGAGCGGCTGCCGAGAACCGTCGCACGCTTGTGATCCTGCAACGCGCCGGCGACGATTTCGGAGGCCGAGGCCGAGCCACCATTGATCAAAACGATCAGCGGTTTGCCATTGGTGATGTCACCAGGCCGGGCATTGTGCCGTTGCGTGTCTTCCGGATTGCGGCCGCGGGTCGATACGATCTCGCCGCGCTCAAGGAAGGCGTCGGCAACGGCGATCGCCTGATCGAGCAGGCCGCCGCCGTTGTTGCGGAGGTCAACGATGTAGCCCTTGAGCTTGTCGGCCGGGATATCGCGGTTGATATCGGCCACGCCAGCCTTCAATTGTTCGAGCGTGCGCTCGCCCTGGAAGCTGGTGATGCGGATATAGCCGACGTCGTTGCCCTCGACACGGGAACGCACGTTCTTGATCGAGATGATCTCGCGAACGATCTTTACCTCGACCGGCTTTTCGACGCCCTTGCGGGAAATCCGCAGCTGAATGGACGAATTCACCGGCCCGCGCATTTTCTCGACGGCCTGTTCGAGTGTGAGGCCTTTGACGGGCTCGTTGTCGAGATGGGTGATGAGATCGTTCGGCTGGACGCCGGCGCGCGCCGCGGGCGTTCCGTCCATCGGAGAAACGACCTTTACGACGCCGTCTTCCATGGTGACTTCGATACCGAGGCCGCCAAATTCACCGCGCGTCTGTGTCTGCATGTCGCGGAAATTCTTGGCATCAAGGAAGGCGGAGTGGGGGTCGAGCGAGCTCAACATGCCGTTGATCGCGGACTCGATCAGCTTCGCATCATCCGGCTTCTCGACATATTGCGCACGCACGTGCTCGAAAATGTCGCCAAACAGGTTGAGCTGCCGATAGGTGTCCGAGCCCGCCGCTTCGGCGGGAGCGCCCATGAGGACGCGTGGCTGGAGAGCCAAAAGCGCGAACAAGGCACCGGCTCCGGCTCCGAGGAAAAATAGAGAAGTCTTGCGCATCATCCGCGTACCTTTTCGTCTTCGGTTGTCGCCCACCAGGGGGATGGATCGATCGAGTTTCCGTCCTTGCGGAACTCGACATATAGGATCGGGTCAGAAGAGCCGAATGAGACTGCGGCCACCCGAGGTCCGCTACCCATCACCGCCACGGGCTCGCCCGCAAGGACAAACTGCCCGAGATCGACGGTAATCCGTTCCATGCCAGCCAGTAAGATATGATATCCACCGCCCGCATTAATGATCAAGAGTTGGCCATAATTGCGGAAATTTCCGGCATAAACGATCCAACCGTCACAAGGGGCGCTGACCTGCGCTCCGGGGCGAGTCGCGAGCGAAAGCCCCTTTTCGGTGCCACCGAGGCCATTCGCCGCACCATATTCATGCAGTTTTCTGCCAATGACGGGTAAAGCAAGTTTTCCCTTGGTCTGCAGGAAGGGAACCACAGGTGCCGTACGGGCAGGATCGGGCGTGATCATGGCGTTCGCTGCGCGGTCGGCATCCTCGCGCCGGGCGGCCTCCGCGGCGCGCGCGGCCGCGGCGATTTCGCTCTCCATGCGACTCACGAGATCTTGAACCGTTTCGACCTGCTTGGCGAGCGCCTGCGTGCGGCTACGTTCGCTCTCCAACGCTTTCTCGCTCTCGCTTTGCTGGCGCTGGCGCTCGTCGATAAGGGCCGAAATCCGGCGTTGGTCCTCGGCGAGCAAGGTGCGGCTTTGGGTCAGCGAATCGCGTTCGGTTGCGATATCCCGCCGTACCCGCGCGAGTTCGGAAAGATCGGAAGCGACTTTCTCCGTCTCGCTGCGCAATTCCGGAATCACGGCGCCGAGGAGAATCGCCGAGCGCACTGATTCGAGCGTATTTTCTGTCTGCAGTACCAAAGCCGGGGCAGGAGCAAGGCCCAGCCGCTCGAGTGCGGCAAGAACTTCCGTCAGAACCGCCTCGCGACCGGCAAGCGATTTCTTCAGATCAGCCTCGCGTTGATCAAGAGGGGCAAGGCGCTTTTCCGCGTCGCCGATTTTGGCTTCGGTGGCCCGAATGCGAGCGGCGGTATCCAGGAGATCCTGCGAGAATTTCTTGCGGTCGTTCTTGATCGCGTCGATCTCGGTTCTGAGCTTGGCTTCCCCTTCGCGGGAGTGTTGCAGGCTGCCGATCAGGGCATCGAGTTCATGCAGCCGCTCGCTTCGCTCGATTTCCTTGGCGTTGGCGGCCGGCGATTGCGGCGCCTGAGCGCTCGCGGCAAGCGGTGCCGCAAAGCAGGCGAGCGCGACCAAGCTGCGAAAGACACGAATCATAAGGTGCATTCTGCCATTGCGATCTGGCTTTGGTGCGGCCCGGATGCGGCGGCTTCAGGCGCGATGGTAGGGATGGTCCAGGAGGATCGTTAAGGCCCGATAAATTTGCTCCGCGAGCAGAATACGCACGAGCTGGTGGGGCAGCGTTGCGGCCCCGAAGGCCAGAATAAGATCGGCCCCGGCGCGGACCTCATCTGCGAGGCCGTCGGCGCCGCCGATGATAAAAAGCGTGGCTGGCGCGCCCGCGTCGCGAAAGGCGACAAGCCGTTTGGCAAAATCGACGCTGGTCAGGTTCTTGCCGCGGGCATCGAGAACGACGCGGCGCGCCCCCGATATCGACCATTTCTTGAGGGCATTGGCTTCTTCCGCCATGCGGTCGGCCGGGCGCCGGGCGCTGCTCTCGGAGACTTCGACCGCTTCGAGCGGGGCGAGATTCACGGGCTTGCCGCTCATGTTCGCGCGCTTGAGGTAACGATCGAGCAACTCGCGCTCGGGGCCGGCCTTCAGCCGCCCCACCGCCGCGATTCGCAAGCGCATCGCAGGCTCTCGCGCTTGTACTCAGGATTTCGCGGAACGGGCGCGCGCCCACATTTTTTCGAGATTGTAGAATTCGCGCACCTCGGGGCGGAACACGTGCACGATCACGTCGCTGGCGTCGATGAGAACCCAGTCGCAATGCGGCAGGCCTTCGATGCGCACGCCGGAAACGCCGCGCTTTGCAAGCGCCTCGACGACGTTCTCGGCGATCGCGCCGACATGGCGGTGCGAACGCCCGCAGGTGACCACCATGTAGTCGGCGATCGTCGTCTTGCCTTTGAGATCGATACGGATGGTTTCGGTGGCCTTTTGATCGTCGAGCCGCGCGAGAATGGTCTTCAGCATCTCTTCGGAGGAAGGACGCGTGCCGGCGGCCTCCGCCTGGGACTTACGGGCAACTGCTACGCGCTGGCTGGCCAGGGCTTGTTTACCTTTGCTTCCGCTCGCGGGCCGGCGGCGAATCACCTTGCCGCCGGATACTTTCCGAACATATCGGGTCATCGTCGGGATTTTCAACCCTTTCGCTTTTTCGCCGTTCTCGCCGCCCGGAGCGCGGTGGACGACAATTCCGATTTCAAGCCGTGGAGGAAAACCCATACCGGCGGGCGCAAGAGCGGAAGCAGGGGGGCGTCACTTTCGTCGATACGGGCGCGGGCGAGGGCGCTGGCGGCGGGCGTCGAGAGTGCCGACAGGTCGTAATCCGGACGGTCGATCACGGCGATCGGGATCATGTTTGCAAGCGCGCGCCAATTCTTCCAGCGATGGAATCCCGCGAGATTATCGGCGCCAATCACGAAAACGAAATGAACGTGGGGATAACGAGCTTTTAACTTGGCGACAGTGTCGGCGGTGAAGTGCGTATGAAGGGCGGCTTCAATGCCGGTCACCTCGACGGCGGGATGCGCCATCGCCTTGCGGCTCATTTCGATTCGCTTGGCGAGCGGCGGCAGCGCGTGGTTGTCCTTCAACGGATTGCCCGGCGTCACCAGCCACCAGACGCGGTCAAGGCCGAGGCGTTTCAAGGCCAAGAGGCTCGCGGCGCGATGGGCGTCATGCGGCGGATTGAAGGTGCCGCCGAAGAGGCCGACGCGCATGCCGGGCAGCGCGATCGGAAACGGAATGCGTTCGGTGAGCGGGGCGCGCTTGTTGCCGGTGCCGCGCGGCCTGCGGACGGGTTTCCGTTTCCGGCTGCGAGATCTCATCCGGGCCGGGTTTGTCCGTTGCCGTGGATGCGGTACTTGAACGAGGTCAATTGCTCGGCGCCCACGGGTCCGCGCGCGTGCAGACGGCCGGTGGCGATCCCGATCTCGCCGCCGAAGCCGAATTCGCCGCCATCGGCGAACTGGGTCGAGGCGTTGTGCAGGACGATCGCGGAATCGACCTCGTTGAGAAAAATCTCCGCGGCTTTCTGGTCGCCGGTGATGATCGAATCGGTGTGATGCGAGCCGTAGCGGTCGATATGGGCAATCGCCGCGTGCAAGCCGTCGACGACGCCGACGGTGATAATGGCGTCGAGATATTCGGTGGACCAATCCTCGGCGGTGGCGGGAACGACGCGGGCATCGACTTTTCGCGTCTCCGGATCGCCGCGCACCTCGCAGCCGGCGTCGATCAGCATCTGCACGAGGGGCTTCAGATGCGAGGAAGCAAGCCTCTTGTCGACGAGCAGCGTTTCGGCGGCGCCGCAGACGCCGGTGCGCCGCATCTTCGCGTTCAAGACGATCTTCTTCGCCATGTCGAGATCGGCGGGCGCATGCACATAGACGTGGCAGACGCCTTCGAGATGGGCGAAGACGGGAACGCGCGCCTCCGCCTGCACGCGGCCGACGAGGCTCTTGCCGCCGCGCGGCACCACCACGTCGACCATGCCGTCAAGGCCCGCAAGCAGAAAGCCGACGGCGGCGCGGTCGCGCGTCGGCACGAGCTGCAAGGCGTCGGCGGGCAGACCTTCGCGCGCGAGACCCTTCGCCATCGCGGCGTGAATCGCGCGCGCCGAGCGGAAGCTTTCGGAGCCGCCGCGCAGGATCACGGCGTTGCCGGCCTTGATCGAAAGCGCGCCGGCATCGGCGGTGACGTTGGGGCGGCTTTCATAGACGACCGCGACGACGCCGAGCGGCGTGCGCACGCGCTCGATCTTCAATCCGTTCGGACGCTGCCAGCTGGCGATCACTTCGCCGACCGGATCGGCGACGAGAGCGACGGCGTCGATGCCGTCGGCCATGGCGGCGACGCGTTTTTCATCGAGCATGAGGCGGTCGAGGAAGGCGGCGGTCGCGTTTTCGCGCCGCGCGGCGTCGAAATCCTCGGCGTTGGCGCGGAGGATGGCGGCTGAATTTTCGCGCAGATCAGCCGCTGCCGCGCGGAGGCCCGCGGATTTTCGCGCAGGCGCGGCGAGGGCCAAAACGCGGGCGGCGGCGCGGGCGCGCGCGCCAATGCCGCGCATCAATTGCGCGATATCGCCGCCCGTTTCGACCGATTCCAGCCGCGCTTCCATGCTCTCACTCTCCCGCGAGCGCCAAGTCGTCGCGATGGATCATTTCCGAGCGCCCACGATAGCCCAAAATCGCCTCGATGCGCTCGCTGTTCTGGCCGATCAGGCGCTCGGCGTCGGCGCTGTCATAGGCGACGAGCCCGCGGCCGATTTCGACGCCCTCGGGGCCGCGGATGAGGACCGCGTCGCCGCGGGCAAAGGCGCCGGCGATCCTAACCACGCCCGCGGGCAAGAGGCTCTTGCCGCGCCGGAGCGCGGCGACGGCGCCGGCGTCGACGTGGATCGCGCCCTTCGGCTCCAAGGCGCCGGCGATCCATTTTTTCCGCGCGGTGACGGGGTTCGCGGGCGTGAGAAACCAGGTGCAGGCCGCGCCTTCCGCGATCCGCCGCACCGGATGCAGCGTGCGGCCGGACGCGATCACCATGTGCGTGCCGGCGGATGTGGCGATTTTCGCCGCCTCGATCTTGGTGCGCATGCCGCCGCGCGCGAGCTCGGAAGCGGGATCGCCGGCCATTGCCTCGATCTCGGCGGTGACGCGCGGCACGACGGGAATGAGCTTGGCGGACGGATCGTCGTGCGGCGGCGCCGAATAAAGCCCGTCGATGTCCGACAACAGAATAAGCAAGTCCGCGCTCATCATGGTGGCGACGCGGGCGGCGAGGCGGTCATTGTCGCCGTAGCGGATCTCGGTGGTGGCCACCGTGTCGTTCTCGTTGATGACCGGCACGGCGCCGAGCTCCAGGAGCTTGCCGATGGTCTCGCGCGCGTTGAGGTAGCGGCGGCGCTCCTCGGTGTCGCCGAGGGTCAACAGAATTTGCCCGGCGGGGAGGCTGAAATTCGCCAGCACCTCGGCCCATACGCGCGCGAGCGCGATCTGGCCGACGGCGGCCGCCGCCTGGCTTTCTTCCAACTTCAACGGGCCGGGGGGAAGCTTCACCACCGTGCGGCCCAAGGCGATGGCGCCGGAGGAGACGATCAGGAGCGAAGCGCCGCCCTTGGCGAAGACCGACAAATCCTCGACCAGCGAGCGCAGCCATTCGGCGTTGAGCGTGCCGGCTTTGCTGTCGACGAGGAGCGAGGAGCCGACCTTGACGACGATGCGCCGGAAGCTCGCGAGCTTGGGGGTCACGGCCGCCACGGTCTTGCCTCGTCTTCCGTTTCGGTCTTGCCGCGGCGCTTTTCGATCACCGCGTAAAGCGCGCGCAGCACCTCCTTCACGCCCTTGCCGGAATGCGCCGAAATCACGAACGGCTCCTTGCGGCAGGCGCGTTTGAGGCTCGCCTTCTGCTTCTTCAGCAGTGCGGGGGTGGCGGCGTCGGCCTTGGTGAGCGCGACGATCTCGGGCTTCTTGTCGAGCTTGGCGCCATAGGCCTTCAGCTCCGCGCGCACGGTCTTCCAGGCCGTGCCCGCGTCCTCGCCGGTCACGTCGACGAGATGCAGGAGCGCGTTGCAGCGCTCGACATGGCCGAGGAAGCGGTCGCCGAGCCCGGCGCCCTCATGCGCGCCTTCGATCAGGCCGGGAATGTCGGCGAGCACGAATTCGCGGCCGTCGGCGCGCACGACGCCGAGGTTGGGATGCAGCGTGGTGAACGGATAATCCGCGATCTTCGGCTTCGCCGCGGTCACCGCCGCGAGAAACGTGGACTTGCCCGCGTTCGGGAGACCCACGAGGCCGGCGTCGGCGATCAGCTTCAGGCGCAGGCGGATCGTGCGCTCCTCGCTGGGCTGGCCGGGATTGGCGCGGCGCGGCGCGCGGTTGGTCGAGGACTTGAAATGCGCGTTGCCGAAGCCGCCATTGCCGCCTTTCAGGAGCACCACGCGCTCGCCGACCTTCAAGAGTTCGGCAAGCTCCGTCTCGCCGTCCTCGTCGAGGACCTCGGTGCCGGCGGGCACTTTCAGCACGGCGTCGGCGCCGCGCGCGCCGTGGCGATTGGCGCCCATGCCCTGGCCGCCCTTTTGCGCCTTGAAGTGCTGCTGGTAGCGGTAGTCGATGAGCGTGTTGAGGCCGTCGACGCATTCGATGACGACGTCGCCGCCGCGGCCGCCGTCGCCGCCGTCCGGCCCGCCATATTCGATGAACTTCTCGCGGCGAAAGGAAACGCAGCCGTTGCCGCCGGCGCCGGATTGCACATAGACCTTGGCTTCATCGAGGAACTTCATCGCATGCTTTCTTCGTCATGGCCGGGCCTGTCCCGGCCATCCACGTCTTGGCAACAAGAAAGGCGTGGATGCCCGGCACAAGGCCGGGCATGACGACGTAGTAGGGGCGTGGCGTGGCTCGCTGTTGCAGCCTGAAACATGCCTTTGTCATACAACATCCATAGAGCCGTCATAACGGTCCGGGCGTCATGTCCATGCAAGCCATGAGTCGCAGCATCGCGAGCCCAAAATCCGCGCTTGCCGCGGGGATCGGCCTCATGCTTCTCGGCTGCTTCGTGTTCTCGCTGAACGACGCGCTGGGAAAGTGGCTGGTCGCCACCTATTCGGTCGGCGAATTGCTTTTGATCCGGAGCGCCGCCGCGCTCTGCGTGCTCGCGCCCCTGGCCTACCGCGAGGGCTTCGCCGTCTTCGCCGCGATGCTGCGCCCGCGCCTGCAGCTCTTGCGCGTCGCGCTTTCTTCGCTCGAGGTCGGCTTCTTCTTTTGGGCGGTCAGCTATCTGCCGCTCGCCGACGTGACGACGTTCTATCTCGCGGGGCCGATTTTCGTGACCGCCTTGTCGCCCTTCCTGCTCGGCGAGACCATCGGCTGGAAACGTTGCGCGGCGGTTATCATGGGCTTTGCCGGCGTGGTGATCGCGATGCGCCCCTCGAGCGCGGTCTTCGGCATGCCTTCGCTGATCGCGCTCGGCGGCAGCATCCTCTTCGCGCTGCAGATGATGGTGACGAGGAGCCTCCGCGGCACGCGGGACATCGTGCTGGCGACGACACAAATCGCCAGCACGTTCGTGCTCGGCGTCCTGACCGCGCCGTTCGGCTGGGTGACGCCGGGCGCCCGCGATCTCGGCCTGTTCGCGCTCCTCGGCGTCGTCGCGATATTCGGGCTTTTCTGCGTCAACCGCTCGCTGAAGCTCGCGCCGGCGAGCGTCGTCGTCCCCTATCAGTACTCGTTCATCCTGTGGGCGATGATCCTCGGCTATTTCGTCTTCGGCGACGTGCCGGGCGCGCTGCTCGTTCTCGGCGCCGCGATTATCGTCGGCGCCGGAATATTCATCTTCTGGCGTGAGAACGCCGCGACCGGCAGCGACGAAGCCTTGCCGCCGGTGGCGTAGGGATTTTTCAACGACGGCTCCACCGTCATGGCCGGGCTTGTCCCGGCCATCCACGTCTTTGCAGCAAGAAAGGCGTGGATGCCCGGCACAAGGTTTACACTTGGGCCGGCCAAAGGCCGGACCCGAGTGCCGGGCATGACGAAGGAGATTCATCGCACGCTCTTTTTCCGCTCGACGGCGATCTTCGGCAGGCCGCTCTTGCCCCATTCGCGGAGCGACGCCCAGATCTTGCGCTCGAGCCGGAACCAGTCGGCGGGCACGGAAGCGCCGAGCGCGCGCACGCGCATGAGCGCCGCCCCCGTCCACTGGAAGCCGCACTTCTCGATGACGCGGCGCGACGCAAGGTTCGTCACCCGGCAGCCGGCATCGACGGCGTCGAGATCGGTGACGCTGAACAGGTGATCGATCACCGCCCGCACCGCTTCCGTGGCGTAGCCGCGGCCCCAGTAAGGCTCGCCGATCCAGTAGCCGATCTCCGGCTGCTCGTCGTTGCGGCGGCCATAGCCGCAGGCGCCCACGATCGCGCCGCCTTCGGCCTTGGCGGTGACCGCGAAGGTCCAGCCGCTTCTTTCCTCGGAGAGCGACTCGATCCAGGCCCTGGCGTCGTCGATCCCGTAGGGATGCGGGATCAGCGTCGTCATCTCGGCGATTTTGCGATTGTTGGCGAGACGGGCGATTGCTTTTGCGTCGTCGAGCCTGGGCGCGCGCAAGAACAGCCGCTCGGTCTCGAGCACGGGCGTGCTCGAGGGTCCCGGGGAAACACCGCAAGTCATCTGTAGGGCCGCCATGACGGGCTCCTTCGAAATGCGCGAGGGGGAGACGCTTTGTCTCCCCCTCGGAAATCCTGGACCCGTTTTACGGAGGTCCCGCGGGGGCGACATGCGCCGGCGGGATCCTCGCTGATCTCCGCCGTTACTTGGCCGTAGCCTCCATCGGGACTACGGAAACTGTGACGCGGTCTTTAGCCTTGGTGCGGTACTGAACTTTGCCGTTTTGAAGCGCGAAAAGGGTGTGGTCGCGGCCGATGCCTACGTTGGCGCCGGCATGCCATTTCGTTCCGCGCTGGCGCACGATGATCTTGCCGGGCGAAACGGATTCGCCGCCAAAAATCTTCACGCCGAGCCGGCGACCAGCCGAGTCGCGCCCGTTGCGTGAGGAACCGCCTGCCTTCTTGTGCGCCATCTCTAACTCCGAGTCGTTCTCTATCTAACGTAGTTCGGCGACAAAATCATTACTTCTTTTTGCTTTTTTCTTTCGGCTTTGCCGCCTTCGCCTTTGCTTTTGTTGCCGCGGGCTTTTCCTCGCCCTCCGCTTTCGGGGCTTTCGCCTTTTGCGGCCGCGGCTTCGCGGTCTTCGAAGGCTGCTTGCCGTCGGTGAGGATTTCGGTGATCCGCACCAGCGTGAAATCGTCGCGATAGCCGCGCTTGCGGCGCGAATTCTTGCGGCGGCGCTTCTTGAAGGCGATGACCTTGTCGCCGCGCTCATGCCCGACGATTTCGGCCGCCACCAGCGCGCCCGACACCAGCGGCGCGCCGATCGAGGGCTTGTCGCCGCCGAGCACCATCACCGGGAAGGTGACGATCTCGCCTTCCTTCGCCGCGAGCTTGCCGAGGCGGAGCGTTTGATCTTCGGCGACCGTGTATTGCTTGCCGCCCGTCTTGATGACCGCGAACATCGCAGGATTCCACTTATTTTGCGCAGCCTGCGCATGCCAGGCCGCGTGTTTTTGGGCGAGGGCCGGGCCCTCAACAAAGCGCGCGGGCCAAGCCCGCGCAATTGGCGGGGTTTATGACGGCCCCGCTGCAACCTGTCAAGAAAAGGCCGGTTCGGTTCGGTCTTTGCCGAAGTTTTCCGCTTTCGCGGCGCCAGGGTTCCGGTCAGAGCCACAAAAGGCGGAGGACGACGCCCAAGGCCAAGACCGCGGCGAGCACGCAGTACCAGCCCACCACGGTCCAGTAGGCCGCGGGGTTCGCGCGGCGCGAAAAAATCCGGTCGCGGTTGTAGCGCACATAAAGCCATGCGCTGCCGGAACGCAGCGCCGCCAGCGCCAGCCACGCGAAATAGGCGGCGGCCGCCGTCAGCAGCACAATTTGAAGGACAGGGGGCATGCGGGCTGACTCTTCTCGCGGCGGGCCGGGGCAGTCTGCATCGTCTGCCGACGGGAGCAAGGGGAGAAGCCGCGCCTTGCTCCATCCGGATCGCTTCGATAAGTTCCGCCCGACCTTCGCGGGGGTTTTCTCCGCGCGTTACCTCTGCGGAGAGGTGGCTGAGTGGTTGAAAGCACCGCACTCGAAATGCGGCGTACGGGTAACCGTACCGTGGGTTCGAATCCCACCCTCTCCGCCAACATTTCTATTATTGCGACGCTGCTCTAATGAGCGATGCGCTCACTTAGGATCACAGCGGTTTACGTGATTAATGTTGTGGCTAGCCAAACGAAAATCAGAAGACCCGCTAAATACAGAAAAAATTGAAGAAGTGAGGAGACTCGAGTGGCGGTCCGATAGATATTAAATTTTCCTTGGTCCTGAGATCCTGCGAGCGAAGCCAACGCTACGTAACCAGCCAGGACGGAAGCAACAAAAAAACTTTCGGCCCACAGAAACAAACAAAATTGTGTCGGAGTGATCCCCACCGCGCGAATGTCCTTGATTATCGCAAGTAAACCGGCAGGGGCGATGAGAAAGGTGGATGCGAGCGTAACGAGCAACTTAGTTTGCTCGATGTACGTCGCGGAGGCGGCCTTTCGGTCTTCCTTCCCTTTCTCTCTACTCATTATTCAAGCTCGATTTACTTATTGCATCACAGTATATTTCGGTCGCAGAAAGGCGGGATGCTACAGAAGCGCCGATGAAAGGACTGAATTACGTCGATTGAATCCCTAGATTCTCGTCGCGCAAAGTGCGCCGGAAAATCTTCTTCATACATGTCATCCAAAATTCGACTGATACTCGTCTTAACAATTGTCCAATAATTTGGACTCACAAAAGAAGCCGGTTGGAGTAGTTCAACTATCGGAATCTCGAGCATCATACGGGCACCAAGCGTCAGTCTAAATTGGCGCTTCGCTTCGCTTTCGTTTATTATTCTTGAAATTTCAAAACTGACATCGTCAGCCATCTATCCCGCCCCTTTTCCCACGGTTGAGGTTATCTCAACGTATACTAGAAATTATTCTTGATGTGGCAAGCAAAACGCCTTCATCTTCAAAGGCCACGTAGGTGCAATCGGGGCAAGTGTTGCGGAGTCCAGTTAGAGTCGATTTGATTTTCGACCTAGGCAATTACATCTAAATCCTACACCACGAACTCTTCCGCCCGCGCACTCGCCGCCAGCCACTCCTCTTCGACCTTCGCCAGCGCCAGCGCGGCACCGGCCCGCGTCTTGGCCAGCGAAGCCGCTTCCGCCGGATTCTGCGCGTGCAAATTCGCGTCGGCGAGCTTCGCGTCGATCTTCTCGATCTCGCGCTCGAACTTCGTAACCTCTGATTCCAGCTCCTTGATCCGCTTTTTCAGCGCCTTCAATTCGGCGCGCGTCTCGCTGCTCGTCGGGCCGTCGGCGCGTTTGCCTTTTCCCTTTCCTCTTCCTTGGCCGTTCAGCTTGCTCGCGCCGGACGAGCCCAGCACCTGCCGGCGATATTGATCGAGGTCGCCGTCATAGGGCTTCACCGTGCCGTCGGCGACGAGCCACAGCCGGTCGGCGCAGGCGTCGAGCAAATGCCGGTCGTGGCTCACCAGCACCACGGCGCCGGGATAATCGTTAACGGCGGAAATCAACGCCGCGCGCGCCTCGATGTCGAGATGATTTGTTGGCTCATCGAGAATGAGAAGATGCGGGCCGTGAAACGCAGCCAACCCGAGGAGGAGCCGCGCCTTCTCGCCGCCGGAGAGCTCCGCCACCTTGGTGTCGGCCGCCGCCGCCGAAAAGCCCATCTCGGCGGCGCGGGCGCGGATCTTCGCCTCCGGCGCGCCCGGCATCAGGCGGCGCACATGCTCGGCCGGCGATTCATCGGCGTGCAATTCGTCGAGCTGATGCTGCGCGAGATAGGCGATCTGCAATTTGCTCGCGCGCACGATTTTGCCCGCCTCCGGCGCGAGCCGTTCGGACAAGAGCTTCGCGAACGTGGACTTGCCGTTGCCGTTGGGGCCCAAGAGCGCGATGCGGTCGTCCTCGTCGATGCGGAGATCGAGGCCGCGGAGCACGGGCTTGCCCGGCGCATAGCCGACCGACACTTCGTCGAGCACGATGATCGGCGGCGACAGCAGCTTTTCCGGCGGCCGGATGGAGATCGCGGCGCGCGCCTCCTCCACCTGATCCGCGAGCGGCTCCATGCGGGCGAGCGCCTTGATCCGCGATTGCGCCTGGCGCGCCTTCGAGGCCTTGGCGCGGAAGCGCTCGACGAAGGCGACCATGTGGGCGCGCTCGGCCTCCTGGCGCTTTCGCGCCTTCTGCTCGACCACGAGCTGCTCGCGCCGCTGGCGGTCGAACTGCGTGAAGCCGCCGCGATAGAGCTTCAGCTTCTTCTGATCGAGATGCAGGATGAAGGAGACCGAGGTGTCGAGGAGGTCGCGGTCGTGGCTGATGAGGAGGACCGTGTGCGGATAGCGCGCGAGATAATCCTGAAACCACAGCGTCCCTTCGAGATCGAGATAGTTGGTGGGCTCGTCAAGCAGCAGCAAATCCGGCTCGGAAAAGAGGAGCGCCGCGAGCGCCACCCGCATCCGCCAGCCGCCGGAAAATTCCGAACAGGGCCGCGCCTGCGCCGCCTCGTCGAAGCCGAGGCCGGCGAGAATCTTCGCCGCGCGCGCGGGCGCGGAATGGGCGTCGATCTCGACCAGGCGATTTTCCACCTCGGCAATGCGCATCGGGTCGGCGGCGGTGTCGCGCTCGTGCATCAGTTTCGCGCGCTCGGTATCGGCGGCGAGCACCATCTCGAGCAGCGTCTCGGGGCCGGCGGGCGCTTCCTGCGCGACGCAGCCGATGCGCGCGCGGGCCGGCATGTTGATGGAGCCGGTCTCGGTTTCGACCTCGCCGAGGATCGCGCGGAAGAGCGTGGTCTTGCCGGCGCCGTTCCGCCCGACCAGGCCCACGCGCGCGCGCTCGGGGATCGCCGCGGAGGCGTGATCCAGCAGGAGCTTGCCGGCGATGCGGAGGGAAATGTCGTCGAGCACGATCATGGCGCGGAGCTTTTCGCAAGCGAAGGGGGAAGGCGCAATAGACGCGGCAAAGCCGGCAGCAATGCCAGCAGTCGGCGCCGCCCGAGGAAGGCACCTGCTCGCAAAATCCGGCCACGCTGGGCGGCGCGCCATAACGGCTGGCGCCGCGCGCATCCACAGGGTAAAGTTCCCGCCGATTCAGCCGGCGGGAATTTTGCCGTGACAAAAATCCGGATCGTCGCCACAGGTTTCGCCGCTTTCGCGCTCGCGGCGCTCATTCCGCCTGCGGCCAACGCGGCGGATCTCGGCGTCACGCCGCGTGCGCCTATGAAGCGCGTCGCCCACGCCTGCACCTGCCGCGGCCATGCATATGAAGAGGTGGACTGGTTCTATTTCACCGATTGTTGCTATCCGACCGGCCATCCGCGGCCGAAAGGCTTCTGCGGCGGCAAAGACTTCTACTTCGGCGGCGTCTGGTAAGCCGCCCGCCGCCGCGACGTTCAAATTTTAATGAAGTCCAAATTTTAGCGCTGCCGATTTTTTATGCGGCGGCCGCTGATTTCATCTTTGTTAGGAACTCGGGCGCAGCATTGGCGTTGGTCGACAGTTGTGTTCGACAGCAGCGGAGAGTCTCACGCGCGCCTTTCTCCCTGCGAGGAGAAAGAGTCATGTTCGGTTTCGAGCTTCCGCACCTTATTCTCATCCCGCCGCCCTGGAATTTGCTGATGGTCGGGCTGCTGCCGTTTTTCATCGTCGCGATGCTGCTGCCCAACAATTTCCTGATGCCGAAAAACGACGACGGCGATTTCTACGGCAGCGACGACGAGGATAAAGAGAGCCTGGTGCCGAGGCCGGCCGACAAGCCGGCGAAGACCACCAAATTCAGCTGGAGCACCTACGAGGGCGCCAAGCGCAAAGATCGAAATTGATTGCGGACCCGGAGATTGCTGCGAAACGAAAACCCCGGCCTTGCGGCCGGGGTTTCCATTTTTGCTTTTCGTTTATTCGCGCCGATCGTTAGTCCCAGTCGCGGTCGTGACGATACCACCACCCGCGATGGTCGCGATCCCGGTCGCGGTCGCGGTGGTACCACGTCCAACGGTCGCGATCCCGGTCGCGATCGCGGTCACGGTCCACGCCGACGCCCACGCCGATGCCGATTTCCTCGGCGTGCGCCGGGTTGCTGATCACCGGCGCGTTCATCAGCGCCGGAGTCGTGAGCAACCCCAAGGCAACGAACGGAAGTGCAATCTTTTTCATGACGTACCTCCTCTCGGTTCTCACGGTTCTTATGGTTTGCCGCGCGCCGTTCGCGACGCGCTTGTCTAGGACCAACGAGCGGGGGAAGTTATGGTTCCGCTGATATATCGCCGGTATTCGGCGGCTTCGACGGGCGCTGTTTCGCCGCGTCCGCGTTTTCGTGCGCGACCGACGTCGATGAACCCAGGATGAACAAGATGAGGAAGAAGCGGGCGAAAAGTTCTTTCAACATGGCGTGAAGCCTGTTGTTGCTTCTCCCTCGCAGGCGGAAACCCAACGCCGATGCGTGTCCGTTCGTTCCAATGCGCGAAACCGGACCTAGGCGGCCTCTACAGAAATGCTTTAACAATAGAAAGCTCCGGTCCGTCTCCTCGCAGAACAAGCTTTCCCCGATGCAGCTTCCCTCCGAAATCGACGTCGCCGTGATCGGCGCGGGCAGCGCCGGCGTCGGCGCCGGGCGAAGGCTCGCGGCGGCGAAGATCAATTTCGTGGTGCTCGAAGCGCGGGACCGCGTCGGCGGCCGCGCCTGGACGAAAACCGTCGACGGATTTCCGCTCGATCTCGGCTGCGGCTGGCTGCATTCGGCCGATCACAATCCGTGGACGAAAATCGCCGAGGAAGAAGGCCTCACCATCGACCGCTCGCCGCCGCCGTGGGGCAAGCCGGCGCTGCAATACGGATTTTCCGCCGCCGAACAGGAGGAGTGGCGCGCCGAAATCGCCGCCTTCTACGAGCGCCTTAATAAAGCGGCGGAGACGCAGCGCGACCGGCCGCTGTCGGACTTTCTCGAGCCCGGCGGCAAGTGGAATGCCTGGCTCAACGCGATCAGCACCTATGTCAACGGCGTCGAGCTCGACCGCGCCTCGATCGGCGATTACGCGGCTTACGAAGATTCGGGCGTGAACTGGCGCGTGGCCGAAGGCTACGGCACGGCGATCACGATTGCCGCGCGGGCGCTGCCGGTGGTCTTCGATTGCGCGGTGAAAACGATCGATCACGGCGGCCGACGATTGCGGATCGAGACCGCGCGGGGAAATTTGCAGGCAAGGACCGCGGTCATCACCGTGCCCTCGCAACTGATCGCGGAAGAGGCAATCCGCTTCACGCCCGCCCTTCCCGAGAAGCTCGAAGCCGCGGGCGGCTTGCCGCTAGGCCTTGCCGACAAGGCGTTTCTGCATCTTGCCGACGCCGAGAAGTTTCCGCCGGATTCGCGGCTCTTCGGCCGCATCCACCCCGCGGGGGCCGCGACGCATCAAATCCGCTGGCAGGGGCGGCCGCTGATCGAGAGCTATTTCGGCGGCAAGCTCGCGCGCGAACTCGAGAACGCGGGCGCGGGCGCGCTCGGCGCCTTCGCCGTCGACGATATCGTGAGCCTCGTCGGCAACGATCTCCGGCCCAGGCTCAGGGTGCTCGCGACCTCGTCGTGGTCGCGCGATCCGTTCGCGCGCGGCTCCTATTCCTATGCGCTGCCGGGCTTCGAGTCGGCGCGGGCGAAGCTCGCCGCCCCCGTCGACAATCGCCTCTTCTTCGGCGGCGAAGCCTGCTCGCCGCATCACTTCTCCACCGCCCATGGCGGCTACGAGGCGGGTGTTACCGCCGCCGAACAGGCGATCGCGGCGCTGGCCAAACGTTGATGCGGGGCTCAATCGCGAATTGCGCTTGCGCGCGGAGCCCGTAAGATCGCCGCAAAAATAACGGGAGGCGCGCCATGGGACGATTGAAAAGAGCCGCAGTCGCGTTTTGGCTCGCCGTTGCGCTCGTGGCTCCGGGCGCTGCGGAAGATTGGCCCGCGCGCCCGATCACGATCATCGTGCCGTTCGCACCCGGCGGCACCACCGACATCGTCGCGCGCATCGTCTCGCAGCCGCTCGGCGAGCGGCTCGGCCAGAACGTCATCATCGAAAATATCGGCGGCGCCGGCGGCACGCTCGGCGCGGGCCAGGCGGCGAAGGCTTCAACCGACGGCTACACCATCTTCATGGCGACGATCGCGCACACGATCGCGCCCAGCATCTACAAGTCGCTGCCCTACGATTTCCAGAAGGACTTCGATCCGGTCACCGTGGTCGCCTACGTGCCGAACATCGTGATCGTCAATCCGGCGGTGCCGGCGAAAACCATCGCCGAACTCATCGTCTATATCCGCGCCAATCCCGGCAAGGTGAATTACGGCTCGGCCGGCATCGGCTCGACCGAGCATCTGTCCGGCGAGCTGATGGCGGCGATGGCGAAGCTCAAGATGGTGCACGTGCCCTACAAGGGCGGCGCGCCGATGATGGCGGACCTCATCGCCGGCCACATCGAGATGGCGATCGAAACGAGCGGCTCGGCCTCCGCGCATATAAAGTCGGGCGGCGTGCGCGCGCTTGCCGTCTCCACCGCCAGGCGCTCGCCGGCGTTTCCGGACCTGCCGACGCTCGCGGAAGCGGGCCTTCCCGACTATGACGTGAAGACCTGGTACGGCCTGCTGGTGCCGCAGGGCACGCCGCCCGGCATTCGCGACCGGCTCTACAAGGAAGTCAGCGAGATTCTGCGCTCGCCGGATATCGCGAAACGGCTCTCCGACATCGGCGCCGAGCCGGGCGGCGACACGCCGGTGGCGTTCGCCGATTTCATCAGGAGCGAGACGGAGAAGTGGACGAAGCTTTCCAAAGACGCGCATATCAGCGCCCCGTGAAGCGTTAGGAATATCGCGTTGATTCCTTCGTCGAGCGATGTGGTGGTGATCGGCGCCGGCAACGCCGCGTTTTGCGCCGCCCTTGCCGCGGCCGAAGCGGGCGCCTCGGTGCTCATGCTCGAGCGCGCGCCGGAAGCGGAATCGGGCGGCAACAGCCGCTTCACCGCCGGCGCCTTCCGCTGTGTCTATGACGGCGTCGAGGATCTGAAGGCGCTGATGCCCGATCTTTCGGCCGAGGAGATTGCCCGCACCGATTTCGGCAGCTATCCGGAAGAAAAATTCTTCGACGACATGGGCCGCGTCACCGAATACCGCACCGATCCGGATCTTTGCGAACTCCTGGTCAAGCGGAGCAAGGAGACGATGCGGTGGATGCGGGCGAACGGCATCCGCTTCGCGCCGATTTTCGGGCGGCAAGCCTTCAAGGTCGACGGCAAGTTCAAATTCTGGGGCGGGCTCACGGTCGAGGCCTGGGGCGGCGGCCCCGGCCTGATCGCGGGGCTCACCGAGGCCGCGAGGAAAAAGGGAATTGCGATCGCCTACGAGACGCGGGCGCTCGCGCTCGTCGCCGGCGACGGCGGCGTGACCGGCGTGCGCGTCCGCCACGGCGGCAAGAGCGTGGAGATCGCCGCGAAATCCGTGGTGCTCGCGGCCGGCGGCTTTCAGGCCAACGCCGAATGGCGCACGCGCTATCTCGGGCCCGGCTGGGAGCTCGCGAAAGTGCGTGGCACGCGGTTCAACACCGGCGACGGTATCGCGATGGCGCTCGCGATCGGCGCCATGCCCTTCGGCAACTGGTCGGGCTCGCACGCCGTCGGCTGGGACCGCAACGCGCCGGAATTCGGGGATCTCGCGGTCGGCGACGGCTTCCAGAAGCACTCGTATCCGTTCGGTATCATGCTCAACGCCCGTGGCGAGCGCTTCGTCGACGAGGGCGCGGATTTCCGCAACTACACCTACGCCAAATACGGCCGCGTGATTCTCGCGCAGCCCGGCCAGTTCGCCTGGCAGATCTTTGACGGCAAGGTGCTGCATCTCTTGCGCGACGAGTACCGCATCAAGCGGGTGACGAAAGCGCGCGCCGATACGCTGGAGGAGCTCGTGCAGAAGCTCGACGACGTGAACGCCGCGCAAGCGCTCGCGACGATCGCCGCCTACAACGCCGCGGTGAAGCGCGAGGTGCCGTTCAATCCCAACATCAAGGACGGCCGCGGCACGGCGGGGCTCGCGATTGCGAAATCGAACTGGGCGAATACCATCGATGAGCCGCCGTTCGAGGCCTATGCCGTCACCTGCGGCGTCACCTTCACCTTCGGCGGCCTCAAGATCGACCGCGAGGGCCGCGTGATCGATTCCGACGGGGCGCCGATCGCGGGCCTTTACGCCGCCGGCGAACTCGTCGGCGGCCTCTTCTATTTTAACTATCCGGGCGGCACCGGGCTGATGGCGGGCTCGGTGTTCGGAAAAATCGCAGGCCATTCCGCGGGATCGCGCGCGGCCCCGCGCGCCGGCGCCAAGGCCGCGGGCCGCAATTGGTAAATTTTTATAGTTTGCGAAATCTTAATTTATGAAGGCGATCGTTGCTCCCGACGCGAGGATTCGTTTTCTCGCCGGGGGTCAACAGTGTACCGCCTATTGCGCGTATCCGCGGGCATCGCGGTTGTCATTTTTGTCGCGCTCACGCCGTCGGCGCTGAAGGCGCAGACGCCGTATCCGTCCTATCCGTCCTTTCCGGCACCGCCGCCGCCGGTCTACCCCGCGCCGTACGGCCGCGAGATTCCCAATGCGCCGCCGCTCGAAATCGAGTTCGGCCTCCGCTACTGGTATTCCTCCGGCAAGTTCCAGAAGACGCTGTTCGACAGTACCGGCGCGCTGCAAATATCGCGGCTGACCTGGACCGGGATCGTCGGCAACAGCGGCGAGGGCTATTTCAACGTCACCGACAAGGGCGTGTTCGTGAAGGGCTATCTCGGCCTTGGCATCCTCGGCGGCGGCAATTTGCAGGACGAGGATTTTCCGCCGGTGACCGCGCCGTACTCGTCGACCAACAGCAGAGCGCAGGACAGCCGCCTCGATTATGCGAACATCGATCTCGGCTATTATTTCCTCGATAATTCGCGCGGAAAGCTCGGCGGCTTCGTCGGCTATCACTTTTATCACGAGAAGCTGAACGCCTTCGGCTGCACGCAGACCGCCACCAATCCGGCGATCTGCGTGCCGAGCATCGGCGATTCGGTCCGCGTGATCACGCAGAACAACGATTGGCATTCGGTGCGGCTGGGCGTCGCCGGCGAAGTGACGATCATGCCGAACCTGAAGCTCTCCGGCGACGCGGCGTATCTGCCTTACGTGACGCTCAACGGCTCCGACACGCATTGGCTCCGCCTCGGCACGGATTTCAGCGGGCCGACGCCGGAGACCGGCCACGGCACCGGCATGCAGTTCGAGGGCATCCTCACCTACAATTTCAATAATTATCTCAGCCTCGGCGTCGGCGGCCGCTACTGGCGCATGGATGCGCCGCACGGCATCTCGCATTTCGACGAATCTTTCATTGGCGGCGCGCTGCCGCAGGTGGAAAAATTCCAGACCAACCGCTACGGCACCTTCGTACAGCTCGGATTGAAATATTAGCGAGTGGCGCGTGACCCTTTCCGAAAACCGGCTCCCCCTTTTCGGGGATCACGCGCGGCGGCATTTCCCTCAATGGGTGATCATTCCCGGCGGCGTCGCGTTCGGCGGCGTGCGCCGGCAGGTCTCGAACCATTTGCGGCAGCTATCTTCCACATCGAAGACCGCGCCGCTCTGACGCTGCGCCAGCGCGCATTGGCGGAGCCACGCCTCCTGTTGTTGCGCGTTCACGGCGCGCCAGACGCTCTGGCAGGACGGCAGAAGGGCCGCGTGCGCGGCCGGCGCCGCGCACAGCAGCGCGGCAAACATCAGGAGCGACAAACCTCGCATCGGCGGCCTCTTTCGCTTTCGTGGATCAGCGCGCGATGCGCTTGGCGACTTCTTCCAGCATCACTTCGGTGGCCCCGCCGCCGATCGACTGCACGCGCGCATCGCGGGTCATGCGCTCGATCGCGCTCTCGCGCATATAGCCCATGCCGCCGTGGAACTGCAGGCAGTCATACATCACCTCGTTGACGAGCTCGCCGCAATAGGCCTTCGCCATCGAGACTTCTTTCACGGCGTCGAAGCCTTGCGCGTCGAGCCAGGCGGCGTGATGCACGAGCTGACGCCCGGCCTCGACCTTGGCGGCAAGCTCGGAAAGCCGCATGCGGATCGCCTGCTTGTCCCACAAGGGCGCGCCGAAGGCCTGGCGCTGCGTGACCCAATCGACGGTCATTTCGAGCGCGGCTTCCGCTTCGCCCATGCACATCGCGGCGATGATCGTGCGCTCGTTCTGGAAATTCCGCATGATCGAATAGAAGCCGTGGCCTTCCTCGCCGAGGATGTTTTCGGCCGGCACGCGGCAATCCTCGAAGACGAGTTCGGCGGTATCCGACGAGCGCCAGCCATGCTTGTCCAGTGCCCGCGAGACGCGAAAGCCGGGCGTGCCTTTTTCCACGAGGATCATCGACACGCTCTGCGACGGGCGGCCGCCGGGGTCGGTCTTGGCGGCGACGCAGTAAAGGTCGCCGTGCACGCCGTTGGTGATGAACATCTTGGCGCCGTTCAGGACGTAATGATCGCCGTCGCGGCGCGCGGTGGTGCGGATGCCTTTAACGTCGGAGCCGGCGCTGGGTTCGGTGACGGCGACCGCCACGATCTTCTTGCCGGCGACGACGCCCGGCATGAAGCGGTCCTTCTGCGCTTTCGAGCCCGCATTGAAGATGTGCACCGAGGCCATGTCGGTGTGCACGAGGACGGTGATGGCGACGCCGGAGAAAGTGGAGCGGCCAAGTTCCTCGGCGAGCACGACGGAGCCGAGCGTGTTCATTTCCGCGCCGCCATATTCGGCGGGGTAGCGGATGCCGAGGAATCCGAGCTCGCCCATGCGCCGCAACACTTCGCGCGGCGTGTAGCCCAGTTTTTCCCAGGCCTCGCCGTGCGGCTTGATCTCTTCTTGCACGAAGCGGCGGAGCTGCGCGCGCAGCATCTCGTGCTCTTCGCTGAAATAGGCGGAGCGGATGGTGGGTTTGGCGGGGTCGAGCATCTGCAAGGCGGGCGTTTGGCTGCGTCGCGGGGGATTGTGCGGCAAGCGGGGCTGTTCTTCAATTGCCCGAAAGGGAGCCGCCATGACATCCGTCCGCGCCGCCGTAATTCAAAATTCCGCCGTTGTTTTCAACCGCGAGGCGACGCTCGAAAAGGTTGCGCGGCTGGTGAGGGACGCCAAACGGGAGGGCGCCGAGCTTGTGGTGTTCCCGGAAGCCTTCGTCTCCGCCTATCCGAAGGGATTGAATTTCGGCGCCGTGATCGGCAGCCGCACGCCGGCCGGCCGCGAGGATTTCCGCCGCTATTTCGACAGCGCCATCGAGGTGCCGGGGCCGGCGGTCGATTTCCTCGCCGCGGTCGCCGGCGACCATGCCGTGCATCTCGTGATCGGCGTGATCGAGCGCGACGGCGGCACGCTCTATTGCACGGTTCTCTTCTTCTCGCCGGAAGGAAAATTCCTCGGCAAGCACCGGAAGCTGATGCCGACCGCATCGGAGCGGCTGGTGTGGGGCTTCGGCGACGGCTCGACGCTGCCGGTGTTCGACACGCCGCTCGGCAAGCTTGGCTCGGTGATCTGCTGGGAGAATTACATGCCGCTCCTGCGCACGGCGATGTACGCGAAGGGCGTGCAGCTTTATTGCGCGCCGACCGCGGACGACCGGGACACATGGCTCGCGACCATGCAGCACATCGCGCTCGAAGGCCGCTGCTTCGTGCTCTCGGCCTGCCAGTTTCTGCTGCGCGGCGATTGCCCCGCCGATTACGACGCGGCGCAAGGGAACGACCGCGAGACGGTGTTGATGCGCGGCGGCAGCTGCATCGTGAGCCCGCTCGGGAAGGTGCTCGCGGGCCCCGTGTTCAACCAGAGCCAGATTCTTGTGGCCGATCTCGACATGGGCGAGATCGCGCGCGGCAAATACGACTTCGACGCCACCGGCCACTATGCGCGGCCGGACATTTTTCAGTTGCACGTCAACGAGCGGCCGACGCTGCCGGTGGTGTTCGAACGGGGAGCGGCGAAGAGCTAGGGTGCGAGACGAAAGAGCAACGGCGCTAATTCTGCCTGCCGGATCCGGCTCGCATGTCCGACGGGGTCATGCCGAAGCGCGCGCGGAATGCCTTGTTGAAATGCGACAAATCGTTGAAACCCCAGCGATAGGCGATTTCGGAGATGCTGCTGCGCCCCTGGCGCGGATCGCACAGCGCCTTGCTGCAGGCATCGAGCCGGTTCTCGAGCAACCAGCGACCGAAGCTTTGCCTAAGTTTCGCGAAACGCAGATGCAGCGTGCGGACCGAGATGCCGAAACGCGCCGCCGCGAGCTGCGGCGACAACGCGGGGTCGTGCAGGTACTGCCGGCAAAAGGCGAGCACGGCCTCGAGCTGCAATTCCGGTTGCAGGCGATCGGGCGCGATACCCGGCGCCGTCGCCAGCGCCAAGAGGTTGCACAGATTTTCAGTCAACAGCCCGGCGGCCATATCGTCCGACAGGCCATCGGCGACCAGCGTGCGCAAATGGCGGCGGGCGAGATCGGCATAAGGCGCATTCGACGGAAGCGTGCGCAGCATGCAATCGCGGAGCCACGGCGCGCGCTGCTCGACCATGGCGTGCGGGATAATGGCGATCGCCTGCTGGCGATGAACGGAGATCGTTGCGGAAAACGGAAGCCGCCCGTCGCAAACGGCAATATCGTTTTCGCCGACGGCAACCGATGCATCCGATTTATGGATGACGGTTTGCCCGCGCAGTTGCAGGAAGATGGAGTAATGGTCGGCGGGCGCGCTGTCGATGTGCCGCCGGTTCCGGATGAGTTCGTAAGCGCCGAGGGATTCGGATGAGGCGAAGCGGTAGGTGCCTTTGTCGCGCGCAGAAATGCTGGCCGAAAAGCGCTCGGGGGACTGCTCGATCGGTTCGATCGAAACATTGAACGCCGCCTGGCAAACGGCTTCGCGCCAGAACGAGAAACGCTCGCGCCCGCGGATTGTGTCGGTGGACCAGCTGACCATGGCGCCTCGCCTGTGCGGTGAATCTCGAAAAACGCGTCGTCGTGCGTTGCGCGCTCAGCCAAGTCGTTTGCGCTGCCGGCCAAGACCGCTCGACGTCAAAGACGTAAAGCAATGCCATGCGCACGAACTTCCCGACAGCCCAACTGACGACGTCGTTCCGTAACGCCACGTCGCGGTCAAGCGCGCCCCCGATCACACCTCCGTCACCGCGGTAGCGCTCTGCGGAATGATTTGGCGCGGCGGTCGTAGCCCCTCTGATTCCCGTTCCCTGCATGAAGAATTCATTCACAAACGTCATCGATCCAGAAATTTCCGATATGAAACAGCGTCAGACACAAGTCAGGTATTCCGATTCCGCATGCTGGCTGAGCCAGCCAAGGGATCGGATGCTCACTTCGCTCGTCGAGGACATCTACGACGCGGCGATCGATTCGGCGCGGTGGGCCGACGTTCTCGCCAAGGTCGTCGATTTCGTCGGCGGCCAGGCCGGCGGGATTGTCTCGAAAGGCTCAGCGGGCAAATCCGGCAACGCGCACTATCACTTCGGCATGAACGACCGCTACTTGCAGCTCTATGCGGAGACGTATTGGAAATTCGATCCGGTGGCGGCCTCGTCAATCTGCCAGCTCAAGCAGGTGGTGAGCGTTCCCGACCTCGTGCCCTATGACGAGTTTCGCGGCGGACGCTTCTACCACGAGTGGGTGCGGCCCCAGGGCTGGGTCGACGCAGCCAACGTGGTGCTGGAAAAGTCGGCGACGGATTGCGTTTATCTCAGCGTCATTCGCGGCGAGTCCCGAGGCATGGTCGACGGTGAAATGCGCGGGCGCGTGGCGTCGCTGGTGCCGCATCTCCGCCGCGCCATGCGGATCGGGAAAGCGCTCGATCGCAAGAAACTCGAAGCGAAGACATTCGCCGAGACTCTCGATGGATTGAGCGTCGGCCTGTTCTTTGTCGACGCCGAAGCGCGGGTGGTCCATGCCAATACCGCGGCCCAAGATATTCTGGGCGCGAACGATTTTCTGCGCGCGATGAATGGCCGGCTCGTCGCGCGCGACCTCCAATTCGATCAGGCATTGCGCGAGGTTTTCGCGGCCGCCGAGCGCGGCGACGCCGGAAGCGGCGCCAAGGTCGTCGCTTTGCCGCTGCATGCGCGGGACGGCGAGCATTATGTCGCGCATCTCATGCCGCTCGCCGCGGGCGCGCGGCGCCGCCCCGGCGCCGCCTACGCCGCCGCCGCCGTGTTCGTACACAGGGCGGCGCTGGAAAGCCCCTCGCTTTCGGGGGCCATTGCCCAGACTTATCAGCTGACGCCGGCGGAGTTCCGTGTCCTTCACGCGATCGTCGAAGAGGGCGGTATTTCCGAAGTAGCGCATGCGCTCGGAATCGCGGCCACCACCGTGAAGACCCACCTCCGCCACATTTTCGAGAAAACCGGCGCCGGCCGCCAGGTGGATCTCGTCAAGCTCGTCGCCGGATTTTCCAGCCCGCTCGCGGGCTGACGAGGCATCAACGGGTTTTTCCGGAAATTGCGGCTCACATGTTGCGAATGAAATTTTCCAACGCGCACGTCCGCCGCATCACGAAATGTTTATGGAAACCGCGGCGCGCGTACTCCCGCGGGATGACGCGGGACAGCGGACGGTTCGTCACGGTCGCCCAATCTCGCGGGGGCGAGATTGGAAATCAGTTCGCGGGCTTTTGGGGGCCGGCGAACGAACAAAAAGGTGACATATGACGATCTTCAAGACCAACACCAAATTGCCCCGCATCGCTGCGATGCTGGCCGCGGCCGCGATCTCCTTCGCCGCCACGCAAGGCGCCTTCGCCAAGAGCGGTGGCAGCGATCATAAGGAACATAGCAAGACGAGTGACAGCAGCTCCAATCGCAAGTCCGAATATAAAGACAAGGACAAGCAGAAGGACAAAGACAAGGACAAGTACTCGGACAAGGACAAACACAAAGATAAGGACAAGGACGGAGACAAGTACACCGACAAGGACAAAGACAAGGATAAGGACAAAGACAAAGACAAGGGCAGTGGCACCGGCATCACCCCCGGGCCGGTCGCTTCCAAGCCTCCCGGTAATCCGGGCAGCCCGCCTCCAGCGGCTCCCCCCGGCGACCCTGTCGTTCGCGATCATCGCCCGGGCGGAAATGCCGCTGGCCCCGTCCCGGGAACGATCATTCGCGACCACCGCGACGGCGCCGACGGAAAACCGGTTGTCGTCGTGAGCTCGAGTGGGGGCGTTACCGTCACCCGGCCCGCGACCAACGCCGATCTGCAGAAGGCCGGCATGCTTCCAAAGCCTCCGGAACCTGCAAAGCCAATTGCGCCGAGCAGCCCCTGTTCTGGGGCAAGCGCCTGCCCTCACTGAGCGTTCACGATCGAATCCAAGCGGGCGGCGGGTTTTTCCCGTCGCCCGCGTTGAAGAAAATCCCCATTCACAAACAAAATCCTGAGGTGCGAAATGAAAGTCATCATGATCCTGGGCGTTCTCATTGCCAGCGGCATCGCCTTCCAAACGGCGGCGGCGGCGCAAGGAAAAATCTACCCCTATTGTTTGGAGTACGGCGACAGCGACGGCGGCTCGACAATCAATTGCGCGTACGAGTCGCTCGATCAATGCCGGGCTTCAAAAACCGGCCCCGCCGATACCTGCTACGCAAATCCTCAACGCGGCGGCCGCTGATCGTTGCCCCGGTTTCCCGGGCACTGCAGAGCCCCGGCACGCAGCCAAGCGTGCGCAGACTGCAAAACTTGCCTGCGCTGCCGGGGCTTTGTCCGGACCCCGTGCGCGTATCATTGGAGATTACCGATGCTGATTAACTTCCGGAAGGTTTTGACGATGGCCTTGGCCGTCATTCTGCTGGGGATCGCCTGGTCGCTCTTGCTGCCGAAGACCGCGCACAGCGACGTTGCTTACGCCGGTCCCGGAAACCTGGGCGCGTCCGACGTCGTGCCGGAAGACGCGCCGGCGTCGGAGCTGGCGAAAGTCCTGCCCGCGAATCCCCTGGCGCCGAATGACCGCCACCTGGAGCCATTTACCGACGATGACCTGGACTGAGCGTGCAAGCCGCAATCGATCGACCATATCGAACAACATGAATGAGGTCAGAGCAATGACGACACACAAGGGCGAATGTTTCTGCGGAGCCGTCCGGCTCGAAGTCTCGGGGGAACCCGAGGGCATGGGATATTGCCACTGCCGGTCATGCCGTTCGTGGTCAGGCGGGCCCGTCAACGGCTTCACGCTTTGGAAGCCGGAGGCGGTGCGGGTCACGGCCGGCGCCGAACATGTCGGCACGTTCCAGAAGACGGCAACGAGCCAGCGGCAATATTGCAGGAAATGCGGAGGCCATTTGATGACCAATCATCCTCCGCTGGGCTTGGTCGATGTGTTCGCGGCGACGTTGCCGACGCTGAAATTCAGTCCCGGCGTCCACATCAATTATGCCGAGGCCGTTCTGCCGATGCGGGACGGGTTGCCGAAGCTGAAGGATTTTCCCGCCGCGTTCGGCGGATCGGGCGAGCAAATAGCGGAGTAGCGCCGCGGCGGCGGCTCTTCCGCGATGCGTCAACCGCGGTATGATCGCCTGCGAAAATTTCGCGGAGCCCGCACATCTCGTGATCATCCGCTCGAACCGCGATGCCTGGCCGGAGCTCGCCTACACGGCGTGGAAAGACACCTGCGAGACGCTGCATCTATGGACGCAAATCGCCGGCAAGGTGCGGCTCGCGCTCGCGCCGTGGCTCAATCATTCGTGGCAGGTGCCGCTTTACGTCACCGCGCGCGGCCTGACGACGTCGCCGATTTATGACGGGCCTCGCTCGTTCGAGCTTGTTTTTGATTTCAGCAAACACGTGCTCGAGCTCATCACGAGCGACGGTCACCGCGACGGGATCGCGCTGCGGCCGCAGACGGTCGCGACGTTCTACGCCACGGTGATGGCGGCGCTGCACGCGGCCGGCATCCGCGTCGAAATCAACGAGCTTCCCTCGGAAATTCCCGGCGCGATTCCGTTCAGCCGCGACACGGTGCATGCCACCTACGACCCTGACTACGCGCATCGCTTCTGGCGGGCGCTGGCGCAGGCCGATCGCGTCTTCAAAGAATTCCGCACCGGTTTCATCGGCAAGGCGAGCCCGGTGCATTTCTTCTGGGGGAGCTTTGATCTTGCGGTCACGCGTTTTTCCGGCCGCCGCGCGCCGCCGCATCCGGGCGGCGTGCCGGGGCTTTCCGACAAGGTCGTGCGCGAGGCCTATTCGCACGAGGTGAGCAGCGCCGGCTTCTGGCCGGGCGGCGCGGGAATCGATTACGCCGCGTTCTATTCCTATGCGTATCCGGAGCCCGCGGGCTTCCGCACGGCTCGCATTGAGCCCGCGCAAGCAAGCTTCAACGAGACGCTTGGCGAGTTTCTCCTGCCCTATGACGCGGTGCGGACCGCCGCCGAGCCGGACACCGTGCTGCTCGCCTTCCTCAACAGCACCTATGAAGCGGCAGCTAACGCGGCAAAATGGGACCGCGCCGCGCTCGAATGCGCGCCGGGCGTTCCCGGCGTGCCGCGGCCGTAGAAGTAACGGTCTTTGCAGGCGAGATGTCGATGATTTAATTCAACGCGGCTGCAGCAGTAGCCGCCGCGCCTGCTCGATGGTCGCGCGCGCGTAGTCCGCGAGCGTCTCATCGGATGCGCTGCTGATCGGATGGCCGATGACGGCGAACTTGTAATCCGGCATGCCGAGCACGCGGGCCATGAGCTCGGCCGCGCTCGCAAAGCGCGCCGTCATCACGCCGATGGCGGGCACTCCTAGCCGTTCCGCTGCGACCGCGTCGTGCAGACTGCACGATGAGCAGCTGCCTCAATCGCCGACGCCGGCGACGACCGCGTGCCAGTTCCTGATCTCGTCGACGATATACGCGTCCGCCGGCGCGCTGTAATTCGACTTCGTCCGCCAGACGATTTCGCCGACGCCTAATTCATCGCGCAGCATGCGCTCGAGCGCGGCGAAATAGCCCTTGGTGCCTTCTTTTCCGTTCGAGATGAATCCGACCATCTTGCCCTGGAGCGAGGAGGGCCGCGCCGCGGGCTTGTTGCCGGCCGCTTTCATCTCATGGGTGGGATCGAATACGCGGATAATCATGGGCAATGCCTTTCAACTTTTCGGCGGTTCGCAATCGACACAGGCGCCGATCGCCGCGGTCACGGCTTTGGTCTTGCTTCCCATCCACGGCGGAATCACAGCGCCGAAGCCGCCGGCCGGGCCGCCGGCGGCGATGACCAGCAAATGATCCGGCGATGCGAGCGCGGTGTGGATCTTCCCGGCGCGGTCGCGCACGATCGAACCTTTTCCGACATCGGCCCATTCGCCGCGGCGGACGCGCGCGCGTTCATAGACGAATTCGGCGATGTCGGCTTTCGTCCAGCCGGCCTTCTCGATCGGCTCGCGCAATTGCTTGGCGATCACGATCGCGTAGTTGCCGCCATAGATCGAGTAGTGGCGCTGGTTCGCGCGCATCTCGGCGGCGAAGGTTTCCAGAATTTCCTTCGGGTCCGTCGTCCATTCGTTCATGATCTGGCGCGGCGCCATCGCCGCCATCACGGTGACGGCGGAGGCGCCTTCCGGAATTCCGCGCACGACCGAGAGCGGCTGCCAGCTCGTGTCCTCCTCGTCCTCGGCGAGGCAATAGGAGAACTTGCCGGGATGGCCGAAGGTGGAGCGGTCGATGCCGCCGGGGCGCACGTCGAGAAGATTGATCAGCGCGAGCCGGAGCGCGCGGCCGATGACGGCAGTGGCGCGGTCGCTGTTGGCGAGCGCATTGAAGGTGGAATTGGCGCCGATCTCGCGCCGGATCGGGCCGTTGAGGATGACGAGGACGGCGCAACCGCCGGTGCTCGAGGTGGTGCCGTGGAGGAGAAATTCGTCCTTCATCATCGCCTGCCAGGCGGTGGCGACGGCGGGAAAGTGCATGGGCAGGCAGCCGGCCATGACCGCGTTGATCGCGAGCTTCTCGGCGGTGATCGGCTGCGCGCGCACGGGCTCGATGCCGATCAACTGGTCCGGCGGCATCACCGCCCATTCGAGGCAGGCTTCGACCGCGGCCGCGGTCGGCGGCACGATCGGCAGGCCGTCGGTCCAGCCGTTGGAATGATAGAATTCCTGCGCCGCGGCGAAGTCCTCGACGTCGTAGGGTTTCGAGGTGAGCGCCGGTTTATTCGATGCGTGCATTTACAACACCCAGGCCGCGATCATCAGGGCGGTGCCGATTAAAGCACCTAGCATGGGCGTACGGAACCAGCAGCGCCAGGCGATCACGGCGAACGATCCGCTGACGAGCATGAGAAGCGGCTTCAGCCAAGCGATTTCGTGCTGCGTCGCCACGACGATCAAAAGCGCGAAGAGCAACAGGCCGATGCTGTGGCTGAGATTGAAGCCGAGGATGCTCGACCAGTAATCGCGGCCGCCGCGCGCGATATTCATATGCGTATTCTGCAAGGCCGGAAGCAAGGCGTGATCCATCGGCCGGAAATACCGCGGCCGCGCGCCGAAATCATGCAGCGTATAGGCAAGGTGAAGAATGCCGAGGATCGCAAACAGACCTGCCGACATGAACGCCAGAACATTCATGCGATCCTCCGTTCAATTCATGCGAGCTTCGCGGGCGTGAGCGCGGAGCCCTTTTCACATCGCCTCGCTCATGCCGCGAATGCGCCGCGCCAGCACGCCCATGATGTAGGTCGCGAAATTCGGCACCTCGTCCACCATGAAGCGGAAGATGCGGGCGTCGATCAGCGTCAGCTCGCAGGATTCGCGCGCCCGCGCAGTCGATGAGCGGGGCGCACCGTCGATCATCGACATAAAGCCGAGCGCCTCGTTCGGACCAATGGTTTCGATCACCTTGTCGCCGATCATCATGTCGATGATCCCGGATTGCACGATATACATGCACTCGCCGGCGTCGCCCTTGTTGAAGATCACGCCGCCCGCCGGCACCTTGACGCTTACGCCGGCACCCTTGGCGAAGGTGCGCATGTCGATATCGGTGCGCTGCCGTCTGCCGCTGCTCAAGCTCATTTCAGCCTGTTCCCCCTCATTGCGAGATGGGTCGGTTTATTGCGTTGCCAGCGCCGCGCAAAGTCCCTCCAAGCTTGCAAGATTGTGCGCGGGCCGCATCTCGTCGACATGCGGCAGCATGGCGCGGATGCCGCGCGCTTTCGGCTCGAAGCCCTCGTAACGCAAGAGCGGATTGAGCCAGATCAGCCGGCGAGCGCTTCTATGCAGGCGCTCCATCTCGCGTGAAAGCGCTTCGCCGCCCTCGCGCTCCAAGCCGTCGGTGACGAGAAGCACGGTGGCGCCGCCGGCGAGCACGCGGCGCGACCAGTTCTTGTTGAAGGCGTGCAGCGACGACGAAATCCAGGTGCCGCCGGACCAATCCTTCGCGGCGGCGGAGCAGGAGGCGAGCGCCGCGTCCGGGTCGCGGCGGGCAAGCGCGCGCGTGACGTTGGTAAGCCGCGTGCCGAAGAGAAAGGTCGCCACGTTTCCGCGCGCTTCCGTGAGCGCATGCAGAAAGTGGAGGACGACGCGGGAGTAATCGCTCATGGAGCCGGAGATATCGACGAGCGCCACGAGCGGCGGCGTCCGGCGGCCCGTGGCGCGGCGCTTGAGATCGATGAGGTCGCCGCCCGCGCGCAGGCTCGCGCGCAAGGTGCGGCGGAGATCAATGCGGCGGCCGCGCGGGTCGATGACCAGCCGGCGCGAAGGCATTTCCTCCCGCGCGAAGGGAAGCTTCGCGATCAGGCGGCGTGCCTCGCGAATTTCCGCGGCGCTCATCTGCGCGAAGTCCTTCTTCGCGAGCACTTCGAGATCGGAGGCGGTGCCGCGCATGTCATAGGTGAGCTCCTGCTCGCGCCGCGGCCGCGGCATCGCCCGCACGCCGGCGTCTTCCAGCGCCTCCTGCACGCGGCGCTGGCCCGACTTCTCCGCGGGCATCGTTGGCGCGAGCGGCAGCATTTCGGAGAGAATCGCCTCGTTCGGGTCGCGCCGCCGCCAGAACAGGCGGAAGGCCGAGTCAAACACGGGGTCGTCCTCGTGGCGCTTCACGAGGACCGCGTGCAGCGTCCAGTAGAAATCCTCGCGCGACGAAAATCCCGCGGTCTCGACCGCCTCGACCGCGTCGACCGCGGAGCCGGGCCCGAGCTTGAGGCCGGCGGCGCGCAGCGCCCGCGCAAACGCAATGATGTTTTCGGCGACCGCGGGGGCGGCGCTCATTCCGCCGCTTTCAGTTGCGCGCGGCTCTCGGCGAGGAGCGCATCGATCTTGGCGCGGTCCAAGCGGCCGATGTCGTCTTGATATTTCAGCACCACGCCGAGCGTATCGCCGACGAGTACCGGATCGAGCGACTTCGCGCCGAGTTCGAGGAGCGCCGAGGCCCAGTCGAGGGTTTCGGCGACGCCCGGCGACTTGAACAGGTCCTCCTTGCGGAGCGACTGCACGAAGGCGACGACCGCGCGCGCGAGACTATCCGACACCTTCGGCAACCGCGCTTTCAGGATCGCGAGTTCGCGGGCGAAGGCCGGATAGTCGATCCAGTGATAGAGGCAGCGGCGCTTCAAGGCGTCGTGGATCTCGCGCGTGCGGTTGGAAGTGACGATCACGATCGGCGGATGTTCGGCGCGTACGGTGCCGAGCTCCGGGATCGTGACCTGAAAATCGGCGAGCACTTCCAGCAAAAACGCCTCGAAGGCCTCGTCGGCGCGGTCGAGCTCATCGACCAGGAGAACCGGGGGCCCGGCGGGATCGGGCGAGAGCGCCTCGAGCAGCGGCCGTTTCACGAGAAACTTGTCGGAGAAAACGTCCTCGGAAAGCCGCTCGCGGTCGGCGGCGCCCTCGGCTTCGGCGATGCGGATCGCGATCATCTGCGCCGCGTAGTTCCATTCGTAGAGCGCGGAGGCGATATCGAGGCCTTCATAGCATTGCAGCCGCACGAGCCGCCGCGAAAGTGCCGCGGCGAGCACCTTCGCGATTTCGGTCTTGCCGACCCCCGCCTCGCCTTCGAGGAACAAGGGCCGCCCCATGCGGAGCGCCAAAAAGACCACGGTCGCAAGCGCGCGATCGGCGACGTAGTTGTTCGCGCCGAGAAGCGCCTGCGTCTCGTCGATCGAAGCGGGCAGGGGATGCGAAGGCCTTGGTGCGGGCACGAAAAACTCCGGCTGACAAGCGTGAATGTAGTCGCTTTGCCCCAATACCGGAACTGTTTCGTCCTTCCGCGCGTTGGGCGATGAGCCGATCGAGCCACGGGGGTTCATGATGAAAATCGCCGCTTTCGCGACAGGTTTATTCGCCGCCGGCGTTCTGTTTCAGGCGGCGGCATCGGCGCAGCAGGCCCGGGTCTACAAATATTGTCTCGAGCAGGGATCGCCCGGCAGCTTTCCGTTGATGACCTGCTACTACGAGACGATGGAGCAGTGCATCGCTTCCAAGACCGGCCCGGCCGACCGCTGCTTCATCAATCCGCAGTGGACGGGCCGGCGGTAGCCGTTCACGCCGCCGCCTCCAGCGCGCGCTTGGCCATCACGCCGATGAGATGCGCGCGATAGTCGGCGGCGGCATGGATGTCGGAATTGAGCCCGGCGGCGGAGATCTTCACGCCCGCGACCGAATCCGGCTTGAAGCCTTTTTTCAGCGCCGCTTCGATCTCCTTCGAGCGGAAGGCGCCCTGTTCGCCGGCGCCGGTGACGGCGGCGCGCGCCTCCTTGCCGGTGTCGGCGACGAACACGCCGACGAGCGCGAAGCGCGAGGCGGGATTGGGGAACTTGGCGTAGCCCGCTTTCTTCGGGATCGGGAAGCTCACCTGCAGGACGATCTCGCCCTTGCCGAGCGCCGTCTCGAACAGGCCCTTGAAGAACTTGTCCGCCGGAATCTTGCGCTTTGAGGTAATCACGGTGGCGTCGAGCGCCAGCAGCGCGCCGGGATAGTCGGCCGCCGGATCGTTGTTCGAAATCGAGCCGCCGATGGTGCCCCGGTTGCGCACCGCCGGATCGCCGATCATGCCGGCGAGATGCGCGAGCGCGGGGATGGCCTTCTTCACGGCCGCGGAGGTCGCGACCGCGTGGTGGGTCGCCATGGCGCCGATGAGCAAGTTCTTTCCCTTCACTTCGATCTTGTCGAGGCCCTTGATCGCGCCGAGGTCGACGATGTTGTCGAAGCTCGTGAGCCGGAGCTTGAGGCTCGGGATGAGCGTCTGGCCGCCGGCCAGGACTCTCGCGTCCTTGGCCTTGGCGAGCAGCGCCTGCGCCGCCTTGACGTTCGCGGGGCGATGATAAGTGAAGCTGTGCATGGTTCTCTCCCGCTTACTCGGCAGCCTTGCGCTGGCGGCTCGACTTCTGGATCGCCTGCCATACCGTTTGCGCGGTCGCGGGCATGGCGATGTCCTCGGTGCCGACCGCGTCGGTGATCGCGTTCATCAGCGCGACGGGGGAGGCGATCGCGCCGGCCTCGCCGCAGCCCTTGATGCCCAAGGGATTCGACGGGCATTTCGTGACGGTGGTGTCGACCTTGAACGAGGGCAGGTCGTCGGCGCGCGGCATGGTGTAGTCCATGTAGGAGCCGGTCACGAGCTGGCCGTTCTCGTCATAGACGCAGTTTTCGAGGAGCGCCTGCCCCACGCCCTGAGCGATGCCGCCATGCACCTGACCCTCGACGATCATCGGATTGATGATGACGCCGAAATCGTCGACCGCGGTCCAGCGGGCGATTTTCGTATGCCCCGTCTCGGGGTCGATCTCGACCTCGCAGATGTGGCAGCCGGAGGGGAAGGTGAAGTTGGTCGGATCGTAGAAAGAGGTCTCCTTCAGTCCCGGTTCGATCTCGTGGGTCGGGAATTTGTGGGCGACGTAAGCGGCGAGCGCGACATCGCCGAAACCGAGCGACTTGTCGGTGCCGGCGACGGTGAACTTGCCGTTCTTGAATTCGATGTCGCCGGGCGAGGCTTCCATCAGATGGCCGGCGACCTTCTTCGCCTTCTCCTCGATCTTGTCGAGCGCCTTCACGATCGCGGTCATGCCGACCGCGCCCGAGCGCGAGCCGTAGGTGCCCATGCCGAACTGCACCTTGTCGGTGTCGCCGTGGACGATCGTCACCTGCTCGATCGGAATGCCGAGCCGGTCGGAGACGAGCTGGGCGAAGGTGGTCTCGTGGCCCTGGCCGTGGCTGTGGCTGCCGGTGAGGATTTCGACGGAGCCGGTGGGGTTCACGCGCACTTCCGCGGATTCCCATAGGCCGACGCCGGCGCCCAGCGAGCCGGCGGCGGCGGAAGGCGCCAACCCGCAAGCTTCGATGTAGGTCGAGTAGCCAAGGCCCAAGAGCTTGCCGCGGCGCGAGGCTTCCTGCCGGCGGCGGCCGAAGCCTTTGACGTCGGCGAGATCCATCGCCTTTTTCAGCGACGCTTCATAGTCGCCGGCATCGTAGGCCATGATCACCGGCGTTTGGTGCGGGAACTGGCGGATGAAATTTTTCCGGCGGAGTTCCGCGGGATCGGCGTGCGTTTCCCGCGCGGCCACTTCTATCAGCCGCTCGATCACGTAGCAGGCCTCGGGACGGCCGGCGCCGCGGTAGGCATCGACCGGCACCGTGTTGGTGTAGACGGCGTCGACCTCGCAGTAGATCGCGGGAATGTTGTACTGGCCCGACAAGAGCGTCGCGTAGAGATAGGTCGGGATCGACGAGGAGAAGGTCGACATATAGGCGCCGAGATTGGCGACGGTGTGCACGCGGAGGCCGAGGATTTTTCCGGAGGCGTCGAGCGCCAGCTCCGCGTCGGTGATGTGATCGCGGCCGTGGGCGTCGGTCTGGAAGGATTCCGAACGCTCGGCGGTCCACTTCACCGGGCGCTTCAGTTTTTTCGCCGCCCACAGGCAGACGGTCTCTTCCGGATAGATGAAGATTTTCGAGCCGAAGCCGCCGCCCACATCCGGGGCGATCACGCGGAATTTGTTCTCCGGCGCGAGCCCCAGGAACGCCGCCATCACCAGGCGATGGACGTGCGGGTTCTGGCTCGTGACCCAGAGCGTCGAGGAATCGGTGCCGGCATCGTAATCGCCGATCGCCGCGCGCGGCTCGATCGCGTTCGGCACTAGGCGGTTGTTGGTGATCCTCAGCTTGGTGACGTGCTTGGCGCCTTTGAAGGCAGCGTCGGTCGCGGCTTTGTCGCCGAGCGCCCATTCGTAGATCGTATTTTTCGGCGCGTTGTCGTGAATCTGCGGCGCGCCGGCGGCGCGCGCCTTGGTAAGATCGGCGACGGCCGGCAGCTCGCCGTAATCGACGTCGATCGCGGCGGCGGCGTCCTTCGCCTGGTTCAGCGTCTCGGCGATGACGACCGCCACCTGATCGCCGACGTGGCGCACCTTGCCCTGCGCGAGCGCCGGATGCGGACCCATGTTCATGGGCGAGCCGTCCTTCGAAGTGATCGCCCAGCCGCAGATGAGATTGCCCACCTTGTCCGCGGCGAGGTCCGCGCCGGTGAGCACGGCGACGACGCCCGGCATTTTCTCGGCCTTCGCCTTGTCGAGTTTCTTGATCGTCGCGTGCGGATGCGGCGAGCGGAGGAAATAGGCGTAGGCTTGGCCTTCGCGACGGATGTCGTCGGTGTAATGGCCCTTGCCGGTGATGAAGCGCTGGTCTTCCTTGCGGCGCACTGCGGCGCCAATTCCGGTCGAGGTCATGGCCTTTCCTCCCGTTTTATTCGTTCGCCTCACGCGGCCTTGCTCTTGGCTCCGTTTTTCATCGCCTGGGCGCCGGCGGCGATCGCCTTGACGATGTTGTGGTAGCCGGTGCAGCGGCAGAGATTGCCTTCGAGCTCGTGGCGGATCGTCGCCTCGTCGAGGTCGTTGCCCTTGCGCTTCACGATATCGACCGCGCTCATGATCATGCCCGGCGTGCAAAAGCCGCATTGCAGACCGTGATTGTCGCGGAAGGCTTCCTGCATCGGATGCAGGGCCGAGCCGTTGGCAAGTCCTTCGATGGTCAAGACATCGGCGCCCTCGGCCGAGAGCGCGAACATGGTGCAGGATTTCACCGCGTTGCCGTTCACGTGTACGACGCAGGCGCCGCACTGGCTCGTGTCGCAGCCGACATGGGTACCGGTGAGCCGCAGATTTTCGCGCAGGAGCTGCACCAAGAGCGTGCGCGGATCGACTTCAACGGAATGTTTCTTGCCGTTGACCTTGAGGGTCACCGTGGGCATGACGCACCTCCCGAAAATCGAGCCGTTCGGCTTGTTTTTGTGTCGATGATTGAACTTCGACTGAATCCAGTTTGAGACTGTGTTTAGAGCCGGTCAAGTACGCCTTTTGCGTAAAAGCTAGCGCTTGAACTTCGCCGCCAAGGCTACGGCGCCGCGCGCGAGAATGCCGAGATCGGCGCCGACGGCGACGAAGGTGGCGCCGCAGGCGAGCCAGCGGCGGGCGTTTTCCTCGCTGTCGGTGAGGATGCCGGCGGCCTTGCCGGCTGTCACAATGCGTTTGATCGCATCGTCGATGACGGGCATCACGTCCTTGTGAGCGCGCTCGCCGAGATAGCCGAGCGAAGCGTGCAAGTCGGCGGGGCCGATGAAGATGCCGTCGACGCCGTCGAGCGCGGCGATCCGCTCGATGTTGTCGAGCGCTTCTTTCGACTCCGCCTGCAGGATGAGGCAGGTCTCCTCGTGGGCGCGTTTGAAGTAGTTCTTGATGCGGCCGAAGCGCGTCGAGCGCGTCGAACCCGCGACGCCGCGCACGCCTTCGGTCGGAAAGCGCGTGTAGGCGACGGCGTTCTTCGCTTCTTCCACCGTGTTCACCTGCGGCACGAGCAAACTCTGCACGCCGGCGTCGAGATAGCGCTTGATCGTCACCATGTCGTTCCACGGCACGCGCACGACCGGCGTCGTCGGATAGGCCGAGACCGCCTGCAGTTGCGTGACCACGGTTTCGATGTCGGAGGGCGTGTGCTCGGTGTCGAGCAGGATCCAGTCGAAGCCGGCGCCGGCGATCACCTCGGCGGTGTAGTTCGACGGGATGCTCGCCCATAGGCCGATCTGCGGCGCTTTGGCTTTCAGTGCGGCCTTGAGGTGGTTCTTCGGGAGGTCCATGTCGCTTCCTTGGCGGTTCCTTTTACGCGCGCTTTCTTCCATGCAATAACATCGCAATCCTTTGACCGGTCAATCCATGAAGAAAAAGCCCGAGGAATTGCGCAGCCACCGCTGGTTCGGCGCGAGCGATCTGCGCGCCTTCGGCCACCGCTCGCGCGCGAAACAAATGGGCTATGCGGCCGCCGACTTCGCCAAGAAGCCGGTGATCGCGATCGTCAATACCTGGAGCGATCTCAACCCCTGCCACATGCATTTCCGCACCCGCGCCGAAGAGGTGAAACGCGGCGTGTGGCAGGCGGGCGGATTTCCGGTGGAATTGCCGGCGCTGTCGCTCGGCGAAACCTTCATGAAGCCCTCGACCATGTTCTACCGCAATCTCCTGGCGATGGAGGTCGAGGAGTTGCTGCGTTCGAACCCGGTCGACGGCGCGGTGTTGCTTGGCGGCTGCGACAAGACCGTGCCCGCGATGATCATGGGCGCGACCTCGATGAATCTGCCGACGATTTTTCTGCCGGCGGGACCGATGCTGCGTGGCAATTATCGCGGCGATGTGCTCGGCAGCGGCAGCGATTCCTGGAAATACTGGGCGGAGCTTCGCGCCGGCAACATCAACGAAGCCGACTGGGAAGAGGTCGAGGAGGGAATTGCGCGGAGCTACGGCACCTGCATGACCATGGGCACGGCGTCGACGATGGCGGCGGCGGCGGAGGTTCTCGGCCTGACGCTGCCCGGCGCCTCCTCCATTCCGGCCGCCGACTCCTCGCACGCGCGTCTCGCGGACGCCTGCGGGCGGCGGATCGTCGAGATGGTGTGGGAGGATTTGAAGCCGCGCGATATTTTATCCGCCGCCTCCTTCGACAATGCGGTGACGGCGGTGATGGCGCTCGGCGGGTCGACCAACGCCATCATCCACCTCATCGCCATGGCCGGCCGCGCGGGGATTGATCTGCCGCTTGCGCGCTTCGACGAAATCTCGCGGCGCACGCCGCTTGTCGCCAATCTTCGCCCGTCGGGGAAAAAATACCTGATGGAGGATTTTTATTACGCCGGCGGCTTGCGCGCATTCTTGTCGCGCATTGCCGATCTACTCGATACCAAAGCCCGAACCGTCACCGGCAAATCGCTCGGCGCCAATCTCGAAGGGGCCCAGGTCCGCAACGAGGATGTGATTCTGCCGCGCAACCGGCCGCTTGCCACCGAAGGCGGGCTCGCGGTGCTCTTCGGCAACCTCGCGCCCAATGGCGCCGTGATCAAGCCATCGGCGATGGAGGAGAAATTCCTCCAGCACGCCGGACCCGCGGTCACCTTCCGCGACTATAACGACATGGCCGCGCGCATCGACGATCCCCAGCTCGATGTCAGCGAAAACAGCGTGCTCGTTTTGAAGAATGCGGGACCGCTCGGCGGCCCCGGCATGCCGGAATGGGGCATGCTGCCGATTCCGAAAAAGCTCCTGCAAAAAGGCGTGCGCGACATGGTGCGGATTTCCGACGCGCGCATGAGCGGCACGAGCTACGGCGCTTGCGTGTTGCACGTCGCGCCCGAATCCTATGTCGGCGGGCCGCTCGCCCTTGTCGAGGACGGCGATGCGATCCTGCTCGATGTGGGCGCGCGTAAATTGGAGCTGCAGGTGCCGGAGGAAAAACTCGCCGCGCGGCGCGCAAGATGGAAGGCGCCGCCGCCGCGCTTCGTCCGCGGCTACGGCGTCCTGTTCGCGAACGCCGCTTCGCAAGCCGACCGCGGCTGCGATTTCAACTTCCTCGAAGGCACCGCGCCGACGGCCGAGCCGGAAATTCACTGAGGAAATTATCGCCGGCCTTTATCCTTGAGGAAGGGCAGCGGGATGCGCGGGCCGTTTTCCTCCTCGGGGTCGGCGACGAAGCAGCGATAATATTCGTCGTGCGGGACCTTCTTGCTCGTCGCGCAAGCGTCGAACTGGTAGAGGTCCTCTTCCTTGCGGTAAAAAATATACGGCCCGATCAGGTAGCGGATGGAGCCGTCGGGCGTATGGCCGAAGCGGTCCATGCCTTCGTCTTTCAGCTCCGGCGATTCGGCAAGAATGGCGTTGCGCAATTCGTCGCCGACGATGAAATTATCCGGCAGCTGATCGAACGGGCCGTCGAAATAATTATTCACGTGCACATTCGCCTCGAAGGCGGCGATCATGATTTTCCGCGGCAGGCGCTGGTCCTGATAGAACGCAAAGCCCGTGCGGCGGCCGATCAGGATGCGCGGCGTCTTCTTGGTCGGAAACAGTTCGTCGGCAAGCGGCACGGTCTCATCCAGGATGTAGTGGAAGATCTTGAGCTTCTCGTTGAACACGAGGAAGAAGCGCACGCCCGATTCGTCCATGATCGGGCCGAGGAATTTTTCATCCGCGCCGAGCACGCCGGCCGGCGGCTTGACGCCCGACAGATCGTTCAATTCGAAGAGGACGTGCTTGTCGCCATAGGAAACGCGATAGAGAAGCGGCGCGACCTTCTCGACCGCGACCCCGTCGTCCTTGCCGAGCACGACATATTGCCGGTTGTCTTCCTTGAGATGCCATTCGTTCATGTCGACGTAATAGGCAAAGTTCACCTTGCCTTCGTCACGCGTCGCGGCATCGAGCCGGATATTGCCGGCATAGCGCGAGCCCTGGTGATAGAAATAGAAGTAGTAATAGTTCTCGGTCGGATAGACCTTCACCCGATCGGGCAACTCGCCGAGCACCCAGGCGAACATTGCCTTGGCGTCGCCGATCGGGAGCGAGGCGCGGTTGTTCACGTCCTCGACATAGGATTCGTTGGTGTAGAGCTTGGGCTTCTCGGCGGAAGCGGCGGGCGAAGCGGACAGCAAAAGGGCGAGTAAAAATCCCCCAATCCGGGTTTCGCGCATCAGGCGACCTGCAATGTCGACAGCCAAGGGCGCGTGCTCCTAGCCGAGGATTTCATCGGATTTGCGGCGGAGAACGGCGCGCGGCATTCGTCACGCAAGCCCGAGCTTAGCGAAGGCATCGGCGTGGTGCTTCGCCGAATCTTCCGAAAAGCAGCAGAACACGACGCGGGCGACGGCTTTGCCCGCCTCCACGTCGTGCATGACCGTCGAGACCGCGATCATTGCGGCGCGGTCGGCGGGAAAGCGGTAGACGCCGGTCGAGATCGCGGGGAATGCGATCGAATGCAGCTTGTTCGCGCGCGCAAGCGCCAGCGAATTGCGGTAGCAGCCGGCGAGCAACTCCTCCTCGCGCGACGTTCCGCCGTGCCACACCGGGCCGACGGCGTGGATGACGTGCCGCGCCGGAAGCTTGTAGCCGCGGGTGATCTTGGCTTCGCCGGTGGCGCAGCCGTTCAGTGTCCGGCATTCGGCGAGGAGTTCGGGTCCGGCCGCGCGATGAATGGCGCCGTCGACGCCGCCGCCCCCGAGGAGCGACGTATTGGCGGCGTTGACGATGGCATCGACGTCGAGGCGGGTGATGTCGCCGACGACGATCTCGAGGCGCGCGCCGTGCGCTTCGGCGGCCTGATGCGGCCTGGGCTCCATGCCCCGATTGTGGAGTGCGGCGCGCGGCTCGTCGAGCCTCAGGCGAGCTGCTTTCGCAAGTCCAGCGTGCTCCTGCGGCCGAGGGCGGAAAAATTCTTCTTGAGGAAGGCTTCGGTCTCGGTGCGGCCGATATCGCGGAGGTGCTGGAAAAACGACCATTCGACGTTGAACTTCGAACTCGAGGTCATCGCGGCGAGCTCCTCGTCGGCGGCGATGCGGTGCAAAAGCATGCGGCGATAGCCCGCCTTGCGGGCGAGACGGCGCAAAAATCCGCCTTCGACGAGCCGGCTCACAAAGCCGATGGCGCGAAACTCGGAAATCAGCGAAGCGTTGAAGGTGATCTCGTTGATGCGATTCAGGATGTCGCGCGCGGTCTGCGGCGTTTCCTCGCGCTCGGCGGGGTTCGTCTGCACCAGAATGATGTCATCGGAGTCAGTCGACCGGAAAAACGGAAACAGTGGCGGATTGCCGACATAGCCGCCGTCCCAATAGGGCGTGCCGCCGATCTCCACCGCCTTGAACAGGAACGGAAGACACGCCGAAGCCATCACCACGTCGGGCGTGATCTCGTTGCGCGTGAAAACGCGCACCTTGCCGGTGCGCACATTGGTCGCCGAGATGAAGAGCTTCACGTCGCGGCTCGCGCGCACCGCCTCGAAATCGACCTCGCTTTCGAGAATGTCGCGGAGCGGATTGATGTTGAACGGATTGATGTCGTAGGGCGACACGAACCGGCTCGCCACGTCGAGGGCGAGGAACATCGGATTGTTGTCGAACGACCAGTTGCCGAAGAGGCGGTCCATCATGCCGCGCTGGATCGGGCTCAGGCGGCCGTCATGCGAGACCGCGCGCCAGAATTTGGCGAGCGCCTCGCGCGCGCCCTGCCGGCCGCCTTTGTGATAGCCGGAGGCAAGCACCACGGCATTCATGGCGCCGGCGCTGGTGCCGGAAATAGCCTCGAAGGCGATCCGCTCGTCCTCCAGGAGACGGTCGAGCACGCCCCAGGTGAAGGCGCCATGGGCGCCGCCGCCCTGGAGGGCGAGATTCACGGTCTTTCGGGCTTTGCGGAAGATCATCGTCGAATATATATTGTGCAATGCAGCAAAATGCCATTGGACGCTTTGGCCATGCTTTACGGGCGCTATTTTGCGCACGATATCTCGATATGATGTAACGGAAATGGCGTAAGAGATGCTGATGAACGCTGGCTTTCCCGCTCCCAATCACGACCACAAGCGCTGCATCGCCGATGCGCTCGCCCGCGCCGACGAGGCCTGCAACGCGCAAGGGATGCGGCTCACGCCGCTTCGCCGGCGGGTGCTGCAGACGCTTGCCGAGAGCCATTCGCCGCTCGGCGCCTATGAGATCACGGAGCGGCTGAAAAAGACGCGGGAACCGGTTCCCACCATGTCGGTTTACCGTGCGCTCGACTTTCTCCTCGAGGCAGGCCTTGTCCATCGCATCGAAAGCAAGAACGCGTTCCTCGCCTGTATCCACGGGCACGAGAGCGATGACATCGTTCTCTTTCTTTTGTGCGAGCGGTGCGAGCGTGTCGCCGAAGTGACGTCAGGCGCGCTCGGGCGGGATCTAACGCAAGCCGCGCGCGGCGTCGGCTTCAGCGCGCGGATGCGCGTTCTGGAAGTCACCGGCCTTTGCAACGCGTGCAAGAAAACGGAGGCGCGTGCGTGAACCAGCCCGTCATTTTCACGCAAACCACAGCCACGACCGCGCCGCGCCGCCATTCGGTAGGGGTGCGCGTGGGCGCGGTGATGGTTGGCGGCGGCGCGCCGATCGTCGTGCAATCGATGACCAACACCGACACCGCCGATGCGGAAGGCACCGCGCGGCAGGTGGCGCAACTCGCGCATGCGGGCTCCGAGCTCGTGCGCATCACCGTCGACCGTGACGAGGCGGCGGCGGCGGTGCCGAAGATCAAGGAGCGGCTCGACAAGATGGGCGTCGACGTGCCGCTCATCGGCGACTTTCATTACATCGGCCACAAACTGTTGGCCGATCATCCGGGCTGCGCGGAAGCGCTCGACAAATACCGCATCAATCCCGGCAATGTCGGCTTTCGCGACAAGAAGGATAAGCAGTTCTCGGCGATCATCGAGACCGCGCTCAAACACGGAAAGCCCGTGCGCATCGGCGCCAACTGGGGATCGCTCGATCAGGAATTGCTCACGCATTTGATGGATGAAAACGCGCGCTCGAAAGAGCCGGTCGACGCCCGCGCCGTCATGCGCGAGGCCATGGTGCAATCGGCGCTTATGTCGGCCGCCCGCGCCGAGGAACTTGGCATGGGCCGCGACCGCATCATCCTCTCGGCCAAGGTTTCGGCGGTGCAGGACCTGATCGCCGTCTATGCGGAGCTCGCGCGCCGCGCCGACTACGCGCTCCACCTCGGCCTCACCGAAGCCGGCATGGGCTCGAAAGGGATCGTCGCCTCGAGTGCGGCGATCGGCGTGCTGCTGCAATTGGGAATCGGCGACACCATCCGCATTTCGCTCACCCCCGAGCCGAAGGGCGACCGCACGCGCGAAGTGCAGGTCGCGCAGGAACTCCTGCAAACCATGGGGCTTCGCACCTTCGTGCCGCTTGTCGCCGCCTGTCCCGGCTGCGGGCGCACGACCTCGACCACCTTCCAGGAATTGGCCGCCGAGGTGCAGGGGTTCATCCGCGAGCGCATGCCGGAGTGGAAGAAGCACTATCCCGGCGTCGAGGGGCTTTCGGTCGCGGTCATGGGCTGCATCGTCAACGGCCCGGGCGAATCGAAACACGCCAATATCGGCATTTCGCTTCCCGGCACGGGCGAAGCGCCGACGGCGCCGGTCTTCGTCGACGGCAAGAAGGTCGCGACCTTGCGCGGGGCGAACTTGACCACCGATTTCAAACAGATGGTCGAGGAATATGTGGCGCGGCGCTTCGCCGTCGCGCGGCCCGACGCCGCCGAGTAATCAGCCGACAAGCTGCGCGCCGAGATTGACCGTGAGCGCGATCACCGCGGTCGTGAACACGAACGCCACGAGGCCGTGCACGATCACCAGCCGCCGCATCCGGCGCGAGACGACCACGACGTCCGAGGTCTGCGCCGTCATGCCGACGGTGAAGGAGAAATAGATAAAGTCCCAATAGTCCGGCAGGTTCTCGCCGGGGAATTGCAGCCCGCCGCGGAGCGCCTTTTTCCCGCCCTTCATCTCAGCGTGGAATTCGTGGGCGTAATAGATCGCGAACACCACATGCACGAAGGCCCATGACGTGATCACCGTGCCGAAGGTGAGCGCGAGCCGGAGCATGCGCGAGGAGCCCTGCATCTCTTTCACCGCGAAGATTTCGACGCCGATCGCGATCAGCGCCATGACGGCGGCGGCGATCACCAGGGTGAGCACGGTGAAACGGCCCTCTTCCTCGGCGGTCGAATGGTCGCGGATGTCCTCGGCCCTTGTCCTTCCCATCATCACGAGGATGAGCACGATGAAGAGGATCGCGCTCGCGTTCCAGGCGAGCAGCGCGCGCGTGGTGCCGACGTCGGACGGGCTGAAGAAAAGCACGGCCGCGCCGAAGATCAACGAAATCACCATGCGCGGCCGCGCGCGAACGGCAAGCCAGACGATATGGAAGAAGTTTCTCGACCCCGTTTTTGCGGCCATCCCCACCCTCAATGTCGACGCGCGGTCACGAATCCTGCCCGGGCTGCAAGCATAGCCGCGCGTAGGCTGAAAGCAGAGAGCGCAGCACTTTTCTGATGCGGCGCGAAAGAGCGGCGGAGCCCGGAAGTGCCGCGGGCCCCCGCCACCTTGCCGTCCCGATTATGCGTGATAAGCGGAACGGGGGCTGGGAATGGGTTGATGTTTCAACGCTTTGTTTCGATCGGCATCAAAGTGGCGATCATCCTCGCCCTCATCCCCTTCGTGCTGGTGCCGGTCTATGCGTTCGTGCCGCCGGTTTCGACCACGATGCTGTGGCGTCTTCTCACCCGTCAGCCGGTGGCGCGCGAGTGGCGGCCGCTCGAGGAAATCTCGCCCAATCTCGTGCGCGCCGTGATCGCCGCCGAAGACGCGCGCTATTGCACGCATCACGGCGTCGACTGGATCGAGGTGGGGCATGCGATCGACGACGCCGACGATCTCGGCGACGCGCGCGGCGCCTCGACCATTCCCATGCAGACGGCGAAGAACCTCTTCCTGTGGCAGGGCCACCACCTCGTCCGCAAGGCGCTCGAGGTTCCGCTCGCCTATTACATTAGTTTCATGTGGACGAAGCGGCGGCTGATCGAGGTCTATCTCAACGTCGCCGAATGGGGGCCGAACGGGGAGTTCGGCGCGGAAGCCGCCGCGCGCCATGCCTTCCGCAAAAGCGCGTACGCGCTACTGCCGGACGAGGCGGCCATGCTCGCCGCCGTGCTGCCAAACCCGGTCCAGCGCAATGCGGCGCGTCCAAGCCCCGGCTTGATACGGCTTGTGGCGCGCTATCGCGCCGAGGCGACGCTGGCCGGCTCCCCCATCACCACATGCCTCGCGCGATGACTGGAAAGCGTGGACCCAATCCTCTATAAGCCCGCTCCGAGTTCCCCGCCTGCGGGAGCAAGACCAAACGGAGCAAGAAATGGCCGTCCCCAAAAGAAAAGTGTCGCCTTCGCGCCGTAATATGCGGCGGTCGGCCGACGCGCTGAAGCAGCCGACCTACGTCGAGGACAAGGATTCCGGTGAATTGCGCCGGCCGCACCACATCGACATGAAAACCGGAATGTACAGGGGCCGTCAGATCCTGAAGCCGAAGACCGCGGAGTAAGCCTGTCACTGTCACAGGGGGCGATCGTGCTGTTCAGCTTTCCGCTGTTCCTGATTTCGTTTGCGATTTACAACATGATCGTGTTCCTCACCCCCGGCGTGTCGTGGGGCGGCACCGTTTTTTCCGTGCCGATGGAATCCGGGGCGACGTGGACGATCACCGCGGGCGATTGCCTGATCGCGCTGTCGCTGGTGTTTCTGTTCTTCGAGGTCTTGAAGGCGACGCGCTCCTACATGCGCACGATCATCGATCACATGCTGTCGACGCTTGTCTTCATCGGCGCGCTGATCGAGTTTCTCTTGGTGAAGGAAGCGGCGACATCGGTGTTCGCGACGCTCCTGTTGATTTCGCTCGTCGACGTGATCGGCGGCTGGGTGGTGTCGATGGGATCCGCGCGCCGCGATATTACGGTCGACAATCTGCCGCGGTAATTCCGGCGCGGATCAAACCACGCGCACGCTCCGGCTTTCGTCGCGGCGAGCAAGGCCGGCCATCACCCGATAGGCCGCGGCACCTTCCGCGGGATCCGCGCGCCGCTTCGCGCGGCTGACCGGCATGCCCTCCGCCTTCGCGATCAATTGCGCGAGGAACGCGACCTCTGGCCGCGTTGAGGCGAGCGGTCGCGGAACGGCGGGCACAGGCAGGCCCGGCCTCTTCTCGACCGGCGCCGCAATGCTCTTTTGGTAAACGGATTGGCGTGCGCGAAGCGCGCTTCCGAGCACCGGTCTTTCGCTTGCCGCGATCCGCATGGCTCTACTCGTCCCGTTTCGGGACGAAGACCGTCCCGGCAGGGATAAGGTCGCAAAACGCGGGCCGGGAAATTTGTTCCAGAAGCGGTCACGCGCCGTTAAGTCGGGCGGCCATAGCCTCGGCGGCTGTTGCCACTCGGTGAGCCCGGAGGTCAGGTTCCCGTGCAATTCCAGCCGCGGCCCGGGAGGCCAGCGGAGCGCTCGCTCCTCAAGAAGCCGCTGACGCCGCGGCCGGGTTCCGCCATGCTCGACGCCGCGGCGAGCGCCGCGCTTTTCAGCGCGGCCAAGGAAGCGGCGTATATCTGGGACATCGCGACTGACGCGCTGCTGTGGAGCGCGAATGCGCCTGACGTGCTCGGCATCGATTCGCTCGCAACGGTGACGAACGGCAAGCGGTTCGCGGCCCTTCTCCATCCCGAAAGCCCCGCCAACCGCTACGACGGGATCGTCGACTCCGCGGCGCGCGACGAGGGCACCGGCGTTCCCTACGAGCTTTGCTACCGGCTCAATACCGATCCGGCCAAGCCCCGCTGGATCGAGGACGCGGGCCGCTGGTTCGTCGGTCCCGATGGCCGGCCCGCGCGCGCCGAAGGCGTGATCCGGCTCGCCACCGAACGGCACCTGCGCGAGGAAAAGCTGAAGCGGCTCGCCGCCACCGACGCGCTCACCGGCGAAATGACCCGCGCGCGACTGCTTTCGGAGCTTTCGCGCGCGATCGCGGACGCCGAGGCGAAGCGGGCGAGCGTCGGCTTCCTCATCGTCGGCATCGACGATCTGGCCCACGTCAATCAATCTTATGGCTTCGATGTCGCCGACGAGGCGATCAAGGCCGTCGCCGCGCAGCTGCGCTCGCGCATGCGCGGCGCCGACCTCATCGGCCGCTTCTCCGACAACAAATTCGGTTTCGTGCTGCACGAGTGCGAGGCCGAGGATCTGCCGGTCGCCGCCGCCCGCTTCGTGAATGCGGTGCGCGAAGAGCCGTTCGAAACCTCGGCCGGGCTGGTGGCGATTTCCGTGACCGCGGGCGGCGTGGTGGCGCCGCGCCACGCGCGCGATGCCGGCGAGGCGGTCGGCCGCGCGCTGGAAGCGCTTGATCTGGCCAAGGAAGCGGGCCGCGGCGCCTTTCGCGCCTACGCGCCGAGCATCGAGAGCGAGGCGGCGCGGCGCGAGAACTTGCGGATCACCGATGTGATTGTCGCCGCCCTCAATGAGCGGCGCGTGGAGCTCGCCTTCCAGCCGGTGGTGCACGCGAAGAGCCGCGAGCTCGCCTTTCGCGAATGCCTGGTGCGGCTGCGGGAGCCGAACGGCAAGGAGGTCGACACCTTCTCGATCGTCACGGTCGCCGAGAAGCTCGATCTCGTGCGGCTGATCGACCACCGCGTGCTTGAGCTTGCGCTCGCCGAGCTTGCCGCGCACGCCGAACTCAGGCTTTCGCTCAATGTTTCGGCCGCGACCGTCCATGATCCGCTTTGGCTCTCGGCGCTTGCCGCCATGCCGAAGGGCGTCGGAAGCCGGCTCATCGTCGAAATCACGGAATCGGCCGCGATCCGCGATGTCGAGGCAACGCGGCGGTTCGTCGCCAAGGTGAAAAGTTATGGCTGCCGCGTCGCGATCGACGATTTCGGCGCCGGCTACACCTCGTTTCGCAACCTGCGGCGGCTCGGCGTCGACATGGTCAAGATCGACGGTTCCTTTGTCGCCAATCTCGAGCACGCGCCCGACGACCGCGTCTTCGTCCGCGCGCTCCTTGAGCTCGCGCGCGAATTGGGCCTGGAGACGGTGGCGGAATGGGTGCAGAGCGAAAGCGCGGCGGAAACGCTCGCGGGCTGGGGCTGCAATTATTTTCAGGGCGCGCTGACGGGGCTCGCCGAAACGAAACCCGTGCTCGAAAGGAAAGCGGCGGCGAAGAAAGCCGCGGGCTGAGCGGCGCGACCGCGCTCAGCTCTTGTCGCCGGAGCCGCCGACCAGCCGGTCGAGACGCTTCTGCATCTCGGAGACCTGCTTCTTCAATTCGTCGATGTTTTCGCCTTCGCCCGCGGGCTCGCCGGCGGCGAGGTTGGCGGCGTTCTTCTGCGCGAACGGCAGGAACATGGTGAAGGCGCGCTCGAACATTTCCATATTGCGGCGCACCTGCTCTTCCAAAAGATTCAAGCCGCCGGAGCCGAAGGTCTTCGCCATGCTCTCGCGGAACTTGGCCTGATCGCGCGTGAGGTTCTCGACCGACATTTCGAGAAAGCGCGGCACCAGCATTTGCATCGAGTCGCCGTAAAAACGGATGAGCTGGCGCAGGAAGGTGATGGGCAAAAGGTTCTGCCCCTTGTTCTCCTGCTCGAAAATGATCTGGGTGAGCACCGAGCGGGTGATCTCCTCGCCCGTCTTCGCGTCATAGACGACGAAGTCCTCTCCCTCCTTGACCATGACGGCGAGGTCTTCGAGCGTGACGTAGGTGCTCGTGCCCGTGTTGTAGAGCCGCCGATTGGCGTATTTTTTGATGGTGACGGGTTCCGGGCTCTTGGTCATGACATTCATACGCGCACCCAACGCTATCCCCCCAATGGAGCCGGAAGCTTATGACGTTTCGGAGACACCGGCTACCCATTTATACGCCCGCGCTCCGGGTATGCCTAACAGGCGGCCACGGCAGGGGCGGCTTATTGACATCGCCCGGCGCCCCCACCAACGATGCCTGATCAAAGGCTAGGGGCTTGAGCCGAGGCCACGGGGCCGACATAGGGAGAGTTGTCATGAAAGACGATGTCGTCATCGTCGGCGCGGCGCGTACGCCCGTCGGCGCGTTCAATGGAGCGTTCGCGAGCGTACCCGCCCATCAGCTCGGCGCGGTTGCGATCGAAGCCGCGATGGCCCGCGCGGGCGTCACGCCCAAGGACGTTTCCGAAGTCATCATGGGTCAAATCCTGGCCGCGGGACAGGGCATGAACCCCGCCCGCCAGGCTTCGATCGCGGCGGGCGTGCCGATCGAGGCGCCGGCCTGGATCGTGAATCAGGTCTGCGGCTCGGGGCTGCGTTCGGTCGCGCTCGGCTATCAGGCGATCCTCAACGGCGACTCCGACATCGTGGTCGCCGGCGGGCAGGAATCGATGAGCCAGTCCACGCATTGCGCGCACTTGCGCGCCGGCCACAAAATGGGCTCGGTCGAATTCATCGACACGATGATCAAGGATGGCTTGTGGGATGCCTTCAACGGCTACCACATGGGCGGCACCGCCGAGAACGTCGCCAAGCAATGGCAGATCACGCGCCAGCAGCAGGACGAATTCGCCGTCGCCTCGCAGAACAAGGCGGAGGCGGCGCAGAAGGCCGGCAAGTTCAAGGCCGAGATCACGCCGGTGAAGATCGCGACGAAAAAAGGCGAGGTCGTCGTCGACGCCGACGAGTACATCCGCCCCGGCACGACCATGGACGCGGTGACGAAGCTGAAGCCCGCCTTCAACAAGGAAGGCACGGTCACCGCCGGCAACGCCTCGGGCATCAATGACGGCGCCGCCGCGGTCGTCTTGATGAAGGCGAGCGAGGCGGCGAAAGCCGGAAAGAAGGTGCTCGCGCGCATCGCCTCCTGGGGCCAGGCCGGCGTCGATCCCTCGATCATGGGCGTGGGCCCGATCCCGGCTTCGCGCGCGGCGCTGAAAAAGGCCGGCTGGAAGACCGACGATCTCGATCTCGTAGAGGCGAACGAGGCCTTCGCCGCGCAAGCCTGCGCGGTCAACAAGGATATGGGCTGGAAATCCGAGCGGGTGAACGTCAACGGCGGCGCCATCGCCATCGGCCATCCGATCGGCGCTTCCGGCACCCGCATTCTGGTGACGCTCCTGCACGAATTGGAGCGGCGCAATGCCAAGCGCGGCCTTGCGACGCTCTGCATCGGCGGCGGCATGGGCATCGCCATGTGCGTGGAGCGGCAGTAAACTCAGGAAGCGAACCGCGGCATTTCAGTCCGCGGACGCTTGGGGCAAGGACGTAAAGGGAGGGGTCATGAGTCGCGTGGCGTTGGTCACCGGCGGCACCCGGGGAATCGGGGCCGCCATTTCGGAGGCGTTGAAGGCGGCGGGCTACAAGGTCGCCGCCAATTACGGCGGCAACGACGAAGCCGCGAACAAGTTCAAGGCCAAGACGGGAATCGCCGTCTACAAGTGGGACGTGAGCTCCTTCGAGGCTTGCGGCGTTGGCATCAAGAAGGTCGAGGCCGAGCTCGGCCCGGTCGAAATCCTCGTCAACAATGCCGGGATTACGCGCGACGCCATGTTCCACCGCATGACGCCGGAGCAGTGGAACGCGGTGATCAACACCAATCTCTCCTCGCTCTTCAATATGTGCCGGCCGGTGATCGAAGGCATGCGCAGCCGCAAGTTCGGCCGCATCGTCAATGTTTCGTCGATCAACGGCCAGAAGGGCCAGATGGGCCAGGCGAATTATTCCGCGGCGAAAGCCGGCGATATCGGCTTCACCAAGGCGCTGGCGCAGGAGAGCGCGAAATCCGGCATCACGGTGAACGCGATCTGCCCCGGCTACATCAACACCGAGATGGTGCAGGCGGTGCCGAAGGACGTCTTGGAGAAAAACATCATCCCGATGATCCCGGTCGGCCGCCTGGGCGAGCCGGAAGAGGTGGCGCGTTGCGTGGTGTTTCTCGTCTCCGACGACGCGGGCTTCATCACCGGCTCGACCATGACGGTGAACGGCGCGCAGTACATCACCTGAAGCTCTGGTAGCGGGCGCATGATCTTTTCCGGAAACCGCTTCCCGCTTTTCGGGATCATGCGCTAGCCGCTCGGCGACCAGCCCTTCGGCGCGAGCTCGAAGCCGGAAAACTCGAAGCCCGGCGCCACCGTGCAGCCGCAAAGCGTCCAGGCGCCGCGACTTTCGGCCGCCTGCCAGGCGCGGGCGGGAACCACGATCTGCGGCCGTTCGCCCGCGGCGAGATCGCTGCCAAGTATGAGCCGCTCGATCGGAGCCTTTTCTTCGCGGGCGATTTCGAGGGCGAGCGGCGCGCCGGCGTAGAAGTGCCAGGTTTCGGCGGCGTCAACGCGATGCCAATGCGAACGCTCGCCGGCGGCAAGCAGGAAATAGATCGCGGTGGAGGCGGCGCGGCCTTCGATTTGGCGCGGATCGCGGAAAACTTCGCGGAAGTGCCCGCCTTCGGGATGCGAGGCGAGATCGAGAAGGCGAATGACCTCCGCCGCCGGCAACTTCGCGCTCGCGCTCATCCCTTGAAGTTGTTCTTGCGCTCGCGGAGTTCGGTGAACACGCTGGCGGCATCGGCGCCTTTCATGCCGACGGCTTCGGCAACAGCGGGATCGTCGGCGCGCAGGAACGGATTGGTGCGGATTTCCTCGCCGATCGTCGAAGGCAACGTCGGCTTGCCGGCGGCGCGTGTCTTTTCGATCCCGGCGAGGCGTTGCTTGAGCGCGGCGTTTTTCGGATCGGCGGTGACGGCGAAGCGCGCGTTCGCAAGCGTGTATTCGTGGCCGCAATAGAGCCGGGTGTCGCCGGGCAATTCGCGGAGCTTCAGGAGCGAGTTCCACAACACCGGCGCCGGCCGCTCGAACGGCCGGCCGCAGCCGAGCGCGAACAAGGTATCGCCCGCGAACAACAATTTCTCCGCGTCGAACATGTAGACGATGTGGCCGGCGGTGTGGCCGGGCGTTTCGATCACGCGCGCGAGCATGCCGCCGACCGCGACCGGATCGGCGGGGCCGACGGCGACGTCGAGCATCGGGATTTGGGCGGCTTCCGCGCGCGGGCCGACCACGGTGGCGCCGTATTTTTTCTTCAGCGCGGGAATGCCCTGCACATGGTCGCCGTGGTGATGCGTGATCAGAATGTGCGTCGGCTTCCAGCCCTCGGCTTCGAGCGCCTTGTCGATGGCATTCGCATCCGGGGCGTCGATCACCGCCGTCGCCTCGGTCGCCCGGTCGCGCAGGAGCACCGCGTAATTGTCGGAAAGGCACGGCACCAGGCGGACGTCCACGTCCATTGTCATACTCCGCTTCGTCATTCGGGCTTTGCCGGCAAGCTATCATGGCCGCCATGCGCGGCAAGCGCGGCGATGGAAGCCGCGGCGCCGCAAGGCTATCTTCAGGACGATTTGTAAGAAGCCCCGGTCATGTTTCTCGACGTCGTCGACCTTCGAAACTTCTATTCGCAGCCGCTCGGCATCGTCGCACGGCGGCTGTTGTCGCGCGCGATCCGCGAACGCTGGCCGAACACGCGCGGCCTCGTCGTCGCCGGGCTCGGCTACACGACGCCCTATCTCGGCGTCTTCCGCGACGAGGTCGAGCGCACCTTCGCGCTGATGCCGGCGCCGCAGGGCGTCGTGAAATGGCCGAGCACGTCGCCGTCGCTCGTGTCGCTGGTGGAGGAAACGCAGTTGCCATTGCCCGACGCTTCCGTCGATCGCGTGCTGGCGGTGCATGCGCTGGAGATGACCGTTCACGCCCCCGACATGCTGCGCGAAATCTGGCGGGTGATGGCGGCGGGCGGCCGGCTTCTGCTCGTCGTTCCCAACCGGCGCGGGATCTGGGCGCGCATCGACACGACGCCGTTCGGCTACGGCCGGCCGTTTTCCCGCCGCCAGCTGGTGGAGCTCTTGCGCGACGCCTTGTTCACGCCGGTGGGCTGGAGCGAGGCGCTGTGGATTCCGCCGCTCACCCGCGTTCCGTTCCTGCGCGCGGCGGTGGCGTGGGAGCGCATCGGCAAGACGATGTCGCTGCCGTTTGCGGGCGTTCACATCGTGGAGGCGACAAAGCAGGTGTGGCGTCCGATTCCGCTGAAGCCCGCGCGCAAGCTCGCGCCGGTCCTGGCAACGAAGGCGGGTGCGGCCGGCGCCTGATCAGGCGCGGCGCGACAGCAGGAATACCGCCTGCTCGCCGAACAGGTTCCAGAACCACCACGGCGCGTGCAGCCGTACCGGCCGACCGCGGCTGTTCAGCGCCGCCGCCCGTTGCATTTTGGCGTCGAGCGCGCGCACCAGTTCGACGAAGTCGCGGATGGTGCAGAAATGGATGTTCGGCGTGTCGTACCATTTTTCGGCGAGATTCTCGGTCATCGGCATGCGGCCGCGCGTGAGAATCTGCAGGCGGATGCGCCAGTGGCCGAAATTCGGAAATGAGACGACGGCGTAACGGCCGATGCGCAGCATCTGTTCGAGCACCCAGCGCGGCCGGCGCGTTGCCTGCAAGGTTTGCGAGAGAATCACGTAGTCGAAGGCATCGTCGGGATAATCGGCCAGGTCGACGTCGGCGTCGCCCTGGATCACCGCGAGCCCCTTGGCGACGCAATAGTTCACGCCCTCGCGGGAAATTTCGATGCCGCGGCCGTCGACGCCTTTCGACTCGGCCAGCAACCGCAGCAATTCGCCGTCGCCGCAGCCGACGTCGAGCACGCGCGCGCCCAGCCCCACCATATCGGCGACGACCACGAGGTCGATGCGCGGCGCGAACTGGGTGGCGGGCGCGCGGCCCGCTTCGGGCGCGAGCATGTTCAGGCCCTCGCTTTCAGCCCGCGCGCGCGGGCGGCGGCTTCGAGGAATCCGCGCACGATCTCGAAGAGCTCCGGCTCTTCCAAGAGAAATGCGTCGTGACCTTTGTCGGTCACGATCTCCGCGAAGGAAACGGAGGCGCCGGCGGCGTTCAGCGCGTGCACGATCTGGCGCGCGTCGCTGGTCGGAAACAGCCAGTCGGAGGTGAAGGAAACGACGCAGAAGCGCGTCTTGATGCCGCGGAAGGCGTTGGCGAGCACGCCGCCGTAATCGGCGGCAAGATCGAAATAGTCCATCGCGCGCGTGATGTAGAGATAGCTGTTGGCGTCGAAGCGCTCCACGAAGATCGAGCCCTGGTGACGCAGATAGCTCTCCACCTGGAAGTCGGCGTCGAAACCGAAGGTCGGCTTGACGCGGTCCTGCAGCTCGCGGCCGAACTTGCGGTGCAAGGCCGCGTCCGAAAGATAGGTGATGTGGGCGGCCATGCGCGCGACCGCGAGCCCGCGGCGCGGGCTCGTGCCCTCGACGAGATAACGGCCGTTGCGCCAGTCGGGATCGGCCATCACCGCCTGGCGGCCGACTTCGTGAAAGGCGATGTTCTGCGCCGAGTGGCGCGCGGCGCAGGCGATGGGGAGTGCCGCGAACACGCGCTCGGGATAGGACGCCGCCCATTGCAGCACCTGCATGCCGCCCATGGAGCCGCCGGTGACGCACAAGACGCTGTCGATGCCGAGGCGGTCGAGGAGCATCGCCTGCGAGCGCACCATGTCGCGGACGGTGACGACCGGCAAAGAGAGGCCATAAGGCTCGCCGCTTGCCGTCTTCGAAGCGGGACCGGTCGTGCCCATGCAGCCGCCGATCACATTGGCGCAGATCACGAAGTAGCGGTCGGTGTCGATCGGCTTGCCGGGGCCGACCATGGTTTCCCACCAGCCGGGCTTGCCGGTCGCCGGATGCTCGCCGATCACGTACTGATCGCCGGTGAGCGCGTGGCAAATCACGATCGCGTTCGAGCGATCGGCGTTGAGCGCGCCGTAAGTCTTGTAGGCGATCTGAAACGGCGAAAGCTCGACGCCGGCGTCGAGCCGCAACGGCTTGTCGGCCCCGAAACGCACGAGGTCGGAATGCGGCTCGTCGGCCTCGCGGCGGATCGCCTCGGCGCGGCTCGCACCTTCCATTTCAACGCGGATCACGCTCATTAACCATCCTCGCCAGGCCCAAGGGCGCTAGAGCTAGGGAGCGGGGGCTTCTCCTGTCAATGTTTTCTTTGCGTTCCGCCCGCGCGACCGCTATCACGGCGCCGCTTAACGAACAGCAACAGCCATGCGCGAAACCCGCAAAACCGAGCCGAAGCGCGGCGAGCCGACGCTTCCCGAACTGCGCCAGGAAATCGACCGCATCGACGAGGCGGTGCACGGGCTTTTGATCGAGCGCGGCGAGATCATCTCATCCTTGATCGCGGTCAAGCGCACGCAGGAATCGGGCTCGGCGTTCCGGCCGGCGCGGGAGGCCGCGATGATGCGGCGCCTCGTGGAGCGTCATCGCGGGCTGTTGCCGCTCGATACCATCGAGAGCATCTGGCGCGTCATCATCTCGACCTTCACCTTCGTGCAGGCGAATTACGCGGTGCACGCCGATATGTCGGCGGGGGACGCGTTGATGCGCGACTCCGCGCGTTTCCATTTCGGCTTCACGGTGCCGCTCAAGCCGCATGTGGGCGCGGCCGCGGTGGTGGCCGCTGTCGCCGCCTCGAAAGGCGATCTCGGGCTCGTGCCCGCGAGCGCGCTCGCCGGCGGCGGCGCCTGGTGGACGGCGCTCGAGCCCATCGAAGCGCCGAAGATCATCGCGCGGCTGCCTTTCGTCGAGCGGCCGGATCATCCGGCATCGCTGCCGGTGTTCGTGGTGTCGAAGCCCTTGGTGGCGGATGCCGCGATCAACGAAGTGCAGATTTTCAGCGTCGCGGTCGCCGGCTGGAACGCCGCCACCGCGCGCGCGATCTCGCCGCTGGCGGAAGTGATCGCCGTGCCGCTCGGCGCCTATGACGGCGCGGCGCTGCTGTTGTCGTTGCCGCCGGGCCGCAAGCTCGATGAAATCACTGGCGCGCTCACGGCGGCGGGCGGTTCGGTGCGAAGTTCCGCTCTCGTCGGCGGCCACGCGACCCGCTATACCCTTCCGCCCGCAGGCGAGCGGAAGAAGAAGTCCGGAGTTTCGTCATGACGACGGCCGAACGCCCGATCCCGCGCGGCGGCGTTCTCGACATTTCCGCCTACGTGCCCGGCCGCAGCGAAGCGCCGGGCGCGGTGAAGGTCTTTAAGCTGTCGTCGAACGAGACGCCCCTCGGCCCGAGCCCGAAGGCGGTCGAGGCTTTTCGCGCGACGGCCGAGTCGCTTGCGTATTATCCCGACGGCGCCTCGACGGCGCTCCGGGCCGCGATCGGCAAGGCGTTCGGGCTCGATCCCGCCCGCATCGTTTGCGGCTCTGGCTCCGACGAGATTCTCAATCTCCTGGCGCAGGCGTATCTTGCGCCCGGCGACGAGGCGATCTCCACCAAGCATGGCTTTCTCGTCTATCGCAACGCGACGCTGGCGGCGGGCGGCAAGCCCATGATCGCGGAGGAGCGAAACTACACCGCCGACGTCGACGCGATCCTCAAACTCGTGAGCCCGCGGACGCGCCTCATCTTCCTAGCCAATCCGAACAATCCCACCGGCACCTATTTGCCGTTTGCGGAGGTGCGGCGGCTGCATGCGGCGCTGCCCGCGCGCGTGCTCCTCGTACTCGATGCCGCCTATGCCGAATACGTGCGGCGCAACGATTATGAATCGGGCATCGAGCTTGCGGCGACGAGCGAAAACGTCGTGATGACGCGGACCTTTTCCAAGATCCACGGGCTCGCGGCGCTGCGGCTCGGCTGGATGTACGCGCCCGCTTCCGTGGTCGACGCGGTGAACCGCATCCGCGGACCGTTCAATGTCAACGCGCCGGCGATGGCGGCGGGGATCGCCTCGCTCAGCGATCAAGCGCATCTCGAGCGCTCGGCCGCGCACAATGCGAAGTGGCTTCCCTGGCTCGAGGAGAAGATCCGCGCGCTCGGGCTCGAGGTGACGCCGAGTGCGGCGAATTTCGTGCTGATCCACTTCCCGCAGGAGCGCGGCAAGACGGCGAAGGACGCGGACAGCTTCCTCATGAAACGCGGCCTCGTGCTGCGGCAGACCGGCGCCTATCACCTGCCGCATGCGCTCCGCATGAGCGTCGGCACCGAGGAGGCGAACCGGCTGACGGTCGCGGCGCTCGGCGAGTTCATGGCGCGCGAGGCCGCCCGTGCCTGAGAAATCGCCGCCGGTGTTCGAGCGGCTCGCGCTGATCGGCGTCGGCTTGATCGGCTCGTCGATCGCGCGCGCGGCGCGCGCCCAAGGCGCCGTGCGCTCGATCGTGGCGACGGCGCGCTCGGCGGCCACGCGTAAGCGCGTGCGCGAACTCGGAATCGCCGACGAGGTGGTCGAAACCAACGCGGAAGCCGCGAAGGGCGCCGATTGCATCATCATCTGCATTCCGGTCGGCGTGAGCGGGAAGGTGGCGGCGGAAATCGCCGCTTCGATCGCGCCCGGCGCCATCGTTTCCGATGTCGGCTCGGTCAAGGGCGCGGTATTGCGCGACATGGCCCCGCATGTTCCGAAGCACGCCCATCTGGTGCCGGCGCATCCGGTGGCGGGCACCGAGCATTCGGGGCCGGACGCGGGCTTTGCCGAATTGTTCGAGGACCGCTGGTGTATCCTCACGCCGCCCGCCGGCGCCGATGGGAAGGCGGTGGCGAAGCTCGCCGCGTTTTGGCAAAGGCTCGGCGCCAATGTCGAGGTGATGGACGCCACCCACCACGATCTCGTGCTCGCGATCACCAGCCACCTGCCGCATCTCATCGCCTACAACATCGTCGGCACCGCCGCCGATCTGGAGACCGGCACGCGCTCGGAAGTGATCAAATTCTCGGCCGGCGGCTTTCGCGATTTCACGCGCATCGCCGCTTCCGACCCCACCATGTGGCGCGACGTCTTTCTCAACAACAAGGAAGCGGTGCTCGAAATGCTCGGCCGCTTCAACGAGGACCTCGCGGCGCTGACGCGCGCGATCCGCACCGGCGACGGCGATACGCTGTTCGACCGCTTCACGCGCACGCGCGCGATCCGCCGCTCGATCATCGAGGTCGGGCAGGAAACGGCGGAGCCGGATTTCGGCCGCCGCCATGGCGGGCACGAGCCGCATGCGCCGCTGCCGCGGCCTTATGCCAGCGACTGACGTGCCTGGCTGACGAAAGCCGCGATAGCGATGCCCGATTCCGGCCTATGGATATTCGGTTACGGCTCGCTGATGTGGCGGACGGGATTCGAGTATCTCGAACGGCGGCCGGCGCGCCTTCTCGGCCTGCACCGCGCGCTCTGCGTTTACTCGCACTTCCATCGCGGCACGGCGGAGAAGCCGGGACTGGTGCTGGGCCTCGATCGCGGCGGCTCCTGCCGCGGCATCGCGTTTCGGGTCGAAGCGGGAAAGCGCGAGGCCACGATCGCTTACTTGCGCGAGCGCGAACAGATCACGAGCGTTTATCTGGAGACTATGCGGCCGATTATTCTGCTCGATGAGCCGGAATCAGACATCCGCGCGCTTTGCTACGTCGTCGACCGCTCGCACGCGCAATATGCCGGGGCGCTTTCGCGCGAGCGACAGCTCGCGCTCGTGCGACAGGGGCACGGACGTTCGGGCGCGGGCCGCGACTACGTGCTTGCGACGGTGAAGGAGCTGGAAGCGCTCGGCATCCGCGACGCCACGTTGGAGTGGTTGGCGGCGCGTTTGTAGAGCGCGTAGGCGCCGAGCTTCACGCGGCCGCGCGGCTCCAGCCCCTTGCCGATGGCATAGACCGGCAAGTCGCTGAAGGTGCCGACTGCACGCGGAGGCCCGGCGAGCGCCGAAAGATCGCGATAGATGTCGGCGAGCGCCTGGTCCTCCCCGGCAAGATGCAAGTGGATCTCGTTGCAATCCGCGGGCAACCGAGCCGGATCGAGCGCGACATCGACCGCGATCACGTCCCGCTTGTCGCCTTCCCGGCGAACGAACAGCGCCACGAAGCCGTCGAAGGCCGGCGCCGCTTCCGGCGCAAAAACGCTGCAGGCATAGCGGTGGCCGGAAGCGCCGCGCCAAAAATGGAAGCGCCGCGCCAGCGCCGGATGGCCCGGGGCGGAGAAGGGGCCGGCGTCTCCGGCCTTGGAGCGAATCAGGATCGGATGCATGAGAACAAAACTAGAACAAATAGGTTGATTGTCAACTACGCCTCCCCAGAACCCGGCCGAGTCAGGCGAGTTCCCGCCTGGCTGATCCTGATTCGGAAATAAAACAGGGTTGAGAAGGAGAGAGGACAGTTGCGTGAACGCAGGGCCGCGCCGGGAAAGCGGTGGCGCTGCCGACGTTTAAGACCGCGCGGTGCGCGCGGCGTTGTTCGGAGCGGCGCCCTGTTCGAAGACATCGAAACGGACGCGGGCATAGGTCGCCAGGTACTTCACGTATTCGACCAGGAGCAGGCGGGCGGTCTGCGGATTCGTCCACCAGGGCTCGTCGCGCATGCGGTCGCTCACCACCGCATGCGGGATCAGCTCGACGCCGGAAAGTTCGCGCTCGAGTTCGACGAAGGCGCGCGGCATGTGCCAGGCCGAAGTCACGACGATGATCGAGTGGAATTCGTGTTCGCGCGTCCATTGCGCGATCTCCATCGCGTTGCCTGTGGTGTTCAGGGCCTGATGGCCGAGATCGACGCAACAGTTGAAGAGCTTTTCCAGTTCCGGCGTGAGCTTGATCAATTCGCCCGGCGTGGTCGAAGGATTGACGCCCGAGATCAGAAGCCGCTTGCCGCGGCCGGCGGCGAGCAGCTCGACGGCATCGGAAATCCGCGATGGGCCGCCGGTCAGCGCGACGATGCCGTCGGCGAAGCGCAGGGGGTCTTCTTCCTCGCGCGGGATCATGTTGGCGAAGAGGACGAATCCGCCGAAAAACGCGGCGAGCACGAGCGTCATCATTCCCATGAAAGACGTGACGAAGCGAAAGCCGCGCCCATGGGCGCTGCCGCCTTCAAGCATTCGTGCGCGATCCCGATCGTGCCCCGGGCCCGTCATGCCAATCCCCAAGCCGATGGTATCGCGAATTGCGGCGGATGCACGATCTCATGAGGGGTGCCGGGTTCAATCAATGGCGCGCAGTGTGCGTTGCACCGTGAGATGCGAGGCGAGCGCCGTGACGAGCGCCATTCCGGCGGCGACGGCCGCGATCCACAGGAAGCCCCACGCATCGAGGGACATGCGGCCGAGGAAAAAGGCCATGTTGGCGCTGCCGGGAAGCGCGCCGATCACATTTGTCAGCAGGCGCGCGAGCACGAAGAGCGCCGCGGCGATGCCGCCGCCGATCAGTCCGCCTTTCAGCCCGACCGCGAGGAAATGGCGGGCGAAGATCCGCGCCACGAAGGCGTCGCGGGCGCCGACGAAATGCAGGACCTCGACGACGGCGCGGTTGGCGGCGACCGCGCCTCTTGTCGCGAAGGAGACCGAAAGCACCGTCGCCGCAAGCACAAGCGCAAGCACCGCAAGGCCCGTCAACGTGACGGCATCGGCGATCGCGGCGAGCGTTTGCGCGAAGCCGCGATGATCGTCGAGGGCGGCGTTCGGCACGCTGTCCGCCAGCGCCCGGCGAAGCCGGTCAAAATCGGGCGCGGCATTGGCGCCGACCTTGACCTGCACAAGACGCGGAAGCGGCAAGGCGCCAAGGTCGATGCCGGTGCCGAGCCACGGCTTCAACAGGCTTTCGGTTTCATCCTTGCTGAAGGCATGCGCGTCTGCGATGCCGGGCGCGGCCCTGGCGATCTCGGTTGCCTTCTTCACGTCGGCTTCAAGGTCGCGTCCCGGCTGCGGGCGTACTTGAATCGTCACCTCGCGCGCCACGTCCGCGCGCCACTCGCCCGCGGCCACGCGCACGATCCCGACCGCGCCGACGGTCACGGCGGCGAGGAAGCTCATGATGGCGACGACGGCGAGTAGCGAACGGCCGCTCACCGTGTCGTCCGGCAGGATCGGATTGACATGCGCGACCATCCGCTCGCCGTAGTTGCGGGCGGTTTTGGAATCAGCGGTTGATCGCTGAGCGTTCAAGTCAAATCTCACGGTTCTACGCGCAGCCGTCCCTCGTCGAGCACGAGGCGCGGGGCATCGTATTGGTCCATCAGGGCGACATCGTGGGTAGCGATCAACACCGAAGTGCCGGATTTCTTTAGCTCGATGAACAGGCGCAACAGCCGCCGCGCGAGCTCGGGGTCGACATTGCCCGTCGGCTCGTCGGCGAGCAGCAATTCGGGACGGCTGATGAGGGCGCGGGCAATCGCCGCGCGCTGTTTCTCGCCGCCCGAAAGCACCGGCGGCAGGGCATGCAGCCGTTCGCCGAGCCCCACCCATTGCAGAAGCTCGACAACCTCGGAGCGGTAGCTTCCTTCGTCGCGGCCCGCGACGCGCAGCGGCAGCGCCACGTTTTCGTAGGTGGTCAGATGATCGAGGAGGCGGAAATCCTGAAATACGACGCCGAGGCGGCGGCGGATCGCCGCGGTTTCGCTGCGCCGGAGGCGCATCACGTCGCGATCGAAGAGCGTGATCAGGCCGCGTGTCGGGCGCAGCGAAAGAAAGAGAAGCCGCAGGAGGCTCGTCTTGCCGGCGCCGGACGGGCCGGTGAGAAATTGAAAGGATCGCGGTTCGATGGAGAAGGTGAGGTCCTTGAGGACCTCCGGCCCGGTGCCGTAGCGCAGCCCGACATTCTCGAATCGGACCAAGAGGGTCTCCAGCGAATCGTCTGCCCGGCCCCATCTAGCCGTTTGCGGCGGCGGGCGGCAGCCACGGCCCATCGCATGGGGACGGGCCCTGGCGGGGCCTCGTCCGGCAGGTCAGCGAAGCACGGTTTCCGAATCGTTAACGGTCCCGCTTCACTATCCCGCTCCGGTGGACGCCCCCATGCTGCTTACCTGTCCTTCTTGCGAGACGTCATTCCGGGTCGCGCCCGAGGCGCTCGGATCCGCTGGCCGCACCGTGCGCTGCGCGCGCTGCCATACATGCTGGTTCGCGGCACCCGAGGGGGCGGAACTGGAGCCCGCAATGGCGGAAGCGTTTGCCGCCGACGCGGCACCTGAGGGCGCGATCGCCGTTGCCGCGAGCGATCCGGTTGGCTGGCGCGAGCGGGCCTACGACCGCGAAGCGGCGCCGTCGCTGGTGCCGGATGTGTCGCCTGAAGCGAGGCCGGTGCCGGCCGGGGACAATGCCGAAATCGACAATAAGCCCGCGCGCCGGCTGTTGCCGCCGCGACCGCTTCCGCGGAAGCCTTCGCGCAAGAATGCGGCCGCCGCCGCCTTCGTCATGGCCGCGATCCTTCTCGTCACCGCGGCGATCTCCGGTCGCGCGACCATCGTGCACGCGGTTCCCGATCTTGCCGGCCTCTACGCCGCGGCCGGGCTGCCGGTGAATTTGCGCGGCCTCGAGTTTCATGGCGTTCGCACCACGAGCGAGATGCAGGATGGCATCGCCGTGCTCGTGATCGAAGGCGAGGTCGCCAATATCACCAAACATGCCGTCGAAGTGCCGCGGGTGCGTCTTGCCGTGATCGGCGGCGGCGGCCAGGAGCTTTATTCCTGGACCACGCTGTTGCCGCGCTCAACCTTGTCGGAAGACGAAAAGGTCTCCTTCCGCAGCCGGCTTGCCTCGCCGCCGCCCGACGGGCGCGAAGTGCTGGTGCGGTTTCTCACGCGCAACGATCTGACCAGCGGCCACTGAACCGAGGGAGGCTCTCTTGGCGCGCATCATGATCGCGGAAGATGAAACGCCCATCCGGGAACTCCTGGCGCGCGCGCTCGCGCAGGACGGCCATGACGTCGCCACCGCGCCGAACGGGGCGGCGGCGCTCGAACAGATTTCAGGCGGCGGGTTCGATCTCCTTGTCACCGACATCCAGATGCCGGTGATGGACGGAATCGCGCTCGCGCTTGCCGCGAGCCGCGATCACCGCGACCTCAGCATCGTGCTGATGACCGGCTATGCCGATCAGCGCGAGCGCGCCAAGGGCCTCGACGCACTCGTGCGCGAAGTGGTGCAAAAGCCTTTTACCCTCGCCGAAATCCGCGGCGTCGTGCAAAAGACGCTGGCCGCGCGGCATTGAGCCGGCGGCAAAGGCTTCAGTAAAAGGCTTCAGTAGAAGTCCTTCAGCAACCGCTCCAGATAATCGAGTTCGAGCTGCGGCCGGTTGGGGTCGCCGAGCCGGCGGCGCAATTCCTCGAGCACGCGCCGCGCCCGCTGCACGTCAATCTGGCCCGGCACCTTCACGGTGAAGTCGTCGCCATATTCGCGCGAACGTACCGGACGGCCGAGGGGATCGGTGCGGTCGGCGGAATTCGGCTCGTCGCCCATGGGCTCGCCCATGGCGCCGTCCATGCCGCCCTGCATGGCATCGGCAAGGCTCTGCGCGCCCTTGCGAAGACTCTGCAGGGCGCGGCCTTGCTGTTCGACGGCGCTATCGGAATCGCCGCCCTGCAAGGCGCCTTCGGCGTCGCGCATGGCCTGACCGGCCTGACCCAGCGCCTCATCGGCGTCCTTCGCCGGGCCGCCTTCGTCATCCGATCCCTCGCCGCTTTGGCGGTCGCGTCGCAATTGCTCGAGCATCTGTTCGAGCTTCTGGCGAAGGCCCTCCTGGCCTTGGCGGAGGTCATTGTAGGCGCGGCGCTCGCGGTCGCTGAGCTCCGCATCCGGCGGACGGTTGCGCCGCTCGGTCCGGCTGTCGCGCCCCTGGCGGAAGGTTTTGTCGCGGAGCCGCTGTTGCTCCTGAATCATGCGGCCGAGTTCGTCGAGCTGGCCCATGCCCTGATCGCCGGAATCGGAACGCGCCTGCTTGCCGCGGCTCAGGCTGTCGAGCGTCGCCTGCATTTCGTCGAGAAGCCGCCGCGCGGCGTCGCGTGAGCCGTTGCGCGCGAGATTTTCGATGCGGTCGAGCATGTTCTTCAGGTCTTGCGGCCGCACGATGCGGGCGTTGCGGTCGAGCGGGCGTTCGTCATTGCCGTCGCGGCGGAGCTGTTCAGCAAACGCGCGCAGGAAGCGGTCGAGCACGTCGCGAAGGTTGTCGGTGAGGCGCTTGATCTCTTCGTCAGGCGCGCCGCGTTCGAGCGCCTGGCGCAACGCGTCTTCCGCCGCCCGCAATTCGCGCTCGGCGTCGGACATGGTGCCGTCCTCGATGAGCACCGCGACTTCCCAGAGATAGTCCACGACCGAGCGAAGATCGTCGTCGCTCTTGGCGAGCCGGATGCGGGCGTAGGCGGTCCTGAGCCCGAGATAGATCGCCGCCTCCGGCGTGAATTGCTCGGGCGCGATCATCAGCGCGCGCAGCGCCTGCTCGACCGTCTCGCGCGCGTTCGCATCGAGGGCGAGATTGCGGCGCTGCTCGATCAGCGCGCGCGCGAGCGGCTTGTTGAACGGCCGCTCGGGCAGGCGGATTTCGCGCGCTTCGCTGGTGCCTTCATTGCCGCCCTCGTCGCGGGCGACGAGCGTCATAATGGTGCTGACCCCCGCCCATGGGTGCTCGGTGAGGTCGCGCGTTGTTTGGCCGGTTCCCGCGCGCGTGCGCGCTTGCGGCAGAAGCAGCGCAAAGTCCGGCGGCGGGACGAGCACGCGGGGCTCCGTGCCATCCATTGCTTTCGGCGCGTGCACGAAGCGCGCCTCGGCCGATACCACGCCGTAATCGTCCTCGACCCGGTAGTTGAGGGAAATTCCGGCTTGGCCCACGATTTGCGGGTCCTTGATGAGGGCGATCGTCGGCGGACGGTCGGGCACCGCCTTGAAGCCCCACAGCGCGTTGCCCGCGGGCAAGCCGCGCACCGTGATCGTGCCGCTGTCGGTGATGCGAAAGTGCCGCTCGATGCCATCTTCCGAGCGCGCGGGCTTATCCGCCGCAAGCTCCGTAAGGCCGCCGGACAAAAGAAGATCGACGTTGGAGAGGCCGGTTGCACGCACGACAAGCTCGCTGCCTGCGGGCACGGCCACGGCGGCGGTTTCGCCCGGCGCCGGCTCGTCATGGCGAATGCCGGGCAGGAGAATCGGCGCTCGTCCGGTATAGGCCGGCGGCGTCACCCAGGCATCGACGCGATAAAGCCGCGGATAGATGGCGCCGGTCCAGTCGAAGGCGGCGGCGATGCGGCGCGCGTGGTCATTGTCGGCGAAGAAGAAGGAGACGACCGCCAAGAGAAGCACAAGCGCGCGGGCGGCATAAGGATCGCGCCAGGCCAGGCGCGGCCGCGGCAATCCGGCGCGCAATTCTTGCGCCCGCTCCGCTTCGTGCTCGCGATGCGCGCGCCACAGCGCTTCCATGACCGGATCGTTCGCCGACGGCGCGAGACGATCCGCAAGCGCCGTTGCCGGGCGGTGGTCGATCCCGCTCAAGCGGTCGAGGCGCGCCAGCGCTTCCGTCCGCCCCGGCCAGCGCAGCCAAAATAACGGCGACAGACTCACCAGCAAGAACAGGAGAAAGAGAAGGACGCCCGCCACGCGTCCGAGCGGCGGCATCGCGATCCATAACCCGAACCAGGAAACGGCGAAAAAGACGCCGGTCACGGCGAGCGCCGAAGCCAGCCGCGGCCACACCCGCTCCCATAGAAGCGCTTGCCGCGTCCAGGCGAGCGCCTGCGCGAGTTTTCGGCGCGCGATTTCCGCCGCGCCGGGCGGCGTTTCAGAGCCTTGGTGACGTTCGGGCACCGCGCTCAATAACCGGTCCTCCGGCGAAGCACGGTGTCAGTCTAACATGGCCCGCAGAAGGCAAAAGTTCCGCCGCGCCCGAATCCCGCGGTTTTTCAGCGCCTTAACGCGCAAGCCAAGGCGGCATGCGGTCGAGCGCGATGATTGCATCGGTGTCAATTCGCGGGCGGATGACGGTGAAGTCCCCGCCATGCACCAGAACCTCGGGCACGAGCGCGCGCGTGTTGTAGGTGCCCGACTGCACCGCGCCGTAGGCGCCGGCGGTCATGATGGCGAGGAGGTCGCCTTCGCCGACGGCGGGCAGTCTGCGGTCGAGCGCGAGGTAGTCGCCGGTTTCGCAAACGGGGCCGACCACGTCGGCGACGATCCAATCGGAATTGGGGCGCGGCGCGCGAACGGGGCGGATCTCGTGATAGGCCTCGTAGAGCGTCGGCCGCACGAGATCGTTCATGGCGGCGTCGACGACGACAAACGTCTTCTCGCGGCCGCGCTTGAGGTAGATGACGCGCGTGATCAGGACGCCGGCATTGCCGACGATCATACGGCCGATCTCGAAGACGAGCCTGAGATCGAGCCCCTTGGTGTGGCGCTTGATCATCGCCGCATAGTCGACGGGCAAGGGTGGCGGCTCGTTGTCCGATTGATACGGAATTCCGAGTCCGCCGCCGAAATCGATGTGTTCGAGCTTGTGGCCGTCCGCTATCAAGTCGCGCGCGAGCGAGACGAGAAGGGTTGCCGCGCTCTCGAACGGCGCAAGCTCGGTGATCTGGCTGCCGATATGCATGTCGACGCCGGTGATGCGGATGCCCGGCATCTTCGCAGCGCCGGCGTAGATTTCGCGGGCGCGCGCGAGCGGCACGCCGAACTTGTTCTCGGCCTTGCCGGTGGCAATCTTGGCGTGGGTTTTGGCGTCGATGTCGGGATTGACCCGCACCGAAACGGGCGCCGCGCGCTTCATCTCGACCGCGATCGCCGACAGTGCCGCGAGTTCCGGTTCGCTCTCGATATTGAAGCAATAGATTCCGGCGGCAAGTGCCGCGGCGATCTCGTCCTTGGTCTTGCCGACGCCGGAGAAAACGATCTTGTTCGCCGGCACGCCGGCGGCGAGCGCGCGCTTCAATTCGCCGCCCGAGACAATGTCGGCGCCGGCGCCGAGGCGCGCGAGCGTCGCGATCACCGCTTGGTTGGAATTCGCCTTCAGTGCGTAGCAGACGAGCGAGGGCACGCTCGCGAAAGCGTCTGCGAACACCTTGTAATGGCGTTCAAGCGTCGCGCTCGAATAGCAATAGAACGGCGTGCCGATCTTGCCCGCAAGCGCGGTAAGATCGACGTCCTCGGCAAAGAGAACGCCGTCGCGATAGGCGAAGTGGTGCATTTCTCAGTTGAGGAGCGGATCGAGAATGAAGGGTTCGTCGGGTTTGACAGGATTGCCGAGCTGTCGCTGGGCTTTCCTCTCCTTGGCCGACTGTTCGTAAAAGCCCGGCAGCGTCGCCATGGGCGAGGACACGAAGGGGCCCTTGCCTTCGTTCGCGGCCACGTTCGAGCCTTCCGGCAGTTCGAGCGGGCCCTTGATGCCGCAACCGGCAACGAAAAGCGCCGCCGCGACGGCGGCAAGCGAAAGCAGGCGGCGAAAGAAGGCGTGCATACGCGTCACTGCGGGTCTCCGGTCCGGAGCCAATATCACGAAGCTTGTGGCAAGGCGAGGGCAGACTAGGCCCGCCGGCTATTTACTAAGCCGTTTCAGCCATCTGCGCGCGGCCGCCCGCACGTTTTTGGGGGCCGTGCCGCCCTCGCTGGTGCGGCTCGCGACCGAATGAGCAACCGAAAGCACGGAAAGCGCCTCTTCGGGGATGCGTTTGTCGATCGCCTGCATTTCCGCCGGCGTGAGCCGGTGAAGCGCCTTGCCGCTGGCGGTTGCATGGGCGACGACCCGGCCCACGATCTCGTGCGCTTCGCGGAACGGCAGGCCGAGCTTCTGCACGAGGAAATCGGCAAGATCCGTCGCGGTCGCATAGCCTTCGGCGGCCGCGGCCTTCATCCGTTTTTCGTCGGGCACGAGATCGCGCACCATGCCCTCGGCCGCCGCGATCATCAGCGCGAGGCTCGCAAGCGCGTCGAAGACGCCTTCCTTGTCTTCCTGCATATCTTTCGCATAGGCGAGCGGCAGGCCCTTCATCACGACGAGCAGTTGCATGAGCGCGCCGATGATGCGGCCGGCCTTGGCGCGCACGAGTTCGGCGGCGTCGGGATTGCGCTTCTGCGGCATGATCGAGGAGCCGGTGGTGAAGCGATCCGATAATTTCACAAGCCCGAAGGAGGGCGAGGCCCAGATCACGATTTCTTCCGCGAAGCGCGACAGATGCACCGCGCAGATCGCGGCCGCCGACAGGGTCTCGAGCGCGAAATCGCGATCGGACACGGCGTCGAGCGAATTCGCCGCCGGCCGGTCGAAGCCGAGCGCCTTCGCGGTCATCTCGCGATCGATGGGAAACGACGTGCCGGCGAGCGCGGCCGCGCCCAACGGCGATTCGTTCAGGCGCTTTCGCGCATCCGTGAGCCGGCTGCGGTCGCGGCCGAGCATCTCCACGTAGGCGAGAAGATGATGCCCGAAGGTCACCGGCTGCGCCGTCTGCAAATGCGTAAAGCCCGGCATCACGGTATCGGCGTGTTCGTGCGCCTTCTCGGCGAGCGCCGTCTGCAAAGCGGCAAGCGCCGCGTCGAGCCGGTCGATCGCGTCGCGGACATAAAGCTTCATGTCGGTTGCGACCTGATCGTTCCGGGAGCGCGCGGTGTGTAGGCGGCCGGCGGCGGGGCCGATCAATTCGGCGAGTCGCGCCTCGACATGGGTATGAATGTCCTCGAGCGCCGCCGTGAACTTGAACGTGCCCGCCTCGATCTCTGACAAAATCGTGTCTAGACCGCGCTTAATCTTCTCTGCATCTTCCGCCCCGATGATGCCTTGCTTGGCCAGCATCGAGACGTGGGCCTTGGAGCCCGCGATGTCCTGGGCGTAAAGCGCGCGGTCGAAATCGATCGAGGCGTTGATCGCCTCGAGGATTTCGTCGGGCTTCTCGCCGAACCGGCCGCCCCACATGCGCTTCGTCATGACCTTATGCCTCGATCGAGGACCGACGCGATGAACGAGAGCCGATCCGAAGCCCGAAAGCCGCGTCTTTGGCGGACGGTGTTCATCGCGGCACTCGCTGGCGCTGCCGCCGGGCTCGCGGCGGTATACGGGATCGATGCCCTGCAACGCAATGGAACGCCGGTGCAGGCGGACGCGGGCTGCGAGCCGGCGGTCGCGGCGGCGCGGCGTTTGCGGCCGCTCGTGCGGGGGGAAATCGCGGCGTTAACGCTATCGGAAACTCCCCGCCGCGTGCCCGATCTTTCCTTCCGGAACGGCGACGGAAAGCCCGCGCATCTCGCCGACTTCCGCGGCCGCACCGTTCTCCTGAACCTGTGGGCGACCTGGTGCGTGCCCTGCCGCAAGGAGATGCCGGCGCTCGACCGGCTGGTCGGGCGGATGGACGGCAAGGACTTTGCGGTCGTCGCCGTCAACATCGACACCGGCGATCCGGCGAAGCCGCACAAGTTCTGGTCCGATGTCGGGATCAAGAATCTCGCTTATTACGACGATCCGAGCACGGGCGCCTTTCAGGAATTGAAGCGCGTTGGCCGCGCCGTCGGCCTGCCGACCTCGATTCTCGTCGACGGCGCGGGCTGCGAGATCGGTTATCTCGCCGGCCCCGCCGAATGGTCGAGCGAGGAAGCGGTTGCGCTCGTACAGGCGGCGCTGGCGAAATAATTCAGGTGCTGATGTCGACGTTGCCGCCGAGGCCTTCGGCGACCGAAGCAAGCTCATTCATGTTCTGATCGGCGGCGGCGGTCAGCTTCGTCACCGCTTCGCTGCTGTCGGGCTCGGTCTTCGCGATCTTCGCCGCGACCGCAAGCTGCATCTCGCCGATACGCGCGGCGAGGAAAGCCGAGACGAGCGAGCGGACATCCATCACGCATACTCCAGCCGCCGGAAGATCGTCGCCGCCGGTTAATAATCCGTCTCAGTCGAAAAACGAAAGCTCAGCGCCCTCGATCGCGTAGGGAGCGTGACGGAAATCGCGGATGTTGACGACATCGCCGCCGGCCCATTCAAGCAGAATGAAATAGACGGGCGGCGCCGACGGATCGGCAGGATCGCGCACCAGGAGCGCCGGCCGACGGTCGACAAAACCGGGCACGAAATGCCAATCGCTGGCAAGCCCATAATTGACGAAGTACCGTCCCGCCACCTCGCCGCGGCCGTTCAGTCGCGTCTTGTTGACTAGTTCGAGCCGCACCTCTTCGGCGAGCATGTTGCGAACCGTGTCGAAGTCGCGCGCGTTGAAGCGATCGACATAGGCGGCGAGCAGCGAGCGCTCGCGCTCCGGCAGGACCGGCTGCGGCAGGTCGCCGGGCTCTTCGGCAAGCTCCCGCAATCGCGCGCGCCCGCGATGAAGTGCCGCCTTGATCGCCGGAATGCTTGCGTCGGTGACGCGTCCGATCTCATCCAGCGAATAGCCGAGCACGTCCATCAAAATCACGCTGCTTCGCTGCGCCACCGGCAGACGCATGAAGGTCCTGAGACTCGCGGCGACGATTTCGCGATCATGCACGGGGGTTACGGGGTCGACCATCATGTCCGGATCCTCATCGGAACGGGCGGCCTCCTGGCGGGCGCGGCGGCGCAGAAAATCCAGCGCCGCGTTGTGCGCGATGCGGAAGAGCCAGCCCTCGGGGTTGGCGATCGGCCCCGCCTCCGGGTACGCCTCCATCGCCTTCAGGAGCGCCTCCTGCATCACGTCCTCGCCGTCGATGACGGAGCCCGTCATGCGCGCGCAGTAGCGATGCAGCTTCGGCCGCAGGCCGCTGATCAGCCGGCTGAAGGCCGCCCCGCGTTCGGCGGCGTCGGCGGCGGATACGCTCATCCCTGTCTCGTCACTCGTCGAGCATCCGGTAGTTGCCGACGATCGTCACTTCGGTTTGCTGCGGCGGTTCGACGGTACGCGCCTCGACGCCGCTGCGGAAGGTGCGAAACGCATCGAGCTTGGTGACCGGGCTGACGCCGTCGGCGGTGTCGCTCATGCTGAAATGGATGAAGGTGCCGTCGGCGAGCCGCAAGGCGAGGTAACGAACGTTATCCGGCGCCTTGGCCCGCAACTCCTCGAACACCTTCTCGATAAAGCGCGCATTCTCGTCCGTCTTTTCGGGCTTGGTCTTGTAGCGCACGACGGTCCGTTTCATCGGATTGCTCCCTTCTGCGGCCGGACCCATCGCCGGCCGTCTCCTGTCAGAGACGTTCGGGGGCGGCCAAAGGATGCGGCGGGAAAGAAATATTTTAGAGATTTTTTTCGACTGCCGGCAGCCGCCACCGGCCGCACAAGCCGGCTGATTCAGCGCGTCGGCACCGGTTTCTCGCCGCGATAATCGTAGAAGCCGCGGCCGGCCTTGCGGCCGAGCCAGCCTGCTTCGACGTATTTCACGAGGAGCGGGCAGGGACGATATTTCGAATCCGCCAGGCCCTCGTGCAGCACCTGCATCACCGAGAGCACCGTATCGAGGCCGATGAAGTCGGCGAGTTCCAGCGGTCCCATCGGGTGGTGGGCGCCGAGGCGCATCGCGGTGTCGATCGCCTCGACGGAGCCCACGCCTTCATAGAGCGTGTAGATCGCCTCGTTGATCATCGGCAACAGGATGCGGTTGACCATGAAGGCGGGGAAATCCTCGGCGACCGCGTAGGTCTTGCCGAGGCTCGCGACGAAGGCTTTCGAGGCCTCGAAGGTTTCGTCGCCGGTCGCGATCCCGCGCACGAGCTCGACGAGCTCCATCACCGGCACCGGATTCATAAAATGAATGCCGATGAAACGCTCCGGCCGGTCGGTGACGGCGGCGAGCCGCGTGATCGAGATCGACGAGGTGTTGGTCGCGAGCACCGCCTCGGGCTTCAACGACTTGCTGAGGTCGATGAGGATCTTGCGCTTGACGTCTTCTTTTTCGGTGGCTGACTCGATGACGAGGTCGCACTGGCCGAGATCGGCGAGTTTGCCGGCGGGCTTGATGTGGGCGAGCGCCTGCTGGCGCGCCTCTTCCGAAATCGTGCCGCGCGAAATCTGGCGCGCGAGATTGCCGTTAATCGAGGCGAGCCCCGCCTTGATGCGTTCTTCGCTGATGTCGTTCAGCATTACGTCGTAGCCGGCGAGCGCACTGACATGAGCGATGCCGTTGCCCATTTGGCCGGCGCCGACCACGCCCACTTTTTTGATTTTGACTGCCATCGTTGTTCCAGCGCCTACGCCAAGTCTCTTTTACGACGAACCACGCCTTTGCGCCAACGCTCGGTCTTCGCGCTTGTCATTTCTTGGCGAGCTCGTTGCCGAGTTCGGGAAGCGCCTGGAACAAATCGGCGACGAGGCCGTAATCGGCGACCTGGAAAATCGGCGCTTCCTCATCCTTGTTGATGGCGACGATCACTTTCGAATCCTTCATGCCGGCGAGATGCTGGATCGCGCCGGAAATGCCGACGGCAAGATAAAGCTCGGGCGCCACCACTTTGCCGGTCTGGCCGACCTGCCAGTCGTTCGGCGCATAGCCGGCATCGACCGCGGCGCGCGAGGCGCCGACCGCGGCCCCGAGCTTGTCGGCGACGGGCTCGATGTATTTCGTGAAGTTTTCCTTGCTTCCAAGCGCCCGGCCGCCGGAGATGATGACGCGCGCCGCGGTCAATTCCGGGCGGTCCGATTTCGAAAGCTCTTCGCCGACGAAGCTCGAAATGCCGGGATCGTCGGCGGCACTCGCGGGCTCGATCGGCGCGTTGCCGCCGGCGCCCACTGCCTGAAACGAAGCCGTGCGAACGGTCATGGCTTTCTTCTTGTCGGAGGACTGCACTGTTTCAATGGCGTTGCCGGCGTAGATCGGCCGCTGGAAGGTGTCGGGCGAGTCCACTTTGATTACGTCGGAGATCTGCATCACGTCGAGGAGGGCCGCCGCGCGCGGCATGAAGTTTTTCCCCGTCGTGGTGGCGGGCGCGACGATCGCGTCATAGTTCTTGGCGAGCGCGACCAGGAGCGCCGCCATCGGCTCGGCGAGGCGATGGGCGTAGCGCGCGTCGTCGGCGAGCAACACCTTGGCCGCGCCGTCGAGCTTGGCGGCGGCTTCGGCAACGGGCTTGCAGTCTTGGCCGGCGACGAGAACATGCACCTCGGCGCCCAAGGCTTTCGCGGCGGTCATTGCTTTTGCCGTGGCGCCGTTCAGGACCTTGTCGTCGTGCTCGGCCACGAGAAGGGTTGCCATCACAGCACCCCCGCTTCGTTCTTGAGCTTGTCGACAAGCTCGGCGACGGTCTTCACCTTGACGCCTGCCTTGCGGCCCGCGGGCTCGCTCGTCTTCACCACCTTCAGGCGCGGGGCGACATCGACGCCGAGATCCTGCGGCGTCTTCTCCGCGATCGGCTTCTTTTTCGCCTTCATGATGTTGGGAAGCGAAGCATAGCGCGGCTCGTTCAGGCGGAGGTCCGTGGTCACCACCGCCGGCATCTTCAGTTTCACCGTCTGCAGGCCGCCGTCGATTTCGCGCGTGACGCTGATCGTGTCGCCGTCGATCGCGACCTTCGAGGCGAAGGTGCCTTGCGGCCAGCCGAGGAGGGCCGCGAGCATCTGGCCGGTCTGATTGCAGTCGTCATCGATCGCCTGCTTGCCGAGAATGACGAGGCCGGGCTTCTCCTCGTCGACGATCTTCTTGAGGATTTTCGCAACCGCGAGCGACTCGACCGTGCCGTCGGTCTTCACGTGAATGCCGCGGTCGGCGCCCATGGCGAGGCCGGTGCGGATCGTCTCCGCCGCCTGCGCGGATCCGATCGACACGCAGACGATTTCCGTCACCTTGCCGCCCTCCTTCAGACGGATTGCTTCCTCGACGGCGATCTCGTCGAAGGGGTTCATCGCCATCTTGACGTTGGCGAGATCGACGCCGGAGCCGTCGGATTTGACGCGGACCTTGACGTTCGCATCAACGACCCGTTTCACGGGCACCAACACTTTCATTCTTGGCCTTTCTCGCGTTCGATGATGTGTTTGGAGGGATTGGGCGGCAGCGGGCGGGCACCGTATGGCCCGACCTATTAGGTGTCAACGCGTTTGGGCCAGCGTTTCAGCGTCGGCGTATTTTGTTTTTCGAGGAGCCGGTCGGCGCCGCAATCGAAGAGCTTCACGCCGGGCTGGCGCATGACCACGACGAGGAGCACGCCGGCCGTGAGCCCGCCGATATGCGTCCACCAGGCGACTTGTTTGTCGGCGCCGGCGAAAATGTTGACGAACTGCAGCACGATCCAGAAGCCGATCACCCACTCGGCGGCAAGATGCAGGGGAATGCGCATGAAGGCGAGCACCCAGATCTTGCGGCAGGGGTGCAACAGAAGATAGGCGCCGACCACGCCCGCGATCGCGCCGGAGGCGCCGACCAGCGGAACGGTCGAGTTCGGATCCGAAAGCCAATAGGCGATGGCGCCGGCGGCGGCGCAAAGAAGATAGAAGACGAGATAGCGCAGATGCCCGAGCGCTTCCTCGACGTCGTCGCCGAATACCCAGAGAAAGGCCATGTTGCCGATGACGTGAAGCCAACTTGCATGGAAGAAGGAATAGGTGACGAGGGTGAATTCCCACGGCACGCTGCCGGGCAAAATGACGTCGTGATGGCCGATCAGGCCAGGCGTGAAGGCGAGCGCGAGAATCGAAGCGTCTTCGTTCGAGCCCGAAACGCTGATCGAAACGGTATAGGCAAAAATCGCGATATTGATCGCGATCAGGCTCCAATTGACGTAAGGCGGCGAGCGGAACGCGAACGGATTGTTGTCGTAGATCGGAATGACCATACGGCGCGCCTCAGCGATTGGCGCCGGGCATCCACAAGACGTCGTGCTTGCCTTTATCGTTGGCGTAGCGGCTCGCGACAAAGAGAAAATCCGAAAGCCGGTTGACGTATTTGAGCGCGGCCGCGGTGACGCCTTCGCCGGCCTTGTCGTTGAGTTCAACCATCAGCCGCTCGGCGCGGCGGCAAACGGTGCGGGCAAGATGCAGATAGGTCGCGGCGGGCGAGCCGCCGGGGAGCACGAAGGAACGCAGCGGTTCGAGGTCGGCATTGAGCGCGTCGATTTCCTGCTCGATCCAGCTCACCTGCGCCTCGGTAACCGTCATGCGCGCGCCGCCCGGCCCTTTTTGCGACAGGCAAAGGTCGGCTTCGACGTCGAAGAGGTCGTTCTGCACGCGCGAGAGCGCGGCATCGAGACGGGCGTCGGCGCCGGTATGCAGCCGCGCCAGGCCGATCGCCGCGTTCACTTCGTCGAGCGTGCCATAGGCGTCGACGCGCAGATCATATTTCTTGCGGCGCTCGCCATTGCCGAGCGAGGTCGTGCCTTCGTCGCCGGTGCGCGTGTAGATCCTGTTGAGGACGACCATCTCGCCTCCCTCAGCGGCCGAGCATCCAGATCACGACCATGACGACGAAGATCGCGATCGCTTGCAGGAGCACGCGAAGCCGCATGAGGTTCTGCGAGCGGCTCGGCGAGCCGCCCTTCATCATGTTCCAGAGGCCGAGCACCAGCACGCAGGCGACCGCCATCAGTGCCACGACGAGGACGAGATTCTGCAGGGTCGAAGGCATGGGCGCTTTTTAGCACAAGCCGCGCGAAGGATCACGCCGGGTTCAATTGCCGCCGTCGAGCAAGCGGCGGGCGATCACCTGCGCCTGGATTTCGGCCGCGCCCTCGAAGATGTTGAGGATGCGCGCGTCGCACAAGACGCGGGAGACCGGATATTCGAGCGCGAAGCCGTTGCCGCCGTGGATTTGGACCGCGTTGTCGGCGGCGGCCCAGGCAACGCGGGCGGCGTAGAGTTTCGCCATGCCGGCCTCGAGGTCGCAGCGGCGGCCAGAGTCCTTTTCGCGCGCGGCATGATAGGTGAGCTGGCGGGCGATCATGATCTCCACCGCCATCGCGGCGATCTTGTCGGCGACGCGCGGGAAGGAAAGTGTCGCCTTGCCGAACTGCATGCGCTCCTTGGCGTAGCGGAGCGCAAGCTCCATCGCCGATTGCGCCACGCCGACGGCGCGCGCGGCGGTCTGGATGCGCGCGGCCTCGAAGGTTTGCATCAATTGCTTGAAGCCCTGGCCCTCTGCGCCGCCGAGGAGATTCTCCGCCGGCACCTCGAAGCCGTCGAAGCCGATTTCGAATTCCTTCATGCCGCGATAGCCGAGCACTTCGATTTCGCCGCCGCTCATGCCGGGCGCGGGGAACGGATCGGCGTCGGTGCCGCGCGGCTTCGGCGCGAGCAGCATCGAGAGGCCCTTGTAGCCCTGCTCGTTCGGATTGGTGCGCACGAGAAGCGTCATCAGGTCGGCGCGCACCGGGTGCGTAATCCAGGTCTTGTTGCCGTAAACTTTGTAGACGTTGCCTTCGCGCACGGCGCGGGTTTTCAGCGAAGCGAGGTCGGAGCCGGTGTTGGGTTCGGTGAAGACGGCGGTCGGCAGCACTTCGCCGGAGGCGATCTTCGGCAGCCAGTGTTTTTTCTGCGCGTCGGTGCCGGAGCCGAGGATCAGTTCGGCGGCGATCTCCGAACGCGTGCCGAGCGAACCGACGCCGATATAGCCGCGCGACAATTCATCGGAGACGACGCACATCGATTCCTTGCCGAGGCCGAGGCCGCCATATTCCTCCGGAATGGTGAGGCCGAAGACGCCGAGCTCCGCCATGTGGGCGATGACCTCGAGCGGGATGTACTGGTTCTTGAGGTGCCAGCCGTGCGCGTGCGGCACCACTTCAGCATCGGCGAAGCGGCGCATTTCCTTTCGCATGGCCTCGAGCGTTTCGTCGAGGCCGTCGTCGCCGACGGTGCCTTGCGACTCCTTGATGAACTCGGCCAGTTTGGCGCGCGCCGCGGCCGTCGTTCCGTCCGCGATCAGCGACTTCACGGCCCGTGTCTTGCGCTGCTCGATGCGATCGTCGGCAAGGCCAAGCGCGGAGAGCCGCACGATCTCGCCCTGGCTCATGGGAATGCCGCCGAAGATTTGCGCGAGCGTCTCGCCAAGGCCGATGATGACCAGGAGCCGCTCGGTTTCGCCGAGGCGTCCCGCCTCGTGCATGCGCCGGGCGTAGGCGGAAAGCTGGCGGATCACCTCGACATAGGTCGCAAGCCACGCGAGGCCGTGGGTTGCGTGCTGCTCGCGCTCAAGGAGCGATGCGGAAAGGGCGCCGTTCGCGGACACGCGCGCGCCGACGGCATTGATCGCGTCGGTCAAAAGCGCGCCGGCAGCGTCTTCGGCCTCGGTGGCGTGGCGAAGAAGGTCCGGTTCTGCCGATGAAGCGCGGGCGGCGCGGGACATGGCTCGTCCTCGATTTCAGCCATCAGCCTACTTGTGCAGCGCACAAAATCAAGGCGCGAGGGCTCACCTCCGCCTTAGCAGGGTGTTGTTAACCATTCCAAGGCTTTGATCGTCATGGATATCCGGGCTCCGGCCTTCTGTCCGGCGCCGGCGCCTTTCGCTGTGGTTCAGAGACGTCAGGCATGGACTTCTCCCGGCTCGGCTCGGTTTTTTCGCGGCTCGGCTCGCTCCTGCGGCGTCCGCTGTATCTCCTTTCCGTCCGCGCCCGCATCGCGACGCTCGCTTTCAGCCCGGTGCTCGGCTTCATGATTATCGGGCTCGCTTACGTCGTCGGCGAACACGAGCTCGAAAGCGCCTTCGACAGCGTGAAGAGCGCGAGCGCGCTCGCGGATGTGAGCCGCGATTTCAAAACCGCCATTGGCACCATGCGGATCACCGCCAAGGAATTCGCGGCGCAGCCCGAGACGAACGAGATCAAGACATTTAGCGAAGCCTACGCCGCGGCGCTGAAGAGCCTCGAAAGCATCGAGGTCGGCGGCGAAGCGTCGGAAAAGCAAGGGGTCGGCTCGCTGCGGCAGCGGTTGATGGAGTTGAAAGAGAAATTTTCCGCCATGCAGATGGAAGCGGAGAAACTCGGCCTGTCCGCGAATGAGGGTCTGCGCGGCCGGGTGGAAAAAAATTCGGCGGCGGTCGAGCGGATCATCAACCAGGAAATGTCATGGCTGTCGGATGCCGACCAGAAGAAGCTCCTGTTTTCGCTTCTGATCATGCGCCGGTACGAGGCCGACTACCGGCTGAACCGGCAGGATATCGCGCACTCGATGTTCTTTCTCGAGTTCCAGAATTTCAACAGTGCGCTCGGAAGGATGAACGCGGTCGGCGACAAGATCGCGCCGGCCTCGCTGTTGAAGCGGCAGTTGACCGAACAGGTCAGAAGCTATGCCGACACGTTCGGCGAATGGGCCGAGACCGACGACCGGGTCAAGCCGTCGCTCGCGATCATCGAACTGGACAGCGCCGAAATGCTGCCCGCCGCCGACAAGATCATCGCGCTTGCGGGGCAGCGCGAGGAAGAAGCAACCGCGCGGTTCGATGCCTCGCAGATGCGCACGAAGTGGATCATTCTTTCCGCCGGCTTCGCCGTCGCCCTGTTGGGACTTTTGCTCAGCTGGCTGATCGGACGCAGCATCACGCGGCCGCTCGGGGGGCTGGCGAGCGCGATGAAAAGCCTTGCCGAAGGCAATCTTTCCGCCGCCGTTCCGGCGGCGCGCGCAAGCGACGAGATCGGCGCCATGGCGCGCGCGGTGCTTGTCTTCCGCGACAACGCCCGCGAACGCGACCGCCTCGAGGCCGAGCAGCAGCACACGAGCGCCGAACGCGAAGCGCACGCGGCGGCGGTGGAAAGGCTCGTGCGCGGCTTCGCGGGCACCGCGGATCTTGCGCTCGACGCGGTGAAGGCGGCCGCGAACAAACTGGGGATCGCCGCCGACGGCTTGGGCGAGACAGCAGGCCGGGTCGGCTCGGAAGCGGAGCAGGCGGGACGCGCGGCGGGTGCCGCTTCCGCGAACGTCGCGCAAGCCGCGGCCGCCGCCGAGCAGCTCGCGGGCTCGGTCGCGGAAGTGGCGCGGCAGACCGCAAGCTCGACCGAAGTTGCCGGCCGCGCGGTGACCGAGACGCAGCGCTCGGTCGGGATCATGGGCACGCTCGCGGAAGCGGCGAGCCGCATCGGCGAGGTGGTGGGCCTCATTCAATCGATCGCGGCGCAGACGAACCTTCTCGCGCTCAACGCCACCATCGAAGCGGCGCGCGCCGGCGAAGCCGGCCGCGGCTTCGCCGTGGTTGCCGCCGAGGTGAAGTCGCTCGCCAACCAGACCGCGCACGCGACCGAGGAAATTACGTACCAGATCAACGCGATCCAGGAAGCCTCGTTCGAGGCGCGGCGCGCGATCGACACGGTGAGCTCCGTCATTCAGGAAATGTCGGCCATGGCCGCTTCCATCGCCTCGGCGGTGGAGGAGCAAAATATGGCGGTCGTTTCGATCGCCAATAACGTGGCGCTCGCCTCAAACGAGGCCGATGTCGGCGCCAACGCCATGCGCGGCGTCGAGCACGCGGCGAGCGGCGCACGGCTGACCGCGAGCGACGTGGCCGCACTCGCCGTCCAGCTTGGCGGCGAAGCGGAAAATCTCAACGCCGCGATCGGCAAGTTCCTTGCCGAGGTGCGAGCCGCCTGAAGCCGCGGTATTCGCGGATCGGGATGCCTTCTTTTCCACTTGCAAGGGGCGCAACGATCCGCAATCAGAGGGCGTGACCTTTGGGGAAACGCCGTGAACCGTGCCTACAGGCTCGCGCTCGACGCCTTCTATGCCTTCAATGATGACGACGGCTGGGCGATCGCGAGCCACATCGCGCTGTCGGCGCTGATGGCGCTGTTTCCGTTCCTGATTTTCGTGACCGCGCTGGCGGCGCTGTTCGGCACCAAGGAGCTTGCCGACGCGACCGCGATGCTGCTGCTGCAAAGCTGGCCGAAGGAGGTGGCGGAGCCGATCGCATCGGCGATCCATGACGTGCTGACCAATTTGCGCACCGACGCGCTGACCTTCGGCGTCCTGTTCGCGGTCTATTTTTCCTCGAGCGGCATCGAAAGCCTGCGGATCGGCCTGAACCGCGCCTATGGCGTGCGCGAGACGCATTCGTGGTGGTGGATGCGGATCGAATCGATCCTCTATGTTTTCGTGGGCGCGGTTTCGCTCCTGGCGCTTGCGTTTCTCATCGTGCTCGGGCCCTTGATCTGGGCGACGGCGACGAAATACGCACCCTGGCTCAAGCCGTTCGCGGGCATCGTCGACCTCACGCGTTATGGGCTGACGTCGTTCGTGCTCGTGGTCGCGCTCATCGTGGTGCACAAATGGCTGCCGGCGGGGCGCCGGAGCTTTGCCGAGATCGCGCCGGGGATCGTGGTGACGCTTGTCTTGTGGATCGCGGCGGGTGCCTTGTTCGGCTCGTATCTGTCGGAATTCGCCTACACTTACGTCACGTATTATGCGGGGCTTGCCTCGGCAATGATCGCGCTCGTGTTTCTGTACGTGACGGCGTCGATTTTCGTCTATGGCGGCGAGCTGAATTCGGTGATCCGCAAGGAGCGCGAGGCGAGGCCATGAAGCCTTTATTTATTTCATCAGCTTCGCGCTGAAACTCGTGCCGGCGCCTGCTGCCGGCGTGAAGGACATTTCCACTTCCGCGCGCTTGCCGCAAAGATCGAACTTCCAGCTTTCCGACCACGGCGTGTTGCCGTCCTTGTAAGGCTCGATCTCGCGCGTGTCGGTGACCCAGCTTTTCTCGCAGCCGGGCGGATTCGCGGTTGAGGCCGCCACCTTCGCCACGCGGATCGAATCGCGCTGAAGCCGGGGATCCGCCTTGGTCTCGCCCGGCAGGAGTTCGATCGCGCGCGATTTTTCGTCTTCGAGAAAAAGCATCAGGTTTCGCCGCGCGCGCGGCTCGCAATCGACGAGATAGCGCTCAACCCAGGAAATCGATTGCGGCGAGACCGGATAGGGGAGCGCCTCGATCAACGCGCTCAGCCGGGCTCCCTTGCAGTCATAGCCGGGAATATTCGCGCCGGACTTCCTGAGCGCGTCGGCGCGCGTGGCCGCGAATTCGCCGGAAAAGACGCGGGAGGCGATCTTCGCGCCATAGGCCCGCGTGATCGGCCCGCGATCGGCGCGGCTGACGTCCGGCCCATCGTCGGCAAAACCCGCGGATAAAGAAACAAGGAAGGCGAGGAAGAAGGCGGCAAGCCGCTGCATCGCGATCAGCCGTCCGTCGCCTCGATCACGTCGTCGAACGTGCGCAGTCCCGGACGCGGCGCGTTGACGAGCACCGCCATGTTGCCGGGCTTGTGCTGGTTCTTCCACATCAGCATGTGGGCGTGGGGAATTTGCAGCCACGGCAGCGCCTCGCTCATGCAGGGATCGACCCGGCGGTCGAGCACGAACTGATTGGCGGCGGATGCCTGCTTGAGATGCGCGAAGTGCGAACCCTGAATGCGTTTCTGCCGCATCCACACGTAGCGCGCATCGAAAGTGATGTTGAAGCCGGTGGTGCCGGCGCAAAAGACGACCATGCCGCCGCGCTTGGCCACCAGCGTCGAGACCGGGAAGGTCTGCTCGCCGGGATGCTCGAAGACGATATCGACGTCGCGCTTGCCGGTGATGTCCCAGATCGCCTTGCCGAAGCGGCGCGCTTCCTTGACCCAGCCGTCGTATTCGGCGCTGCCGACCTTGGGCATGGCGCCCCAGCATTTGAACGCGCTCCGATTGATGACGCCCTTGGCGCCGAGATCGCGCACGTATTGCGATTTGGCGTCGTCGGAGACGATGCCGATGGCGTTGGCGCCCGACGCGGCGACCAGCTGCACGCCGAACACGCCGAGCCCGCCCGAGGCGCCCCAGACCAGAACATTGTCGCCGGGTTTCAGCGTGTGCGGCGGGTGACCGAACAGCATGCGGTAGGCGGTGGCGAGCGTAAGTGTGTAGCAGGCCGATTCTTCCCAGGTCAGATGCGGCGGCTTGCGCATCAGCTGGCGCGACTGCACGCGGCAGAACTGCGCGAACGAGCCGTCCGGCGTCTCGTAGCCCCAGATGCGCTGCGACGGCGACAGCAGCGGATCGCCGCCGTTGCACTCCTCATCGTCGCCGTCGTCCTGATTGCAGTGCACGATGACCTCGTCGCCGACTTTCCAGCGCCGCACCTTTGGGCCGACCGCCCAGACGATGCCGGAGGCGTCCGAGCCGGCGACGTGGAACGGGTTCTTGTGCACGTCGAGCGGCGAGATCGGCTGGCCGAGGCCGGCCCACACCCCGTTGTAGTTGACGCCGCCGGCCATGACGTAGACCAGCACTTCGTCGTCGGCGATCGGCCAGGTCGGCACCACTTCGCACTGCATCGCCTGTTCGGGCGGACCGTGGCGCTCCTTGCGGATCGCCCAGGCGTGCATCCTGGCCGGCACGTGGCCGAGCGGCGGCACTTCGCCGATGGCATAAAGCTCTTTGAGTGGCGCGGCTTGAGGCTTGTGCTGGGCAACCGCCATGTGGCGACCTCCGCATCCCGCCCGAGCCCCACGACAACGGGCGATTCCGGGCGCGGTTGCGTCAGTCTGCATCACATTATGTTGCGCTGCAATAAGCCTTTCGTTCGCTTCCCAGCTGGGGCCGCTGCTAAGCCAACCGAAAGGAATGCCGCGCCAAACTCGGACTGCGGCGCCATCCGGTGCCGGACCGCGAGCTTGGTTGCGCTGCAATGCACACCGCTCCCGCCACCATGCCAAAAGACGCCGCGCCGCTTTCGCCCCGGCGCTTGATCGGCGTCGTCAGCCTGGCGCTGGCGCTCGGCTATGCGGTGCTTCTATTCGGAACGTACCTGCAGGGGCATTTTTTGACCGACGCCCAAGGCCAGCCGATCGCCAACGATTTCGTCGATGTGTATGCAGCGGGACAGTTGGCGCTCGAAGGCGCCGCGGCCACCGCTTACGACTGGCCGCAGCACAAGGCCGCCGAAGTCCGCGCGCTCGGCCATGATTTCCCGGACTATTATGGCTGGCATTATCCGCCACCGTTTTTGTTCGTCGCCATGGCGCTGGCGCTGCTGCCGTATCTCGCCGCTTCTTTGCTTTGGCTGGCCGCGACGCTTGCGGCGTATGCAACGGCGCTGCGCGCTATTCTCGGCGAGCGCAGCGGCATTTTGCTGGCGCTCGGCTTTCCGGCGGCGGTCTGGAATATCACAGCCGGGCAGAACGGCTTTCTCACCGCCTCTTTGATCGGCGGCACGCTTGCCTTGCTCGAGCGGCGACCGGTGCTCGCCGGCATTTGTCTCGGGCTCCTCACCTACAAACCACAATTCGGATTGCTGTTTCCACTGGTGCTGATCGTCGATCGGCGCTGGACCACGATCGCGGTCGCGGCGCTGGTGGCGTTTGCCATGGCGGCAGCCTCATGGCTCGCCTTCGGCAGCGCCAGCTGGCAGGCGTTCGTGCACTGGATGCCGATCACCAGCCACGTCGTGCTCGGCGAAGGCCGCGCCGACTTCGGCCGGCTGCAAAGCTTGTTTGGACTGGTCCGCGCGCACGGCGGCAGCGAAGGGCTTGCCTGGTCCATGCAGGCGGCGGGCAGTCTCGCGACCGCCGCGCTGGTCGTCTGGCTGTGGCGCCGCCGTGCGGCCTATGAGCAGAAAGCCGCCGCGCTCGCCGCCGGCGCACTGCTCGTTACGCCTTACGTCTATATGTACGACCTCGTCGTGCTCGCGGTCGCCGTCGCCTTCCTGCTGCGCCATGCGTTCGAACACGGCCTCGCCGCCGGCGAAGTCGCCGCGCTCGCCGCGGCCGGCGTGCTGATCTTGAGCTTCCCTTACGTCAAGACGCAGGTCGGCCTGGCGGCGGTGGTGATCGTCATGATGCTGATCGTTCATCGCGCCATCATCGCGGCGGCAACAGCGATATCTGTGCCGGCAACAGCGACAGAGCAAGCATCATGACGCTGCAGGCCGTGCCCTTTCATCAGAGCGAGATGGCATCGCCGCGATCGAGCGCGTTTGCGCTGATTTGTTTCGCGCTGCTGGTTGCCAATCTCGGCTACGTCGCGGCGTTGCTCCTCGATCACGGATGGATCATCGACGCCGCCGGCAAACCGTTTCATACCGATTTCACCAGCGTCTACGCCGCCGGCCGGCTGGCGCTCGATGGCCACGCGGCGGCGGCTTATGATTGGAATCTGCACTATGGGGCCGAAAATGCCGTCGTCCCCCATGACTACGCCGCTTATTTGGGATGGCATTACCCGCCGCCGTTTCTGCTGATTGCGGCATTGCTGGCGACGTTGCCGTACGCCGCTGCGTTCCTGGTCTGGATCGCCGTCACGCTGCCGCTTTATCTGGCAAGCATGCGCGCCGTCGTCGGCGACAAGATCGGCTGGCTCATCGGCGGGGCGTTTCCGTGCCTGCTGCCGAACATCGTTCCCGGGCAGAACGGGCTGTTCACCGCAGCCCTGATCGGCGGCACATTGGCGCTGCTGCCGGCCCGTCCGATTCTCGCCGGCTGCTGCCTCGGCCTCCTCACCTACAAACCGCAATTCGGCATTGTGTTTCCGCTGCTGCTCATCGCCGGCGGCCATTGGCGCGCCATCGGCGCCGCAGCGGCAAGCGCTTGCACGCTCGCGCTGGTGACAGTCGCGGTTTTCGGCGTCGCGCCCTGGAGCGAATTTTTGCACTGGCTGCCGCTGACCTCGCACGCGCTGTTCGCGCAGGATTCCCCCGTTCACACCGAGTGGAGCAAATTTCAGAGCGTGTTCGCGTTGGTGCGGCTCCTCGGCGGCAGCGCGTCCTTGGCCTGGGCGCTGCAAGGGCTGCTGACGGTCATCGTGGCGCTCGCGCTATGGCTGATGTGGCGGAGCCATCGGATCAGCTACGAACTGAAAGCCGCGGCCGCAGCGGCCGGCGTCCTGCTCGCCACGCCTTACGTTTATCTCTACGATCTCGCCATCCTCGCCGTCGCCGTCGGATTTATGCTCCGCGGCGCGCTGCGCACCGGCTTCGTTCGCGGCGAGGCCGGCAGTCTGGCACTCGGCGCAGCCCTCATGATGTTGCTGCCGTTCTTCGGCATTCCCGTCGGCTTGATGACCGTTGGAATCGCCGTCGTGCTGATTGGGCGGAGAATTGCCAGCCGCGACGTAGCGGCTTGATCCAACGCACGGGTCAAAAGCTTCACGTCTCCAGTCACTTGACGGGCGTCGGCGACGCCCATGTTGCAATGCAACAAAATCGGCCGCAGAGTGTTGGCAAAGCGCGACTGCAGCACCGATGCGCGACCAGGCCCGACCGCAACGCGACAAGCCGTGGATCTTCCGCACCTACGCGGGGCATTCCACCGCGGCGGCGTCGAACGCGCTCTACCGCGGCAATCTGAGCAAGGGCCAGACCGGGCTGTCGGTTGCCTTCGATCTGCCGACCCAGACCGGCTACGACAGCGATCATCCGCTGGCCAAAGGCGAAGTCGGCAAGGTCGGCGTGCCGGTCTGCCATCTCGGCGACATGCGGGCGTTGTTCGAGCACATTCCGCTCGGCGGCATGAACACCTCGATGACGATCAACGCCACGGCGGCGTGGCTGTTGGCACTCTACGTCGCGCTGGCCGACGAGCAGGGCGTGGCGCGCCGCGACTTGGCCGGCACCACCCAGAACGACATCGTCAAGGAATATCTGTCGCGCGGCACCTATGTGTTTCCGCCGGCGCCGTCGCTGCGACTCACCAAGGACGTGATTCTGTTCACCACCCAGGAGATGCCGAAGTGGAATCCGATCAACGTCTGCTCCTATCACCTGCAGGAGGCCGGCGCGACGCCGGTGCAGGAGCTGGCGTTTGCGCTCGCCACCGCGATAGCGGTGCTGGACGCGGTGCGGGCGTCGGGTCAATGCGCTGAAGACGAATTCGGCGATGTGGTCGGGCGCATCTCGTTTTTCGTCAATGCCGGGCTGCGCTTCGTCACCGAGCTGTGCAAGATGCGCGCCTTTGCCGAGCTGTGGGACGAGATCACCCGCGAGCGCTATGGCGTGCGTGACGCCAAGCAGCGGCTGTTCCGCTACGGCGTGCAGGTCAATTCGCTCGGCCTGACCGAGCAGCAGCCGGAGAACAACGTCGCCCGCATCGTGCTGGAAATGCTCGCGGTGACCCTGTCAAAAACCGCGCGGGCGCGCGCCGTGCAGCTGCCGGCCTGGAACGAGGCGCTCGGCCTGCCGCGGCCGTGGGACCAGCAATGGTCGCTGCGGCTGCAGCAAATCCTGGCCTACGAGACCGACCTTCTGGACTATGGCGATATTTTCGACGGCGCGCCGGTGATCGCCGCCAAAGTCGCCGAACTGAAGGAGGCGGCGCGCGAGGAGCTGAAACAGATTGAAAAAATGGGCGGCACAATTGCCGCGGTCGAATCCGGCTATCTCAAACAGCAGCTTGTCGAAGCCAACGCGCGCCGCACCGAGGCGATCGAGCGCGGCGAGCAGATCGTGGTCGGCGTCAACCGCTTCGTCGAGACCGAACCGTCGTCGCTTAAGCAAGCCGCCGACGCCGTGGTCACCGTGGCGCCACAGGCCGAAGCCGATCAAATCGCGCGACTCAACGCTTGGCGCGCCGCGCGCGACAATGCGGCGGTGGCCACCGCGCTGGCAGCATTACGGGCGGCGGCGCGCGGCGGCGCCAACGTCATGCCGGCCTCGATTGCCTGCGCCAAAGCCGGCGTCACCACCGGCGAGTGGGGTTTCGTCTTACGCGAAGCGTTCGGCGAATATCGCGCGCCGACCGGAATCGGCAGCGCGATGCGCAATGACGCCGAAGGTCTCGACGATATCCGCGCCGAAGTCGATCGCGTGTCGAAAAAGCTCGGCCGGCGCCTGAAATTCCTGGTCGGCAAGCCTGGCCTCGACGGCCATTCCAACGGCGCCGAGCAGATCGCGGCCCGCGCCCGCGATGCCGGCATCGACGTCGTCTACGACGGTATCCGCCTGACCGCGGAGGCGATCGCCACGGCGGCCGCCGAACAACGCGTGCATGTCGTCGGCCTCTCGATCTTGTCCGGCTCGCACCTGTCCCTGGCGCGCGAGGTGATCGCCCGCCTGCGGGAAGCGGGCCTCTCCGATGTGCCGGTCGTGGTCGGCGGCATCATTCCGCCACAGGACGCCGACGCGCTCAAGCAAGCCGGTGCAGCGGCGATCTACACGCCGAAGGATTTTGAATTGAATCTCATCTTGAGCGAGGTCTGCCGCATCGTCGAACGTAGCGCTAGTTGCGCATCACAGCCGCAATCGCTTCAGCAAGGGCGCTCGGACTGATCGGCTTGCGCAAGTAGGCGTCCATGCCGGCAGCCTGCGCCGCCGCTTCATTGCCCGGCTCGCTGCGCCCGGAAATGCCGATGATGGGCGTACGGCTTGCGGGTGAGGCGAGCGCGCGAATGCGCCGGGCGGCTTCGAGGCCGTCGAGGCCGGGCAGCATCACGTCCATCAGCACCGCGTCGTAGCCGCCGCGCGCCGCCGCTGCGACAGCGTCCTCGCCCGAGCCGACGAAATCGGCGCGGTGGCCGAGTTCGGTCAGGATGGTGTTGAGAATGACGCGGCCGTACGGATTATCTTCGGCGCACAAAATTTTCAGCCGCCGCGCCGGCGCGGAAAATTGTCCCGGCGTTTTTTGTTGTTCGGCCGCCGGGGCCGCAATGGGCAGCACCGCGGTGAAACAAAAGCGTGCCCCGCGGCCGGGCCTGCTGGTCACGGTCAGATCGCCGCCCATGGCGCGCGCCAAATATTTGACGGTGGCGAGGCCGAGGCCGGCGCCGCCGTAGCGCCGCGCGATGTCGACGCTCGCCTGAACAAACGGCCGGAACAGCCGCTTGATCTCGGCTTGCGTCAGGCCGATGCCGCTGTCGCTCACCGTCACGGTAAGTTTGACGCGGCCGCGCGGCGCCGGGCTTGCCTTTGCCTCGAGCCGGACGACGCCCTGCGCGGTGAACTTCACCGCGTTGTCGATGAGGTTCTCGAGCGCCGCGCGCAGCCGCACCGGATCGCCGAGCAAAAACTCCGGCAGATCGTCGGCAACGTTCACTTTCGCGTCTAAACCCTTGATCTGCGCGCGCACGGCAAGCGAGTCCGCCACCGCCTCGAACAGCCGCGCCGGTCGAAAAACCTCCTGCTGCAGGATAAGCGCGCCCGCTTCGGCCTTGGCGGCGTCGACCACCAGCGTGGTTAGCGCCGCCAAATGCTCGGCGCCGGTCTTGATGTCGGCAGCCCACTGGCGCTCACGCTCGCCGATGTCGGAGCTTGCCAGCAATTCGCCGAACGCCAGAATGCCGTTGAGCGCGGTGCGGATGTCGTGCGCGAAAGCCGCGAGCGCAATGTCCCGGTTGATTGCAGACGGCCGCCGCTGGCGCCGGCTGCGCGCCGGCCGCGCGGCATTCCGCTTTTTCGTTTGTTTGGACCTCGCCCGCGCCACGGCGCCCCTCGCCTTGTGTCCTCAAGGCTCAGCCGCACCATGGCACGGCTGCGGGTGAAACAAAAACAAAAAGGAATCAGCGTCCCAGCCCCACCATGCGCCTGATATCGGCGGCGCTCAGCCCCGAGGCGCGCAGCTCGCGCAAGCTTGTCGCCTGCGTGGCTTTGGACAGCTTGCGGCCCTCGCTGTCCAGAATAAGCCGGTGATGATGATAGGTCGGCTCCGGCAGGCCGAGCAGCGTTTGCAACAGCCGATGCAGGGCGGTGGCCCAGAACAGATCCTGGCCGCGCACCACGTCGGTGACGCCTTGCAGCGCGTCGTCGATCACCACGGAGAGATGATAGCTGGTCGGCAATTCCTTGCGCGCCAGCACCACGTCGCCCCAGCGCTGCGGCGTGGCAGTGACGGATCCGCGCTGACCTTGCGGCCCGCTGCCGGTCTCGCGCCAGGTCAAGACGCCGGTCTGCGTCAGCGCGGCGTCCATGGCGAGGCGGAGCGCGAACGGCTCGCCGGCATGGCGGCGGCGCTCGCGCTCGGCCGCCGGCATTTTCCGCGCGCGGCCCGGATAGAGCGGCACGCCGTCGGGATCGCGCGGCCAGCGGCCTTGAGCGTCGCGCTCGGCGACCAACGCGGCGATCTCGCTGCGGCTCTCGAAACTCGGATAGAGCAGGCCCTGCGCTTCGAGCCTGGCGACGGCGGCCGCATAGTCGGCGAAATGCTCGCTTTGCCGCCGCACCGGCTCTTCCCAGGCAATGCCGAGCCAACCCAGGTCTTCATGGATGGCCGCCTCGAATTCCGGCCGGCAGCGTTGCGTGTCGATGTCCTCGATGCGCAATAACAGCCGCCCGCCGAGATCACGCGCCGTGTCGTAATTGAGCAGCGCCGAGTAGGCATGACCCAGATGCAGGTAGCCGTTCGGGCTGGGCGCAAAACGCAGGATACGGGTGTACATTGGCGGGAGGTTTTGCCGACGCTATGACGGTCACCGGCGGCCGTCATTATCGATCAATGCACCAGATGCTCACGCACATTCGCAGCGAGGCCGATCTCGACGCGGCGCTGGCTGCGCTTGGCGCCGCCGATCCACGCTTGCTGTCGCTTGTGGCGGCAACAGGGCGGCCGCCGCTGCGCCGCCGCCCGGACGGCTTTGCCGGCCTCGCGGCCACCATCGTGGCGCAGCAGCTATCGACCGCAAGCGCCGGCGCAATATGGACGCGGCTCGCTGCCGCGTTCGATCCGCTCGCCCCCGAGGCGATCGCGCGCGCGCATCCGGCGCGGCTCAAGAAGGTCGGTCTGTCGGCGCCGAAAATCCGCACGCTCAAGGCTATCGCGCGCGCCGTCATCGCCGGTGAACTGGCGTTGGCGGGACTGACCGAATTGGCCGCCGAGGAAGCGCACGCGGCGCTCACCGCCATCCACGGCATCGGGCCGTGGACCGCCGACATTTATCTGTTGTCCTGCCTCGGCCATGCCGATGCCTGGCCGGCGGGAGATTTGGCGTTGCAGGAGGCGGCACGGCTGGCCTTCAACCTCTCGGCGCGGCCGAGCGCCAAAGAGATGGTGGCGCTCGCGGAAAGCTGGCGGCCGTGGCGCGCAGTGGCGGCACGGGTGCTCTGGACCTATTATCGCGCGCGCAAGGGGCGTGAAGGCGCCCCTGCCGCCGCCACCCTGCCGTCCGCCGCAACCGCGCGTGCCAAGGCACGCGGACAAGCCAACAAGAAAAAATCGCCCAAACGAGGTCGCAATGGCCGCTCTGCTTGACGGTCCGCGGCTGGCGCCGCAATCGGATGCCGCCCAGCAACTCATTGTCTTTCTGCACGGCTACGGCGCCGACGGCAACGATCTGATTGCGATCGGCCGCGAGTGGCAGCACTATTTGCCGCGCGCCGCGTTCGTCTCGCCGCACGCGCCGGAGCCGTGCGGCCAGGCGCCGGTCGGACGGCAATGGTTTCCGCTGACCTTCCGCGATCCCAATGAGCGCTGGCGCGGCGTCAACAAGGCGGCACCGCAGCTCGAGCAATTCATCGACGCCGAGCTTGCCCGCCACAAGCTGCCGCCCACGGCGCTGGCGCTGGTCGGCTTCAGCCAGGGCACCATGATGGCGCTCCATGTCGGGCTGCGCCGCGCCACGGCGCCGGCGGCGATCGTCGGCTATTCGGGAATTCTGGTGACGCCGCCGCAGCAGGCTGATCTCGAAGCGTTTGCATCCTCGATCACATCGCGGCCGCCGGTGCTGCTGGTGCACGGCGACCGCGACGATCTCATTCCCGTGCAGGCGCTGTTTCAGGCCGCGCAAGGCTTGGCGGCGCTCGAGCTTTGCGTCGAATGGCATTTGTCGCCCGGCGTCGGCCACGGCATCGATGCCGAAGGTCTGCGTCACGGCGGCGAATTTTTAGCGCGGCGCTTTCGAGTCTGAGACAATTTTAGTCTTATGCGCAGCGCTCGCACCGGGCGCTGCGCAAATCGATTTGTTTTTGAACGGTCTGCGTTTAGCTCGATTAACTACCGGTAACTAATTGGCTTGAGCGAACGCGCTAGACGATTTTCTTTACCACCCGGCAATGCGCTTGGGAGCGAATTGCGATGATCGCCAAGTCTTGGTGAGGGCTATGCTGAATTATCTGTACGGCTCGATCGCCCTCGATGTTTCGTAACCCTCCTGTGCAAATGTCGGCTCGCCCCCGCAGAGTCCGGAGTCGCTGAATGTGTAAGCCGCGCGCGTTCCCCTGGCGTCGTCTGGGCGCCGGGCTTTACGGCACTCTCGCCCGCGCCGCGCGCGCCTTCATCGGCAACGAGCGCGGCGCGACGATCGTCGTCGTCGGCCTCACGCTCCCAGCGATGGTCGGCGCCATGGGACTGGCGGCGGAAATCTCCTACTGGCACCTGCACCACCGCGCCATGCAAAATGCCGCCGATGCCGCCGCCATCGCCGCCGCGACCAATGGCGGCGCCAATTACGCGACCGAGGCCAAGGCGGTCGCCGCGCATTACGGCTTTACCGACGGCAGCGCCAATATCACCGTGGCGGCGACCAACCCGGCCACCGCGCCGGGATGCACGACGAATTGCTATGTCGTCACAGTCACCGACCAGGTCTCGCTGTTCCTGTCGCAGGTCGTCGGCTACACCGGCAGCACCAATGTCAACGGCAAGAACGTCACCACCGTCACCGCGACCGCGGTGGCGACGGTCAATCCGGCCTACTCGTATTGCATCGTTGCGCTGGCCGGCAGCGGCAAGGCCGGCATCACCGCGCACGGCGTGCCGGACGCCAATCTCAACGGCTGCAACGTGATGTCGAATACCAGCGCCGACTGCACCGGCCACGATCTGAACGCGCATTTTGGCGATGCCAACGGCGACAGCAGCGGCTGCGGTACGACGCAGCATTCCGGCAGGCCCAAGGTAAGCGATCCGTATGCGTCGCTCGCGTCCAACATTCCGGCGAACACCTGCAACGGCACCTATCCTCAGGAGCCATCAGGCAAGAACGACCCGCCGCTGCCGGCGAGCAATCAATGGTCCGGCAGCTACGCCTCCGCCAGCACCACCGTGGTGTGCGGCGACCAGCAATTGACCGGCAACACCACGCTCAACAACACCACGCTCGTGATCGAGAACGGCCAGCTCGACACCAACGGCTTTACGCTCAACGGCACCGGATTGACCGTCGTGTTCACCGGAACGAACGGCGGCGGCTATCAGCACATTCCGACCGGCGGCGGCACCCTCAACATTACGGCGCCGACCGACGGCGCCTGGAGCGGCGTCGCCATCTATCAGGACCCCGGCCTGAACACCAACGTCGACGTCTCGGCCGCCGGCAACTCGCCGACCTGGGACATCAGCGGCCTGGTCTACCTGCCGCATTCCAGCGTCACGCTCAGCGGCGCAGTCAACAAATCGACCAACGGTCAGAACTGCTTCAACCTCGTGGTCGACAACATCACCATCAACGGCACCGGCGACATCTACGCCGGCAACGACCAGCAAGCCTGTAAGAACGCCGGCATCAATACGCCAATTCAGGGCGGCAATCGCGGCACGCTGGTGAATTGAAAAAAACAACCGCCTTATCCGCGCAGGACGGCATTGCAGCCGATGGCCGAACGCTTGCCGCCCCGCGCCTTCGGCTGTGGCCAGCGGGGTCGGCCTGTTCGGCATCAGCATGACGTACAGCTTCAATGCTTCGAACTGGACCGGCTGCGCGGTCGATCGATGCGGACCGGAACCAACGGCCCGCCCCCTGCGTTTGCCTGACACATGGACTTAAGGAGATCAGCCATGATCAAGACCATGCTGTTGATCGGCCTGATGTCCGTGCTGGTTGCGGCCAGCACGACGGCATTTGCCGCCAGCTCGAGCGGTTCCTCAAAATTCGCGCCCGGACAGGAAGCCAAGCGTCACGCGCCCGGCCGCGTCGGCGGCCCTGGCGCCTCCGGCTACGCTCCGGGCCGGATTTACAACAAGATGGACAAGAAGTCGGTGCCAGGTCATCCCGGTGCATCCGGCTACGCGCCCGGGCATCGCTAACCGAGTGTTAGTTGCGTGCGTAAAGGGGCCGCCGGTCGAGGCGGCCTCTCTGTTTTCAGGTCGCCCGGCTCCGGCCGCTCGATGAGATTTAAAAATAGAAACCGGCTGTGACGCGGATCCGGAGGCGGCGCTTCGCGCCCTTGACAAAACAATTCTTTCGAAACACACGGCCGCCGTTGCGATCGGCGGCTTTCTCTGATCGATAAAGAGATCAAGCTGCACGATCCGCCGCTCGGAACCCGCGCACGCCGGCCGCGCGCAGCGGCTGATCCTCAATGCGCGCTGGGGCGAATTCGTTCACGCGCGATCTTCCAGATGCCCAATTGACGACACCTTCGGTTCACGATTGGTCGCGTTCGTGTGAATGTGCCGGAACGCGTCGCGTCAATGCGCGGTGCGTCGCCGGGCAGCGGCGAGCTTCTCGGCCGACGCGCGCAGGGCACGCTCGTGCTCTTCCAGAATCTTCAGCGTACAGATGAAGACGTCGAGGGTCAGTTCGTCATCGCGCGTGCACGAGCCGAACGCCTTGAGCCGGGCAATGCTTTCGCGCTGCTGGGCCACGATCAGCCGGCCCTGCGCCACGTGCCGCACCGCAGTGGCGAGGTCGGTCTCCAATTCGGCCGCGAGAGTTGTCGGCACGGGTCCATTGGCGGCCGGCCCGCCGCTTCCGTATTCTCGTGGCCAACAATCTAACAGCATCCCTCCTCCGGCAACGGCGGCGAGCGCGGCGAATAATAGGTCGCGTCCGACGGCTGCGCCCACGATGCCGGCGGCTCGTCGGCTTCGGTCACGGTCTCGCGGCAGGGTTTGCACTGATAGGTGCGCAGTTCGGGTAAGGCACCGATTTTCGGCACCGAGCCCACAAAACCCATCGGCTGGCGGCAGCGCGGGCAGAGCGGAGCGGATTGGCGATGGTCCTCGTGCATCGGCTAGCTGTCCCCCGGGGCGGGCGTCGCGACATTGATCCAGCGCAAAGTTTTAAGGCTGAAACCGGCAGCCGCCCCTGCTCCGCCGGCTTTCCCCCTCTTGCGACAGTAGCGGCGATGACCGGGTTCCGCCCCCGATCTTGAACATCAAAGCGCGGCTCGGCGGCGCCGAGCTGGTGCGCCGCCGGCTTGACCAGAAGATGCACCAGATCAGCGCCGCGATGCTCGACTTCCGCCTCGGCGACGTCACGGCACTGCCGATTGCCGCGCAACTGCGCCATCACGGCGTTCCGTTCGGGTTCTTCACCGGCCAGCCGAACACACGCCAGATCGAAAGCGCCTGTCCGGGCAGGGATGGGACGAGAAGCCGATTACTTCCCCACCACCACCACCTTGCCGACCATGTTGGGGTGGAATTTGCAGTAATAATCCAGCGTGCCGGTCACCTTGACGACGATGCTCGCCTTGCCCTTTACGGGGATCATCACGTCGAAGCCGCCGTTGCGGGCGGTCGCGGTGTGGGCGACGATGTCCGCGTTCGTCCACTGTATCGTATCGCCGGCGTGCACAGTGATTTCTGCCGGCACGAAGGCGAGGTTTTCGATTTTCACCTGAATGGTTTCGGCGCGCGCCGATCCCGCCGCATGGACGAGAACGAGCGCGCCGAACATTCGGGCGGTCAAGCCACACATATCTGCGCTCTTATTTGAGCTTTGCCGCGACTTGCTCGGCGTGCTGCTCGTGACCCTGGAAGATCTTCAGGCCGGTCTGCAGCAGCTCTTTGAGCTCGGCGTTGCTCGCCGACGGGATGAGCGTCTTCTCCAGCGCGCCGTTGACGGCCTTATGGTAGGCGACCTCGTTCTCGATGTAGGCCTTGTCGAAGGCGGCGCCGCTCAGCTTGGCGAGCTCGTCGCGTTTTTCCTTGGCCTGTTTGGCCAGCGCCTTGCTGGTATCGTTGTCCTCCGGCGTGACCTTCAGCTTCTTGACCAGCGCCAATGCCTTGTCGTTGACCGCCTTGTGGTCGCGTTGCATGTCCTGGGCGAAGGCGCGAACCTCCTTGTTCTTGCTCTTCGCCAACGCCTGCTTGGCGGCGTCGATATCGAGCTGGCCCGCCGTGTAGGCGATGTGCGCGATCTGCGGATCGGTCGGTTTGGCGCCTTGCGCCGACGCCGTGCCGGTGGCGATTACCATGGCGGCAAGCGCGCCGGCTATCTTAATGAACTTCATTAGGAATCTCCCTTCGTCACCGTGACGGCCGAGCGGCCGTGGCTTTGTCTTGACCGCTATTGGATGGGGCAGCGGCGGAAAGGTTCCCGGAATTTTCGTGCCATGGCGGGCTGGTCCCGGCCATTCGCGTCTTCAGAGCTTCAGCCGTAAGACGTGGATGCCGGGCATGAGGCCGGGCATGACGAGATCAAAGGGAGCCTGGTGCCGATACGAGGTATTTTGTGCGATCCGAGAAAGCCGTCGATCGCAATGGCAGCAAAAAGTTTCGGCCGCCATTGCAATCGACGGCGGAATGCGACGAGCTAAGTTAACCGCCGGCCGCTCCTCCCATCTCCCGCAGCCGCGCGACCACCGCGTCGGCCATGCGCTGACAGCGCGCGCCGTCGAACGGGAAGACGTCGGTGAGCAGCGGACCGACCCGGCGTTCCAGATCGCCGCGCAGCAGGGCGCGCGCGCGGTGCAGCCGGGTTTTCACGGTCTGCGGCCGCAAGCCCAACAGCTCGGCGGTTTCCTCGATGCTCATGTCCTCGACCAGCCGCGCCACCAGGACGAGGCGAAACGGCTCCGGCAGCGCGTCAATCGCGCGCTCCAGAATTTTGTTGATTTGTTGCTGCGCCATGCTGCGTTCGGGATCGGGTTGCGAGGACCACAGGGGAAACGGAATGATCTGCGCCTCGGTCACGCCGGCGGTTTCGATGTTCTCGACATTGACCGACGCGCGCCGGCGGCGCAGACGGCCATACGCTTCGTTGAGCGCAATGCGCGTGAGCCAGGTCGACAGGCTCGACTCGCCGCGAAACTCGGACAGGTGGGTAAACGCCCGCACGTAGCTTTCCTGCACCACGTCCTCGGCGTCGTGCTCGTCGCGCACGATCGAGCGGGCGAGCCGAAACAGGCGCCGGTTGTTCTGCTGCACGATGGTGCGCAGCGCCGTCTCCTCGCCGCGCCGGGCCCGGGCCAGAAGATCGTCCTGCATCGCCAGCGCGGCCGTCATCTGCTGCTTGGCCATTCCGCCTCTTTCGGTTCGCGACTTTTGCTGTTCGGACGCGCATTAGATGCCGGCAGCGCCAAAAGGTTCCTGGAAATCCCGCTCGAGCACCGGGCCTCGCCGTGCCGGCGCCATAATCCACCATAACCCTCGGAGCGGGCTTCACAATCCCGTCACCTCTGCCTATAAACTAACGGCCAAGGCCGCCTAGCGGCAACGAGTCGTGTGCCAGGAGCCAACTTGAACGTCCACGTCCCCGCCCCGTCAACGGCGCCCTTGGTCGGCCCGTCCGGATTCCCGGCACTGGTGCTCAACGCCGACTTTCGCCCGCTGAGCTACTACCCGCTGTCGCTGTGGTCCTGGCAGGACGCCATCAAGGCCGTCTTCCTGGAGCGGGTCAACATCGTCGCCAACTACGACCGCGCGGTGCGCAGCCCGAGCCTGGAGATGAAGCTGCCCAGCGTGGTGTCGCTGAAGACCTACGTGAAGCCGTCGACGCACCCGGCATTCACGCGCTTCAACGTGTTCCTGCGCGACCGCTTCGTCTGCCAGTATTGCGGCGCCCGCGACGACCTGACGTTCGATCACCTGCTGCCGCGTTCGCGCGGCGGCCACACCACGTGGGACAACGTCGTCGCCGCCTGCTCGCCCTGCAACCTGCGCAAGGGCAACATGACGATGGCGGAGTCCAACATGTGGCCGTCGCAAAAGCCGTTCCAGCCGTCGGTGCAGCACCTGCACCGCAACGGCCGGCTGTTTCCGCCGAACTATCTGCACGACAGCTGGCTCGACTATCTGTATTGGGACACCGAGCTCGATCCGTAAGCTCTGACTGTCATCGTCCGCGCAAGCGGACGATCCAGTAACCTCAGCGATCGATTTTCTTGCGCAGTGTTTACTGGATGTCCCGCTTTCGCGAGACATGACACGCACCAATAAGCATCTACTCCGCCGCTTCCTTGCGCACGCCGGCAAACGCCGGGGCGACTTCGGCCATGAAGCGCGACATCTCGTCTTTGACCTGATTGTGCGGCTTCAAGCCGACATTGGCGTAAAGGATCACCTCGGCAATTCCGGCGGCCTCGACTTTCTTCAAGGTCTCGATCATGCGCGCCGGCGAGCCGAGCAGCACGGAATTTTCCGTCAAATCCTCGGGCTTCACCTTCTGCAGGCGGTCGACGATGTCGATGAAATAGCGGTAGCTCGGCGGCGCGGTTTTGGGATCGCCCGGGAACGCCGGGATCACGCACTCTTTATAGTAGCGAATCTGCCGGGCGCGAGCAGCGTCCTCGGCGGCCTTGTCGTCAGCGAAATGCAAAAAATAGCTGCACATCATGCGGCCCGGCTTCTTGCCGTGCCTGATGCAGGTCTCGTTATAGAGGTCGGCGACCTGCTTGAGGCCGCCGAAGCTCATGGCGGCGGCGAACGGCGCCACGATCAGGCTGCAGCCGAGCCGCGCCGCGAGCTCGATCGACGGTTTCGAGAATGAGCCGACGTAGGTCGGCAGCGGCCGCTGCACCGGCTTCGGCGTGATGCGCACGTCGTCAAACGAATAATATTTGCCGTGGTGCGAGATGCGGCCCTCGGCCGCCCAGAGCTTGCGCACGAGCTCGAGGCCTTCCTCGAAGATGCCCTGGTTGTCGTCGAACGAGACGTGGAACGGCGCGTATTCGCGCTTGTCGTAGCCGCGGCCGCAGGCGAAATCGACGCGGCCGCCGGACAAAAGATCGAGCGTCGCCCATTGTTCGGCGACCCGGATCGGATGATGCAGCGGCAGCACGGTGACGGCCGGCGCCAGCCGGATGCGCTTGGTGTTGGCCGCCACATAGGCCAGCACCATGTCGGGGCAGGACAGCACGCCGAGCGAGTTGAAATGATGCTCGCCGATCCAGGCCGAGTGCATGCCGACCTTCTCGGCATGCAGCGCCTCGGCGGTGATGTCGGCGACGAACTGGTTCGAGGAGCGCGTGTTGACGGCGTAATGATTGTCGCTGAGCGTAAAATAGCCGAAGTCCATGCCGCCCTCCCTCACTCGACCGGCGTGCCCGGCGCCGCGTCTTCGAACACGGTGACCGCCGGCGGCTGGCCGGCGAAGCCGAGCTCGCTCCAGCGCGCCACCACCTGCTCGTACATCGGCTTCGACAGCTTGGTGCGCTTGGAAAAGTTCTTGATGTAGCGATAGTCCATGCAGGCGTTGATCAGCGCCTTGGAGCCCCACGGCCGGATCTCCGGCGGATTGAGGCTTGGATCGAGAAACGTGCTCCAGGTCTCGCGCAGGATGTCGATCGATTGCGCCGGGCGCGAGCGCGTCGCCATCGCCCACAGCACCTGATGGACGTTGGTCGGATCGACGTCGTCGTCGACCACGATGACGTATTTGCCGAAATAGGCGCCGGCGGTGGTCTGTGCGGCGAGCGCCATGACCTGCGGGGCGTGGCCGGCATACATTTGTTTGATCGACACCACGGTCATGCCCCAGCCGGCGGCTTCCGGGATCGACCACACGCCCTGAATGCCGGGCACGCCGAGCTTTTGCAGATCGGCCCAGATCGCCGCTGAGCGCAGCGCCGCCCAGAACAGGCCGGCCTCGTTGGCCGGACCGTCCGCCATCAAGGCGCAGGTCAGCGTCGGATTGTTGCGGAAGCGCACTTTTTCCACGCGCATATACGGCGTGGCGCCGCTCGGCCGCCCGTAATAGCCGGTGAACTCGCCGAACGGGCCTTCGGCGAACGTCTCGTCGGGATAAACAAAACCCTCGAGAATGATTTCGGCGCGGGCCGGCAGCGGCAGCCCGGTGACGTCGCTGCGAAACAGCTCGATCGGCGCGCCGTTGATGCCGCCGTAATACTCGTACTCGCTCTCGGTCTTGGGAAAGCTCGTCGCTGCCACCAGAAACAACAGCGGATCGATGCCGTAAGCCGCCGCGATCGGCATCGGCTTGCCCATCTTCCACCACTTCTCGCGGTCGATCGTGGCGTCCTTGCCGGGCGAGGTGTAGACGCCGATCTCGCGCGGGCCTTTGATCATCATGCGGTAGGTGCCGACATTGATGCGGCCGGTCTCCGGGCATTGCGTCACCACCGCGTCGCCGGTGCCGAGATAAAGCCCGCCGTCGAGCGGCCACATGCGCTGCGCCGGAAATTGCCTTATATCGATGGCATCGCCGGTGACGATGTTCTGATTGCAGATCGCCGCCTCGGCCGGCACCTCCTTGGGCTTTTGGGTGCGGCCCATCTTGCGCTGCAAGGCCTGCACCGCCTTGAGCGGATGATCGACCGGCGCTTCGCCGATCATCAGGCAGAAGCGCGACAGATTGCAGCCGATCATGTTGTAGAGCGCGCGATGGCCGGGATGGCCCTTGATGTTCTCGAACAACAAAGCCGGGCTTTTCTCGCTGCCGGCCAGATAGGTGATGGTGGCGGCTTCGAGATCGGGGTCGACCTCGGCGCTGATGCGCTTGAGCTCGCCCACGGCTTCGACCTTGGCGAGCCATTCATCGAGGTCGCTGGCATTGCGGCTGCGCGCCGGAACGGTGACGGTCTCATTCGCCGCCTCGCGCTTCTCGGCCGTGCCGACGCTCACGCTCATGTCCATGGCCAAAATCCTACCCTGCCGCCGCTGCTGCCCGCCGCCGTCGCCGACCTTATTGATTATCGGCGCCGGCGCAAAGCGCCGCGTCCTAGCGGCTGGTTGGTGGCGCCGTTTCCTGCAGCGAGGGCATCGCCGAGATCGGCCGCAGCCAAGCGGCGAGGCCGGGGCGCCCTTCGGTCAGATCGCCAAAGCCGCGGGCCCGCGCAAATTCCAACGCTGCGGCAAGAATGAGGTGCGCCATGCGCGGCGGCGGCTGCAGCAATGCTTGCCTCACCTCGGCTTCAAACACATCCGCCAGCCGTCCGGCACGGGCGGCCTCATGCGCAAGCAAGGTCGGCGACCGTTCGTTCTGCGGTCGGCTCATTTCACGTATCCAAACCGCAATGCCGTCGCAGAAGCTGCGTGCCATCGCCTCGAGCCGGCGGTACGGCCAGTCCGAATCATCGCGGTGAAAGCGGGGCTTGCCGTTGAGGCTGTCGAGATAGGCGCAGATGACTTGACTGTCCTCAAAGCCGATCCCGGCATCATCGATGAGGTAGGGCACCCGGCCGGAAGGATTGATTCGATAATAGGGACTGTCGACGGTGCGCGTCTTGGCCTCGATGATTTCGACGCGTTCACTCAGCCCCTTTTCGACAACCAGAATGCGCGCCAACCGCGCATAGGGCGAACCAGGTGTGACGTAAAGCTTCATAGGTTCTGGGCGCCGACTGGGCCCCCCCTGTGCGACGGCGCGACATTATTGATTATCGCAGCGGGCGAAAAGCGCCGGAACCTCGCCCGCGCCGGCCGGGTTGATCCAGCACCATGGCCGGCAATAAGAATTTACACGATCGCACCGTCGTCATCACCGGCGCCTCGGCGGGCGTCGGCCGCGCCACCGCGCACCGCTTCGCCCGCGCCGGCGCCCGGCTGGCGCTGATCGCCCGCGACGCCGCAGCGCTCGACGCGGTCAAGCGCGAGGTCGAGGAGCGCGGCGGCTCTGCGCTCGTGCTGCCGCTCGACGTCGCCGATGCCGACGCGCTGTTCGCCGCTGCGGATGCCGTGGCGGCGCAGACCGGCGGCATCGACATCTGGATCAACGACGCCATGGTGACGGTGTTCGCGCCGGTGTGGGAGATTTCGCCGGACGAATTCCGCCGCGTCACCGAGGTCACGTATCTCGGCTTCGTGCACGGCACCATGGCGGCGCTGCGCCACATGCGGCCGCGCAATCGCGGCACCATCGTGCAGGTCGGCTCGGCACTGGCCTACCGCGGCATTCCGCTGCAGGCCGCCTATTGCGGCGCCAAGCACGCCATCCGCGGCTTCACCAATTCGCTGCGCACCGAGCTCCTTCACGCCGGCAGCGCCGTGGCGCTGACCATCGTCGAGCTGCCGGCGGTCAACACGCCGCAATTCGACTGGGCCAAGACCCACATGGCGCACCAGCCGCGCCCGGTGCCGCCGGTGGTGCAGCCGGAAGTCATCGCCGACGCCATCTTCCGCGCCGCGCTCAATCCGCGGCGCGAAGTTTGGATCGGCATGACCACGCTCAAGGCGATCTTGGGCAACATGGTGTTGCCGGAGTTTTTGGATCGTTATCTGGCGCGCAACGCCTACGAGGCGCAGGAGCGAATCACTTACGTCTCGGCCGAGCGGCGCGACAACCTGATACAGCCGGTCAGCGACCTGCACCGCACCCGCGGCAGTTTTAGCAACGAAGCCGCCAATCGCGCGCTCGCCGTGCCCGGTCCCCTCGCCCGCCTTATCCCGACCCTCGCCGGCGCGCTGACCGGATTGTCGCTCGGCGTGCTATTGGCGCGCGCGCTGCCGGCACTGCGCAACGGCCGGCACGGCTTTTGGCGCTGAGCGACAGATGCGTGGGCGGATTAGCCCTACGGCTACTCGCTGTCCGCCGCCAGCGGATGCCTGACCTCCGCCGCCGGCTCGCCCGGCGCGTGGCGGTGGTGGCGGCATTGGTCGGTGAGCATGTAGGCGGTGTTGATCAGCGCGATGTGGGTGAGCGCCTGCGGAAAATTGCCGATCAGCCGTTTGGCGTCGGTATCGTATTCCTCGGACAACAGGCCGAGGTCACTGCGCAGCGACAACAGCTGCTCGAACAGCGCGCGGGCCTCGTCGCGGCGGCCAACCATCACGAGATTGTCGGCGAGCCAGAAACCGCATGGCAGGAACGCGCCTTCACCCGGCGGCAGGCCGTCGAGGCCGGCGTGACTGTCGTAGCGCATGACCAGGCCGTCGACGACGAGATGGCGCTGTATCGCCGCGATGGTGGAGCGTATGCGCGGATCGTCGGCCGGCAAAAAGCCGACCAGCGGAATGAGCAGTGCGCTGGCGTCGAGATGTTTCGAGCCGTAGCTCTGCACGAAGGCGCCGACCGCCGGATTGAAACCCAAGCGGCAGACCTGGTCGTGGATCGTGGCGCGCAGCGCCCGCCAGCGCTCGAGCGGCCCGTCGACGCCGAACTGCTCCACGGTCTTGACCGCGCGGTCGAACGCCACCCAGGCCATGATTTTCGAATGCGTGAAGCGGCGGCGATCGCCGCGCGCTTCCCAGAGGCCGTGATCGGCTTCTTCCCAGACGGTTTCGAGGTGGTCGAGCAGAGCGCGCTGCAGATCCCAGCCGTCCTTGCTGCCGCCGAGTTCGCTGTGGCGGCCGTGATGCAGCACGTCCATCAGCTCGCCGTACACGTCGATCTGCAATTGCCTGACGGCGGCGTTGCCGGCGCGCACCGGCTTCGAGCCTTCGTATCCATCGAGCCAGTCGATCTCCCACTCGTCGATGCGACGCTCGCCGGTCAGCCCATACATGATCTGCACGCGCGCCGGATCGCCCGCCACCGCGCGCAACAGCCATTGCCGCCACAGGCCGGCGTCCTCGTAATAGCCGGCGTTCATCAGCGCCAGCAGCGTGAAGGTGGCGTCGCGCAGCCAGCAATAGCGATAGTCCCAGTTACGTTGGCCGCCGAGGCGCTCCGGCAACGACGTGGTCGGCGCGGCAACGAGGCTGCCGCTCGGCCGATGGGTGAGCGCCTTCACGGTGATCAGCGAGCGGGTGACGGCGGCGCTGTATGGCTCGGCCCGCCGCGCGCCACGCGCCCAGTCGCGCCAATATTTTTCGGTGTCGGCAAGCGCCCGCAGCGGATCGCGCGGCGGCGGCGGCGGCAGATGCGAGGGGCCGTAGCTCAGCACGAACGGGATTGTCTGGCCCGCCGCGACGGTGAATTCGCCGACGGTCTTGAAATCGACGCCGCGGAGTTCGACCGGCGTGCGCAGCACCGTCATGTCCGGTCCGGCGATCGCGCACAGTGCATCGTCGCCGAGGCGCGTCACCCACGGCAGCTCGCCGCCGTAGTCGAAACGGATGACGTATTCGGTGCGCATCGCGAGCCGGCCGCGCTTGCCTTCGACCAGGCGGACCAGGCATGGACAGTCGCCGCGCAGCGGCATGAAATCGGTGATGGTCGCCGCACCGCTTGCGGTCTCGAACAGCGTTTCGAGAATGAGCGTATCGCCGCGATAGCGCCGCGAGATGCGCGTTGCCGGATCGACGGCACCGATGAGCCAGCGGCCGTTGTCAGGCGAGCCGAGCAGCGCCGCAAAGCAGGCGCCGGCATCGAAGCGCGGCCAGCACAGCCAGTCGACCGAGCCGTCGCGCGCTATGAGCGCGGCGGTTTCACAATCGCCGATGATGGCGTAATCTTCGAGCCGAGCGGACATCGCGCCAAATGTTGCGCCCGCAACTTAAACGCTGCGATGCAGCCGCCCGTTCCAGCCGTGCAATGGAGCCAAAAAGGTAATGTCGACAAAACCAATGGGGGGCGGACAGATCGGCCGCTCCGTGCCGCGCCTCGAAGCCCGCGAAAAGGTCACCGGCCGCGCCGAATATACGCATCTGATGCGGCTGCCCGGCATGCTGCACGGCAAGGTGTTTCGGAGCACGGTGCCGCACGGCCGCATCAAATCGATCGATACCAGCGCCGCCAAGGCGATGCCCGGCGTGTTTCGCGTCATCACCGCCGAGGACGTGGTGAAGGTGATTCCGAACCCCTATTACGGCCCGGCGTTTCACGACCAGCCGATCCTGGCGATGGAAAAGGTGCGCTTCGTCGGCGAGCCGGTGGCGGTGGTGCTGGCCGCCGATCCGCACGTCGCCGAGGCCGCCACCCAGGCCATCGTCGCCGAGTACGAGGAGTTGGAGCCGGTCTACGACGAGGTCGAGGCGATGACCGCCAAGACCTACGTGCACGAGGAGCTGAAACCCGCCGGCACCTTCGCCGATCTCAAGCATCTCAAAGGCCAGAAAGACACCAACCTCGCGCTCAACGCCAAGCTGCGGCGCGGCGACGTCGACAAGGCGTTCGCCGAAGCGGCCCACGTGTTCGAGCACGAATTCCGCACGCAAAAATGTCTGCACGTGCCGTTCGAGCCGTTCGCAGCGATCGCAGATGCCAAAGACTCCAGCATCACGATCATTACCGGCGCCCAGGGGCCGTCGTTCGTGCGCTCGGAGATCGCACGCCTCTTGGGCTGGCCTGAGAACAAGGTCCGCATAAAAGTGCCGTATCTCGGCGGCGGCTATGGCGGCAAGCTCTACATCAAGCTCGAAGCTTTGGTCACCGCCTGCTCGATGATCGCGCGGCGGCCGGTAAAAATCGCGCTCACCATGGAGGAGCAGTTTTATCAGATCACCAAGCATCCGGCGACGGTGCGGATCAAGACCGGCGTCGACAAGGCCGGCCGCATCACCGCGCGCAAGTGCGAGGTGTTCTGGAACGGCGGCGCCTACGCCGATATCGGCCCGCGCGTCACCCACAAATCCGGCTTCGTCGCCGGCGGTCCCTACGACATCGACAACGTCTGGATCGACTCCTACGCGATGTACACCAACATGACGCCGGCCGGCGCGCTGCGCGGTTTCGGCATGCCGCAGCTCACCTTCGCGTACGAGAGCGACACCGACATGATCGCCCGCGCGCTGAAAATCGATCCGGTGGAATTCCGCAGGAAGAACGTGTTGCGCGACGGCCGTCCGCAGGCGACCGGCACGATCCTGAAAGACGCGCCGCTCGAAGCCATCCTGGAGCATGTCGCCGACCGGCTGCGCTGGACCGACAAAGCGTTCGACCGCGGCAGCGGCACGCTCCGCCGCGGCCGCGGCCTCGCCATCGCGCTCAAGGCCTGCGTGTCGCCGACCACCTCGGTCGCCATCATCAATGTCGGCGCCGATGGCAGCCCGACGCTCTACATCTCCACCGTCGACATGGGGCAAGGCTCCGACACCGGCATGGCGCAGATCGTCGGCGAGGTGCTCAACATTCCCGCCGAGCAGGTGCGCGTGGTGGCGCGCGATACCGACGTGACGCCCTACGACATGGGCACGCTCGGCTCGCGCTCGCTGTTCCACATGGGCCACGCGGTGCGGCTCGCCGCCGAAGACGCCCGCAACAAGATCGAGGCGCTACGCCGCGAGGTCGGCGAGCCGGAAGGCAGCAACACGCCGATCGCCGGCCTGTTCATCAAAAAATACGGCATGAAGGCCGGCAACATCGTCGGCACCGGCAGCTACCGGCCCGAGCACGTCGAGCCCGATCACGACACCGGCCTGTCGCCGCAGATCACGCCGTTCTGGATGGTCTCCGGCGCCGGAGCCGAGATCGAGATCGACACCGAGACCGGCCGGCTGCGCGTGCTCAAGCTCGTCAATGCGGTGGACTGCGGCACCAAGGTCAATCCGCGCATCGTCGAGACGCAGATCTCCGGCGCCGCGCTGATGCAGCTGGGCTTCACGCTGTCGGAGAAGATGAATTACGACGGCGGCCAGGTCACCAACGCGTCGCTTGCCGACTACAAAATCACCGGCATCGCCGATATGCCAGCGGTGATGATCAACGAGGCGATCGACGCCTATCAGCACAACGCGCCGTTCGGCGCCAAGGGCGTCGGCGAATCCTCGACCTTGGCGCTGTCGCCGGCCATCGCCAACGCCATCGACGACGCCATCGGCATCCGCCTCACCGAGCTGCCGCTCACCGCCGAGGCCGTGCTCCGGGCGCTGCGCGAGAAGGAAGGACGGCCGCTGGAGGCGGCCTAGCCCCGTAGGGCGGATCATCAGCCGAAGGCGTAACCGCCGTTCGTCCCGTATCGCTAAGAATGGCGGATTACACTGCCGCTAATCCGCCCTGCGCGCGCGGTTCTGAGTGAAAATCTCGGTCGGCGCGCGGCGAAAACCATTCCCTGAAGCAGACCCACGTTCCATCGGGCGCGTTCATTCGCAAACAAATCCGGCAAATACGGCATTGTCGGAACGCAAACCGAAGGAACTGTGTTGGCGTGATGGCTCAGCAATCATGGAGGAACAAATGGCCAGCACTGTAGATACCCGCCGCGAAACAGCCTCGCTCATCGGCAGCGACAAAGTGGAGGGAACCGCGGTGTACGGCGCTGATCAGCAGAAGATCGGCAGCGTGCAACGGGTCATGATCGACAAGATCAGCGGCAAGGTCGCATACGCCGTCGTCTCGTTCGGCGGCTTTCTGGGAATGGGCGAAGACTACTTCCCGATGCCGTGGACGAGTTTGAAGTACGACACCAATCTCGGCGGCTATCGCACGAGCATGACGGAAAACCAGCTGAAGGGCGCGCCGAAATACAATCGGAACACCGACTGGGACTGGTCCGACCGGTCACGCGACCGCGCGGTGTACGATTATTATAAGACGCCGGTCTGGTATGAGTGACGCGATAGATTGATCATCACAATGCCGGTGCTAAGGCCATGGCTGCTCCAGCGGCCATGGCCGATGCATGCCAGGGCCCATGCTCCATGAGCGGCTCAGTCAGCCGCGCCGGCATCTCGCTCAACTCCCGTCGAGCCATTTCTCGTTGCGCAGAGCCTGTTTGAACTGTCGGAACGCCGCGTTGAGATCGCGCGACTTATGGGTGTGCTGCGCCTCGACCAGCAGCGCGCGTGCAAAGGTCCAGCGCGGCAGCCGGGCCAGCTCGGGAGGCAGCTCCCGATCGATGGTATCGAGGGCTTGCTCGACGGTTTTTACGACAGAGCGCACCCCGGGTGCGCGAATGCAGACCTCGGTTGGAAACTCAAGTTTTGTGCCACCAAGTGCCGATGTTGGGACCTGTGGCCGTTCCTTGGCCATCGAGTGGACCCGCAGCTCCTTGCGGTCTTTCATTGCATCAGTGACGGCGGATAACGACGTCAAAGGGGTTGGTGCATTCTGCCCAGGAGCCAGCCAAGACCGAGCGCAACAGCCGCGGTGGTATAGGGCTGAGTTTCGATGGTCTTCCGCAGCAGCTTCTCAAATGACGCTGCCGTGTCGAGCGCCGTTTCTGCGGCTTCGCTGGTACTTTCGCGAGCCCGGCCGTACAGATCCTGGGCCGCACCTGTAACTTGGTTGGCAACGCCCTCAGCCTGCGTCCTGGTATCGCCGGTAACTCGGCCGACGCCCTCCTGCAGCTTGCCGCCGACGTTGCGAGCCGTGCCGCTTATACGATTCTCGTCCATGACTTCCTCCAACTGGTTTGTCTGAGAACGCACCAAACTCCGAATCGTTCGGACGCCCCCCCGTTGTCTCTTTCCTCTCCCGTGATAGAGGCGAGGAAACCACCTTGCGTAGCAAGATGGTGGAGGGGGCGGCGGACTCGACGCTTCGTTTTCATTGCAGAATTTTCGGCGAGGCCTGCGCCCCCTCCACCGCGCTTCGCGCGGTCCCGCTCCCCCGCTTTCGCGGGGGAGGATGAAAGTGGCGCTGCCGCGGCGCCGTAGGGCAGATGAGCCGAAGGCATAATCCGCCCGCACGACCCGCCGATCAGAGGTCTACGGCTTCCCCTCCTCCACGATTGGCCAATCCTCCTCCACGATCTGCCGGTACGCTTCGAGCCAGACCCGGACGAGAAAGCGCCGCCCGTCGCGCTCGGCCAGGAAGGCGCGGTACAGCACCTCGGCGCCGAGGTCGGCGCCCGGCAATTTCATGCTTTCGACGACGCTTTGCAGGCTGAAGGTTTCCGGTACGCCGCCTCTGACCGCAGCCGGTGACGCGCTCTCTCCCCGTGGTCTCTCGTCGTCTTGGCGCTCTGCCATCGTCCCGTGTCTTGGGCTTGTTGCACGCGCGCTGCTGCCGCAATCGCCGGTGTGCAGCATCATACCGAAATTCTGAGTAACGGAAAAGCCGTTTTATCGATTCGCCTCCTGTTGCCGGGAGGCAGAATGGCCCGCTCCCTGGAATCGCCCCGCCACGAAGCCCTGCGCGCTTTCCTCGTCGAACGGCGCCACAAGGCCGGCTTGCGCCAGGTCGACGTCGCCAAGCGGCTGCGCCGCCCGCAGTCCTACGTGACCTACGTCGAGACCGGCCAGAAGATCGTCGATGTCATCGAATTGCTGGAATGGGCCGACGCCATCGGCTTCGACCCGCGCGACGCGATCAAGCGGCTGGCGAAATTGCCAAGGGCGAAATAATTCGTAGGGTGGGTAAAATCGTCTGCTCAGGCTATGCGGCGCAAGCACGGCGCAGAACGATTTTGCCCACGCGGCTGTGTCTCAGCCCTAGACCGCGTGGGCACGGCGCTTCGCGCCTTTGCCCACCCTACTCGCTTGATCGCATGCAACTCGCGTCATTTTGCTTCGCCGGGGAAAGACCGACATTCGAGCGAGCGTAGTCCGAATTGCGCAAAGCGCAATCCGTACTGGGAATCAAAGATGGAATCATGAATGCAAAAATTGGCCTCGCCGGCATGGTGCTGGCGCGATGCGCCGCACGACGAGTACGGAAAACGACCTAGAATCAACGCCATGCAGGCACAGAACGAATCATTTGACATTATCCGCGAACCAACTAAATGACCGCGCCGTCTCGCTTGCTGCAAGGACGCCGGCCGGTCACTCCGGCTGGTGGAGCGAGAGCGGTGCCCGCGGGCAGGGGCTCGTCACCTCCGCACTCGGGCGGCTTCGGCACAACGCCCGGCCGGCATGATGACCGGCCTGCCAAGAGTTGGCTGGACTGGGACAGGCGGGGGCGGTTAACGGCCGCTTTTTAGCTACGTCCCAGGAAGCGCGGACTGGAGCTGAGCGGCGGCGTTGGTTCGCTTCCGCAAGAACCGCGGTGGAACGCCGGTAGGCGCAGCGCGCCCCGCATTTGGGCGCGCGCCGCACCCGTATGGTGCGGATTTGGTGGGTGGCGTCTGCCGGCGTTCCGCCTCCCTTGTTTTATTTGTTCGTAGGGTGGGCTGAGCGAAGCGAAGCCCACGCTGTTCTTGGAAGCGAAATGCAACCGTGGGCACGGCGCTTCGCGCCTTAGCCCACCCTTGTCACAGCGAATCCAATTATCGTCGATCCGTTCCGAGAGGAATGCTCTGCCGCGGACGGCCATCCGCGGCAGAGCGGCTGGCGATCGGATCGAGCCCACCCTGAGCCATCTCTGGCTGCACGGTAG